>NZ_QJRP01000018.1 GCF_003205295.1 Pseudomonas mosselii
GGTTCGGGTTCGGGTTCGGGTTCGGGTTCGGGTTCGGGGATGATTGTTTTGGGTTTTTTATGCGCATTCATTGGCGATGGTGACGCATAGTCACCTTTCCGCCCTTACGGCGAGTCCCTTTTTGAAGGATCAAAAAGGAACCAAAAAATCCTCGCTCCATTCATCCGGCCCCTACGCTTCGCTCCGGGGTTCCCTCGCTCCGTTCTTGCTCCCGTGGGTACCGCGCTGTACGGCCCATCCTGGGCCGCAGCGCTCGACGGCCATCCATGGCCGTCGCCCCACTACGCAAGAACTCCGCTCGGCCTCCTGAAGTCGCAATTGGTGGCGCCTGGACTATCGCGCGCTTAGAAGCAAGAGCAAGAGCAAGAAATGCGAATTAAGTTGTTTGACAGTTAATTATGTATTGGCTGTTCCGGCCCTTTCGCGGGGCAAGCCCACTCCTACAGGGTTATATATAATGGCGACTATTGCGTGGGAGCGGGCTTGCCCCGCGATGCGATCGAAAGATTAATTAAGCTGCAACTAGCGACAGCTGCGCCAGCCCAGGCGCCGCCCGTAACTTCGCGACTTCAGGAGGCCGAACGGAGGTCTTGCGGAGGGAGGTGACGGGCATGGATGCCCGTCAAGCGCTGGGGCCCAGGATGGGCCCTACAGCGCGGTCCTCCCGGGAGCAAGGCCGGAGTGAGGGAACCCGGAGCGAAGCGGAGGGCCGGATGAATGGAGCGAGGATTTTTTGGTGACTTTTTGATCCTTCAAAAAGTTACCCGCCGTAAGGGCGGAAAGGTGAATAAGCGTCGACATCGCAAATGAATGCGCACACAACTTTCAAAACAAACAAACAAACAAACAAACAAACAAACAAACAAACAAACTTAACTATCCCGACGCAGATCCTCAGGAATAGGCAAATCCTTCTTCAACGGCTCCGGCGCCTTCCCCCTCCCAGCCCGATACTGCCGAATCTGGAACACATAGGCCAACACCTGCGCCACCGCCAGGTACAACCCCGCCGGAATCTCCTGCTCCATCTCGGTGGAGTAGTAGATCGCCCGCGCCAGGGCCGGCGACTCGAGTATCTGCACGTTATGCTCGACCCCGATCTCACGAATCTTCAAGGCAATGAAATCGGTGCCCTTGGCCACCAGCAACGGCGCCGTCCCACCCTTGTCCGGGTTGTACTGCAGAGCCACCGCGTAGTGGGTCGGGTTGGTGATGATCACATCCGCCTCCGGCACCGCCGCCATCATCCGCCGCTGCGACATCTCCCGCTGCAACTGCCGGATCCGCTGCTTGACCTCGGGCTTGCCTTCACTGTCCTTGTACTCGTCCTTGACCTCCTGCTTGGTCATCTTCATCTTCTTGTTCGTCTGGAACAGCTGGTACGGCACATCCAGCCCGGCAATCAGCAGCAACCCCGCCGCCATCCACAAGGTGCTCCAGCCCACCACCTGCACCGCATGGATGATCGCCTGCTCCAGCGGCTCGTTGGCAATGGCCAGCAGCGCCTCGCGGTCGCTGGCCAGCACCAGCAGCGCCACCAGCAAGATCATGATGAACTTCGCCATGGCCTTGAGCAGCTCGGTCAGCGCGTTCATCGAGAACATGCGCTTGATCCCCGACAATGGGTTCATCCGGCTGAACTTCGGCTGCAGCAAGCTCCCGGAGAACAGGAAGCCGCCCAGGGCAATAGGCGCAACGAAGGAAATCACGAACAACAGAATCAGGATCGGCTGCACCGACCAGATCGCCATCTTTCCCGAGGCCAGCAGGAACGCGCCCATGCTGCGCTCGTCGACGATCACTTCGCGCGTCAGGCTGAAGTTCATGCGCATCAGGGTCATCAGCGTTTCCGCCAGATAACCGCCGAACGCCAGCAAGCCACCAGCGCCCGCCAGGGTGACCGCGACCGTGTTCAGCTCCTTGGAACGGGCGACCTCACCTTTCTCCCGCGAGTCGCGTTTGCGCTTCTCGGTGGGTTCCTCTGTCTTGTCCTGACCGCTTTCGCTTTCTGCCATGCTCAGCGCGCCCGTGCCAGTTCACGCAGCCACTGCAGCGCTTCGCTGGCCAGTGCCTGGTAGTGTGGAAGGATGTCGGCCAAGCCGACCCAGAAGATCCCCATGCCCAGCACCAGGGTCAGCGGGAAACCGATGGAGAAGATGTTCAACTGCGGCGCGGCGCGGGTCATCACGCCGAAGGCGATGTTGACCACCAGCAGCGCAGCGATCGCCGGCAGGATCAACAGCAGCGCAGCACCCAGCACCCAGCTCAGGCGCCCGGCGATCTCCCAGAAATGGTTGACCACCAGGGCACTGCCCACCGGCAGCGTGGTGAAACTCTCGGTCAGCACCTCGAACACCACCAGATGCCCGTTCATCAGCAGGAACAACACACTCACCAGCATGGTCATGAACTGGCTGATCACCGCGACGTTGACGCCGTTGGCCGGATCGACCATGGAGGCGAAGGCCATGCCCATCTGCACGGCGACGATCTGCCCGGCGATGACGAAGGCCTGGAACAGCAACTGCAGGGAAAAGCCGAACAACGCGCCAACAATGACCTGTTCGGCGCACAGCAGCACACCGCGCACACTCAACGGATCGATCTCGGGCAGTGGCGGCAACCCCGGCACGATAACCACGGTGATTGCCACCGCGGCATACAGGCGCACCCGCGCTGGCAGCATCTTGGTGCCGAAGATCGGCATGGTCATCAGCACCGCCATCACCCTGAACAACGGCAGGATGAAGGTGGCGACCCAGGTGCCGATCTGCGTGTCGGTCAGCTCCAGCATGGCGGCCTCAACCGATCAGCTGCGGGATGCTGGTGTACAGGCCGATGAAGTACTCCATGAACTTCTGCACCAGCCAGGGCCCGGCGACAATCAGCGTGATCAGCATCACCAACAGACGCGGCAGGAAGCTCAGGGTCTGTTCGTTGATCTGCGTGGCGGCCTGGAACATCGCCACCACCAGGCCGATCAGCAGGCTCGGAACAACCAGCACGGCGACCATCAGGGTGGTCAGCCACAACGCATCACGGAACAGGTCGACAGCGACTTCAGGTGTCATGCAAGGCTCTCCTTGGCGGCGTCAGACGCCACCGAAACTGCCGGCCAGGGTGCCCATGATCAGCGCCCAGCCATCGACCAGCACGAACAGCATGATCTTGAACGGCAACGAAATGATCAGCGGCGACAGCATCATCATACCCATGGCCATCAGCACGCTGGCGACCACCATGTCGATGATCAGGAACGGGATGAAGATCATGAAGCCGATCTGGAACGCGGTCTTGAGCTCGGAGGTGACGAACGCAGGCACCAGGATCGTCAGCGGCACCTGGTCGGGCCCGGCGATGTCGGTGCGCTTGGACAGGCGCATGAACAGGTCGAGGTCGCTCTGCCGGGTCTGCGCCAGCATGAAGTCCTTCAACGGCCCCTGAGCTTTGTCGATGGCCTGCTGGGCGGTCATCTGCTCGGCCAGGTAGGGCTGCAGGGCGTCTTTGTTCACCCGGTCGAACACCGGCGCCATGATGAACATGGTCAGGAACAGCGCCATGCCGGTGAGCACCTGGTTCGACGGCGTCTGCTGCAGACCCAGGGCCTGGCGCAGGATCGAGAAGACGATGATGATGCGGGTGAAGCTGGTCATCAGGATGACGAACGCCGGAATGAAACTCAGCGCCGTCATGATCAGCAGGATCTGCAGGCTGACCGAGTATTCCTGCTGCCCGTCCGCCCCACTGGACAAGGTGATGGCGGGGATCGACAGCGGGTCTGCGGCCAGGGCCAACGGCGCGGCCAGCAGCAGCGCCAGGGTCAACAAAAAGCGCAGCGCGCCGCTCATCACGTCTTGTCCTTATGATCCTTGCCCATCAGCTCGAGCAGCCGCTGGGCGAATTCCGGCGTGGCCTGGCGTGCCGCGGCGGGCACCTCCATGGGCTCGGCCAGCACATGCAAGGCTTCGATGCTGCCAGGGCTGTGGCCGATCAGGATCTGCTCCTTGCCCACCTGCACCAGCAGCAACCGGTCGCGCGGTCCAATCGCCCGGCTGCCGACGATTTCGATCACCTGGGCACCGCGCTGGGCGTTGCCCTGCATGCGCCGCAACAGCCAGGCCAGGACGAAGATCAGCCCCACCACTACCAGCAGGCCGAAGACCATCTGTGCCAGCTGCGCGCCCAACCCGCCAGGCAACGGCGCGGCAGACGAGGCGTTGGGTTCGGCCGCGGCGATCACCACTTCACTGACCAGCAATGCACCGAGGGCGGTGAAGCCCCGCATCATGCGCTTCACTCAGCGCAGCTTCTTGATACGTTCGCTGGGGCTGATCACGTCGGTCAGGCGGATGCCGAACTTCTCGTTGACCACGACCACTTCGCCATGGGCGATCAGCGTGCCGTTGACCAGCACGTCCAGCGGCTCGCCCGCCAGGCGGTCCAGTTCGATCACCGAACCCTGGTTGAGCTGCAGCAGGTTGCGGATGCTGATCTCGGTGCTACCCACTTCCATGGAGATGCTCACCGGGATGTCCAGGATCACATCCAGGTTCGGGCCTTCGAGGCTGACATGTTCGTTGGGCTTTGGCGAGCTGGCGAATTCCTCCATCGGCAGGCGATCGCCACCGATGTGACCGGCGTCGCCACCGAGCAGGGCATCGATGTCAGCCTGCCCGGCATCACCGGTCTCTTCCAGGGCGGCAGCCCACTCATCGGCCAGGGCCTGTTCCTCGGGAGAGTTGATCTCGTTTTCGTTAGCCATGATTTCCTCGACAGGCATTCAATACGTTGGAGCGACCGGCACGCCGTCAGCGGCGTTCGATCGGGTCGATGATCTGCAGCGACAGGGTGCCCTTGTGCGAACCCAGCCGCGCCTTGAACGACGGCACGCCGTTGGCGCGCAGCACCAGGTGCTCGGGCAGTTCCACCGGAATCACGTCGCCCGGCTGCATGTGCAGGATGTCGCGCAGCTTCAGCTGGCGGCGGGCGACCGTGGCCGACACCGGCACATTGACGTCCAGCACGTCTTCGCGCAGGGCCTTGACCCAGCGCTCGTCCTGGTCGTCCAGGTCGGACTGGAAACCGGCATCGAGCATTTCACGCACCGGCTCGATCATCGAGTACGGCATGGTCACGTGCAGGTCGCCGCCACCGCCGTCGAGCTCGATGTGGAAGGTCGAGACCACCACCGCCTCGCTGGGGCCGACGATGTTGGCCATGGCCGGGTTGACCTCGGAGTTGATGTACTCGAAGTTGACCGGCATGATCGCTTGCCAGGCTTCCTTGAGGTCGACGAAGCACTGGTCCAGGACCATGCGCACCACGCGCAGCTCGGTCGGGGTGAACTCACGACCCTCGATCTTGGCGTGACGGCCGTCGCCACCGAAGAAGTTGTCCACCAGCTTGAACACCAGCTTGGCGTCGAGGATGAACAGCGCGGTGCCACGCAACGGCTTGATCTTGACCAGGTTGAGGCTGGTGGGCACGTACAGCGAGTGCACGTACTCGCCGAACTTCATCACCTGCACGCCGCCCACCGCCACGTCGGCGGAGCGACGCAGCAGGTTGAACATGCTGATGCGGGTATAACGGGCGAAACGCTCGTTGATCATTTCCAGGGTCGGCATGCGACCCCGCACGATACGGTCCTGACTGGTCAGGTCGTAGCTCTTGATGCTGCCGGGCTCACCAGAGCTCTCGGTTTGTACCAGCCCATCGTCCACCCCATGCAACAGGGCGTCGATCTCATCCTGGGACAGCAGGTCCTGCACGGCCATCTATGTGCTCCTACTGCAATACGAAATTGGTGAACAGCAGCTGGTCGACGACCGGCCTGCCGACTTCCTTCTGTGCCACTTCCTGCACCACCGCGGTGGCCTTCTGGCGCAGCATCTCCTGCCCGACCGGGCTGCTGGCGAGGGTGTCGAAGCCCTGGCCGGAGAACATCATCACCAGGTTGTTGCGGATCACCGGCATGTGCACCTTCAGCGCCTCAAGGTCGGCCTGGCTGCGCCCCTGCATGGTAATGCTCACCTGCATGTAGCGCTGGCGGCCGTTCTGGTTGAAGTTGACCACGAAAGCCGGTGCCAGGGGTTCGTAAATCGCCGCCGGCTTGACGTTGCTCTGCGCCGCATCGGGCGCCGGCGCCGACTCGCTCTTGTGCATGAAGAACCAGGTGGCACCCACCGACAGACCGACCGCCAGGAGCAGGGCCAGCACCAGCAGCAGGATCAACTTGAGTTTGCCTTTAGCGGCGGGGTCTTTCACTGCGTCACTCTTAGCCATGCCAATAATCCGTCGTCCATCGGGGTTTCAAAGAAGGATGACGTGGCTTGAGCAAGTGTTATGCCAGATTCGACCGAGTAGGAAGGTACCGACCCTGTCGCCGGACAAGCGCCACCTGGAGGTGGCCGGACAGGGCCGGCAAAAATCAGGCGTAGTAGTCGACCATGCTGTCGCCTACCACCACCTGATGTTCGGTGGCACGTGTGCCAGCGGCAGGCTCTACGCCCTCTGCGCCCGCCTCGGCGCGGCGCGCCGCCACGCCGGACAGGCTCGAGCCGCCCTGCTGCGCCTGCTGCTGTTGCTGGCCGCGGGACTGGTCGGCCACGCTGACGTCCGGCTGCGCCAGCCCCTGCTGGGCGAACAGCTCGCGCAGTCGGTAAACCTGGCTATCCAGCGCATCACGCACACCGGCATGGCCACTGACGAAGTGAATCTGGGCTGGCTGGTCCGCCGCGACATTGACGCGGATGTCCAGGCGCCCCAATTCAGCGGGTTCAAGCTGGATGTCAGCCGACTTGAGGTTCTGGCTCGACAGGTACATGACCCGGTTCACCAGACCTTCGGTCCAGGCGCCCTGGTTCATCGCCAACGGCTGCTGCAGCGGGTTCGGCGTCACCGGCACGGCATTGGCGGTCTTGGGCGTCGCCGCCTGCGTCAGGCTGGCCAAGCGGTCGGCGAAGTCATCGACCCGCGTGTCGCTGCTGGCACCCTTGATATCCTTGAGGCCATCGTCGATCAACCCGGCAAATGCCTTGTCGCCATGCTCGGCGTTCCCCGCCTCCTGCTCGGCCTTGCCGACCACGTTCGCCAAGGTATTGACGGCCGCGGCGGTCGGGTCGGCAGTTGCCTGGGTGCTTTCGGAGCGGGGACTGGCCGCATGGGCCGATGTGGTCCCCTTGGCCTGGGCGTCCTGCTCCAGCGCCAGACGCAAGGTCGGCATGTTGGCCAAGGGGTCCGCATCCGGATCGAACGCGGCATCCTTGGCAGGCTCCTCGACGACCGCAGCCGGCGGCAGCGCTGGCTGTGGCGCCTGCACCGCCGCCTGCAGCACCGGAGCGACCGCTTCGGCCTGGGCCTGGATCAACTGCGCGCCCGGCTGGGCATCGGTGACCTGGCCGGCCACCAGACTGGCGTCGAGAGACGCGCTGGTGTCGCCTTCGCTGGTTTCATCCGCTTCAGCAGCAGCCTTGCTGCCCGGGATGACTGGCAAATTCTTGCCGTCATCGGCAACCGCCGGCTTGCTGGCGTCGTCCGGCTTGCCGCCTGCGGCAGGCGCGGCCTGCTCCTTGGGCTTGGCCTGGTCGGCGCCCTTGGCGACCTTGTCGTCACGCGCCGGAACGCTGTCGCGCCCCTGCCTGGCCATGACCTGGTCGAAGCCGTTGCACTGGCTGGCCGGGGCTTGCAGCGGCTTGTCCGCCACACTGGCAGCCGGGCGCGACGTCTTGTTGACGAGGCCGGCTTGCAACAATGGATTGGATGCGACAGGCATTGAGAGGTCTCCGCGGCAGAACTGGTAAAGTGCGTCTGTGCGAAGAAAAGCAAAACTCGCGCCAGCTTTTACTCGGCGACAATCCGCTGCCGCTCGCCACGGTAGAAACGCTGGACCTCCAGGTACTCCTGATCAATGCGGTTGATCAGGTCTTCAATACCGTACAGAGGCTGTTGGCGGACCCGTTCCTCGAGCTGTCGGCACAGCTCGGCCAAGCCAACGGCCCCCATGTTGCTGCTGCTGCCCTTGAAGCTGTGCGCGGCCAGGCCGAGTTCGTCGGCGTCCTTGGCTTCGTGCAGTTGGTTCAGGCGCCGCTCGGAGTCTTCCAGGAAGGTTTCCAGCAACTGCAGGTAGCCATCTTCCATGACCTCCCGCAAGTCACTCAACACCTTCTGATCAATATGCATGTCCACCACTTGTTCACTCCCTGATCAAGCCTGAGTTAGGCCCGAGCCGCGCAAACCGGCTCACCATTGAAACTCCACGCGCGCCAGGCGACCACCCTCCAGCCACTGGGCATTTTCCGCCAGCCGCCGCACCAGGCTCACCCCGCGCCCGCTGAAACCCTGCCCATAAGGCCTGTCAAGCGGCAGGCGCGCCACATCGAAGCCCGCGCCGCTGTCACGGACCTCGATGGTCAGACGCCCGCCCGCGCCACGAGGTTCCACCCGCAGGGCAATACCGACGCTGCCGTGCACTTGCTGCCCCAGGCGCTCGGCGCGCTGCCGATAGTACTCGGCGAAGCCTTCGGCATCGCACTTGAGCGCCGAGTCCAACCCCAGCACGCCATGCTCCAGCGCATTGGCGTACAACTCGCTCAGCACACTGTGCAACTTACCGCTGCTAGGCCTGAGCCCATGGATTTCCTGCAACAGCTGTACCAGATAAGGCACCGGGTTGAAGCGCTCCAGGCTCTCGCCCCGCAACTCGAACTGCATCGACCAGTCCAGTGGACTGGAACGACCACTGTCGGAGTACACCACCGCCTGCGGTACTACATGCTCAGGCGGCAGCATGCGGATATCGCACAGGCTGATATCGTCACGAGACTGGCCACCAAAACCCGCCAGCGCCTGCATGAGCTCATCGAACAACACTGCCGGATCACGGTTGGCCGCCAGCACCTCGCGCAAGCGCTCCACACCGAACAGGCATTCCTGCGCATCACCTGTATCAACCACGCCGTCGGACAGCAGGAACAAGCGCTCCCCCACCGCAAGTGGCATCACCTCGGTGGTATCGTCGAACTGCTCGGGAGGCAGGATTCCAAGCGGAAGGTGGCGTGAAGGCAACACCTCCAGCACTTCGCCTTGTGCCGACAACCGGTAGCCATCCGGCATGCCACCGTTCCAGAGTTCCACCGTCCCCCGCTGGAAACTCAGATTGAGCAACAGCGCGCAACAGAACATGTCCACGGGCAGGATGCGCTTGAGCTTGGCATTCATCTCCCGCAGCGTCTCGACCAGCCCATAGCCCTTGGCAGTCATGCCATAGAACACTTCCGCCAATGGCATGGCGCCGACCGCGGCCGGCAAGCCATGGCCGGTGAAGTCCCCCAGCAGCACATGCATGTCGCCCGAAGGCGTAAACGCCGCCAGCAGCAGGTCGCCATTGAAGAGCGCATAGGGCGATTGCAGGTAACGGATGTTCGAGGCACTCAGGCAGCCGGAGTGGGCGACCTTGTCGAACACCGCCTTGGCCACCCGCTGCTCGTTGAGCAGGTGATGGTGATGGCGGGCGATCTGGTCGCGCTGCTCCAGCACCGTCGCCTGCAAGCGACGCAAGCGATCCATGGCGCGGATCTTCGCCGCCAGGATCACGGCGCTGTAGGGCTTGGCCATGAAATCGTCGCCCCCGGCCTCCAGGCAACGCACCAGCCCCTCC
Source organism: Pseudomonas mosselii (assembly GCF_003205295.1). GTDB lineage: Bacteria > Pseudomonadota > Gammaproteobacteria > Pseudomonadales > Pseudomonadaceae > Aquipseudomonas > Aquipseudomonas mosselii_B. The sequence continues at coordinate 9,659 of NZ_QJRP01000018.1, forward strand.
TCTTCATTGAGGGAGGTCAGGAAGATGATCGGCACCAGTGCCTCGCCGGCCAGCGCCTTGATTCGCCGCGCCGCCTCGAAGCCATCCATCACCGGCATCAGTGCATCGAGCAGCACCAACTGCGGCCGCCGCTCGGCGAACAGCGCCACCGCCTGCTTGCCATTCTCGGCAGTGACCACCTCATGTCCCTGGCGCCGGACGATCTGCGCCAGCAACAGTCTGTCTGCGGCGCCGTCCTCGGCCACCAGCACGGTCAACGACTGATCGGCGGACATGGCCACGCTCAACTGATATCGAACAGCTTTTCGAAATTGGAGATCGCCAGGATCTTGCGCACGTCAGGGCTGGCATGGACCACACGGATATCCGAGTCCTCACCACCGACATGGTCACGCAACAACAGCAACATGCCCAGCGCCGAGCTGTCGAGATACGTGGCCTCTTTCAGGTCTACCACCACGGAATCCGGACGCGGACGCTGATGCTCGTAGGCATCCCTGAATTCCTGGTGCTTGCCGAAATCGAAACGACCCTTGACCTTGATCGTCAGCTTTTTCCCATCCTGTGAAAAATCAGTTTCGACTGCCATGCGAGCGATTCCTTCGATGATGGCGAATGCGACTTCTGAAGGTTTAGCAGGCGCTGGCGGCAGGCGCCAGTCAGGTCGATCAGGGGTGGCTCTGGCGCGGCAGGCGCTGGGACAGCTCGTCGAGCAGCTTCTGCTCGCGCTTGTCCTCGGCTCGACGTGCTTCGTCCAGATAGCGCTGGACCAGCTTGCGCAGCCCTTCGACCCGGGCGTAGGCCTGCTGCCAGGTGTTGCGGGCGTTGTTCAGGTTGTTCTGGTGCCAGGCCATGCTCTGGCGCTGCTGGGTCATCGCCGTTTCCAGCTGCCCGAGGAAGCGCTGGTAGTTGACCAGCCAGTTCCCGTCGACGCCCTGGCTGCCGCGATTGATCCACTGCTGCTGATAGGCCTCGCGAAAGCTCTCGAGCTCGGCCTGCTTGGCCTGGGCATCGCTGAGCAGCTTCTGGAAATGCCCCAGGCGCTGGGCGGCCTTGCGCTCGGCCTCCTCGGCCATCTCCACCACCGGCACCAGGCGTGCCGCTCGGCTGGGCTGGGCCATGACCTATCAGCCCGCCGGCGGCGCGAACACCGCGGCCAGTTCTTCACGGCTCTGCGCCATGCCGACGCTCTCATCCAGGCGCTGGCGCAGGAAGTCCACCAGCTTGGGTTGCAGGGCGATGGCCAGGTCCGTTTCCGGATCGCCACCGGCCACATAGGCGCCGACACTGATCAGGTCGCGGCTCTGCGACAGGCGCGACCACAGCTGCTTGAACTTCTGCGCCTGGCGCAGGTGATCGGAGTCGACCACCTGGGGCATGACCCGGCTGATCGAGGCCTCGATGTCGATGGCCGGGTAGTGCCCTTCCTCGGCCAGACGCCGGGACAGCACGAAGTGGCCATCGAGCACGCCCCGCGCCGAGTCGGCGATCGGGTCCTGCTGGTCATCGCCTTCGGACAGTACGGTGTAGAACGCAGTGATCGAGCCACCGCCCGGCTCGCCGTTACCGGCCCGCTCCACAAGCTTGGGCAGCTTGGCGAACACCGAAGGCGGATAACCTCGGGTGGCGGGCGGCTCGCCGATGGCCAGGGCGATTTCGCGCTGGGCCTGGGCGAAACGGGTCAGCGAATCCATCAGCAGCAGGACATTCTTGCCCTTGTCGCGGAAATACTCGGCAATGCGCGTGCAGTACATCGCCGCGCGCAGACGCATCAAGGGCGCGTCGTCCGCCGGCGAGGCCACCACCACCGAGCGCTTGAGCCCCTCCTCGCCGAGGATGTGCTCGATGAACTCTTTCACCTCCCGGCCCCGCTCGCCGATCAGGCCGACCACGATGATCTCGGCCTCGGTGAAGCGGGTCATCATGCCCAGCAGCACCGATTTACCGACACCGGTACCGGCGAACAGGCCCAGGCGCTGGCCACGACCGACGGTGAGCAAGCCGTTGATGCTGCGGATCCCGACATCCAGCGGCTGGCTGATCGGATCACGGTTGAGCGGGTTGATGATCGGGCCGTCCATCGGCACCCAGTCCTCGGCCTTCATCCCGCCCTTGCCGTCCAACGCGCGACCGGCGCCGTCGAGCACCCGGCCAAGCATGCTCATGCCCATCGGCAGGCGACCGCTGTCGTCCAGCGGCACCACGCGGGCACCGGGAGCCAGGCCGACGATGCTGCCGACCGGCATCAGGAACACCTTGCTGCCGGCAAAGCCCATGACCTCGGCCTCCACCTGCACCGGGTGGTAGCTGTCGTCGTTGATCACCAGGCAACGGCTGCCCACCGCCGCGCGCAGACCCTCGGCTTCGAGGGTGAGGCCGACCATGCGCAGCAAGCGCCCTTCGACAATCGGCTGGTCGGGCAACTTCACCGCGTCGGCGTAGCCCTCCAGACGCTTGCCGAAGCTGGTGCGGTCAAGGCGCATCGGTTGCACCCGCCGGCACGTCCAGTTCGACGGAAATGTCCGGCGCGGCAGGATGCAGGGCCTGGTCGTGGGACTGGTCGAACAGTTGCGCCACGGCCTTCTCGATACGGGTTTCCATGGTCGCGTCGATACGACTGTGAGCGGTCTCGATCCGGCAGCCGCCCGGCAACAGCGACTCATCTTCGAGCAGTTTCCAGCTCTCCTCATGACGCTCGCGCAAGGCCTTGGCCAACTCGAAGTCCTGCGGGTTGAGGTGGATACGGATGTTGTCGGCGCCCATCGGCAGCAGTTTCAGCGCCTCACGAAGCACGTGGGTGATCTGGCTCGAATCACTGCGCAGCTCGCGACCGATGACCTGGCGGGTCATGCCGGCGACCAGTTGCACCAAGGCTTTCTCGATCTGCGTGTCCTGCTCGGCGATGGGCTCGAGCAGGTGGGCCATGATCTGTTCCAGGTTGGCCAGCTTGGCCGCCAGGGCCACTTCGGCCTCCTGGCGTACCTTCAGCTGGGTGCTGTGGAAGCCTTCGCGCTCACCGGTGGCGAAGCCTTCGTTGTAGGCTTCCTGGCGGATGGCCTCGAGTTCCTCGAGGGTCAGCGGCTGGACTTCCTCCAGCGGGACCTCTTCGACTTCTTCCTCGATGACTTCCGGCTCGGGCTCGGGTTGCGGCTCGGGCTCGGGATCGAAGCTGGGCAGCGCCCACACATCCACGCCCTCGAGGTCGCGGGCACGGATCAGGTCGCTGGGGTGTTCGGTGGTGGACATGCGGTGAGTTTCTCGAAAACCTTAACAGGTCCCTGTGGGAGCGGGCTTGCCCCGCGATGAGACAGACGCCATCGCGAGGCAGGTCGCCCCCACGCAGGGGCGGCTTAAATCATTTCCTCGGCGCCCTTGCCGCCCAGCACGATCTCGCCGGCCTCGGCCATGCGGCGGGCGATAGTGAGGATTTCCTTCTGCGCCGTCTCCACGTCGCTGACCCGCACCGGCCCCTTGGCCTCCAGGTCGTCGCGCAGCAGCTCCGACGCACGCTTGGACATGTTCTTGAAGATCTTGTCCTTGACCCGCTCGTCGGCGCCCTTGAGCGACACCACCAGCACGTCGGAGGACACCTCGCGCAGCAGCGCCTGGATGCCACGGTCGTCGACGTCGGCCAGGTTGTTGAAGACGAACATCAGGTCTTCGATCTGCTCCGACAGGTCGCTGTCGATCTCGCGGATCGCATCCATGAGCGCGCCTTCCACGGAACTGTCGAGGAAGTTCATGATATCGGCGGCACGCTTGATACCACCCAGGGTGGTGCGCGCGGCATTGGAGTTGCCGGAGAACTGCTTCTCGAGGATCTGGTTGAGTTCCTTGAGCGCCGCCGGCTGCACGGTGTTGAGCGACGACACGCGCAACACGATGTCCAGACGCACCTTGTGGTCGAAGTTGCTCAGCACCTCGCCGGCCTGGTCGGGGTCGAGGTAGGCCACCACGATGGCCTGGATCTGCGGGTGCTCGTAGCGGATGACGTCGGCCACGGCACGCGGCTCCATCCACTTGAGGCTGTCCAGGCCACTGGTGTTGCCGCCGAGCAGGATGCGGTCGATCAGGCCGTTGGCCTTGTCCTCGCCGAGGGCCTGGTTGAGCATCTTGCGGATGTAGCCGTCGGAACCGACACCCAGGCTGGTCTGGTCGCCGACGATCTCGACGAACTCGCTCATCACCTGCTCGACCTGCTCGCGATGGACGTTGCCCATCTGCGCCATGGCCACACCGACCCGCTGCACTTCCTTGGGCCCCATGTGGCGCAGGACCTGCGCGGCATCGGTCTCGCCGAGCGAGAGCAGGAGGATGGCCGCCTTGTCGACGCGGCTCAGCTTGGCGGTAATGGCTCGATTGTCACTCATCGGCGTTGATCCACTCTTTCACGACCTGGGCCACGCGGCCCGGGTCTTCGGCCACCAGGCCCTTGATTGCGTTGAGCTGTGCCTCGTAACCCTCGCTCGGGCTCGGCAACAGAATGCTTGTCGGGCCACCCAGGCTGACGCGGTCGTTGGCCAGTTCGCCATCCAGACCGATCATGCCGCCCAGTTCCATGTCGCTGTCCGTGGCAGCCTGCTTGCCGCCACCTGTGATGTTGTTGAGCACCGGACGCAGCACGCCGAACACCAGCACCAGGATGAACAGCACGCCCAGCACTTGCTTGACGATGTCCCAGAACCACGGCTGCGAGTAGAACGGAATGTCGACCAGCTCGTCGCCACGGTCAGCGGCGAACGGCACGTTGATCACGGTGACGCTGTCGCCACGGCTGGCATCGAAGCCCACCGCGTCCTGCACCAGGCGGGTGAAGCGCGCCAGGTCCTCCGCGCCCCACGGGGTGCGGGTGGCTTCGCCAGTGGCGGCGTCGAGCTTGACCTGGTCATCCACCACCACGGCCACCGACAGTCGGGTCAGGCGACCTTGCTGCTGACGGGTGTGGCTGATGGAACGGTCGAGCTCGAAGTTCTTGGTACTCTGCTGACGCTTGTCGCTCGGGTACGGCGCGAGCATCGGCTGGCCGGTGGCCGGGTCCATGATCTGCTGGCCGTTGGCGTCCACCAGCGGCTGGCCGGGCTGGATGGCACCGGCCGGCGTGGCGGTGGCCTTGGCGTTTTCGGGCGCGGAGGCGCCGGCCGGCGGCTGGTTGCTCAGGGCCCCCGGCACACCTTGCGGCCCCTGGCTGCTGGCACGCTGTTCGTTGACCGACTGCTCGCTGCGCAGCGCAGGCTGGTCAGGGTTGAACTGCTCGGAGGTGGACTCGACAGCGCTGAAGTCGACATCGGTCGACACTTCGGCCTTGTAGCGGTCGTTGCCCAGCACCGGCTGCAGGATATTGTGCACACGCTGGGTGAGCATGCCTTCCATGCGCCGGCTGTAGTCGAACTGCTTGCCCGCCATGGTCAGGGCGGTGTCCTGCAGCTGATCGGAAAGCAGATTGCCCTTCTGGTCGACCACGGTCACCTGGGACTTGTCCAGCTCCGGAACGCTGGTGGCCACGAGGTTGACGATGGCCATGACCTGGCCGGCTTCCAGGCTGCGACCCGGGTACAGTTCAACCAGTACCGAGGCGCTGGGCTTGCGCTCGTCGCGCACGAACACCGAGCTTTTCGGGATCGCCAGGTGCACGCGGGCGGCCTTGACGTTGTTCAGGCTCGACACGGTGCGCGCCAGCTCGCCTTCCAGTCCACGGCGATAGCGGGTGGCTTCCATGAACTGGCTGGTACCCAGGCCCTGCTCCTTGTCGAGCAGCTCGAAGCCAACGTTGCCATCGCTTGGCGCCACGCCGGCGGCGGCCAGTTTCAGGCGCGCACGGGAGAGGTCGTCGGCCTTGACCAGCAGGGCGCCGGAGTTCGGCTCAACCTTATAGGGAATATCGGCTGAGGCCAGCGCGTCCACCACCTGCTTGGTGTCCATGCCCGCCAGGCTGCCATACAGCGGCCGGTAGTCCGGCTGCTGCGACCAGAGCACCACGGCGAAACCGATGGCCACGCTGGCGGCCAGCCCGACCAGCAGGCCGACCTGACGCAGCATGGGCATCTGCGAGATGTTTTCCAGGAACGCCATGCCGAACAGCGGCGGCTTGGCCGCTGGCGGGCCACTTTTGGCGGGGGCGTTATCGACGACTGCTTCGGCCATGACTCACTCTCGCCCTTATACCGGCATCTGCATGATGTCCTGGTACGCCTGTACCAGCTTGTTGCGCACCTGGGTCAGGGCCTGGAACGATACCGAAGCCTTCTGCGAGGCGATCATCACATCGGTCAGGTCGACACCGCTCTTGCCGATCTCGAAAGCGTTGGCCAGCTGGGAGGAAGCCTGTTGCGTTTCATGCACCTTGCCAATGGCCTGGCCGAGCATGTCGGCGAAGCTGCTCTGGCCGGGCGCCAGCTCAGGCGCGGCGGCAACCTTGGGCTGGGACATGGCTTCGGCCTGCATGGCGCGCATGTCCAACATCAGACGATTGAATTCAACACCTTGGGTCATGGACTTCTCTCTCCGGCTGCCGCACTTTTTTTGACACTCGTGCAGCGAATGGGTTGGAACTAGCAAGAGGAGTGCCAGCCAACCCGAAAATCATTCAAAACGACGTATCAACCGAACAGGCTAGCCTCGACATCCAGGCCCGCGTCACGCATCTGTGCCAGCTTGTAGCGCAAGGTGCGCGGACTGATGCCCAGACGTTCGGCAGCCTCCTTGCGGCGCCCGCGTTCGGCACGCAGGGTGTCGATGATCATCTGGAACTCGTGACGACGCATGTCGTCGCCCAGCCCTCCAGCCTCGACAGCCGGCTCAATCGATAATGGCTCAATAGTGGCCACCTTTGGCACCGACAATGGAATGGCGCCAGCCAGACAGAAATCCGCCGCCTCGATCACGCCACCTTGCTGCAGGATCAGCGCGCGCTGTATCGCGTTGTCCAGCTCGCGCACGTTACCCGGCCAGGCGTAGGCCTGCAGGCACGTCCGCGCCTCGGCGGACAAGCGCACCTGGGCATGGCGCATCTTTTGCGCATGGCGCGCCAGCAGACGCTCGGCCAGCGGCACGATATCGGCGGGACGCTCGCGCAGCGCCCGCCAGGCCATGGGGAATACCGAAAGGCGGTAGTACAGGTCCTCACGGAAGCGTCCGGCCGCCACCTCGCCCGCCAGGTCGCGGTTGGTCGTGGCGAGAATGCGAATATCCAGGGCGATGGGCTTGCGCCCGCCGACGCGCTCGACCTCGCGCTCCTGCAGCACGCGCAGCAGCTTGGCCTGCAAGCCCAGCGGCATCTCGGAAATCTCGTCGAGCAGCAGGGTGCCGCCATCGGCCTGTTCAAACTTGCCGGCCTGGGCGGCGATCGCGCCCGTGAAAGCTCCTTTCTCGTGACCGAACAGGGTCGCCTCGAGCATGTTGTCCGGGATCGCCGCGCAGTTGATCGCCACGAACGGCTGGTCCACGCGCCGCGACTGCTGGTGGATATAGCGCGCCAGCACCTCCTTGCCGGTCCCCGACTCGCCGGAGATCAGCACGGTGGAATCGCTTTGCGCGACCCGAACCGCCAACTCCAGCAACTGCCGACTGGCCGGCTCGCAGGCCACCGGCCCCTCCTCGTCCGACGCTGCGCCGGCACCGACGGCATGCCGCGCCACCAGGCTGAGCAGCGCCTTGGGTTCGAAGGGCTTGACCAGATAGTCGACAGCCCCTTGACGCATGGCCTCGACGGCGCGCTCAACCGCCGCATGGGCGGTCATCAACAGCACCGGGAGCTGCGGGTGATTGCGGCGCAGCTGCGCCAACAACTGGTGCCCATCCATGCCCGGCATGTTCACATCGCTGACCACCAGGCTGAACGACTCCTCAGCCACCGCCAGCAAGGCATCCTCGGCACTGCCGACGGCACGATGGCAGAACCCGCCGATTTCCAGGGTATCGACCAGCGCCTGGCGCAGGACCCGATCATCCTCCACCAGCAGAACCTTGACGCTCATTGACCTGCCTCCAGCCGGCTGTCGATCAGCGGCAACACCACGGTGACACAAGTGCCACGCCCAGGCTTGGAGCGCAGGCCCAGCGTGCCGCGATGCGCCCGCACCACGGCCTGAACCACGGCAAGCCCCAGGCCGGTGCCGGTGGCCTTGGTGGTCAGGAACGGCTCGCCGAGACGCGCCAGCAGTTGCGCATCGATGCCGCTGCCGGCATCGCTCACGCAGATGCGCAGGCTGTCGTCGCGACGGGAAAGGTGGACCTTGATCCGTGCCGGCTCATGACTGGCCTGTAGGGCATTCTCAATCAGATTGAGCAGCGCGCCGACCAGGGTGTCGCGATTGCACAGCAACTCCCCCAGATGACTGTCGCACTGCCAGCGCACCGCATGCCCCTGGACATGGGCATGGGCCGCCTGCTGCAACGCCTGGAACAGCGCTTTCGGGCTGATGCGGTCGTTGAGCGGCAGCTCGCCTCGGGCAAACACCAGCATGTCGCGCACCTGGTGCTCCAGCTCGTGCAGGCGCTCCTTGAGGTTGCCGGCAAAACGCTGACGGGTCTCCTCCGCCAGCACCTGCTGGGGATCGGCCAGGTGACTGGCATACAGCATCGCCGCCGAGAGCGGCGTACGGATCTGGTGGGCCAGGGACGCGACCATGCGCCCCAGGGACGACAGGCGCTCGTGGCGCGCCAGCTGGTCTTGCAGGCGCCGGGTTTCGGTCAGGTCATTGAGCAGCACCAGCTGGCCGGGCTCGGCATCGAGGGAACGCGTGGCAATGGACAGGCGACGCCCGTCACGCAGCGAGACCTCGTGACCGTCATCCTCACGCGGCGCGAAACTGCGGGCGATCACATGACGCCAGAGCACGCCGACCAGCGGCTCGCCGAGCAACTCACAAGCCGCCGGATTGGCCTCGCGCACATAACCCTCGCCATCGATCACGATCACCCCGCCCGGCAGCAGGTCCAGCAGGTTCTGCAGACGGTTCGCCAGGCGCTCCTTTTCATCCAGCTCGGCCATGCGCTGGGCGCTGACCACCGCCAGTTCGCCCTTGAGCTCGCTGACCCGCGCCTCGAGCATGTTGTAGGACTGGCTGAGCTGGCTGGAAACCTGATCGAACAGGGCGAACGCCTGCTCGAGACCCTGCCGGCTTTCCTGCTCGAGCGGGATGTGTCCTCGCGGATCGGAGGAATGGGAACGGTGGGCGGCCTGGGGCATCGTGCTCTCTCGCATGGCTGACCGTCATAAAAACGGTATGTTGCCTGCGGTGTAGCAATAGCCGTGCCGGAGATGGGGACAATGGGCTGCGGGCCTGTTGATCGAGCGCAATGGCCGGGGCTGTCGAACACCCCGGCCATTACGCCACGACCCGGCAGGATCAGTCGTCCGCCTGTTCCTCGCCACCCTGGCGGCTCATGCCGTACTTGCGCATCTTCTCCACCAGGGTGGTGCGACGGATGCGCAGGCGCTCGGCGGCCCGGGCGACGATGCCATTGGCATCATCCAGCGCCTGCTGGATCAGCCCCTGCTCCAGGCTGCCGAGGTAGTCCTTCAGGTCCAGCCCCTCGGGCGGCAGCATGGCATGGCCGGCGAAGTTCGGCGCATGCCCGTTGATCGCCACGCGCTCCTCAAGATCGGAACGCAGGCTGTCGACCAGTTGCTCGTCTTCGTCATCCACATAGCGGAACTTCTTAGGCAGCTCCGCCACGCCGATCACCCCGTACGGGTGCATGATCGCCATGCGCTCCACCAGGTTGGCCAGTTCACGGACGTTGCCCGGCCAGCCATGACGGCACAGCGACATGATCGATGCAGAGTTGAAGCGGATCGAGCCACGCTTCTCGTGCTCCATGCGCGAGATCAGCTCGTTCATCAGCAGCGGGATGTCTTCCACCCGCTCACGCAATGGCGCCATCTCGATGGGGAACACATTGAGCCGGTAGTACAGGTCCTCACGGAAGGTCCCGTCCTCGATCATGGTCTCGAGGTTCTTGTGCGTCGCGGCGATGATGCGCACGTCGATGCTCTGGGTCTTGTTGCTGCCGACCCGCTCGAAAGTACGCTCCTGCAGCACGCGCAGCAGCTTGACCTGCATCGGCAGCGGCATGTCGCCGATCTCGTCGAGGAACAGCGTGCCGCCGTTGGCCAGCTCGAAACGCCCGGCACGACTGGTGATCGCCCCGGTGAAGGCGCCCTTCTCGTGACCGAACAGTTCGCTCTCGAGCAGCTCCGCCGGAATCGCCCCGCAGTTGACCGGCACGAATGGTGCCTCGCGGCGCTTGGAGTGGTAGTGCAGGTTGCGCGCCACCACTTCCTTGCCGGTGCCGGACTCGCCGAGGATCAGCACGCTGGCATCGGTGTCGGCGACCTGCTGCATCATCTGCCGCACATGCTGGATGGCACGGCTGGTGCCCACCAGGCTGCGGAACAGGTTGGGCTCGCGCTGGCGACCACGCTCGCGGGCCTGGTCATACATCTCGCGGTAGACCTGGGCACGGTGCAGGGAGTCGAGCAACTGGCTGTAGCTCGGCGGCATCTCGAGATTCGAGAGCACGCGACGACGCAGGTCCTCGGGGAACTCCGCGGAAGAAATTTCACCCAAAAGCAGAACCGGAAGGAACTCATCCCACCCGACCACTGTCTTAAGGAGCCCCAGCACGCTGGCCGGAGCATTTACGGTCCCGATCAGGACGCACAGCACTTCGCGACTGGAAGACAAACCCTCGACCACCTGCTGCCAGTCGCCACTGGAACAGGAGAGGTTATCTTCGCCGAGAAAATTCAGGACCACCGCCAGATCGCGGCGGCGTTCGCTGTCGTCATCGATCAGGAGAATCTTGGTTTCACGCCACATGCAATAGCAACTTCCCTAGTCATATCGGCGCCCGGAGGGCGTGCACGACATCATTCCGACTGAATGGTCAGTGTTCGGACGTCTGAATTTCGAAAACAGCCACTAGTAAAGTCAAAAAGGCCTGCACAGTCAAATTTATGGCGCCTTTTGCTCAGTCCGGTGCATCTTAACTGAACAAATGGTAAACCTTCGACGCATTCTTTGCTTGATTGATCTGGGTCATTTCATCGGCGATGGCCTGGCGTTCACCGATGGTCGCGTCGAGCAACTCGCGGTAGACCTGCAGCAACCCTTCCAGGCGCTCCTTGACCAAGTCTTCGTCCAGCGTCGGCGCGCCGAGCATGTCGTCGATGCAAGTGCGGCAGCTCTCGTCGAGCCTGCCGATGGCATCCCAGTCCTTGGCACTCAGGGCGCTCAGCAGAGCGTCGCGGGTCTCGTCGAATCGTTGCAGTTCGCTGCTCACCTTGCTCTCCCTGCCCGGCTCAGCCGGCTTGTTGCGCTTCGGCGATCGCGTCCCAGCCGCTCTTGACGGTGATCAGCAATTGCGCCACCTCGTCGATGATTGCCGGATCGTTGTCGATATTGGCCTGCATCAAGCGATTGGTCATGTAGGCGTAGAGGCTCGACAGCTGCTCGATGTAGGCAGGGTCCGCGCTCTTCTGCGCATCCAGGCCGTCGTTCAGGCCGATGATGATGTCGATGGCCTTGCCCAGCATCAGGCCTTTTTCGGCGATGTCGCCGCGGGCCAGCGCACCTTTGGCCTGGGCCATGCGATCGAGCCCACCCTCCATCAGCATCTGCACCAGGCGATGGGGCGTTGCTTCGGAAATCTGGGCATGGGAATTGACCTTCTGGTACTGCCGAAGGGCTCTCATGGGATTCATCTTGCGACCTCGTAGCGGGCAAAAACGACTGGTTTCATAGTCCCTGTATCGGGTCGGCGGCAGAAAACTTTACCTGCCGCCGAGGTGAAGCCGGACATCATGCCCGGACTTCACGGGACGATCACGGATTATTTGTCGCTCTTGGCGTTGTTCAGCGCGTTGAGCGTGCCCAGCACGTTGTTCTGCTGCTGGCGCAACTGGGAGACCAGGGTATCCATGCTGTTGTACTTGTCCTGCAGGCTAACGCGCAGGGCTTCCATGCGCGTATCCAGGGTATCCTGCTCGGTCTTGAGCTTGGTCAGGCTCTCGCTCAGCGCCTTGGAGCGCTCGGCCAGGGTGCCGGTGGATGCCTTGGCATACGGTTCGGTCGCGGTCTGCAGGCGTGCCAGCAGGCCATTCTTGCCATTGAAGATGCTGGTCAGGTCGGCGGCGTTGGTGGCCGCGGCCTTGTCCCACTTCTTTTCGTCCAGGCTGAGCGTGCCGCCATCCTGGGACGTGGTGACGCCAAAGGCGGCGAGCGACTTCATCGTGCCGTTGCCGGAAAGCGCGTTCATTTCTTCGCGGATCGATGACATCAGCGCGCGCATGGACGCGTCGCCGGTGAGCGCTGCGGGCGTCACAGTGCCGTCGGCGTTCTTCGTCACCCTGGTCTCGGCGTTTACCGCCTTGAGCAGCGCGTTGTAGGTGTCGATGAAGCCTTTGAGGCCCGACTTCAACGCGGTGGAGCTGGTGGTCAGCGACAGCGTGGTCTTGACAAAGAGGTCGCTATCCTTTTCCTTGGCGGAAACACCCACCAGCTTGATATTCAACCCGCTGATCGCATCGCTGATATCGTTGCTCTTGGACTCCATGGAGATACCATCGAGCACGTACTTGGCATTCTTGGGCTGCTCTACAACCGTGTACCCGGTATCGATGCCCGAATTCCCCGACAGGGTGATATCGGAACCCACACCCATCTTGTTGGACGTGATCACCAGACGCGAACCCGAGGCATCGGTCAGAACGTTGGCACTCAGGCCGGCCGTGCCGAACTGACTGTTGATCGCCTCGCGCACCTGCTGCAGCGTGGCGCCCGGCGGGATACTGACGTCGTGGTCCTTGCCATTCTGGGTAATGGTCAGCTTGGTGCTGGTAGTACCGGGATTGACCACGCTATTCGCACCGCCGGCATACACCTTGGTGGACACTTTGGACGCAGACGCCAACTGCTCTACCTGCAGGTTGAACGAGCCAGTGGCCGCACCAGCACTCGCGGTGATGGTCGCAACCTTCTCATCCGAGGACTTCAACGCCAGACCACCGAAGCTGTTGTCGTTGGTCATGCTGGTCAGTGCACCACGGAAGGCATCCAGGGCCGCCTGGATCTTGCCGATTGAGGACAATGTGGTGGTTGCCTTCAGTGTCTGGGTATTGATCTGTGCCTGTTTCGGCGCCTTCTGCGCGTCCACCAGGGACTTCACAATCGCCTGGGTATCGATGCCCGATCCGATACCGCTGATTGTTGAACCTGCCATCATTGCTCTCCTTGTTCGGTAGCTGCCGGGTCCTTGACGACTACACGCCGCAAATGACCGACAGCAACAAAAATCATGCCAGCTTACGCCTTGCCGTCAAACAGCAGGCTGCCGGCTTCGCTGAGGCTTTGTGCCAGCTTCAGCGCCGTTTCCGACGGGAGTTGGCGGATCACATCACCGGATTCGGTGGCGATCACCTTGACCACGACCCGGCCGGTGGAATCATCGATTGAAAAATCCAGCTTGCGCTGGCTCGATTGGACGAAATCACGGATTTCGCCAACCGCTTTCTCCAGGTCCTCGCGGGTGTGCGGCTTATCATCGACGGCCGCGGCTTCCGGCACCTTGACAGGCACCAGTGGGTCCTTGGCAGTCGCCACTGCCTGAGGCAGCACCGAAGGATACACCTGGTTCAGCTTGACACTCATGTCCATGCTTCGAACTCCTCATGTCAAAAAAGCGAAAGGGCACGTAAACGCGCCCTTCCACCTCTTACTCAGGCGCCTGAATTACTGGAGCAGTTTCAGGACCGAGGATGGCAGCTGGTTAGCCTGCGACAGGATCGCGGTCGAAGCCTGCTGCAGGGTCTGCTGCTTGGTCAGCTCTGCAGTTTCCGAAGCGAAGTCCACGTCCTGCACGGTCGAACGGGCAGCGGTGGAGTTCTTCTGGATGTTCTGCAGGTTGTCAACGGTGGTGGTCAGACGGTTCTGGGTAGCACCCAGGCCCGAACGGACGCTGTCGATCGAACCGATGGCCTTGTCGATAACGGCCAGGGCGTTCTGAGCCTTGGTGGCGTCGGTGACGTCGGTTTGCGAGATGGCGGTCTTGGCGGAGGTAACGGTCGCAGCACCGAACAGATCAGTAGCGCCGCCCAGCGAGAAGCCCTTGGCCGAGTCCAGGGAGATCTGGCCGGTGACCACCATGGCAGCACCACCCAGAGCAGCACCAGCAGCGAAGTTGCCGGAGCCGTCTTTGGCGGCGATCGAGATGTTCGCCTGGGCGTTGGTGTCAGCAGCCGAGAAGTTGATGTTCTCGCCAGTGTCCGACTTGATGCTCAGGGTTTGTTTGGCTTCGTCGTAGTTGACGCTGATGCCCAGTTTGGCGGCGTTGGATTTCAGCTGGTCAGCCAGGCCCTTCTGGTCGGTCACACCAACGAAGTCAACAGTACCGCTGGAACCGACAGACAGCTTGAAGTTGGATGGAGTGGCAGCGAGAACGTCCAGCTTGACTTCAGTGCTGGCAGCTGCGGTCAGACCACCGATCGAACCGTTCAGGTTGCTGGCGATTTGCTTGGCGGAAGCGCCAGCAGCGTAGGCGACAGTGGCGGTCTGGCCGTTACCGGTAACGGACAGGCTGCCAGCGGCAACGCCGGTTGCGCTTGGTGCGATCGCGGTGCTCTTGACCTGCTGGGAACCGATGTTGCTGGCAGCAACGTTTTCCAGGGTCAGGTTGATGGTTTCGTTCGCGTTGGCGCCGACCTGGATGGCCTTGGTGCCGTAGGAGCCGTCCAGCAGCTTCTGGCCACCGAAGGTGGTGGTTTCCGAGATACGGTTCAGTTCGGCGGTCAGAGCCTGGTATTCGTCGTTGTTCGACTTACGGTCGTCAGGGCTCAGGGAGCCAGTGGCCGAGGACAGAGCCAGGGTACGCATTTTTTGCAGGATGTCGGTCGAAGCCTGCATTGCGCCTTCGGCGGTCTGGGCGATCGAGATACCGTCGTTGGCGTTCTTAACTGCCTGGCCCAGGCCGTTGATCTGGCTGGTCAGACGGTTGGCGATCTGCAGGCCGGCAGCGTCGTCTTTGGCGCTGTTGATGCGCAGGCCGGAAGACAGGCGCTGCATCGAAGTGGTCTGGGCAGTGCTGGCCTTGTTCAGGTTAACCTGAGTAGTAACCGAAGCAATGTTGGTGTTTACAGTTAAAGCCATGACGAAATCCTCGTTGGATGGGTACTGCGGCTTCCGGCCCTGGCATCCGCCGGGTATGGCCTAGAGAACCTTCGTAATGGTTATCGTCGTCTGCGTGGGTTGCTTGAGGGCATTTGCGAAAAAAAAATGCCATCACCCCGCCACCCCCATGAAATCAGGGGGTTATTGATTTGGCGGTTGCCGATCAGGGGCTGCTTTGCAGCCCATCGCGGGACAAGCCCGCTCCTACAGGGGCGATCTTCCAGGCATAAAAAAACGCCTGGCGGGACACGCCAGGCGTTTCTCTCTGAGATCGTCGAGACTCAGGCGCGATAGAGAATCGCCGAGCCCCACGACAGGCCCACGCCAAAGCCGCTGATGGCCACGCGCTTCCAGCTGCTGTCGAACATGTGTTTCTGCAGCAGCAGCGGCACGCTGGAGGACACGGTATTGCCGGTCTCGAGCATGTCCTTGACGAACTTCTCCGGATGCTGCTCTTCGAAGCGTCGTGCCACGGCATCAACGATCGCCGCGCTGCCCTGATGGATGCAGAACGCATCGATGTCCGAGGACTGCAGGCCACTGGCCGCCAGCAGCTCATGCAGGTGCGCCGGCACCTTGACCAGGGCGAAGTTGAACACCTGGCGGCCATTCATGAAGAAGGTGCCATCGTTGACCTTGAGGTGCTCGGCACCCGAACCGTCGGTGCCGAAGCGCGCCTCGCCCAGTTGCCAGACGGCGTTCTCGCCCATCCAGGTGGCCGTGGCGGCGTCACCGAACAGCATGGTGGTGTTGCGGTCTTCCGGATCGACGATCTTCGAGTACGGGTCGGCGGTGATCAGCAGGCCGTTTTTCAGCCCCGCCGCCTGCATGAAGCCCTTGATGGCGTAAAGGCCATAGACATACCCGGAGCAACCCAGCGACACGTCGAAGGCCGCCACGCGGGTCGACAGGCCCAGCTTGTTCTGGACGATCGCCGCCGTGTGCGGCAGGCCCTCTTCGTCACCGTTCTGGGTGACCACGATTAGCACATCGATCGACTGCGGATCAAGCTCTGGGTTGTTGGCGAACAGCGCCCGTGCAGCCTCCACGCACAGGTCAGACGTCTCCTGCTCCTCGGCCTTGCGCGGCAGGAAGGAGGCGCCGATCTTGCCGAACATGAACTCTTCGTCCTTGCCGAACTTCGCACCCTGGACGTAGTTGTCCAGGCCAGCGGTGGGCACGTAACTCGCGATGCTTTTGATGCCAATCATTCTGGCTTCCCAATGAAAACAGCCAAAGACCGCCACTCGATGAATTGAGGGCGCCAACTACCGGGTCGAGGGCAATGCGCCCCGGGCAGGCCGACACCAGGCTTGCCCTTTGCGCACCGGTAACAAAATGCTGCAGCAACTGCCGCATAGAATACAGGGAAGATGCACGATTTGACTCATTAGTCACAGTCAATTATCGCCAAACCCCTGCCACCACCGCGCGCCAGATACGAAAAAGCCCCGGCAGCATGACGCTGACCGGGGCTTTCCTGACGCGGATCGCGATCAGAGCTTGTTGAACAGGCTCAGTTGCGAAATACGCGAGAAGGCCAGTTGCGAAGCTTCGAGCATGGCCTGCTGCAGGGTCAGCATGATCGAGGCATCGGCCATGTCGGTATTGCCGATGGCATCCTGGGTGACCTTGTTGGCCGTGGTCAGGCTGGTGTTTTCCTGGCGCTGGATATCGAGCGAGTTGCCACGGGCACCGATCGAACCACGAGTGATATCGACCTGCTCGCGGGCACTGGCCAGGTTGGCCACCGCCGAGGCTACGGCGTTCTTGATGGCGGTATTGTTGCCCGCGCCACCTGGCGGCGCATCCAGCGCCGCACGAAGCTGGCTGATGGTTTCCAGCACGCTCTGGTTCTGGTGATTGTTGGCATTTACCGCGAACTGGTCACCCGCCTGCGGCGCACCGGACACCTGGTAGGTGACGCCGGCCACCGTCAGCGACGGCGCGGTGAAGGTACCGCTGGCAACGGGTTTGCTGTCCGCAGTCAAAGGCTGGGCATAGAACTCGTAGGTGTTGGCACCGGTGAACTTGATCACCGCCCCATCACTCGGGAAGGTGCTGCTGTAAGCGGCCGGGTCGGTCACAGCGCCGCTGGTGACCTGTGCACTGGACGGGTTGCCGGCACCACGCACGGTCGTCAGCGAATCGGGACGGGCCTGCACGCTGAACTCGCGGCCGGCGAAGACGGTATTGGCATCATCGCCTTCTTTCAGCGAGGCGGTGACCTCGAACTCGACGCCGCGCAGCGAGATGCGATTGCCGCCCTCGGCCTTGCTATCGAAGGTGCCATTGGTGGGCGTCTCGGCGGTGACGTCATTGCCCAGGGCATCGGTCACCTTGTACTGGGTGGCGCTGGTGAAGGTGATCTTGTACGGCTGGCCAGCGGTGAAGCTGCTGTTGTAGGTATTGTTCGAGGTCAGCAGACCCGGCGAGAGCGCGACCTTGCCGTCATCGACCGGCGGCGTCACCAGGGTGGACTGGGTACGACTCTTGTTCTTGGCCGAATCGAAGATGCTGAAGCCGGTGTCGTTGGTCGCCAGGCTCAGGGTGTCGGACACCTGCAGGCTCAACTGGGTCTGGTCGCCCTGGTAGCTGTAGGTGCCATCGGCATTGCGCACATAGGGCGGCGACGAGGTCTTGGTGCCACCGAACATGTAGTCGCCGTTGGCATCGCGCGAATTGAGCAGGCCGAAGATGTTGGCCTCGATCTCCTTGAGCTCGCTGCTGATGGAGACACGGTCGGCATCGGTCACGCCAGCGCCACCGGCACGCAGGGCCAGCTCGCTGGCACGCTGCATGGCATCGTTGATGGTGCTCAGCACGCTCTCTTCTTGCAGCAGAGAGTTGTTCACCGTGGTCATGTTGCCGTCGTACTGCTTGAGCAGCGCCTGCTGCTGTTGCAGCAGGAGCAGGCGCGCGGCGCCAACCGGATCGTCGGCGGCGGTCTGGATGCGCACGCCGCTGTCGATCTGCGTCTTGCTCTTCATCAGGTCGGCGAAGTTCTTGGTGTAGCTACTGGCGCTCGACTCATAGAACTGAGCGGTGGAAATACGCACGATGGCTACTCCTTACAATGCGTTGATCAGGATGCTGAAGGTTTCCTGCGCCGCCTTGATGATCTGCGACGACGCGGTGTAGTAGTGCTGGAACTTGATCAGGTTGGCCGCCTCATCGTCCAGGTTGACACCGGAAACCCCGTTGCGGCTTTCCTTGGCCGCATCGAGCACGGCCTTGGTCGCAACGGTATCGATTTTGCCCTGGTTGGCCTTGGCACCGACCCGCTCGACCAACGATGCGTAGGCCGAGGTGAAGCTGGAGCCACCGCCGGAGGTCACGCCGACGGTGGATTTGGTCTGCAGCCCCAGCAGCGCCTGGGCGTTGCGGTTGTCGGACTTGCCGTCGGCATTGAAACGGAACTCGAAGCGGTCACCTGCCGCCGGGCTGCCGCCGATCGTGGTCTCCATGCTGAACGTGCGCGGATTGCCACTGCCATCAAGGATCGGGTTACCTGCAGCGTCACGCATGGGCACGTTGATCGCCAGCTTGTTGTCCTGCCCCGGGACAATGGTTCCGCTACCGATGAGCCCACCCTTGGCATCGAACAATTTGTAGCCCTGAGTGCCACCGCTGGCCGCCCCGAACTCGACCCGTACCGGCATCGAATTCTTGATCGAGCTCTGAATCAGCGCGGTATCGGCCCCACCATAGATATCCAGTTTGCCCAGGGTTGGCTGGGTAATGGTGCCAGAGCCGGTGTTGTCGCCGACCACAATGCCATTGATCGGCCCAGCGAAGGCGAGCTTGTTGGCATCGGTAAGAACGGTATTGATGGAGCCTGCCGCCGAACGGGTCGGGCTCACCTTGAAGCTGTCCCCGGCGGTCAGACCGCCCCCGTTCAGTTTCAGGGTGAAGCCGTCGATCACTGGCGGCGGCGTGGTGGTCAGGTCGAAGCTGCCCATATCGGTGCCATCGGAACGACGCACGCTGTATTGGTTGGCGCTGGTGAACTTGACTTCGTAGTCGTAAGTGGTGAGCGCACCGCTGTTGGCGATGGTCACATCCAGGTTACCCGAACCCGCACTGTTGCCCGAGGCCGCCAAACTGCGCTGACTGATCGCCATGGCACTGTTGATGCTGGAGAACAGCGCGCTACCGAACTGCCCGTTGGCGTCCAGGCCTTGTCCCAGCTGACTGTTGATGCTGTCGGCCACCACCAGGGCGACACGCCCCAGCTCGTTCATCGACGGATTGAGCACGTCGTTACGGTAGCGCAGCAAGCCACCGATCTGTCCGCCGGTGACCACCGAGGTGACATCCGAGGAGAAGTTCGGGTAGTTGATCTGCAGGCTGTACTGGCTCTTGTCGGTGGTGCTCGGCACGGCGCTCAGGGTGTTGGCGCGGCCACCGGTGACCAGCGACTGGCCGTTGCCCAGGTACACGTCATAGTTGCCGTCACGCTCCTGCACGGTGACGCCGACCAGCTCGTTGAGCTGGCGCACCGCTTCGCTGCGGGCATCGAGCAGGTTGTTCGGCGATGCACCGGAGGCCGACAGCTGGGTGATCTGCTTGTTGAGGTCGGCGATGCTCGACGTCAGCTGGTTGACCTGGCCCGACAGCGTATCCAGCTGGCTGTTGATGCTACCGTTCTGCTGGTTCATCTGGCTGGAGATGGCATTGAAACGATTGCTCAGGGTCTGCGCCTGAGTCAGCAGCAACTGGCGCGAGGCAACATCGCTGGGCTTGGCCGAGGCGGTCTGCAGGGCCGAGAAGAACGCGGTCAGCACCGAGCTGATACCGGTGTCGCTTTCAGCCAGCAGCTTGTCGATGCCGGTGATCTGATCCTGGAACGCCGCCGCATCTGTGTTCAGCGAGGTAGCCGTCTGCAGCTGGTTGTCCAGATAGGCGTTGTAGATGCGACGTACATCCGACAACGTGGTCCCGGTGCCGACAAAGCCCGAACCGATATTGTGCGACGCCCCCGTGGTCTGGATGGTCTGCTGGCGCGAGTAACCCGAGACCGCCGCGTTGGCGATGTTGTTACCGGTGATGGACAGCGCCGTCTGGCTGGCATTCAGGCCGGAAAGCCCGATCGAGATCAGAGACATGCTTCAATCCTTATAGATTCGTGTTAGTGCCGGCCATGGCGTATTCCTGGGTTGGCCGCAGCTGCCGGGCAATGCTGATGATCTTGCGGGCGTAGTCCGGATCGGTCGCGTAGCCAGCCTTCTGCAGCTCTCTTGCAAACTGTTCCGGGTTATCGGCGGCACCGACGGCATCTTTATAGCGGTTATTGTTCTGCAACAGGCTGACCAGGTCGTGGAAGCTGTCCTGGTACGAATCGTAGGAACGGAACGCCGCCGTCTCCTTGACGAACTGACCGCCACGGAACTCGCTGGTGATCGCCCGCGCCTCACCACCCTGCCAGTTGCCGGTGGCCTTGATGCCGAACAAGTTGTGGCTGCTGCTGCCGTCGGGATTGCGCATGACCGACTTGCCCCAACCGGTCTCCAGCGCGGCCTGGGCCACCAGATAGCGCGGGTCGATACCGATGCGCTTGGCTGCCTGTTCGGCCATCGGCAGCATGGTGGAGACGAACGCATCGCTGTCGCTGAACGCCTTGCTCGGCGCCAGCGGCGGCTGGGCCACGGCCCGACCGAGAATGCGCATGCCTTCGCGCGGCGCGGCGAAAGTCTGTGCCGGCTGCCAATCGCCCCGGGCGACACCAGCGAGCGAGGGGCCGCTGCGGCTGGGCAAGGCCGTGTCGTTGCCCGCAGCGCCGACACCGGTGGCGGTCGGCACGATACCGGCCAGCAAACGGTCGGTCAGCTTGCCCGGCAAGGCCAGGCGCCGCGAATTGAGGGCCGCGACGTCGTTGCGCCCCGCAGCGGGCTGCTCGCCGTGCGCGGGCGCGGTCACGCGACTGCCCCAGAGCACCGGTGCGGCGCCATCGGTGCGCGGGAACGGGCTGGAGTTCACGCTGTGCTTCTGCTTGCTCAACTGACGCACCAGCACATCCTGCAGACCGATACCACCACCCTGGCGGGACATGCTCACCGCCAGTTGCTGGTCGTACATGTCACGGTACTGCTTGACCGTGTCGCTGTTCATCGGGCTGTCTTCGTCGGCCATGACATCGGTGGCCTTGCGCGACGCCTTGAGCATCTCGCTGACGAACAGCGACTCGAATTCCTGGGCCACCTTGCGGATGTTGCCCTCGCTGTCACGATCACCAGCTTTGAGCGAACTCAACCGATTGAGGTCGGTGAAGGCGCCGCTGTCGGACGCGCCGGAGATCAGGCTTTTCGGATTCATCCCAACCGTCCTCAGATCACGATCAGGTCGGCTTGCAATGCGCCGGCCTGCTTCAGGGCTTCGAGGATCGCCATCAGGTCGCTCGGCGCCGCGCCGACCTGGTTCACCGCGCGGACGATTTCATCCAGCGTGGTGCCCGGGCCGAACTTGAACATCGGCTTGGCTTCCTGCTCGGCATTGACCCGCGAGCGCGGCACCACGGCGGTCTGGCCGTTGGAGAACGGCCCCGGCTGGCTGACGATCGGGTCTTCGGTGATGGTCACGGTCAGGCTGCCGTGGGTCACCGCCGCTGGCGAGACCTTGACGTTCTGACCGATGACGATGGTACCGGTACGCGAGTTGATGATGACCTTGGCCACGGCCTGGCCCGGATCGATTTCCAGGTTTTCGAGGATGGACAGGTAGTCCACGCGCTGGCTCGGGTCCATCGGCGCGGTGACCCGCACCGAGCCGCCATCGACGGCCTGGGCCACGCCCGGGCCGAGCAGTTCGTTGACCTTGTCGACGATGCGCTTGGCGGTGGTGAAGTCCGGACGGTTGAGGTTCAGGGTCAGGCTGTTGCCTTGATTGAAGCCACTCGGTACCGCACGCTCGACCGACGCACCGCCAGGAATACGACCGGCCGACGGGACGTTGACGGTGATCTTCGAGCCATCACGACCTTCAGCGTCAAAACCACCGACCACCAGGTTGCCCTGGGCGATGGCATAGACGTTGCCGTCGATACCCTTGAGCGGCGTCATCAACAGGCTGCCGCCGCGCAAGCTCTTGGAGTTGCCGATCGACGACACGGTGATGTCGATTACCTGGCCCGGCTTGGCGAAGGCCGGCAGGTCGGCATGCACCGATACCGCTGCGACGTTCTTCAGCTGCACGTTGCCGGAACCGGCCGGCACCTTGATACCGAACTGCGACAGCATGTTGTTGAAGGTCTGCAGGGTGAACGGGGTCTGGGTGGTCTGGTCACCGGTACCGTTCAGGCCCACCACCAGGCCGTAACCGATCAGTTGGTTGGTGCGCACGCCGGAAATGCTGGCGATATCCTTCAAGCGCTCGGCGTGAGCACCGAAGGCACAGGTCAGAAGCAGTGTCGCGGCAATCAACCGCCTAGCATTGAACATGGTCATCCGTACTCAGAAAGGCCAGAGCGGGCTGATGAAGAAGCGATCCAGCCAACCGGGCTGGCTGGCATCGGCGAACGAGCCGGTGCCCGAATAGGTGATGCGCGCATCGGCCACGCGGGTGGACGGCACGGTGTTGTCGGTGGCGATGTCGTCAGCGCGCACCAGGCCGGCGATACGTACCAGCTCTTCGCCGGTGTTCAGGGTCATCCACTTCTCGCCGCGCACGGCGATGATGCCGTTGGGCAGCACCTCGGCCACGGTGACGGTGATCGAGCCGGTCAGGGTGTTGCCCTGGGTGGCCTTGCTGTCGCCCTTGGTGGAGCGGTCGCCGCTGTAGCCGGCCTCGAGGGAAAGGTCACCGCCGCCCAACGGGTTGTTGGTGTTCGGCACGGTGCCGAACAGCGAGGTCAGACCGATGTCGGCCTTGCTGTTCTTCTGGATCTGGGAACCTGCGTTCTTGCTCGCCGAGGTGCGCTCGTTGAGGGTGATGGTGATGATGTCACCAACCCGGAACGCCTTGCGATCGGTATACAGGCCCTGTTCGAAACCGGCCTGGTAGATCGAACCGTTGTTGGCCGCTGCCGGCAACGGGGTGCGCGGCAGGACCGGCGCATAGTACGGATCGTTGGGCTTGGGCGTCGGCGCGACGCAACCGGCCAACGACACCGCCCCCCCCAGGGCGAAAACGGACAACAGACGTTTCATGACTCTTACCTCTAGGCGAAACAGGCGCTGCAACAGCGAGCGGATGGTCAGCGGCCCGCACCCGGCGGGCCGCCAGGGCTTACAGCTGCTGGGTGACGAACGACAGCATCTTGTCGGCGGCGGAGATGACCTTGGAGTTCATCTCGTAGGCGCGCTGGGTGGTGATCATGTTCACCAGCTCTTCGACGGTGCTGACGTTGGACGCCTCCAGCATCTGCTGCTCGGTGGTGCCGAAGCCGTTCAGGCCCGGCGTGCCAACCTGCGGCGCACCGCTGGCGGCGGTCTCGAAGAACAGGTTGCCGCCAATGGCCTGCAAACCGGCCGGGTTGATGAAGTCGGCGGTCTGGATGTTGCCGATGACCTGAGCGGCCGGGTTGCCCGCGGTGGTGATCGACACGGTGCCGTCCTTGCCAACGGTGAAGGTCTGCGCGTCCGGCGGCACGACGATCGCCGGCTCCAGGGCAAAACCGTTGGCGGTGACGATCTGGCCGTCGGAGTTCAGGTGGAAGGTGCCATCACGGGTGTACGACACGGTGCCGTCAGGCTGCAGGATCTGGAAGAAACCGCGACCGTTGACCGCCATGTCCAGCGGGTTCTCGGTGGTCTGCAGGCTGCCGGCGGTGAAGCTTTTCTGGGTGCCGACGATGCGCACACCGGTACCGACCTGCAGGCCCGAAGGCAGCTCGCTGTCCTGGGTGGACTGCGCGCCAGGCTGACGCTTGATCTGGTAGAGCAGGTCCTGGAATTCGGCGCGATCACGCTTGAAGCCGGTGGTCGACACGTTGGCCAGGTTGTTGGAGATGACCGCGAGGTTGGTGTCCTGGGCGGACAGGCCGGTTTTAGCGACCCAAAGAGCCGGAAGCATTTAGTGTTCTCCTCGTGCGCCTGTTTTACGGCACCCGTTCAAATGTAATTAGCCGATTTGCAAAACCCGAGCCATGGCTTCATCGCCTTCCTTGGCCGCGTTCATCATCTTGACGTGCAGTTCGAACTGGCGGGACAGCGCCAGCACCGAGGTCATTTCCTCGACGGCGTTGACGTTGCTCGACTCCAGGAAACCAGACACCACCCGCACGTTGACATCGGCGTCGGCTGGCTGGCCGCTGGTAGTGCGGATCATGCCGTCCAACCCCTTGGTGAGCCCCTTGATGTCCGGATTGACCAGCTTGATCCGGTCGACTTCGGCCATCACCCGCGGATCCTCGCCCATGGCGCGGATGCTGATGGTGCCGTCGTCGCCGACCTCGACCTTCTGCTCCGGCGGAATGGCGATGGGGCCGCCATTGCCGATCACCGGCATGCCGTTGCCGGCGCGCAGCACGCCCAGGGCGTCGATGTTAAGGCTGCCGGTGCGCACGTAGGCTTCGCTGCCGTCCGGCGCCTGCACGGCGATGAAACCCTTGCCGGCCACCGCCACATCCAGTTCGCGACCGGTCTCGACCAGGGCCCCTTCGCTGAAGTCGGTGGCCGGGCGCTCGGTCATGGCAAAGGCGCGCGCCGGAAAGCTGTCGCCAAACACCGGCATCGAACGCGCCTGCTCCAGGTCGCGCTGGAAGCCGTTGGTGGAAACGTTCGCCAGGTTGTTGGCATGGGCCTTCTGCGCCAGCGCGTTCTGGCTGGCGCCGGTCATGGCCACATAAAGCATCTTGTCCACAGCATCTCCTCTACGCGAACCTTGCCGCGTTATCGTTGGCAAGGGCAAAGCAAATATCGAACCAAGCTGACGCAACCCCTTGAATACGGGGCATGCAGGGCCACACCAAGGCCACGAGCGTCAGTTTGTCGGCGAATGTTTGCCGCAGGCGGCAACACCCCGTCAGTTGTTCCGGCACGCGCCATTGCTGTAGGGCCCGGAATGACGCTTCCAGCCCTCGCCTGGATCGGTGGCCGAGCACATGTAGCGTCCGGTCGCCAGGCTTTGCCACTGATACCAGGGCGCCGGCGCGGCACGCAGCGAGAGCGCGACCAACAGTGCGCTCGTCACCGCCACAAGTAGCGACAGCCTCTTCATGGCATCACCCTCCGTTGTGCCAGACGTGAAAAAGCCCCCGCAAGCAGGGGCTTTCTCACGCCACGATCATCAGGTCATCTGAATGATGGTCTGCATGATGGTGCTTTCGGTGGAAATGGTCTTGGCGTTGGCCTGGTAGTTGCTCTGCGCCTTGATCAGGTTGACCAACTCGGAGGTCAGGTCGACGTTGGAGTCTTCCAGGGAGCTGCCGGCGATACGCCCCAGGGTACCGGAGTCCGGCTCGCCGATGATCGGCACACCCGAAGCGTAGGATTCTTTCCAGGCGGTACCGCCGACAGGCGTCAGCCCCTGCAGGTTGGCGAAGTTGGCGATCACCACCTGGCCGATCACCTTGTCCTGGCCATTGTTGAAGTTGGCGAACAGGTTGCCGCTCTGGTCGACGGTCAGGCCGGTGAGCTCACCCGTGGCGTAGCCGTCCTGATCCTTGGCGGTGGTAGCCGACTTGTTGTTGTACTGGGTGGTAGCCAGCATATCCAGGGCAACGCCGCCGGGATTGGCGGTCGCGCCATTGGCAATCCAGGTGCCTGCCGCATTTTTTTCGGCGGGAACCCAGCTGGCGAAACTGAAGGTCTTGTCGGCATTGATGGTCAAACCACCCGTAACCGTACCCGCCGTCATTGCCGCGGTATCCAGGCTGCCATCGGGCTTGAACGGCAAGGTATTTTTCAAAGGCGTGGGCGAGCCCGGAGTGGCCGGATTGCGACCATCAATGGTGGTGTACATGGACCAGGTGTTGGTACCTGGCTCCTTGACGAAGTACTGGTTCATCTGGTGTTCATTACCCTGACTGTCGTAGACCGGGGTATTGAAGGTGTAGTTGTAACTATCAACGGTAGCCGGGTCGAATGGACTCACCTTCGGCTCGACAGCACTGGAGTTCAGGTTGACGGTTTCAGAAATACGGCTGGTCGGTTTCGGCGAAAGATTGGAGGAATCGATCTTGAGATTGGTCAGCACTCCCTGGATCACCTTGCCGTTGCCATCCACCGCATAACCTTGCAGGTTGGCGCCACCAGCGTTGACGATGTAGCCTTCCTTGTCGCTGTAGAAGGCGCCGGCACGGGTATAGATTCGCGAGCCGTTGTCGTTGAGGGCAAAGAAGCCGTTGCCGTCGATGGCCATGTCCAACGCCTGGCCAGTGCCATTGATGTTACCCGGGTTGAACATCTGCGAGACCGCCATGGTCTTCACACCGCTGCCCACCTGGGTCTTGCCGCCGGCGGTGCCGCGAATGGACTGCGAGTACTGGTCGCCGAACTCGGCACGCGAGGCCTTGAAACCGTGGGTGGCGACGTTGGCAATGTTGTTGCCGGTGACGTTCAGAGCCTTGTTCGCCGCAGAGAGACCGCTAAGGCCGATATTGAAAGACATTTACTCGCTCCTTGTGCCGATGCTGCGGCGTTAGATTCCGATGGTGGTTACTTTGGAGATGCCGACTTTGCCGATACCGGCCAGGTCGAGCATCATCTCGCTGCCGTTCTGGAAGCTGACACTGTTGACCTTGGCCGGCAGCAGCGTGGCCAGCGTCTTGGATTTGCCGTCGACCGTGCCCTCGGCACTGAAGGTGTAGGTGCCCGGATCGACCTTCTCGCCCTTCTCGTTGGTGCCATCCCAGATAAAGTCGGCGGTACCGGCCTTCTGCGCGCCCAGGTCGATGGTCTTGACCACATTGCCATCCTTGTCCTTGATGGTGACCTTGCCCTCGGTGATGTTCGACGGCACCACAACCTGGCCGTTGAAGCTCTTGGTGGTGTCGACCACCGACTTGTCTGTCGACACGATCACCGAGCGACCAACCAGCGAGGTGGCCTGCAAGGCCTGGGACGAACCGACGCCGGTGAGGATGCCGTCGACCGACTCCTTCAGCGACTGGATGCCCTCGAGGCTGCTGAACTGGGCCAGCTGCGCGACGAACTCGCCATTGTCCTGGGGATCGAGCGGGTTCTGGTTCTTCATCTGCGTCACCAGCAATTGCAGGAACGCATCCTTGCCCAGCGCACTGCCGGCCTGGCCGGTGCTGCCGCTGTTCTTGTTGGCAGGCTTCTGCAGCGATTCCAGATAACCGCTGCCGACCTTGGTATCGGTATTGGTGGTAGTCATTCAGGCCCCCTGCTTACTGACCCAGGGTCAGCACTTTCTGCATCATGTTCTTGGCGGTGTTCATCAGCTCGGCGTTGGTCTGGAACGCGCGGCTGGCGGAGATCATGTCGGCCATCTCCTCGACCACGTTGACGTTCGGGTAGTAGACGTAGCCGTCCTTGTTCGCCGCCGGATGGTTCGGCTCGTAGCGCGCTTCGAGGTTGCTCTGGTCCTCGATGATGCCCTTGACCTGGACGCCCTGCCCCGCCTCGCCCTGATCCTCGAATAGCGACTGGCCCGCACCGCCCTGGGCCTGCTGGAAGGTGGTGGCGAAAACCGGGTGGCGGGCGCGGTAGGTCTGGTCGATGCTCGAGGATACCGTCTCGGCGTTGGCGATGTTCGAAGCGACGGTGTTCAGGCGCGTGTTCTGCGCGCTCATGCCGCTACCGGCGATGTTGAAGACACTGGCAAGGGACATGGTCACTCTCCACGCAGGGCCGATACCAGCCCTTTGAATTTGCTGTTGAGCAGGGTGAAGCTGGCCTGGAAGCCAACGGCGTTTTCGGTGTAGTTCGATTGCTCGATCTGCGCGTCCACGGTGTTCTGGTCGATCGACGGCTGCATCGGCGTGCGGTACTGCAACGTGTCGTCCATCATCGCCAGGCCTTCGGCCTCGATGTGGCGATTGTTGGTACGGTCCAGCGCGATGCGGCCGCTCTGCTGCTTGTCGGCCTCGGCGGCGAGCACCGACGAGAAGTCCATGTCGCGCGCCTTGTAGTTGGGCGTGTCGGCGTTGGCGATGTTGTTGGCCAGCACCTCGGCACGCTGGGCGCGAAAGCCCAACGCCTTTTCGTGGATGCCGAGCGCCTTGTCGAAGCTGATGCTCATATCGGGGAAACCTTCGGAGGTTGACCAGAGTTTCGTTGGCTTAGGCTTTAGCAAGGGCTGTGCCAACCATCAAAACCCTCGTAAATAGG
Source organism: Pseudomonas mosselii (assembly GCF_003205295.1). Classification (GTDB taxonomy): domain Bacteria; phylum Pseudomonadota; class Gammaproteobacteria; order Pseudomonadales; family Pseudomonadaceae; genus Aquipseudomonas; species Aquipseudomonas mosselii_B. Next base: position 38,058 of record NZ_QJRP01000018.1, read on the forward strand.
GGGCCAGCCGATCAAATGGTTGATGAAGCTGCCAGAAAAGCGGCAAGACGCTTCCGCTTCGAGCGCATCAAGCGGCAATTGCCAGGCGGCAAAAGCGGCAAAACAAAAAATTGACGTCAAGGACGATACCCGCACCGACCGGCAACCACAGGCCTAGGGATCACGCCCTGGCAGGAACAAAAAAAAGGCCGGTGTCGCAGGACACCGGCCTTTTTCGCTTGGCCTTACTTGGCCTGGTAGATGATCCCCGGACTGCACTGGACCATCTGATAGTGGTCCGGCAACCCGTTGAGCGCCTCGGACGCGCCGAGGAACAGGTAGCCACCAGGCTTGAGGGTGCCGTGAATGCGCATGAGGATGTCCTTCTTGACCTGGGCCGAGAAGTAGATCAGCACGTTGCGGCAGAACACAATGTCGAACTTGCCCAGCGGCGCGTAGCTGTCAAGCAGGTTGTACGAGCGGAACTCGACACGGCTGCGGATCGGCGACTTGATCGCCCAGCGCCCCGGCCCCTTGGGGTCGAAGTAGCGCTGCAGGCGCTCCTGTGACAGGCCACGGGCAATGGCCAGGCTGTCGTACTCGCCAGTCTTGCAGTTGTTGAGCATGGCGCCGGACAGGTCGGTGGCGACGATCTGCGCGCCCATCTTCAACTGGCCGAGGTTGGTGCGCTCGAACTCGTCGATCGACATCGAGATCGAGTACGGCTCCTGCCCCGACGAACAGGCCGCCGACCAGATGCGCAGGCGCTGCCCCGGGTTGTTCTTGATGAACTCCGGAATCACCTTGCTCTTGAGCACCTCGAACGGGTAGGTGTCACGAAACCACAGCGTCTCGTTGGTGGTCATGGCATCGACCACCTGCTCGCGCAGGCCACTGCGTGGCTGGGTCTGGATGCGCTGCACCAGTTCGCCCAACGACTTGATGCCCTGTTGCTCCATCAGCTTGTTGAGACGGCTGGAGACCAGGTACTGCTTATTCTCGCCCAGCAGGATGCCACAGGCTTTCTCCAGGAAGACCCGGAACTGTTCGAAATCCAAATTACCCGTAGACAATGCTGCCGCCTCTTCTTAAATCGCTAGCGCCGGGGACGGGCCCCGGCCGTTTCAATGACTCGCCTTGATCCGATCGACCACGCGCTGGGCGAGATCATCCGGCCTGAACTTGGCCAGGAAGTCATCGGCACCGACCTTCTTGACCATCGCCTGGTTGAATACCCCGGACAACGAAGTATGCAGGCAGATGTGCAGCTTTTGCATGCGTGGATCGCTGCGGATCTCCGCCGTGAGGGTATAGCCGTCCATTTCCGGCATTTCAATATCCGAGATCATCATGAGGAACTCCTCCTCCGGACGCTTGCCCTCGTCCACCAGCTTGCGCAGGTAATCCAGGGCCTGGCGGCCGTCGTTGAGCGCAACCACCTCGACCCCCACGGTCTGCAGGCAACGGCTGACCTGCTTGCGCGCCACCGATGAATCATCGACCGTCAGCACCCGCAGCATCACCGCCTTGTCCTGCACCTCGGCATCGATCACCCCATCGGACACCGACTCGGACGACGGCGCCACCTCGGCCAGCACCTTCTCCACATCGATGATCTCGACCATGCGATTGTCGACCCGGGTCACGGCGGTCAGGTAGTGATCGCGGCCGGTGCCCTTGGGTGGCGGGTGGATCTCTTCCCAGTTCATGTTGACGATGCGCTCGACCGAATGCACCAGGAAACCCTGGGTCTTGGTGTTGTACTCGGTAATGATCACGAAGCTGTTGCGCGTTTCTTCCTTCAGCTGCGGAAGGCCAGTGGCCATCGACAGGTCCAGGATCGGGATGGTCGCCCCCCGAATGTTGGCCACGCCGCGCACCACCGGATGTGATCTGGGCAGCAGCGTCAGGTCCGGGCACTGCAGCACCTCCCGTACCTTGAACACATTGATGCCGTAGAGCTGATCGCCATTGAGGCGAAACAACAGCAGCTCCAGGCGATTCTGCCCCACCAGTTGCGTGCGCTGGTTGACCGAATCCATCACTCCAGCCATGCCAGACTCCTTCAACGATTGCCTATGTACCGAATCGGCACGGGCTTTGCTTTTTTGAACGCCATGTACACGAAAACGACAAATTTCCGACGACTGACGCGCCTGTTGACCGGCTCACTGGCCGCCCTGTGCCTGCTGGCACCCGGCATTCGTACGCTGGCGGACTCTTTTACCTTGCCTGAACAGCTTATCGGTGTCACTCAGGGGTTTCTTGAGTTCACCGTAGAGGATTATCTGGCGACGACCCAAACCCCGGGCCGCTACGAAATCCAGGTCAACACCCTGGACCCGCGCCTGCGCATGCCCCAGTGCAGCCAGCAGCTGGATGCCTCGCTGGAAAGTTCGACGCCGCTCGGGCGGGTCACGGTACGGGTACGCTGCGACAGTGCCGCGCCCTGGACGGTGTTCGTCCCGGCACAGGTCCGCCTGCTGCGCGACGTGGTGGTCATGACGCGCCCCCTCAAGCGCGAAAGCGTGGTGACTGAGGGCGATGTGGCCATGCGTGAACGCGATGTCGGCAACCTCGGTCCAGGCTACCTGACCCAGCTCGACCAGGCTGTGGGCATGAAGCTGCTGCGCCCCACCGTGCTCGACCAGGTACTGACGCAACAGCACCTGGAACAAGCCGAGGTCATACGCAAGGGCGACCATGTGGTGATCATCGCCCGCAGTGGCAGCCTGAGCGTGCGCATGCCGGGCGAGGCATTGGACAAGGGTGGCCTGCAGACGCAGATCCGCGTGCGCAACCTGAACTCCAAGCGCGTGGTCAAGGCGCGGGTCACAGGCCCGGGCCAGGTCGAGGTGGCCATGTAGGAACACCCCGTGTCGGGATAATGACAGAACGCTGGCGATGTGGAACCGCGCCCCCTAAACTGTGTCACAGATCGGGTTGCGCACGTGTGCTGAGAGGCCGTGATGCATTCACGCCTAAAGTTTTGCTCAGACAGGCCGAAAACCAGGCATGCGTCCTAATTCCCAGGGGTTCTGAACATGGTCATCGACTTCAGTCGTCTCAACAACTCTCCGTCCGTCACGGGCGGCGTTCGCGGCAATGCCGCGCCAGGCAACGCCGAAAAAGCCGAAAAAGCCGGCGAAGCCAGTGAAGCGCCAAAGCGCGCCAATGCCAGCGGAGAAGCGGTACACCTGAGCCCAGAGGCCCAGCAATTGCAGAAGATCAGCGACAAGCTGCGCGATCAGCCGACCGTCAACAGTGCCCGCGTGGCCGAGTTGAAGCAGGCTATCGCAGACGGCAGCTACAAGGTCGATGTCGACCGGGTCGCCAGCAAACTGCTTGATTTCGAAGCCCAGCGCTGACCTTCAGGCGCGCTGACTTCAAGGACGCAACACGCCAAGAGTTAGCCATGCACGACACTACCCTGCTGCAACTGATTGAAAACGACATCGCGCCGACGCAGGAACTGCTCGAGCTTCTCCAGAACGAAGCGATAGCCCTGCACGGTCGGGACATGATGGCCCTGGAACAGATCCTGGCCCGCAAACAGTCGTTGATCATCTTGCTCGAGCAGCAGGGCAAGCGGCGCAGCCAGCTGCTCCTCGAGCTCGGCCTGAGCGCCGACCGCGAAGGTGCCCAGGCGCTGGCCGCACAGTCGAGCAATGGCGAGGCCATCATGAGCCGACTCGATGCGCTGGGCGAGCTGATGGATGCCTGCCGGCAGGTCAACGAGACCAATGGCCGGATCATCCAGGTGCAGCAGCAAACCACGGCGAACCAGATCAGAATCCTTCAGGGTGGCGATTCTCCGTCGCTCTACGACAGCCGTGGCGGCACCTCGCCAATGGCCAAGCCCCGCGCAATCAGCCAAGTGTGATTAGTTCTATCTTATTTGTATCAAGACACGGAACATACTGGCAAAATGCCGTTACTTGCGTGTGCCGTTTTGCCTGGAGATTGATAACCCGTGTTCAATGAATCCGATGCTCCCCAGCCACCAAAGGTGCTGACCACCCCTTTGGAGATCACGGCCAACTTGCGCCAGCTGCTGGATAGCCACGACCCGCTGATCATCAGCTTCCACGAGCGCAGCCAGCGGTTCCAGAGCTATGTGGTGCATGTCGACCGGGACAAAGGCTTCCTGGCACTGGATGAAATGATCCCTCGCGATGGCGAGAAGTACATCGAGAACGGCGAAGCGTTCCGCGTCGAAGGCTTCCATGACGGCGTACGCATCGCCTGGGAGTCCAGCACACCGCTGACCGTCACCGAGATCGATGGTCACCGCTGCTACCGTGGCCCGCTGCCCGAGGAAGTGACCTATCACCAGCGCCGCAACGCCTTCCGCGCCGCGCTGAAACTGTCGCAACTGGTCGACATCACCCTCGACGGCGCCCACCTCAAGGGCAACGGCGCCCTGCGCGGCAAACTGCTGGACATCTCCGCCACAGGCTGCAAGCTGCGTTTCGACGGCAACGTCGAGGACCGCCTGCAACTGGGCCAGGTCTACGAGCGCTTCAAGGCCGGCAACCCACTGGGTCTGACCGATACCCTGGTCGAACTGCGCCATCTGCACTTCGAGGAACGCATCAACACCACCTTCGCCGGGGTGCGCTTCCACAACCTCAACGGCCAGGCACAACGCAAGATCGAGAGTTTCGTCTACCAGCTGCAACGCGAGGCGCGGCGGTTCGACAAAGACGACTATTGAACGTCGCCAGGACATGAAAAACGCCACCCCATGGGTGGCGTTTTTCATTCAGGGCCAACACCAACAGGCTAGGATTTGCTCACCTCGCCTTCCCGCTGCGCACCGACATCCTCTTCCGTATCCTCCGCCGCCACCGGTGCCTGCATCACCTCCTGCACGGTCTGCTCGTCCACACGAGGGTCAAGGGCCGCCGACAAGGGCGAACCCGCCGCCGGCATGGCCACGTGCCCCAGCGGCGCATCCTGGACCTGATGCAACCCGGTGACCGCCTTGGGCCGAATGCGCCAGACCAGCACCAAGGCGAAGAACACGAAGAAGGCATACAGCATCTGCGCGCCCAGCAGCTTCATCAGCACCCCGGCCACCAGCGGCCCGATGCAGGCGCCCACGCCATAGGTGACCAGCAGCATGGCGGTCAACGAGACCCGCCGCTCGCTTTCCACATGGTCGTTGGAGAACGCCACCGCCAGCGGATACAGGCAGAACTGCAACAGCGAGATGACGAAACCGATGCCGAACAACAGCGCCAACGGCACGCCTGGCAGGATCGCCAGCGGCGCCGAGGCCAGCGCCAGGCCGATCGCCACGCTACGGATCAACACAGCGCGATCATAGCGGTCGGACAACCAGCCCAGCGGCCACTGCACCAGCAGGCCGGCGAAAATGCAGCTGCCCATGAACAGGCCGATCTGCTCGGTGGATAGCCCCTGGCTGGACGCGTACAGCGGCGCAAGGCCATAGAACGAACCGACGATCAGGCCCGAACCGAGCACCGTGGACAACGATTGCGGCACGCGCTTGATGAAGAACTTCGGCTCCATCGGCGCCGGCCGCAACGGCGCGGGGTGGATGCGCCGGGTCATGGCCACCGGCACCAGGCACAGGGCAAAGCACATCGCAACCAGCATCAGCAACTCAGGCCCCAGCTGTGGATGCACCACCAGGATCAACTGGCCAAGCACCAGCCCAAGATACGAGGCAATCATGTAGCCGCTGAACACTGCACCACGATGCTTGGCATCGGCCTGCTCGTTGAGCCAGCTCTCGATGACCATGTACTGGCACATCATCCCCAGGCCGACGATCATCCGCAGTCCGATCCAGGCCGGCAGCCAGCTGGTGAGCCCGTGCCCGAGCACCGCCGCACCGACGATACCGGCACAGGTGGCGTAGGCACGGATATGCCCGACCCGGCCGATCAGCCGGTGCCCGACCTTGCCGCCGACCGCCAGGCCGAAATAGTTGGCCGCCATCAGCGCACCGATCCAAAGGCTGTCGACATGGTCGGCGGCCAGGCGCAGGGCCAGGTAGGTACTGAGCAGACCCGAACCGATCAGCATCATCAGGGCGGCGAAGTACAACGACTGAAACGGCTTCCAGATATTTCGCATACGTCCCGTCAAGCTCCTTGATCTGGTGGCGCGGGGTTGCTGCCAAGCATAAAAGCAAATCTACCGCCGCGCAGGTCCCCGACGGCTAAATTCGGCCGCCGGAGACGCATCCAGTAGCGGTCGTGTCGCGCTCAGGCTTGCACAGCCAACACGCGGCGCTCCCAGGGCGTGATCTCATCGAAGAAATCGCTCAGCTCCAAGGTCTTGGTGGCGATGTAGCCTTCGATGAACTCCCTGCCGAACAGTTCCCGTGCCAGGTCGCTGCGCTTGAGGCGCTCCAGCGCGGCATGCAGCGTACAGGGCAGGCTCAGGTGCTCGGGCACCTCGAACTCGCCCTGGATCGCCGGCGTCGGCGCAAGCTGCCGCTCGATGCCATGCAAGCCGGCGGCGAGACTCGCGGCGATGGCCAGGTAAGGGTTGGCGTCGGCGCCCGGCAGGCGGTTCTCCACCCGCCGCGCCGCAGGCGAGCTGGCCGGGATGCGCAAGCCCGCGGCGCGGTTGTCCTCGGACCAGCAGGCATTGTTCGGCGACGCGTAGGGGTGGCACAGGCGCTGGTAGGAATTGACGTTCGGCGCGAACAGCACGGTGAAGTCGGCCAGGCAGGCCTGCAGCCCACCGATGAAATGGTGGAAGGTGTCGGTCGCCCTGCCCTGCTCGTCGCTGAACACGTTGCGCCCGCTGGCGCTGTCGACCAGGCTCTGGTGGATATGCATGGAGCTGCCAGGGGTGTGCGCCAGCGGCTTGGCCATGCACACCACGGTCAGGCCATGCTTGAGCGCGACCTCCTTGAGCAGGTGCTTGAACAGGAAGGTCTGGTCGGCCAGCAGCAAGGGATCGCCGTGCAGCAGGTTGATCTCGAACTGGCTGACGCCCATCTCATGCATGAAGGTGTCGCGCGGCAGGCCCAGCGCCGCCATGCAACGGTATACCTCGTTGAAGAATGGGCGCAGGCCGTTGTTGGAGCTGACACTGAAAGCCGAGTGGCCCATTTCCCGACGTCCGTCCTTGCCCAGCGGCGGCTGGAACGGCTGGGTCGGGTCGGCATTGGCGGCAAAGACGAAGAACTCCAGTTCCGTCGCCACCACTGGCGCCAGCCCGCGCTCGGCATAGCGGGCGATCACCGCCTTGAGCTGGCCACGACTGGACAGCCCCGAGGGCGTGCCATCGAGTTCCACCGCATCGCAGATGGCCAGCGCCCGAGGCTCGTCGCTCCAGGGCAAGCGGTGGATCTGCGAAGGCTCGGCCACCAACGCCAGGTCGCCGTCGTCACTGCCGTAGTACTTGGCCGCCGGATAACCGCCCATGATGCACTGCAGCAGGACGCCACGGGCCATCTGCAGGCGACGGCCTTCGAGAAAGCCCTCGGCGGTCATCACCTTGCCACGGGGCACGCCATTGAGGTCGGGGGTGACGCACTCGATTTCAACGATGCCCTTGAGGAACGCTGCCTGGTTGCGCGGGCCTTCGGTCGTCATGACGCTGTCCTTCTTGTTGTGTTCGCATGCCGGGAATGGCGACGCACACAACATAGGCCCGGGGTGTTTAAAATATCAAGCACCCCAGGCGCCGCACCCGGATCATTGCTCGCGCAGCGTCATGCCATTGGCCGGCAACGGCAGCGCGGTCTTGTAGCGCACCTGTTTCAAGGCAAAGCTGGAGCGAATGTTCGCCACCCCGGGCAAGCGCGTGAGGTAATCGAGGAAGCGTTCCAGCGCCTGGATACTCGGCAGCAGCACCCGCAGCAGGTAGTCCGGATCCCCGGTCATCAGGTAGCACTCCATGACCTCCGGCCGTTCGGCGATCTCCTCCTCGAAGCGGTGCAGCGATTGCTCCACCTGCTTTTCCAGGCTGACGTGGATGAACACATTCACATCCAGCCCCAGCGCCTCGGGCGACAGCAGCGTGACCTGCTGACGGATCACCCCCAGCTCCTCCATGGCCTTGACCCGGTTGAAGCACGGGGTGGGCGACAGGTTGACCGAGCGCGCCAGCTCCGCGTTGGTGATGCGGGCGTTTTCCTGCAGGCTGTTGAGGATGCCGATATCCGTTCGATCCAGTTTACGCATGAGAGAAATTGACCTGGTTTTTGTGTTTGTACGGAATGTTTATCTGCGCCGCCGGACAAAGGCAATGAACTTGAGAGAAAAATTCTCCTGCCGTCCCCCTATGATGTAAAAAGACGCTGACCTGCCAGTCACGAGCCGGCAGTCAGCGGCGGCCGCTTCAAAGCTCACAAAAACAACATTCGAGCGAGCGTAAAAAGCATGAACGAGTACGCCCCCCTGCGTCTGCATGTGCCCGAGCCTACAGGCCGGCCAGGCTGCCAGACCGATTTCTCCTACCTGCGCCTGAACGACGCGGGTCAAGTCCGTAAACCCCCTATCGATGTAGAGCCTGCCGACACGGCGGACCTCTCCTACAGCCTCGTGCGCGTGCTCAACGAGCACGGCGACGCCGTCGGCCCCTGGGCCGAGGGCATCGAGCCGCAGGTGCTGCGCCAGGGCATGCACGCCATGCTCAAGACGCGCATCTTCGACAGCCGCATGGTGGTCGCCCAGCGCCAGAAGAAGATGTCCTTCTACATGCAGAGCCTGGGCGAGGAAGCCATCGGCAGCGGCCAGGCCCTGGCCCTGAACCGCAGCGACATGTGCTTCCCCACCTACCGCCAGCAGAGCATCCTGATGGCCCGCGAGGTGTCGCTGGTGGACATGATCTGCCAGTTGCTGTCCAACACCCGTGACCCGCTCAAGGGCCGCCAGCTGCCGATCATGTACTCGGTGCGCGAAGCCGGCTTCTTCACCATCAGCGGCAACCTGGCCACCCAGTTCGTCCAGGCGGTCGGCTGGGCCATGGCCTCGGCGATCAAGGGCGATACCAAGATCGCCTCGGCGTGGATCGGCGACGGCGCCACCGCCGAGTCCGACTTCCACACCGCCCTGACCTTCGCCCACGTCTACCGCGCCCCGGTAATCCTCAACGTGGTCAACAACCAGTGGGCGATCTCGACCTTCCAGGCCATCGCCGGTGGCGAATCGACCACCTTCGCCGGTCGTGGCGTGGGTTGCGGCATCGCTTCGCTGCGGGTCGACGGCAACGACTTCATCGCTGTCTACGCCGCCTCGCGTTGGGCCGCCGAACGCGCCCGCCGCGGCCTGGGGCCGACGCTGATCGAATGGGTCACCTACCGTGCCGGCCCGCACTCGACCTCGGACGACCCGTCCAAGTACCGCCCGGCCGACGACTGGAGCCACTTCCCGCTGGGCGACCCGATCGCCCGCCTCAAGCAGCACCTGATCAAGCTCGGCCACTGGTCCGAGGAAGAGCACCAGGCGGTCACCGCGGAGCTCGAGGCCGAGGTGATCAAGGCGCAGAAGGACGCCGAGCAGTTCGGCACCCTGAGCAATGGCCATATCCCCAGCGCCGCCTCGATGTTCGAGGACGTGTACAAGGAAATGCCCGACCACCTGCGCCGTCAGCGCCAGGAACTGGGGGTCTGAGATGAACGATCACAACAACAGCATCCATCTGGAAAACGCCATGTCCACCACCACCATGACCATGATCCAGGCCCTGCGCTCGGCCATGGATGTCATGCTCGAGCGCGATGACAACGTGGTGGTCTACGGCCAGGACGTTGGCTACTTCGGCGGCGTGTTCCGCTGCACCGAAGGCCTGCAGACCAAGTACGGCAAGTCCCGCGTGTTCGACGCGCCGATCTCCGAGAGCGGTATCGTCGGCACCGCCGTGGGCATGGGCGCCTACGGCCTGCGTCCGGTGGTCGAGATCCAGTTCGCCGACTACTTCTACCCCGCCTCCGACCAGATCGTCTCGGAGATGGCCCGCCTGCGCTATCGCTCGGCCGGCGAGTTCATCTCGCCGCTGACCCTGCGCATGCCTTGCGGCGGCGGCATCTACGGCGGCCAGACCCATAGCCAGAGCCCCGAGGCGATGTTTACCCAGGTCTGCGGCCTGCGCACCGTGATGCCGTCGAACCCGTACGACGCCAAGGGGCTGCTGATCGCCTCGATCGAATGCGACGACCCGGTGATCTTCCTCGAGCCCAAGCGCCTGTACAACGGCCCGTTCGACGGCCACCACGACCGTCCCGTGACGCCGTGGTCCAAGCACCCACACAGCGCCGTGCCGGACGGCTACTACAGCGTGCCACTGGACAAGGCGGCAATCACCCGCCCGGGCAACGACGTCACCGTACTGACCTACGGCACCACCGTGTATGTCTCACAGGTGGCCGCCGAGGAAAGTGGCGTCGACGCCGAGGTCATCGACCTGCGCAGCCTCTGGCCGCTGGACCTGGAAACCATCGTCGCGTCGGTGAAGAAGACCGGCCGCTGCGTGATCGTGCACGAGGCCACCCGCACCTGCGGCTTCGGCGCCGAACTGGTGTCGCTGGTCCAGGAGCACTGCTTCCATCACCTCGAGGCGCCCATCGAGCGCGTCACCGGTTGGGACACCCCCTACCCCCACGCACAGGAATGGGCCTACTTCCCCGGCCCTTCGCGGGTAGGCGCGGCATTGAAACGGGTCATGGAGGTCTGAATGGGCACGCACGTCATCAAGATGCCGGACATTGGCGAAGGCATCGCGCAGGTCGAGTTGGTGGAATGGTTCGTCAAGGTCGGCGATGTGATCGCCGAGGACCAGGTGGTGGCTGATGTCATGACCGACAAGGCCACCGTGGAAATCCCCTCGCCGGTCAGCGGCAAGGTGCTGGCGCTGGGCGGCCAGCCCGGCGAAGTGATGGCGGTCGGCAGCGAGCTGATCCGCATCGAAGTCGAAGGCAGCGGCAACCATGTCGACACGCCCCAGGCCAAGCCGGCCGAGCCGGAACCCGCGCCGGTCAAGGCCGTGCCTCAACCCGAGCCACGCATCGAGGCACAACCCCAGGCTGCTGCGGCCCATGCCGCCGCGCCTATCGTGCCGCGCGAAGCCCACGACAAGCCACTGGCTTCCCCTGCTGTGCGCAAGCGCGCCCTGGACGCCGGGATCGAGCTGCGCTACGTGCATGGCAGCGGCCCGGCTGGGCGCATCCTGCACGAAGACCTCGACGCCTTCATCAGCAAACCGCAGACCAGTGCCGGCCAGGCACCGGGCGGCTATGGCAAGCGCACCGACAGCGAGCAGGTGCCGGTGATCGGCCTGCGCCGCAAGATCGCCCAGCGCATGCAGGACGCCAAGCGTCGCGTCGCCCACTTCAGCTACGTCGAGGAGATCGACGTCACTGCTCTGGAAGCCCTGCGCCAGCAGCTCAACGCCAAGTACGGCGACAGCCGCGGCAAGCTCACCCTGCTGCCGTTCCTGGTACGCGCCATGGTCGTCGCCCTGCGCGACTTCCCGCAGATCAACGCCACCTACGACGATGAGGCCCAGGTCATCACCCGCCACGGCGCGGTGCATGTCGGCATCGCCACCCAGGGCGACAACGGCCTGATGGTGCCGGTACTGCGCCACGCCGAGGCCGGCAACCTGTGGAGCAACGCCGGCGAAATCGCCCGCGTGGCCCACGCCGCGCGCAACAACAAGGCCACCCGCGAAGAGCTGACCGGCTCGACCATCACCCTGACCAGCCTCGGCGCGCTGGGCGGCATCGTCAGCACCCCGGTGGTCAACACCCCGGAAGTGGCGATCGTCGGCGTCAACCGCATGGTCGAACGGCCGGTGGTGATCGACGGCCAGATCGTCGTGCGCAAGATGATGAACCTGTCCAGTTCGTTCGACCATCGCGTGGTCGACGGCATGGATGCCGCCCTATTTATCCAGGCCGTGCGCGGCCTGCTGGAACAGCCTGCCTGCCTGTTCGTGGAGTGATCATGCAAGAGCTCATCAACACCACCCTGCTGATCATCGGCGGCGGCCCCGGCGGCTACGTGGCCGCCATCCGCGCCGGGCAACTGGGTATCCCCACCGTACTGGTCGAAGGCCAGGCGCTGGGCGGAACCTGCCTGAACATCGGCTGCATTCCCTCGAAGGCGCTGATCCACGTGGCCGAACAGTTCCACCAGGCCAGCCGCTACACCGAGCCTTCGCCGCTGGGCATCAGCGTGGCCTCGCCGCGCCTGGACATCACCCACAGTGTCGAGTGGAAGGACGGCATCGTCGACCGCCTCACCAGCGGTGTCGCCGCCCTGCTGAAAAAGCACGGTGTGAAGGTGATCCATGGCTGGGCGAAGATCCTCGACGGCAAGAGCGTCGAGGTCGACGGCCAGCGCATCCAGTGCGAGCACCTGCTGCTGGCCACCGGTTCGAACAGCGTCGAACTGCCGATGCTGCCGATCGGCGGGCCGATCATCTCGTCCACCGAGGCCCTGGCGCCCAAGGCGCTGCCCCAGCACCTGGTGGTGGTCGGCGGCGGCTACATCGGCCTGGAACTGGGTATCGCCTACCGCAAGCTCGGCGCCAAGGTCAGCGTGGTGGAAGCCCGCGACCGCATCCTGCCGACCTACGACGCGGAACTCACAGCGCCAGTGGCGGACTCGATCAAGAAGCTCGGCATCGCGTTGTACCTGGGGCACAGCGTCGAGGGATACACGGACGGCTGCCTGCTGGCCAGCGATGGCCAGGGCGGGCAACTGCGGCTCGAGGCCGACCAGGTGCTGGTGGCCGTGGGCCGTCGCCCACGCATCAAAGGCTTCGGCCTGGAAAGCCTGGACCTGAAGATGAACGGCGCGGCCATCGCCATTGATGAGCGCTGCCAGACCAGCATGCGCAATGTCTGGGCGATTGGCGACGTGGCCGGCGAGCCGATGCTGGCGCACCGGGCCATGGCCCAGGGCGAAATGGTCGCCGAGATCATCGCCGGCAAGAACCGACGCTTCGAGCCCAGCGCGATCGCCGCGGTGTGCTTCACCGACCCAGAGGTGGTGGTGGTCGGCCAGACCCCGGAACAGGCCGGGCAGCAGGGAGTGGACTGCATCGTCGCGCAGTTCCCCTTCGCCGCCAACGGCCGGGCCATGAGCCTGGAATCAAAAACTGGCTTCGTGCGCGTGGTGGCACGCCGCGACAATCACCTGATCCTCGGCTGGCAGGCCGTGGGCGTGGCGGTGTCGGAACTGTCCACCGCCTTCGCCCAGTCGCTGGAGATGGGCGCATGCCTGGAAGATATCGCCGGCACCATCCATGCCCACCCGACACTGGGCGAGGCGGTGCAGGAAGCAGCGCTGCGCGCCCTGGGCCACGCCCTGCACATCTGACCTGACACTGAAGCGGCAATAGCCGATTTGACCCGCTGCGCCCCTGTCGCCGCGGGTCTTTTTTTCATTCGGCGACAGCGCCATCACTTGCAGCGTGTTTGCCGCAAGCGGCAATTCTCTTCCCTCGCCGGGCAAGCCCATTCCGGACGACAGACAGTTGAAACAGTCCTGACAGCCTGTTTTGCCCTATACATTGCTGGCACAGCTTTTGCCCGGTTTGTCGCGATCTCAAGATCCATTCACGGAGGAAACATGCTTATCACAGCGAACGGCCTGGGTTTGCAGGCCTTGCAACAGCAGCAGCGCAGCGGTAACGAACAGTCTGCGGCGCAGCCGTTCCCGTTCCAGCTGGTCTCGGCCAGCGGCAAAGCTTCGGCGCAGCAGAACAGTCAGGGCAGCACCTCGCAACAACACGCCGAAGACAACCGCAAGGAAGCCTTCTCCAAGCTCATGGTCATGCTGCAGAACCCCGACACGGCGAAGCATGGTCAGAGCAGCGTGGGCAAGCAGGAAGCATCCGGCGCCTTGCAGGAGTTCCGCGACTACATGAGCAAGTCACCGGCGGAAAAGATCAGGGAAAAGCTGCTCGCCGAGCTTGGCCTGACCGAAGAGGAGTACGACGCACTGCCGCCCGAACGGAAAATGATGATCGACCAACAGATCGCCCAACGCCTGCAAGAGGAGGCCGAGATGAAGACCCAGGCCAAGCTCGTGCAACAGGCACAGAGCGAGCAGGCCGCCAGCCAGGCACATGGCGACCTGAACTCGGCGGATGTCCGGGACATCGAAAAACGTTACACCACCAAGCTCTGACGCTCAGTAGAAGCGCTTCGGATCCCCTGACTCGAGCAAGCTGGCCAGCTGGGTCAGGGCGAAGCGCAGCTCCTCCCGGCTGGTCGGCGACATCAGCACGACCCGCACGCCACGCGGATCACCCGTGCGTTCCACCTGGAACTGACTGGCGCTCATCACCACCACGCCATTGGCCCGCGCCAGCAGGGCGAACTCGTCACTGCGCCATGGCTCGGGCAGGTTGAGCCAGAGGTGATAGCTGTGCGGTTGGCTTTGCAGCGATGCCTCGGTGAAGACTTCACGGGCGATGGCCTGACGTGCCGCCGCCTCGGCGCGGTGCATGCGGATCAACTGGCTGTCCAACCCTTCGCCGATCACATGGCTGGCCAATTGCGCGGTCAATGGCGAAGGCATCCACACCGTGCTGCGCACCATGGCGGTCAGGCGCGACAGCAGCTTCGGCGGGCTGTACAGGTAGCCGATGCGCAGCGCCGGCATGACCGACTTGGACAGGCTGGTGAGGTAGATCGAACGCTCCGGGGCGAAGGTCGCCAGCGGCCGGGTCTGCGGGTCGGTGGCAAGGAAGCCGTAGATGTCATCGTCCAGCAGCAGGAAGTCGAACTCCTCCGCCAGCGCCGCGATCTGGGCGCGCCGCTCATTGGACATGATTGCCGTGGTCGGGTTCTGGCAGGTCGCCACGCACACCAGCATGGCGGGTCGCTCGCGCTGGCAGATCTCGCGCAAGGCCTCGGGGATGATGCCCTGTTCGTCCATCGGCACGCCACGCAGACGGCGGCCCAGGCCATGGGCCACGGAAATGATGCCCGGATAGCACAGCGACTCGCACAGTATCAGGTCACCCGCCCCGGTCAGGGCGCTGATCGCCACCATCAGCCCATGCTGGGCACCGCTGGTGATGACCACCTGCTGCCACTGCGCACCCGGTAGCCACTGGCGCAACCATTGCGCGCCCGCCTCGCGATGTACCGGATGACCACCGTCGGGGGCGTAGTCCAGCACCTGCTCCAGCCGTGAGGTATTGGCCAGCTCGGTCAAGGCGTTGCGCAACCAGTACTGCAGGGTTTCGCCGTAGGGTTTGATGATCGACAGGTCGAGCGCTTCGCTGCGCACAGCGGGTGCTACGCGGGTAGCGACAGGGGCCTCGCCGGTGTCGGCGATCCGGTCAAGGACGTAGGTGCCACGCCCCACCTCGCCATGGGTCAGGCCTCGCCGCGACGCCTCGGTGTAGGCGCGGCTGATGGTACCTGGCGTGACCTCCAGCGCCTGCGCCAGTTCGCGCAGCGTCGGCAAGCGCTCGCCACGCCGCAACGCGCCGCTGGCGATGTCATGCGCCAGCGCATCGGCGATGGACAGGTAGACAGGCTGATTGCTTTCGCTGATCCGTGGGACCCACATGAGACGGCTACCGGGCTGGAAATGTTTGAAATTTGAACACACAGGCTGACTTGAGTCGATCCTTCGAGCGATTCAAGTTGTAAGCGGCGCCCGCGTGAGAACGGCCCCACTTGAATTCAGGCATCGTTACCGTATAGATTCAATTTGAATCAACTCAATCGAATCAATCAACTCACCTGGACTCGCCATGGACAACCTCAGAAAGGATTTTTCCCTCTGCGCCTTGGTCGCCGGCCTGATCGCCGTGATCATCTCCTATGCAGGCCCCTTGATCATCGTGTTCCAGGCTGCCGATCAGGCAGGCCTGGACAACGCAGCGACCGCCTCTTGGATCTGGGCCATCTCCATCGGCAGCGGCCTGACCGGCCTGCTGCTGAGCTGGAAACTGCGGGTGCCGGTGATCACCGCCTGGTCCACGCCCGGCGCGGCACTGCTAGTATCGATGCTACCGAGCGTGTCACTGGCCCAGGCGGTGGGCGCCTACATCGTCGCCTCGCTGCTGATTGCCGTGATCGCCCTGAGCGGCGCCTTCGACAAGCTTATGAACCGCCTGCCCAAGGCCATTGCCGCAGCGATGCTGGCCGGCATCCTGTTCCGCTTTGGCGCCGAGCTGTTCAGCTCGATCCACCTGCAGCCGGTGTTGGTGCTATCGATGCTGGCGAGCTACCTGCTGTTCAAGCGCCTGTCGCCGCGCTACGCGATTCTTTCGGTGCTGATCGTCGGTTGCGGCCTCGCCGCCGGCCTGGGCCAGCTCGACACCCAGGCCCTGGTGCTGGAAATGACCATCCCGACGTGGACCAGCCCGCAGTGGAGCTGGCAGGCCATCGTCAACATCGGCCTGCCCCTGGCCCTGGTATCACTTACCGGCCAGTCGGTGCCCGGCATAGCCGTGCTGCGCACCTCCGGCTACCAGGTGCCGGCACGCCCGATCGTATCGGTCACCGCCCTGGGTTCGCTGCTGCTGGCGCCATTCGGCTGCCACGGCGTCAACCTGGCGGCGATCACCGCCGCCATCTGCACTGGCCGCGAGGCCCACGAGAACCCGGACAAACGCTATATCGCCGGCATGGCCTGCGGCGCCTTCTACCTGCTGATGGGCAGCTTCGGCGCGACCCTGGCCTCGGTGTTCGCCGCCCTGCCGAGGGAACTGATCGCCGCCCTTGCCGGGCTGGCGCTGTTCGGCGCCATCGCCAACGGCCTGGCGGGTGCCATGGGTGACGAGAAACAGCGGGAGCCGGCGCTGATCACCTTCCTGGTCACCGCATCGGGGATGAGCCTGCTCGGCCTTGGCGCCGCGTTCTGGGGATTGATCTTCGGGTTGGCGGCACATTTCGCCCTGAGCTATAGCCGCGCAGTACGACAGCCACAGGCAAGTGCTCAGACACGTTGATCGAAGACAAGGGAGCTGAGGGAAGCAGAAATGGCGTCCCAGGGCAGGTTCGAACTGCCAACCTTCCCCTTAGGAGGGGGATGCTCTATCCAATTGAGCTACTGAGACACAGAAGCCGACAACAGACGCTGTGCGGCGGGGACGGCGAGCATGTTAACCAGCGTGTGAGCATTTGTCATGTATCAATCGGGCAATTTGCACGTCGGCTTTTTCCCCGCCGCGTCGACGATCACGCCTTCGCTGCGCAAGTGCGCGAGCAACGCCTCGACCGCACTGGCAAGTGATCCGGAGTTGTCCACGACGTGCACGCCCGGATCATAGGCCTGCAACCTGAAGTTGCGGGCCAGGCGCTGCTCGATCTCCTCGGTGCTCTCCCTCCCCCTGGCCAGCAGACGCTGGCGCAGCGCCTGCTGTGAAACGGTCAGCCCCACGGCCACCAGGTCGGGATAGCGCTGCCGGGCATTGGCCAGGTAGGCACGCGAACCATTGACCAGTACCGACCGACCCGCAGCGAGCCATGCGTCCAGCTGAACAGGAATGCCATAGCTCAAGCCGTTAGCCTGCCAGTCCAAGGCAAAGGCCCCCGCCTCGCGCATAGCCTCGAAGCGCTCGACGCTCACCCCGAGGGCAGCTTCGCCCTTGGCCTCGGCTGAGCGCGTGATAACCCGCCGGGCGACTTCGACACCTAGGGTGAACAATCGCTCACGCGCCGCATCGATCAGGGAATCTTTTCCCGAACCCGACGGTCCCATGAGGAATACAAGGCGCCCCCTTGAGGTTGCCCCACCGCTTGCGTCATATTGCATAGCCACTATGCTCAATGTATGGGAAACCAGCGCATTCCAGGATTTTCCCCAGGCCTTTACCGTCTTTTACCAGATTTTGACGGCATTTGTCTGACGCCGGTGCAATTCGATGAATGTGAAACTTTTCAAACCAGTGCTCATTTCTGATAATTGGTACTGGCAAAAAGCCTTTATCGAGATCACTATTTGTCACAGAATTGACGCCAAGGAAACGGCGACCATGAGGCAAGATGAAGAACCAAAATCACATCACGGTTGAACATTTTGTCGTCGCCGCGGTCGTACTTCCACCGTGCGGCCAATTTGCGAACCGCTCCCCCTGAACCAGAACAACCGGTCAATTTATATGCGCCCAATGAAACAGGCTATCTATTCGAGCCGCACCGCTGACAAGTTTGTCGTCCGCCTGCCAGACGGGATGCGTGAGCGCATTGCCGAGGTAGCGCGCAACCACCACCGCAGCATGAACTCCGAGATCATCGCCCGCCTGGAGCAGAGCCTTATCCAGGAAGGCGCCCTGGGTGATGAACTGAGCATGCGCCTGGACAGCCCAGAGCTCAGCCTCCACGAACGTGAACTGCTGCAGCGCTTCCGCCAACTGTCCCACCGCCAGCAGAATGCCCTGGTCGCCCTCATCGCTCACGATGTGGAAATGGCCGCCGACGCGTCCTGATCCAGGCAAGCGACAACCGCACACAAAAAAGCCAGCGCAAGCTGGCTTTTTTGCATCTGGTGATTACGGTGGGGTACCGCACGCCCCCTGTAGGAGCGGCCTTGTGTCGCGATAGGGCCGCATCGCGGCCCCAGGATTTCAGCATTGATGCAAAGATCGCCGGGGCCGCTTTGCGGCCCTATCGCGACACAAGGCCGCTCCTACAGGGGTTGCGCATAGCCTGAACCCAACGCTTACAGCAGGAACAGCGTAGCCAGCCCAAGGAAGATAAAGAAACCGCCACTGTCGGTGACCGCCGTAATCATCACACTCGACCCCATCGCCGGATCACGCCCCAGGCGCGTCAACGTCATCGGGATCAGCACGCCCATCAAGGCGGCCAGCAACAGGTTCAGGGTCATCGCCGCTGTCATCACCAGGCCCAGCGACCAGCTGCCATAGAGCCAGAACGCCACGACGCCGATCACGCCACCCCAGATCAGGCCATTGAGCAGCGACACCGCCAGCTCCTTGCGCATCAGGCGACTGGTATTGCCCGGCGACACCTGGTCGAGGGCCATGGCACGCACGATCATGGTGATGGTCTGGTTACCCGAGTTGCCGCCGATACCCGCCACGATCGGCATCAGTGCCGCCAGCGCCACCAGCTTCTCGATGGAACCCTCGAACAGGCCGATCACCCGGGAGGCAACAAATGCGGTGATCAGGTTGATGGCCAGCCACGCCCAACGGTTGCGCAGCGAGCGCCAGACCGAGGCGAATATGTCCTCCTCCTCGCGCAGACCGGCCATGTTGAGCACTTCGCTCTCGCTCTCTTCACGAATCAGGTCGACCATTTCATCGATGGTCAGACGGCCGATCAGGCGCTCGTTCTTGTCCACCACCGGGGCGGAAACCAGGTCGTAGCGCTCGAAGGCCTGGGCGGCGTCGTAGGCATCTTCCTCGGGGTGGAAGGTCACCGGGTCATTGGCCATGACCTCCGCGACTTTCTTGTCCGGGTCATTGACCAGCAACCGCTTGATCGGCAGCACGCCCTTGAGAATGCCATCGTAATCGACGACGAACAGCTTGTCGGTATGCCCTGGCAGCTCCTTGAGCCGGCGCAGGTAGCGCAATACCACCTCGAGGCTGACGTCTTCGCGGATGGTGACCATCTCGAAGTCCATCAGCGCACCGACCTGCTCTTCGTCATAGCTCAGGGCCGAGCGCACACGCTCGCGCTGCTGGGCATCGAGGGTTTCCATGAGCTCGTGCACGACGTCGCGAGGCAGCTCCGGCGCCAGGTCGGCAAGTTCGTCGGCGTCCATTTCCTTCGCGGCGGCCAGCAACTCGTGATCGTCCATGTCGGCGATCAGGGTCTGGCGCACGGCATCGGAGACTTCGAGCAGGATGTCGCCGTCGCGATCCGAGCGCACCAGCTGCCAGACCGTCAGGCGGTCGTCCAGCGGCAAGGCTTCGAGGATATAGGCGATGTCGGCGGGGTGCAGGTCGTCGAGCTTGCGCTGCAGTTCGACTAGGTTCTGGCGGTGGACAAGGTTTTCCACCAGGTCATGGTGGTGACCTTCCTGACGGTGCGTCAGGTCCTCGACCACCCGCTGGCGCTGCAGCAGTTCGATCACCTGGGCCAGGCGATCCTGCAGGCTGTCTTGGGCTTTCTTTACTTCGATTTCGGTCATAGGCGAACTCCACTCCCAGCAGCGGAGCACGCCGGGAGAATCAATCGGTCAGATCAGGCTGTATGAAGCGTGTTGGCGAGTAACTACTGGGTAAGTCCATGGTGGGATTCCACAAGCCCCGGCGGGGCTGACGGGCGCAATCATACACTGTGCAAGCTGTCGGATCGCTTAAATTTTTGGCCAGAACAATCGTTTGCGCGCTAAAGCTGTGACAACGCTCGAAGCCATCAGTGCGACGGTCGCTCTGGCGTGAAAAGCACATTCGTCTTGTGCTGGTTCGATTTGCTGCGCCTGGCCCCTTTCGGGAACACCTACAGAACAGCGTAGATGGACATCCGTGACAATTCAGCGCGCCAGAAAAACAAAAAGCCCGCTCTAATGAGCGGGCTTCTTGATGTGTGGCGGACTCAGCAGGATTCGAACCTGCGACCGCTCGGTTCGTAGCCGAGTACTCTATCCAGCTGAGCTATGAGTCCGTGGTGGTAGTTTTAGGCCAGATTACCACTGGCTTGTTGAAGTGCCTTTGCAAGCAAAACCACTTCAAAAGTGGCGGACTCAGCAGGATTCGAACCTGCGACCGCTCGGTTCGTAGCCGAGTACTCTATCCAGCTGAGCTATGAGTCCGTGGTTGGTAGTTTTAGGCCAGATTACCACTGGCTTGTTGAAGTGCCTTTGCAAGCAAAACCACTTCAAAAGTGGCGGACTCAGCAGGATTCGAACCTGCGACCGCTCGGTTCGTAGCCGAGTACTCTATCCAGCTGAGCTATGAGTCCGTGGGGTAGTTTTAGACCAGATTACCACTGGTGAATTGAAGCAGCCTTGCAGGCAAAGCCACTTCAAAAGTGGCGGACTCAGGAGGATTCGAACCTCCGACCGCTCGGTTCGTAGCCGAGTACTCTATCCAGCTGAGCTATGAGTCCGTGTCTTGCTGTGCCATTCGGATCGCACTAAGCGCTCCAGGCAAATAATGGCGGTGAAGGGGGGATTCGAACCCCCGATACCCTTATGAGGTATACTCCCTTAGCAGGGGAGCGCCTTCGGCCACTCGGCCACCTCACCGCAACACGAGGCGAATATTAAACACACCCTTCCTCGTTTGCAACCCTTTTTTTGAAAAAAACTTCAAAAAAATTAAAGGCTTGGCTCCTCGTCCTTCTCTTTCTTGATCCGCAAGTAGATTTCCTCGCGGTGAACAGCCACTTCCTTGGGCGCGCTAACGCCAATACGCACCTGGTTGCCTTTGACACCCAGGACCGTCACGGTGATCTCACCGTCACCAATGATCAGGCTCTCGGCGCACCGACGAGTCAGAATCAGCATAGTTTTCTCCTCACATGAATCTTCAGGGACAACAGTCTTTGAAAAGCAGGGCCTTGCCGGGGACGACGGCACTGCCCGGATCGACCACCATGGCTGCCTGGACAGGGACAGCCGCAGCGGCCAGAAACGCGAAGGGCGCGGCAAGCCGCGCCCCTCCAGGCAGCGTGTCACTCACCCTGTCGGGCGGGAGCGTCGAGTTCGAACGCGGTGTGCAGCGCGCGTACGGCCAGCTCCAGGTACTTCTCTTCGATCACTACCGAGACCTTGATCTCGGAGGTGGAGATCATCTGGATGTTGATGCTCTCCTTGGCCAGGGCCTCGAACATGCGGCTGGCAACGCCCGCGTGGGAGCGCATGCCGACGCCGACGATCGACACCTTGGCGATCTTGGTGTCGCCGATCACTTCACGCGCGCCGATTTCGCGGGCGGTGTTCTCCAGCACGCTCAGCGCCTTCTCGTACTCGTTGCGGTGCACGGTGAAGGTGAAGTCGGTGGTGTTATCGTGCGAGACGTTCTGCACGATCATGTCGACTTCGATGTTGGCGGCGCTGATCGGGCCGAGGATCTTGAAGGCGACGCCTGGGGTATCCGGGACGCCACGAATGGTCAGCTTGGCCTCATCACGGTTGAAGGCGATACCGGAAATGATCGGCTGTTCCATGGATTCCTCTTCATCAATGGTAATGAGGGTACCCGGACCCTCCTTGAAGCTGTGCAGCACGCGCAGCGGGACGTTGTACTTGCCGGCGAACTCCACCGAGCGGATCTGCAGCACCTTGGAGCCGAGGCTGGCCATTTCCAGCATCTCCTCGAAGGTGATCTTCTCCAGGCGCTGGGCCTGGGGCACCACACGCGGGTCGGTGGTGTAGACGCCATCGACATCAGTGTAGATCTGGCACTCGTCGGCCTTCAGCGCCGCCGCCAGGGCCACGCCGGTGGTGTCGGAGCCGCCACGGCCAAGGGTGGTGATGTTGCCGTGCTCGTCGACGCCCTGGAAACCGGCGACCACCACGACACGGCCGGCCTTGAGGTCGGCGCGGATCTTCTGGTCGTCGATCTGCAGGATGCGCGCCTTGTTGTGCGCGCTGTCGGTGAGGATGCGCACCTGATTGCCGGTGTAGGACACCGCCGGCACGCCGCGCTTCATCAGGGCCATGGACAACAGGGCGATGGTGACCTGCTCGCCGGTCGAGACGATCACGTCCAGCTCGCGGGGTTCGGGCTTGTCGGTGATCTGCTTCGCCAGGTCGATCAAGCGATTGGTTTCCCCGCTCATCGCCGACAGCACAACCACCAGGTCGGTGCCTTGCTCGCGGAATTTCTTGACCTTGTCGGCAACCTGCTCGATCCGCTCGATGGAACCGACAGAGGTGCCGCCAAATTTCTGTACGATCAACGCCATTTCAAAGGTGCCTCAGCCCTCAAGGGCCCCAAAAAACAATCCAACATGGCGGGGACGCCGACTAGACCGGCGCCCCCTCCATCTCAAAGTCCCTGCTCGGCGAACGGCACGGCCAGGGCCAGCGCCTGGTCCAGCGCGGCGACGTCGACGCCACCGCCCTGGGCCATGTCAGGACGACCACCGCCCTTGCCTCCGACCGCCGCAGCAGCTTGTTTCATCAGGTCGCCAGCCTTGAGTTGGCTGGAGAGGTCCTTGGTCACGCCAGCCACCAGCACGACCTTGCCCTCATGCTCGCTGCCCAGCAGGATCACTGCGTGGCCGAGCTTGTTCTTCAGTTGATCGACGAGCGCCAGCAGCGCCTTGCCGTCCTGCCCATCCAGGCGGGCGGCGAGGACCTTGGCGCCCTTGACCTCAACGGCCGCGTTGGAGAGATCATCCCCGGCGGCGCTGGCGGCCTTGGCCTGCAGCTGCTCGAGCTGCTTTTCCAGCTGGCGGTTGCGCTCGAGCACAGCCGACAGCTTGTCGATCAGGTTGTCGCGATTGCCCTTGACCAGTTGCGCGGCTTCCTTGACCTGCTCTTCGGCAGTGTTCAGGTAGGCCAGCGCGGCGGCGCCGGTGATCGCTTCGATACGGCGCACGCCAGAGGCCACGCCGCCTTCGCTGATGATCTTGAACAGGCTGATGTCGCCGGTGCGCTTGGCGTGGATGCCACCGCACAGCTCGACGGAGAAGTCACCGCCCATGCTCAGCACGCGCACGGTGTCGCCGTACTTCTCACCGAACAGCGCCATGGCACCCTTGGCCTTGGCGGTCTCGATGTCGGTCAGCTCGGTCTGTACCTCGGTGTTGCGACGCACTTCGCGGTTGACGATGTCTTCCAGGGCCTTGATCTGTTCTGGCTTGACCGCCTCGAAGTGGCTGAAGTCGAAACGCAGGCGCTGGCTGTCGACCAGCGAGCCCTTCTGCTGCACATGCTCGCCCAGCACCTGGCGCAGGGCTTCGTGCAGCAGGTGGGTGGCGGAGTGGTTCAGCGAGGTGGCGTGCTGCACCTCGGCATCGACGCGGGCATCAACCGTGGCGCCGACGGTCAGCGCGCCGCTGGCGACCACGCCGTGGTGCAGGAAGGCACCGCCGGTCTTGGTGGTGTCGCGCACGTCGAAGCGCACGGCGCCGGCCTGCAGGTAGCCGCTGTCACCGACCTGGCCACCGGACTCGGCGTAGAACGGGGTGCGGTCGAGGACCACGACGCCCTCCTCGCCTTCAGCCAGTTGTTCGACGGCCTGGCCGTCCTTGTACAGGGCGATGACCTTGCCCTGACCTTCGGTGGCGTCATAGCCGAGGAAGTCGGTGGCGGTGTCGACCTTGACCAGGCTGTTGTAGTCCATGCCGAAGGCGCTGGCGGAACGGGCACGCTCGCGCTGGGCCTCCATCTCGCGCTCGAAGCCGGCTTCATCGATGGTCAGCTCGCGCTCGCGGGCGATGTCGGCGGTCAGGTCCATGGGGAAGCCGTAGGTGTCGTACAGCTTGAACACCACGTCGCCCGGCACGACCTGGCCCTGCAGTTGGGCCAGGTCCTGCTCGAGGATGCGCAGGCCCTGCTCGAGGGTCTTGGCGAACTGCTCTTCCTCGGTCTTGAGCACGCGCTCGATGTGCGCCTGCTGGCTCTTGAGCTCGGGGAAGGCTTCGCCCATCTCGGCCACCAGCGCGGCGACGATCTTGTGGAAGAAGCTGCCCTTGGCGCCCAGTTTGTTGCCGTGGCGGCAGGCGCGACGAATGATGCGGCGCAGCACGTAGCCGCGGCCTTCGTTGGACGGCAGCACGCCATCGGCGATCAGGAAGCCGCAGGAGCGGATGTGGTCGGCGACCACTTTCAGCGACGGCTGGTCGTCATTGGCGCAACCGATGGCTTTGGCGGCAGCGGCCAGCAGGCTCTGGAACAGGTCGATCTCGTAGTTCGAGTGCACGTGCTGCATCACCGCACTGATGCGCTCCAGGCCCATGCCGGTGTCCACCGACGGCGCCGGCAGCGGGTGCAGGACGCCATCGGCGGTGCGGTTGAACTGCATGAAGACGTTGTTCCAGATCTCGATGTAGCGGTCGCCGTCTTCTTCCGGCGAGCCGGGTGGGCCGCCCCAGATGTCGGCGCCGTGGTCGTAGAAGATCTCGGTGCACGGGCCACACGGGCCGGTGTCGCCCATGGTCCAGAAGTTGTCGGAGGCGTACGGGGCGCCCTTGTTGTCACCGATGCGCACCATGCGCTCGGCCGGCACACCGACTTCCTTGGTCCAGATGTCGTAGGCTTCGTCGTCGCTGGCGTAGACGGTGACCCACAGTTTTTCCTTCGACAGGTTCAGCCACTTGTCCGAAGTCAGGAAGGTCCAGGCGAAGGTGATGGCATCGCGCTTGAAATAGTCGCCGAAGCTGAAGTTGCCCAGCATCTCGAAGAAGGTGTGGTGACGGGCGGTGTAGCCGACGTTTTCCAGGTCGTTGTGCTTGCCACCGGCGCGTACGCACTTCTGGCTGCTCACGGCGCGGGTATAGGCGCGCTTTTCCTGGCCGAGGAAGCAGTCCTTGAACTGGTTCATGCCGGCGTTGGTGAACAGCAGGGTCGGGTCATTGCCCGGGATCAGGGAGCTGGAGGCAACGCGAGTATGTCCCTGCTCTTCGAAGAAGCGGAGGAAGGCTTCACGGATTTCTGCGCTTTTCATAGGTTCTTCCACGGAAACGGCGGCCACACGTCGAATCGACGAAACGACGGCAAAGGGCCGCATTATATCGGTCCTGCAGTCTCGGTGCAGTGTGTTTATGCGATAGAAACCGTCGATTGGACGGTTTGTCGGACTACGGCAATTGAAAACGGCATGACCGCGATGCTAAAGCCAGCGTTTCGCTACTGGCAAGCCAATTACGGTCTCGGGGCGGGGAAAATTAACAGGTTGGTGAATTAAAAGAATTTCATCACCGAAGGGATCCAAAACAGGACGAAGCAAAGCTCGACTGTAGGAGCGGCCTTGTGTCGCGAAAGGGCTGCGTAGCAGCCCCGGGATTTCAATGTTGAGCAAAGATCGCCGGGGTCGCTTTGCGACCCTTTCGCGACACAAGGCCGCTCCTACAGGGATCGCGCAAGGCTTAAGCCAGCCGCTGGCCCGAGTCAGGCACAATGAGGATGCCGGCACGCAGCCCGTTCTTCACCTTGGGGTTGGGGAAGATGATCCGCGCGCCCTCCTCCTCCACCACCCAGCGCGTCTCGGCCAGGTCCTCGGCCAGCAGGTAGCCCTTGCTCAGCTCGGAGAAGTTCTCGATATCTGCCGGCAGGTGCAGGTGGAAGCTGTCGCTGTGCTTGATGATCTCGCGGGCGACGCTGAACAGCTTGAGGCCATCCAGGGACTGTTCGGTTTGCGGCTCGGTATCCTCGATGAGCTGGATCAGGCGCTCCTCGAGCCGGTCGAGGTTGACCTCTTCGTTCTGCCCGAACGGGCGGGCCTTGCCGAGCTCCAGGGTGAAGGCCTCGGCGTCGAGCTGCTCGTAGGTGAACGCGCTGAAGGTGATCGACGACTTGCTCTGCAGCAGGACCGCTTCCATTCCGGCCGCAGCCAGACGGGCCAGCTCGCGACGGGAATGCCGGCGACCTTCCTTGTAGGGATACAACGCGAACTGCTCGATCTTGGAACCGCGAATGGCGGTATGCAGGTCGTAATGCAGGCGGGTGCGCTCGGGCTTGCTGAAGAACACCCGAGCGAATTGTTCGAGCTCGGCGGCGCGCAGCGCCTCGAAGCCACTGGAAAGTTCGTGACGGCCATTGAACAGGCGGTTGATGTCCTGCTCGATGAAGCGCTCGCCCTTGCGGATCGCCGCCGGGTTGCCGAACAAGAACAGCACCCGCGCACGCGGCTTGATCTTGCCGTTTGCAACACCGTGCAGCAGCCTCTCAAGCAGCTCGATCGGCGCCGTCTCGTTGCCATGGATACCGGCCGACAACATCAGGTCGAGCCCGCAATCCTCACCTTCGGGAGGGCGCACTTCCAGTGCGCCCTCCCCCAGCCAGCGCAAACGCACGCCCCGGGTGGTCACTTGGGTCTTCTCGGCCGGTTCGTGATCGGTCAGGGTCAGCTCAAGCAGTTTGCCGAGGGCGAGCATAGGCGCTTCCTTAGTGGTGGTGGCCGCAGTCCGGGCCGTGGACGTGGTCGTCGTCACCGGCAACGTCGGCCGGTTCCATTTCCAGTTGCAGACTGACCAGGTTGGTGGCCATCGGGCGCAGCAGCAGGTTGGCGTACTCGGTGTCGTCTTCCTCGACATCGACGCCGATCAGCAACTGGCCGCGGCCGTCCTGCTGGATCCACACTTCCTTGCCTTGCCAGACCACGGCAAAACGGGTGCACGAGGTTTCCAGCTGGGTGCCGTCTTCATCTTCCAGGATCAGGCGCAGGGCGTCGGACATTGCAATTTCTCTCTATCAAGGTTGGCGTTGGAACGGATACACCGAGCCCAGCTTGAGGATCTGGGTCAGTTCATCCAGGGCCGTGCGGCATTCCACGAGCAGCTGCGGGTCGGCCAGGTCCGCTTCGCCGAGGCGATCGCGGTAATGCTTGTCGACCCACTGCACCAGGGTGTCGTACAGCGAGGCGGTCATGATAACGCCTGGATTGACCGCCGCCAGTTCGTTTTCCTTCAACGCCACACGCAGGCGCAGGCAAGCCGGGCCGCCACCGTTCTGCATGCTCTGCTTGAGGTCGAACACCTTGACCTCCTTGACCGGGCCGCCCTGGCTGGTCAGCTGGCTCAGATAAGCCCAGACGCGCTCGTTGTTGCGGCACTCCTCCGGCACCACCAGCAGCATCGAACCGTCCTCGCGGCTGAGCAGCTGGCTGTTGAACAGGTAGGAACGCACCGCGTCCTCCACCGTCACCGCCGCGCGCGGCACGCAGATACCCTGGAAGTTGCCGCCCTTGCTGGCCAGTTTAGCCTGCAGCTGCCCGAGCACGGTGTCGGTCTCGAGGAACGCGTCCTCGTGGTAGAACAGCACCTCGCCGTTGCCCACCGAAATCACGTCGTTATGGAACACGCCCTGATCGATCACCGCCGGATTCTGTTGAGCGTAGACCACGCCTTCATCGCTCAGCCCATGCAGGCGAGCGACGGCCTGGGAGGCTTCCAGGGTCTGTCGCGCCGGATACTTCTGCGGCGCGGGGTAGCGGCTGTCGAAAGCGCTGCGCCCATAGACGAAGAACTCGACACCGGCCTCGCCGTAGGCGCGGCAGAAGCGGGTGTGGTTGGCCGCGCCCTCGTCACCGAACTGGGCTACCGCCGGCAGCGCCTCATGGTGGGCGAAGACCTTGTCATCGCTGAACATGGCGCCCAGCACGCGGCTGGTGGTCGGGTGCTCGATGCTGCGGTGGTACTTGCAGTTGAGGTTGGCGGCGGTGAAGTGCACACGGCCATCGGCGGTGTCGGCGCTGGGGCTGACGGTGGCGGCGTTGGCCACCCACATGCTCGAGGCCGAGCAACTGGCGACCAGCAGCGGCATGGCGTCTTTGGCCGCACGCTGGATCACTTCGGCATCGCTGCCGGTGAAGCCCAGGCGACGCAGCGCGGCCACATCCGGGCGCTCCTGCGGGGCCAGCACGCCCTGCTTGAAGCCCATTTCCATCAGCGCCTTCATCTTCGCCAGGCCCTGGCGCGCCGCCTCGCGCGGGTTGGAACCCTGCTGGCTGTTGCTCTGCGAGGCCACGTTGCCGTAGGACAGGCCGCCGTAGTTGTGGGTCGGCCCCACCAGGCCATCAAAATTCACTTCAAAGGATTTCATCGGCAAGGCTCCGAGACCTGTTGTTATAGGGTGACGCCCGGCGTCAGGGTCGCCGGCAGTGCAAGGCTCGCGGTCTCCAGCGAAGCCACGGGATAGGCGCAGTAGTCCGCCGCGTAGTAGGCGCTGGCGCGGTGGTTGCCGCTGGCGCCGACGCCCCCGAACGGCGCGCTGCTGGCGGCGCCGGTCAACTGCTTGTTCCAGTTGACGATGCCGGCGCGGCTGCGCAGCCAGAAGTGCTGGTAGCGGGCGTTGGAGTCCGACAGCAGGCCGGCGGCCAGGCCGTACTGGGTATTGTTGGCCTCCTCGATCGCCGCGTCGAAGTCGGCGTAGCGGATCACCTGCAGCAGCGGGCCGAAAAACTCTTCGTCCGGGCGCTCGGTCACGGCGCTGACATCGATGATGCCCGGGGTGAGCAAGGCAGCGTCGGCCTGCGGCTGGGTCATCTCCAGCAGCGCCACGGCGCCCTTGCCGAGCAGTTCGGCCTGGGCCGCCAGCAGTGCGCGGGCTGCCTGCAGCGAAATCACCGACCCCATGAACGGCGCAGGTTGCTGATCGAAGGCACCGACACTGATGCTGCGGCTCACCTCGACCAGGCGCTGGATCAGCGCGTCACCCCAGGCGCCCAGGGGTACCAGCAGTCGGCGGGCGCAGGTGCAGCGCTGGCCGGCGGAGATAAACGCCGACTGGATGATGGTGTACACCGCAGCGTCCAGGTCCTTGACCTCATCGACAACCAGCGGGTTATTGCCACCCATTTCCAGGGCGAGGATCTTGTCCGGGCGGCCGGCGAACTGCTGGTGCAGCAGGTTGCCTGTGCGGCTGGAGCCGGTGAAGAACAAACCGTCGATACCCGGATTGGCGGCCAGCGCCACGCCGGTTTCGCGAGCGCCCTGGACCAGGTTGAGCACACCGGCCGGCAAGCCGGCCTCGATCCAACACTGTACCGTCAGCTCGGCGACCTTGGGGGTCAGCTCGCTGGGCTTGAACACCACGCAGTTGCCGGCCAGCAGCGCCGGAACGATGTGGCCGTTGGGCAGGTGGCCGGGGAAGTTGTACGGGCCGAACACCGCCACCACGCCATGGGGCTTGTGCCGCAGCACGGCGGTGGCGTCGGCCAGCGGGCCGCTCTTCTCGCCGGTGCGCTCGCGGTAGCTCTGCACCGAGATGGCGACCTTGTTGACCATGCTGGTCACTTCGGTGGCCGACTCCCACAGGGGCTTGCCCGTTTCTTCACCGATGCAGCGCGACAGCGCCTCGGCCTTGGCCTTGAGTTTCTCGGCGAAGGCCTCCAGCACGCTGATACGCGCCTCCAGGCTCAGCGATGCCCAGGCCGGGAACGCCTGGCGGGCGGCCTGCACGGCGGCTTCGACCTGGGCGGCGTCGGCGCCCTGCCCTTGCCAGATCACCGCCTGGGTGACGGGGTTGAGCGACTGCAGGGCTTCACCCTGGCCGGCCAGCCAGTGGCCTGCGATGTAATGCGTGGTCATTTACTGGGCCTCCCGACCGGCGGACAGCGGCACCGCGCGGACATTGTCGCCGGCGCCCAGGCGCAGGCGCTTGGCGGTCTGCGGATCGACCACCAGGGTACCTGCCGCCAGGCGCGCCGGTGCGGCCGTGATGCGACAGTCTTCGCGCTTGCGGT
The DNA here is from genome assembly GCF_003205295.1 of Pseudomonas mosselii. Lineage (GTDB taxonomy): Bacteria > Pseudomonadota > Gammaproteobacteria > Pseudomonadales > Pseudomonadaceae > Aquipseudomonas > Aquipseudomonas mosselii_B. The sequence continues at coordinate 68,274 of NZ_QJRP01000018.1, forward strand.
TGTGAATGATGTAAGGGGTGGCGTCGTCACCCGGGGTGCCGACGGCCAGTACCAGGTTCTCGCTGTCACGCACGGCGCGGATCTTCGAGGTCTCGCACTCGATCGCGGGACCGGCGTCGAAGATGTCGACGTAGCCCTGGTAGTTGAAGCCTTCGCGCTTGAGCATGGCCAGCGCCGGCTCCGTGTCGGTGTGCACGCGGCCGATGACGTTGCGCGCCGCTTCCGAGAGGAAGCAGGTGTACAGCGGGAACTTGGGCATCAGCTCGGCGATGAACGACTTGTTGCCCACGCCGGTGAGGTAGTCGGCCTGGCTGAACTCCATCTTGAAGAAGTGCCGGCCCAGGCTTTCCCAGAAAGGCGAACGGCCTGCCTCGTCCGACATGCCGCGCATCTCGGCGATGATCTTGTTGCCGAACAGCTGCGGGAACTCGGCGATGAACAGCATCCGCGCCTTGGACAGCAGACGGCCATTGAGGCCGCTGCGGTAGTCGCTGCGCAGGAACAGCGAACACAGCTCGGAGTTGCCTGTCAGGTCGTTGGCCAGGAACAGCGTGGGGATCTCGCGGTAGATGTTCAGCTCCTGAGAGGCGCTGACGGTCAGTCCGACCCGGTAGTTGTACCAGGGCTCGCGCAGGCCGACGGCACCGGCGATGGCGCTGATGCCGACCACCAGGCCTTCGTCGTTCTCCAGCACGAACAGGTAGTCGGTGTCGCCACGCTCGGCTTCGCCGCGAAAGCTCTTTTCGGCCCAACCGACGCGCTGGCCGAGGCGCTCCTCGTTGGCGGGCAGCGTGGTCAGCCCGGTGGTGCCGGTGCTGCGGGCCAATTCGATCAGCGCGGGTAAATCGCTGCTGCGTACAGGACGAACGATCATGCTATCTCCTTGTGCGGCGGTCTGTGCCTGCCGCGAAACTCTCTGTTCCGGCGGTTCAGACCGCGACCAGGCGCACGCTGGCGCCTTCGCCGACACCCAGGGCCTCGGCGGCTTCGCCGCTCAGGCTGACCGGCTTGCCCGGCACCCAGTCCAGCTCCAGCAGCACGGCGCGGTAATCCTGCAGCTGGCCGTTGCACACCAGGTACGGACGGCCGCCCTTGATCGGCGTCTGGTCGAGCTTGACTGGCACCACCCGGCTCTGGGCGATGGAGCGGATGCCCGAGGCGCGGGCGTGCAGGGTCGGGCCGCCGTCGAAGATGTCGATGTAGTGCTCGGTCTCGAAGCCTTCGCGCATGAGTATGTCGAAGGTGATCTGCGCCCGCGGGTGCACCTGGCCCATGGCCTCCTGCGCCTCGTCGGCCAGCAGCGGCACGTAGATCGGGTAGTGCGGCATCAGTTCGGCGAGGAAGGTGCGGCTCTTCAGGCCGCACAGGCGCTCGGCGTCGGCGTAGTTGAGGTCGAAGAAGTTGCGGCCGATGGCGTCCCAGAACGGCGACTCGCCCTGCTCGTCGCTGTAACCGACGATCTCGGTCACTACCGACTCGGCGAAGCGCTCGGGGTGCGCGGCCATGAACAGCAGACGCCCGCGGGAGTTGAGCTCGGCGAAGGCGCTGCTCACCAGTTCCGGCACCACGTAGAAGCTGGTCAGCAAGCTGTTGCCGGTGAGGTCGTGGCACAGTGACAGGACGTGAATCTTGTTGTGGATCTTCAGCTCGCGGGAGGCGTGCACGAAGGTCTCGTTGCGGAAACTGTAGAACGGCTCGGAGTAGCCGGCCGAGGCGACGATGGCCGAGCAGCCGACCAGCTTGCCGGTGGCGCTGTCCTCGAGCACGAAGAAGTAGCTCTCCTCGCCATTGAAGCTGACCTCGGCGGCGAAGGAGGTTTCCGAGGCGGCGATCTTGTCGCCCAGGCGGCCGGCGTCATCCGGCAGCGAGGTGACACCAATGGGGCTGTCGGCAGCCATACGCTGCACTTCGTTCAGATCAGCCATTTGCGCGGGGCGCATCACCAGCATGGTGTCACTCCTTTCGGGAAAGCGTGCCGATCACATCGGCACGAAAAAACGGCGGGCACGCGCCACCACCTGCAAGCAGGTGCCCGCACTGGAATTCAGGTATCGCCGGCCCCGTTTCGGGGCCGGCGAAGGGCGATCAGCCCTTGGTCAGTTTTGCCACGGCACGTTCGAAACGATCCAGGCCTTCGTCGATGTCGGCATCCTCGACCACCAGGCTCGGGGCGAAGCGCACCACGTCAGGACCTGCCTGCAGGACCATCACGCCTTCTTTCTCGGCGGCATTGAGGATGTCCTTGGCCTTGCCTTTCCAGGCCTCGCTCAGCACGCAGCCGATCAGCAGGCCGACGCCGCGCACCTGGGTGAACAGGCCGGTTTGCTGGCCGATCTTCTCCAGGCGGGTCTTGAAGCGCTCATGCTTGGCCTTGATACCCGCCAGGGTTTCAGGCGTGTTGATCACATCCAGCACCGCACAGGCGACGGCGCAGCCCAATGGGTTGCCACCGTAGGTGGTGCCGTGGGTGCCGACCGCCAGGTGTTTGGCGATATCACTGGTGGTCAGCATGGCGCCGATCGGGAAACCGCCGCCCAGGCTCTTGGCGCTGGTCAGGATGTCCGGGGTGACGCCATAGTGCTGGTAGGCGTACAGCGAGCCGGTACGGCCGACGCCGGTCTGCACTTCGTCGAAGATCAGCAGGGCGTTGTGCTCGTCGCACAGCTTGCGCGCGCCTTCCAGGTAGGCCTTGTCGGCCGGGACCACGCCGCTCTCGCCCTGGATCGGCTCGATGACCACGGCGCAGGTCTTGTCGGAAATCTGTGCCTTCAGCGCTTCCAGGTCGTTGTACGGCACATGGCTGATACCGGTGATCTTCGGCCCGAAGCCGTCGGAGTACTTGGGCTGGCCACCGACGCTGACGGTGAACAGGGTGCGACCGTGGAAGCTGTTCACGGTGGCAATGATCTCGTGCTTCTCCGGGCCGAAGCGGTCGTGGGCGACGCGACGGGCCAGCTTGAAGGCGGCCTCGTTGGACTCGGCGCCGGAGTTGCAGAAGAACGCGCGCTCGGCAAAGGTCGCGTCCACCAGTTTGTGCGCCAGGCGCAGGGCCGGCTCGTTGGTGAACACGTTGGAGACGTGCCAGAGGGTGTTGGCCTGCTCGGTGAGCGCCTTGACCAGCGCCGGGTGGCAGTGGCCCAGGGCGTTAACCGCGATGCCGCCGGCGAAGTCGATCAACTCGCGACCGGTCTGGTCCCAGACTCGGGAACCCTCGCCTCGTACAGGAATGAAGGCCGCCGGGGAGTAGTTGGGAACCATGACCTGGTCGAAATCGGCACGTTGCACCGGGGCTTGCTCAACGGACATCTGAGTCTCCTGAAGAGGAACGCTGGCCAGGAAGTGGCGAGCGATGAGGGGATTGTAAGGACTGATCGGCGCCTGTCCTTGCTGCCAGGCGACAACTTGTTACAGCGCCAAACCGTGTTTTCACGCGGTTTTCGGCAATGCGACAAACAGTGTCGCAATCGCGCAGTGTAACGGGAGATAGGAATCGGGTGAACGACCGTTCACATATGAAAAGAGGTTGCCTGCACCGGCCTCTTCGCGGGTAAACCCGCTCCCACAGGATGGCACCGTACCTGAAAACAGCAGATTGCCTGTGGGAGCGGGTTTACCCGCGAAGAGGCCGGCACAGACAATAGAGAAATCAGCCCCGCTCGGCCGGCGCCGAACTCAGCTCGAACGGGCTGCTGCTGCGCCGCTGGTTACGGTCTTCACGCGGTGTGGCGCCAAAGAAATTGCGGTACGCACTGGAGAAATGCGGCCCCGAGGAGAAACCGCAGGACAATCCGATCTGGATGATCGACTTGCTGGTCTGCATCAGCATCTGCCGTGCCTTGTTCAGGCGCAGTTCCAGGTAATACTGACTGGGCACGCGATTGAGGTACTGCTTGAAGATCCGCTCCAGCTGGCGACGGGACACGCACACATGCTGGGCGATCTCGTCGGTGGTCAGCGGCTCCTCGATATTGGCCTCCATCAGCAGCACCGCCTGGGTGAGCTTGGGGTGGCTGGAGCCCAGGCGATTCTGCAACGGAATGCGCTGGCGCTCACCCCCTTCACGGATACGCTCGACCACCAGCTCTTCCGACACCGCGCCCGCCAGCTCCGCGCCATGATCGCGCGCCAGCACCGCCAGCAGCAGGTCGGTCACCGCCATGCCGCCGCAGGCGGTCAGGCGATCACGGTCCCAGTCGAACAGGTGGCTGGTGGCGATCACCTTGGGGTAGCGCTCGGCAAAATCGTCCTGCCAACGCCAGTGCACCGCAGCGCGGTAGCCATCGAGCAGGCCCAGCGCCGCCAGCGGGTACACGCCGGCGGACAGGCCACCGATCATGCAGCCGCTGCGCGCCAGCTGCTTGAGCGCGGCGGACAACGACGATCCAATGGCCGCCGGCGGCTCGTCGGCCAGCAGGAACAGCTTGTGGCAACCCTCAAGACGACCGTTCCAGGCCTCGCCCGGCAGGCGCCAGGCACCCTCCTGCACGGCTTCGGCCTGCAGGTAGGCCAGCTCGTAGACCACATCCGGATGCACCCGCTGGGCCACCTGCAGCACCTCGTCGGCCAACGCCAGGGTCAGCGGCTTGGTGCTTGGCCAGATAAGAAATCCGATTCGCTGGGTGGTCATAGGGCGTGGTCCGAAACCTGGAAGGAAGGGTTCGCGCTTGTGGCGCCAGGGCATGCCGCGCGGATGGCGCAGCATGCCCCATTATGGTGCAAATGTGCAGCGATTACTTGAGGCTGCCGGAAAGGAACTGCTTGAGGCGCTCGGACTGCGGATTGACCAGCACCTCGCGCGGACAGCCGCGCTCCTCCACCAGCCCCTTGTGCAGGAACACCAGCTGGTTGGACACCTCGCGGGCAAAGCCCATCTCGTGGGTGACCACAACCATGGTGCGGCCCTCCTGGGCCAGCGACTGCATGACCTTGAGCACATCGCCCACCAGCTCCGGATCGAGCGCTGAGGTCGGCTCGTCGAACAGCATCACCTCAGGCTCCATGGCCAGGGCGCGGGCGATGGCCACGCGCTGCTGCTCGCCGCCGGACATGTGGCCGGGGAAGGCATCCTTGCGATGGGACACGCCGACCTTGGCCAGGTAGTGCTCGGCCTTCTCCAGCGCTTCCTTCTTGTTCACGCCCAGCACATGCACCGGCGCCTCGATGACGTTTTCAAGCGCGGTCATGTGCGACCACAAGTTGAAATGCTGGAACACCATCGACAGGCGCGAACGCATGCGCTGCAGCTGTTTCGGGTCGGCGGCCTTGAGCGCGCCGTCCTTGCCGGCCACCAGCTTGAGCTCTTCGTTGTTGAGCAGGATCTTGCCCGCGTGCGGCTGCTCCAACAGGTTGATGCAGCGCAGGAAGGTCGATTTGCCCGAGCCGCTGGAACCGATGATGCTGATCACGTCGCCTGCCTTGGCTTCGAGGGAGACGCCCTTGAGCACCTCATGGCTGCCGTAGCGCTTGTGCAGGTCTTGGATTTGGAGTTTGTACATGCTGTCGGATCTCACAGAGCGGTCAGTGCTTGCGCGGCGCCAGGTAGCCGAGCCAGCGGCGTTCGGCCATCTTGAACAGGCGCACGAGGATGAAGGTCAGGCACAGGTAGAACACGCCCGCCGTGATGTAGGCCTCGAAAGGCAGGTAGTACTGGGCGTTGACCGTGCGCGCGGCACCGGTGATGTCGATCAGGGTGACGATCGACGCCAGGCTGGTGGTCTGCAGCATCATGATCACTTCGTTGCTGTACTGCGGCAGTGCCCGGCGCAGCGCCGACGGCAGGAGGATGCGGCGGTACATCTTCATGCGCGACATGCCGATGGCCTTGGCCGCCTCGATTTCGCCATGGGGCGTGGCCTTGAGGCTGCCGGCGATGATCTCGGCGGTGTAGGCGCTGGTGTTGACGGCAAAGGCCAGGCAGGCGCAGAAGGTCGCGCTGGACAGCCACGGCCACAGGAAGCTCTCGCGCACTGCCTCGAACTGGGCCAGACCGTAGTAGATCAGGAACAGCTGCACCAACATCGGCGTGCCGCGGATCACGTAGGTGTACAGCCAGGCGCTCATGTTCACCAGCGGCTGCTTGGAGACGCGCATCAGGCCCAGCGGAACGGCCGCCAACAGGCCGAACAGCAGCGACAGCGCCAGCAGCTTGAGGGTGGTCAGCAGGCCGCCCAGGTACAGCGGCATGGCCTCCCAGATGACGTTGTAGTCGAAGATCATAGTTCAGCCGCCTTGACGCCCACCGAGTAGCGCTTCTCGAGATACTTCAGCGCCAGCAGCGAGACACTGGTCAGCACCAGGTACAACGCCGCCACCGCGAGGAAGAAGGTGAAGGGTTCGCGGGTGGCGTCCGCCGCCTGCTTGGCCTTGAACATCATGTCCTGCAGGCCGACCACCGAAATCAGCGCGGTCGCCTTGGTCAGCACCAGCCAGTTGTTGGTGAAGCCCGGGATCGCCAGGCGGATCATCTGCGGCACCATGATCCGGAAGAACACCTGGACACCGCTCATGCCATAGGCTGCGCCCGCTTCGGCCTGGCCCTTGGGAATACCCAGGAAGGCGCCGCGGAAGGTTTCCGACAGGTAGGCACCGAAAATGAAGCCCAGGGTGCCGATGCCGGCGACCAGCGGGTTCAGGTCGATGTAGTCGTCATAGCCGAGCAGCGGCGCCACCCGGTTGATGATGTCCTGGCCGCCGTAGAAGATCAGCAGGATCAACACCAGATCAGGGATGCCACGGATCACCGTGGAGTACAGATCCCCCAGCCAGGCCAGCCAGCGCACCGGCGACAAGCGCAGCGCCACGCCGATCAGGCCGAGGACAATGGCCAGGGCCATCGACGACAGGGCGAGCTGCAGCGTCAGCCACGCCCCGTCGAGGATGACTGCCCCATAGCCTTTCAACATGATTCGAATTCCTCAGGGCTTGGGAATGAAAAATGGTGCAAACCTCAGAGATTCTGCTGTTTGCACCATTGCACAGGTGAAACTCGATGGCTTACTTCGAGTCTGGACCGTAGATGTCGAAGTTGAAGTACTTCTTCTCGATCTCTTTGTATTTGCCGTTGGCACGGATCGCGTCGATGGCGGCGTTGATGCGCTCGGCGTTGGCGGTGTCGCCCTTGCGCACGGCAATGCCGACGCCGTCACCGAAGTACTTGGTGTCGGTGAAGGCCGGGCCTACGAAGGCGAAGCCCTTGCCGGCGTCGGTCTTCAGGAAACCGTCTTCGAGCAGGGTGGCGTCGGCCACGGTACCGTCAAGGCGACCAGCGGCGACGTCCAGGTAGATTTCGTTCTGGGTGCCATAAGGCACGACGGTGGCGCCTTGCGGGGCCAGGACTTCCTTGGCGAAGCGGTCATGGATCGAACCGCGCTGCACGCCGATCTTCTTGCCCTTGAGCTCGGCCAGGCTGTCGCTGACGGCAGTGCCTTCCTTCATGACCAGGCGCGCCGGGGTCAGGTAGTAGCGCTTGGTGAAGTCGACCGACTTCTTGCGATCATCAGTGATCGACATGGACGACAGGATGGCGTCGATCTTGCGCACCTTCAGTGCCGGGATCAGGCCGTCGAACTCCTGCTCGACCCAGGTGCACTTGGCTTTCATCTGTTCGCACAGGGCGTTGCCGATGTCGTAGTCGAAGCCGGCGAGGCTGCCATCAGGCTGCTTGAAGGCGAAGGGTGGGTAGGCGGCCTCGATACCGATCTTCAACGGCTTCTCATCGGCCTGCGATACCAGGGAAAACACGGAAAGCGCCAGGGCGCCAAGCAGTGCGAGCTTCTTCATCAGGTAACTCCATCGGTACGGGGCAATACAAGGCAGTTGTAACGGCTGCCCGATATGCGAATGGGTACAGCGCGAGCCGCGCAGGTTTCGACCAAGGTCGCAGACCACGAGCGAGTGAGTGGCATTCTAGCGACAGCCCGGTGGTCGATATTTCTTCAAAGCGACAACTAATTACAGAAGCGCCAGGAACCGCGGCGGGCGATATTGACAGCTCCTGCGAGATATGCAAGAGCAAAAGAGAAATAACCTATACCCAAAGCAATAAGCGGGCCCATTATTGGCAAAGCCTTGTATTCCGGCAAGCGCAGCGTGCGACCCCACACAAAATGCTCGCAGCAATGCACTCAAATGGCACATGAATGTTTCCACAAACCCCGCATTTGGGCGAAATCGGTGACAGCCAGGGTTACCGATGAATGTCGGAGTAACAGTCTGCATCAGTAAAGCAAAAACCCCGCCGGGTGTGGGCGGGGCTTTTACTGATGGCCTGATCGCGGGGCAAGCCCGCTCCCACGACCTTCAGGAGCCGACTTGCCGCGATGCTTCGACTCAGGCGGTGGCCAGGCTCATCGCCTTGTGGGTGTCGATCAGGTGCTGCACCACCCCTGGATCGGCCAAGGTGGAAATATCACCCAGCGCGTCGTACTCGCCAGTGGCAATCTTGCGCAGGATGCGGCGCATGATCTTGCCCGAGCGGGTCTTCGGCAGCCCCGGCGCCCACTGGATCACATCCGGCGAAGCAATCGGGCCGATCTCCTTGCGCACCCAGTTCTTCAGCTCCAGGCGCAGCTGCTCGTTCGACTCCTCGCCGGCATTGAGGGTGACATAGACGTAGATGCCCTGCCCCTTGATGTCGTGCGGCACGCCCACCACCGCCGCCTCGGCGACCTTCGGATGCGCCACCATCGCACTCTCGATCTCGGCGGTACCCATGCGATGCCCGGAGACGTTGAGCACATCATCGACGCGGCCGGTGATCCAGTAGTAGCCGTCTTCATCGCGGCGGGCACCGTCACCGGTGAAGTACATGCCACGGAAGGTCTTGAAGTAGGTGTCGACGAAACGGTCGTGGTCGCCATACAGCGAACGCGACTGGCCCGGCCAGGAGTCGAGGATCACCAGGTTGCCCTCGGCGGCACCTTCGATCAGGTTGCCCAGGTTGTCCACCAGCGCTGGCACCACGCCGAAGAATGGACGGGTCGCCGAGCCCGGCTTCAGCGCGGTGGCGCCCGGCAGCGGGCTGATCAGCACACCGCCAGTTTCGGTCTGCCACCAGGTATCGACGATCGGGCAACGCTCTTTGCCGACGGTCTTGTAGTACCAGTTCCAGGCCTCGGGGTTGATCGGCTCGCCCACCGACCCCAGCAGGCGCAGGCTGGAGCCATCGGCACCAGCCACCGCCGCCTCGCCTTCGGCCATCATGGCGCGGATGGCGGTTGGCGCGGTGTAGAGGATGTTGACCTTGTGCTTGTCGACGATCTTCGACACCCGGGTGATGTCCGGGTAGTTCGGCACGCCTTCGAACAGCAGCGTGGTGGCGCCGTTGGCCAGCGGGCCGTAGACGATGTAGCTGTGGCCGGTGACCCAGCCCACGTCGGCAGTGCACCAGTAGACCTCGCCCGGACGGTAGTCGAACACGCGCTCGTGGGTCAGCGCGGCATACACCAGGTAACCGCCGGTGGTGTGCAGCACGCCCTTGGGCTTGCCGGTGGAGCCGGAGGTATAGAGGATGAACAACGCCTCCTCGGCGCCCATCTCTTTCGGCGCGCAGTGGCTGGAGGCAACCTTCATCAGGTCTTCGTACCAGATGTCGCGATGCTGGTGCCAGGCGATGTCGCCACCGGTGCGCTTGCACACGATGATCTTCTGCACGCTGCTGGTTTCAGGGTTGGTCAGGGCCAGGTCGACATTGGCCTTGAGCGGGGTGCGACGACCACCGCGCAGGCCTTCGTCGGCGGTGATCACCACTTTCGACTTGCAGTCGATGATGCGCCCGGCCAGCGCTTCCGGCGAGAAGCCGCCGAACACCACCGAGTGGATCGCGCCGATGCGGGCACAGGCCAGCATGGCGACCACGGCCTCGGGGATCATCGGCATGTAGATGGTCACCACGTCGCCGCGGTGCACGTCCTGGCCCCGCAGGGCGTTGGCGAACTTGCAGACCTGTTCGTGGAGCTCGCGGTAGGTGATGTTGCGGTGCTCGGAAGGGTCGTCGCCCTCCCAGATGATCGCCAGCTGGTCGCCGCGCTCTTCGAGGTGGCGGTCCAGGCAGTTGTAGGAAACGTTCAGAGTGCCGTCGGCGAACCACTTGATGTCGACATGGTGGTCGTCGAACGAGGTCTGCTTGACCTTGGTGAAAGGCTTGATCCAGTCCAGACGCTGGGCCTGCTCGCGCCAGAAGCCGTCCGGGTTGATCACCGATTGCTGGTACATGGCCTTGTAGGTGGCCTCGTCGGTCAGGGTACTGGCCGCAACCTCGGGACGAACGGGATACAGTGGAGCCGCACTCATCTGTGTTACCTCGGTGTAATAGTTGTTTTTGTATGGAACCGTTTGTAACTGTACCAGAGCGGCCAAGACCATTCGACGTTGGTAGTAACGCGACGGGCCGTCGACTCACCGATCAGGCGCGACCGCTCTAGTACATGGCATGCAGCCATCGCCGAGAGGAAAAGACAGGGTTTCGACGGGGATTGTTACAGATTCTGTCAAAAGACTTTATCAAAACCCCCTCTGTTTCAGCCGTGAGCGCCTCCCTAAAATTCATCTCGCCAGCAACGGCAACGCGATTAACTTGGTAACAGCCCCCACGAAGGCAACGTTAATCCGTACCTCATCCCAATAGTTGAAACTTGCTGTACTCGCGGCGCCATAAGCGCCGCGTGCCCCCTCACGACCTTAGACAGGTAACTTGAAAATGAAAGCTTTACTGGTATTGGTACTTGGCGGTTTTTGCGGCGCGGCATTGGCCGGCGAAGCAAAAGATGTCGAGCAGATTCCGGTTGAACAGTACAGTTATTCGCAGCACCTGGACATCGCCCGCGTCATCTCCATGAGCGAAGTGCCGAACGTCTGCGAAGTGGTGCCAGCCCGCATGACCTACGAGGACTCCCAGGGCCAGAAGCACATTCTCGAATACCGCGTGATGGGGAACGGTTGTTCCAACGGCTGAGGCCATAGGTTTATCGCGGGACAAGCCCGCTCCCACAGGGTTAAGTGTAACTTTCAAGGTAATTAGCCACACTCACTCCCCCGACTTGCTCAACGAATAATCCCGCAACTTGTTGGCAATGGTCGTATGGGAAACACCCAATCTTTTCCCCAGCGCCCGGCTACTTGTAAATTCACTCATCAAACTTTCCAATACCGCCTTTTCAAACCGCCCGACAATCTGCGAAAGATCACCATCCAGGGAAAACTCGCCCAATGGCTGGCGTGCGCCATAATCCGGCAAACGAATATGTTCGCTCTTCACCACCCCGCCCTCGCACAACGATACCGCCTGAAACAGCACGTTCTCCAGCTGGCGCACGTTGCCCGGCCAATGATATTGAGCAAGCTTGTCCATCGCCGCCGGCGCCAGGCGCGGCATCGGGCAGCCGATCTGCCGGCTGGCCTGGTCAAGGAAGTGCTGCACCAGCCCCTCCAGGCCATCCATGCACTCGCGCAGCGGCGGGATATGCAGCGAAAGCACATTGAGGCGATGGTAGAGGTCCTGGCGGAACTCGCCCCGGGAGCACAACTCGGACAGATCGACCTGGGTCGCGCAAATCACCCGCACATCCAGGTACACCTCCTCGTCACTGCCGACCCGGCGGAAACAGCCATCCTGCAGGAAGCGCAGCAGCTTGACCTGCAAGCGCGGGCTCATCTCCCCGACGCCATCGAGGAACAGCGTGCCACCGGCGGTAAGCTCCAGCAGCCCCAGCTTGCCTTCGGCCCGCGCGCCTTCGAACGCCCCCGGGCCATAGCCGAACAGCTCAGTCTCGGCCATCGACTCTGGCAGGCCGGCGCAGTTGAGCGCCATCAACGGCGCCTGGCCACGAGGGCTGGCCAGGTGGCAGGCGCGCGCCAGCAATTCCTTGCCGGTGCCAGTCTCGCCCTCGATCAGCAGCGGCGCATCCAGCGGCGCCATGCGCCGCGCCTCGCGCACCACCGCGGCCATCACCCGCGAGCTCTGGAAAATGCTGTCGAAGCCACGCAGCTCCTGCTTGCGCACGTTGTAGATGCGCTCGCCGATGCGATCGGCGCGATGCAAGGTGATCACCGCGCCCGCCAGGGCCTCGCTGTCGTCATGCTCAGATTGCAACGGCGCGATATCGGCGAGGAACACATCGCCCTTGACCTTGATGCGCAGGCCGTTGATCCGCGACTTGTTGGCGCGGATCAGCTCCGGCAGGTCGAAGTCCTCGACATAGCGCGACAACGGAATGCCCGGCACCTCGTCCACCCGCACCCCGAGCAACTGCGCCGCGCCACGGTTGGCGGCAACGATGCTGCCGCCCATGTCGATCGACAGCACCGGGAAGTCCAGCGCGCCCAACAACGCGTTCAGCTCCATGTGCCGGCGCTCGCTGGGCATCAGGCCGACGCGCTTGACGCCAAACACCCCGGCGATCGACTCGAACTTCGGCCGCAGGGCCTGGAACTGCAGGTTGATCAGGTTCGGGCAGTGCAGGTAGATGGCGTTGCCATGATCGCCGCCCACCTCGCCGCGCAGCACGTTGATGCCGTACTCCACCAACAGGTTGAGGATGTCCCGCAGGATGCCGATGCGGTTCTGGCAGTGCACTTTGATACGCATGAAAGCTCTCGAAGCGGCCAAGATTTTTACTCGGCACGCGGAAAAGTCGTAAAGATAAGCTGACAGATTCACCCTTCTGCCCAGCTCGATGCCCGTGATTTTCCGGCACAAGGGCATTTTTGTAAAATTATCGTTACGAATTCAGGACCAGCGGATAGCCACGAGCGGCTTCAACCCCGGTGCAAAGCCGCGTTTGTAGGGATATTCCTAAGGTATGTCCTGTACATAACAAGAACGCCCTCACCAGGAGAGCCACATGAAACAGACGCAATACGTGGCACGCGAGCCCGATGCGCATGGTTTTATCGACTACCCGCAGCAAGAGCATGCGGTGTGGAACACCCTGATCACTCGCCAACTGAAAGTGATCGAAGGCCGGGCATGCCAGGAATACCTGGACGGCATCGAGCAGCTCAAGCTACCCCATGACCGCATCCCCCAGCTCGGCGAAGTCAACAAGGTGCTGGGCGCCACCACAGGCTGGCAGGTCGCCCGCGTACCGGCGCTGATCCCCTTCCAGACCTTCTTCGAACTGCTGGCCAGCAAGCGCTTCCCGGTCGCCACCTTCATCCGCACCCCGGAAGAGCTGGACTACCTGCAGGAACCCGACATCTTCCACGAGATCTTCGGCCACTGCCCGCTGCTGACCAACCCCTTCTTTGCCGAGTTCACCCACACCTACGGCAAGTTGGGCCTGGCGGCGACCAAGGAACAGCGTGTGTACCTGGCGCGCCTGTACTGGATGACCATCGAGTTCGGCCTGATGGAGACCGCGCAGGGTCGCAAGATCTATGGCGGCGGCATCCTCTCCTCGCCGAAGGAGACCGTCTACAGCCTGTCCGGCGAGCCCGAGCACCAGGCCTTCGACCCGATCGAAGCCATGCGCACGCCGTACCGCATCGATATCCTGCAGCCCCTGTACTTCGTCCTGCCGAACATGAAGCGCCTGTTCGACCTGGCCCACGAAGACATCATGGCCATGGTCCACCAGGCCATGCAGCTGGGCCTGCACGCACCGAAGTTTCCACCCAAGGTCGCCGCCTGAGCGCCCCTGTCGATAACAACTCAAACCGGAAAACACCCATGAATGCCTTGAACCAAGCCCACTGCGAAGCCTGCCGCGCCGATGCGCCGAAAGTCACCGACGACGAACTGGCGGTACTGATCCGCGAGATCCCGGACTGGAACATCGAAGTCCGCGACGGCCACATGGAGCTCGAGCGCGTATTCCTGTTCAAGAACTTCAAGCACGCCCTGGCCTTCACCAACGCCGTTGGCGAAATCGCCGAAGCCGAAGGCCATCACCCGGGTCTGCTGACCGAGTGGGGCAAGGTCACCGTGACTTGGTGGAGCCACTCGATCAAGGGCCTGCACCGCAACGACTTCATCATGTGCGCGCGCACCGACGAGGTCGCCAAAACCGCCGAAGGGCGCAAGTGATGCACTTCGCGGCCATCGGACGGGTCCCTGGCGACCCGATCCTGGGGCTGATGGAGGCCTACGCCCGCGACGAGAATCCGGCCAAGTTCGACCTGGGGGTCGGCGTGTTCAAGGACGCCCAGGGCCTGACGCCGATTCCCGCAGCGGTCAAGCAGGCCGAGCAGCGCCTGGTCGAACGCCAGACCACCAAAAGCTACATCGGTGGCCATGGTGACGCGGCGTTCGGGCGCCTGATCAGCGAACTGGTGCTGGGCAGCGAATCGCCGTTGCTGGCCAGCCAGCGCGCCGGCGCTACCCAGACGCCAGGCGGAACCGGCGCCCTGCGTCTGACGGCGGAGTTCATCGCCCATTGCCTGCCAGGGCGTGGCATCTGGCTGAGCGACCCGACCTGGCCGATCCACGAGACGATCTTCGCCGGCGCCGGGCTCAAGGTGTCCCACTATCCCTACGTGGGCAAGGACAACCGCCTGAACGTCGACGGCATGCTCGCCGCACTGGAACAGGCACCGGAAGGTGATGTGGTGCTGCTGCACGCCTGCTGCCACAACCCGACTGGGTTCGATCTGAACCAGGACGAGTGGCGCGCAGTGCTCGACATCGTCAAGCGACGCAACCTGCTGGCGCTGATCGATTTTGCCTACCAGGGCTTCGGTGACGGCCTGGAGGAAGACGCCTGGGCGGTGCGCCTGTTTGCCGCCGAGTTGCCGGAACTGTTGGTCACCAGCTCCTGCTCGAAGAACTTCGGTCTGTACCGCGATCGCACCGGCGCCCTGCTGGTATGCAGCCACGATGCCGAGAAACTGCAGGATGTACGCAGCCAGCTGGCGTTCATTGCGCGCAACCTGTGGTCAACGCCACCGGACCATGGCGCGGCGGTGGTTGCCGAGATCCTCGGTGATCCGGCACTCAAGGCGTTGTGGGTCGAAGAAGTGAACGCCATGCGCCAGCGCATCGCCGAGCTTCGCGAAGGCCTGGTGCAGGCACTGGCCCCCCACGGCCTGGCCGAGCGCTTCGCGCACATCGCCGCGCAACGCGGGATGTTCTCCTACACCGGGCTGAACCCCGAGCAAGTGCGCCTGCTGCGTGAGCGGCACAGCGTGTACATGGTCGGTACCGGCCGGGCGAATATCGCCGGGGCGGATGCACGACGCCTGGAGCAATTGGCGACGGCCATCGCCGACGCCTGTCGCTGATATCGCAGTACCTGTGGGAGCGGCTTTAGCCGCGAAGCAAGCGACGCGGTGGATGGCACCGGCTTCGCCGGTGTTCGCGGGTAAACCCGCTCCCACAGGATACGCGCCGCTTCGACATCAAGCGCTGTAACTGTGGGGGAGCGCAGCCTGCGATGAATCGAACGCAGGCAGTACAAGACTGTTGCTCCCACAGTGTTTCCGGCGCCCGAACACAGTCGGCGGTGCGCTGATCGCCCGCTAAAACCGACCAGCGCCAGGCAAAAATCTCAAACTGTCACCCAGACTGCTGTATCCTGCCCCAGCTTTTCGAAGCCACACATGCGCCCTGGCGCCGCCTTTTCACTCACACTTGCGAGGAACGACGAGATGCATGAAATCCCGAATCTTCCCTTCCCAAGCCTGAACCCCGAAGAGCAATCCGTTGCCGCCCACGCCGAACCGACGCCCGCCGTCGACCAGGACGTCGAGGATCAATCCAGCGCCGACCAGGAATAATCGCGCACCCCACCCGACTGTGTGAAAACGGCTGACCTGCGGGATCACCCCGTCATCGCGTTTTCACACCGTCAAGCGCCCTCAGGGTGCGATAACCCCATACCGCCCAGCCCCAATCTGAATCAACAGACTGATACCTCCCACCTAGGAGGCCACATGTCTTTTGATTCCCCTCTCACGCCCGCTACCACCTCACACAACGGGCCCTCCACCGATCAGCACCTTGCCAGCTCCACACTGTCCCAAAACCAGATAGCAACCAACGGCAGCGCATCAGCACCTGACCACAACGCCATCAGTGCGCAACTTACCCCATCACGACTGCTGGAAAGAATCCGAGCGCATGTGACAACCAGCCCCTCGACGGATGAGGACCTGGAAAACAACATCCTGTCACCGACCCCCGCACTTTTCGCCGACAACCTGGACATCCCCCTGGGTGCCCCACTCGAGGCGTACGACCCTATCAGGGCAGTTCACCTCACCCTCAACTACCTGCTGGACGGCAACACGCGATTCCCTGAAGACCCACGCTTCATCTTTGTGAACCTGATGGATTTATTCGGCGACACGAAAACCTACGCATTGGTTGCCGCAGTCCTGGGCGTCGAGGCAGACACCCTGACACCCCGCCAGATCCACGATTTTTTTGCTCGTATCGCCTGGGTCAATGAAGCCTCGATCAAAACGCCGGCCGCAAGAAAGCAACTCGATGAATTGCTGTTTGGCGAAAAGCCATTGAGTGCCGAAGCCGCTCGGCTTGGCAAGGATGAGTTCTGCGAACTGGGCGAACTGCTGACCGGGGTGCCCGAGGCCTTGCAGATATGGATGTTGCAGTTCAAGCGCGGCGAGCGCCGAGACACCGCCAGCGATTGGCTTGCGCATTGTCCGGCTGAAAATCTGCTGAAAGGCCTGACAGCACACGAATTGAATCCAGCCCAAACGGCCTTGACGGCCTTGACCATTACACTCAAGGAAGTGTTGCCCACCCAAATTGGGTATGAAGACAACGCACTGATACTTTCGCGAAACTTGCATCTGACCCAGCCGCTGATGAACCTTCGTGTCAGGGTACTTCCTGCTGCATCGCAGGTTCCGGCCTGGGCGGATGAAGATCCTTCTCGCGATGACAGCCCACCTGTTGAATGGAGCAATGCCCAGACTCAGGACCTGGGAGCCCGCCTGCTCCGAAAAGTGGTACTGCATGCACTGGACGCAAGTACTGAAGCCTGGGTGCCGCTGACCCTCGACATTGCCCAACGCGCCCAAGGCATGCAGGCTTTTTCTTTTGCGAACAAACTGAAGCAGGTGCACCCGACATTGAGTGCGACAGATTGCCTGCGCCTGGCTTCGTTGCTATTGCCACCAACGTCTGCAGCGGCAGGTCCATCCCCGCTCACCCCCTTGCCTGACAGCCGAGCCCTGGTTGAAACGCTCCCCGCCTTCAGCGACTGGTGCACGCACACCCTCATTGATGACCTGTTCACGAACGCGGGCTGTGAACTGCTCTGCGAGCTCAAGCAGGGCGAACGCCACTTGCTATTGCCAGCTTCGCAAACCTGGCAATTGATGATGCGATCATCACAGTTTGCAGACGTTTTCCGACCTCTGCTCGCTCTGGCAGGCTGGTATGGCGCCTCTCCTGCCGAGCCCGCATCACCGCGTGCGACACAGGCACTGGCGAGCCGGGCAATCGTCGATCACTTCCTGGGACCTCGTACACCGACAGATCGATCGGTGGCCGAGGACTTTCACGATCACTGGGTCACCGAGCACAGCCATCTGGATCTGCGTGCGAAAGTAAACGACAACATTCGTGCTCGCATTCCCGATATATCCCCGGCAGCATTGAGCCTGCTTGAATACTTGCTGCTCAGGGAGCTGGCACCTGAGCTGCTGATCAGCGACACACCCGACTGGCTCTATTATGGCCGCTCCTTGCAAAGCCTCGCCCTGATGCACGGCGCCAGATTGCTTGAAGCCCTGTTGCCTGGAGCCAGCTGCAAGACGGCCTACGATAAAGTCGTCACCCTGGCGAGCGACCTGAGCAGCCTCAAAGAGGAACATGCACAGCGACTCTGGAGCAACACCCTGATCTTGCCAGCGTTGCGCTATGCCAAAGCCCACGGCGCCCTACCAGGCTTCACGGGCAACGACATCAGGCAGGCCACCCTGCAACAGATCAAACTCGCAGTGCAGTTCGTCACTACCGAGCAGCAGGCGCTTGCGCGAGATGCACAAGAAATCGCCAAGACGCCTCCGGACCGAAAGACCTTGGCAGAACAGCAATTGGCTGCGGCGGGCGTCGGCACGCAATACTGGGATAAGTCCATTGCCTGCCCAGAGACCTGGAAGTACCTGAGTAGCCTGGGACTGGCCAAATCGAGCGGCTACAACTGGCATCACACCATAGCCACGCCAGGTTTCTCAGGTGACGTTGGCGCGCCAAGCCAAAAACCGGTCATCGAAAATCTCACACAACTGCTCATGACGGGGGACATCTATCGCGATGGAGAACCCACGGTGCCAAAGCTGTATGACCAGGCCTTCGAAGCCTTCAAGATCGACTGGGGGGCCGCCCACGCACGGTTGATCAAGCGGCTGTTCATGGAGTTACCGCAAGCCTTGCGCACTCAACTCCATACATCCACATGCGAAGTGAGCCTGGTGTCCTTTAACGGTGACACCGGCACCCAAGGCCTGTTCATTCGCTGCCAACCCGGCGACCACCGTGACGACTTCGATAGCCATGCAGTCGGCTGGGAGCACTATTTCGAACTCTGCCCCGGCGCAGGCGCACTGCGCCCTTGCAACCAGCACTTCAAGTACGACATTCCCTCCAATGTCATCCCCAACAACCCGATAGTTCAGGAAATGGTCAAGGCAGCGAACAGAGACTTCAAACGCAAGAGCCGTTTGATCCCGCAGACCCGCATGGACAGTGACGCCTATCTCAATGGCACCCCGTCACGCTCGGCCCATCAGTTGCAAACGCCACGCAATGGCACGCTGATTCCAACCTCGCAATGGGTGTACGCCAACCAGGCGAGCGAAGATGACTTCTTCCAGACCCTGGCCTGTACGGCAACCACCCACTTGTACGCGTCCACCCTTGCGAAATTCAAGGCCGACCACACACACACCACCCCATGGGAAGAACTGGTCAACCTGGAAAAACAGATTGACGATTTCCTTGCCCGTACACTCCTGCCGTTCTATGGCTGCATTACCGACCTGGTCAAGGGCAATCACTCCGCCGGCGTAATCATAGGCTGTGTGATGGATGCCATCGGCGCCCTGATACCGGCAGGCAAGTTCATCGCTTCGAGCCTCATGCTGATTCGCGATGCCGCCAACCTTACACTGCGTGCGGCTTGCGAAGTCATGAGCGGCGCCGTCAGCGACCTGCTCGGCCACTTGGCACAACAAAGTCCAGCACTCATCTACCGCGACATTGACCGCAGTATCCGCTGGCTCTGCGTCACATCCTGGAAAAAACTGGCACAACCTGCGCTGCGCTGGCTGCACGACCTGCGCGGCGCCGCGCAACTGCTGCACATGACCGAAGAAGGCACCTACGCCATTACCCGGGAAGCGTTGAGCGAGTCTGGGTATGCTTTCGAGCAAGGTGAGCTGGCACAGGTCGGCAATAGCGAAAACACACTGGTGCGTAATCTGGGCACCGCCGATGAGTCCAACTTCAAACTGCTCGACCCCCACGACAACCTGCCCTATGGGCCGCGACTCATCACCGAAGCAACTGCGCAGGCACCCAAGCTCATTCCCCTGAAACGCCTGGGATCAATCAGCCCTGGCCACTACCCTTCCCGAATCGCCGGCATCTTGGGCGAGGACGAGACGCTGGGCCTGGCCATCGACGACACCTGTAGTTTGCGGGTCCGCGCCAAGGGTGACGGGCACTACGACATCCACATCGATGATCACCACTATCATCTCGACGCCAGCGCTCACACCCCCTCCCTGAATGAGCTGTCAAACACGCCTGTCAGCACGCTGGACGAGATCACCCCCCAGGAGATGCTCTGCCGTCTGAAGCGTGACCTGGAGGAATCCAGCTGCAGCCCCTTCACCAAGCTGGTCAGCCTGCCGGCCGAACGCCTTCGCGCCAGCCAGCCCAACCCACTCACTCGTGGCCAGGAAATCAGCCAGGCATTCGAAGCCAGGGAGTACCACCTGGAGCGGCGCGGCACCGTCACCGGCGAGCAGGTTCCCGCCCGGTCGTTCGACCTGCTGGTGCACGAAGGTAAATTCTGCAAATGGGACCACGCTCCGATTAAAGGAACGACCCCCATGAAGTTCACCAAGGACAAGCAACTACTGGCACTGAGCGCGGACGAACGGATCCTCCTGGGGTTGCCCGAGAAGCCCACCTACCAGCCGCAGATCACCGGGCGCATGTCCAGCGAGCGGCACTTCGGCTTACTGCCCGATACCAGCGCCACGCAAGCCAAGACCATCAACCCCCATGTACCAGTCGTAGCGCTGGAGCAGATCTGCGAACAGGTGGCGGACAAGCGCGTGTTGCGCGGAATCAAAATCGAATGGAACGAGGAACAACAGATCTATGTAGAGGTGGACAATGGAAGGTTCTATAAAACCCGGCAAGGCCCGGGCCAGCTAACCTTTACCCCGGTGACCGACGCCGAAGAAGTCAACGAGTACCTGCGCCTTTCCAACCAGTACCGCTTCGTGGCCGAACGGCCCAATGCCGCCATAGACCGACACAATATCGCCAAGCTGCTCTTTGCCACTCTCGTGGAAAAGGGCGAGCCAGGGCTGCAGGCCTGGCTTGCAAGCGCGCCCGCCAACAAGTACTACGAGACCTATGCGCGCTGGTGTGTCGACAATAATGAACGCAATGAAATGCTGCATTATGCCGAGAACATCCTCTCGGGGGAGCGTCCGCAGACCAGCCTGGTAGAGGAAACCAGAAGCCTGATTCCCGACTGGAAGCTCATCGGCCAACGCAACCTCGCCGAGAAACGTTGCACGGTCCAGGTCCTGACCGAACTACTCCCGATCCAAGGCAAGGAAGCCAGCTGGGTGCCGCTGACCACCGTCAACATTGACCAGCAGGATGTCGCCAATATGATCTCGGCGCAGATGCACAACAGCAACCTGGCGTTTGCCTCGGTGCTCACCAAGGATGGACGGAAATTCGTGTACTACGCATTGGCGGGTGGTGAGCGGGCAAAGAATCTGTACCTCAAACCCTATCGACAGGGAGTACCCACCCGGCAGATTGGCGACACCACCTATGTCGATGCCAGGGCCTTGATGAGTAACCGAGCCCCCGACCCAGACATCACCAGCCTACCGGTCATCAGGCATTCGGGCAGGGTGTCGATCCGCCCATTTGATCGTTACCTTGACTCCGAACGGCTGATCGCAACCATTCTCAAGGAACAGCACCCGAGCAACAGCATTTACTCCATTCACATGTTTACCCGAATGGACACCTGTCGATCCTGCGGGGGGGTGGTGCTGCCTCAACTGACCCTCAACTACACCGATGCCGACTTCTGGGTAACCTACCTGGAAGAATACCGCCACTGATCCTCCTGACGGCAAGGTGAAGACATCTGCCCGACGCGCCATCTCGGTTCACGCTTCACCCACAGCCTGGATCGAGATGGTTATGATGGCGCAACACTCGCTTTACCCAGACCGGCCCCGCATGCCCGAACACACACTATCGCCACTTGCGATCACCCTTCAGGTGGTCTCGATCGTCCTTTTCACCTTCATCGGCTATTTGAACATCGGCATTGCGCTCGCGGTGCTGCCCGGCTACGTGCACAACGACCTGGGCTTCAGCGCCGTGGTCGCGGGCCTGGTGATCAGCGTGCAGTACCTGGCAACCCTACTCAGCCGCCCCACCGCCAGCCGCATCATCGACAACCTCGGCAGCAAGAAGGCGGTCATGTACGGCCTGTTCGGCTGCAGCCTGAGCGGCGTGTTCATGCTGGCCTGCAGCTTCCTCACCCATCTGCCCTGGCTGAGCCTGACCTGCCTGTTCATCGGCCGCCTGGTGCTGGGCAGCGCCGAGAGCCTGGTGGGCTCGGGCTCGATCGGCTGGGGCATCGGCCAGGTCGGCTCGGAGAATACCGCCAAGGTGATCTCCTGGAACGGCATTGCCAGCTATGGCGCATTGGCCACCGGCGCGCCACTCGGGGTACTGATGGTCAAACAGTTCGGACTGTGGAGCATGGGCGCAAGCATCATCCTGCTGGGCATCATCGGCCTGCTGCTGGCTTGGCCCAAGCGCGCCGCGCCGATAGTCGCCGGCGTGCGCCTGCCGTTCCTGCGAGTGCTGGGCAAGGTGTTCCCCCATGGCTCGGGGCTGGCCCTGGGCTCGATCGGCTTTGGCACCATCGCCACCTTCATCACGCTGTACTACGCCAGTCGCGACTGGCCCAACGCCGCGCTGACCCTGAGCCTGTTCGGCGCCAGCTTCATCTGCGCGCGCCTGCTGTTCGGCAACCTGATCAACCGCATCGGCGGCTTGCGCGTGGCGATCGCCTGTCTGTCGGTGGAGACCCTGGGGTTGCTGATGCTGTGGCTGGCAGCCAGCGCCGAGATGGCGCTGGCCGGCGCGGCGTTGAGCGGGTTCGGATTCTCGCTGGTGTTTCCGGCATTGGGGGTGGAAGCCATGAAGCAGGTGTCAGCAGCCAACCGCGGCGCGGCGGTGGGGGCCTACTCGCTGTTCATCGACCTGTCGCTGGGGGTCACCGGGCCGCTGGTGGGCGCCGTGGCGGCGGGGTTCGGATTCGCCTCGATGTTCCTGTTTGCGGCAGCGGCAGCGGGGTGCGGGTTGGTGTTGAACCTTTACCTGTATCGCCAGGCACAGCGTTTGCGCAAATCCTGAAGGCATCGCGGGGCGCCGATGCGCCTTGCCCCGCGATTGCCGTCATGGTCAACGCTGCGCGTACTGCAACACCACCTCCAGCGGATGACGCAACTGCTTCTCGGTCATGCGCTTGACCTGGCTGCGGCACGAGTAGCCGGTCGCCAATGCCTCGCCCTGCTTGTCCAGCTTGGTCGCCCAGGACTGCTCGAAGATGGTTTTCGAGGCTTCCTGGTTACGCGCCTCATGCCCATAGGTACCAGACATGCCGCAGCAGCCGGTGGCCTCGGTGACCAGCTTCAGTCCCAGGCGGGCGAACACCTGCTCCCACTGACGGGTACTGGCCGGCACGTTGGTCTTCTCGGTGCAGTGGGCCATCAGGCGGAAGCTGTCGGCCTTGACCGGCACCTGCTCGGGCAGCACGCTCATCAGCCACTCCTGGGGCAGCAGTACCGACGGGCACTCCACGCCATCGACCTTCTGGTACTCCTGGCGGTAAACCAGGGTCATCGCCGGGTCCAGCCCCACCAACGGCACGCCGCAGTCGGCCAGGGCCTTGAGCTGGGTGGCGTTGCGGATTGCTGCCTTGGCGAAGGCACCGAGGAAACCCTGCACATGCAACGGCTTGCCGTTGGCGCTGTAGGGCGCGAGGAACACCCTGTGCCCCAGGCGATGGGCCAGTTCGATGAACGAGGCCAGCAGTGGCGTCTCGAAATAGCGGGTGAAGGCATCCTGCACCAACACGATGCTGCGATCGCGCTGGGCCGGGGTCAGCTCGCGCAGGGCCGGAACGCTCGCGACCTGGACGCGGCAACGGGTCAGGGTGGCCTGGAAGTTGAAACGGCTGATCAGCGGGCTGTCGACCATGCCGACCTTGTCCGCCAACAAGCTGCTCACCCACTTCGAGCCCATCACCGCGTTGTACAGGCCCGGCGCATGGGCCAGGTACGGGATGGTGAACTCCAGCGATCCGATCAGGTAATCACGCAGCGGACGTTGGTAGCGACCGTGGTACAGCTCGAGGAAGCGCGAGCGAAAGTCCGGCACATTGACCTTGATCGGGCACTGCCCTGCGCAGGACTTGCACGCCAGGCAGCCGGCCATGGCGTCGTATACCTCGTGGGAGAAGTCCACCTGCCCCTGCTGGTGCGCACGGCTGTTGCGCAGTCGCGCCGGCAGCCCCTTGAACCAGGACACCTTGCGCTGGGCGGCGGCGAGCACATCAATGTTTGCCTCACCCTGCAGGCGCAACCATTCGCGGATCAGCGAAGCGCGCCCCTTGGGTGAGTGCTGACGTTCGCGGGTGGCCTTCCACGACGGGCACATGGCATCGTTGGGATCGTAGTTGTAGCAAGCGCCGTTGCCGTTGCAGTGCACGGCGCTGCCGAAACTTTGCCAGACGCGTTCGTCGATACTGCGGTCAAGGTCTGCGCGCAGGGTCACGCCATCCACCGGGGTCAGACCTTCAGCGCTGTCCGGCGGGGTGCAGATCTTGCCCGGGTTGAGCTGATTGTATGGATCGAAGGCGCCCTTGAGACGCTGCAGCGCCGGGTACAGCTCGCCGAAGTATTCCGGCACGTATTCAGAGCGCAGGCCTTTGCCATGTTCACCCCAGAGCAGGCCGCCATAGCGCTGGGTCAGCGCCGCCACGGCATCGGAGATCGGCTTGACCAACGCGGCCTGGGCCGGATCCTTCATGTCCAGCGCCGGGCGCACGTGCAGCACGCCGGCATCGACATGGCCGAACATGCCGTAGGCCAGGCCGTAACCGTCAAGCAGCGCACGGAATTCCGCGATGTAGTCCGCCAACTGCTCCGGCGGCACGGCGGTGTCCTCGACGAACGGCTGTGGCCGTACCTCGCCCTCAACGTTGCCCAGCAGCCCCACTGAACGCTTGCGCATGGTGTAGACCCTGGTGACCGCCTCGGCGCCCTCCGCCAGGGTATGCCCGAGGCGTTCGACGCTGGTGTCGCGCTGCAGGTGATCGACGAACGCCTCGACCCGGGCATTGACCTCGGCCGGTTCGTCGCCGCAGAACTCCACCAGGTTGATGCCCAGCGTCGGGCGCTCGGCGTCGGCCGGGAAGTACTCGGCGACGCTGTGCCAGACGATGTCCTTCATCGCCAGCATCAGTACCTTGGAGTCGACGGTCTCGATCGACAGCGGCTTGTGTGCCATCAGCGCATTGGCGTCGCGCAGGGCGTCCATGAAGCTGGTGTAGCGTACGTTGACCAGCACCGCGTACTTCGGGATCGGCAGCACGTTGAGCTTGGCCTCGACCACATAGCCCAGCGAGCCTTCGGCGCCGCACAGCACGCTGTTGAGGTTGAAGCGGCCCTGCTCGTCGCGCAGGTGCGCCAGGTCGTAGCCGGTCAGGCAGCGGTTGAGCTTGGGGAAGGTGCTTTCGATCAGCCCGGCCTGGGTTTGCTGGATCTCGCGGGCCATGCGGTACACCTCGCCGACCCGGCCGGGCGCGGCGCAGGCCTGCTCCAGCGCCGCATCATCGATCGGCAGGCTGTGCAAGCGCTCGCCGCCGAGCAGCACGCTGTGCAGCTCTAGCACGTGGTCACGGGTCTTGCCATAGGTGCAACTGCCCTGGCCGCTGGCGTCTGTGTTGATCATGCCGCCGACGGTGGCGCGGTTGGAGGTGGAGAGCTCCGGCGCAAAGAACAGCCCGTGAGGCTTGAGCGCGGCGTTGAGCTGGTCCTTGACCACGCCCGCCTGGACCCGCACCCAGCGCTCCTCGACGTTGACTTCGAGAATGCTGTTCATGTGCCGCGACAGGTCGACGACGATGCCATCGGTCAGCGACTGGCCGTTGGTACCGGTACCGCCGCCACGCGGGGTCAGCTTGATGTCGCGAAAGCGTGGCTCGGCCATGAGCGTGGCAACCCGCGCCACATCGTCGGCATCCCGCGGGAACACCGCCGCCTGGGGCAGGCGCTGGTAGATAGAGTTGTCGGTGGCCAGCACGGTGCGGGTGCCGTAGTCGGCACTGATCTGGCCACGGAAGCCGCTGTTCTTCAGGGCTTCGAGAAATTCAGGGTAGTGGGCGGCGGGCGCACGGGGCGGCAGCTGGGCGATCATCGAAGGATGGCCTCTATTCGATATTGGCTAATTCACGAGATGTTGTGTTTCCTGCGACTACGGTATGAATGATCTATACCGCATGACGAATACGCCCATGTTCCTGTAGTTTCGCGCCAGGGGCAAACGGATATTCCTGCCGCTATCGATGAGCTTTATGAATGAATTACCGCCACCTCACCCCTTCGATGTCGCTCTTGCTGGCTTTCGAGGCCGCCGCGCGGCATGAAAGCTACACCCGCGCCGCCGCCGAACTGTCATTGACCCAGAGCGCGGTGAGCCGCCAGGTGCAGGCACTGGAGCAACAGCTGGGACTCACACTGTTTCGCCGCGAGGGGCGCCAGGTACAACTGACCGATGTCGGCCGCCTGTACCAGCGCGAACTCAGCGAGGCCCTGGGGCGTATCCGCAGTGCCACGCTGCAGGCCCTGGCCTATCAGTCCGGTGTCGGCACCCTGCGCCTGGCAACGCTGCCGACCTTTGGCTCGAAATGGTTGCTGCCGCGCCTGCATGCCTTCTACGGCGCCCACCCCGGCATGCTGGTGCACATTCATTCACGTATCGAAGCCATAAACTTCGACACCAGCGAAATCGACGCGGCCATTGGCGTTGCCAGCCTTGACCTGCCCGGGCTGATCTGCCATCGCCTGCATGCCGAGGAACTGGTGGTGATCCTGCCGCCCGAAGCCAATGCGGATGGCCAATGGAGCCCGCAAAGGATCAGCGAGGAAGTACTGCTCAATGTCGCCAATAACCCCCATGCCTGGGGCGAGTGGTTTTCCCACCATGCCCTGCCCCACCGGGCGATGCGCCTTGGGCCAAGTTTCGAGCTGACTTCGCATCTGATTCAGGCGGTTCGGGCAGGCATAGGCATTGGCCTGGTGCCCAGGATCCTGGTGCAGGAGGAACTGGCCAGCGGCGAACTGTTCAGCCCGGGCACACCGTTTGCCAGTCAGCGCAGCTACTACCTGATCTATCCGCCCAGGAACGAGGCATTGCCATCGTTGCGAGCGTTTCGTGGCTGGTTGCTCGAACAGATCTGAGGCCGGCACAGGCAACAAAAAACCCGATGCCGGTTACTCGGCATCGGGTTTTTTGTTGGTGCGCATCAGCGCTTATTTGGCGATGCTGCCAGCAGCGCCATTGGCCTGGGAGCCACGCTTGCTCTTCAGTTGGTAGGCCACATACATCACCACCAGCCACACCGGCATCGCGTACACCGACACCTGGATGCCCGGAATCTGCAGCATGATGCCCAGGATCAGCACCACGAACGCCAGGACCAGGTAGTTGCCGTACGGGTACCACAGCGCCTTGAACAGCGGCTTCTGGCCGGTGCGGTCGAGGTGCTGACGGAACTTCAGGTGCGAGTAGCTGATCATCGCCCAGTTGATCACCAGGGTCGCCACCACCAGCGACATCAGCAGCTCCAGGGCATTCTGCGGCATCAGGTAGTTGAGCAACACCGCGATCAGGGTCACGGCTGCCGAGACCAGGATCGAACGTACCGGTACGCCGCGGCGGTCGACCTTGGCCAGCGCCGCCGGCGCATCACCTTGCTCGGCCATGCCCAGCAGCATGCGGGCGTTGCAGTAGGTGCCGCTGTTGTACACCGACAGCGCCGCGGTCAGGACCACGAAGTTCAGTAGGTGCGCGGCCACGTCGCTACCCAGCAGCGAGAAGACCTGGACAAACGGGCTGCTGCCGTAGCTGCCGCCGGAAGCGTCGATGCTGGCTACCAGGCTGTCCCACGGGGTCAGCGACAGCAGCACCACCAGGGCGCCCACATAGAAGATCAGGATGCGGTAGATGACCTGGTTGATCGCCTTGGGGATCACGGTCTTCGGCTTGTCGGCCTCGGCCGCGGTGAAGCCGAGCATTTCCAGGCCACCGAAGGAGAACATGATGAAGGCCAGGGCCATGACCAGGCCGCTGACGCCATGCGGGAAGAAGCCGCCATGGGCCCACAGGTTGGTCACCGACGCTTCCGGGCCGCCACTGCCGCTGGTCAGCAGGTAGGCGCCCAGGCCGATCATGCCGACGATGGCGGCGACCTTGATGATCGCGAACCAGAACTCGGCCTCGCCGAAGAACTTCACATTCATCAGGTTGATGGCATTGATCAGCAGGAAGAACGCCGCCGCAGTGACCCAGGTCGGGATCTCCGGCCACCAGTAATGGACGTACTTGCCCACCGCCGACAGCTCCGACATGCCCACCAGGATGTACAGCACCCAGCAGTTCCAGCCCGACAGGAAGCCGGCGAAACCGCCCCAGTACTTGTGTGCGAAATGGCTGAAGGAGCCGGCCACCGGCTCTTCGACGATCATCTCGCCGAGCTGGCGCATGATCATGAAGGCGATGAAGCCGCAGATCGCGTAGCCGAGGATCATCGACGGACCGGCGGACTTCATCACGCCGGCCGAGCCCAGGAACAACCCGGTGCCGATGGCGCCGCCCAGGGCGATCAATTGGATATGGCGGTTTTTCAAGCCACGCTTGAGTTCGCCGGACTGTGAGTTATGTCCACTCATGAACGAAGTCACCTGCTTGTTTTTATCTGTGACGGAATCGGACCCACCGCACTCGTGGCGCAGCGGAATGGGCAAGGTGGTTACCTTGGATACTTGTGACGGGAAGTCGCTCGTGGCATTGGTAGCCAGGGGCGGATCAACCGGGTGTCAGCAAGCGTGCGCGGTACGCAAGGGAGTCACAGGTAAAACGCGGCGCATTGTATACCCCTGCAAACGCGCAGGCGTCAACGCGTTGCATCGTTTCCTGTGGAAAAAACGCAGCGGTCCCGGGGTGAAGGCCTGAAAAGGCGGAGTGATCGGCGTGCATGGCGCCTCCATTTTGTTGTTTTAAGTGCCTGGCGATCCTGCCTGGCTCTGCACACGGCAATGGCGCTATCTCAGCGCTTGGACGGGGGTTTGGGA
>NZ_QJRP01000019.1 GCF_003205295.1 Pseudomonas mosselii
GTGCTGGAGCGGGTGGACGGCCCCGAACAGGGCGCCTGCCGCGACCTGAACTTCGACCCGCTGATCCTGCCCCACGGCATCGAGCCGTCCGCCGACCCGATCCTCGCCGCCCGTTCGGCCGCCTATTCGGTGTCGTTCAACCGCCGTAGCCACGAAACACTGAGCGAAGGAGCCCGCCCATGACCCCCACCGCCTTCCATCCCCTGGCCCGCCTGCTGCACTGGCTGATGGCCGCGCTGATCCTGGCCATGCTGTTCATCGGCGTGAACATGATCGGCGACCTGTCGCCACGGCATCCGCTGCTGGTCGAGCTGCACAAGGCGACCGGCTTGGCCTTGCTGGTGCTGGCGATCCTGCGCATCGCCCTGCGCCTGGGCCTGCCACACCCGCCGCTGCCCGGCGACCTGCCCCGGCTGCAACGGCTGGCCGCCGGCGCCTCGCACCTGTTGCTGTACGGCCTGATGCTGGCCATGCCGCTGCTCGGCTGGGCGATGCTTTCGGCCGGTGGCTATCCGCGGCCCCTGCAACTGCCCGCCATTGCGCCCCACGACTTGCAACTGTATGCCGTGCTGCGCCAGGGCCACGGCTGGGCAGGCTACCTGCTGTTCGCCACCGTGTTGCTGCACCTGGGCGCGGCTTTGGTGCATGCCCTGGTGCGCCGCGACGGCGTCTTGCGTAGCATGTGGCCAGGCCCGCTGCGCCGCGGTGAATGAGCACTGCCGGGGTCGACATATGTAAATAATTATTACTAACATTGGCGCTCATTTCGTCGAACTGCCCCGGACTGCCTAATGAACGTCGCAAAGGACCCTGCCGCTTTGACCCCGGCCAGCACGCTGGACCTGCGTCCACTGATGCTGGTGAACATGGCCTGCACCATGTCGATGATGGCCTTCGTCGCCCTGATCGGCCCCATCGCCCGCCTGCTGGGTATGGCCACCTGGCAGGCCGGCGCGGCGGTGACCGTGGCCGGCGTGGTCTGGGTGCTGCTGGCCCGGCCCTGGGGGCGCCTGGCCGACCGCTATGGCCGGCGCCGCGTGCTGCTGCTGGGCAGTGGCGGCTTCACCCTGGCCTATTGGGTGCTGTGCCTGTTCATCGACGGCGCATTGCGCTGGCTGCCTGGCGCGAGCGTGGCGTTCTTCGGGCTGATGCTGGCCCGCGGCCTGATCGGTGCCTTCTATGCTGCGCTGCCGGTAGGTGGCAACGCGCTGATCGCCGACCATGTCGAGCCCCAGCGCCGGGCCCGGGCCATGGCCTCGCTGGGCGCGGCCAATGCCGTCGGCCTGGTGGTCGGGCCGGCACTGGCCGCGCTGCTGTCGCGCTACAGCCTGAGCCTGCCGTTCTATGCCATGTCGCTGCTGCCGGCCACGGCGTTCGTGGTGCTGCTGTTCAAGCTCAAGCCCCAGCCACTGGCACACGTCCATGCGCCCAATCCGGTGCGCCTGTCCGATCCACGCCTGCGCCGCCCGTTGCTGGTGGCCTTCAGCGCCATGCTGAGCATCACCGTGTCGCAGATCGCCGTCGGTTTCTTCGCCCTCGATCGCCTGCGCCTGGAGGCCGGCGACGCCGCCCAGGCCGCGGGCATCGCCCTGACCTGCGTGGGCGTGGCGCTGATGCTGGCGCAGGTGTTCCTGCGCAGGCTCGAGTGGCCGCCGGCGAAAATGATCCGTGTCGGCGCCAGCATCTCCGGCCTGGGCTTCGCCGCCGCGGCGCTGGCGACCCACGCCCCCTGGCTGTGGAGCGCATTCTTCGTCGCCGCGTTTGGCATGGGCTTCGTCTTCCCGGCATTCTCCGCCCTGGCGGCCAACGCCATGCACGCCAGCGAACAGGGCGCCACGGCCGGCTCGATCGGCGCCGCCCAGGGCATGGGCGCGGTGATCGGGCCGCTGGCCGGCACCCTGGTCTACGCCCTCGACCCGCGCCTGCCGTTCCTCGCCGTCGGTGCCCTGCTGTTGCTGGTAGGGCTGTGGCCGGCAGCGAGCGACCAGCGTCACTGAGACGCACAGCGCGCAAGCCTGCAGAGTGTGTTTTAATGCCTCGCCCATTATTTTTGACACCTCTGCAAACAAGGCGGCTATGGACACGGGGACACGACTCAAACTGGTGCGTGAACGCAACAACCTCTCCCAACGGGAACTGGCCCGCCGCAGCGGCCTGACCAACTCGACGATCTCGCAGATCGAGCAGAACCGGGTCAGCCCTTCGGTCAGTTCCCTCAAGAAACTGCTCGAAGGGATCCCCATGTCCCTGGCAGAATTCTTCAGCTTCGACGAGCCGGTGCGCGAGGAGCGCTACGTGTTCCGTGGCGGCGAGCAGCCCGACCTGGGCCGCAACGGCCTGCGCATGCTGCTGGTCGGTGCCAGCGTCGAAGGCCGCCAGATGCGCATGCTGCGCGAGCTGTACGCACCGGGTGCCGATTCCGGCGAGCCGATCATCCACGCCGAAGGCGAGGAATGCGGCCTGGTCACCCGTGGCACGATGGAGCTGTGGGTCGATGGCCAAGTCAGCGTGCTTAACGCCGGCGATGGTTACTACATCCCCACCACCCTGCCCCACACCTTCAAGAACATCGGCCCCGACGAGGCCGAGATCATCAGCGCCAATACCCCGGCGAACTTCTGACCTGCCCGTGACCACCGTCGCCAGCCGCGAGGCTTACCAGTGCCTGCGCGACGCCGCACTCGGCGTGCGGCCGTTGGTGACGGTCGCCCGCCTACACGGTGAGCAGATCGAGGTGCAGGTAGACGACTGGTACCTGACCCTGGTGCTGGACGGCGAAGGCCTGGCCCACTGCAGCCACTGCCAGAGCCCGGATGGGCGCCAGGGCACGCTGGACGACTGGCACCGCTACGGCACCAATCCAGTGGATCACCTGAGCCTCTGGGAGCGCGTTCAGGTAGAACGACTGTTGATCTGACCCGTGAGCAATCCCTGTAGGAGACTGCCCAACCCCTCGGGCCACGCTGTCGCGCAGGGAACTGTCCCCCTGTGGGAGCGGCCTTGTGTCGCGAAAGGGCTGCGCAGCAGCCCCAGGATTCCAGCGCTCATGCAAAGATCGCCGGGGCCGCTTTGCGGCCCTTTCGCGACACAAGGCCGCTCCCACAGGGTCTAGCTAAATCAATGAGTTACGGATTGCTCCATGAGAGCGGCATGGCCCAGATCATCAAGCCTGCCTGACCAAAGCCTGCTCGACGAAATCCAGCCGGTCCTGGCCGAAGAACATCTGCCCGTCGACGAAGAATGTCGGCGCCCCGAACACGCCACGTTCGACCGCCTCCTCGGTAGCTTTGCGCAAGGCGTCCTTGACCTCGGGGCGCACGGCCAGCTCCTGGAACATCTCGGCCTCGAAGCCTCCTGCGGCCAAGGTCTCACCCAATACCGCAGGGTCTCCCAGATTGCGTCCGTGCACGAACAGCCCCTCGAACAGCACCTTCAACAGCGCCTCGAATCGCGCTTCGGCAAACAACTGGACGCCGATCAGCCCGCGCATCAGGTTCAGGGTGTTTACCGGAAACCCTGGCGGCAGGGTCAGGGGCACGCCATAGCGGTCGGCGTAGCGCTTGAGGTCGATGCGCATATAGCGCCCCTTGGCCGGCACCATGACCGGCGAGGCGTTGCCGGTGGCCTGGAACACCCCGCCCAGCAGAATCGGCTTGTACACCAACCGCGCCCCGTGACGCGCGCACAGGGCGGGTAGCTGGGTCGAGGCCAGGTAAGTGGCCGGGCTGCCCAGGTCCAGGAAGAACTCGACGGTCTTGCTCATGATTCGTTCCTTGTATGAGGGTGGGACTTACCAGCGCTCCATCCACGGGCGCAGGTCAAGTTCAAAGGTCCAGGCATCCCGTGGCTGGGCATGCAGGAACCAGTAGCTGTCGGCGATGTGCGCAGGGTCCAGGATGCCGTCCTGGTCCTTGAGCGCATAACGTTCGGGGAAGCTGTCGCGGATGAACGCGGTGTCGATGGCGCCGTCGACCACCACATGGGCGACATGGATGTTGCGCGGCCCAAGCTCGCGCGCCATGCTCTGGGCCAAGGCTCGCAAGCCGTGCTTGGCCCCGGCGAAGGCGGCGAAACCGGCCGCGCCACGGGTGCCGGCGGTGGCGCCGGTGAAGAGGATGGTGCCGCGTTCGCGGGTGACCATGCGCCGGGCGACCGCCTGGGCGGTGAGAAAGCCGGCGAAGCAGGCCATTTCCCAGATCTTGAAGTACTTGCGCGGGGTTTCCTCGAGAATGCTGCAGGGAACATTGGCGCCAATATTGAAGACAAACGCTTCGATCGGGCCGATATCACGCTCGATGGTCTCGACCAGCTCGACGACCTCTTCTTCCTTGCGCGCATCGGACCCGAAGCCATGGGCCTGACCACCCGCGGCGCGGATCTCATCGACCAGCGGCTGCAGTTTTTCCACCTGGCGCCGGGTCACACAGGCGACATACCCCTCGCGGGCGAAACGCTTGGCGATCTCGCCCCCGGTAGCGTCGCCCGCCCCGATCACCAGCACGACCTTTTGTTGTTCTGCCATGGACCGCTCCATTAATGAATGATCGTTTAGTAAACGAACGCTATGCTACGATCACGTTATCGTCAAGCCCGCGCCAAGAGGTTCCGCGCATGCGCTACAGCACCGACCACAAGCAACAGACCCGCGAGAAGCTACTGGCCAGCAGCGGCGCCCTGGCCAAGCGCGGGGGTTTCGCCGCCACCGGCGTGGCCGGGCTGATGAAGGCCATCGGCCTGACCGGCGGCGCCTTCTACAACCATTTCCCGTCCAAGGACGACCTGTTCAGCGAGATCGTCCGCCGCGAACTGGCCAACAGCCCGTTGGCGCGTCTGGTCGAGCGTGGCACCGATCGGCCCCGGCTCAAGCGCCTGCTCGAGCAATACCTGAGCCTGGCCCACCTGCACAATGCCGAGGGCGGCTGCCCACTGCCGCCACTGGGGGTGGAGATCGCCCGCGCCGAGCGACCGGTGCGCGAACAGGCCGAACACTGGCTGGTGGAGCTGCACCAGGCGTGGAGCGAGACCCTCGACGACTCCGAGCTGGCCTGGGCCTTGCTCAGTCAGTGCGTCGGCGCACTGGTGGTGGGCCGTATGCTGGCCAGCGAGCCGGTGCAGGCGCAGGTGCTGGACGCCAGCCGCAAACTGGTCGGACGGGCCTTCGATGAGGCTCGCTAGCACGCTGCTCGGACTGCTGTTGGCCCTGCCCGCCCTCGCCCAGGAGAGTTGCCCGGTCGGGCAATACCCGGTATGCCTGGTGGTGTGCTTCTGCGCGCCCATCGACCCCAACCAGGGCGGCCAGGTGCTGCAGGATGTCGAGCGTATGGCCACCGGCAGCCTGGTATTCGCCCTGCGCCAGGCTCGCGATGAGGCAACCGCCAGCGGCAGCCAGCCGATCCCCTTGCATATCCGGGCCCAGCTCGAGCCCTGGTACGACTTCGCCGTGCTCGACGCGGCGCGCTACCGGGTGGGCGATGAACAACAGATCAGCGCCGCCAACGCATTGCTGCAGAACCCGGACGTCAACGCTGTGACCCTGATCGACACCATCATCTTCCGCCGCAGCGCCGATGCCGAGGACAACGTGGCGCTGTGGGCCCATGAACTCAAGCACGTGCAGCAGTACCAGGAACTGGGGGTGGAGGAGTTCGCCCGGCGCTATACCCGGGATTACCAGGCGCTGGAGGGACCGGCGTACGAGATCGAGGCGAAAGTGGCCAAGGCGTTGCGCGAAAAGGCATCCGGCGGCCCGCGCTGACAGCCGTATCACACGGCTCTCATGGAACAACCCATAACTCATTGATTTAGCTAGTCTCTGTGGGAGCGGCCTTGCGTCGCGAAAGGGCTGCGCAGCAGCCCCGGCAATCTCGATGGTGGCCAAGAACCTGGGGCCGCTACGCGACCCTTTCCGACCGGTCCGACGCCTCGGCAAGGCCGCTCCCACAGGTGGACAGTTCTCTGCGCGACAGCGTGGCCCAAAGGGCTGGGCGATCTCCCACAGGGAATGAAGCTGCCTTGAAATCATGCGTCCGGATCGATGACATCCTTCGACCTATCATTGCGCGTGATAATAACCTTCGCTCCGTTTGATTCGTGCACCACGCGCAAGACACTCACACTCCGCCCACTACTAATACATTGGCGGAGTTCTCCATGGATCACTCACTCAAACCCTTGCGCTTTCCCCTCGCTGCCCTGGCAGTGGTGGTGCTCAGCGCTTGCGGCCGCACCCCCGACGCCGTGCAGGCTCCCGCCGCGCCAAAAGTCAGCGTCGCCAAGGTGATCGAGCAACCGATCAACGAATGGGACGAGTTCACCGGCCGCCTCGAAGCCCCGGAAACCGTCGAAGTGCGCCCACGGGTGTCCGGCCAGATCGACCTGGTGGGCTTCACCGAAGGCGCCCAGGTCAAGAAAGGCGACCTGCTGTTCCAGATCGACCCACGCCCGTTCCAGGCTGAGGTGCGCCGCCTCGAAGCCCAGTTGCAACAAGCCAAGGCCACCGCCATCCGCAGCGCCAACGAAGCCCGCCGTGGCGAGCGCCTGCGCGACAGCAACGCGATTTCTGCGGAACTGGCCGAGTCGCGCAGCAGCGCCGCCGCCGAGGCCCGCGCCGGGGTCGACGCGATCCAGGCCCAGCTCGACCTGGCCCGCCTGAACCTGAGCTTCACCCGCGTTACCGCGCCGATCAGTGGCCGCGTCAGCCGCGCCCAGTTCACCGCCGGCAACATCGTCAGCGCCGACGTCACCCCGCTGACCAGCGTGGTCTCCACCGACAAGGTGTACGCCTACTTCGACGCCGACGAGCGCGTGTACCTCAAGTACAGCCAGCTCGCCCGCGACGGCCAGCGCGGCCAGAGCACCCCGGTGTACCTGGGCCTGACCAACGAGACCGGCAACCCGCACCTGGGCCAGATGAACTTCGTCGACAACCAGGTCAACCCGCGCACCGGCACCATCCGTGGCCGCGCCGTGTTCGACAACCGCGACGGCCAGTTCACCCCGGGCCTGTACGCGCGCCTGAAGCTGGTCGGCAGCGCCCAGTACGACGCCGTGCTGATCAACGACGAAGCGGTCGGCACCGACCTTGGCAAGAAGTTCGTGCTGGTCATGGACAAGGACAACAAGGCCGCCTACCGCGCCGTGGAACTGGGACCCAAGCTCGAAGGCCTGCGCATCGTCCGTAGCGGCCTGGCCAAGGACGACCGCATCGTGGTCAAGGGCCTGCAGCGCGTGCGCCCGGGCTCGCCGGTCACCCCTGAGGAAACGCCGATGGCCAGCGAGCAGACCCTCGCCGCCCTCGCCCAGCAGCGCCAGGCCCTGGAGGCCAGCAACCCGGCGCCGAAGGTCGCCGGCGCCAATGTCAAAGTCGCCAGCGCCCAAGCGCCGCGCGGTTAAGGGACAACACCGATGAACTTTTCGAAATTCTTCATTACCCGGCCGATCTTCGCCGCGGTGCTGTCGCTGGTGCTGCTGATCGCGGGCTCGATCTCGCTGTTCCAGCTGCCGATCAGCGAATACCCCGAAGTGGTGCCGCCCACCGTGGTGGTGCGCGCCAACTTCCCCGGCGCCAACCCCAAGGTGATCGGCGAGACCGTCGCAGCGCCCTTGGAGCAAGCCATCACCGGTGTCGAGAACATGCTGTACATGTCCTCGCAGTCCACCGCCGACGGCAAGCTGACCCTGACCATCACCTTCGCCCTGGGTACCGACCTGGACAACGCCCAGGTGCAGGTGCAGAACCGCGTGACCCGCACCCAGCCGAAGCTGCCGGAAGAGGTGACGCGCATTGGTATCACCGTCGACAAGGCCTCGCCCGACCTGACCATGGTCGTGCACCTGACCTCGCCGGACAACCGCTACGACATGCTCTACCTGTCCAACTACGCCATCCTCAACATCAAGGATGAGCTGGCGCGCCTGGGTGGCGTGGGTGACGTGCAGCTGTTCGGCATGGGCGACTACTCGTTGCGGGTGTGGCTCGACCCGAACAAGACCGCTTCACGCAACCTGACCGCCAGCGACGTGGTGGCGGCGATCCGCGAGCAGAACCGCCAGGTCGCCGCCGGTCAGTTGGGCGCCCCGCCCGCCCCGGGCTCGACCAGCTTCCAGCTGTCGATCAACACCCAGGGCCGCCTGGTCAACGAGGAAGAGTTCGAGAACATCATCATCCGTGCCGGTGCCAACGGCGAGATCACGCGCCTTAAGGACATCGCCCGGGTCGAGCTCGGCTCCAGCCAGTACGCCCTGCGCTCGCTGCTGAACAACCAGCCGGCGGTGGCCATCCCGATCTTCCAGCGCCCGGGCTCCAACGCCATCGAGATCTCCGACGAAGTGCGGGCGAAGATGGCCGAGCTGAAGAAGGACTTCCCGGAAGGCATGGACTACAGCATCGTCTATGACCCGACGGTGTTCGTCCGCGGCTCCATCGAGGCGGTGGTGCACACCCTGTTCGAAGCGCTGGTGCTGGTCGTGCTGGTGGTGATCCTGTTCCTGCAGACCTGGCGCGCCTCGATCATCCCGCTGATGGCCGTGCCGGTCTCGCTGATCGGCACCTTCGCGGTGATGCACCTGTTCGGCTTCTCGCTCAACGCGCTGTCGTTGTTCGGCCTGGTGCTGGCCATCGGTATCGTGGTGGACGACGCCATCGTCGTGGTGGAGAACGTCGAACGGAACATCGGGCTTGGCCTGAAACCGCTGGAAGCGACGCAGAAGGCCATGAGCGAGGTGACCGGCCCGATCATCGCCACCGCCCTGGTGCTGTGCGCTGTGTTCGTGCCCGCCGCGTTCATTTCCGGCCTTACCGGGCAGTTCTACAAGCAATTCGCCCTGACCATCGCCATCTCCACCGTGATCTCGGCGTTCAACTCGCTGACCCTGTCGCCGGCCCTGGCCGCGGTACTGCTCAAGGAGCACCATGCGCCCAAGGATCGCTTCTCGCGATTCCTGGAAAAACTGCTGGGCAGCTGGCTGTTCGCCCCGTTCAACCGCTTCTTCGACCGCGCCAGCCACGGCTACGTCGGCGGCGTGCGCCGGGTCATCCGTTCCAGCGGCATCGCCCTGTTCGTCTATGCAGGTCTCATGGGCCTGACCTACCTGGGCTTCTCGTCCACCCCGACCGGCTTCGTCCCGGCCCAGGACAAGCAGTACCTGGTGGCCTTCGCCCAGCTGCCTGACGCCGCCAGCCTCGACCGTACCGAGGCTGTGATCAAGAAGATGAGCGAAATCGCCCTCAAGCAACCGGGCGTGGCCGATTCGGTGGCCTTCCCGGGCCTGTCGATCAACGGCTTTACCAACAGCCCGAACAGCGGCATCGTGTTCACCCCGCTCAAGCCGTTCGACGAGCGCAAGGACCCGAGCCAGTCGGCAGCGGCCATCGCGGCAGCCCTGAACGCACAGTTCGCCGATATCCAGGACGCCTACATCGCGATCTTCCCGCCTCCGCCGGTTCAAGGCCTGGGCACCATCGGCGGCTTCCGCCTGCAGATCGAAGACCGCGGCAACCTGGGCTACGAAGCGCTGTACAAGGAAACCCAGAACATCATCGCCAAGAGCCACAACGTGCCGGAGCTGGCGGGCCTGTTCACCAGCTACCAGGTAAACGTGCCGCAGGTCGATGCCGCCATCGATCGGGAAAAGGCCAAGACCCACGGCGTGGCGATCAATGACATCTTCGACACCCTGCAGGTCTACCTGGGCTCGCTGTACACCAACGACTTCAACCGCTTTGGCCGTACCTACCAGGTCAACGTCCAGGCCGAACAGCAGTTCCGCCTCGACGCCGAGCAAATCGGCCAGCTGAAGGTGCGCAACAACCTGGGCGAGATGATCCCGCTGGCGACCTTCCTCAAGGTCAGCGACACCTCCGGGCCTGACCGGGTGATGCACTACAACGGCTTCATCACCGCCGAGATCAACGGTGCCGCGGCCCCCGGCTACAGCTCCGGCCAGGCCGAGGCGGCAATCGAGAAGCTGCTCAAGGAGGAACTGCCCAACGGCATGACCTTCGAGTGGACCGACCTGACCTACCAGCAGATCCTCTCAGGCAACACCGCGCTGTTCGTGTTCCCGCTCTGCGTGCTGCTGGCCTTCCTGGTGCTGGCCGCCCAGTACGAAAGCTGGAGCCTGCCGCTGGCGGTGATCCTGATCGTGCCGATGACCCTGCTGTCGGCCATCACCGGGGTGATCGTCTCCGGTGGCGACAACAACATCTTCACCCAGATCGGCTTGATCGTGCTGGTGGGCCTGGCTTGCAAGAACGCGATCCTGATCGTCGAGTTCGCCAAGGATGAACAGGCCAAGGGCCTCGACCCGCTGGCCGCGGTACTTGAAGCCTGCCGCCTGCGTCTGCGGCCGATCCTGATGACCTCGATCGCGTTCATCATGGGCGTGGTGCCGCTGGTATTCAGCTCCGGCGCCGGTTCCGAGATGCGTCATGCCATGGGTGTGGCGGTGTTCTCGGGGATGATCGGGGTGACCGTGTTCGGCCTGTTCCTGACCCCGGTGTTCTTCTTCCTGATCCGCCGTTTCGTCGAGCGTCGCCAGGCCCGCAAGGCCGAGCACGCCGTCGCGCTGGAGAACCACGCATGAAGTTGCTCAAACCCCTGACCCCGAGCCTGCTGGCACTGGCCCTGGCGGCCTGCGCCGTGGGCCCGGACTACAAGACGCCGGACACCGCGCCGGCCAAGCTGGACAGCGGTCTGGAGGCCAAGGCCTTCGACCGCAGCCGCTTCGAAAGCGTGTGGTGGAAGCAGTTCGACGACCCGGTGCTCAACCAACTGGTGCAGGCGTCGCTGGACGGCAACCGCGACCTGCGCGTGGCCTTTGCCCGCCTGAAAGCGGCGCGGTCGATTCGCGAGGACGCGTCCAATGACCAGATCCCCGTGGTCACCAGCCGCGCCAGCAGCGATCTGGGCAAGGGCCAGGTGCCCGGCCAAACTGAACGCCGGGTCAACAGCGAGCGTTATGACCTGGGCCTGGACATGGCCTGGGAGCTCGACCTGTTTGGCCGCATCCAGCGCCAGATCGAGGCCAGCGAAGCCCAGGAAGCCGCCGCCGAAGCCGACCTGCAACAACTGCAGGTCAGCCTGATCGCCGAGCTGGTCGACGCTTACGGCCAGTTGCGCGGCGCCCAGCTGCGCGAGCAGATCGCCGTGGCCAACCTCAAGACCCAGCAGCAGTCGCGGGACATTACCGTGACCCTGCGCGACACCGGGGTCGGCAACGAACTTGATGTGGTCCGCGCCGACGCCCGCCTGGCGGGTGTCGAAGCCACCGTGCCGCAGTTGCAGGCCGAACAGGTGCGGGCGAAGAACCGTATCGCCACCCTGCTCGGCCAGCGCCCGGACGCCCTGAGCGTGGACCTTGCGCCCAAGGCCCTGCCGGCCATCGCCAAGGCCTTGCCGGTGGGCGACCCCGGCGAGCTGCTGCGCCGCCGCCCGGACATCCGCAGTGCCGAGCGCCAGCTGGCGGCGGCCACGGCCAACGTCGGCGTGGCCACCGCCGACCTGTTCCCGCGGGTCAGCCTCAGCGGCTTCCTCGGTTTCACCGCCGCGCGCGGCTCGCAGATCGGCTCCTCAGCGGCCAACGCCTGGGCGCTGGGCCCGAGCATCACCTGGGCGGCGTTCGACCTGGGCAGCGTGCGCGCCCGCCTGCGCGGGGCCAAGGCCGATGCCGAAGGGGCGTTGGCCAACTACGAACAGCAAGTGCTGCTGGCCCTGGAAGAGTCCTCCAACGCCTTCAGCGACTACGGCAAGCGCCAACAGCGCCTGCTGGCGCTGATGCGCCAGAGCGACGCCAGCCGCAAGGCGGCGGAACTGGCTTCGGTGCGCTATCGCGAAGGCACGGTGGACTACCTGGTGCTGCTCGACGCCGAACGCGAGCGCCTGAGCGCCGAAGACGCCCAGGCCCAGGGCGAGGTCGAGCTGTACAGCGGCATCGTCGCGATCTACAAGGCGCTGGGCGGCGGCTGGCAACCCGACGTGGTGGCCAGCTCGCGCTGACCGCCCCCTGATGTGAAGACTCCTTTGGTTGGTTCCTCCCCCAACCGTTTGCCCCGAAGGCCTTGGTCCTCGGGGCTTTTTTATGCTGCTCCACAGGCCCTGCACGCCCCTCTGTAGGAGCGGCCTTGTGCCGCGAAAGGGCTGCGTAGCAGCCCCAGGTTTCAGCATGGCGCAAAGATCGCCGGGGCCGCATGGCGGCCCTTTCGCGGCACAAGGCCGCTCCTACAGAGGGGCGTGAGCCCATCAAAAAGCAACCTCCCTGGCCCGCGCGATCGCCGCCTGAATCGCCCCCCGCGCCTGTGGGCTGTTCTTCCAGCAACTGCTGCCCACCAGCCCGGCCGCCTCGCTGACGATCTGCAGGGCATCGGCCCCGGCCAGTCGCGCCAGCGAG
This sequence comes from Pseudomonas mosselii, assembly GCF_003205295.1. Taxonomy (GTDB): domain Bacteria; phylum Pseudomonadota; class Gammaproteobacteria; order Pseudomonadales; family Pseudomonadaceae; genus Aquipseudomonas; species Aquipseudomonas mosselii_B. The sequence continues at coordinate 12,388 of NZ_QJRP01000019.1, forward strand.
TCATAACCCAACTGCTCGAGCCGCTGCACCACGGTCGGCCCCACGCCCTTGACCGCCAGCAACACCGCCCGCTCATCCGCGCTGAACGCCATCTTCACCTCCCTGTGCCGTCGTGGCTTTGCAAGTGATGCGAATAATGGCATATATCCTGATCAGCCCGCCCTCCCCAGGAGACTAACCATGCTCGGCGTGACCGACTACGGCGCTTTCGTGATCGCGTTCCTTATCCTCCTGGCGATCCCCGGGCCCGGCAACTTCGCCCTGATCACCGCCACCGGCAAGGGCGGCATCAAGGGCGGCCTGGCCGCTACTTTCGGAGTGATCCTCGGCGACCAGGTGCTGATGTGGCTGGCAGTGGCGGGCGTCACCACCCTGCTGGCCGCCTATCCGGCCGCCTTCCATGTGGTGCAGTGGGCCGGCGCCGCCTACCTGGCCTGGCTCGGCCTGCGTATGGTGCTGAGCAAGCCCGGCGGCGCGCCGCGCGACAGCGGCATGGCCAGCGGCCGCTACCTGCGCCAGACCATGATGATCACCCTGCTCAACCCCAAGGCGATCATGTTCTACATGGCGTTCTTCCCGCTGTTCATCGACCCGGTGCGCCACCAGGGCGTGGTGACCTTCGCCTTCATGGCGCTGACCGTGGCTGGCCTGACCCTGCTCTACGGCCTGGTGGCGGTGCTGCTCACCCACCGCTTGGCCGAGCGCATGCGCGCCAGCCCACGCATCACTAACCTGCTCGAACGCCTGGCCGGCGCCTGCCTGGTAGGCTTCGGCATCAAGCTGGCGGCGATGCGTTGAAGTTCAGGCGTCACGCAGCAGGTCATGGGCGTCGAGCAGGCGGAAGGCCACCTGCGGATTGCGCTCCAGTCCCCGGCGGATAGCGGCGGGGATCGACTGGCGGGTCTTGCGGCACAGGCCCGGCTGCGCCGCAAGCTCTATGACGATGCCGCGCATGGTGCGCACTTCGTTGAAGCCCGGGGCGATATGCACGCGGATGCCCAGCTGTTCGTAGAGGCGTGACTGCAGGCGCTGCAGGTCCTCCAGATCTTTCAGGTTTTCCAGACGTTCGACCAGGCGCTTCTCCTCCTCGCGGGTGAGCAGCAGGATGCGTCGCTCGGGGCCATCGGCCAGGCGTTCGCGGCCGCAGTCGCAGGCGCCCGGTGGACAAGGATGGCGTAAAGGAGGCAGGTTGGTCATGGGGGCAAGGATAGTCGCTACTCGACGACTGCAGGAAGAGGCCGCGATCGGTCCTGACTATCCTCCCGCCAGCAGACTCCGGTCGAACATGAACGCCCCACTCCCCTGCGGGGTATGCCGGTACAGTTGCTGTGGCCGACCCAGCCTGGGCTGGTTCTTCTCTCCGGTGTCCTGCACCCAGCCTTCGCTCTTCATGCGCTCCAGACGTTTGCGCATCGAGGTGTTGTTGACCGGCTGCCCCAGGCACGCCTGCGCGGCGGCCAGCGCATCCAGCACGGTGAACCGCTCGGGTGCCAGGTACAACGGCAGGTTGGTGTAAACGGCCTTGGCCGCCAGCCGCTCATGGGCGCGCTCGACCAGCAGGCGATGATCGAACGGCAACGGCGGCTCGTTATCCAGGACGCGTTGCAGATCGAAGAAGGCAATCTGCGGATCCTCGACCACAACCGCAGGGTCGAGCAACGCCAGGTAGTAAGTGCTCAAGGTCCAGCCCCGCGGGTCGCGGGAAGCATTGCCCTCGGTGCCGACCTGCTCCAGGTGGCGCGGGCGCACCTTGGCCTTTTCCGAGAGCGCCCGGCAGGCGGCGGCATCCAGGTTGTTGTCCGCGGTACTGCCATTGACGATGACGCCCGGCAGAGCCCACTGGTCCTTGTAGGGCTCACGCTCTCGCGGGTGCAGCAACACCTCCAGGCGCTGGCTGTGCGGCGACAGGCGCAGGGCGACGATATCGACACTGGCCAGGACTTCTGCTGTGTTCACGCAACGGCTCCTCATCAAGATTCGCCTATATTCCACCAGGGCGATTAAATGGATCAAGCCTCATAGCCTGGCTAAAAATAATCTTGACACACTTAATACACCAGGTGAAATATATAACCATTCCAGCCGAGGAGCTTCCTCCGATGAAAATCGCCAGTTTCGATGTCGACGCGCAGAACGGCTTCACCGCCAACGCCCCCCATGAGTTGCCAGTGCCCGGCGGCCATCTGATCGCCCCCGCGCTCAACGCCATGGCCCAACGCGCCTCGCTGCGCCTGGGCAGCAAGGACGCCCACCCGGCCAACGCCGCTTGGGTGGTCGCCGAGCCGGGCCAGATGCTGCAACCATTGGCCCTGGCCAACGCCGACCTGACCTGGGTCAGCCACTGCGTTCCCGGCACGCCAGGCTTCGAGCTACTGCCCGGACTGCCCGCCCCCATCGACTACGACTACTTCGTCTGGAAAGGCGTCGAGCCCGACCTGCACCCCTATGGCGCGTGCTACCACGACCTGGCCGAGCGCCGTTCCACCGGCGTCATCGAGTTCCTCAAGGTGCAACAGGTGCAGGCGATCATCGTCGGCGGCCTGGCACTGGACTACTGCGTGCGCACCACCGCCCTGCAACTGCGCCGCGCCGGTTTCGAGGTGCTGCTGTACCTGCCGGCCTGCCGCGCCCTGAGCGCCGAGGGCGCACAGGCGGCCTGCACCGAAATGACCAGCACCGGCATCCACCTGTGTGCCGACGAACAGGCCCTCGATACCCGGCTCGACCAACTCAAGGAGGACCGCCCATGAGCGACAGCGTCTTCGGCCCAAGGATCATCCAGAACCTGCTGGACACCGATTTCTACAAGATCACCATGATGCAGGCGGTGCTGCACAACTACCCCAACGCCGAGGTGGAATGGGAGTTTCGCTGCCGCAACGACGAGGACCTGGCGCCCTACCTCGCCGAGATCCGCTACCAGGTCGAGCAGTTGGCCGATGTCTCGATCACCCACGACCAATTGGCCTACCTGGAGAAGATCCCGTTCATCAAGCCGGACTTCATCCGCTTCCTCAGTCTGTTCCGCTTCAACCTGCGCTATGTACAGGTCAGCCTGGACGATGCCGGGCAACTGGCGATCCGCGTGCGCGGCCCATGGCTGCATGTGATCCTGTTCGAGATCCCGTTGCTGGCGATCATCAGCGAGGTACGCAACCGCTACCGCTACCGCGAAGTGCTGATCGAGCAGGTCGGCGAGCGTCTGTACCAGAAACTCGACTGGCTCAGGGCCGAAGCCAGCGACGACGAGCTGGCCGGTCTGCAACTGGCCGACTTCGGTACCCGCCGGCGATTCTCCTACCGGGTACAGGAAGAAGTGGTGCATATCCTCAAGCGCGACTTCCCCGGGCGTTTCGTCGGCACCAGCAACGTGCACCTGGCCCGCGAATACCAGATCAAACCCATCGGCACCATGGCCCACGAATGGTTCATGGCCCACCAGCAGCTCGGACCGCGCCTGGTCGACAGCCAGGCCGCCGCACTGGAATGCTGGGTACGCGAGTACCGTGGCCAGCTGGGCATCGCACTGACCGACTGCATCGGCATGGATGCGTTCATGCACGACTTCGACCTGTACTTCGCCAAGCTCTTCGACGGCCTGCGCCATGACTCGGGCGATCCGCTGGCCTGGGCCGAAAAAGCCATCGCCCACTACCAGCGGTTGGGCATCGACCCACGTGGCAAGACGCTGATCTTCTCCGACGGCCTGGATTTCCAGAAGATGCTTGAGCTGTACCGTGCCTTGAATGGCAGGATCCATGTCAGCTTCGGCATTGGTACCAACCTCACCTGCGATATCCCAGGAGTAAAGCCGATGAACATGGTGATCAAGATGACTGCCTGCAACGGCGCGCCGGTGGCGAAGATCTCCGACAGCCCGGGCAAGACCCAGTGTCGGGACGAGAATTTCGTGGCATACCTGCGGCATGTGTTCAAGGTGGCATGATCTCCTCCGTGGGGGCGGGCTTGCCCCGCGAGGCACTGCCGGCCTCTTCGCGGGGCCGGCCCGCTCCCACAAAACCCACTCCTTCGATCGTCAGCCAGGCTTTTTCACCCTCCCCCTCGTTGCCACGCACATTTGCTTGTATGGTGTTGTCCAAGAAGGATGTTTTACCCGCACAGGAAAGACCAGATGCCCCAACGCAATGTCATCAACGCCTCCGTCAGCCCCAAGGGCAGCCTGGAGACGCTGTCGCAACGTGAAGTCCAGCAACTGAGCGAAGTCGGTACCGGCAGCCTCTACACCCTGTTCCGCCAGTGCGCCCTGGCCATCCTCAACACCGGCGCCCATGTCGACAACGCCAAGACCATCCTTGAGGCCTACAAGGACTTCGAGGTACGCATCCACCAGCAGGACCGCGGCGTGCGCCTTGAACTGCTCAACGCCCCGGCCGACGCCTTCGTCGATGGCGAGATGATCGCCAGCACCCGCGAGATGCTGTTCAGCGCCCTGCGCGACATCGTCTACACCGAGAGCGAGCTGGCCAGCCAGCGCATCGACCTCGAGAGTTCCCAGGGCCTCACCGACTACGTCTTCCACCTGCTGCGCAACGCCCGCACCCTGCGCCCGGGCGTCGAGCCGAAGATGGTGGTGTGCTGGGGCGGTCACTCGATCAGCAGCGAGGAATACCAGTACACCAAGAAGGTCGGCCACGAGCTGGGCCTGCGCAAGCTGGATGTCTGCACCGGCTGCGGCCCGGGCGTGATGAAAGGCCCGATGAAGGGTGCCACCATCGCCCACGCCAAGCAGCGCATGCACGGCAGCCGTTACCTGGGCCTGACCGAGCCGGGCATCATCGCCGCCGAGGCACCCAACCCGATCGTCAACGAACTGGTAATCCTGCCGGACATCGAGAAGCGCCTGGAGGCCTTCGTCCGCGTCGGCCACGGCATCATCATCTTCCCCGGCGGTGCCGGCACCGCCGAGGAGTTCCTGTACCTGCTCGGCATCCTCATGCACCCGGACAACCAGGACCTGCCGTTCCCGGTCGTGCTCACCGGACCGCGCAGCGCCGAAGCCTTCCTGCTGCAACTGCACGCCTTCGTCGGCGCCACCCTGGGCGAGGCCGCCCAGCGCCACTACCAGATCATCATCGACGATCCGGCCGAAGTGGCCCGGCAGATGGTCGAGGGGCTCAAGACGGTCAAGCAATTCCGCCGCGAACGCAACGACGCGTTCCACTTCAACTGGCTGCTGAAGATCGACGAGGGCTTCCAGCACCCGTTCGACCCGACTCACGAGAACATGGCCAACCTGGCCTTGCGCCGCGAATTGCCGCCCCATGAACTGGCGGCCAACCTGCGCCGGGCGTTCTCCGGGATCGTTGCCGGCAATGTCAAGGACAAGGGTATCCGCCTGATCGAGGAGCACGGGCCGTACCAGATCCGCGGCGACGCGGCGATCCTCGACCCACTCGGGCGTCTGCTGCAGGCGTTCGTCGACCAGCACCGCATGAAGCTGCCCGGTGGGGCGGCGTATGTGCCGTGCTATGAGGTGGTGGCCTGAGGCTTGCTTCCCCTGTGGGAGCGGGCTTGCCCCGCGATGGTGTCGGATCAGGTAAAGAAAATGTCTGAACCGATGCCATCGCGGGGACGCGGTACTGCCAGCAACATCCTGCAGACATTTCCTATGCCAGGCAGTGAACCTGCCTACAAAAAAACGGTCTTTCGCTGACGGTCAATCCACCCGACCGGATCGCCGGCCCAGTCATCGGGCCTTCATTCGTCCTGTTTCAGCGAAGACCAGCATGCCAGACATCCAGCCCGCTTCCCCTGCCCTCACCGCCCTGCGCGGCGGCCTGATCGCCGCCCTGATCGCCCTCGCCGCCCCGGCCCACGCCGAAGAGCCGGCCACAGACGCGCGCTGGGTCAGCGACAGCCTGAGCACCTACGTGCGCAGTGGCCCCACCGATGGTCACCGCATCGTCGGTACACTAAAGTCCGGGCAGAAGGTCAGCCTGGTGACCAGCCAGGGCAACTACAGCCAGGTGCGCGGGCAGAGCGGCGACCTGGTGTGGATCCTCAGCAACGACCTGCAGGCGGTGCCCGGCCAGAACGAGCGCCTGCCGCAACTCGACGCCCAGGTCGCCGAGCTGTCCGGCCAGCTCAAGACCATCGACGACAGCTGGAAGAACCGCGTGCAGGGCATGCAGGAAACCCTCGACTCGCGCAAGGCGCTGATCGACGAACTGGAAAGCCGCAACAAGGCGCTCAACGAGCAGCTGGCGCAGAGCCAGTCGACCCTGCGCGACACCCAGGCGCGCCTGGGTGACGAGAACAAACAGGTGATGATGCGCTACATGGTCTATGGCGGCAGCATCGCCGGGGCCGGCCTGCTGGCCGGGCTGATCCTGCCGGCGCTGACCCGCGGACGCAAGCGCAACGACCGCTGGTTCTGAGCACCGGGGCACAGTATCGCCTTGGCGGTGATCGTGTAGCAGGGTCTACGCTGAAGGGTTCACGACAACGAGATCCCTGCCCATGCCCTTGCGATTCTGCTCTTTGGCCCTTGCCCTGGCCTGCGCCACCGCCCAGGCCGCCGACCCGACGCCCCAGGAACTGTTCAGCCAGGCCCAGGCCGAACAACCCCATTACCTGAAAACCCTCGAGACCCTGGTGGCAGTGGACACCGGCACCGGTACCGAGCTCGGCCTGAAACAGGTCGGCAGCGAACTGGTGCAACGGCTCGAGGCTCTCGGCGCCAAGGTCACGACACAGCCGGCCACGCCCTCGGTGGGCGACAACATCGTCGGTACCCTCAAGGGCAGCGGCGACAAGGATTTCCTGCTGATGGTCCACTACGACACGGTGTTCGGCCCCGGCACCGTGGCCAAGCGCCCGTTGCGGATCGACGGCGACCGCGCCTACGGCCCCGGCGTGGCCGATGCCAAGGGCGGCGTGGCGATGATCCTGCATGCGCTGAAACTGCTGCAGGACCAGCAGTACAAGGGCTACCGCACCCTCACCGTGCTGTTCAACCCGGACGAGGAAATGGGCTCGGCCGGCTCGCGGCAACTGATCGCCGAGCTGGCGCGCAAACATGATTTCGTTTTCTCCTACGAGCCGCCGGACAAGGACGCGGTCACCGTCGCCACCAACGGCATCAACCGCCTCAAGCTCGAGGTCAAGGGCCGCGCCTCCCATGCAGGCTCCGCCCCGGAAGCCGGGCGCAACGCGCTGCTGGAGCTGGCGCACCAGTTGCTGCAGTTGAACGACCTCGGCGACAAGGGCAAGGGCACCACCGTCAACTGGACCCTGGCCAAGGCCGGGGAAAAGGCCAACATCATTCCCGCCCAGGCCAGCGCCGAGGCCGACATGCGCTATTCCGACCTGAGCGAGACCGAGCGGGTGCAGGAAGATGCCCTGCGGATCATCAAGAAACAGTTGGTGGCCGATACCCAGGTCGAGCTGGTCGTGGAAAAAGGCCGCCCGCCACTGGCGAAGAACGACGCCTCGACGGAGCTGGCACAAACGGCGCGGCAGCTCTACAGCAAGATCGATCGGCAGTTGCAGCCGATCGCCATGCGCTTTGGCACCGACGCCGGCTACGCCTACGTGCCCGACAGCGACAAGCCGGCGGTGCTGGAAACGCTGGGTGTGGTCGGCGCGGGCCTACATGGCGACGACGAGTACATGGAGATCGCCAGCGTGGCGCCACGCTTGTACCTGACGGTAGCGATGATCCGGCACCTGGCGCAGTAGGTCTGCATGAATATCCTTTACGACGAACGTGTCGATGGACCGTTGCCGGCCGTGGACAAGCCGGCGCTGCTGGCCGCCCTGTATGAGGCCTTGCCCGACCTGGAGATCCTGCACCGCAGCGAAGACCTCAGGCCCTACGAGTGCGATGGCCTTTCGGCCTACCGCACGCTGCCGTTGTTGGTGGCGCTGCCCGAACGCCTGGAGCAGGTGCAGGCGCTGCTGCGTCTGTGCCACCAGCGCGGCGTGCCGGTGGTGGCGCGCGGCGCTGGCACCGGCCTGTCCGGCGGCGCGCTGCCGCTGAGCCAGGGCATCCTGCTGGTAATGGCGCGTTTCAACCGCATCCTGGAGGTCAACCCGCAGGGCCGCTTCGCCCGGGTCCAGCCTGGCGTGCGCAACCTGGCGATCTCCCAGGCGGCGGCACCCCATGGGCTGTACTACGCGCCCGATCCCTCCTCGCAGATCGCCTGCTCGATCGGCGGCAATGTCGCCGAGAACGCCGGTGGCGTGCATTGCCTGAAGTACGGCCTGACCGTGCACAACCTGCTCAAGGTGCAAATCCTCACCGTCGAAGGCGAGCGCCTGGTACTGGGCAGCGACGCCCTGGACAGCCCCGGCTTTGATCTGCTGGCGCTGTTCACCGGCTCCGAGGGCATGCTCGGCATCGTCACCGAGGTCACCGTCAAGCTGCTGCCCAGGCCGCAGGTGGCGCGGGTGCTGCTGGCCAGCTTCGACAGCGTCGAGGACGCCGGGGGCGCGGTGGCCGAGATCATCGGCGCCGGGATCATCCCCGCCGGGCTGGAAATGATGGACAACCTGGCGATCCGTGCCGCCGAGGATTTCATCCATGCCGGCTACCCGCTGGATGCGGCGGCAATCCTGCTGTGCGAGCTCGACGGCGTCGAAGCCGACGTGCAGGACGACTGCGCCCGGGTCGATACCGTGTTACGAAAAGCCGGCGCCCGCGAGGTGCGCCTGGCCTGCGACGAAGCCGAGCGCGTGCGCTTCTGGGCCGGGCGCAAGAACGCCTTCCCGGCGGTGGGGCGCATTTCCCCGGACTATTACTGCATGGACGGCACCATCCCGCGCCGGGAGTTGCCGCAGGTGCTCAAGGGCATCAGCGCGCTTTCCCGGCAGTACGGCCTGCGGGTGGCCAACGTGTTCCATGCCGGCGACGGCAACCTGCACCCGCTGATCCTGTTCGATGCCAACCTGCCCGGCGAACTGGAGCGTGCCGAGGCCATCGGCGGCCAGATCCTCGAACTGTGCGTGGCCGTCGGCGGCAGCATCACCGGCGAACACGGCGTGGGCCGGGAGAAGATCAACCAGATGTGTGCACAGTTCAACAGCGACGAGATCACCCTGTTCCATGCGGTCAAGGCCGCCTTCGACCCCCGGGGCCTGCTCAACCCGGGCAAGAACATCCCCACCCTGCAGCGCTGCGCCGAGTTCGGCGCGCTGCATGTACACCACGGGCAACTGCCCTTCCCCGACCTGGAGCGTTTCTGATGGACAGCGACCTCGGCCAGGAACTGCTGGAGCAGGTCAACCAGGCGCTGAGCCAGCGCACCCCGCTGCGCATCCAGGGCGGCAACAGCAAGGCCATGCTCGGTCGCCCGGTAACCGGGCAGGTCATCGACATCCGCGGCCATCGGGGCATCGTTGGCTACGACCCCACCGAGCTGGTACTCACCGCCCGCGCCGGCACGCCCCTGCGGGAGGTCGAGGAGACGCTGCACGAGGCCGGGCAGATGCTGGCCTGCGAGCCACCGCACCTGGGCCCCGAGGCGACGGTGGGCGGCATGGTCGCGGCCGGGCTGTCGGGGCCACGCCGTCCCTGGGCCGGGTCGGTGCGTGACTATGTACTCGGCACCCGGCTGATCACCGGCCACGGCAAGCACCTGCGCTTTGGCGGAGAGGTCATGAAGAATGTCGCCGGCTACGACGTGTCGCGGCTGATGGCGGGCAGCTTCGGCTGCCTGGGGCTGCTCACCGAGGTGTCACTCAAGGTGCTGCCGCAACCGCGCCAATGCCTGGGCCTGCGCCTGGAGATGAGCACGCAGCAGGCACTCGCCGCACTCGCCGAATGGGGCCGACAAGCGCTGCCAGTCAGCGCCGCCTGCCATGACGGCGAGGCGCTGCATCTGCGCCTGGAGGGCGGCGAAGGTTCGGTGCGCTCGGCCCGTGAGCGCCTGGGTGGTGAAGCGTTCGACACAGGCTTCTGGCAAGACCTGCGCGAGCAGCGCCTGGCGTTCTTCACCGCACCCGCAACGCTGTGGCGGCTGTCCCTGCCCATGGCCTGCGGTGCACTCGAACTGCCGGGACAACAGTTGATCGACTGGGGCGGAGCCCAGCGCTGGCTCAAGTCCGACGCCCCGGCGTCCATCATCCGGGCGTTGGCGGCCGAGGCCGGCGGTCACGCCACCGCCTACGCGCCCGGCGACGACAGCAGCGCCCCGCTCGGTCCGCTGATGCTGCGCTATCACCAGGCGCTGAAACGCCAACTCGATCCCCAGGGTGTGTTCAACCCTGGCCGCCTGTACGCGCACTTGTGAGGCCACGGCATGCAAACCCACCTGAGCGAATCCGCCCGCCAGTTGCCCCGCGCCGACGAGGCCGAACGCATCCTGCGTTCCTGCGTGCACTGCGGGTTCTGCACCGCCACCTGCCCCACCTACCAGCTGCTCGGCGATGAACTGGACGGGCCTCGCGGGCGCATCTACCTGATCAAGCAGGTGCTCGAAGGCGAACCGGCGGGCACCAGCACCCAGGCGCACCTGGACCGCTGCCTGAGCTGCCGCAACTGTGAGACCACCTGCCCGTCGGGGGTGGAATACCACAACCTGCTCGACATCGGCCGCGCCGTGGTCGACCGGCAGGTCCCCCGGCCGTCGGGGCAACGCCTGCTGCGCGCGGGCCTTCGCGCCGTGGTGCCGAGGCCGGGCGCATTCAAGGCGCTTGTGCGCGCCGGGCAGGCCCTGTATCCCCTGCTCCCGGCCAGCCTCAAGGACAAGCTGCCGGCGCAGGTCGTCACCCCGGGCCAACGTCCGATGCCGCGCCACACCCGTCGCGTGCTGCTGCTCGAAGGCTGCGTGCAGCAGGCCCTTTCACCCAACACCAATGCCGCCGCCACTCGCCTGCTCGACCGGCTAGGCATCAGCGTCGAGCCGATCCACCAGGCCGGTTGCTGCGGCGCCGTGGACTATCACCTGGATGCCCAGGCACGAGGCCTCGACCGCGCCCGACGCAACATCGACGCCTGGTGGCCGGCCATCGAGGCCGGCGCCGAGGCCATCGTGCAAACCGCCAGCGGCTGCGGCGCCTTTGTCCGCGACTATGGCCACCTGCTTCAACAAGACCCACGCTACGCCGCCAAGGCCGCTCGGGTCAGCGCCCTGTCTCGTGACCTGGTACAGGTGCTGCAGGCCGAGCCACTGGAGCATTTGGGTCTATGCGCCGAGCAGCGCCTGGCATTCCACTGCCCCTGCACCCTGCAGCACGCCCTCAAGCTTGGCGGCGCGGTGGAAGGTCTGCTGGCCCGGCTGGGCTTCCATCTCACCCAGGTGCCGGATAGCCACTTGTGCTGCGGCTCGGCCGGCACCTATTCACTGACCCAGCCGCAGCTGGCGCGCCAGCTGCGCGACAACCGCCTCAATGCCCTGGAAAGCGACAACCCACTGGTCATCGCCACTGCCAACATCGGCTGCCAGCTGCACCTGGGCGGCGCCGGTCGCACGCCGGTGCGGCACTGGATCGAAATCGTCGAGGCGGCACTTGAGCCCGGCGCTGTCGAGGCCGCGGAAATTGTGCCCCGCACCTGACGCGGATCAAGGCGATGTTCAACCTGGTGCCTGTAATTTCGGAACCCTCCTACCGAAAGTACGGAAGCTTCTAGATTGTTGCCCCACCCTCGGCAAAACATCATCAGGACTGGAGACGTGACCGCCGCCCCGGCGCGGCCAACCCCATCCAGACGAGGCCATGCCATGCCCACAAATGCTCATCGCCCTACCCGCGAACTGCGCCACACCCTGCGTCAACTGTTGGCCCACGAGGTCAGCAACCCCGACGACAACCCGCACCTGTCCGGGGTGCGGTTCTTCTGCGCCACCGATGAACACACCCGCCAGCTGATCGAGCGTGTCGAGCTGCTCGCCAGCGAAGCCTTCTTCGATGCCAAGGGCCGCGCCATCCCCGCGCGCATGCGCGAAGCAGCGGTGGATGGCGTGTGCATCCAACAGAAACGCAAGGCCTGCGAGGACGAGACGGTGATCCGCATCGCATTGCCGGAAAAAGGCTACATCACCATCAGTACCGCTCGCCTGTGAACACGCCGTCCCTCTCATGGAACTGCACATGACTTGTTGATTTAGCAGGAACCTGTGGGAGCGGCTTTAGCCGCGAACACCGGCAAAGCCGGTGCCATCCACCGCGTTGCTTGCTTCGCGGGTAAACCCGCTCCCACAGGGTATGCCACTCGCTCTCGGGTATTATTCCCTGCGCGATCGTCAGTAGGGCCCCTTGCAGCTTTGTCGATAAAACCCGAAGCTTTTACACCCCCTGCGCTTCGGACCCCCTGCCCCGATGGAACTGCACATCCGCCTCGAAGGCCGCAAAGGCCTGGCCGACCAGCTCTACCAGCAACTGCGCGCCGGCATCGACAGCGGCCACCTGGCGGCCGGCACCCAACTGCCACCCACGCGCCTTTTGGCCGAGCAGCTGGGGGTTTCGCGCAAGACCGTGGCCGAAGCCTACTCGCGCCTGACCTACGACAACCTGCTCAGTGGCGTGGTCGGTCGCGGCACCTTCATCACCCCGCGCCACACGCCGCGCCAGAGCGACAGCGACAACATCCCCCTGGCCGCCGCCGAAACCCTCGAACGCTGGCGTCAGCGCGCCACGGTGCTGGGTCGGCGGGCGCTGGACGCGCCGTCGCGCTATGACTTCATCGGCGGCGCCTCGAGCAAGGCGCAGTTCCCCTACGACCACTGGCGCAGTTGCATGAACTATGCCCTGCGCCGCAGCCAGCGCCACCCCGACCGACAGTTTTCCGCCCAGGGCCTGCCCGAACTGCGCGAGGCCATCACCCACCAGATCGCCTTCACCCGCGGCATCCAGTGCGAGCCCAGCGATGTACTGGTGTGCAATGGCGCCCAGCAAGCCCTGGACCTGATCGCCCGGGTGCTGGTCGAGCCCGGATGCAAAGTAGCCATGGAAGACCCGGGCTACCCACCGGCGCGCCAGCTGTTCCTGGCCTTGGGCGCGCACCTGCAGTCAGTGCCGGTGGACGACCAGGGGCTGTGCGTCGAGCAGATCGAAGACGGCACCCGGCTGATCTACGTGACACCCTCGCACCAGTTCCCGCTGGGCATGCCCATGGCCGAGCCGCGGCGCCAGGCGTTGCTGGCGCGGGCCGCGGAGCTTGGCGCGCTGATCATCGAGGACGACTACGACTGCGAGTTCCGCTACCAGGGGCCGGCCGCCGAAGCCCTGCAGCGCCTGGACCAACATGGCCTGGTGGCCTATGTCGGGACCTTTTCCAAAACCCTGCTGCCGGAGCTGCGCCTGGGCTACGCGGTACTGCCGCCGGCCGTGCTGCAGGCCGCCTGCGTGGCCAAGCACCTGAGCGACTGGCACAGCCCGAGCCTGCAGCAGTGGGCCCTGGCGCGGTTCATCAGCGAAGGTCACCTGAACAAGCACATCCGCCGTTGCCACGAAGTGTACAGCGCCCGCCGCGAACGGATCCTGGCGCGCCTGGGCGGCGACCTGGCGCCGTGGTTCGAGGCGGTGCCGGCCAGCGCCGGCTTTCACCTGAGCGCGCTGGCCAAGCCCGGGGTGGATGTCGAGCTGCTGATCAACCTGGCGCGCAAGGTGGAGGTCGGCCTCTACTCCCTGGCGCCGTTCTTCAGCGAGGCGCCTGTCAGGCCGGGGTTGCTGTTCGGCTTTGGTGCCATCGAGTTGCTGGACATCGACCCGGCACTGGACCGGGTCGGTGACACCCTCCAGCGCCTCAGTTGAGCACTGTCGCAGCCGCCCGGCCATCACGGGCGATGGCCCGGGCATAGCCTTTCGGGGCGAACCGCACGGTCACCAGCAGCATCGCCAGCACCGTGCAGGTCAGCAGGGCCCAGGAGGCCTGGAAGTCGCCGCTGGCATCACGCAGCCAGCCGGTGATGTACGGCACGATACCGGTGACGATAAAACCCACGCCCTGGACGAAAGCCGCCAGGCTGCCGGCCTCGCCGGGTGTGCGCAGGTGCTCCAGGGTCAGCGTCAGGCTGAGGCTGAAGCATGCGCCCAGGCCCAGGCCGATCAGCGCCACCCACAGCCCCATGGCGCTGGCCGGCGCCAGCAGCAAACCGAGAAAGCCCGCCAGTTGGATCAGCAAGGCCAGCCACAACCCCGGCCGGCGATCGACCAGGCGCCGCAGCAGCAACGGCAGGCCCAGGGCGCCGCAGACCTGGAAGATGGTCATCAGGCCGACCAGCTCGCCACCGCCCTGGGCCGTGCCGCCGTGCTCGAGGTGATAGGCCGGCAACCAGGCGACCATGCTCGTGTAGCCGCCGTTGATCAGCCCGAAGTAGAGCGCCAGCAGCCAGGCCCGACGGTTGCCGAACCAGTGCCCGCCGCCGCCACCGGCCAGGGTCGGCGTGTCCTTTCGCGGGCGCAGGGCGATCCACGCCACGATAGCCAGCAGCGCCGGCAGCGCCCACAGGCCAAGGCCGAACTGCCAATGACCGAAGTGCGCGGTGATCGACGGGCCCATCACCGCCGCCAGGCCACCGCCGCTCATCAATGCCGCCGAATACAACCCCATGGTCGCCGCCAGGCGGCCGGGGAACCAGCGGTTGACCAGCCCCGGCATCATGCCCTGCACCACGGCAACGCCCAGGCCGGCGACCACCGCGCTGGCAATCAGCGCCCAAGCACTGTCCAGTTGCAGGCGCCACAGGCACGCCAGGGCAATGGCCGCCAGCCCCGCCAGCATGCCGCCATGCTCGCTCAGCCAGCGCCGCAGCCAGGGTTGCATAAGCGGTACCAGGCCCATGCACAGCACCGGCAGCGCGGTCAGCAGCGCCGCCTGCTGGTAACCCAGGCCGGTACTCTGGCGCATCGGTTCGAGTAGCGGGCCAATGCTGGTGAGGATCGGCCGCAGGTTCAGCGCCAGCAGCACCACCAGCAACAGGTTCAACGCGCCCCTCATGCTTCGCCGGCCTGCTGCCATTCACGGTACAGGCCACTTTCACCCGCCGGTTTCAGCGGGCGCAGGGGCAGGCTCTGCTGCTGAGGCGGGCGGGCCATCTGCGCATACACCGCGGCGGTGGACAAACCATAGGGTTCGCCCTCGTCGTTGTCATAGGCGAACCAGGCTCGCTCGATGCCGCACAGGTGCATGGCGGCCAGGCACATCGGACACGGATGGCCGCTGGCGTAGATTTCGGCACCGTCCAGGCGAGCCCGGCCAAGCACCTGGGAGGCCTGGCGGATGGCCTGCATCTCGGCGTGGCTGGTGGGGTCCTGGGTATTGTGGATCTCGTTGACGGCGCGGGCGATCACCTGCCCTTGATGGACCAGCACGGCGCCGAAGGGGCGGCCACCGGCCTGGATATTGGCACGGGCCAGCGCGAGGGCCTCGCGCATGAATCGATCTGCGGACATGAAACGGTTCTCCAGTAAAGACCCGCCCATTATCCCGGCTCGACCGCCCTGGCAGAAATGAAGAGATTGGATGCCTGTCAGTGCTCATCCGAATGACAGATTGGCCTCCTGGCAAAGCGCGGGATTGGCTATTCGGCGCCGCCCTGCCTGGCGCTAAGGTAGTGCCACTTTCCTCTTGTCGACCTGGAGTTTCACCATGCATGACCGTATCGAATGGGCCAAGCACTCGCCGGAAGCCTACAAGGCCATGATCGGCCTCGAGCAGGCACTGGTCGCCTCGGGCCTGGAGCACTCGCTACTCGAACTGATCCGCCTGCGCGCCTCGCAGATCAATGGCTGCGCCTACTGCGTCAACATGCACGCCAACGATGCGCGCAAGGCCGGCGAAACCGAGGCGCGCCTGCAGACCCTGAGCGTCTGGCGCGAGACCCGCTACTTCAGCGAACGCGAGCGGGCCGCCCTGGCCTGGGTCGAAAGCCTGACCCGCCTGGCCGAGCGTGGCGCGCCGCAGGACGAGTACCAGGCGCTGCTGGAACACTTCAGCGCCAAGGAGATCGCCAACCTGACCCTGGCCATCGCCACCATCAATGCCTGGAACCGGTTCGGCGTAGGCTTTGCGATGGTGCCGGCATAAGCCGCGAATGACGCCCGCTCCTGCCCGCTGGGTGGGAGCGGATGGGCATGTGCAGTCAATCCTGTCGCAAATGGTCCACCAGCCGACGCAACATGGCATCGCATCCCTGTAGCTGCTCGACACTGACAAACTCGTCGGGCTTGTGCCCCTGCTCCATGCTCCCCGGCCCGCAGACCACGGTGGGAATGCCGGCCTGGTCGAACAAGCCGCCCTCGGTGCCGAAGGCCACCGTCCCAAAGTCGCTCGAACCACTGATCAAGGCCACCAGGCGCGCCGCCTCGCTGTCGGCAGGCGTGGCCAGGCCTGGGTAGGCACTCAACGGTCGCAGGCGGATATCGCTCACCCCACTCACCGCCCGCATGCGCGGCAGCAACTGTGTCTCGGCGTAGGCCTGCAGCCGATCGGCCACGACCTGCGCCGCGAAGCCGGGCAAGGCGCGCACCTCGAAGTCGAACTCGCATTCGGCGGGGACGATGTTCAGCGCCCGGCCGCCCTTGATTACCCCGGTCTGCACCGTGGAGAACGGCGGGTCGAAGCGCTCGTCATGATGCTCGGGGCGCGCCAGGTCGTCACCGATCTCGCCCAGCTTGCCGATCAGCCGCGCCGCGTACTCGATGGCATTGACGCCGTAGGGGGCATAGGCCGAGTGGCAGGCGGCGCCCTGCACCTGGCAGCGCATGGCCAGCTTGCCCTTGTGACCGAGCACAGGCTTCAGCTCGGTGGGCTCGCCGATCAGGCACAGCCGCGGCTTGTGCTGGCGCTGTGCCAAGGCGGCGAGCATCGAGCGCACCCCCAGGCAGCCGACTTCCTCATCGTAGGAGAACGCCAGGTGCACCGGCAATTTCAGCGGCTGGGCGAGCAACGCCGGCACCGCCGCCAGCACCGAGGCGATGAAACCCTTCATGTCGGCCGTGCCGCGACCGTACAGGCGTCCTTCACGCTCAGTCAGCCGGAAGGGTTCGACGGTCCAGTCCTGGCCCTCCACCGGCACCACATCGGTGTGCCCGGAGAGCACCACGCCGCCACGGTCGGCGGGGCCGATGGTGGCGAACAGATTGGCCTTGGTGCCCTCTTCGTTGTGGAACAGCTCGCAGGCAACACCAAGCCCGGCCAGATAATCGCGGATGAAGGCGATCAACTCGAGGTTGGAATCGCGGCTGACCGTGGCGAACCCGACCAACCGCTCCAGCAGCGCACGGCTGGAAGCCTCACTCATTGCCCGGCACTCCATAGCTCGGCGCGGCGGTCGGGTTCAGGGCGCGGGTGACATAGTCCTGCATCTGTGGGCGGTAGGCCTGCCAGAGGCTGTCCAGCTCGCCGATCGGATCGTGCTCGGCCCAGTCCACGCGCAGGTCCACCAAGGGCCAGGTCAGCTCACCGGCGATCTTCAACGCCGCCGAGTGCACCGGCCCCGCCTCGCCACCGGCGGCCATGGCCGCGTGCATCGCCGCCAGCAGGCGGTCGGCCAGATGGCCACCGGCCTGCTCGAACGCCGCCACCATGGCCTCGATCACCGCCCGCGACGACAGCAGGTTGCCGGCCGCCGCGCATTGTTCGCCGGCCACGGCGTTGTGCACGCCCAGGGCCTCCTTGCCGGTGAACAGCGCCACCTGGCCCTGGCTGTCGATCACCGTGACCTGGCGATACTCGCTCCAGCCATTGGCGCTCAGCACCCGGTCCAGCGCCGCTGCGGGCGGCAACTGGCCCTGTTCGAGGGCGTCGAGGATCTGCGGGCCGAGGGCCGGCAGGGTGATGTTCTGGGTGGCCACGGCTCCGACCCCGGCCCGCACCCACGGGCAGCGGGCGCCAACGGCGATGCTCGATGAACTGATGGCGATGCCGACCTGGCCGGTTTCCTGGCAGCGGCCGATGATGGAGAAGGTCATGGTGCAGCTCCTGTGTTGAGGTTACCGGCATTCTCGGTGGGCCCCGGAAGCTGCGAAACCAACATTTTCCTCGGCACTGGGCAGGAAAAAACTATGGAGGCCCGAGTGCATTCTATGTAGGAGCGGCCTTGCGCCGCGAAAGGGCTGCAGAGCAGCCCCGGCAATATTTGCATCAACGCTGAAATCCCGGGGCCGCTGCGCAGCCCTTTCGCGGCACAAGGCCGCTCCTACAAGATCCTGCACAACCCTGAACATCCGCTCCACAACACTGGCCTTCGCCAATTTATCGGCAACCCCCAGCTAAATACTATTTTCGCGATTTCCCCCCCATCCCTAGTCTGGCCCCAGGCAAAGGCGGTCCCCACCGACCTGAACAAGAACGCCGCTGAAGAAGGGCTGGGACATGACACTGAACAACATCGAAATCGACACCCTCGTGGTCGGCGCCGGCCAGGCCGGCGTGGCCATGAGCGAACACCTGAGCAAGCTCGGCGTGCCGCACCTGGTGCTGGAGCGCAAGCGCATCGCCGAGGCCTGGCGCAGCGGACGCTGGGATTCGCTGGTGGCCAACGGGCCGGTCTGGCACGACCGCTTCCCGGGCCTGGAATTTGACCTCGACGCCGACGCCTTCGCCGGCAAGGACCAGGTTGCCGACTACTTCGAGCAGTACGTGCGCAAGTACAACCTGCCGGTGCGCACCGGGGTGGAGGTGAAGAAGGTGGTGCGCAACACCGACCGCCCGGGCTTCACCATCGACACCAACCAGGGCGTGATCCGCGCCAACCGCGTGGTGGCCGCCACCGGCCCGTTCCAGCGCCCGGTGATCCCGGCCATCGCGCCCAAGGACGAAAGCCTGCACCAGATCCACTCCGCCGCCTACTTCAACCCACAGCAACTGCCAGAAGGCGCGGTGCTGGTGGTCGGCGCCGGTTCCTCCGGGGTGCAGATCGCCGAGGAACTGATGCGTGCCGGACGCCAGGTGTACCTGTCGGTCGGCGCCCATGACCGTCCGCCGCGCAGCTACCGCAACCGCGATTTCTGCTGGTGGCTGGGCGTGCTCGGCGAGTGGGACGCGGAAATCGCCAAGCCCGGCCGCGAGCATGTGACCATCGCCGTGTCCGGTGCCCGTGGCGGCCACACCGTGGACTTTCGCGCCCTCGCCCACCAGGGCATGACCCTGGTCGGCCTGACCCAGTCGTTCGAAGGCGGCGTGGCCCGCTTCCAGGACAACCTGGCCGAGAACATCAACCGCGGCGACGAAAATTACCTGGCCCTGCTGGACGCCGCCGACGCCTATATCGAACGCAACGGCCTGGACCTGCCGCAGGAGCCCGAGGCGCGCAAGCGCCTGCCCGACCCGGCCTGTGTCAGCCAGCCCTTGCTGGAACTGGACCTGGCCCAGGCCAACGTCAGGAGCATCATCTGGGCCACCGGCTACGGCGTGGACTTCAGCTGGCTGCAGGTGGACACCTTCGACGCCAACGGCAAGCCGCAGCACCAGCGCGGTGTATCGAAGGAGCCGGGCGTGTACTTCCTCGGCCTGCCCTGGCTGTCGCGCCGTGGCTCGTCGTTCATCTGGGGCGTGTGGCACGACGCCAAGCACGTCGCCGGCCACATCGCCACCCAGCGCACCTACCTGGCCTACCGCGACCGCGAGCAGCGCGCAGCGGATGAGCAGCAACCCTCGATCAGCAACGTCAGCACCTTCGGAGCCCTCTGATGCCTACCCACACTCGCATCCGCATGTTCAACACCAAGGCCACCTACCCCAACCAGACCCTGGACAACGACCTGTGCCAGGCGGTGCGGGCCGGCAACACCATCTACGTGCGCGGGCAGGTCGGCACCGACTTCGAAGGCCGGCTGGTGGGCCTGGGCGATCCGCAGGCCCAGGCCGAGCAGGCGATGAAGAACGTCAAGCAACTGCTCGAAGAAGCGGGCTCTGACCTGTCGCATATCGTCAAGACCACTACCTACATCACCGACCCGCGCTTCCGCGAGCCGGTGTACAAGGAAGTGGGCAAGTGGCTCAAGGGGGTGTTCCCGATTTCCACCGGGCTGGTGGTGGCAGGGTTGGCCCAAGCCGAATGGCTGATGGAAATCGATGTGATCGCGGTGGTGCCGGATCAGGATTGATCCCCTGAAAAAGCAATCGCCGGCAAGCCGGCTCCCACAGGGATAGCACAGATCCTGTGGGAGCCGGCTTGCCGGTGATTGGAGTCAACGCGTTGTCATTGTCGGGCGCCGCGCTCGACGCCGCCCATCTGCCCGAACCGCCCGGCCTGGAAATCATCGAACGACTCGGCGATCTCCGCCTGGCTGTTCATCACGAACGGCCCGTAGCCAACGATCGGCTCGTCGATCGGCTCGCCGCTGAGCAGCAGCACG
This sequence comes from Pseudomonas mosselii, assembly GCF_003205295.1. Lineage (GTDB taxonomy): Bacteria > Pseudomonadota > Gammaproteobacteria > Pseudomonadales > Pseudomonadaceae > Aquipseudomonas > Aquipseudomonas mosselii_B. The sequence continues at coordinate 32,653 of NZ_QJRP01000019.1, forward strand.
CTGATCTCCTCCTGCGCCTCGAGGCGCACATCGCTGCCATCGCGCTCCAGCAGTACCAGGCTGGCCGGGCCGGCCTCGCGCTCGTCGTTGACCCGCAGGTTGCCGCGCAGCACCACCAGCGCGGCATTGCGCCCGGCAACCAATGGCAGTTGCAACGAGGCACCGGCCTTCAGCCGCAGGTCCCAGACGTCCATCTCGGTGAAGGTGCGCGCCGGTCCCTGATGATCCAGGTAACGTCCGGCGATCACCCGCAGGCTGCCCGCCTCGCCTTCCAGTTCCACCAGCGGAATGTCGCTGGCCAGCAACGTCTGGTAGCCCGCTGCGGCACGCTTGTCCTTGGCCGGCAGGTTGACCCACAGTTGCACCATCTCCAGGGTGCCACCGCTGCGGGCAAAGGCCGGGGAATGGAACTCCTCGTGGATGATGCCGCCCGCCGCGGTCATCCACTGCACGTCGCCCGGCCCGATCAGGCCGCCGGCGCCGGTGGAGTCACGGTGCTCCAGCTCGCCCTGGTAGACGATGGTCACGGTCTCGAAGCCGCGATGCGGATGCTGGCCGACGCCGCGCCGGGCCGTGGTCGGGGTGAAGTCGTGGGGGCCGGCGTAGTCCAGCAGCAGGAACGGGCTTATGTGCCGGGCCAGATGGTCGTAGGTGAACAGGCTGCGCACCGGGAAGCCGTCGCCCACCCAGTGGGCGTGGGGGCTGCGGTGGATACCCTGGATCTTTTTCATGAGAAGCCTCCTGTTGATGGGTTACACCTTACAGATGAGGCCAATACTGCGGTAGATAGCTGAAATGGCATGGATCGTTCCATCAATGGAACAACCAAACCAATCGCGGGGCAAGCCCGCTCCCACGCCTGAATGAAGTAGGCAGTGGGAGCGGGCTTGCCCCGCGATGCGTATCAGCGTCGATCAGGCGATCGCCGCGTCCACCAGCACCTGGGCTTCGGCCACCAGGCGCGCCAGGTGCGCCTCGTCGATGAAGCTCTCGGCGTAGATCTTGTAGATGTCCTCGGTGCCCGAAGGGCGGGCGGCGAACCAGCCGTTCTCGGTCATTACCTTCAGCCCGCCGATGGCCTGGTTGTTACCCGGCGCGTGGCTGAGGATCTGCTGGATCGGCTCGCCGGCCAGCTCCGTGGACTTGACCTGCTCCGGCGCCAGCTTGCTCAGCAGCGCCTTCTGCCGCGCATCGGCCTTGGCCTCTACACGGGTGGCGTAGGGTTTGCCCAACCTGGCAGTCAGCTCGGCGTAGATCTGGCTCGGGTTGCGCCCGGTGCGGGCGGTCATTTCGGCCGCCAGCAGCGCAGGGATCAGGCCGTCCTTGTCGGTGGCCCAGACGCTGCCGTCCTTGCGCAGGAACGAGGCGCCGGCGCTCTCTTCGCCGCCAAAGCCCAGCGAGCCGTCGAACAGGCCCTGGGCGAAGAACTTGAAGCCCACTGGCACTTCGTACAGCTTACGACCCAACGCGGCGGTGACCCGGTCGATCAGCCCGCTGGAGACCACGGTCTTGCCCACGGCCGCGTCGCTGCGCCATTGCGGGCGGTTGCGGTACAGGTAGTCGATGGCCACGGCCAGGTAGTTGTTCGGCTGCAGCAGGCCGTCGGCGGTAACGATGCCGTGGCGGTCGTGGTCGGGGTCGCAGGCGAAGGCCACGTCGAAGCGCTCGCGCAGGCCGATCAGGCCCTGCATGGCGTACGGCGAGGAAGGGTCCATGCGGATCTGGCCGTCCCAGTCGACGGTCATGAAACGGAAGGTCGGGTCGACCTCGGTGTTCACCACTTCCAGGTTCAGCTGGTAGCGCTCGGCGATGGCCGACCAGTAGCGCACCCCGGCGCCGCCCAGCGGGTCGACGCCCAGGCGCAGGTTGGCGCCGCGGATCACCTCGAAGTCGATGACGTTTTCCAGGTCGGCGACATAGCTGCCGACGTAGTCATGACGCTGGGTGGTCGGTGCCGCCAGCGCCTGCTTGTAGTCCATGCGCTTGACGCCGGCCAGGTTCGCCGCCAGCAGCTCGTTGGCCTTGGCCTCGATCCACTTGGTCACGTCGCTGTCGGCCGGGCCGCCGTTGGGCGGGTTGTACTTGAAGCCGCCGCTCTGCGGCGGGTTGTGCGACGGGGTGATGACGATGCCGTCGGCCAGGCCCTGCTGGCGGCCACGGTTGTAGCAAAGAATGGCGTGGGACACCGCCGGGGTCGGGGTGTACTCGTCATCCTGGCTGAGCATCACCTGCACGCCGTTGGCGGCCAGCACTTCCAGGGCACTGGCGGCGGCCGGGGCGGACAGTGCGTGGGTGTCGGCGCCGATGAACAGTGGGCCGTCGATACCCTTTTCCTGGCGATACAGGCAGATGGCCTGGGTGATCGCCAGCACGTGGTACTCGTTGAAGCTCAGTTCGAACGACGTGCCGCGGTGACCCGAGGTGCCGAAGGCCACGCGCTGGGCCGCCACCGCGGCGTCGGGACGGCCGGTGTAGTAGGCGGTCAACAGGCGGGGGATATCGACCAGCACGCTGGCCGGAGCCGGCTTGCCTGCCAAAGGACTGAGCGTCATGCAAAACCTCGAAATCAACAGAAGTAGGTGTTGGAACGCGCAGTGTACTGGGAGTTTCAGCGCCAGGCGATGGCGGCGTTCACCCCAGCTGCCACCAGCTGGGGAACATCTGCCGCACCCGGGGCTCGGCGAAGCGCTCGTCGATCAGCATCAGCACGCCACGGTCCTGGTCGCCACGGATCACCCGGCCGGCGGCCTGGATCACCTTGCGCACCCCCGGGTACAGGTATGCATAGTCGAAACCGGCGCCGAACTGGCGGCCCAGGCGCTGCTTGAACTGCTCGTTGACCGGGTTGACCTGGGGCAGCCCGAGGGTGGCGACGAAGGCGCCGATCAGGCGCGTGCCCGGCAAGTCCACGCCCTCGCCGAAGGCGCCGCCGAGCACGGCGAAGCCCACCCCCTGCCCGTGCTCCACGAACCGCGCCAGGAAGGCCTCGCGCCCGGTCTCGTCCATGCCCGGCGCCTGGCACCAGATGGGCAATGCCGGATAGCGCTCGGCCAGCAGCCGCGCCACCTGCTCCAGGTATTCGAAGCTGCTGAAGAAGGCCAGGTAGTTGCCCGGCTGGCCGGCGAACTGGGCGGCGATCAGCTCGACAATCGGCGCCAGCGACGCCTGGCGCTGCTGGTAGCGGGTGGACACTTCGCTGACGATGCGCACCTGCAGCTGCTCGGCCCGGAACGGCGCGGCGACCTCCAGCCAGGCCGTGTCGGCGGGCATGCCCAGCAGGTCGCTGTAGAAATGCCGCGGATTCAGCGTGGCGGAAAACAGCGTGACGCTGCGCGCCGCGCTCATCCGCGGCCCCAGCAGCCGCGCCGGCACCACGTTGCGCAGGCACAGCGTGGCCAGGCGCCGCCCCTGTGGGCCGTTGCGCGGGCTGATATCGAACAGGAAGTGCTCGTCGAACAGCTCGGCGATGCGGCTGAACTGCAGTGCCTGGAAGAAGAACTCCAGCACTTTGGGCTCGACCTCGGCGGGCGCCTGGTTCATGCGCTCCTGGATCAGCCCGATGCACTGCTGCAGGGCGCGCAGGAAGGCGTCCGGCAGTTGTTCGCTGGCCTGGTATGGCGCCACCTGGGCCTTGTACAGCGCGTTCCACTGCCGGTTCAGCCGGTCCAGGGCACTGCCCAGCCCGGCCGGCTTGCTCTGGCGCAGCGCCAGCAACTGGCCCTGGTCGAGACTGGCGCTGTACATCTGCCGCCCCCGTTCCACCAGATTGTGCGCCTCGTCCACCAGCACCGCCGTGCGCCATTGGTTGGCCTGGGCCAGGCCGAACAGCAAGGCATGGGCGTCGAAGTAGTAGTTGTAGTCGGCCACCAGCAGGTCGACCCAGCGCGCCATCTCCTGGCCCAGGTAATAGGGACAGACCTGGTGCGCCAGGGCCACCTCGCGCAGGCTGGCGCGGTCGAGCAGCGGCACCTGCGCGGCGGCTTCGCGGGCAGCCGGCAGGCGGTCGTAGAAACCCCGCGCCAAGGGGCAGGACTCGCCATGACAGGCGTTCTCGGGGTACTCGCAGGCCTTGTCGCGGGCGATCAGCTCGAGGCTGCGCAGGGCCGGCTGCGGCGATGCCCGGGTGATCTGGCGCAACGCGTCGAGGGCCAGGGCCCGGCCCGGGGTCTTGGCGGTAAGGAAAAAGAGTTTGTCCAGCTGCTGCGGCACCACGGCCTTGAGCAGCGGAAACAGGGTGCCGAGGGTCTTGCCGATGCCGGTGCTGGCCTGGGCCATCAGGCAGCGGCCGGTGCTCACGGCCTTGTACAACGTCTCGGCCAGTTGGCGCTGGCCCTGCCTGAATTCGGGATAGGGAAATGTCAGCGCACCAAGATCCCGGTCCCGCTCGCTCAGCCGCCGCTCTTGCGCCTGCGCCCAGGCCAGGAAGCGCTGGCACTGGGTCTCGAAGAAGCGCTTCAGGTCATCGGCTTGGCAACGCTCGCTGATCACCGTCTGGTCGTCACTGTCGACATCGAGATAGACCAGCGCCACATCGACCGCCGGCAACTGTCGCGCCTGGCACAGTAGCCAGGCATAGACCTTGGCCTGGGCCCAGTGCAACTGACGATGATTGTCGGGCTGCCGGGCCAGGTCGCCGCGGTGGGTCTTGATTTCCTCCAGGCGGTTGCGCGCCGGGTCGTAGCCATCGGCGCGTCCGCGCACCCGCAGCCCCTGGTACTCGCCCTCCAGCGCCACCTCCGACTCATAGCCGGCAGCGCGCCGCGCCACAACCCGGCGGTGCCCGGCAATGCCCTCCTGGGCGGTGGGCGACGGGGTGAAGCGCAGGTCGAGGTCGCCATCCTTGGCACTGAACTCGCACAGGGCGCGCACGGCCACGGTGTAGCTCATGTCGGCACATCACTCCAGCGCACATGGCAGACCGCGACCGGCAGCCCGTGGGCATGGCAGAACTCGAGCCAGCGCAGTTGGTTGTCCTGTAGTCGGTCGCCCGGTCCCTTGACCTCTACCATGCGATAACCGCCCTGCCCCGGCCAGAACTGGATCAGGTCGGGCATGCCGGCGCGGTTGGCACGGATATCCTGCAGCAGGCGCAGGAAGCAGGCTTTCAGGTGCGCGGGCGGCAGGTGCTCGAGTGCCTGTTCGAGCAGCGGCTCGTCAAGCATCTGCCAGAACACGAAAGGCGACTGCAGGCCTTGCTTGGCCTGGAAGCAGTCGCGGATGGCCTGGCGATGGCTGCCATCGTCCAGGCGCCCGAGGCAGGCGTCGAACAGTGCCGAGCGGCGCTGCTGGAAATCGACGTCGTGCAGGTCCTGCGGGCCGCTCTGGAACGGGTGGAAGAACGCCCCCGGCACCGGGGCGAAGATCGCCTCCCAGCACAGCAGGCCGAACAGGCTGTTGAACAGGGTGTTCTCGACGTAATGAACGCTGCCGCCATCCTGTTCCAGGCGCTGGCGCACCGCCTCTTCCACCCCCAATGGCGCCAGGTCGGCCGGCAGTTCCAGCTCGATGAGCGTCACCGCCTCGCTGCGCCGACGCGGCTGTGCCGGGCCGCCGAGCTTGCGCACCAGGCGTGGCAGCAGGCGTTCCAGGGCCTGGCGTTCCAAGGCGTTGGCAGGCGCCTGGGCCATGTGCTGGGCCAGGGCATGAGCCTCTGGCCATTGCTCGCTGCGCTCGTGGACCCGGACCTGACGAATACGTGCCTCGGGGTGCGCGCAGTCGGCGTAGATCCGCAGTGCCAGGTCCCAGTCCCCCAGGCGCTCGCACTGCTGTCCAAGGCTGAACAACAGGCGCGCCCGGCGTCGGGCCAACCAGGGGTTGCTGTCGTCAAACCCGTCCAGTGCGGCGAGCAGCTCGGCGGGCGCGGCGCCTTGCTCCAGACGCTCGGCGCACTGGTGCAGGGCCATGGCCAGGTCGACCTCGGCGCGCTTGCGCAAGGCCCGCGAGTCGTCGCTGAACGCCACCTGCTCGTAGCGGAACACCCCCAGGTCGGCGAGCACAAAGTCCGACCAGCTCTGGTAGAGGTTGCCGAAGAACAGCAGGCGCAGCCGGTCGCACAACGGCTGCAGGCACCAGTGCAGGGTTCGCAATGGCAAACCGGGGCACCACTGGACCAGCGGGCCAGACGGCAAGTTCAGCGCCTGCAACTGCTCCAGCAACTCGGCCTTGCCGGCGCGCGGTCGGGGAAGCCGCCCGGCGAAGCATACCGCCAGTTCGTCCTTGCGCAGCAACGCCCACAACTGCTCGATGGTCAACGGCGCGTCGTCGGCCACCCATCCCAACGCCAGCAACGGCGCCAGGGCCACCGCGGTGTCGCCAATCTCGGCATAGTCGAGCTTGTCACTGCGAAACAGCTCGCCCTTGCGCATGACCATGCGTACCAGCAGGGCCTGGCTGGGCACCGGCAGTTCGCTGAAGACCTGGATGAAACCGTGCTCGTCGCGGTCCAGCAGGTCGGCGTAGCGCTGCCCGACCCAGCTCAGGACCTGACGGAAGTTATGCAGGTAGTACAGGGGGTCATCGACGGAATGGGCGATCACGGTGCGAGTCGGGTGTTGGGAAACAAGCACTGGTTATACATACAGACCCCATGCCTGGGCAAGTGTACTGGATCGACGGTCACGCAATCCCTACAAGCGTTCGCCCAGGCAGCAGGCCTAATCGGCGGCGCGCAATAGCGGATAGCCACCGTCCGCGCTGGCCGGCAGGAGCCGCAATCCCTGGTCGCGTCGCCCCAGCAGCTGGAACAGGCGCCGGGCCTGGTGGCTGAGCGTACCGGCATAAAGCCCCCGTAACTGCACAAGCTGCAGGCCGCTGGTTTCAACCAGCCACTGGCTGACCGGCTCCGGGCAGGGTCGCCCCTGCAAGGCACAGTGCAGGTACGGCAGTGCGACGCGCATGCCCGGATGACAACGCAGCACGAAGCTCTCGAGGTTGTACCCTCCCGCCTCGAACGGGGTGAACAGCTGGCAGACCAGTTGCGCCTCGCTCACGCCATAGGCACCAAGCAGGCGCGCCTGCGCCTCGCCGCGCAAGGCCCGGCCCTGGGGCCAGGCGACCGAGGGCTGGCGCAAACGCTGGAAGTACGCCTGCGTACCGTCGCGATAGCTACGCAGGTCCAGGTACTGCGACTTGAGCCCATGCAGGTGGGCCAGCGGCAAGGGATCGAACAACCCCGACGGCCCCTGGGCCTGACTGCCCTGGGCATCCTGCCGGCCGAGCATGCGGTCCAGCGGCCCACCGTCGTCCGGGTGGCGCAACAAGTCCTCGACCATCACCAGGCGCGGCTCGCCGCCGCGCTGGCGGAGTACGGGTGAAGTCGGCGGTTGCCAGGGATCGGCCAGCACCTCGCCCAACTGCTCGAGGCCCGCCGCCAGCACATTGTGGGGCGTCAGGGCCTGCGCCACTTCCACGGTGTGGCGCAGGCAGCGCCGCCCCCAGGCCAGCAGGCGGTGGCGCTGGGTGAACGGCACTGCGCTGATCAGGATCTGTTCCCCGGCCTCCCCCGCCAGCGCCTGGCCCAGGCTGTTGGCCAGCTCCAGGTAGCCCCTGGCGCCGAGCAGCGCGTCCGGCTGGCCGCCGACCAGGTGACCGAACAGCAACCAGGCGTTGCCCGAGTCGGCCAGTTGCTCGGCCGAGCAGGCCTGGCGTGCGCCGAACGGGCCGAGCTGCCCGCCATCGGCACGCAGCAGTTCCACCCGCGGATCGTCGTGCAGGAACAGCGCGCTGAAGCAACGGTCGTGAAGGGCCAGGGCGGTATCGTCGAGGGTCGGCAGACGGGCCGCCAGCACGCGCAGGCGGAAGGTCGCGCCATGGCGCAGGGCGATGCTCAACTGCGCGGCACGCAGGCAGGCCAGCAGGTACGCGCTGCGCCGGTCGACGCCGTGCAAGACCAGCACCCGGACGTTGCCGACGTATTCCTGGCCGCCGGCGATGACCAGCAATCGCTGGACCAGCAGTTGCACCGAGGCGCGCTGGGCCTGGGTCATGTGCTCCAGCAGGCGCTGCAGGACTTGCTGGTAGACATAGTGCATGGCTTGGTCGTGGGTCTCGGTCATGCTATCGCTCCATCTCCCTGACGGCTTCGAATTGAAGTCCGATTCTGGCAGATGAATAGCAAACCGAGCTTGAAGGAAACTTCCTAAAGCCTAGTAGGACATTTAGCTAAATTTGGCTGGCGTCCCTGTGGGAGCGGCCTTGTGTCGCGAAAGGGCCGCGCAGCAGCCCCAAGATCTCAGTGTTGACGCATCAATCGCGGGGCCGCTTTGCGGCCCTTTCGCGACACAAGGCCGCTCCTACAGGGACCGCGAATGACCTGGGAGCTTCATAGCCCGATCAGTGCACACCCATATCCAGCACCACCCGCCCGCCACACGGACACTCGTCCATGTGCCGGTGCGCCTCGACCACCTGCTCGAACGGATACACCTTGATGATCTGCGGCGTCAGCAGCTGGTCGGCGGTGAACTGGTTGATGTCGCGCAACGCTCGCTGCAGGGCCACCTGGTCCTGGGCGATGCCCAGCTCGGGCTTGCCGGTGAAGTTGCCGATGCAGTGCACGTGGAACTGGATGTTCTTCTGGAACGCCGCGCAGGCCGGGAACGGCGTCTGATTGCCGCCCTGCAGGCCGTAGAGCACCAGGCTGCCACGCGGCGCCAGGACATCGCCGAGCAGCGACATCTGCGGGCCGCCCATGCCGTCGAGGACCATGTCCACGCCACGGCCATCGGTGTACTTGCCGATCTGCATCAGCAGGTCCTGTTCCTCGGTGACGATCACCTTGTCGGCGCCCAGGCCCAGCAGGTACTCGCGCTGTTCGGGCTCCTTGGTGGCGGCGAACACCTTCAGCCCCAGGGCCTTGCCCAGTTGCACGAAGGCCGGCCCCGCGCAGTGGCTGGCGTCGGTGACCAGCGCGGTCTGCCCGGCCTTGGCCCGCGCCAGGTCGACGAAGGCGAAGTAAGCGATCAGCAGCGGCGTGTAGTGCACGCTGGCCTCGATCGGGGTCAGCACATCCGGGTAACGGGTGATGGCGCTGCGCGGCAGGACGATCACATCGCCATACACAGGGTGGTCGTTGGCGCTGGTGGCCGGGAAGCTGGCAACCCGGTCGCCCACCGCGATATCGTCCACACCCTCGCCCACGGCGGTGACCACGCCGGCCATCTCGTGACCGATGCCGGCCGGCAGCCGCGCCTGGGACGGCGCCAGGTTCTGCCGCCAGAGCACGTCGTACCAGCTGACGCCGATCGCCTCGACGCGAATCTGCACCTCGCCGGTAGCCGGGGACGGTTCGGCCTGCTCCTCGCATCGGAGCACATCGGCCTGGCCGAACTTGTGGAAACGGATCATGCGGGACATCGCATACCTCGCCTGTGTGAATCTCGTATTACCACGGACTTTATCCGGGCTTTCACGGTTGGACCATCAGTGGCTGTTAATAGTCGACATGCCTGTCATTGATTGGGCCCCCGACAAATCTGTGCATTGGCACCCGGAAATCGGTGCAGGGTACCAGCCTTTGGCCTTAAGATTCACCCCTGCCCCACTTCAGGCGAGCCGCATCGAATGAATCGTAACGACTTGCGTCGCGTAGACCTCAACCTGCTGATCGTGTTCGAAACGCTCATGCATGAACGCAGCGTGACCCGCGCCGCCGAGAAACTGTTCCTCGGCCAGCCGGCGATCAGCGCCGCGCTGTCGCGCCTGCGCAACCTGTTCGACGACCCGCTGTTCGTGCGCACCGGCCGCAGCATGGAGCCCTCGGCGCGCGCCCACGAGATCTTCGCCCTGCTGTCGCCGGCGCTGGACTCGATCTCCACCGCCGTCAGCCGCGCCGCCGAGTTCGACCCGGCGACCAGCAACGCGGTGTTCCGCATCGGCCTGTCCGACGACGCCGAATTTGCCCTGCTGCCGCAGCTGCTCAAGCGCATCCGCGCCGAAGCCCCCGGCATTGTCCTGGTGGTGCGCCGGGTCAACTACCTGCTGATGCCCACCCTGCTGGCCTCGGGTGAAATCTCGGTGGGCGTGAGCTACACCAGTGAACTGCCCGCCAACGCCAAGCGCAAGGTGCTGCGCCGCAGCATGCCCAAGCTGCTGCGCGCCGACAGCATGCCCGGCAGCATCACCCTGGATGACTTCTGCGCCCGGCCCCATGCCCTGGTGTCGTTCGCCGGCGACCTCTCGGGGTTCATCGACGAGGCGCTGGACGAGATCGGCCGCAAGCGCCACGTGGTGTTGGCGGTGCCGCAGTTCAACGGATTGGGGAGTTTGCTGGCGGGGACCGATATCGTCGCCACGGTGCCGGACTACACGGCCGATGCGCTGACTGCGGCGGGTGGGTTGCGGGCAGAGGACCTGCCGCTGGAGGTGCGCACCTTCGAGCTGCACATGGCCTGGCGTGGGGCGCAGGACAATGATCCGGCGGAGAAGTGGTTGCGGTCGCGGATACAGATGTTCTTTGGGGACCCCGATAGTCTTTAGGGATCGTGTCCCAGGAATTGGTGTAAAGCTTCCTGCGGCGCTACTGAGCGTCCTACCCGCCTATGCTTGACCAGCAGAAAACCAAGATTGACCATGTAAGGATTATTCCTTACCATTCAATCAGCACATCCGGGAGAACGCTCATGCCTGCCATCCACGAAATCGCCACGTTGACCTCGAAGGGGCAGGTCACGCTGCCAAAATCCGTTCGCCAGCTACTGGGCATTGACACAGGTGGCAAAATTGCATTCGACGTACGCAACGGTGAAATCGTGGTCAGCCGCGTAGAAACCACCCACGAAGACCCTGCCATCGGTGCATTCCTGGGTTTGCTGGAGGCTGATATCCGAGGCGGCCGCAACCTCACCACTCTGCCGGAAGACTTGGCGCAAACCATGCTCGCCAACGCAAACCACTCCGTAAACCTGGACGAAGATATCGACGGTGAGGTCGCGATCTGATGCTGCGACATGGCTGGACACTGTTGTTCCAGGAAGGTGTGACGTTACAGCTACGCAAATTGCAAGAAGCGGCCGCCCGGGCCGAGCAGAACGACCCGCAAGGTTTTGAGAGCAACGCCAACGTCAAGCTGTTTCGGGCATTGAGCCATCTGATCATGGAGGCTGTGCCTGCCGATCCGGGCCGTGATGAGTTCCGCCAAGGCAATACGCTGGGCACCGCCTACCGACATTGGCGCCGTGCAAAAATCGGCAGGCGCTTTCGGCTGTTCTTTCGCTACGACTCAAGATCCAAGGTCATCGTCTATGCATGGGTCAACGACGAAAATACCCTACGCTCCGCAGGCAGCAAATCCGATCCCTACGCCGTATTCGAGAAGATGCTGGGCCGCGGCAACCCTCCTGATGACTGGGATGCGCTGACTGCTGCGACGCGTAGCGACTGGGACGAGCCCAAAGCATAAATTACGCAAGTGAGTGAGAGATTGCACGTTTGAAACCGATCCCTCCTCGTTGCGTCCACTGGAATCCACTCGTAGCTGCTGTTGAAAGGGGTACATCTGGGGTACAAATCCAGTTTCCCGTTCATAACCTTTTGACTTATATGAATGTCAAAATGTTCTTAGGGGATCCGGACAGCCTGTAGGTCGAAAGTCCCATTCGCGTGATCAAGCGCCGGTTCGGTAACGCGGTGCAACGCGGATCACGCTTCTTGCGGTTTCGAGTCTGTGGATGGGGGGCAGCATTTTGTGGGTGCTGTACACCACCCTAGGCGCAACCTTTGTACCTGACGCAGTAACATGATCGCGCGCATGATGAATGAAGACTCAAGCCGCATCCGCTGCGGCGAGACTACGATACTGTCCCTTGAAATACAGCAGTGGCTGCGCGGCGTCGGCGTCCTGCACGTTCAACGCCTTCACCTCGCCAATCACGATCAGGTGATCACCGGCAGCGTGTTCGGCGTGAATCTCACAATCAAGCCAGTGCAGGCTGCCGGCAATGATCGGGTTGCCCAGCGGCGACGTCTGCCACTCGATGCCTTGCCACTTGTCCGTGCCACGCCGGGCGAACTGGTTGGAAATCCCGACCTGCTCGCCTGACAGGATGTTGACCGCGAAACGGCCGGCCTGGCGAATCCCGGGATAGCTGGCCGAACTGGACATGACGCTGAACGACACCAGTGGCGGATTCATCGACACGCTGTAGAACGACTGGCAGGTAAAGCCAAGCGGTTCACCATCACTGTGCGAGGTGATCACCGTGATGCCGGAGGCGTAGTGCCCAAGCGCTTCGCGAAAGCGCAACGGCTCGATAGCCGTACAGGGGAGCGACATAGTAAGTCCTGAAGGTTAGGTGAAAGCCGCCAAAAATGGGAAAGGGCTGAAGCTGCACGCCCCGCCCTCCCACCTCGCGCTCGGTCTTACTTCGCGAGCTCTCGGCGTACGATCTCTGCACCTGCACTCAGTGCATTGAGCTTGCCGCGTGCCACGGCGCGTGGCAGCGGTGCCATGCCGCAGTTGGTGCACGGATAGAGCTTGTCGGCATCGACGAACTGAAGGGCCTTGCGCAAGGTATTGGCCACCTCCTCCGGGGTCTCGATGGCGTGGTTGGCCACGTCGATGGCGCCGACCATCACCTTCTTGCCGCGGATCAGCTCGATCAGGTCCATCGGGACGTGGGAGTTATGGCACTCCAGTGAGATGATATCGATCTTCGATTGCTGCAGTTTAGGGAACGCCTCCTCATATTGCCGCCACTCCGAGCCCAGGGTCTTCTTCCAGTCGGTGTTGGCCTTGATGCCGTAGCCATAGCAAATGTGCACCGCGGTTTCGCACTTGAGGCCTTCGATGGCCCGCTCCAGGGTGGCGACGCCCCAGTCGTTCACCTCGTCGAAGAACACGTTGAAGGCCGGTTCATCGAACTGGATGATGTCGACACCGGCAGCCTCCAGTTCCCGAGCTTCCTCATTGAGGATCTTGGCGAATTCCCAGGCCAGCTTTTCGCGGCTCTTGTAGTGGCTGTCATACAGGGTGTCGATCATGGTCATGGGACCTGGCAGCGCCCATTTGATCGGCTGTGTGGTCTGCTGACGCAGGAACTTGGCATCTTCGACGAACACGGGCTTCTGACGAGAAACCGCACCGACCACAGTCGGCACGCTGGCATCGTAGCGGTCGCGAATGCGGACGGTTTCGCGCTTCTCAAAATCAACGCCACTCAGGTGTTCGATGAAGGTCGTCACGAAATGCTGACGGGTCTGCTCACCGTCACTGACGATATCGATACCGGCGAGTTGTTGTTCATGCAACGACAGGCGCAGCGCATCCTGCTTGCCCTCGACCAACACCTCGTCTTGGAGTTTCCAGGGTGACCAGAGGGTTTCCGGCTGTGCCAGCCAGGACGGTTTGGGCAAGCTGCCGGCAGTAGAAGTGGGGAGTAGTTTTTTCATGACGCAAGGCCTTGTGTATTCGATCAATCAAACAGCGTAATGAGCGGACCACTGCTGCAGCACAGCGTGGTACGGCTTGATGAATTGTTCTTCGGCATACTTGCCTTGCTCAATGGCCAGACGGCTGCGCTCTTCGCGGTCGTAGACAATTCGAGTCAACGAGTAGTCCTGGTGCTTCAGGCTGGGTTGATAGGATTTGCCGGCCGCGGAGTTCGCGTTGTAGATCTCGGGACGGTAGATCTTCTGGAAGGTGTCCATCGTGCTGATGGTGCTGATCAGCTCGAGATTGGTGTAATCGCCCAACAGGTCGCCGGCAAAATAGAACGCCAACGGCGCGACACTGTTCGGCGGCATGAAATAGCGCACCTTCAGGCCCATCTTGGCGAAGTACTCATCGGTCAATGAGTACTCATCCTGCTGGTATTCATAACCCAGGACCGGGTGCTGGTTTTCAGTGCGGTGATAGGTCTTGCTGCTCGAAACGCTCAGGCAGATGACCGGCGGCTTGTTGAAATGCTCCTTGAAAGCGCTCGAGTTCACGAAGCACTTGAACAGTTTCCCGTGCAGCTCGCCAAACGCCTCTGGCGTGCTGAAGCCGGACTGCCCCTTGTTGTGGTCCAGCAACAGCACGCTGAAGTCATAGTCCCGCACATAAGAGGAGAAATTGTTCCCGACAATGCCTTCGATGCGCTCGTTGGTCTGGCGATCGACAATGTTGGTTTTCAGGATTTCAATCAACGGCAGGGCATCGCCCGACTGTTCACCGGCGATCTTCATCTCGACGGAAACGATATCGAGCTCTACGCAATAACGGTCACCCTTGGGGTTGTCCCAATGCGCCAGGGCATTGAAGCGATTGTCGATCATCGCCAGCGTGTTACGCAGGTTCTGCTGACGGCTCGCGCCCCTGGCCAGGTTGGCAAAGTTGGTGGTGATGCGCGTGTTGTCCGCAGGCAGATAGTCCTCGTCGAAACGAATACTTTTAATGGCGAACGTGAAATCTCTATTCATTGTGACCCGGCACCCTGATTCCCGAAGTAGATCCTGAAAATATTTCCTGCTCGCCTGGCTTCGAAGGAAAAATTCAATGGGGGGATTGTCAATAAACGGCCTTCATGAGACAAACTCATTTTTTTTGCGCTGATCTGTAACTTTGCTCATGATCGATCTAAGGCACCTGCGCACCATCCACGCCCTGCGCGATACCGATAGCCTGCACGACGCCGCTGAACGCCTGCACCTCACCCAATCCGCCCTGTCGCACCAGTTCCGCGAACTGGAGGAGCGCATCGGCATGCAGCTGTTCGTACGCAAGTCCAAACCGGTGCGTTTCACCAGTGCCGGCCTCAAGCTGCTGCAGCTGGCCGAGCAGGTCCTGCCGCTGATCCGCGGCACCGAGCGCGACCTGGGCAAGCTCGCCAGCGGCACCGCAGGGCGTCTGCATATCGCCATCGAATGCCACAGCTGCTATCAGTGGCTGATGCCTTCGGTGGACGAGTTCCGTGGTGCCTGGCCGGAGGTGGAGCTTGACCTGGCCTCAGGCTTTGCCTTCGCCCCGCTGCCCGCGCTGGAGCGCGGCGACCTCGACCTGGTGGTGACTTCCGACCCGGTTACCCTCCCGGGCATCAGCTACGTGCCGCTGTTCGGCTATGAAGCGGTGCTGGCCGTCGACAACCATCACCCATTGCATGGCAAGCCCTACCTGGAGCCCGTCGACCTGGCCAGCCAGACGCTGATCACCTACCCCATCGAGCGCCACCGCCTGGACATCTTCACCCGCTTTCTCGAACCCGCGGATATCGAGCCCGCGCAGGTACGGACTTCGGAGCTGACGGTGATGATGATGCAGCTGGTCGCCTCGGGCCGGGGCGTGTGCTGCCTGCCCAACTGGGCACTGCATGAATACAGCTCGCGTGGTTATGTGACCGCCAAGCGCCTGGGCGAGAATGGGTTGCAGGCCCGACTGTACGCCGCGATCCGCAGCGACATGCTGCAAGTGCCCTATGTCAGCGATTTCCTGCTGACGGCCAAGGACATTTCGTTTGCAACGCTGGAGGGGGTGAATGTCGTGTCGGGAACAGCGACATGAGGGTGTCGAGGCATGACCGTTGTTCGCTGCCGGGGATGGAGACCGGCCTGGGCTGCCGGTCCATCCCCTGAGCGCTCTCACATCTCGACCTGGGTCCCCAGTTCGATCACCCGGTTCAGCGGCAGCTTGAAGTACCGCAAGTTGCTGTTGGCGTTCTTCAACAGGAAGGCGAACAAGTGCTCGCGCCACTTGGCCATGCCGATCCGCTTGGTCGGCACCACGGTTTCCCGGCTCAGGAAGTAGGTGGTGCGCATGGGGCTGAAGTCCAGCGCCGCCGTGCTGCTGTGGCTGAGCGCAAGGGGCACGTCAGGTTCCTCCATGAAGCCGAAGTGCAGGTTGACCCTGAAGAAACCCTGGCCGAACGCCTCGACCTCGAAGCGCTTGTCCTGCGTCACCCGTGGCGAATCCTGCGACACCACCGTCAGCAGCACCACCTGCTCGTGCAGCACCTGGTTGTGCAGCAGGTTGTGCAACAGCGCGTGGGGTACCGCATCGGAACGGGCGGTGAGGAACACCGCCGTGCCCTGCACGCGATGGGGCGGCTGCGCCTGCACGCTGGCGATGAACAAGGGCAGCGGCAAGGCGGTTTCATCCAGGCGCTCGACGATGATGCTGCGCCCGCGCTTCCAGGTGGTCATCAGCACGAACAGCGCCAGGCCGGCGATCACCGGGAAGGCACCGCCCTGCAGGATCTTCGGCGCGTTGGCGGCGAAGTACAGGCCATCCACCAGCAGAAAGCCCAGCAGCAAGGGAATCGCCAGCCAGCGCGGGGTCTTCCACAGCAACAGCACCACCGCCGAGGCCAGCAGCGTGGTGATCAGCATGGTGCCGGTCACCGCGACACCGTAGGCCGCCGCCAGCGCGCTGGACGACTCGAAGCCGACCACCAGCAGCACCACGCCGACCATCAACGCCCAGTTGACCATGCCGATGTAGATCTGCCCCTGCTCTTCACTGGAGGTGTGCTGGATGAACATGCGCGGCACATAGCCCAGCTGGATGGCCTGGCGGGTCAGCGAGAAGGCGCCGGAGATCACCGCCTGCGAGGCGATGATGGTGGCCAGGGTGGCCAGCGCGACCATCGGCAGCAGCGCCCACTCCGGGGCCAGCAGGTAGAACGGATTGCGCACCGCCGCCGGGTTGTCGAGGATCAGCGCGCCCTGGCCGAAGTAGTTCAGCACCAGGCCCGGCAGCACCAGGATGAACCACGCGCGGGAAATCGGCTTGCGGCCGAAGTGCCCCATGTCGGCGTAAAGCGCCTCGGCACCGGTCAAGGCCAGCACCACGGCACCCAGAATCGCCACGCCGATGCCCGGATGGGCGACGAAGAAGTGCGCCGCCCACGACGGGTTCAGCGCCTGCAGCACCTCGGGCCGCTGCACGATGCCATGGATGCCGAGCGCGCCCAGTACCACGAACCACAGCACCATCACCGGCCCGAACAGGATGCCGATGCGCGCGGTGCCGTGCTTCTGGATGATGAACAGCCCGACCAGCACCACCACCGCCAAGGGCACGACCCAGTGCTCGATGCCGTCGATGCCCAGTTGCAGACCCTCCACCGCCGACAGCACGGAAATGGCCGGGGTGATCATGCTGTCGCCGTAGAACAGCGCCGCGCCAAACAGCCCCAGCAGCACCAGCACCTTGCTCAGTCGCGGATAAGGACGCGCCGCCCGCCTGGCCAGTGCGGTCAGCGCCATGATCCCGCCCTCGCCCTGGTTGCTGGCGCGCAGGATGAACAGGACGTATTTCACCGAGACCACCCAGATCAGCGACCAGAACACCAGCGACAGGATGCCCAGCACCCCCTCGAGGTTGGCCTGCACCCCGAAATGGCCGGAGAACACCTCCTTGAGCGTGTACAGGGGGCTGGTGCCGATGTCGCCATAGACGACGCCGACGGCGGCGACCAGCAGGCCGACACCCGTGCTCTTGCTGGCGTGGGAATGGTTTTCAACGATTGCGGATTGGCTCACAGGTAACGTCTCGTCAGTATCGCGTAAACACTGAATGTGGGCAGGCAGGCTGGGGGGCAGAAAAACCGCGCCAGTATCATCTCAAGCTGCAAAGGCCGGCATAAAGAAAGCGTAAAGAAACGCCATTGCCCGATGAACGCTCGACTTCGGAGGAAGACTGCTGGCCACCTTGCGCTCCGTCGGCCAGGTCTCTCTTTTTACGCTTGAGTG
Source organism: Pseudomonas mosselii (assembly GCF_003205295.1). GTDB lineage: Bacteria > Pseudomonadota > Gammaproteobacteria > Pseudomonadales > Pseudomonadaceae > Aquipseudomonas > Aquipseudomonas mosselii_B. The sequence continues at coordinate 50,317 of NZ_QJRP01000019.1, forward strand.
CATCCAGATCCCGTTCTGGTGGGTATTCACCTAAGGGCAACACTTGAATGCCCTGCCATGCCCCCACCAGGAGATCGCTCGATGAACATCGCACACGTTTCGTTCCTGCCCGCCTGCGGCCTCGCCCTGGCCATGCTGCTGCAGACCGCCCACGCCCAGACCGGGGTCCCCGATGCCGTCAAGGTGCCGGACGGCCACAAGGTGGCGCTGGAAACCGTCGGTGTCGGCGAGATCACCTACGAATGCCGCGACAAGGCTGACGCCCCCGGCCAGACCGAATGGACCTTCGCCGGACCGAAGGCCGTGCTCAAGGACCGGACCGGCAAGGCCGTGGGCGACTACTTCGGCCCGCCCGCCACCTGGCAGGCCAAGGACGGCTCGAAGATCACCGGCACCCAGCTGGCCATCGCCCCGGCGGCCAAGGGTGACCTACCGTTCCAGCTGGTCAAGGCCAACCCCGCCGAGGGCAAGGGCGCCATGAGTGGCGTCAGCTTCGTCCAGCGCCTGGCCACCCGCGGCGGCGTCGCCCCGCAAACCGCCTGCACGGTGCAGAACAAGGGCGAGAAGCAGATCGTCAAGTACCAGGCTGACTACATCTTCTGGGCCGCCAACTGAGGCCCTGCGCGCCAGCCCCCTTGAGCTACGCTCATCGACAGTCCCCGGCCGACCGGCCGGGGCTCCCGGTAGCATGAGGATCGGCCCGACCTTGAACCTGCCCACGACGCCATTTGACTACGAGCGCTGTCTCCAGGCCTGTGCCAGGGGCGATCGCGGAGCCCTGCAGGCGCTTTACAACCAGGAAGGTGCCCGCCTGCTCGGCGTGGCCCGGCGCATCGCCCGCGACCACGCCACCGCCGAGGACATCGTCCATGACGCTTTCATCCGCATCTGGACCCGTGCGGGCAGCTTTGATCCGGCCCGAGGCTCGGCGCGTGGCTGGGTGTACAGCCTGACTCGGCACCTGGCCCTGAATTTCATACGCGACAGCCGCCGAGAAGTGGTGATCGACGATGTTGCCACCGTCGATATCGCGCCCTATCACGATGACATGACCTTGCAGGCCGATGCACCGAGGATTCACCGCTGCCTCGACCAGCTCGACGCCGCGCCGCGCAAGTGCATCCTGCATGCCTACGTCGACGGCTGCAGCCATACCGAGATAGCCCGCCTGCTCGACACCCCGCTGGGCACGGTCAAGTCGTGGATAAAACGCAGCCTCAAGGCGCTGCGGGAGTGCATGGGATGACCAACGAGCCGGGTAACGAAAGCACCGATGACCTCGAGCAACTGGCCGGGGAGTACGTGCTAGGCACGTTGTCGGCCGAACAGCAGGAGACTGTGCTCAAGCGCCTGGACAGCGACCGTGCCTTGCGTGACGCCGTGGACGCTTGGGAGCAGCGACTGCTGGGCTTGAACGCGCTGGCCACGCCACTTGCGCCCAGTCCCCGACTGTGGCAACGGATCAACCGTAGCCTGGGCGACCTCCCCGCCCAGCCCTCATGGTGGCGACGCCTGGGGCTGTGGCAAGGGCTGGCCGGTGCCGGCCTTGCAGCCAGTCTGTTACTGGGTCTTGCACTGCTGACGGTACAGTCGCCTGCCACCACCTATATGGTCGTGCTGGTGGCGCCTGCCACCCAGGCACCTGGTTGGGTGGTCCAGACCCGTGGCGCTGGCCAGGTCCAGCTGATTCCCTTGGGTAAGTCCGAGGTCCCGGGAGGCAAGGTTCTGCAGTTCTGGACCAAGGGTGAACAGTGGCCGGCACCGATCTCGCTCGGGCTGATCAAACCTGGGGAGCAAGTCACCGTGCCGCTGGAGCGCCTGCCTGCGGTAGAGCCCAACCAGTTGTTCGAGCTGACCCTGGAGAATGCGGGTGGCTCTGCAAGCGGACGTCCGAACGGGCCTGTACAGTTCATCGGGCGGGCGGTCAAAGTGCTCTGAGGGGCAGGCCTTTCAAGGTGATGAGAATTGGCGTCCGGCTTCGAATTGCCGGGGCTGCTTTGCAGCCCTTTCGCGGCACAAGGCCGCTCCTACAGGGGTGCGCGATCGCCTGTAGGAGCGGCCTTGTGCCGCGAAAGGGTCGCAAAGCGACCCCGCCAATCTTGAACTAGAGCGGCCATATCCCAAAAATCGCAAAACCTTGAGAGAGATGGTTCCAAGGGCCCACAGGGCTCCACCTCGGGTAGCCTTTTCGCCCGGGCAGGCAATACTTCCCTGTACAGGCGAGCGTGTTGCTGATGACGCGAGCCGCGAGGAGGTGCGAGGTGAACAAACTATCTATCGTGGGTGCCGGTATCGTCGGTGAGGCTGCAGCCCAGGCCATCGCCCGGGATGCGCTCTGCCGTGAACTGGCGTTGATCGACGTCCAGGGTGAGCTGGCCCAGGGCAAAGCGCTGGATATCTGGCAGGCGGCAGTGGAGTCCGGGTCCGACACCAAGGTGTACGGCGGGTCGGATGCCCGGTTGCTGCAGGGTTCCGACCTGGTGGTTATCACGGCGGGCGTGCCGCGCAAGCCTGGCCAGTCGCGGCAGGATGTCCTGGCCATCAACCTGCCGATACTCGACGGCATCATGCATGATGTGAAACAGCATGCGCCGACCGCGACGGTGTTGGTGGTGTCGAATCCGGTCGATGTGCTCACCTACCGGGCCTGGAGCCTCAGTGGCCTGGGCCGCGACAAGGTGTTCGGCCAAGCGGGGGTGCTGGATACCGCGCGCATGAAGTGTTTCATCGCCGAGCAGACCGGGTTTTCGGCACGGGATATTACGGCGCTGGTCCTGGGCGGGCACGGCGACAGCATGGTGCCGTTGATGCGCTACTGCACGGTCGGTGCGGTGCCGCTGGCGCACTTGCTGTCCAGTGAGCAGATCGAGCAGATCGTTGAGCGTACCCGTAAAGGTGGCGGCGAGATCCTTGCCCTGAAGAAGGTCGGCAGCGCCTGCGATGCGCCGGGCGTGGCGATCGCGCAGATGGTGGATGCGATTGCCAATGGGCGCAGCCGTATCCTGCCGGCGGTCGCGATTCTCGAGGGCGAGTACGGACGCACGGATATCGCCATGGGTGTTCCCTGCGTACTCTCGGACGAGGGCATTACGCGGGTGATCGAGCTGCCGCTGGATGCGCAGGAACAGGCGATGTTCGACCGCTCCGCGGATCAGGTGGCGCGGGATATTGCGGAGATGAAGGCGTTGTAGGTAGCCGTCACAGGTCCAGGGCGCCCCTGAGCAGAGCATCGAGCATGCCGGGCGCCTGCGGGTCGCGCTCGTCCAGCAAGCACACCGGAATACCCTGCAGCACCGCCTGCGAAGCGCTCAGCCCCTCCCCCACCAAGGCCAGCGGGCAAGGTATCTCCATCTGCAGCGAACGCAACCGTTTGCCCAGGGAGGCGCTTACCGGCCCCTGCACCGCAACCACCAGCACCGCCGGCTGGATCGCCCCGCACACCAGCGCCAGTTCCTCCAGCGGCTGACCACACCCCAGCACCTCGATGCGTTGCCGCCGGTCGCTCAGCAGCAGGCCGGTACACAGCAACTGCAGCTCGGCCAGGCCCTCGGCGCCGGCCAGCAGCACCCGTGGCGCATCGGCCTGGTTCATGTGCAGGCGCAGCAGCAGGCGGGCGCGCAGGAAGGCATCCAGGAACAGCCACTGGCTGCGCTCGCCGAAAGCCTCGCCTTCGGCCAGTTCGTGCCACACCGGCATGAACACCTCATGCATCACCGTGGCCTTGGGCAGCAGCGTGAACAGCTGCCCGTGAATACCTTCAAGTGCCTGCGCATCAAATGCCTTGGTCGCCCGGACAACAGCCAGGCGCCAGTCGTGAAAGGCATCGTCCTGCGCAGGGGGCGCGTCGGGCTGGCCGGCGAGCAGCCCGCCGACCTTGCTGATGGGCACGCCATTGCCGGTCCAACGCAGGATGTCGCGAATACGCTGGACATCCCTGGCCGTGTACAGCCGGTGCCCGCCTTCGGTACGCTGCGGGCTGATCAGCCCATGGCGGCGCTCCCAGGCGCGCAACGTCACGGGGTTGATGCCAGTCAGGCTGACCACGTCCCGCATGGGCAGCAAGTCGAAGGAAGGGGCGTCGGTCATGGCCAAGGTTCGCATGGGTGAAAGCACATTCTAAACCCATGGGCACCTGTTGCGGCGAGCCTCCTTGGGTCATCATGGTCGGCAGGGGCGCCCGAGGTTCTCGCACGGAGCTACGCTGCGCATTCGGCACACACGATCCGACAGGTGAGTTCCATGATCAACGCGAAACTCCTGCAACTGATGGTCGAACACTCCAACGATGGCATCGTCGTCGCCGAGCAGGAGGGCAACGACAGCATTCTCATCTACGCCAACCCGGCCTTCGAACGGCTCACCGGTTACGCCACGGACGACATCCTCTACCAGGACTGCCGATTTCTCCAGGGTACCGACCACGACCAGCCGGGCGTCGCCGCCATCGGCCAGGCGATCCGCGCAGGCCACCCCTGCCGCCAGGTGTTGCGCAACTACCGCAAGGATGGCAGCCCGTTCTGGAACGAGCTGTCGATCACCCCGGTACGCAACGAAGCCGACCAGCTGACCTACTACATCGGTATCCAGCGCGATGTCACGGCCCAGGTGACCGCCGAGGAAAAAGTGCGCGAACTGGAAGCGGAGGTCGCGCGCTTGCGCGAGGCGCTGGCGGCAGCCGAACGCTGACGGCAAAAGCTGTACAAGAGGATTGTATTTGTACAATTTTAGTTCTAGGCTTCAGTCATACCTGTACAACTTGCCATCGTTGTACAGGATTGCCCGGAGCCGCGCATGTCAGACTACCTGCAGCATTTCGCCGAATGCTTCGCCCGCCTGCACCGGGGCAATCTGGACTCGCTGGAAAACCTGTACAGCGAAGATGTCATCTTTCGCGACCCGCTACACCGGATCGATGGGCTGCCCGCCCTGAAGGCGTACCTCGCCCAGCTCTACGCCAACGCCCATGACATCCGCTATGCCTTCACCGGCGCCGACGAGGTCCGGCCCGGGCAGGGCTACCTGCGCTGGACCCTGCACTTTCGCCATCCACGCCTGGCTGGCGGTCGGCCCATCAGCCTGCAGGGCTGCAGCCATCTGCAATGGCAGCAGCGGGTGCAGGTTCACCAGGATTACTTCGACGCTGGCGCCCTGCTGTATGAACATGTCCCGGTCATGGGAGGCGCCATTCGCTGGCTCAAGGGTCGGCTGGCATGAGCCGCTACTGGCTGACCGGCGCCAGCAGCGGCATCGGCGCCGCACTGGCCTTGCAATTGCTGGAGCAGGGGCACCAGGTGGCCCTCGGAGGCCGTTGCGCCGAGCGCCTGGCGCCCCTGGTCGAACGCTTTCCCGGGCAGGCGCTGCCGGCCCTTGGCGATATAGACGACCGCGAACGGCTGGCGTTGATCGCCGGGGAACTGCAGCAGGCCTGGGGGGCGCTGGACGGGGTCATTCTCAACGCCGGGACCTGCGAATACCTGGAGCCGGGTCGATTCGACCCTGACCTGGTCGAGCGTGTGGTGCGTACCAACCTGCTGGGCCTGTGTCATTGCCTGGCCGTCGCCCTGCCCTTGCTGCATCGCGGCGAACGCCCGCATGTGGTGGTGATGGGCAGCTCGGTGGCCTGGCTCGCCCTGCCCCGGGCCGGCGCCTATGGCGCATCCAAGGCCGCCGTGCGTTACCTGGTCGAATCGCTGCGCATCGATCTGGCCAATGAAGGCATTGATGTCACCCTGGTCAGCCCCGGCTTCGTCGATACGCCCCTGACCCGGCGCAACGACTTCCCCATGCCCCAGCGCTGGACGGCGCAGCGCGCCGCCCGCCATATCGCCCGGCGCCTACCCGGGCGGCCGCTGGAAATCAACTTCCCCGTTGCGTTCACCCTGGCCCTGCGCCTGCTCGGCACGTTGCCGCCGCGTTGGCGCCTGGCGCTGGGTCGACGCCTGGCAAGACGGCCACAGGAATAACCCGCCATGCGCATCGCGATCATTGGCAGCGGCATCGCCGGCCTGACCTGCGCCCACCTGCTGTCGCGCCGCCACGAGGTCACGGTGTTCGAGGCCGAGGACTGGATCGGCGGCCACACCCATACCGTCGAAGTGCGCTGGCGCGGCGAACGTCATGCGGTGGACACCGGCTTCATCGTGTTCAACGACTGGACCTACCCGAACTTCATCCGCCTGCTCGACCAGCTCGGGGTTGCCTCGCGGCCGACCCAGATGAGCTTCTCGGTGCATGACCCGGACAGTGGCCTCGAATACAACGGCCACAACCTCGACTCCCTGTTCGCGCAGCGGCGCAACCTGGTGTCGCCTGGGTTCTGGGGCATGCTGCGCGACATCCTGCGTTTCAACCGCCAGGCCTTGGCCGATCTGGACCGCGGGCGCATCGATCCGTCCACCACCCTGGGCGGTTACCTCCAGGTACAGGGCTATGGCCGGCGCTTTGTCGAGCACTACGTCGTGCCGATGGGCTCGGCAATCTGGTCGATGTCACGGGCAGACATGCTCGGTTTTCCCCTGCAGTTCTTCGTGCGTTTCTGTCGCAACCATGGGCTGCTGTCGGTGAACCAGCGTCCGCAGTGGCGGGTCGTCGAGGGTGGTTCGCGCAGCTATGTCGCACCGCTGTGCCGGCCATTCGCCGAGCGCATCCGCCTGGCGTGCAAGGTCGACCGGGTCAGCCGCGATGAAGATGGCGTCACCCTGCACGGCAAGGCCGGTGCCGAGCGTTTCGACAACGTGGTGTTCGCCTGCCACAGCGACCAGGCCCTTGCCCTGCTGGAAGCACCCAGCGCCCAGGAGCGCGCGGTGCTCGGGGCCATCACCTACGCCAGCAACGATGTGCTGCTGCACACCGACACCCGCCTGCTACCGCGCCGGCGCAAGGCCTGGGCCAGCTGGAACTACCGCCTGGGCGGTCCCGAACAGGCCCCGGCCGCGCTGACCTATAACATGAACATCCTGCAGGGCATCCAGGCCCCGGTGACCTTCTGCGTCAGCCTCAACCAGACCTCACTTGTAGACCCGGCGCAGATCATCGCCCGCTACAAGTACGCCCACCCCCAATACAGCCTCGCCGCCACCGCCGCCCAGGCCCGCCAGGCCGAGCTGCAGGGCCAGCACCACAGCTACTACTGCGGCGCCTACTGGGGCAACGGCTTTCATGAGGACGGCGTGGTCAGTGCGCTCAAGGTCGCCGAACACTTCGGAGAGCAATTGTGAACAGCAGCCTGTGCCCGGGCTGGGTCAGCCATCGGCGCCTGGTGCCCCGGCCGCATGCCTTGCGCTACCGGATCGGCATGTTCTACCTGGACCTCGACGAACAGGCCGGGCTGCTGGGCCTGTCACGCTGGGTGGGGCGCTGGCGGCTGGCGCCCCTGAGCTGGCGCGAGACCGATTACCTGCCGGCGCTGACCGGCAAGGGCGAGCCGCTGGCCCAGGCCGCCCGCCGACTGGTCGGCCAGGCCACCGGCCAGGTTCCCGAAGGCCCGGTGCGCCTGCTGACCCAGCTGCGCAGTTGGGGACTGTCGTTCAATCCGGTGAGCCTGTACTTCTGCCATGACCGCGACGAGCAGCTGGCGGCGATTCTGCTGGAAGTGCGCAACACGCCGTGGCGCGAGCGCTTCCACTATGTGCTGCCGGTGCGGGACGGCCTCGAGCAAACGTTCACCATGGCCAAGGCCTTCCACGTATCGCCCTTCCTGCCGATGGCCATGGACTACCACCTGCACTTCCATCTGGATACGCAGCGGATTCACGTGCACATGGAGAACTGGCGAGACGGCCAGAAGATCTTCGAAGCCGACCTCGCCGTGCGCCGCCAGCCGCTGGACCGCGCCGCGCTGCATCGCTACCTGCTGTCCTTCCCCTGGATGAGCCTGCGCACCGTCTCGGCCATCTACTGGCAAGCCCTGCGCCTGTTGTTCAAGCGTGTCCCCGTTCACGACCACACCGCCAGCCAGGGCACCCTGGCGCTCGGCCATCGCCGCGAGGAGCCCGACCATGTCGAACCCCACCCTGAGCGTTAGCAAATCCGCAGGCCTCACTCCGCTGCTGGGTGGGCTGGCCCGCAGCGCGGTGATGGCGCAACTGGGCAAGCTGCGCCACGGCCACCTGCGGCTGCGCGAGCGGGGACGGCAATGGAGCTTCGGCGACGCCGACAGCCCGTTGCAGGCCGAAGTGGAGGTCCTTGAAGGCGCGGCCTGGAACCTGGTGGCCGGCAATGGCTCGATCGGTGCCGGCGAGGCCTACATCCATGGCTACTGGCACAGCCCGGACCTGGCGGCCGTGACCCGGCTGTTCGTGGCCAACCTGGAGGTACTGGACGCCCTGGAAGGTGGCCTGGCGCGCCTGGGTCGTCCCCTGCTACGACTGCTGCATCGCCTGAACCGCAACAACCGACGCGGCGCCAAACGCAATATCCTGGCCCACTACGACCTGGGCAACGTCCTGTTCGAACACCTGCTCGACCCGACCATGATGTACTCGGCGGCCCGGTTCGAACACCCCGACCAACCCCTGGAGCACGCCCAACTGAACAAGCTGGAGCAGATCTGCCGCAAGCTCGAACTGAGTGCGCGGGATCACCTGCTGGAGATCGGCAGCGGCTGGGGCAGCCTGGCGATCCACGCCGCGACCCGGCACGGCTGCCGGGTCACCACCACGACGCTCTCCGAGGCCCAGTACGCCTTCACCCTGCAGCGCGTCCAGGCATTGGGGCTGGAACAACGCGTGACGGTGTTGCGCCAGGATTATCGCGACCTGCAGGGCAGCTTCGACAAGCTGGTCTCGATCGAGATGATCGAAGCCGTCGGCCACCGTTACCTGCCCGTGTACTTTCGCCAGTGCGCAACGCTGCTCAAGCCCGACGGGCTGATGCTACTGCAGGCCATCACCATCCGCGACCAGCGCTATGCCCAGGCCCGGCGCTCGGTGGACTTCATCCAGCGCTACATCTTTCCTGGCGGCGCCTTGCCGTCGTTGAGCGTGCTGCTCGACACCGCCAGCCGCCAGACAGGGCTGAACCTCGTGCACCTGGAGGACTTCGGCCTGGACTACGCCCGCACCCTGCTCCATTGGCGCGACAACCTGCGTCAGGCACGTGGCGCGCTGGCGGCGCTCGGCTACGACGAAATGTTCCAGCGCCTGTGGGAGTACTACCTGTGCTATTGCCAGGGCGGATTCGAGGAGCGCGCCATCGGCGTCGCCCAGTTGCTGTGGGCAGGCCCCTCGGCACGCCGCGCCCCGTTGCCCGGGCACTGACCCATGCGCCGTGGCTGGCTGATCGCCAATGCCCTGTGGCTGCAGGCTGGCTGGTGGCTGTGCGTGCTCGGGGCGCGATGGCCCTGGTTGCTGCTGCTGGTGCCGCCGGCCATGGCGGTGCATGTAATCCTGTGCCGGGATCGCCCTGGCGAGGCTTGGACGCTACTGCGCGTGACACTGGCCGGCGCCCTGCTGGACAGCTTGCTCGGCGCGCTTGGCGTGTTCGCTTTCGACAGCCACCCGCTGCCCGTGTGGCTGGCGATGCTGTGGCTGGTGTTGGCCAGCGGCCTGCGCCACAGCCTGGCCTGGGCCGGCCGGCCGCTCTGGCGCGGGGCGCTGCTCGGCGCTTTTGGCGGACCGCTGGCCTACCTGGCCGGCGCCCGCCTGGCGCAGGTCGACCTGCCGTTGGGCACGGTCACCACCGCCCTGCTGCTGGCGCCGATCTGGGCGCTGCTGTTGCCCTCTCTGGTACGCCTGGCGGCGTGGCGCTGATCGGCGGCATGATCGCGATCCGTCAGCCCATTGCACATTTCTGCTCTACGCCGCTGGAAGTGATATCAAATTGCCCGATATCATCCCACGCCTTCACGGCAACGCCAGTCGCTGCCTTGGCCATAAATGGTACCTGTAGCCCCTCAAGGAATGTTCATGCCTGGATTGCTCCGCGCCTTAGCCTGTGTATTGCCCTTTGCCCTGATTGCAGGATGCGGCCCGGTTTCACCCGCCATTGTCAGCGAGCCGCTGCAACCTGCCGCAGGCGGGCCCGTCAGCTATCTGGTCGGCAGCATCGGCCCTGCCGCAGAAGACGATGCGTACACTCATCAGCGAATCAAGTTGCGCAAGACCGATACGCAGGAAAATGCGGCGGCGGTGTGGGGCAACGGCCTCGTGGGGAATACCCCGTCGGACATCAAGGGCGCGCCAGTCGGGGAACACTACAGCAAGCCGGGAGTCGCCAGCGTCTTCGTCCTGCCGCTCAAGCCTGGTCACTATGAGATTTATGACACCGAGTTCTATTGGCCAGGTGACGATAATCTATCGATCAACGCCAAGCGCAAGTTCTCGGTACCCATGGACCTTGAGCCGGGCAAGGCCTACTACCTCGGCGAGTTCCGTTCGCGCTGCCTGCAACGGATGCTCTGCTTCTTCAGTCTGCGCGACCAGCGGGCACGCGATGAGGTGATCGCCCGTCGTTACTCGCCAAACCTGCCGACGCTGGAAGTGCTGAGCCTGGACATGAAGCCAGCGTTTCCTTTCATCACGTCGGCAAACAACCCCGAACCGGCCAGCCTGGCCGAAGAACGAGCTCAGGCGCCGAACGGGAACTAGTATCGCAGTCATCCGCCGAACTACGGGCGGCCCTGGAGGCACTGGAAAAATTACGCCTGGGTTGATGAGCACCCGGCTCATCGATTGTCCTAATGCCCTGCGTGCAATGCTAATTTCAATCGTCCCCGGTGAACCCTCTAGACTGCCGGCTCACCACCATAGGAGCCCACGCGATGCATGGCGAAACCTCGATTGAAAAACTCCTCCAGTCCATGAGACCCGTACTCAATGACGGCGAGTATGTCTTTGCCACCGTCACCGACGCCTCACAGCTGCAAGACCTGAACATTGTCGGCAGCTTCAGGGAGCACGAAGGCTGGACGGTCATCCTGGAGCGAAAGGTCGCGGACGCGATGCAACTGCCCTACACCTACGTGTGCGCCTGGATCACGCTGACCGTCCACTCCTCCCTCGAAGCCGTTGGCCTGACCGCAGCGTTCGCCACCGCGCTGGGCAAAGCGGGCATCAGCTGCAACGTGGTGGCGGCCTACTACCATGACCACATCTTTGTCGGTGTGGACGACGCCCAGAGCGCCATGGCGGTGTTGAAAGCACTTTCAGACACCGCCGGGCAACCCTAAGTCAAGGTCACGGCTTTCCCGCCAGCCCTTGCCAGGCCCGCAGCACCGCATAGCCACGCCAGGGGCGCCAGCCCTGCGCAGCTTGCGTAGCGGCGCTGGCACTGTTCACGCCCAGGGCCTTCTGCAATGCCACGTCACCCGCCGGAAACGCATCGGGCCAGCGCAGCGCGCGCAAGGCGATGTACTGGGCGGTCCAGTCGCCGATGCCGGGCAAGGCACGCAACTGGGCGCAGGTGGCCGCGACATCGACGCCGGGGCGCAGCACCAGGCGCCCTTCCCCCACGGCCTCGGCCAGGGCCTTGAGCGCGGCCTGGCGCTGGCGCGTGATGCCCAGTCGGCCAAGGCCGTCACCACTGGCTGCCGCCAGGGTCGCCGGCGTGGGGAACAGGCGGTCCAGCGCTGCGACGGGGGTCTGGATGGGCTCGCCAAAGGCGCCGACCAGGCGCGCGCCCAGCGTGCGTGCGGCGACCACGGTGATTTGCTGGCCGAGCACGGCGCGCACCGCCAGCTCGAAGCCGTCCAGCGTACCGGGCACACGCATGCCCTCGCTCGCCGGGAACGTGGCCTGCAACACGCCGTGGATCGCCACCGGGTCGGCATCCAGGTCGAACGCGGCCCGTACGCGGTTGATCAGCGTGGGCAGCACGCTTGCCAGGCTGTCACTGATCGTCACCTGCGCCTGGGCGCGGTCGTCATCAAGGCTCACACTCAACCAGCCGCTGCATTCCTGCTGGCCCTGCACCAGGCGCACGGTGCGCGTGTACTGCCGGCCCTCCACCCACTCCAGGCCCGGGATGGCGCGCAGGCGCAGGAAGCCCAGCATCGCCTCGACGTCATAAGGCGGGCGCCAGCCCAGGCGAATGCTCACCCCCTGCCCGTCGGCAGGCAACCGGGCGCGACGCAACGCGCTGGGATTCAGGCCATAGTGCCGCGAGAATGCATCATTGAACCGCCGCACACTGCCAAAGCCACTGGACAATGCCACCTGGGTCATCGGCAACTGCGTGTCGGCGATCAGTTGCTTGGCCGCCAGCAGGCGCCGTGTCTGCAGGTACTGCAGCGGCGAGACACCGAACTGCGCCTCGAAGATGCGTCGCAGGTGGCGGTCGCTCACCCCCAGGTGCCGAGCGATGTCGACCATCGTGCGCACGACCTGCGGCTCGTCCATCAGGCGCGCCGCCTGCACGGCCAGGATGCGCGAGGCATCCTCGGTGCTCCACGCCACCGTGCGCGGCGCCAGCTCGGGACGACAGCGCAGGCACGGCCTGAAGCCCGCCGCCTCGGCCTGGGCGGCATGACGGTAGAAGCGCAGGTTGTCGCGCCGTGGCGTTTTCACCCGGCATACCGGCCGACAATAGATACCGGTGCTGGTGACCGCAGCGAAGAAGGCGCCATCGAAACGCGCGTCGTGCGCCTTAAGGGCCAGGTAGCAGGCATCGCTTTCGGGTGACTCGATGAGGTTTGTCATGAGCGACATCCTATGCCCTGGATTCACTTGAGGCTCGCCATTTTCGGACATATGGCTTGCAGGGCTTCCCCCATCCTGCAGACAACAAAAAATCCGATGCCTTACGGCATCGGATTCTCATCGATCGATCAGGTCGGCAGGCCTCGACTGCCGGGCATCAGGCACGTCTGCCCGATGCGGGTTCGATCAGGCGCCGGTCGGTGCCTTGCGGCTGCGTTGAGCGGACGCCTTGGTGCCATTGATCAGCGGCCCGTAGCGTCGGCTGAACTCCTGGTTGTAGGGCACGTGGTCCTTGTTGACCCCGTTGTCCCAGTTGACCGACCAGGTCATCAGGCCCTTGATCGACACGCCCTTGGCATACAGGCGCTTGAACGCGTTGGTCACCGCCGTCGGGTTGATCACGTAGCCGGTGGCGGCGGCGTCGACGTTGGCCGGCAGGCCGATGACGAACTTGTCGGCCGGGATCCGGGTGAAGCCGCGGGTGCCGCTGACCAGGCTTTCGGTCAGGTAGAAGAGGAAGTCCTCTTTGAGCGCATCGTTGTTCTGGGCAATCCAGGCGCCCCTGCCGTTGTTGGCCTCCTGCACCCACAGCCCGTCGCCACCCTGGTTGTAGAACTGCGGGGCGATGAAGTCGTAGTACCCCTCCAGTGCCTTGAGGTAGTCGACGTAGCGCCCGGCGCTGGTCAGGTAGGGGAACTCCGGTGCCATGCTGATGATGAAATGCTTGCCCTCGGCGGCGTAGTGATCCTTCACCAGCTTCAGCGCGGCGGGCAGGACGGTCTTGTTGGCGGCGAAGTCGATCGCGCTCTGTTCAAGATCGATGTCCAGCCCGTCGAAACCGTAGGTCTCCACCAGGCGGATGATTTCATTGGCCAGCGGCTGTTCGTGGCCCGGGTTCAGCGCGATATGCGCATCGGCACCGCCCAGCGACATCAGCACCGCCCGGCCCTGGCTGTTGAGCACGCCGACCTGGCGGCGGAACTCGGCATCGGACAGGTTGTACGGCTTGAAGGTCGGGATGCCGCTGCCCTTCATGAATGCCACGGCCACCACGTTGTAGTCGCGCGGCACCTCCTCCAGGCTCATGTTGGCGAACTGCCCGCGCTGGTAGCCATCCGCCGGGCCTGCCGGCCAGTTGTGCCAGTAGCCCATGAGGATCTTCTTGCCCTCGAGGCTGGGCATGCGCGAGGCGGCGTCGTCCCGCGCTGCCTTCAGTTGGGTAAAGTCAATCTTTGACATGTTCTAATCCTTCAGAACGTGTGGAAGATCCGCGGACTTACTTGAAGTCGACGTCGAAGGCCTGGTAGAAGGCGTTGCCGGTGTTGGCGACGATCCACATCAGGACGATCACATGACGGCCCTTCTTGTTGGCCGGCAGCTTCACTTCGTGGTCGACCTTGGCCTTCAGCTCGCCGGCATGGCTGTAGTACGGCACCTGCGGGTAGAAGTCCTCGGCGAACGGTTTGTCCTCCAGCTGCGCACGGGTGATGCGCTGTTTCGGGTCCCAGCCGTCCTTGGTGATCAACCAGCGGTAGCCGCGGGTGGTGTGCGCCGCGGTGTAGCGCCAGGTCACCTTGAACAGCTGACCGGGGTCGACGTTCACCTGCGGCCAGGTGAAGGCGCGGTTGAGCTTCTTGCTCATCTCCTCGTCGGTGAAGTTGACGCAGTCGCGAGCGTCGGTCTTGCCACCGCTGAGGATGTAGCCGTCGGCGGGCGGGGCGACGCTCGGGTTGTCCGACTGGAACGGTGCGGGGAACGGGCCGGCCGCCAGGGCCGGGAAGTTCTTGCCGCCTTCCATTTCGTCTACCTGCCAGCCGCTCAGCACGCCGAGGTCGATGGCAACGGCGCCGCGGGAGGCCGGGGAAGTGACGCGGCCATGGCGAAGTGGGTTCTGGTTTTGTGGTTGGTTCATGTTCATAGCTCCATTTGATTTGAGAACTCTCCCTTTCCGAAGGAGAGGCCTTCAAACTAACGGAGCTGGATTTATTGTCCACGGGGCGATTTTGCGCACTGAAGCCGGTCGTGGGGAGAAACCTCAACGAATACTGGATATTTATACAGTTCAACTATAGTTCTCTTACCCCCCCTGGAGCAAATCACCTACATGCCAAGACGGCGCATGCCCCTGTAGGAGCGGCCTTGTGTCGCGAAAGGGCCGCATAGCGGCCCCAGCGATCTTTGCATCAACACTGAGATCCTGGGGCCGCTATGCGGCCCTTTCGCGACACAAGGCCGCTCCTACAGGGATTGCGCATGGCCTGTGGGACTGTCAGCCGACCAGATAGCGCCGCCGCTTCGACCGGTAGTTCGCCGGATCCAGGTGCGCGGGCAGCCATTGCCCGGCCTGCGGCTTGAGGTAGTTGCCGGTGCTCGCGGGTCGGGCCTGGTACTTCGCCGAGAGGTAGCGCGCATAGTGGTGATCGAACAGGCGCATGAACTCGCCGAAGTAGATGTCCGCCACCCGGGTATCGCCGTGGATCACCAGCATGTTCTCGTCGTTCTTCTCCTGGGAGGCGGCGCTGAAGTTCGCCGACCCGGTCACCACGGTGGGCTGCTCGCCCAGGGGGTCGACCAGCAGGTACTTGGTATGGACGAAGTCGTTGCTGTTGAGCGGGTTGTCACGCTCCTTGAGCGCGTTGGTCAGCGGGTTGTCCTCGCCCAGGTAGCTGCCGGCGGCGAAGATCACGTCACCGTCGGTGCCGATGTCCTCGGTCTTCCTGAGCGGGTCGTCCTTGATCACGTAGCGCAGTACATCGTTCTGCGCCTGGAGTACCTTCTGGAATTCCGGGGCAATCTCGAACGCGGCTGTGAAGCACACCAGTTGCCGGGCATTGCCGGCCAGGTCCGCGTACCACTGCAAGGTCTTCTGCGCCTGGGGCGTTTCCTTGCGCTCACGAGGGCTGAACAGCGGAAAGGTGCCCGACCGCAACGGCAAGGCAGGCAATGGGCTGGCCTGGGCGTTGGGCCCAAGCAGCCTGGCCGGGGTCATGTTCTGTTGCAGCCTTGTCCAGTAGTCCAGGTACTGCCGGGCGATGCTGGGGTCGTGGACGACATGGCCGACGTTCGAGTGGCCGAAGATCCCGCCAGCTGAAATATTGGTCGACCCGGTCCAGACGCTGACCGGCTGGCCATCCTTGAGCAGCACGATGAACTTGTTGTGGCGAATGCCTTCGCTGACCGTGCGCGGATGAACCCAGGCCTGCAGGTTGGCCTGCTCGATGATGGCCAGGTTTTTTGCCTTGTACTTGCTGTGCGCATCGAAGACGACCTGCACGTCGCCTTCGCGCGCGGCCTCGCGCAAGGCCTGGGCGACCGGCAGGTACTGGAACTCGTAGAACGCCGCGCGCAGGCCCATGCCCTTCGCGCCGCCACGTCCGATGAAATCGAGCAGGGCCTCGTACAGGCCCCGCGAAAGCCATTTCATTGGTTTGGAGGTCGGTGCGCCTGGGTCGGGAGCAACGTTGTCGAACTCCCTGGCATAAGCCTGGGAGCCGATCACGCCGCGGTTGAAGTGGATATCGTGTCCCAAGCCCTCGCCGGCCGGCGCCAGCGTGGGTTCACAGCGCACGCGCACCGCGACGCCCCGGGCTTCGTCGATGCGCAGGTTCTTGGGTTCGCCGAACACCGGCTGCACCCTGTACTCGTATTCCCCATCGGCGACGGCGGTGTAGTCGGCCCACAGGAAACTCTGGATCGGATGCTCGCTGGTCGGCACCAGCGTGCCCGGTGGCAGCCCCTTGTCCTTGTCGGCGAAGCGCTTGAGGCCGCGCAGGTAGTACTGGGTCCGCACCTTGCCGGCCGCGTCGAAGTACCGACGGTGCACGGCAAAGCCCAGCAGGTTCTGTTCGCCGACCAGTGCCTCGAGGCTCGGCGGCGTCACGAAGTCCCAGGCCAGGAACACGACATGGGTGCCGGCGATGGCCCGTACCCGCAGATAGTCGCCAGTGGCGGATGCTCGCATGGGTGCACTCCTTGCAGGCCGATTACTGGAACGGCGTCCTGACCTTGATCGATTGATTGTCAGGGGTCCCGCCGCTCGGGCACGGTATCGGGGCGAGCTGCTTGTCCAGGCACACCCAGAGCTCCTTCAGACGGTTGCCCGAGCCCACCGAGACCCGCAGGCTCTGCGCCGGCAGCGCGGGGTTGCGGGCCAGGAAGGCCTGCTTGATATCGCTGACCTTGGCGTCCAGCAGTTGATTGGGGCCAGGGTTGCGGCCGAGCATGGCCTGGGTATCGGGACGGCGCAGCGTGTCGTACACCCGCTGGATGTCGGCGAAGTAACGGTCGGCGGACGACCAGCCACAGGTGCCGTGGGCCTGCCACTCGTTCTGCATCAGGTCCGGCCCCGGCATCATGCACAGGTGCTGCCTGACCAGTGGCGCCGGCAGCGAGCCGACGCTCTGGCAGTTGCGAGGATGGTCCTGGTTGGACTTGGCATAGCGGTTCTGCGGCCACAGGCCATGCACCACCCATTCGAAGCGGTTTCCGGAGAAGCACTGGAAGGCATGCTTGTCCCGTTGCGCCTTGGGCTTGTTGCGCTGGGTCTCGCAGTGCTCCGGCGACCAGGACAGGACCAGCGCCAGGTAGTCCGTGGGCAGGTCCTTGTTGACGTAGTCCACTGGGCGCACCGGCGCGGGCTCGACGACGTCGGGCAACGCGCAGATCTCCTCGGCGAAGGTTGGCGAGGTGGCTGCCAGCCAGCCCCAGAGCAGTGTCTTGATCCAGGCACAATGCCGTGGCGAACCTTGCATGATGACCTCCTTGTCGGGTTCGACAGGCTCCGTGCCTGTCGCTCGTTCAAACCCGTCAGGTGATGGTGTAGCGCGAATATGACGATTCGTCAGTGGCGCTTTGTTGTATCGTTCTCTCCTGTCGTACCTCCAGGCACCAATGAAGCGATAAAACATGAACCGTCGTAAAAAGATCAACCAGCTGTTGAAGGCCCACGCCAAGAAGGCCAGCGCCAAACTGGCGCCGAAAAACCGCAACACCTACATTTCCAAGGCCGACCGGCTGAAACTGGAGGCCGAGGCCAGCCTGGGCGCCGAGCAGGCCACCGCAGACAGCGCCTCCCCCCAGCCCTGAGCCTGACAATGACAACACCTGCCGATATAGCGAGCGATGCGATGGACCTGAAATTCAGCCACGTGGATGTGCTGGTCGCCGATCTGCAGGCCGCCTGTACCTACTACGCCCAGGTGCTGGGCGCCGAGATCTCGCGCACGCTCGTCTGGGAGCGTGGCGGCCTGCACGTACACTACGCCATTGCCCGGATCGGCCAGGAGCGCTTCATGCTGGTCCAGCCGCTGACGGGCAACCTCAAGGACCTGCTCGATACTCACGGCGAAGGGATGATCTACCGCCATTGCTACTCCACGCCAGACATCGAACAAGCCTACGACCAACTGACGGCCAACGGCATCCAGCCCGAGGACGAGAACGGCAAGCCACTGGCGCGCGAGCACCTGCAGTCGCCTGCCGGTGCCCGCATCATCTGGCTGCCGAAACGTTTCGGGCATTTCTCGATCGAGATCATCGAGGCGCAGGCGCTCGAAGCTTTCATCGAGGAGGCGTTCCTCCCGCAGGCCTGAGTCAGAACGTGTACTGCACCCCGACGGTCGAGGTGACCGGCGTATCCTGGCGGATGATCGGGCTGCGGCGGACCTGGTCGGTGTAGTGCATCACATTGACGCTGGCGATGGTCGACCAGTGCGGGTCGAACCGGTGCATCCACGACAGCTCGCCCGAGTAGGCATAGATGCCCTTGTCCGCCTTGAATCGATCGAAATCGGTGTTGTCGCTTTGCTGCCCGGTGACGCCGAAGTAGGTCTGGTTGTACCTGGCCTGCCCCGCGTGCGCATTGAGGCCCAGGCTGACAATGTCGGCGTCGCTCTGGTGCAGCGTGCTAAGCAGGCCGAACTGATAGCGGTTGCCGCGCTTGTAGCCACCGGTACGCAGCTCGGCATCGGCGGTGATCGCCAGCCAGGGCAGGACCTGCTGGGCCAGGTTGATGTCGACCACCGTCGCACCGCCTACCTCCCCCATGCCTTTCAAATAGTCAGAGCCATTGCGGTACTTGCTGTCACCGTCGGCACGGCCGAAGTCGTA
This sequence comes from Pseudomonas mosselii, assembly GCF_003205295.1. Lineage (GTDB taxonomy): Bacteria > Pseudomonadota > Gammaproteobacteria > Pseudomonadales > Pseudomonadaceae > Aquipseudomonas > Aquipseudomonas mosselii_B. The sequence continues at coordinate 69,060 of NZ_QJRP01000019.1, forward strand.
GCCAACCGAGAGGCTGGCGCTGAAGCCGTTGTCGAACTGATGCTGGACACCCACGCCCTGGAGGCTGTCGGCGAAGAAGATGCCGCGCTGGATAGTCACCGACGGCAACAGGTGGCCCTGACTGCCCTTCGCGCCCATGTAGCGCGGCGCGGCATGCAGGGCGAAGCCGGCGGTAACCTGGGTCTCGTCGCCCCAGATGATGTCCGGCGCGGTCTTTTCCTGGGCATTTGCCTGGCTGCAGGCAAGCGCCGCGTTGAGGGCAAGCGAAGTGCCCAGTATCTTCCTGATGGACGTTGATTCGAACATGATCATGACTCGCTGGATAAGGTTTTCGACACCATGGAAAACGCACCGGGATTGCCCGGCGCATTTCAACTGGCGCGCACTCTAGCGAGGGTCTGTCAACGTTCCTTCCAGCGATTATCAAGGTCGTGTGAAGATGGGTGAACTTTTCAGGGCTTATACGAAAAATCCTCCAGCGGCGAGCACGCAAGGCGAAAACCGATTTGGCGACAGGCTGCACGGAACGGACAGGAAAAAAATGTGCCGGCAGCCATACTTGAGTGAAACAGCACGGAGGCTTGAAATGATGATTATCAACGAACTCAATGTCCTGCCTGACGACTTGCCTGCCCCCGAGGACGATGGCGGCGCCGACCACTTGTTGGGGCGCACGTTACCGCAGCTGGTTTTACCTGCGACCGATGGTAGCCTGGTGGACTTGTCCACATTGCCTGCCCGCAGTGTGATCTTCATTTATCCACGCACAGGACAACCCGGCAAACCACCGCTTGCGGACAATTGGAACGAAATCGCCGGGGCGCGCGGCTGTACTCCGCAAACGCTGGGCTATCAAGCGATGGCGCAATCGTTCTTTGCCTTGGGCTACCGAATCTACGGCCTGTCTACGCAGAACAGCGCCTACCAGCAGGAGCTTGTCGCGCGTCTGCAACTGACATTCCCAATGCTCAGCGACGAGCACCTGACTCTCACCCGCAGTCTGTCCCTCCCGACAATGGAGGTAGCCGGACAGACACTACTCAAACGCATGAGTTGGCTGGTGCATGACGGCAAAATCGTCAAGCTGTGCTATCCGGTGTTCCCACCCGATCAGAACGCTGCACGCATGCTTGAATTGGCCCGATCAATCCACGATCAGCAAAAGACATGAACGCTCTGCAACGTCATTACACCTACGCTTTGCCACCCAGCCCCAGGCGTGGCAGAGCGTAACCCTCCAATGGCACACTGATCGTTTTCACTTCGCTGTACTGATCCAGGCTCCAGCGTCCGCCCACCCGTCCCAGGCCACTGGCCTCACGTCCTCCAAAGGGTACGCGGATGTCGCGAATTACAGGGCTGTTTACCGCCACGACACCGCAACGCAACTGGCCCGCCAAGCGCAATCCGTCACTGGCATCAGCGCACCAGACGGTCGCAGCCAACCCATATTCACTGGTGTTGGCCAACGCTACGGCTTGCGCTGTCGAGCCGAACGAAGTGATGCCGACCACGGGGCCGAAGACCTCCTGATGAAACAATCGCATCGTCGGCGTGATGCCATCGATAACGGCAGGACGAAGGTAAGGGCCATCAAGATCAGCAATGCGCTGGCCACCACACAGCAATCTGCCCCCTTCTTCCTGAGCGGTGAGCAGATGGCGCTCGATAGACTCCAGGTGAGCCGCGTCGATCATCGGACCAAGTTCGCTGAGCGGGTCGCAAGGATCGCCTACCCGCAAATCACGTACACGCGCTATGAATCGTTCGAGGAAGGCGTCCTGGATGTCTTCCTGCAACAATATCCGGGAGCCTGCGGTGCACACCTCACCATTGCTGGTAAAGGCAGACAACAGGGCACCGTCGACGGCTGCCTCGATGTCCGCATCGGCGCAAACGATCGTAGGGGACTTGCCTCCCAGTTCGTATAACGTTCGCCTGAATGCACTGGCGGGTTGGGCGGCGATATGCCGGGCAGTCTCGCTGCCGCCAACGAAACACAGGCCGTCGAGTTGGCGATTGCGCACCAGTGCCGTACCGGTTGGCTCTGCAGCGCCGTGGATGACATTGACCACCCCGGGAGGGAAATCCAGGGCCGCCAGCAACTCGGCCATGAGCGACAGGGTCAATGGCGCGCGCTCCGAGCTTTTCAGCACCACGGTATTGCCGACAGCCAGCGCCGCAGCCAGGTTGATGGTGGCGACGGCCAGCGGCGCGCTCCAGGGTGGCAATATCGCGACAACGCCCAGCGGCTCACGTTGCACAATTTGCCAGTAGGCATTGTCCATGGCATGACACTCTCCGCCTTGCTGTTGGCATAGCGCGGCAAAGTAACGGCAGTGTGCGATGGCACGCGGCAGGTGCCCTTGTGAAGTCATGCTAAGCAGCATGCCGGTATCGGCTGTTTCAGCCCGGGCCAGTGCATCCAGATTGGCTTCAAGTTGATCCGCAAGTTCCAGCAGCAATTGCGCCCTGTCGCTTGCGGGCAGACGGCTCCAGCGACCATCGTCAAAGGCTGCGCGTGCCGCGGCGACTGCCTCGTCGACATGATGGGCGTCTGCAACCGGCAGCCACCCCAGCACGGCTCCGCCTGCCGGGTTGCGGGTGGCCTGCAACGCGCGTGACTGTGGCCGGGACAAGGTACCGTTGACAAGCTCCGCAAGTACACGCTCACTCATGGTCAGCCTCCTGGGTAATCTGATAGCGGACAGCGATGACAGCGCCAGGCACATGACTGCACGCCCGATGCCAGAGCATGCCGTGGTGCCGTGGTATCAGTGAGGCAGCTCAAATACTGGAATGTGGCGCAACTGTTCGAATGCACGGCAAAAACCACTGGCGGCTTCCTCCAGGTGCGAGGCGTCGTGCAACGCTGACAACCAACCATGGCTGGAATGACAGTCCACTCCCTCGAGCATGAGTGCAACGCGCAGCAACTTGTGCTCAGGCGCATGGCGCGCAGCAAGGCGTACGGCATCCACCCCTGGGGCCACGACCACGCCCTCGGCGCGTGCACCTATCACCAGGTGAAGAATGGAGCTTTGCGCATATGCCGCCACATCGACTCCCACAGACTCCGCCGCAGCATTGATGGCCTGCACCAGGATGCCGGCAGCGTTGTTTGCCAGCGTTATCGGCTCGCCCTCCCCGATGAGGTCCAGCGTTGCCAGTGCTGCCGCTGCCGTTACAGGACAGCCGTTGAACGTGCCGCTATGGGTAATACCGCGCTCGGCGAACACCGACATCAACTCGGCGGATCCCCCGACAAGCGCACCCGGCATGCCGCCAGCAGAAATCTTCGCCAGCAACGTCAGGTCGGGGTAGATCCTGCTCATTGCCTGGACGCCACCAAGGTGGTAGCGAAACCCGCTGATGACCTCGTCGAAGATCAGCAATGTGCCATAGCGATCGCACAACTGACGAAGCCCGGCCAGATACTCCACAGACCAGCTCAACGTGCCGGAGCTGCCACCTCCAGGCTCCAGAATCAAAGCCGCGACATCGCATTGCGCCAGTTCGTCCTCGACAGCAGGGAGGTTCATCGAAGGTACGATGCCAATGTGTTCCGCCACGCCTGGATTGAACCCCGAACCAGAACCTGGCAGCAGATGTGCCAGGCAGTCGTCGAACCAGCCGTGAAAGTGGCCGTCGATGCGTACAATCCGACCCCGTCCGGTGCAGACCCTGGCAATTCGCAGCGCCAGTTGAGCCGCCTCCGAGCCGGAAGCGGTGAAACGCACTTGCTCGCAAGACGGGAAATACTCGCGTATGCGCTCGGCCCAGGCAAAGTGCAACCAATGTACACCCCCGAGGTGCTGCCCCTCGGCCATCTGCCTGGCGACAGCGGACACTACGTCGGGGTGCGCATTGCCAAACAGCAAGGCGCCGTGTCCCATCCACAGGTCAAGGTAACGATGACCCGTGGTGTCCCATTTATAAACGCCCTGCCCCCGTTCGAATGTCACGGGAAAAGGTTCCATGTTCCAACTGTCATGGCCACTGCCACCCGCCAGCGGGTTATCTCCGCGGGACCACAGGCCGCGATCACGCAAGGTATCCCCATAACGCCTCATCAAGGCCTGCACCGCCGTGTTGGATGGGCTCATATCAGGCCCTCCAGTTGCAAGGCGCGGCGCGGTGAGAAACGCTCAGTGGCGGCGTAGCAGGTATCGATGCCTTCGAAGAACAGCATGAACGACTCAGCCAGATTGCGGATCACCGTGCTCACCCTGCGGACCTGCGCGGGGGCGAGCAATGGGCCGTCCAGGCACAATCGCGTGAACACGGTTTGCTCATGCCCCAGCTCCACATCCAGGCTGGCGTGTCGATGAAAAGCATCAAACATGCCGCTGGCATAGGGATAACAAGCCTTGAGTTGCCCGTAGAACGCCTCGAGCACGGCGCTGGAGGATTGCGTCAGCCCCGGTTGCATGACGGCAAAACTGGCGGTGTACGTCAATTCACCCTCATAGGCGTACTCAATTAACTGGTTGATCAGCGCGCGGGTATGGGGCAAAGGCGGGGCAGCCAATACCGACTCATGTGGAATACCACAGCGCGCCAACCCCTCCAGGAAAATCTTGCCATGGTTCATTTCTTCGATGTAATGCCTGGCGATCGGCGCTCGTAACTGGCGAAGTTCCCGCGTATGCGCCAACCCCAGCGGCATGTAGTCATTGGCCGCGTCGACAAAATGATAGAACTCGACGCCCCAACCCAATACTTGCGATGGTGAACACTGGCCAGAGAGCAACTTGTCCCAAAAGGGCTGAGCAAATATCGGCTTGGCCCAGAAGCGCGCCTCTGCCAGTAACGCCTCATTCACTTCATTGTGGGTGGTCGCCCGAGTGGATCGTGCGACATCCAGGAGCAGGTCCGACTCCAGCAGGGTCATTAGCGCCGGATCAAACATGTCAGTCTGGGCAATACCTTGCTGCAACAATAACTCTGCAGGGCAACCGGTTTTCTGCAGCGTCGCCAACAGTACTGAAACCTGTCGAGGAAACTGGGTTTCAATTAAAACCTCTTCTTCACTGGCGTTGATCAGTACACCGGCCGCTGAGGCCTGGATCCGGCAGGATGGCGACAGCAGGTAGCGTCGTTCGGCAAGCGCGCTCATTCAAACCCCCTGTAATTCCGCAGCCCACCCAAAGGGAAAGCCGAAGCAGTCTGGTAAAACCTGAATATGTCTTCCGACCACATTTCCAATGTCTCGACCAGTGCGTAACCTTCGCGCAGGGCGGCAAGCGCACGTGCCCGGGAAATGGCGCCGATCCGAGTCGCCACTTTTTCCACGAAATCGCCATGGCCGTAGTCTTCATCCAACGAAACATGGTCGAGCATTGGCTTTACCGCCTGCCCCTGCTCACGGTCATAGAACGCAGCGACACGGTCGAAGAACTGCCGCGCGGCATCGCGATCGCGGCCGGTCGATTCAAGAAATCCGGAGCATGCCGCATAACGCAGACAATCACGTCGGGCCGCCGCGCGCATCAGGTTCTGAATGGCGCGGGTTGAAGGCAGGGGCTGGAGTTGTGCGCGAAGTTCATGGCCTACTCCCAGTGCGTCCAGGGAGCGCTCAAAGAAGCCGTAATGATCCCACTCTTCGGAGAAATGCTGGGCAAAAATCGAGCGAATGGCTCGATCTTCCGTGTGGGCGACTGCCATCGGAAGCCTGTCCATGACATTTTCGATGAAGAACCAGGACTCGATGACCCAACCAATGAACACCGGACGAGGCAGGCTGCCGTCGGCCAACCCTGTCCATAAAGGATGAGCAAAAAGACGCGATTTCCAGTGGGCATACAAACGACGACACAGGTTGGAGAACGCCGAAGGACTGAGTTCTCCGTCCGGTGACTCGCTCATCTGGTTCAACACCCCCATCTGCGTCATTTGTTGCACAATGGCGTCCAGTGCATCGACCGCCATCCCGCTTCTTTTCCCCGCCTTTTCGACGTCGGTGAATCCGTTGAACGAAGTGAGTGCCTGTAACAGGCGATCCGCAGGAACACCAGACAAGCGACAAACAACATCATCAACTTCAATCTCAAGTTCCTGTTCGACAATAGTTAGCTGAGCATCGGCGCGAAGTAGTGGCAGTGCGGCAGAAGGCATATGACCTCCGACAGATTTTTATTAAACCAAACCTGAAACAGCAGCGGGCAAACCCTATACCCGCCACTGTCCATGCCCCTGACTATTTGACAATCACGCCGACCACAGGCACTTTGCTTGCCGCACGTTTCTTGCTCACCCGCACCATTATTTCGCTGCCCAATGCTGCAGGTTCCGCTTCGACAACACGAACATGGTCGGCGGCGCCTTTAGGCACATGAATGATCACTTCCTTTTCGCTCAATGGACGCAGCTCATTGTCTTTCATGATGGCTCCTTCCTATGTTAGGACCAGACGTTCATAGCCGGGCGGCACAGCCTGGCCCTCAGGCAGTGTAGAACACCTCCTCGTAGTCTCCGTTGTCTTATTTCGGCATACTTTAAAACCTGCTTATGAAGAAATTGCTTTCCGTCATGATATTCAACGCCCTACTTACATACATAAAACCTAACAATTAGATACAACGACTTAAACCCAATTGAAGAGCAACTCACACCCCCTCCATCGAAAACTGAGCCTGGGGCAAATCCTCAACCGCAAACGCCCGCACCAGGTGCTCGATCACCGCCCGCACCCTGGCCGTGTGGCGCAAGTCCTGGTGAGTGACCATCCACACCTCGTAGGGCTGGCTGCGCGTACGCTGCGGCCAGACCCGCCGCAGGCCGTCGCGCTGCCCGAGCTCCACGGGAATCTCGCCCAGACCCAAGCCTTCGCCGATGCCCCGGCGCAGCATCATGCTGGCATTGGCCGCCATCACCACCCGGCCCTCGCCCATGGGCACGTCCACCAGGGTCGGTGCGCCGCGGTCGCGCCAGTACGGCTCGTACACCACCAGGTCGTGGCCGGCGAAGCTGCCTTCCTCCGGTACGCCCCGACGCGCCAGGTAGTCCGCCGAGGCGAACAGGCCCATCTGCCAGCTGGCCAGCTTGCGCAGCACCAGGTCGGGGTTGTCCGGGCGCTGGTTGCGGATGGCAATGTCGGTTTCGCGTTGCGACAGGTTGACGATCTCCGAGCTGCCGCTGAGCACGATGCGCACCTCGGGGTGTTCCTCGTGCAAGCGGCGCAATGCCGGGATGACGAACTCCAGGGCCAGGGAATCGGTGGTGGCAATGCGCACCTCGCCGGCCTGTTCGTTGTCGCTGCCCCGGGTGCGGCGGGCCAGCTCCAGGGCGGCCTGCTCCATCTTCTGCGCCATTTCCGCGGCCACTTCGCCGGTGGCGGTGAGCTGGTAGCCGGCGGGCGTACGCAGGAACAGGGTCGCGCCAAGGTCCGCCTCCAGCGCCGCCACCCGCCGGCCCACGGTGGCCTGGTCGACACGCAATACCCGGGCGGCGCGGCGCAGGGTCAGTTCGCGGCTCAAGGCCAACAGTATGCGGGCGTCATCCCAGTTCATTGGTTCACTCCATTACTCATTGGCACACAGGCCTCGCGACAGGAATTTCACCTGAAGAAAATCTGCAAAGGTGCGTCGCAAAATCGCTGCGCGACCTCGCAGCGCGGGTTTCATACCCTGTGACACACCGGGCCGTAGCGGCCTTTCTTCAGAATGACAGAGGTTTTCATGCGTCACATCCCCACTCACATGACCGCCATCGACATCACCCAGCCTGGGGGGCCCGAGGTCCTGCAGGCCGCCACTCACGCCACACCCCGCCCGGGCCCGAGGGAGGTGCTGATCCAGGTCCATGCCGCCGGTGTCAACGGCCCCGACCTGCTGCAACGCAAGGGCCTGTACGACCCACCCGCCGGCGCACCGGACATTCCAGGCCTGGAGATCGCCGGCGAGGTCGTGGCCCTCGGCGAGCAGGTCCGCCACTTTGCAGTGGGTGACGCGGTGATCGCCCTGGTCCAGGGTGGCGGCTATGGCGAATACGCCGTAGCCGATGAACGCACCACCGCGCACCTGCCGGAGAACCTGTCGATGGTCGAGGGCGCTGCCTTGCCAGAAACGTTCATGACCGTCTGGGTCAACCTGTTCCAGCGTGGCGGCTTCAAGGCCGGTGAAAGCGTGCTGATCCACGGCGGCGCCTCCGGCATCGGCACCACCGCCACGCAGCTGGCCCGTGCCTTGGGCGCGGCGAAGATCCTCACCACGGTCAATGGCGCCGGGCAACAGGCCGCCAGCCTGGAACTGGGCGCCGACGTGGCCATCGACTACACCCGCGAGGACTTCGTCGAACAGGTCATGCTGCACACCGAGGGCAAGGGCGTGGACGTGATCGTCGATATCATTGCCGGCGACTATGTGGCACGCAACTTCAAGGCCGCGGCCATGGATGGGCGCATCGTGCAGATCGGTGTGGTCAAGGGCCCGGCCACCGAGGTCGACCTGTTCCCACTGCTGACCAAGCGCCTGACCCATATCGGCTCGACATTGCGTGCACGCAGCGCTGACGACAAGGCGGCGATCCTCGAGGATCTGCAGGCCAAGGCCTGGCCCCATGTGCGCAGCGGCGCGGTCAAGCCGCTGATCCACGCCACCTTCCCGCTGGCGGCGGCCAGCCAGGCCCATGCCCTGATGGAGTCCGGCCGGCATATCGGCAAGGTGGTATTGAACGTTGCGCACAAAGGCTGAGTCAGTCGAGCGCGCCGCTGCCCAGGGCGATCCTGATCGCCTGGGCGGTGGTGCTCACCCCCAGGCGCCGGCGGGCGGCGCGCAGGTGGTTTTCCACGGTGCGCACCGACAGGCCCAGGGTGGCGGCGATATCGGCCTGGCGTTGTCCGGCGGCGGTCCAGGCCAGCACCTGGCGCTCACGCGCCGACAGCTGACCCTCGCCGGGCGGTGCCTCCAGCAACCGCCGGGCGCCGAGGAACGCGGCGTTGGCCAACAGGCTCAGGGCCAGGCGCGCCGGCGCCGAAGCGTCGATTCGCACACCGCCCAGGCTCATCGCCCCTTCCAGGCCCGCCGGGCCGAACACCGGCACCTGCAGGCCATGGATACCCGGCCCGCCGGGCAACCGAACCACCCGATAGCGTTCGCCGTCGTCGCTCGGTTGCTTGCTCCAGAAGAACGGCTCACGCGCCGCCAGCAGGTGCCGCGTCACCGGGCAATGGCGCACGTAGGTCCGGGCATCGACCGCTTGGCCATTGCCGAACCAGTCCCCTTCCACCCAGTGGATGCGCTCGACCACTTCGTCCCGTGCGGCGCTGGCGCTGAACAGCACGAAACGGTCATAACCCAGCGGCCGGGCGACGTTGCGCACGACCGTCTGGATCGTCGCCAGGGTGTTGGCCTGCTCGATCTGCCGGATCGCCTGCACCACCTCGTCGAACGGCATGCCGTTCACCCGGCATTGACCGCCTTGAGCAATGCCGCGGCGGCCAGCTTGCCCAAGGCGTTGCCGGCCAGCGGGCTGTCGCCGGTGAGCAACCTGCGGTCTTGGTGGACGGCGCCGGAGATGCCGTCGTTGACGATCTCGACGCCCTGGGCCTGCAGGCGTTCGCCGAACTTCCAGGTCAGGTGGCCGGGCATGTAGCCGATGTCCGGGGTCTTGGCATCCAGCTCATCGGGGAAGGCGCAGATCTTGTAGCCGTCGTAGAGCCTGCCGCCGGCCAGCAGCGCCGCCGGACCGTGGCACAGGGTGATAACGAACTTGTCGTGATCCGCTGCCCATCTCAGCACTCGGGCGACCTCCGCGCTTTCCGGCAGGCCGATCAACGCGCCGTGGCCGCCGGGAATGAATACGCCAATGTATTCGGAGTCGTCACCCAGGGCGCTGTCGATCACCTCGGCGAGCTTGCGCGGCTGCTTGAAGGCGGGCTTGTAGCGCTCGAACAGGCCGAGCACCTGCTGGTCCTCGCGAGGCATGGCCCAGTATTCGAACTTGACCGGGTTGCCCGACAGGGTCGCGACGTCGAAGGCGAAGCCGGCCTTGTCCAGGTGGTACATGGGCAGCAGGGTTTCCACGGGATGGTTGCCGGTGGAGAACAGCGTGCCGTTGTCGGTGAGCAGGTAGCGCTCGTCGGCGCCGATCAACAGGATCTTCCAGCGTCCGCCCTTGTAGGCGTCGGGGTAATCGGCGCCGCTGAGGTCGGACTTGGGCGAGGTGAACTGGCTAAGAGAATACGGCGAAGGGAAGAAGGCGTTGTCCTCTGCCGGGTCGGGGGTCGGGCGCTTGTCGTCGTTGCTGCTGGTCATGGCTGTGCTCCTGTGCCTGGGGGGGTGACCGGATCCATGCTAGGAGGCCACCGGATGAGCGGCAATGAGGGTTTTCCCTCAATTGCTGCCTGTGGCATCGGTACATCAGACCGCGCGGTCCCTGCAGGAGCGGCCTTGTGTCGCGAAAGGGCTGCGAATGAACTCAGGGCAGTCTAGCCGAGCGCGGTGGGCGTATCGACGTCGCGTAATACCCCTGCGTCTTCTACTTCGACCACCAGCAACTGTTGCCGATGCCGTTGCAGCACCGATCGCGCGCCCTCATCGCCGGCCATCAGTGCGAGCTCAGGCCAGTAGTTGCGCCCGAACAGCACCGGATGCCCATTCTGCCCCTGATGACGCGGCACCACGATGAGCGCAGGGCCAGCGGTTTCGATCAACCGCCGGAAGGTCGCGGGCAGGATCCATGGCATGTCCCCCAACAGGATGGCGACCGCCTGTGCTTCGCTGTCGCCCAGCGAGGCGGCGCCCGCCGCCAGGCTATGACCCATGCCCAGCCCGGCATCGAGGCTATGGATGACCCGGCAGCCCGCCGGCAACCCCAGGTCCTCGCCCCGCTCCCCCTCACGCAGCACCACGCGCACCTCGTCGAACGCCGCCAGGGCGCGCTCGACGCTATGCTGCAACAGGCTGCGGCCATCGCCCAGCATGGCCCGACGCTTGTCCGCGCCGAAGCGCGAACCCTGGCCGGCCGCCAATACCAACGCGACGACGCTCACAAGGCCTCGCGGGCGATGCCGCTACGGGTGCGCAAGATATCGGCGAGCACCGCCAGGGCAATCTCCGCCGGGGTCTTGCTGCCCAGGTTAAGGCCAATGGGGGCATGGATGCGCGCCATCTCGGCATCGCCGAGCCCGCCGATGCGGCGCAGGCGTTCACGGCGCTTTTCCGAGGTGGCCCGCGAGCCCATCACGCCAATGTAGAACGCTTCGGTGTGTACCGCTTCGAGCATGGCCAGGTCGTCGATCTTCGGGTCGTGGGTGAGCGCCACCACCGCCGTGTCGCGATGGCAACCACCGTTGGCGATGAACAGCGAGGGCAGTTCCCGACGGATTTCTATCCCGTCGAGTACCACGTTGTCCATCACCTCGTCGCGAGGGTCGCACAGCACCACCTCGAAGCCCAGGCCCTTGCCGAATTCGGCGCAGAAGTGCGCGACACTGGAGTAGCCGGCCAGCAACAGGCGCTGGGCGGCGCCGACGCGCAGGCGCACGCATTCGCCGCCCTGCTCCACCCGGGGTCCCTGGCTGTGGTCATCCTGCACGCGGCGCTCGCCCGTATGCAGATCGACCTCGCGCACAAGCCGACGGCGGCCCAGCAAGGCCGCCTCCAGCTCACCCAGGTGCGCCTGGGTCGCGCAGTCGCCCGGCAGGTTCTCCACCAGCACGTCGAGGATGCCACCGCAGGGCAGGCGGATGTTGCCGCGGGTGTCGCTGCCGTCGCCATAGCGCACCACGGCGACGGCCCCGGCGAACTCGCCGGCGGCGACGCGTTCGAGGAAGTCCTCCTCGACGCAGCCGCCGGACAGCGAACCGACCCAGTGCCCCTGCTCATTGACCGCCAGCAGCGAACCCGGCGCGCGCGGTGCCGAGCCATAGGTGCAGAGCACCGTGCACAGCCACACGCGCAAGCCATCACGCGACCACTGCGCCGCCTGGCGCACCACCTGCAGGTCGAGATGCTGCACGGGTCAGTCCGCCTTCAGCTGGGCCAGCTGCTGGGTGGACATGTCGCCCGGCAGACCGCCCCAGGCTTCGCGCAGGTAGTTGACCATGTCGGTCAGCTGCCGATCGTCGAGCTTGTCGGCGAAACCCGGCATCGGCTGCATGCGCTCGAAGCCAGTGAACTGCTGCTCGCGGATGCCGTCGACGATGGCCTTGACCAGGTTGCGCGAGTCGGCCTGGCGCAGCACGGTGTTACCGGCCATGGCCACGGCGATGTGCGGCTTGCCTTCACCGTCGACACCGTGGCACCCGGCGCAGACGTTGAGGTACTGCTGGCGGCCGCGCTTGGCGCTCTCGCCCATGGTTTCGTGGGCGACCGCCTGCACCACCTTGGCCGCCGGCGGCTGGTCGCCGAGCAGGTAGGTGGCCATGGCCGCCAGGTCGCTGTCCTGCAGATGCTGGGTGCTGTGGTGCACCACCGGATACATCTCGTTGAACATGCTGCCTTGGGCGCTGATGCCGTGCTTGAGGAAGGTCGCCAGGTCCGCCTGGTTCCAGCCGCGGGCGGCCAGGTCCTGAGCCAGCAGACTCGGCGCCAGGTAACCCAGCAGCAAGCCGCCGGTCAGGCGCTTGTCCTGCTGCAGCGCGCCAATCGGATTGCGCGGGGTGTGGCATTCGCCGCAGTGGCCGAGCACCTCGACCATGTACTGGCCGCGCTTCCACGCCTCGCTGTTGCCCTTGCCCTCCTCCAGCTGCACGCTCTTGCCATACAGCAGGTTCCAGCCGATCAGGCCGGTGCGTACGTTGAACGGGAAACTCAGGCTGGTTTCCGGGGCTGGACGGTTGATCGGCGCCACGCTCATCAGGTAGGCATGGATGGCGTCGGAGTCCTCGCGCTTGACCAGATGGTAGGAGGTGTACGGCATGGCCGGGTACAGGTTGGCGCCGTCCTTGCGCTTGCCCTCGGTGAGGGCGGCGAAGAACTCGTCGCTGCTGTAGTTGCCGATACCGTACTGCTTGTCCGGGGTGATGTTGGTGCCGTAGATGGTGCCGAACGGCGAATGGATCGGCAGGCCGCCGGCATAGGGCGCACCGCCTTCGGCGGTGTGGCAGGCCATGCAGTCGGCGGCGCGGGCCAGGTATTCGCCGCGCTTGATCAAGGCCTCGTCCGCCGCCTGGGCGTTGAAGGTGACCAGTGCGCCGATGGCCAGGGCCAGGCTGCTCAGAACGCGCGTCATGCTCAACCCTCCTTGACCAGGCCGAGGTCACCCAGCACTTCGCGGGTCGCCTCGTAGTAACGCACGTAGCCGGTGCAGCGGCACACATGGTGGCCGAGGCTGGCCTCGATGGCGCCCTCCAGCTCACTCTGCTTCAGCGGCTTGCGCTGGGCCTTTTCCACCAGCACCGTGGCGGCGTTGACGAAGCCCGGCGCGCAGTAGCTGCACTGGAAGGCGAAGCGGTCGACGAACTTCTGCTGGATCGGGTTCAGCTCGCCGGGGTTGCCGGCTTCATCGAGCTTGGCGTGGCCTTCGATGGTGCGGACCTTCTTGCCCTCGAAGTAATGCGCGCCGGTGATGCAGGTGCGCACTTCCTCGCTGGTGCCGTCGGGGTTGTCGACGATCACCACGCAGGCATGGCAGATGCCCTGGCCGCAGCCAAGACGCGAGCCGGTGAGGTTCTGGTATTCGTGCAGGAAGTCGATCATCGCCAGGTCATCGGGGACCACTTCGGTGACGACAGGTTGACCGTTGAGGGTCAGTTGCAGCTTGCGGTCAGCCATTTAGGGCCTCCTTGACTCGGGCGGGGGTGATGGGCAGGTCGCGCACGCGCTTGCCGATGGCATGGGCCACGGCGTTGCCGATGGCGCCGACCACCGGGATCATCACCACTTCGGCGATGCCCTTGGACGGGTCGGTTGGCGACAGCGGCGGCAGGATCTCCGAAGTCTGCTTCCACACCGCCACATGTTTGGCCATCGGCAGGCGGTAACGGTTGAAGTTCCAGTCGCCCTCGCCCGGGCCACCCTCGTACAGCGGCATTTCTTCCAGCAGCGCATGGCCGATGCCCATGGCGATACCGCCCTCGAGCTGGCCCTTGACCAGCTCCGGCACCAGCACCCGGCCGCACTCGACCCAGCTGTGGTGGTTGAGCACCGTCACCTCGCCGCTGCCCTTGTTGACCTTGACCTCGACGATGGTCGCCACCGGGCTGTAGTAGGTGACCATGGCGTTGTTCAGCTGGGTGGCCGGGTACTCGGCGTTCTGCCGGTCAAGCAGGTGGAAGCCGGCGCTGTTCATCTGCGCCTTCTTCGCGTTCACCGCGCCGTCGCCGTACTTCACCGCCAGCGCATCGAGCGGCAGGCGCTCGCGCACGCCATCGATGACGTAGTCGGCCTCGGCCCAGCTCCAGCGGTTGAAGCCGTGCACGCTGACACCGGTGACCAGGCCCATCTCATGGGCTTTCTTCGCCAGCGTGGCGAACGGGATCGGCGCCAGGCCGTTGCCGGTCAGCTCACCGTTGACCCACACCGCGTTCTCGCGGCGCACCACCAACGGGTTGGCCTGGCCGCCATATGGGCCCTGGCTCCACAGGGCCATGGCCGCCGGCCACAGGCCGTGGTTGAACAGCACGCGCGCCGCTTCGCGGGTGGCGTGGCTGAAGTAGAACGCCGAGTTGGTCGCCGACGACGGCGAGGCGAGCTTGCCGACCCAGCGCGGGTTGCGCAGCGCGGCGTCCTGTTCGGCCTGGCTGATCAGGTACGGGTTGCCACTGGTGCTCAGTTGCAACTCCGGCCATTCGGTCTGGGCTGTCATGACCTCGTCGGCGACACGGCCGAGGAAGTCGCTGACCACCAGGGCCTGGGAGGTGGACATGCCAGTGCCCAGCTCGGTGCCGATATGGCGCAGGCTGATGCGACCGTCAGCGGTGAACTCGACCGCCGCCATCGGCGCCTCGGAGCCGGTGCCGAAGTCCTTCTGGGTGATGGCGAAGCCCACGCCGTACCAGTTGTCGTGGTCCTTGGCGTCCTCGGCCTGCTTGCGCGCGTTGCGGTTCTTCCACCAGTCGTGCTCGGCGGCCTTGTCGAGGATCTCGTGCAGGCGCAGGGCTCCGGCGGGTACCGCGCCCTGGGTGTTCTTCATGCCCGACTTGAGCGCGTTCTTGCGGCGCAGCTCGATGGCGTCCACGCCCAGGCGGTCGGCGATTTCGTCGACCATCATCTCGGTGGCGGCCATGCTCTGCAGGGTGCCGTAGCCGCGCATGGAGCCTGCCTCGACGCCACGGGAATGATAGGCGGTCACCGACAGGTCGTTCTGCGGCATATAGTAGATCGACTGCGCCGCAGTGGCGCCCACGGCGGCCACCGACGGGCTGTAGTTGATGCGCCCGCCGCCGTCGACGCTCATGTCGGCGCGGAAGATCTTGAAGCTCATGTCCTTCTTGTCGACGGCCAGCTGGTAGCGGATGTCGAACGGGTGGCGCTTGATGCCGCTCTGGAACTGCTCATAGCGGTCGTTGGCCAGGCGAATCGGCACGCCCGCGCCATACAGCGCGGCGACGGCGGCGTAGAACACAAAGATGTTGTTGTCCTTGGAGCCGTAGCCGACGGTGTAGCCCGGGTGCATGTTCAGGTGCTTCAGGCCGAAGCGCGACGGCTTGATCATGTGCACGCATTCCTGCGCCACTTCGAACGGGCACTGGGTGGCCACGACGAAATGCAGGGTGCCGGTGGCCGGGTCGAACCAGCCGTTGCCGTTGTCCGGCTCGAGGGCCGCGGGCTCGATCGACGGGGTCTTGTAGCGCTCGTCGAACAGCAGCCAGTCTTGCGGCGGCTGCTTGAGCTGCTCGTCGATGCGCTGGGCGTAGAACATCCCCTGCTCGGTGAGGTTGCCGTGCTGCTTGGGCTCGGCGGTCCATACCGGCTTGCGCGCGAGGATGCTGGGGAACAGCATGGTGTTCTTCAGGCTCGAGTATTCGTCCTCGTCGAACGGCGTCTTGCCGCCCACGCGCACGAAACGGAAGCTACCGTAGGGGTCGCGCTGGTACAGCGGCGCCTGGGCGCCGTAGCGGATAGCCTGGTCGTTGAACTGCAGCTTGAGCTTGGCCTTGCGGAAACGCTCGAAGTCGTTCCAGATCAGGATCGCCACCGGGTGGCCGATGAACATCGGCACCTGGCCTGGGGGCAGCAGCGGGTCCGGTGAATGGGCTTCGGGCCAGGCGATGCCGTCCTTCTTCAGGTCGTCGGCGGTGACGATGCGGTCCGGTTGCAGCTCGGCACCCAGCAGCGACAGGTCGTAGCCTGCGTAGAGGCGGTCGGCCTTGGTGGCCTTGAGCAGCATGGCGTGGCCCTGCTGCTGCGGCCAGCCGGGCATGTCCTTGGCGCGGATGTCGCGGGCGAACACCTTGTTGCCACAGACCTTGGACAGCGCGTCGTTTCGGAAACGCGCCTTGCCGTCGTGGTTCATCCACTTCTGCGGCGAAGTGGTGACCTTGCTTTCCATCAGGGCGGCGAAGGCCTGGCTGCCGAGCGGCGCCAGGGTCACGCCGACACCGGCGATCAGCCCGCCTTGCAGGAACGAGCGCCGGGAAATATCACGGTTGGACATGGTTGATCCTCTGGGTAGCTCTTGGGCTGCCCATGCTTTTTCTGGTGCTTGAAAACTGGGAGGGCGCGCACGATCACAAAAACTGACTACGAAGTCAAGTTAACGATCGCAGGGTGCCACTGCAAGTCAAGCAGACAACTTGTCGCGGGGCGCCGCGAAGGATCAATCCGGCAAACGATAGCGCTCGGCGAAGTACTGGCGGAAGAACTCCACCGCCACCCGCACCTTGGCCGAGCCGGCCAGCGGCGCGGTGTATACCGCCCAGATATCCGCCGCCTGCTGGTAGTCCGGCAGCACCTGCACCAGCCGTCCCTCGGCGATGCTGTCGTGCACGTCCCACCACGAGCGCAGCAGGATCCCCCGTCCGTCCAGGCACCACTGGTGCGCCACCTCGCCATGGTTGCTCGACAGCCCGCCGGTCACCCGCACGCTCTCCTCGCCCTGCGGCCCTTCCAGGTGCCAAAGCCCGAACGGGTGGTCGCGCTCCTTGATCACCAGGCAGTCATGGCTGGCCAGGTCCGCCAGCACTCGCGGCGCGCCATGCCCGTCCAGGTACGAAGGCGCCGCGCACAGCACCCGGCGGTTGCGCGCCAGGGGCTTGGCGATCAGGTGCGGGGCGATCACGTTGCCCACGCGGATGTCCAGGTCGACGCCTTCGGCGATCAGGTCCACCAGGCGGTCGTGCACATCCAGGCGGATGTCCAGGCGCGGGTAACGCGCCGCCAGCTCCGACAGCGCCGGCGCCACGAAGCGCCGGCCCAGGCCCAGGCTGCTGGCGATGCGCAACTGCCCGACCGGCTCGCGCTGGCCGGCGTTGAGGTCGTCGTCCATGCGCTGCAGGGTCTCGAAGATCTGCTGCGCCCACTGGTACACCCGCTCGCCCTCCTCGCTCACCGTCACCCGCCGGGTGGTGCGGTGCAGCAGGCGCACGCCGAGGCTGTCTTCCAGCAGGCGGATGCGCTTGCTGACGAATGCCGCCGACATGCCGCGCTCGTCGGCCACCGCGGCAAAACTGGCGCGGCGGGCTACCTGCAGGAAGATGTCGAGGTCGTCGAGGTTTGGCAGATTATTCACGGATCGTGCACCAAGAATTGATGGATTGCCGGATTATCTCCGAAGCACAGCCTTATAGCATGGCCGCATCTTCCCTGAACACGAGAGGCGCCCCATGACCAAGACCTTCAAGATCGCCGCCATCCCCGGTGACGGCATCGGCAACGAAGTCCTCCCCGAAGGCCTGCGCGTGGTCGAGGCCGCCGCCCGCAAGCACGGCCTGAACCTTGAGTTCGAGTTCTTCGAGTGGGCCAGCTGCGACTACTACCTGGCCCACGGCAAGATGATGCCCGACGACTGGTTCGACCAGCTCAAGGGCTTCGACGCCTTGTACTTCGGCGCCGTCGGCTGGCCGGACAAGGTCCCGGACCATATCTCGCTGTGGGGCTCCCTGCTCAAGTTCCGCCGCGACTTCGACCAGTACGTGAACATCCGCCCGGTGCGCCTGTTCCCCGGCGTGCCCTGCCCGCTGGCGAACAAGCAGCCCGGCGACATCGACTTCGTGGTGATCCGCGAGAACACCGAGGGTGAATATTCGTCCCTGGGCGGGCGCATGTTCGAAGGCACCGACAACGAGTTCGTGCTGCAGGAGTCGGTGTTCACCCGCCGTGGCGTGGACCGCATCCTCAAGTACGCCTTCGATGTGGCCCAGACCCGCGAGCGCAAGCACGTCACCTCGGCTACCAAGTCCAACGGCATGGCCGTGAGCATGCCCTACTGGGACGAACGCACCGCCGCCATGGCCGCGAACTACCCCGAGATCAGCTGGGACAAGCAGCACATCGACATCCTCTGCGCCCGTTTCGTGCTGCAGCCGGAGCGCTTCGACGTGGTGGTGGCCTCCAACCTGTTCGGCGACATCCTCTCCGACCTCGGCCCGGCCTGCGCCGGCACCATCGGCATCGCGCCGTCGGCCAACCTCAACCCCGAACGCAAGTTCCCGTCTCTGTTCGAGCCGGTGCACGGTTCGGCGCCGGACATCCATGGCAAGAACATCGCCAACCCGATCGCGATGATCTGGTCCGGCGCGCTGATGCTCGAGTTCCTCGGCCAAGCCGACAACGACGCCCGCTACCAGGCGGCCCACGACGACATCCTCAAGGCCATCGAGACGGTGATCGCCAACGGCGACACCACCCGCGACATGGGCGGCAGCCGCTCGACCCAGGAAGTGGGCAAGGCCATCGCCGAGTTGCTCGGGGCCTGAGTCGGCGTCAGGCCATCGCGGGGCAGCCCGCTTCCACAGGAAGACGTGCTTCCTGTGGAAGCGGGCTTGCCACCCAGTCATCCGGATTGTCCGACGATCCTATTGCCACCCACTTCGATTCAATGCAGAATCTGTAAACCTAAAGATACTTGTTATCCATCAGTTAACAGAAAGGAAAACCCAGCCTCGATACGGACTTCCCAAACGCCTGACGCCTACTACAAAAAAAATGCTCCAGGAGACAATTGATGTCCCCCAATAACAAAAAGATCGACGTGTTCCTGATCGCCGTGAGCCTGTTGGCCGTGCTGCTCACCGTGATCGGCCTTGCTGCCTTCCCCGCCCAGGCCGAGAGCCTGGCCAACCAGCTGTTCGAGGTGGCCACCCGCACCTTCGGCACCAGCGTCCAGGTGCTGGTGTTCGGCAGCTCGCTGGCCGTGCTGTACCTGGCCTTCAGCAAGTACGGCAACATCCGCCTGGGCGCCGGCAAGCCGGAGTATTCCACCACCACCTGGGTGTTCATGTTCATCTGTGCCGGCATGGGCTCCTCGACCCTGTACTGGGGCGTGATGGAATGGGCCTACTACTACCAGACCCCGGGCCTGAACATCGCGCCGATGTCGGCCAAGGCCCTGGAGTACAGCGTCAGCTACTCGTTCTTCCACTGGGGCATCAGCGCCTGGTCGATCTACGCCCTGGCCTCCCTGGCCATGGCCTACCACTTCCATGTGCGCAAGAAGAGCGGCCTGAACCTGGCCTCGATCATCGAGGCGGTCACCGGTTTCAAGGCCACCGGCCCCGTCGGGCGCGCCGTCGACCTGATCTTCCTGCTGACCATGATGGGCGCGCTGACCGTGTCGCTGGCGCTCACCGCCTCGACCCTGACCCGTGGCCTTGCCGACCTGGCCGGCACCCCCAACACCTTCACAGTGCAACTGCTGGTGATCGGCGCGGTGGCGCTGCTGTTCTCGCTGAGTTCGTACATCGGCATCGACGGCGGCCTGCAGCGCCTGTCGAAGATGGTCTGCATCGGCGCCCTGGTGTTCGCCGCCGTCGTGCTGCTGGTCGGCCCGACCCAGTTCACCCTGAACAACACCGCCAACTCCATCGGCCTGATGTTGCAGCACTACGTGCAGATGAGCCTGTTCACCGACCCGGCCGGCGACGGCGCCTTCACCCGCAACTGGACGGTGTTCTACTGGCTGTGGTGGGTGTCCTACGCGCCGGGCGTGGCCATGTTCGTCGCCCGCGTGTCCCGCGGCCGGCTGATCAAGGAAGTGGTGTTCGCCCTGCTGCTGGGCGGCAGTTTCGGCTGCTGGTTCTTCTTCGGCGCGCTGGAAAGCTACAGCATGCACCAGTTCATCAACGGCCAGATCGACGTGCCCAAGCTGCTCGGCACCCTCGGTGGCGAAGCGGCGGTGACCGACCTCTTGCTGGCCCTGCCGTGGGGCACGCTGTTCCTCGCCGCGTACCTGTTCATCATGGCGGTGTTCTGCGCCTCGCACATGGACGCCGCTGCCTACGCCGTGGCCGCCACCAGCACCCGCAACCTGCGCGAGGGCGAGGACCCGAGCCCGACCCTGCGCCTGTTCTGGTGCGTGGTGCTGACCCTGGTGCCCCTGGCCATGCTGTTCGCCAAGGCTTCGCTGTCGACCATGAAGACCGCCGTGGTGCTCACCGCGATCCCGTTCATGGTGATCCTGCTGGTGAAGATCTACGGCTTCTTCAAGTGGCTGGCGGCCGACTACGGCCAGGTGCCGGCGTACCGCATCGAGGAAGAGGCCACCCGCCTGGCAGGTGAGGAGCCACAGCAGCAGGCACCGCGCAGCGCAGCGGCGGTGCACTGAGTCTGGATTTGTCGTGGGAGCGGCGATGCGCCGCTCCCACATTGCCAAACCTGCGACAAATTTTTTTGCCCAGTTTGTTAACCAACAGATACGTGTTAACCAATAAGAACCGAGATAGAGCCATGAACGATTTCAAACGCCTGCCCGCCGACTTCTGCGCCAACCCCGAAGAGGCCTTCACCCTCCCGGCCACGTTCTACACCCAGGCCGCCGTCTTCGAGCACGAGAAGGAAGCGATCTTCGCCCGCAGCTGGATCTGCGTCGGCCACCGCAGCGAAGTCGCCGAGAAGAACGCCTACATCACCCGCCAGGTGATCGGTGAAAGCATCATCGTCGTGCGTGGCCGCGACGACGTGCTGCGCGCCTTCTACAACGTCTGCCCGCACCGCGGCCACCAGCTGCTCGAAGGCAGCGGCAAGGCCAAGAACGTCATCACCTGCCCGTACCACGCCTGGACCTTCAAGCTCGACGGCGAGCTGGCCCACGCGCGCAACTGCGAGAACGTGGCCAATTTCGACAAGGACAACTCCACCCTGGTACAGCTGCGCGTCGAGGAATACGCAGGCTTCATCTTCATCAACATGGACAACGACGCCGGCACCGTCGAAGACCAGCTGCCCGGCATGCAACAGCGCATGCGCGAAGCCTGTGCGGTGATCGACGACCTGCACCTGGCCGCGCGCTTCGTCAGCGACACCCCGGCCAACTGGAAGTCGATCGTCGACAACTACCTCGAGTGCTACCACTGCGCCCCTGCCCATCCCGGCTTCTCCGACTCGGTGGACGTCGGCCAGTACAGCCACAGCCTGCACGGCAACTGGACCCTGCAGTACGGCCTGGCCAAGCCGTCGGAGCAGTCGTTCAAGTTCGATGAAACGGTAAAGGATCCGTCCTTCGCCGGCTTCTGGGCCTGGCCGTGCACCATGTTCAACGTACCGCCGGGCGCCAACTTCATGACTGTGATCTACGAGTTCCCGGTCGATGCCGAAACCACCCTGCAGCACTACGACATCTACTTCCTCAACAAGGACCTCACCGAGGAGCAGCACAAGCTCATCGACTGGTACCGCGAAGTGTTCCGCCCCGAGGACCTGCGCCTGGTCGAAAGCGTGCAGAAGGGCCTGAAGTCCCGCGGCTACCGCGGCCAGGGCCGGATCATGGTCGATTCGCAACGCAGCGGCGTGAGCGAGCACGGCATCGCCCACTTCCACAACCTGATCGCCGTCGCCCACCTGGACGACTGAACACGCCCCACGCTCCGCGCCAGGGCCTGGCGCGGGGTTCCGTTGTCGAGGTAAGCCATGGCCAAGCAATACGAAATGTTCAAGGTACGCGTGACCGGCGTGGAACAAGCCACGCCGCAGATCAAGCGCTTCACCCTGGCCCGCGCCGACGGCGCCGCCCTGCCCGCCTTCAGCGGCGGCAGCCACGTCATCGTGCAGATGCAGTCGGCCTGCGGCAGCCAGTTCAGCAATGCCTACTCGTTGATGAGCGACCCGCGCCAGTTGCACAGCTACCAGATCGGCGTGCGGCTGGAGGAGCAGTCCAAAGGTGGTTCGGCGTTCATGCACCAGCAGGTCGAGGTAGGCAGCGAGCTGACCATCTCCACCCCCAACAACCTGTTCGCCCTCGACCCCAATGCAGGTCGCCACGTACTGATCGCCGGCGGCATCGGCATCACCCCGTTCCTGGCGCAGCTTCACGAACTCGAAGGCGGCGCCACCCCCTACGAGTTGCACTACGCCTTCCGCGCCCCCGAGCACGGCGCCTTCCAGGGCGACCTGGCGCAGGGCCCGCATGCCGACAACACCCGCTTCTATATCGACAGCCTGGGGCGCAAGCTCGACCTCGCCGCGCTCTGTGCGGGGTTGGCCGATGACGCCCATCTCTATGTGTGCGGGCCCAAGCCGCTGATCGACGCGGTGATCGCCAGCGCCGCCGCCGCCGGCATCGCCGAGTCCCGCGTGCACTGGGAACAGTTCGCCGCCGCCGCGCCGGCCGCAGGCTCGGCGTTCACCGTGGTACTGGCGCGCTCCGGCACCGAACTGGCCGTCGAGGAAGGCATGACCATTCTCCAGGCCATCGAGAAATCCAAGGCCGCCAAGGTCGAGTGCCTGTGCCGCGAAGGCGTGTGCGGCACCTGCGAGACGGCGATCCTCGAAGGCGAGGCCGAGCACTTCGACCAGTACCTGAGCGACGAGGAGAAAGCCGCGCAACAGACCATGATGCTGTGCGTCTCGCGGGCGCGCTCGGCGCGGTTGGTGCTGGATCTCTGAGGTGCAGCGGCGGATCGTCTCCCCTGAGAGATGTAACTGAATACCGCCAAATAGCGCCGAAAAGGATAATCAGAGAAACGTCCTACGCGGATTTGGGAAGCCCTGTCGACCACCCATAATCCGTTCCTCGCTAGTGTTTCAGGTCTGCGTCACCGTCGCCCGTGGCTGGCTGCAACAGCCATCCACGGGTCTGCACGACGGTACGGCCATTGCCAGCCAGCGAGGACCTTATGCGAACGCCCCCCCCGGAACACGTCAGCACCAAAACCCCGAGCCCCGATCAAGGCGCTCAACGCCGTCATGCTGCGATAGCTGACAGGCCACTCCCCAGACATCAGGCAACGACGAGCCCCGTCTCGTTCAAGGACAGCCGAATCCGAAGGACCTCTCATGTCCAGCCAATTAAACACTGGCCCCACGCAAGGAGCTAAACCATGACTGACGCCACCGTCAGCAGTGCAACCTCCGGCCCTGCCTGCAGCCCACGCGTGCCCATCCTGCCGGTGCGCTATGCCATCGTCCCGCGTACGGGCGATGCCCCGGCCTGTCGCTACGCAGGCGCAGGCTTCAATCTGGAACAAGGCTTCG
>NZ_QJRP01000001.1 GCF_003205295.1 Pseudomonas mosselii
AGCTCCCTGAAGGGCCGTCGAAGACTACGACGTTGATAGGTTGGGTGTGTAAGCGCTGTGAGGCGTTGAGCTAACCAATACTAATTGCCCGTGAGGCTTGACCATATAACACCCAAGCAATTTGCGCTGAGGCCAAATTGTGGTGGTGAAGACGCAAGAACCGAAAGTTCGCAGCTTCACAAAATCACATATCCGAATTGGCTGGAGTATCCATCTGGATGTTCTGGCAACAGAATTTCTTGACGACCATAGAGCATTGGAACCACCTGATCCCATCCCGAACTCAGCAGTGAAACGATGCATCGCCGATGGTAGTGTGGGGTTTCCCCATGTGAGAGTAGGTCATCGTCAAGATTCATTTCGCAAAACCCCTATCTGCGCGAGCAGGTAGGGGTTTTGTCTTTTCCGCGTTTCAAAACCAACGCCACACCGCCACCCCTGTGGGAGCGGCCTTGTGCCGCGAAAGGGCCGCAACGCGGCCCCGGCAATCTATGCATCAACACTGAAATCCCGGGTCTGCTACGCAGCCCTTTCGCGGCACAAGGCCGCTCCTACAAGGACCGCACAGGGCTTTGCGCGAGTTGTGTCGCCAGTTCGTTGAATGAGGGACGGGCCAGTACATCGGGTTGCTGGCAGCGTTCGGCCAGCTCCCCTAGCACGGTATCCGGCTTGTCGCAGCGCGCCAGCAGTTCCTCGACGAGGATGCCGAAAGCCCTTGTTTCCAGGCGTTCGAGGGCTCGTGCCGGGAGACTGTCATCCTGTGGATGGAACGAGGCGGCGCCGAAGTCGCCCAGCAGGCACTGGCCATTGGCATCGAACAGGATGTTGTGGGCGTACAGGTCGCCGTGGTTCAAGCCGCGACTGTGCAGGTGGGCGCAGACCGAGGCAATACCGGCAACGAGGTGTCGCAATGCCGGCAAGGTCAGTTCTCGTGTGTCGGGGTAACGGTCACGGGTGCAGCTATCGAGGCTGGGTGGGCCGGCCAGGTTCAACCAGTGCGCATCGATCAATTGCATCACCAGCGCCGGAAGCTGCTGCGGGTGGTCGTCGATGCGCCCGGCCAGGCGTACCAACTGGGGGTGATCACCAGCGGCGATGCAGGCGCTCATTTCTGCCAGCGGCGAACCATCGCTGGTGATCGCGCCCTTGTACAGCTTCACCGCCACCGGTGCCTCCTGGCCGTTCCAGTGCGCACGGTGGATCACTCCGGAGGCACCACGGCCGAGCTCGTCCTCCAGGCGGATATCCTTCCAGTGAAGGGAGGGGCAATGCTCCTCCGTTAAAGGGGCGACAAAACCTGGCTGCAGGGGATTGTCGGCATAGGCCAGCCAAGCCAGGCGCGGCATGCGCAGCAGCCAGTCGGGCAGGGTATCCAGGCGATTGCTGGCCACGCGCAGCAACTCCAGCCGCACGCAATTGGCCAGGCCTTCAGGCAGGGAGGTGAGCCGGTTGCCTGCGAGCATCAGCTTCTGTAGCTGCTGGCAATCGCCCAGGGCCTCGGGCAATTGCTCCAGTGCGTTATCTGTCAGCACCAGCGAGCGCAACGAGCCCGGCAGCGCCTGTGCGTCGACCCGGGCGATGCGGTTGTTCCTGAAACCCACTGTCTCGAGGGCCTGGCAACGGCCAATGGCGTGAGGCAAGTGGGTGAATAGGTTGTTGGAGCAGAACAGCACCTTGAGGCGAGTCAGGCGGTGCAGGTCTTCGGGTAGTTCGCTCAGCCTGTTGCCGGAGAGGTCCAGCACCTCGAGGCTGTCGGCCAGGTCGAAGATCTCCCGAGGAAAATCGCTCAGGTCCTGGCAGAGGTTGAGGCGGGTGATGCCGCGCAGGCGGCCGGCGCGTAGGTCGTCGAGGGTGTGCATAGGCTGTTCTGTCTTGATGAGCGGCCATTGTAAGCGGACAGTTGCGGCAAATCTGCATATGGGTTGCGACTTAAGTCCGATGGCGGGCGGACCGCGCCGGTCCATACTCAAGGTTCGCCCTTCAATAACAACAAGTACCGGGTTGCGAACCAATGACTTATCAGCACAGCTACGCCCATTCCATCACCGACCCCGCCACCTTCTGGCAAGCCCAGGCCGAACAGCTGGCCTGGCAGCGCAAGCCTACCCTGACCCTGCAGCAGAACGCCGACGGCACCCACCGCTGGTTCGCTGATGGGCGCCTCAACAGCTGTCACCTGGCCCTCGACCACCAGATCGAGCAGGGACGCGGCGAACAGCTGGCGTTGATCTACGATTCACCCGTGACCGGCGTGCAGCAGACCTTCACCTACCACCAGCTGCGTGACGAGGTGGCGCGCCTGGCCGGGCTGCTGCGCTCTCTGGGCGTGGGCAAGGGCGACGGGGTGATCATCTATATGCCAATGGTGCCCCAGGCGGCCATGGCCATGCTCGCCTGCGCCCGCATTGGCGCGGTGCACTCGGTGGTGTTCGGCGGTTTTGCCGCCAACGAGCTCGCCCTGCGCATCGACGATGCCCGGCCGACACTGCTGCTGACGGCATCCTGCGGCCTGGAATTCGACCGGGTGATTGAATACAAGCCCCTGGTCGATCGCGCCCTGCAGTCGGCCCGCCATCAGCCGCGGCATGTACTGGTGCTGCAGCGTCCGCAGGCGCGCGCCGAACTGCAGGACGGGCGCGACCTGGACTGGCAGCAGGCGCTGGTCGGCGCCGAGCCGGTGCCGCCGGTGGAGCTGGACGCGGGGGACCCGCTGTACATCATGTACACCTCCGGCACCACCGGCAAACCCAAGGGCATCGTGCGCGAGAACGGCGGCAACGCGGTCGCCCTGTGCTACGCCATGCGCCATGTCTACGGCATGCGGGCGGGCGATGTGTGGTGGGGAATTTCCGACGTGGGCTGGGTGGTCGGTCATTCGCTGATCGTCTACGGGCCGCTGATGAGTGGCTGCACCACGGTGTTCTACGAGGGCAAGCCGATCCGTACCCCGGATGCCTCGGCCTATTGGCGGGTGGTGGAGCAGTACCAGGTCAACGGTTTGTTCTGCGCGCCCACCGCCATGCGCGCGATCCGCAAGGAAGACCCCGAAGGCGAGCTGATCCGCCGCCATGACCTGGGCTCGCTGCGCCAGTTGTTCCTGGCCGGGGAGAAGCTCGATTCGAGCACCCATGAATGGCTGGAACGGGTCAGCGGCAAGCCGGTGCACGACCACTGGTGGCAGACGGAGACCGGCTGGCCGGTGACCGCGCCCTGCGTCGGCCTCGATGGCAGCGCGGCACGGCCGGGCTCGAGCAACCGCGCGGTGCCCGGTTACCACGTGCAGGTGCTGGACGACGACGGCAAGCCGCTGGGCCCCAACCAGCAGGGTGCGATCGTCATCGCCCTGCCGCTGCCGCCGGGGTGCAGCCAGACGCTGTGGGGTGACCACGAGCGCTACCTGCAGGCCTACCTGCACAGCTACCCGGGCTATTACCACACCGGTGACGGCGGCTACCTGGACGAGGACGGCTTCGTCTACATCATGGGGCGCACCGATGACGTGATCAACGTCTCCGGGCATCGGCTGTCGACTGGTGAGATGGAAGACCTGGTGGCGCGCCATCCGGCAGTGGCCGAGTGCGCGGTGATCGGCGTGCACGACGAGATCAAGGGCCAGGTGCCGTTGGCGCTGGTGGTGCTCAAGGACGGCCAGGGCATTGGCGAGGCGCAGTTGCAGGGCGAGCTGGTGGCCAGCGTGCGCGAGCAGATCGGTGCGCTGGCCTGCTTCAACCGGGTGCGCCTGGTGAAGCGTTTGCCCAAGACCCGCTCGGGCAAGATCCTGCGGGCGGTGCTGCGCAAGATCGCCGATGGCCAGGACTACGTGCCGCCCTCGACCTTGGACGATCCGGCGGTGCTGGCGGAGGTCGAGGGAGTACTGTCGGACCTGCCCAGGGCGAGTTGAAGTCATCGCGGGGCAAGCCCGCTCCCACGTAATCCGCAGGGACAGTACTTTGTATGGGAGTGGGTTTGTCGCAACGCCGTGTCAGGTCGGACCTACCTGGCGCAACTGCCCCAGCCGGCTGCGCGTACGCATCAGGTCGGCCAGCGACCCACCCAGGCTCTGCTCCAGTGGCCGCTTGGCGATCACCGTCACCTGGCGATCCTGGTCGTACAGCACGTCCACCAGGTTGACGAAACGCTGCTGCGCCGCCAGTGAGCACTCGGCCAGGTCGTCCAGGCCCTCGATGATCCAGTGGTCGTAGCGCTCGGCCAGGGCCAGGTAGTCGATCACCGCGGTAGGCTGCTCGCACAGATCGTGGAAACTGAACACGACCTGGCGTCCTTCGCTGGCCAGTGCGCGCAACGGGCGCTGGTTGACCTCCAGTTTCAGTGGCTGCAGCGCGGGTGCCCGCAAGCGCTCGCGCTGCAGCGCATCGCCCGGCCAGACATAATGCCCCTGGGTAAACCTCTGATGCTCACGGTTTGCCGGCAGGCTGCGAAAGTCCCTGTCCCCGTCCACTTCCAGCACCTGCATGCGGCTGTTGATCAGGCGGATCACCGGCAGAAAGCGCTGGTGGTACAGCGGGTTGGGCAGCAACCCCTCGGGGGCGTAGTTGGAGGTGACCAGCAGGAACACGCCACGGGCGAACAGGGCATCGAACAGCCGGGTGAGCAGCATGGCGTCGCCGATGTCATGGACATGGAACTCGTCGAAGCACAACACCTGGCAGTCCCCCAGCAGTGTGTCGAGCGTCGCGCCCAGGGCATCGTCCAGCGCCCGATGGCGATGCATGCCTTGGTGCAGGCGGGCAAAGAAGTCATGGAAGTGCAGGCGACACTTGGCCGCGTTCGGCACGGCCTGGAAGAAGCCATCGAGCAGCCAGCTCTTGCCGCGCCCGACCGCACCGTGCAGGTACAGGCTGCGTGCCTGGCCCGCCGCAAGCGCGGCCAGTTGCGTGGCCATCGCTGCGATCACCCGGCGTTGTCCATCACTCAGGGTGTAGCCGCGTTCTGCTGCTCGGTCCCGGAAGTAGACCGGCAGGGCGTTGTCTGCGGGTGGTTCGTGGCGCAGGCGCCGGCCGAGATGGCGCAACGGTGCGGGAATCCAGGTGGGCAAGTGGCAGGTTCCTCGGGATGGGGCAGGGCGCAGCTTGCGCGACGCCGGGCATTTTGACCAATCGAGAATCTGCCGGGCAAGGATCGTGAAATGCGATAGGTCAGGCCTTGTGCTCCAGCTGGCGCTCGATCATGTACTTGATCGCCAGGCGGCGTTCCTTGAGGTGGCGCAGGTCGTCATCCTGGAAATTGCCTGCCGAGATCGACTCGGCGGCCAGCACCTGGTTGTCGATGTCCATGTACTCGTCGAGCAGGCGGTCGAGCTGCGGGTCACGCTGGCGTCGCTGCTGGACGATCTCGCGGGGGTAGTGCAGGTCCTGGTAGAGGTCGTGGGAAACGGGCATGGTGTCCTCCTTGTGATGCGCCGACGGGGTCTATCTGATTGGAAGGGAGGAACGCGATTGTGTTGAAGCGAGGCGGGGGAATTGCGACGAATGGTTATCTTGGCCTCTAACGGGCAGAAACCCCACAAAATCGGGTCGGTACAACTAACCTGCTGTTTTTCTGCGATTTTTTTAAAAAAAAGCTTTCCACCTCGAAAAAAGATTGTTAAAGTGCCGGCCATTCCCGAGCAGCAACATACGGAGCTGCCAGGGGTTGTCAGTGAGGCGGTGAATCAGTCACTTGCCAGATCCGATACAGGGGCGTCGCCAAGCGGTAAGGCAGCAGGTTTTGATCCTGCCATGCGTTGGTTCGAATCCAGCCGCCCCTGCCATTTTCAAGCTTTAACCATCTCCCTAATCGCCTTTCGGCGATTTTTTCGTTTCTGCCTATCTATTTTCCAGAAGCTCGGCCAGTGCCTGGGCAAGAGCATGCTCGCTTACCGGTTTCTGAATCACCAGGCTGCCGGGCAGTTCCAGCCCCTGCAACTCGGCATACCCCGTCAGGAAGACCACGGGCAGGTCAGGGAAGCGCTGACGCGCTGCCAGCGCCAGTTGCGCACCATTGAATTCCGGCATGGCAAAATCGGTGAGCAGCACCTCTACCTCATCGTTCAGCAGTGCCAGTGCCTGCTCGCTGCTGTGCGCCTGACGCACCTGATAGCCATGGCGCAGCAGAACGTCGCTCATCATCTCGCGTACCAGATGGTCGTCATCGACCAGCAGCACACTGCGCCTGCCGGCAGACCGCGCCGGCAGAGCCTGCGTACTTTGTTCCTGGGTTGCCGGCGCCTCCGGTTGATGCACCGCGGGCAGGTAGACACTGACCTGTGTGCCGCGCCCCGGCGCGGTATCGATGCGCACGCCGCCGCCTGACTGCTTGGCGAAGCCGAACACCTGGGCCAGTCCCAGGCCTGAGCCCTTGCCGATGTCCTTGGTGGTGAAGAAGGGCTCGAAGACCTTGGCCAGCACTTCTTCACTCATGCCGCAGCCGGTATCGCGAATCGACAGCACCACGTATTCGCCCGGATCCGGGTCTTCCGGGCGGCGAGGGCGGGCACTGATCCGGCCGTTGCGGGTGGCCAGCGTCAGTTGACCGCCGTCGGGCATCGCGTCACGGGCATTGATCGCAAGGTTGAGGATGATCATTTCGGTCTGGGTAAGATCGGTCAACGCCTGCCAAAGGCGGGTGTCCAGGTCCAGCCGCACCGAAATGTTGCCGCCCAGTGTGCGTCGCAACAGTTCCTCCAACCCGGACAGGGTGCGGTTGAGGTTCACCGGCACCGGTTCGAGTCGCTGCTTGCGGGAGAATGCCAGCAATTGCGCAGTCAGCTTGGCTCCGCGCTCACCGGCTTCGCGGATGTGTTGAAGGCGGGTGAGGGCCTTGTCCAGTGAGCCTTTGTCCAGGTCGCGCTGGAGAAAGCTGGCGCCGGTGAGAATGACCGTCAGCAGATTGTTGAAGTCGTGCGCCACGCCTGCGGTGAGCTGGCCGACAGCTTCCAGGCGCTGCATCTGTTGCAGCGTTGCCTCTATGCGCTCGCGTTCGGCAATCTGTTCGCGCAGGCTCTCGTTGGCCTTGGCCAGTTCCAGCGTAGCTTCGCGTTCGCAGGTTATGTCCCGGGCGACCACATACAGCAGGTTGTCATCAGGCACCACCACCCAGGACAGCCAGCGTGGTTGGCCATTGGCATGCAGGATACGCCCGACGAAGCGGGCGCTGGTGTTACCCGAGGACAACGCGGCCAGTTCTGCGAGCAGTGCCTGCTGGTCGCTTTCGAGCACCAGATGCAGCAGCGAAGTCTGGCCCAGGCGTTCGCGGGTGAAGCCCAGGCTGGCTTCCCAGGCCGGGTTCAGGGTGACCGGCGTCAGATCCTTGTTCAGTACTGCCAGCAGGTCCTGGGACAACTCCCATGCACGGTCGCGTTCCCGGGTACGGCGCTCGACCCGCTCGCCCAGCATTTCGTTGAGCTGTTCCAGGGCGCGCGTGGCCTGGCGTTGCTGGTGAATATCCTGCAATACCCCGGAGAAGCGAACGCATCGGTTGTCGACGAACTGGGTCTGGCCGCTGGAAAGCAGCCAGCGAGGTTCCAGGCCGTTGGGCTGGGCGATACGGAACTCTGCGCGGTACAGACCGTCACTGTCCGGGCGCATGGCCTGCTCGACGGCTTCGCGGACCCTTGCCAGGTCTTCGTGGAAGATACCGGCGTAAAACACCTCGAGGGTCATTTGCGTCTCGGTGGGAAGGCCGAACAGCGTCTTGCAACGGTCATCCCACAGGAGCAGGTCCTCCTGCGGGCGGAAATCCCAGGTACCCATGCCTGCCGCGTCGATGGCGATGCGCGCCCGGGCCTCGACGTCGGCCAGTGCTTCTTCGGCGCGACGCCGACGCTGGCGCTCGTGTACCTCGGTCAAGGCCCGGTGCACTGCCTTGGGCAGCAGAGGCAGGTTCTTCTTCAGCACGTAGTCGGTGGCGCCCAGGCGGATCATCTCGACCGCATGCTCTTCGCCATAGATGCCGGAGAGGAAGATGAACGGTATGTCCGGTGCCAGGCGCTGGGCAATGGCCAGCACATCGGTGCCCGATGAGCCGGGTAGCACACAGTCGCACAGGATCAAGTCGTAGTTGTCTTCGCGCAGGGCATGCTCGACGCCGACATGGTCGAACACCAGCCGTGACTGGACCTGCAGCCCGCTGCGTTCCAGGCACAAGAGCGTAAGCTCCGCGTCCATCGAGCTGTCTTCGACCAGCAGCAGGCTGAGCGGTGCGCCTTGCATTGCCAGCTGACTCAATTGTTGCCGCGCCTGTTCAGGCGCAGCGAGCCGGGCGGCGGTTCGTTGAGTACCGCCCAGAACACGCCCAGATCGGAGATGGCTGCCACGAACTCCTTGAACTCCACGGGCTTGACCACGTAGGCATTGACGCCCAGTTCATAGGCGCGCAAAAGGTCGGGTTCTTCTCGCGAGGAGGTCAGCATGACCGTCGGGATGCTGCGCAACTCGGCGGTATCGCGCACTTGCTTGAGTACTTCCAGGCCATCCACCTTGGGCAGCTTCAGATCAAGCAGCAGCACCGCCGGGTTGCCATCGTCACGCTCGGCGTAGGTGTTGCGTCGCAACAGGTAGTCCAGGGCTTCGGCGCCATCGCGCAGCACGATGACCTCATTGGCCAGTTGGCTGCGCTCCAGTGCCAGGAGGGTCAACTCCAGGTCCCTGGGGTTATCTTCGACCAGCAGGATGGGTTTGAGCATGATAGGTGCAGACGCCTCAGGAATGCGGTTGGTGGCGAGGAAGGGTGAAATGGAAGCTGGCGCCCTGGCCGACCTGGCCTTCAGCCCAGACCCGGCCGTCGTGGCGCTCGATGATGCGACGCACGCTGGCCAGGCCGATGCCGGTCCCTTCGAACTCTTCCATGCGATGCAGGCGCTGGAACACACCGAACAGCTTGTTGGCATAGGCCATGTCGAAGCCCACGCCGTTGTCGCGCACGTACACCTCGGTCTCCTGTTCGTGCTGCACGGCGCCGACTTCGATTCGCGCGGGGCGGCGCCCACGGCTGTACTTGATGGCATTGGCGATGAGATTGTGCAGGGCCATGTTGATGAACGCCGGATCCGCGATGACTTTGGGCAGGGGGGCGACTATCCAGATGATTTCGCGCTCCTGGTAATCGGGCTCGAACTCCTGGCGGATGGTATCGACCAGGGTGTTGAGGTCGACGTCCGCCAGGCGCAGCGCCGAGCGTCCCATTTGTGAGAAGTTTAGAAGGTTGTCCACCAGTGAGCCGGCAAAATGTGCGGCCTCATCGATGTGGGACAGAAAGCGTCGACCGCGTTCGCTCAGGTGTTCGCCCTCGATCTCGCCCAGCAGCTCGGTATAGCCGGCGATGTGCCGCAACGGTGCGCGCAGGTCGTGGGAGACGCTATAGGAGAAGGCTTCGAGTTCCTTGTTGGAGCGCTTGAGCTCTCCGGCCAGTTGCGCGAGCTCCTCGGCCTTGCGCAGGACGATGCCCAGCACGGCCATGCGCAGTTCGAGCACGCCATCGACGACGAGGGCACTCCAGGGGGCGCTGAAACCACGCACTTCCTCCTGCCAGCGTTCGAAGCTGTGGCGTGGATTGAGGTGTCCCTGGGGGCTGATCGCCTTGTCCGGCCGTCCAGCCCAGTTGACCAGGCGGGCTTGCTCGGGGCGAAACCACACCAGGTAATGCGAGTGCAGCTGCGAGATGGCAACGGCCAGTACTCCGCCGACACAGCTGGCGAGCTCCGGCAGTGCTTCGATGTCACGACTCACGTTGTCGGTATGGAACACCACCTCTTCGCCGCGTTGGCCCAGCCAGTGCACCAGGGCGTTGACCTGCGCCGCCGACGGCGTGTCTGCGACCAGGTCGCAGCGCTCGGCGCTGATGATGGCCGCGCCACTGGCCCCGGCGAAGGCCAGCAGCACCTCGGGCTGGTCGAGCAGGCCCTCGCTCACGCTGTCACGATCGGCCATCGCCGCCAGCATGCGTACGATGCGCTCACGCAGCTCGAGCAGGGTGCGGGTGCGGTCGTGGGATTCGCGCGACTCGATCTGCAGCGACAGGACACTGGCAAGCAATTCGCATGCGGTGCGCGTCTGGAAGTCCACCGGCCGGGGGCGCTCGTGGTGGCAGGACACCAGCCCCCATAGCTGACCGTCGACCACGATGGACAGCGACATGGAGGCCAGGGTGCCCATGTTACGCATGTATTGCAGATGCACGGGCGACACGCTGCGCAGGGCCGCGAAGCTCATGTCCAGCGGCTTGCCGGTCATCGGGTTCAACGGCGGCAGCAAGGGAGAGGGCTGATAGTCGGCATCCTCGATCAGGCGGATGCGATTGACCCGGTACAACTCCCGGGCCTGGCGAGGGATGTCGGACGCAGGGAAACTCAACCCCAGATAGCTTGGATAGCCAGGGTCGGCCTCTTCGGCCAATACCGTGCCGTTGCCCTCGGAATCGAAACTGTAGGCCTTGACCCGTCCGAAGCCGGTGATGCGCTTGATCTGCCGCACCGAATGCTGCAGCAGTTCCTCGACGCTGGTGGCTTTATGCAAGGTGCTGACGAAAGCGCGCACCAGCGGATAGTAGTCTCCCTGATAAACGCCTTCGGACTTATGGCTCGATTCGAATTCGAGAATCAGCACCTGATCATGCCGATGGGCGAGCACGCGCAGCAACGACTGGTTGGGTGCGTCCTGGCGCAAGCGCACATCGCCGATATGAAAAGGGAAGACGTCTCCTTGCGGCAGGTAGCCCAGCTGGTCGCACAGGTCGAAGTCAGCGCTGACCAGGTCCGGGAAGGCCTGGCCGAGCAGTTCGCCTGCGGGTATGCCGAACCATCGCTCGGCGTTCTCGCTGGCCTGCAGCACGCGTAACGTGCTTTCGTCGACAGTCAGCAGGAAACCCTGGGGCTGAATGCTGCCCGGAACCTGGATCGGCTCCTGGGCGCAGCGCTCGATCGCCTGGTCGAGCGGGGTCTGGTCGGTCGTCACGGGACTCTCCTGTAGGTTCCGTCCACGCATGAGTCATGCGTTAGCACAGGATATTGCGGATGAACGGTACCAGAATGGTGGCCGCCATGTCGGAATCTGAACTTTGGAAAGTTGGCGGGCGCCGAGGTTTCGTTCCAGGCCGGAAAATTTCATTCTGGAGCCTGCCGGCGATGGGCTGCTTGGCAGCCCCGGTCACGCAAACCGGCAAGCACAACCCCAGCCCTGCCATTTTCATTAATGCCAAAGAGGGGTAGGCCTTATCCGGCCCGGATCCAATCGCGCTGCTACGCTCAAGCTCAACCCATACGCACAAGGATCGACCGGTGACGGAGCGCTTGGTGGCCCTGCTGTTGGGCCTGTGGTTGAGTGGCAACGCCATGGCAGCGGATTTTCTCGTCGAAGTGCAGGTGCGCGTGCAGCGCGGTTGCATGCTGGTCAACCAGCAGCGCGACGCCGGCCCGCAGGCGCTGGGGCGTATCGACCTGGGCAGCGTGGCGCGCCTGGACGGCCCGGGCGCGCCGGCCAGTGGCGTGCTGATCGCCCAACGCCCGCCGCGCCTGGAGTGCAACCCGGACACCCCGTACCAGGTGCGTGTCGATGGCGGCCAGCACGGCGGTGTCGGCGAAGTGCGCTACCTCGCAAGTCCCGATGCCCAGGCCCGACCGATTCCCTACCGCCTGTACCGTGATGCCGCCTGGCGCCAGCCGCTGGCGGTGGACGTGGCGCAATCGGCGCGGGTGCCGGACAGCGGTTCGGCGGAGCTGCCCCTCTACGCACGGATCGACAAGCTGGCCTGGGCGCCCCGCGCCGGGCTGTACGCCGACCTGCTCAAAGTCACGGTCACCTGGTAGGGAGGCTTCATGCTCATGGATGTGTTGCACCGTGGATCGATTTTGCTGCTTACCCTCGGCCCGCTGCTGTTGCCCAGTGGCGCGGCCCACGGCACCACCAGCGGCTTCATCCAGGCGCGCCTGGTGATCAGCGCCGCCTGCGAGATCAGCAGCGACCCGCAACCGGCCACGCTGGGCAACCCCGGCCTGATGGATTTCGGTGCGCGTGGGCCGACTTGGGACCGGCCGTTGACCAGCCGGGTCGACGAGGCCGGCGGCGAGGGTAGCCTGCAGATCAGTTGCTCGCCGCAGGTGCGCGCTTTCAGCGTACGCATCAATGGCGGACAGAACGGCAGCGACGGCGTTCGCCGCCTGAGCAACGGTCGTGAGCTCATTCCCTACCAACTGGCCATAGACCCGGGCGGCAACAGCCGCTACGGCATCGGCCAGGCCCGTACCTTCACCATCAGTGGCACCCAACAGGTGCCTGTGCCCATCTACGGCGTGGTGGTCGCGCAGCCTCACGCGCTGCCCGCCGGGCTGTATCGCGACACCCTCAGGGTGACCCTGGACTGGTAACACGCAAGGAGATTCCGATGCCCAAGCACCTCACCCGCTGCATCTTCGCCGGCCTTGGCCTGGCCCTGGCCGCCCAGGCCCAGGCCGCCACCGTGACCGGCACCATCAGCTCGACCCTGACGCTGACCGCCGCCTGCCAGGTCAACGGCAGCGGCGGCACCTCGGGGCTCAACTTCGGCAGCCTCAACTTCGGCACCCAGGATTCGCTGTTCACCACCGCCAATGGCCAGGTGCTCGGCGGCGGTGGCGGGGCCATGAGCATTCTCTGCTCGGCAGGCACGGTGCCGACGATCAAGGTGCGTGCCGGTACCCATGACTCGCAGTCCGCCGGCGGGACCCGGGCACTGGCCGATGGCGCGGGCAATTTCGTGCCCTACGACTTCTACACCGACGCCGGGCACACTCAGTTGCTGGCGATCGACGGCACCATCACCCTGCCGACCAGCACCGGCGTGGCCCAGACCGTCAACCTGTACGGCCAGGCCCGTGGCAAGGCGGGCCTGCCGGCCGGGGTGTACACCGACACGGTGGCGGTCGAGCTGAGTTTCTGAGCCATGCCGGGCACGGCGCGGCTGCTGGCCGTCGGGCTGTGCCTGGCGCTGACCCAGGGTGCCCACGCGGTCACCACCAGCACCTTCCAGGTGACGGCGCAGATCGTCGCCGGCTGCCTGGTGGTCGGCGGCGTGACCGCCTATGGCGTGCTCGACTACGGCACCAGCTCGGCGCTGTCCACCGCCACCTTGAGCACTTCGCTCGGCGGCAGCACGGTGACTTTCCAGTGCACCCCCGGCGTGGCCCTGAGCATGAGCCTGGACGGTGGCCAGAACAGCGCCAGCGGCATGCGCAACCTCAAGCGTTCGGGGGGGACACAGCTGCTGGCCTACCAGCTGTACCGCGACGCCGCGTTCAGCCAGAGCCTGGGCATCGGCAGCAGCGTGGCGGTGAGCTACAGCGACCCGACGGCGATCAAGCTGCCGGTCTATGGCCGTACCACCCTGACCGGCACCCTGCCGGCCGGGACCTACACCGATGTCGTGCAAGTGACGGTGACCTGGTGACAGGCCGCCGCGGATAACCGAGAAGGAGAGGGGCATGGGGGCAGGCGCGAAACGGGCGCGTGGGATCATCGGACTGCTGCTGTTGGCCAGCTGCGCATCGGCCTTGGCGGCCACTTCGGTGCTGATCTGGCCGATCGACCCGGTGCTGGAGGCCGACCAGAAGGCCGGCGCACTGTGGCTGGAGAACCGTGGCTCGGCGCCGACCAGCCTGCAGGTGCGGGTGTTCGCCTGGCGCCAGGGCGAGTACCAGGAGCAGTTCCAGGCGCAGCGCGAGATCATCGGCAGCCCGCCGGTGGCCAATATCCCGCCGGGGCAGAAGCAGTTGATCCGCCTGACCCGCACCGGCAGCTCGCCCGCAGGCCAGGAACAGGCCTACCGCATCATCATCGACGAGATTCCTTCGCCGCTGCCGGCCGATGCCGCCAGCGAAGGGCCGAAGGCGGCGATCCGCCTGCAGATGCGCTACTCGGTGCCGCTGTTCGTCTACGGCGAGGGGCTGTGGGGCAAGCCCGACCCTGAAGGCAAGCGCAGCGCCGAGGGCGTGGGCAAGCCGCAGTTGAGCTGGCGCGCGGTGAGCGTGCAGGGCAAGCCCTATGTCGAGCTGCGCAACACGGGGCCGGTGCATGCGCGGTTGACCGATGTGGTGCTGCAGCAGGCCGGCCAGGACCGGCCGCTGGTCGAGGGGCTGCTCGGCTACGTGCTGCCCGGCGCCAGCATGCGTTGGCCGGCACCGGCCACGCCGGGCGCGGCCAGCGTGCTCAAGGGACGGGTCAACGGCCAGGAGGTGGCACAGGCCATCAAACAGGGGCAATGAGCCGCGCTTGAACGGATCACAGGGGCCAGGGAGGACCCGGTAATGGTTGGAAATCGTGTGTGAGCTGGGTGCGGGTGGCAACGCACCGGTTGTGGCTGGGCCTGGCGGTGCTGGGGCCCGGCCTGGGCGTGGCCGACGACCTGCCGCCGCCACCCTCGGAACATGCCGCCATCGCCGACGCCACGCTGTACCTCGACCTGCTGGTGAACCAGGTGGCCAAGGCTGAGCTGGTGCCGGTGCAGCAGCGCGCCGGGCGCCTGTACCTGGCCAGCGAGGTGTTGCGCGAGGCGGGCGTCAGGCTGCCGGGCCAGCCCCAGGGCGAAGTGGCCCTGGACGAGATCCCCGGCCTGCACAGCGACTACGACAGCCAGAACCAGCGCCTGCTGCTGCAGGTGCCGCCGGCCTGGCTGCCCGACCAGCAGGTCGGCGAGCGCAACCTGTACCCGGCCAGCGACGCCCGCAGCAGCTTCGGCGCCTTGCTCAACTACGACGCCTATCTCAACGACACCGATGAGGGCGGCAGCTACCTGGCCGCCTGGAACGAGCTGCGCCTGTTCGACGACTGGGGCACCTTCTCCACCACCGGGCAGTGGCGCCAGTCGTTCAATGGCGCCCAGGCCCAGGGACGCCAAGGTTTCCTGCGCTACGACACCACCTTTCGCCACACCGACGAGCAGCGCCTGCTCACCTATGAGGCAGGCGACCTGGTGACCGGTGCGCTGCCCTGGACCACCTCGGTGCGCGTGGGCGGCCTGCAACTGTCTCGCGACTTCGGCGCCCGTCCCGACCTGGTCACCTATCCGCTGCCGGCCTTTGCCGGCGAAGCTGCCGTGCCGACCTCGCTGGATCTGTTCATCAACGGCTACAAGAGCAGCAGCACCGAGCTGCAGCCCGGCCCCTATACCCTGACCAACGTGCCGTTCATCAACGGTGCCGGCGAAGCGGTGGTGGTGACCACCGACGCCCTCGGCCGGCAGGTGTCGACCACCTTGCCGTTCTATGTCACCAGCAGCCTGCTGGCCAAGGGGCTGTCGGACTTCTCGGTGGCCGTCGGCAGCCTGCGCCGCGACTACGCCGTGCGCGATTTCGCCTATGGCCCGGGCGTGGCCTCGGCGACCTTGCGTCACGGGGTGTCCGACTACTTCACCCTGGAAACCCATGCCGAGAGCGCCGAGTCGATGATGCTCGGCGGCCTGGGCGGCAACCTGCGCCTGGGCACCTTCGGCGTGCTCAATGCGGCCGTTGCCCAGAGCCGCTTCGAAGGCGATACAGGCCAGCAGGTGGCGCTGGGCTACCAGTACAACAGCCGGCGTATCGGCTTCAACTACCAGCGCGTGCAGCGCCACGGCGACTACGCCGACCTGTCGCTGGTCGACAGCCCCTTCACCCGTCTGAGCCAGCGCAGCGAGCAGGCCACACTGAGCCTCAACCTGGACCGCTACGGCAGCCTCGGCGCCGGCTACTTCGACGTGCGCGCCGGTGACGGCACGCGCACGCGCCTGATCAACCTGAGCTGGAGCAAGCCGCTGTGGCGCAACAGCAGCCTGTACCTGTCGGCCAACCGCGAGGTCGGTGATAGCCAGTGGGCGGTGCAGGCGCAGCTGGTGATCCCCTTCGACCTGCGCGGCACCCTGGCCTTCAGCGCCGAGCGCAGCAAGGACGGCCAGGACCTGCAGCGGGTCAACTACAGCCAGGCGGTGCCGGTGGGCGGTGGGGTGGGCTACAACCTGGGCTACGCCACTGGCGGCAATCGCGACGACTACCGCCAGGCCGACCTGACCTGGCGCCTGCAGTCGGTGCAGCTGCAGGTAGGCGCCTACGGCAGCAGCGGCGAGATGACCCGCTGGGCCGACGCCAGCGGCTCGCTGGTGCTGATGGACGCGGGCTTGTTCGCCGCCAACCGGATCGACGACGCTTTCGTGGTGGTCAGCGCCAGCGGCTACGCTGACGTGCCGGTGCGCTACGAAAACCAGCAGATCGGCCGCACCGACCGCAACGGCCACCTGCTGGTGCCGTACAGCAGCGGCTACTACCGCGGCAAGTACGAGATCGACCCGATGGACCTGCCCGCCGATGTGCTGGCGCCGCAGGTGGAGCAGCGCGTGGCGGTGCGTCGTGGCAGTGGCTACTTGCTGGAGTTCCCGCTCCAGCGTGTGCTGGCGGCGAGGCGGTGGTGGGTTGGGATGGGCTGGTCTACCTGGAGAACCTGGCGCCACACAACCGCCTGCAGGTGGACAAGGCCGATGGCGGCCAGTGCCAGGTAGCCTTCGACCTGCCTGAAGGGCAGGGCCCGATCCCGCTGATCGGCCCGTTGGTGTGCCGATGAACCGGCTGGCCAGCGGTTGCCTGGCGGGGCTGCTGTCGC
Organism: Pseudomonas mosselii; assembly: GCF_003205295.1. Lineage (GTDB taxonomy): Bacteria > Pseudomonadota > Gammaproteobacteria > Pseudomonadales > Pseudomonadaceae > Aquipseudomonas > Aquipseudomonas mosselii_B. The sequence goes on from NZ_QJRP01000001.1 coordinate 16,596, forward strand.
TGCCGGGGACCGCCTGGGCATTGTGCTCGGCGGTGGCCACCGCGCCGGCGGCGTTCGGGTCGGTCAACTCGACGCTGGTGCGCACCACGGTGCAGAGCGCTTCGAGCACCAACGCCGGCCTGCAATGCACCGGTTCGCTGTTGTCGTTGCTGGTCAGCAGCGACCATTTCTATGCCACCATCACCTCTTCCAGCAGCGGCCTGGTGGGGCCGACCGGCGATGTGATCCCCTATACGATCTACGCCAACAACACCACCAGTTACCCTATCAGCCGGGGCGTGCAGTTCGACTTTGCCCGCAATGGCATCATCGACGCACTGGGCCTGCTCAACGGCACCACGCCCAAGACCGTGCCGTTGTACCTGAAGACCGTGGTCGGTGCCAACGTCGCCGCCGGGCTGTACCAGGAAACCCTGAATATCGCCTGGAGCTGGAACTACTGTTCGGGTATCGGTATCGGTGCCATCTGCCTGGGCCGCGACATCGGCAGCGGCAACCAGACCCTGCTGGTCAGCCTCACGGTGACCAATGATTGCCAGATCACCACGCCCAACATCAGCTTCGCCAGCGCGCCGGTGGTGGCCGGGTTCGGCACGGTGAACCAGAGCGTAAGCGTGTCGTGCACCAAGGGCAGCAACTACACGGTGGGGCTGGATGACGGGCAGAATGTCTCGGGCGGGCGCCGGCGGATGAAGTCCAGCGCCAACAACTACCTGGCCTACGACATCTTCAAGAGTGCCGGCGTGGTGCGCTGGGGCTCGGTGGGCGCGGCGCGGCGCTCGAGCAGCGATGCCGAGGTGAACCCCGGGGCGGGGACCGGGACGGGGAGCCAGGTGTTCAACTACAACGCCAAGGTATACACCGACCAGGCCACACCGCCGGCGGCGACCTATACCGACAGTGTGATTCTGGATGTGCAGTTCTGAGTGACGCTACACCTGTGGGAGCGGCCTTGTGTCGCGAAAGGGGCGCGGAGCGCCCCCAGGATCTCAGCGTTGATGCAAAGATTCCGGGGGCGCGCCGGATTCTAGAAATTGAGCAAGACAGTTGCTCCCACAATGGGATCGCGTTGCTCAGCGCAGATCGCCGACCATCTTCAGCAACGTCTCCAGCACCGCCCCGGCCAGCGCCTTCGAGCGCTCGCCCGACCAGCCGGTGCGCGGATTCGGCGCATCGTCGTGGTCCTTGAACGGCATCTCCAGGGTCAGCGACAGGCAGTCATGGGCCTGGCCCACGGCATTGCAGGCCAGGGTCATGTTGGCCTGGCCCGGCTCGTCGCGGGTGTAGCCGTATTTGGTCTGGAAGTCCGGGGTCAGGCTGCACAGGGTGCTGCGGAACTGCTCTTCCAGTCTGGCGATGCGCGGTGTGTAGCCGGGGTTGCCCTCGCAGGCCGCGGTGAACACATGGGGGATTTCCTCGTCGCCATGGGCGTCGATGAACGCGTCCACGCCATGCAGCTTCATCTGGCTCTGGGCGAAGAACACCTCGGGGCTCAGTTCGACGCTGGCGTCCTGCCAGGCGCGGTTGAGGTCCTTGCCCTTAAAGTTGGTGCGCAGGTGGCCGAGGAAGGCGCCGTCCGGGTTCATGTTGGGGATCAGGTACAGGTCGGCCTTGGCCAGCAGTTGCTGGATGACCGGGCCGTTTGCTTCGAGGGCGTCGATCACGCCTTCCATGAACCATTCGGCCATGTGCTCGCCCGGGTGCTGCTGGGCGATGATCCACAGCTTGCGCTTGCCGGCCGCACCACTGCCCGCACGCAGCAGCGGAATGTCGCGCCCCTGCACGCTGCGCCCGCTGGCCAGCAGCTCGACGCCGGCGATCTGCCGGGCGCGCTCGATCAGCTGGTTGTGGCGCGCACGCGGGTAGGGCTCGAAGTAGGCGAACCAGGCCTGCGCCTGTTCAGCCTTGAAGTCGAAGCTCAAGGCCTTGCCGTCGAACTGGCTGGGCACGCGGAACCAGGTCTGCTGGTCGTAGGAGGCCACGGCGTGGTAGCCGGCCCAGGCGTTCTTGTAGGAGGACTCATGGGCGTTGTCCAGGCTGAAGCGATGGACCTGCCCCGGGGTCAGGCCACTGGCCTTGAAGTGGAACCACTGAAAGTGGCCGCTGTTGGTGTCCGGGCGGATGTTCAGGTGGACGTGCGCAGGGTTGCTGGCGTCCAGGACCAGGATGTTGCCGGAGTCGAAATCGCAGTCGATGTGCAGCGGGGAGAGCGTCACGGTCATTGCCAGCCTCCTGTTGGCGTTGTTGTGACCGTACTCTACACCGCTTGGTGGCGGGGGTGCGTATGTTGATCGGGATTAACGTGTGTAGGAGCGGCCTCGTGTCGCGAAAGGGCCGCATAGCGGCCCCGGCGATATCAGCTTGATCCACGAATCCTGGGGGCGCTTCGCACCCCTTTCGCGACACAAGGCCGCTCCTACAGGGGTTGCGGCATGGCATGAGGTGTCAGGCCAGCAGTCCCAGCGCCACGAGGGCGGCAACACCAAGCCCGACGGCAATCGAGCAGCCACCCAGCGATAACGCCGCACGCCCTTGTCGGTACCAGCCGTCATGGCCCAATTGCCGGGCCGGGGCAAGCAGGCTGCGCCAGCGCAGTTCGGTTTCGTGGAAGGCGCGCAGGTGGTCGGGGTCGGCATCCAGCCAGCGGCGGAAGTCGATGCGTTCGCTGGCGGTCACCTGCGGGCTCTGCAGGCGCACGTACCATTGGCCGGCGATGCTGGCCAGCGCGTCGCCGGGGGCGCGGGCGGTCTGCAGGGCCTGGTTCATGTGGCGCTCGATGCTGATCAGCGGCAGGTCCAGGCGTTCGGCGATGGCGGCGAAGCCCTGCTGGTCGAGGCGGTTGAGCAGGAAGACTTGCTGGACCCGGCGCGGCAGGCGCTTGAGCGCGTGCAGCAGCGCGTCTTCGCCATGCTGTTCGGCGGTGTGCGGGTCGTGCTCGAGGGGCAACAGCAGGCGGGTCATGGACGGCTCCTTGCTCATTAAGGAAAGGGGTGGGGGCGTCTTCCTTGACGCGAAATCAGCTTAGGCTAAACGAGATTGATTCTCAAGTGCTGATTCCGCAAAGATTTGTAATGAGCGTTCACGTCCTGACACAGTTTTGCTATCATGGCCGCCATCAACGATCTTCATTAGCCTGAAGAGCAAAAAAAAATGACCCGGCAAAAAGCCGGGTCAAAAACCGTGATTAGCCTGATGAGGAGATAATCTGAGCGTCCGACCTGAGGACGTTGCAGGTTATCCAGCGGGTCTCGCGACCTGCTGAGTGCAATAATAATCGTTATCATTTGCCAGTCAAATGATTTTTCCTCGATTGGCAAAAAAATATCTAACTGACGCACACCTCGTCCCCGGCAATCGGGGCTTTTGCCGTTCGTCGGCCATCACGTTCTCCCTTCAGATCGATGCCTTGTCCGTGGCGTGGCACTGCTCCAGCAGGGCTCGGGCCATGTTGACCATGTGCATCAGCGCAAACACCACTTCCCGCGTCGTGCCCTGCAGATGGTTGCCGGTTTCCTGTGCCGTGGCCGACGCGCAGCGCAGCAGGGCCATGGCATGGTCGCAGGCCTGGGCGTTGCTGACGCCATCGCGCAGGGTCCATAGCGAACGCTCCAGGTCGCGGGGCGTGGGGGTGGGGTTGAGGTAGAAGTCGAGGGCGCGGCGGGCTGCTTCTTCGTCGAGATCTGTTTCTTCTTTTGTCGAATTGCTCATGACTGCTCCTGTGAAATCCCTTCGAGGACAATGAGCGTTGATGTTAGGTCAGTTTGTATTATTTTTGAGTTCTGAGATAATTCAGGATGTGTATTGATGCCGTTCATCCAGTCCGTATCGTTCACAGCCATGGAAAACTGGATCGAATTTCTCTCGCGCTACCAGCGCGAGCACAACCTCAAGCAGCACCAACTGGCCGAGCGCCTGGGCATGACCCAAGGCGGTGTTGGCCATTGGCTGCGGGGCACGCGCAGGCCCACCCTGGTGACAGTCAACGAGAAACTGGAAAAGCTCGGGCTGGTGTATCTCGAAGCACGGGTGATGGTGGTCGAGCGTGACACCACGGTTCGCGAAACCAGAGGTGTCTATGCCGTGGAACGGCCGCTTTCGGTCAATGCCTTGCGCCATGCCAGTTTTCGCCTTCCAGTGCTGGGCTGGGCCGATCTGGACGGGCCTTTGCCGCAATCCAGTGAAATTCACGAGCTGACCGACTACATGCCTGCGGGCAATGCGTTCTGGTTGCCGGTCGAGAACGATTCGATGAATGCCGCCAGTGGCAGGAGCGTGCCGCTGGGGATGCGGGTGTTGGTGGATGCGGGGATCGAGGTGACGCCGGGCAGGCTGGTGGTGGCTCGTCAGCCCGGTAAGCCGGCGGTGTTGCGTGAGTTGATCGAGGAGGGTGGGCAACGGATGCTCAGGCCGCTCAATACTTTGTATCCGACGGTGTTGTGCGAGGAGGGGTGCGAGTTCCTTGGGGTTGTGGTGCGGATGCACGGGGTGCTCTAGGTTCGCGCGCAGATCGTGTTGGGGCTGCGAGGTGCCAGGCGGGGGTCTTGCAGCGCGCTGGAGATTGAGCGCCGCCCGCGCGGCGCATCGCGACGCAAGGCCGCTCCCACATCTGTTTCGGGCCAGTCAATCCTGTGCCATTACCTGGTCCGCCTTGTTGGTCCGACGCGGTCTCAGCGTAGACACTGCTGCCGCCCCGCCTGTCTCAAGACATGCGCCAGGGCGGGCAACCATGGCCTGACAGGTTCGGCACGTTGCAACAACTGTGGGAGCGGCCTTGCGTCGCGATGCGCCGCGCGGGCGGCGCTCGATCTCATAGGCGAAACAACCCTTTCGGCGAACACATTGCCGCCATTACTCCGCCTCCAACTCCACCAGCACTGTCCCTTCGCTGACCATATCCCCTTCCTGGCAAAACAGCGCCTTCACCGTCCCGGAGTGGGGCGCCCGAATGCTGTGCTCCATCTTCATCGCCTCCAGCACCACCAGCGCGGTACCGGCCTCGACCACCTGCCCCGGCTCCACCAACACTCGCACGATGCTGCCATTCATGGGCGCGCCCAGCCCGCCCTGATGGCTGTGGCTGGCTTCCGCCGCCGCAATCGGGTCATGGACGCTGACGGCGTGCAACTCACCCTGCCACTGCAGGTACAGCGTGCCACCCCGACGCACCGCCAGGTGACGACGGCGCAGGCCGTCCAGGTCATGACACAGCTGCTCCCCCTCCAGGCGATAAGTCGAAGGCGCACTGCGCTCCAGTGCCACCGCCTGTTCATGCCCGTCGCACTGCAAATGCAGGCTGCTGCGCGCCGGCAAGCCCAGGCGCAGGCCATCGCGGGCCGCCCACGGTGAAGCGCGGTCGTCCTGGCGCTGCAGCGCTGGCTCGCCTTGCAGCCACGCCTCGGCGGCGGCTTCCCAGAATTGCGCCGGTAGCGCCTGGGGCGCAGGCAGCAACACGTCCTGATGACGCGGGATGAACCCGGTGTCCAGCTCCGCCTCGGCAAACGCCGGGTGCGCGAGAATGCGGCGCAGGAAGGCGATATTGGTCTTCAGCCCGCCAATGGCGAACTCATCGAGCATCGCCAGCAACCGCAGACGCGCCTGCTCGCGGTCCTGGCCCCAGGCAATCAGCTTGCCCAGCATCGGGTCATAGAACGGCGACACCACATCGCCCTCGCTGACGCCGCTGTCCACCCGGCGGCCTTCGCCCGGCGCCGACTCGCGGTATAGCGCCAGGGTGCCGGTGGCTGGCAGGAACTCGTTGGCCGGATCCTCCGCGTACAGCCGCACTTCGATGGCATGGCCGATCAGCGGCACCTGCTCCTGGGTGATCGGCAGCGGCTCGCCGCAGGCCACGCGGATCTGCCAGGCCACCAGGTCAAGCCCGGTAATGGCTTCGGTGACCGGGTGCTCCACCTGCAGGCGGGTGTTCATTTCCATGAAGAAGAACTCGCCACGGGCATCGAGCAGGAACTCGACGGTGCCGGCGCCCACGTAGCCGATGGCCTGGGCGGCGCGCACCGCGGCCTCGCCCATGGCCTTGCGCAACTCGGGAGAGAGGCCCGGCGCCGGGGCTTCCTCGACCACTTTCTGGTGGCGGCGCTGGATCGAGCAGTCGCGCTCGTTGAGGTACAGGCAGTTGCCGTGCTGGTCGGCGAACACCTGGATCTCCACATGACGCGGCTTGAGCACGTACTTCTCGACCAACATGCGCGCATCGCCGAACGACGACTGCGCCTCGCGCTGCGCCGAGGCCAAGGCGTCGGCCAGCTGGCTCTCGTCCTCGACCACCTTCATGCCCTTGCCGCCGCCCCCGGCGCTGGCCTTGAGCAGCACCGGGTAGCCGATGCGCTCGGCGGCGGCGCGGAAGGTCTCCAGGTCCTGGGCCTCGCCGTGGTAGCCCGGCACCAGCGGCACCCCGGCGGACTCCATCAGTGCCTTGGCCGCCGACTTGCTGCCCATGGCGTCGATGGCGCTGGCCGGTGGGCCGAGGAAGATCAGCCCGGCCTGTTCGATGGCGCGGGCGAAACCGGCGTTCTCCGACAGGAAGCCATAGCCTGGGTGGATCGCCTGGGCGCCGCTGGCCTTGGCCGCGGCGAGCAGCTTGTCGATCACCAGGTAGCTTTCGGCGGCCTTGGTGCCACCGAGGTCGACACGGATATCGGCCTCGCGGCTGTGGCGCGCCTCGCGGTCGGTGGCGCTGTGCACGGCCACGGTGGTCAGGCCCATGGCCTTGGCGGTGCGCATCACCCGGCAGGCGATCTCGCCGCGGTTGGCGACCAGCAGGGTGGTCAGCGTGGGTCGGCTCATGGGCGCGGCTCCTTGTTGTCTTGCCAGGCGGGGCGGCGTTTTTCCAGGAAAGCGCGCAGGCCTTCCTGGCCCTCTGCGCTGACGCGGATACGGGCGATGGTGTTCTCGCAGTAGCGGCGCAGTGCGGGACTCAGCTCGCCGTCGTCCACCTCGCGCAGCAGGTCCTTGGTAGCGCGCAGCGCCTGCGGGCTGTTCTGCAGCAGGTTGTCGACCCAGGCCTCGACCTGGGCGTCCAGCTCGGCGGCCGGGTATACCTCGGCCAACAGGCCCAGGTCGCGGGCGCGCACGCCGCTGAAACGCTCGGCAGTGAGGGCATAGCGGCGGGCAGCGCGCTCGCCGATGGCCTTGACCACGAACGGGCTGATCACCGCCGGGGCCAGGCCGATGCGCACTTCCGACAGGCACAGCTGTGCGTCCTCGGCGCCGATGGCCATGTCGCAGCAGCTGATCAGCCCCAGCGCGCCACCGAAAGCGGCGCCTTGCACCACGGCCAGGGTCGGCGTCTTGAGCCGGTGCAGGGCATACATCAGCTCGCCCAGTTCGTGAGCGTCGTCCAGGTTGGTGTTGAAGTCCAGTTGCGCCGACTGCTGCATCCACGCAAGGTCCGCGCCGGCGCTGAAGTGCCGGCCACGGCCGCGCAGCACCACGAAGCGCAGGCTGGTGTCCTCGGCCAGGCGGTCGAGGGCGACGATCAGCTCGCGGATCATCTGCGCGTTGAAGGCGTTGTTCTTGTCTTCCCGGCTCAGCCACAGGGTGGCGAAGCCGCGAGGGTCCTTGACCAGTTCAAGGGTGGCGAATTCGCTCATGGGTCACATCCGGAAAATGCCGAAGCGGCTCTGTTCGATCGGGGCGTTCAGCGCGGCGGACAACGCCAGGCCAAGCACGTCGCGGGTCTGCGCCGGGTCGATGACGCCGTCGTCCCACAGCCGGGCGCTGGAGTAGTAGGGGTGGCCCTGGCGTTCGTACTGGTCGAGGATCGGCTGCTTGAGCTTCTTCTCGTCTTCGCTGCTGAACACCTCGCCGCTGCGCTCGCTCTGTTCGCGCTTGACCTGGGCCAGCACGCCGGCCGCCTGTTCGGCGCCCATCACGCCGATGCGGGCGTTGGGCCACATCCACAGGAAGCGCGGGTCGTAGGCGCGGCCGCACATGCCGTAGTTGCCGGCGCCGAAGCTGCCGCCGATGATCACCGTGAACTTCGGCACCTGGGCGCAGGCCACCGCGGTCACCAGCTTGGCGCCGTGCTTGGCGATGCCGCCTTCTTCGTACTTCTTGCCGACCATGAAGCCGGTGATGTTCTGCAGGAACAGCAGCGGGATGCCGCGTTGGCAGGCCAGTTCGATGAAGTGCGCGCCTTTTTGCGCAGCTTCGGCGAAGAGGATGCCGTTGTTGGCCAGGATCGCCACCGGGTAGCCGTGCAGGTGGGCGAAGCCGCACACCAGGGTGGTGCCGAACAGCGCCTTGAACTCATCGAACACCGAGCCGTCGACCAGGCGGGCGATTACCTCGCGCACGTCGAACGGCTGCTTGGCGTCAGCCGGGACCACGCCGTATAGCTCCTCGGCGTTGTACAACGGCGCAATCGGCGCCTGGCATTGCAGCTTGCCCTGCTTGTGCCAGTTGAGGTTGGCGACGCTGCGCCGGGCGATGGCCAGGGCGTGCTCGTCGTTGTCGGCGTAGTGGTCGGCCACGCCGCTGGTGCGGCAGTGCACGTCGGCGCCGCCGAGGTCCTCGGCGCTGACCACTTCACCGGTCGCGGCTTTTACCAAGGGTGGGCCTGCGAGGAAGATGGTCGCCTGCTGGCGCACCATGATCGCCTCGTCGGCCATCGCCGGCACGTAGGCGCCGCCGGCGGTGCACGAGCCCATCACCACGGCGATCTGCGGGATCCCCAGGGCGCTCATGTTGGCCTGGTTGAAGAAGATCCGCCCGAAGTGCTCGCGGTCGGGGAATACCTCGTCCTGACGCGGCAGGTTGGCGCCGCCGGAGTCCACCAGGTAGATGCACGGCAGGCGGTTCTGCAGGGCGATGGTCTGGGCGCGCAGGTGCTTTTTCACCGTCAGCGGATAATAGGAGCCGCCTTTGACCGTAGCGTCGTTGGCTACGATCATGCACTCCACGCCTTCGACGCGGCCGATGCCGGCGATCACGCCGGCGGCCGGCACGTCTTCGCCGTAGACCTCATGGGCGGCCAGCTGGCCGATTTCGAGAAACGCCGAGCCCGGGTCGAGCAGGCGGTCGATTCGCTCGCGGGGCAGCAGCTTGCCCCGTGAGGTATGCCGCTCCTGGGCCTTCGGCCCGCCGCCTTGGCTCACTTGGGCGAGCAGGCCGCGCAGGGCCTGGACCTGTTCGAGCATGGCCGCGCTGTTGCTGGCGAATTCCGCCGAACGCGGGTTGATCTGGGTATGCAAGGTAGCCATGGACGCCGGTTCCTTGTGCTCAGCGGGTTTCGTTGAACAGTTCGCGGCCGATCAGCATCCGGCGGATCTCGCTGGTGCCGGCGCCAATCTCGTACAGCTTGGCGTCGCGCAACAGGCGGCCAGCCGGGAACTCATTGATGTAGCCGTTGCCGCCGAGGATCTGGATCGCCTCCAGGGCCATCTGCGTGGCGCGCTCGGCGGTGTAGAGGATCACCCCGGCGGCGTCCTTGCGGGTGGTTTCGCTGCGGTCGCAGGCCTGGGCCACGGCGTACAGGTAGGCGCGGCTGGCGTTGAGCTGGGTGTACATGTCGGCGATCTTGCCCTGGATCAGCTGGAACTCGCCGATGCTCTGGCCGAACTGCTTGCGGTCGTGGATGTACGGGACCACCAGGTCCATGCAGCTCTGCATGATGCCGGTGGGGCCGCCGGCGAGCACCACGCGCTCGTAGTCCAGGCCGCTCATCAGCACGCGCACGCCGCCGTTGAGCTGGCCGAGGATGTTTTCTTCCGGCACTTCGACGTCATCGAAGAACAGCTCGCAGGTGTTGGAACCGCGCATGCCGAGCTTGTCGAACTTGTTGCTGCGGCTGAAGCCTTTCCAGTCGCGCTCGACGATGAACGCGGTGATGCCGTGGGGGCCCTTGTCCAAGTCGGTCTTGGCGTAGATCACGTAGGTGTTGGCGTCGGGACCGTTGGTGATCCAGGTCTTGCTGCCGTTGAGCACGTAGCGGTCGCCGCGTTTTTCGGCGCGCAGTTTCATCGACACCACGTCGGAGCCGGCGTTGGGCTCGCTCATGGCCAGGGCGCCGATGTGCTCGCCGCTGATCAGCTTGGGCAGGTACTTGAGCTTCTGCTCGTGGGTGCCGTTGCGGTTGATCTGGTTGACGCACAGGTTGGAGTGGGCGCCGTACGACAAGGCCACCGAGGCCGAGGCGCGGCTGATCTCTTCCATCGACACCACGTGGGCCAGGTAGCCCAGGCCGGCGCCGCCGTATTCTTCAGGGACGGTGATGCCCAAGAGGCCCATGTCGCCGAACTTGCGCCACATGTCGGCGGGGAACAGGTTGTCGTGGTCGATCTGCGCGGCGCGCGGGGCCAGTTCGGCGGCGACGAAGGTGCGCACCTGGTCGCGGAGCATGTCGATGGTTTCGCCCAGGGCGAAGTTCAGGCTGGGGTAATGCATGGGGGCACCTTCTTGTTCTTGAAATTCGAGGTACCACGGCGACCTTGTGGAAGCGGGGTTGTGGGAGCGGGCTTGCCCCGCGATGCCCGTCAGAACGGCCAGCTGTGTTGCCTGGTCCGGCCTCATCGCGGGGCAAGCCCGCTCCCACAACCTCGCTCCTGTCCGGCCACCGTGACGCGTGGTTGACGTTAACGTAAACCTGCCTTCCGGGGCTGTCAATCGGAACGTCACCTTTACGTAAACGTAAATCTGGGCCAGAGTAATTGCCGCCTGCTTCAGTCATGCCCAGAACAACCACAAGAAGGGACAACCATGCCTCAACCAAGCTACACGCGCGGCCGTCAAGACAAACCCTTGCTCACCCTGACCATCGGCCAGGCCTTCGATGCCACCGTCGCCCTTCATGGCGAGCGCGAGGCGCTGGTGGTGCGCCACCAAGGATTGCGCTACAGCTGGCGCGAGCTGGCCGCCGAGGTCGACGTGCATGCCCGGGCCTTGATGGCGCTGGGCGTGGAGGTCGGCGAGCGGGTCGGCATCTGGGCGCCCAACTGCGCCCAGTGGTGCATCCTGCAGTTGGCCACGGCCAAGGTCGGCGCGATCCTGGTCAACATCAACCCGGCCTACCGCGTGGGCGAGCTGGACTACGTGCTGCGCCAGTCCGGCTGCCGCTGGCTGGCGTGCGCCGGTGCCTTCAAGACGTCCGACTATCACGCGATGGTGCAGGAGCTGGTGCCTGAGCTGGCCACCCATGCCGTGGGCGCACTCGCCAGCGAACGCCTGCCCGACCTGCGCGGGGTGATCAGCCTGGCCGCCGAGCCGCCCGCAGGCTTCCTGCCCTGGGCCGCGCTGGCCGGGCGCGCGGGGGCGGTGGAGCCTGCCGCGTACGAGGCCCGCCAGCAGGGGCTGCAGTTCGACCAGCCGGTGAACATCCAGTACACCTCCGGCACCACCGGAGCGCCCAAGGGCGCGACCCTGAGCCACTACAACATCCTCAACAACGGCTACATGGTCGGCGAGAGCCTGGGCCTGAGCGAGCGCGACCGCATGGTGATCCCGGTGCCGCTGTACCACTGCTTCGGCATGGTCATGGCCAATCTGGGCTGCATCACCCATGGCAGCACCATGGTCTACCCCAACGATGCCTTCGACGCCGAACTCACCCTGCGTGCCGTGGCCGAGGAGCGCGCCAGCATCCTCTATGGCGTGCCGACCATGTTCATCGCCATGCTCGATCACCCCAGCCGCCCCGTGCTGGACCTGTCCAGCCTGCGCAGCGGCATCATGGCCGGTGCCACCTGCCCGATCGAGGTGATGCGCAAGGTCATCGAGCAGATGCACATGGCCGAGGTGCAGATCGCCTATGGCATGACCGAGACCAGCCCGGTGTCGCTGCAGACCGGCCCCGACGACGGCCTGGAGTTGCGCGTGACCACCGTGGGCCGCACCCAGCCGCAGTTGGAGACCAAGCTGGTGGACGCCGACGGGCGCATCGTTGCCCGGGGCGAGATCGGCGAATTGTGCACACGGGGCTACAGCGTGATGCTCGGTTACTGGGACAACCTGCAGGCCACCCATGACGCCATCGACCCGTCCGGCTGGATGCACACCGGCGACCTGGCGGTGATGGACGATGACGGTTATGTGCGCATCGTCGGGCGCAACAAGGACATGATCATTCGCGGCGGCGAGAACATCTATCCGCGTGAGCTCGAGGAGTTCTTCCACACCCACCCGGCGGTGGCCGAGGCGCAGGTTGTGGGGATTCCGTGCAGCAAGTATGGCGAGGAGGTGGTGGCGTGGATTCGCCTGCACCCCGGGCACAGTGCCAGTGCCGAGGAACTGCAGCAGTGGTGCAAGGCACGGCTGGCGCATTTCAAGACGCCACGGCATTTCCGCTTTGTCGATGAGTTTCCGATGACGGTGACGGGGAAGGTGCAGAAGTTCCGGATGCGCGAGATCAGCGTCGCGGAAATGGGCAGCAAATGATCTGGCCCCCAGGGCACTCGGTCGAAGGCTTCAAGTGAACGCGCCCCGCGCCTGAACGCGGGGCACGCTACCGTACGCCTGGCTCTACTTGCGTTTGACATTGGTGGCGTACGGCTTGTTTCCCACCATCTTGATATCGAACGTCACCTCGACGTCATCCTCCAAGCCCGTGGCCTCATCCTTGGGCAGGTACACCCGTGTTCCTTGATGTTTGTAGTCGATGTAGCCATATCCTTGCTCGTCGTCGAACTCCACCACTGTTCCGGTCTTGCCTTTTGTATCGCTCATCATTGCCACCCTCGTCGTCATTGCCTATGGATGCGCTTCTCCCAGCGTGGATGGGAAAAGCGCTGGTGCGCGGATTACTGTCAAACCGCCGGCAGGCTCACCACCAGAACCTCACGCTGTGCGTGGCCGGTGGCAACTTGTGTACTGGGGTCATGGACGGAAGCTGGGGTACCTGCGCGGCTGAAGAGTCGCCCGCGTTCCTTACGCTGATCGCGGTGCTCGCCGTTCGCTCAGGTTGCTCCTCGGCCTGCTGCGCCAGGCGTTGATTCTCCAGATCTATGCTGGACCGGATCGTGCCTTGCAAGATATTGGCATTGAGCACGTTCCCGACAGCGTCGGCGGCATAGGCGGCGCCCTGGTACATGCGCGTTTGCATGACCGGCGAGAGCAATCCCTTGCTTTGCATGTAACCGCCAGTTTTCCCGAGCGCGCCTGATCGTGCGAAGTTGGTCGTGGACTTTTCACCGATTTCAACGGTTTCAGTCAGGTGATACTTCAGCCGCCGCCAAGGGCTGCCCAGCTTGCCAGGTGCGCCCAGCCCACCCAGCGCATCATCGACAAACGTGCTCGCCCGGGCCCCTACACGGGCTGCGCGCAGCCCTTTCAACCCGGTGCGCGCCAAGGTCTTGGTCGCGTTCCACACCACCTTGGCGCCCTTTCCGACCAGCTTGGCCCCCGTTGCCAGGAGCTTCAGCCCTTTCAGGCCAAGCTTGAGCAACCCGGAGAAGCCCAAGGTACTCAACACCCCTGTAGCGACCGAGACGATGCTAAGTGCCCTGGACAATTTTGGGTTGGAGTCCGCCGTGAACACCGCCGCCACTTCGAAGGCGAACGACAGCACACTCATCACCGTGACGAACCCCAGCATGATCGCCGCCATGCCCCCGGTGAAGACGGTCAGCACCGCGCCGACCACGGCCACCAATGCCGAGAACGCCAGGCCTCGCCAGCGACCGCCCACAGGCATCTTCTGGGTGTCCTGCAGTGCCTGTTGGAAAGTGGCCAGTTGGTTGCTCTGGTCCCAGCGGCTGAGCATGATGGCCCCACTGGGATCGTGCAGGTTGACCGGGTCCGGGCAGTGGACGTAGCCGTTGATGCCCCCTTCGCCGAACGGGCTGAGCCAATCCGGCTGGGCATAGCGGCGCAGTGTCGGGTCGTAGCTGCGGTAGCCATTGCCGGCGTGGTAGTGCCCGGTGAGGGGATCGCGGCGCATGCCGTTGTAGCCGTTGACCAAGCCGGTCAGCGCTTTGCCTTCGCCGAACGGCAGCAGCGGTGCCAGTTCCAGCTTACCGTTGCTGACCTGCCCGGCTACGCCGACCTGGGGGTCGTCGATCAGCCAGCGCACCTCGTTTTCAGCGTATTGGGCCAGGCCGCCGGTCAGGCTTGTGCGTTGGCTGACCTTGCCGTCCTTGTCATAGTGCAGCTCGCCAATCAGTTCATCGCCTTCGTAGCGCAGCTCGCGGGTGCTCTTGTCGCCCTCGAGGTACTGCGCCGCCAGGCGCTGGCTGCCGTCGTACTCGTAGCGGGCCAGGAGGTTGCCTGCGCTGTCGTGGACCTTGTCGAGCTGGCCGGCGGCGTTATAGCTGAAGCGGTGCTCGCCGGCGGCATCGGTCAGGTAGCCATTGTCGTTCCAGGCCACCTTGTGGGTGTCCTCGCCACGGGTGACCCCTGTCAGCTGGGTCGGGTCGGTCTTGGCATAGGCCAGGTCCTCGGTCTGCGTCTTGCCGTCAAAACCGGTGGTGACGCATTGGGTGAGGTTGCTCAGGGCATCCCAGCTGAAGTCCTGGGCCTTGACCGCCGTGCCCTGTGCGTCTTGCGGGCAATGCTCGGCGGCGCTGGCCTTGCATTCATACTTTTGCAGGCGGTCGAGCGCGTCGTAGGTGAAGTGCTCGGCGCGCAGCTGCTTGCCTTTCTCGTAGCTGGTCTTGCTGGCCAGGCGGCCATCGCCGCGCCAGGTCAGGCACTGCTTGAAGCATTCGCTGCCGTTGCGCAGGAAGCGCCGGGTCACTTCCTGGCCAAAGCCATCGTACTCGCTGAGCACCTGCCAGCGGCCGCCGGCCTTGAGTGCCTGGGCCTGACGCGACTGCAAGCGACCCTGTGCGTCGTAGCGGTGCACCACCTCTTCGTGGTCCTGGCAAGTGCGCAGCACGCGGTCCAGGCGGTCGGTGAACACCCGTTGCCAGTGGCCGTCGGCGCGCAGCGAGGCCAGCGTCTGCCCACGCAGGCTCTGCCAGCGAGAGCCCTTGCGCGTGGCGCGGGGCGAGGTTTGCTCGACCTGCTGGCGCCCGGGCAGGTTTGCATCGCGGTAGGCCTGCGTCCAGCCGCTGGACATCGTAGTGTCGCTGGCGGCTGAGGCCAGGGTCAGCGTGTCGTCCTTGTGGGTGAGGCTGGAGAGGGCCTGGTCCTTGGCCTTGAAACTCATGCCCTCGGTGTTTTGAACGGTGGTGAGGGTGGTCTTGTCGGGCAGGGTCACGGTCGTGTCCGTGAAACCGTAGGTGCGCTTGCCCACGGTGCGCGAGGTCAGCGTGCTGACTTTACTCACCTTTTGCGTCGCCACCACCTTGCCGTCTACCTTGAGTTCGGTGGCGTGGATGCTCAGGCCGTGGTAGCCGTACTCGACGGTGGACTTGTCGGGGCGCGTGACCCGGGTCACCCTGCCTATCGCGTCGCGATCCAGGCTATAGGTATGGGTTTGCTTGCCCAGGGTGCGTTCGTACTTGATCACCTGGCCTGAACTGTCGAAGTGCCTGAGCAACTGCATCTGCGTGTGGCCGGCAGTGTCGGTCAGACGTTCCACCTGCTCGAAGGTGCCGTTCTTGCGGTGGGTGTAATCGGTGTTGCGCTGGAACAAGCATTGCCCGTCGAGGCCCTGTTCGACGAGGTGCTGGCTGGTGATGTCCTGCGTTGCCGGCGCTTCGAACACGAAGGCGCTTTGAACTGCGTCGTTCTCGTCCTTGACCTGGGCTTGCAGCGCGTTGCGCATGCCCGGCCCATCCAGGCCGCCTTGCTCCCTGGTCCAGGCTTGCGGCCCCACGCCCAACACCGCCGGGGTCATTTCCACCACGGCTTGGCCGCCAGGCAGGTAATCCCAGGTGCAACTGGCCAGCACCTGCGAGGTATCCAGGCCTTGCAGGCTGCATTGTTCCAGCGGGACATAGTGCTGGGTGCCGTGTTTGCGCCACTCGCGTCGCCAAATCCGTTGCAAACCGTCCAGGTAGCTGCGGCTGATGTCCTTGTTCGCATGGGCGTGCGTGGCGACCCTGCCGTCAGCCGAATAGGTGGTGACGGTCTGCTCATCGGCTTGCTGGTCCTTGTCCTTGCCCGTGCCGCCTGCCTTGACCAGGTAGCGCGTCTCCTGGGTCACGCGGTCCAGCGCATCGTACTGCCAGTGCACCTCTTCCCCTTGCGCCACCTGTTCCAGGCGCCGCCGGGCATGGCGTGAGCGCAGCTCTTTGCTGAGCTGTTCGGTACCGGCCTCGGTGGTGACGCTGACGCGTACCACGATGCCGTCACTGTTCGGGTTGTCCTCGAACGCTTGGAGATTCTTCAGCTCGAAGCGCTGCTTGCCCAGGTGAGTGACCTGGGTGTCCTTCACCGACCACTGCATGACCTTGCTTTGCGAGGTCTTGGCGCTGACCACCGAGACCTCGGTGCTGCGCTGGCGCCACAGCAGGGGGGCGGAGGCGCCGACCAGCGCCCAGGTGGCGTCGGTGTCGAGCCGGTCGTCCTTGAGCTGGCCCTTGACCCCCTCGATCACGACCACTTGCGCCTGCTCCAGCAGGTCGCGCTTGCCACGTTTCACCTGGCGGTAGCCGAACAGGCGCAGCCCCTTGGGATTGCCGAACGGGTCGCACTGGTACTCCGCCATGACCGGTGCCGGGGCATAGTCCGGAATCAGCGGGCAGTTCAGGGTCGGCAGGTCTTCCAACCCTTCCAGTGTATTGAGCGTGAACGGGTTGTCGCCGGCCTCGGTGTAGTAGCAGCGGTACAGCGTGTGCTCGTCGCTCTTGTGCAGGCGCTGGATGTTGCCGGCCAGGTCTTCTTCCTGCGTGGCCACCTCCACCGTGCGGCCCAGCGCGTCGCGCTCCGAGCGGGGGACGCTGGCCAGCAGCCGGGAGATGCTGGCGGCCAGTTTCGGGCGGTCGGCGTTATCGGACTTACTGAAGAACCCCTTGAGCAGCTCACGCTGGCGTTCGACCAGCACCGCCCCGTCTTTCACCTTTAGCTTGTCGCTGTCGGCGCCGGCCTTCAAGGCGTAGAGCAGTTCGGCAAACTCATCGCCTGCGCCCGTATAGCGGTAGCCTTTGGTCAACCGATGCTTGTCGCCTTTCTTCTGGTTCCCGCGGGTGCTGAAGGCCAGCCAATGGTCCTGCTCCGAGGCCACCCCGCGCAGCAGTTCGAAACGCTCGATACGACCGTCGTGCTTGACGTGACCGTGCACCAGCAGGTGCTGCTCCCGGGCTCCATGCGCGCCGCACTCGTACTCGACGCTGACGATCCGCTGATCGGTCGCCAGAAAGTCCCCGTCGTAGCGGTAGGTCGCCACCTGGTTCTGTTGCCCATCGCCTGGCAGCAGAGCATGCAGCAGCACCCGGGGCAGGCCAGGGCGACGCTTTTTTTCCTCTTCATTGCGCGCTTGCCAGGGTCGGTACTTCACGCATTCGACCGACCCATCCAGTTCCCGCAGACCGCACAGGACCCGGTCCAGCGTCGGGTCGTCGTCGTAATCGCAGTCGACCTGTTGCAATACCTTGCCGTTCTGCTCGCGTTTGAGCGTACGCAGCAGATAACCCTTGAGGTCGAGATTGACCTCGTACTTCTCGGCCTTGCTGTCCGGCCAGACCTGCATTTTCACCTGCGAGGCTTTTTTCTCCTGCGGTGTGACGTACTCCGCTTTGAACAATGCCTCCTTGCCACTGTTGACCGCCAACAGCAGGAACTGGCCTTTCTGGCGCTTCCACTCCAACGTCAACTGCTCACCGTAGGGCGACTCGATGGTCGACGGCAGCAGCAGCACGAACGGCCTCTCGTATTCGGCGATGCGTCGTTTCAGTTCCTTGATGTTCTTGTCACCCTCCCACGCGTTGACCGCTTCGTTGTAATCGAGGGCCGCAGTGGCGTAGTAGAGCCAGGGAACGCACATCAGTATCCACTGCTGCCAGTTTTCCGGTTTTGCCGGGAAGTCAGGGCTGGACTTGTCGCGGATGGCTTTCAACGTTTTCACGACGAGGTCGTGGAATTCCTTGTTCGGTTCTTCGTCGTCGCTACCTTCGGCGGCAGGCTTCTTCAGAACCTCCTGGCGGCCGCTGGGCAGATCAAGAATGAACTCACTGTAATCCTTGTTGCTGCGCACCACGCAGGAGGCCAGCTTGAGCGCCTTGCCTTTGCCCAGGTCGGTCCATTGCGCGTCTGTGAACTTGACTTGGACGCCATCGGCCAGCGTCAGCAGCCTTTCACGCATCTGCACGCTGGAAAAGCGCCAGGCCCAGCCATCGCCCAGCCCGGCCTCGTTGGCGCGCAGCGCCGAATAGTGCAAGATCAGGTCGCACGCCGGGCCTTGGCCATGCAAGCCCTGCAGGCTGGCCACTGGGTAATGGGCGTGGAACAGTCCCGTACGGGGGTCTACTCCCGATTCGCGGTGGCCGGTGGTGTCGAACAGTTCGGAGCGGCTGGTGTTACCGTAGTCCTCGCAGAGGAAACTGATTTCCGTCCACTCCTTGAGCGCCTTCGGTGGGTTGAAGCTGACAGGCTTGGGAGCGCGCCACAACCGGGTGGCCTGCAAGGTACCGATATGGCCCACGGTCAAGGCAGCTTTGCCGCGCTCGGACTCTGGGAAGCTCAGGTAGATATTGTACGTCTGCTCGGCCAGCGGCCCTTGCCAGGTGATGGTATCGCCAGTGACCAATACAGGCCACACAGGTAGGGGCGTGCGTTGAGAGAGATAAATCTCGTGGCAGAGCTTAGCGGCCCGGCCGAGATAAGTTATGGCGTTGTAGTCTTCCTGCCTCACCTGCATCTCCCCTTGCAGCGGCACCGTCGGTTCCTCCCGAAGAGCATCCCCCAGCCCAGCCTTCTCCAGAGCCACCCCCAGAGCCATCGCCGCATCTGCCAGAGCCACCTCGTCTGCCTGCTCTGCTTCCATCGCCTTCGCCAAAGCGATGGAACTAATACCAATGGCCTTGATGACATGGTCCACGATGGAGGCTACGTTAGCATCGGAGTTAAATTTTTCAGCGATTTTTTCAGCAATCTTATAAGCGGTTTTGAGTAACGTATCGGCGGTCGCTTCGACGGTGTTATCGTTTACATTGACGAATTCCATTAGAGAATAACTGAGGCTGGAATTGAGTATGTCCTTTGCGATGTTGGCTTTTAGTTCAACGGCGCCCTCGATAGCGTCCAGATCCTTATCGGGGAATTCGTCACTGGGGTCGAGTGTGGCGAGAACTTTACGGAGCATCTTTTTGTAAAGCGCCTCATAGATATCTTCGTCAACGTCTTTCCAGTACGTTTCGTAGGTTTTGGCGTCTCCTGCCCTGAAAGTGGTCTGGATCGCAGCATTTTTTATGACGAGCTGTGTGTGAATGGCGTAGTTATTTGCAAAATCCTCTAAATATTTAACGTCATAGTTACATCGGGGGATAGCCTGGATTAAAGCCGTGGCTAAGTTGGCGGCGCCGTTCAAGGTTGTGAGTTCAGCGAACGTTGCGGCGATAGGCACGTTCGCCGCGACAGATGCATCCACATAGGCGTTGTAGGTCTCTATGAGGCGTTCGGCATTGTCCTGCCGCGGCACGCAAGTCATTACCCGGTAGCCTTTCTTGCGCGCCGCCTCGTCAAGGCGAAACACCCGTTCTGCGCCCGTAGAACTGATGGTCACCGCGGTCATACCTTCGCCTGGCTCGACAGTTATTTCTATGGGGTCGGTGGCCGCATCACTTGGCCACTCATCGCTGTTCAGCAGATGCAACCCATAATCCTTGGTGCTCCAGCCGTCACCGTCGCCGACGTTATCCAGCGCGACCTGCAGTTCAGCCTGCCTGGGTAGCCACAGCTGCTTGTCATCCTTCACACACAGTTCCGGCCATTTTTGCGCTTCGATGAAGCTGGCCAATGCCTTTACCCAGCTTGCCTGGTTGTCGGGGACTGTCTCGCAGTCCTGGGGCCGGAACAGCGCGTGGTGCAGCAATGCCTGATTGCCGGGATGGCGCACGGTCACCAGCACGGCATCTGCCGAGGCCTTGAAGGCTGTCTTCAGCAGCGGGCCTTCGACCGCATGCTCGTCACCCGGCAGTGTGGCGAAGATGCGCAGGCCGTCGCCGCGCTGTTCGAGCAGCGCCGTGGTCTTGTCGAGGCGCAGGTAGGGGGCGACGTCCGATTCTGCCAGCGCTGCGGCCCAGGGTTCGAGCCATTTGCCACTGGCGCGCTGCGCCTTGTCCGGAGCCCAGGCATGGTGGCCGAGCAGGCGCTGGGAGAACGCGTCGTAGACCCACGCATGCAGCGCGCCACCGCTGGCTACCGCGCTGGCATCGAATGCATCGCTGGCCCACCAGTCCACCTCGGTCAGGGTCACGCTCAGTTCGGCGTGCTGCGGCCCCCAGAAGGCGTTGCCTTGGTCGCCCGGAGTCACCGTGCAGGCTGCCGCGTCCAGCACACCGGCGCGCAACAGATGGCTGTCACGGTTTATCTGCGTGCACAGGGCCTTGCTCCAGCCACTGTCCGCTTCGGCGGTAAACAGGTGCTGTTCGTGCAGGGCCTGGGTCTTGAGGTCGCGCACCTGCAGGCTCAGGGTCTTGCCCTTGGCCAGCGAGAAATTGTCGTCACACGCCAACACCTGGACGCAGTTGCTGCTGAATGGCGCGGTGCTGAACGCCCGGTAGTCGGCCTGGCACCATAGACGCGGCGTCGCATGGCTACTGGAGAACGCATTGTCGTCGCTCCAGCCCCCGGCCGTAATTGGCTTGCCGGAGGTGGCGAGCTGGTCGGCGAAGTCTGCGAGCCACTTCGTGGCGTCCAGCTTGTCGGCTTTCGCTATGTAGTCGATCCGGGTCAGTTCGCCAGTGCGACGGTGTACCAGGCAGGCACTGATGGTTTCGTCCTTGGCCAAGGCGCGACCGGCCTTGATCGGGCACAGGCTGTACCAGCCACCTTCGACGCTGCCCACCCGTTCCAGGCCGAAGTCCTGCATGTCGGGCAGGCTGCCGTCGGGTTGATTGCTGATCTGGTAGGGCACCTGGAAGGTGTTGGTATCCGCTATGGGTTTGAGGTCAACGGAAGAGGTGGTAGCCATTACGTAGTGCTCCATGCGGCAAGAACCGTGAAGCTAGCTTTTAATACGTGCTCGCCAGCGCCCACAACTGGCAGAAATGCCAGGTACGGCAGGTACTGCCGAGGTGGTCGATGAGGCTTTTCAGCGGGGCGGCAGCAGGCTGCACACCAGCTCCACCAAATCGGCGAAGGTGGTGTAAGTGCGAATCTGCCGAGGGATGGAGATGCTGAATGTCTCTTCGACGATGGCTTGCAGTTCGACCACGTCGAAGCTGTCGGCGCCCAGCTCGTCCAAGGTGACGTTCGGCTGGATCCGGTGCAGGCTCTGTTCGAGGAAGCTGGCGAGAATCCATTGCAGCTGGAAGGCGATGTAGAGGCGCGAGCGCATGCAGAGGCCGATCGTCAGAGGATGATGGTTCTCTGTACGCGGCTTTGCCGTCGGGGGCTACTGGTAGAAATGCCAGGTGCGCCGGGCTGGATCTTGTGCTGTCCCGATCGCGGGCAAGCCCGCACCCGCAGGACTCGCAGGCGGCCCGTTTCCCGCAGGGTTGTCTATTCTCTGGCTTTCACCGGCGGATCTTCGTTCGGCGGGTCGCCCACCGTGGGCGGCACGGTCGGTTTGATCGGCAGCTCGTCCGGATCTTCCTCGGGCACCGGCGGCGGCAATGTCGGGTCGTCGATGTTCGGGTCGGGTGTCTCTGGTGGAATGGGAATGTTCATGGGCCTGACCTCGCGGGATGAATGAAACGGTGCTGCAGGCTTCGACCCGGCCGTGCGCCATTCGCTCATTTTTTTTGAACCCCGCCCGCCGCCATGGCTCTGAACCCTTACCGCCACCAGCCCAGGGGAGCAGGTCGATGTCTGGTAAAGAGCCGTTCGAAAGCGTGCCCATGGCCAACGATCACCCGGACCAGGCCATCAGCCTGTCCCAGGCGCTGCTGGCGCCGCGCATCGTGATCGAGGACGCAAGCCCGGTGCTCGACAGCGGCACCTTCGCCGCCAAGGCGGTGCGCGGGCACAAGGTCGAGGTGACGGCCAAGGTCTACAGCGATGGCCACGACCGCCTGGCGGTGAGCCTGAATTGGCGCCAGGCCCACAGCCGCCGCTGGCACTGCGTGGCGATGCACTCGCCGGGCAACGACCTGTGGCTGGCAGAGTTCACCCCCACCGAGCTGGGCTTGCATCTGTTCAGCATCGAGGCCTGGATCGACCCTTTCGCCACCTACTGCCACGACCTGGAGAAGAAGTACGCCGCCGGTGTGGACGTGAAGCTCGAACTGGAAGAGGGCCGTCTGCTGCTGGGCCAGGGCATCGAACGCAGCGACGGGCTGCTGCGCGAGCAGCTTGAGACCTTGCAACAGCGCCTGGCGGATTTGCCGGTGGATGACCAGGTGATGTTGCTGCTGCACCCCGACGCGGCCCAGCTGATGGTCGAGGCCGAGCACCGCAGCTACCTCACCCGCAGCCGCGAGTTTCCCCTGGATGTGGACCGCGAGGCGGCGCTGTTCGCCAGCTGGTACGAACTGTTCCCGCGCTCGATCACCGACGATGTCGAGCGCCACGGCACCTTCAACGATGTGCACCAGCGCCTGCCGATGATCCGCGACATGGGCTTCGACGTGCTGTACTTCCCGCCGATCCACCCCATCGGCATGAAGCACCGCAAGGGCCGCAACAATGCCTTGCAGGCCGAGCCCGGCGACCCCGGCAGCCCCTACGCCATCGGCAGCCCCGAGGGCGGGCACGATGCCATTCACCCGCAGCTGGGCAGCCGCGAGGACTTCCGCCGCCTGGTTGTCGCCGCCGCCGAGCATGGTCTGGAGATCGCCCTGGACTTCGCCATCCAGTGCTCCCAGGACCATCCCTGGCTCACGGAGCACCCCGGCTGGTTCAGCTGGCGTCCCGACGGCACGATCCGCTACGCCGAGAACCCGCCGAAGAAGTATCAGGACATCGTCAACGTCGACTTCTACGCCCCCGAATCGGTGCCGAGCCTGTGGCTGGCCTTGCGCGACGTGGTGGTCGGCTGGGTGGAGGAGGGGGTGAAGACCTTCCGCGTCGACAACCCGCACACCAAGCCGCTGCCGTTCTGGCAATGGCTGATCGCCAATGTGCGCAGCCGGCACCCCGAGGTGATCTTCCTCGCCGAGGCCTTCACCCGCCCGGCGATGATGGCGCGCCTGGGGAAGGTCGGGTATGCCCAGAGCTACACCTACTTCACCTGGCGCAACAGCAAACAGGAGCTGCGCGAGTATTTCGAGCAACTCAACCAGCCGCCGTGGAACCAGTGCTACCGGCCCAACTTCTTCGTCAACACGCCGGACATCAACCCGTTCTTCCTGCAGACCTCGGGCCGTGGCGGTTTTCTCATCCGCGCCGCGCTGGCGACCATGGGCTCGGGCCTGTGGGGCATGTACTCGGGCTTCGAACTGTGCGAAGGCACGCCGCTGCCGGGCAAGGAGGAGTACCTGGATTCGGAGAAGTACGAGATCCGCCCACGCGACTTCACCCAGCCCGGCAATATCGTCGCCGAAATCGCCCAGCTCAACCGCATCCGCCGGCAGAACCGCGCCCTGCAGACCCACCTGGGGATGGTGTTTCTCAACTGCTGGAACGATCAGATCCTGTATTTCGCCAAGCGCACGCCCGAGCGTGACAACGTCATCCTGGTGGCCATCAGCCTCGATCCGTACAACGCCCAGGAGGCCAGCTTCGAGCTGCCGCTGTGGGAGTTGGGGCTGGACGACAACGCCGACACCCAGGGCGAGGACCTGATGAATGGCCACCGCTGGACCTGGCATGGCAAGACCCAGTGGATGCGCATCGAACCGTGGCACCAGCCGTTTGGTATCTGGCGCATCGAAAGGGCCCAGTGATGGCCTTGCGCGATCCCTGTGGGAGCGGGTTCACCCGCGAACACCGGCAAAGCCGGTGCCATGCACCGCGGTGTCTGTTTCGCGGGTGAACCCGCTCCCACAGTGATCGCGCAAGGCCGAGCAAGCAAATCTGCAATTGAAAGGAGTCGCACATGGCCAAGCGTTCCCGCCCGGCAGCCTTCATCGACGATCCGCTGTGGTACAAGGACGCGGTGATCTACCAGTTGCACGTGAAATCGTTCTTCGATTCCAACAACGACGGCATCGGCGATTTCGCAGGGCTTATCGGCAAGCTCGACTACATCGCCGAACTTGGCGTCAACACCCTCTGGCTGCTGCCGTTCTACCCCTCGCCCCGGCGCGACGACGGCTACGACATCGCCGAGTACAAGGCCGTGCACCCGGACTACGGCAGCATGGCCGATGCCAGGCGCTTCATCGCCGAGGCCCACAAGCGCGGCCTGCGAGTGATCACGGAGCTTGTCATCAACCACACCTCCGACCAGCACCCCTGGTTCCAGCGCGCCCGCCACGCCAGGCGCGGCAGCAAGGCCCGGGACTTCTACGTGTGGTCCGACGACGACCAGAAATACGACGGCACGCGGATCATCTTCCTCGACACCGAGAAGTCCAACTGGACCTGGGACCCGGTCGCCGGCCAGTACTTCTGGCACCGTTTCTACTCGCACCAGCCGGACCTGAATTTCGACAACCCGCAGGTGCTCAAGGCGGTGATCGGCGTGATGCGCTACTGGCTCGATATCGGCGTCGACGGCCTGCGCCTGGATGCCATCCCGTACCTGATCGAGCGCGACGGCACCAACAACGAGAACCTCCCCGAAACCCACACCGTGCTCAAGGCCATCCGCGCCGAGATCGACGCCAACTACCCCGACCGCATGCTGCTGGCCGAGGCCAACCAGTGGCCGGAAGACACTCGCCCGTATTTCGGCGAGGGCGACGGCGACGAATGCCACATGGCCTTCCACTTCCCGTTGATGCCGCGCATGTACATGGCCCTGGCCATGGAGGACCGCTTTCCGATCACCGACATCCTGCGCCAGACCCCGGAGATCCCGGCCAATTGCCAATGGGCGATCTTCCTGCGCAACCACGATGAGCTGACCCTGGAGATGGTCACCGACCGCGAGCGCGACTACCTGTGGAACTACTACGCCGAGGACCGCCGCGCGCGCATCAACCTCGGCATCCGCCGGCGCCTGGCGCCGCTGCTGCAGCGCGACCGGCGGCGCATCGAGCTGCTGACCAGCCTGCTGCTGTCGATGCCCGGCACCCCGACCCTGTACTACGGCGACGAACTGGGCATGGGCGACAACATCTACCTGGGCGACCGCGACGGTGTGCGCACGCCCATGCAATGGTCGCCGGACCGCAACGGCGGCTTTTCCCGGGCCGATCCGCAACGCCTGGTGCTGCCGCCGATCATGGACCCGCTGTACGGCTACCAGACCATCAATGTCGAGGCCCAGGCCCACGACCCGCATTCATTGCTCAACTGGAACCGTCGCCTGCTGGCGGTGCGCAAGCAACAGAAGGCCTTTGGCCGTGGCAGCCTGAAGATGCTCACGCCGAGCAATCGACGGGTGCTGGCGTACATCCGCGAATACACCGATGCCGACGGCAATGGCGAAATCGTGCTGTGCGTGGCAAATGTCTCGCGGGCGGCCCAGGCGGCGGAGCTGGAACTGTCGCAGTACGCCGACAAGGTGCCGGTGGAGATGCTCGGCGGCAGCGCCTTCCCGCCCATCGGCCAGCTGCCGTTCCTGCTGACCCTGCCGCCCTATGGCTTCTACTGGTTCCTCCTGGCCAGCCACGACCGCATGCCCAGCTGGCATATCCAGCCTGCCGAGGGGCTGCCCGAGCTCACCACCCTGGTGCTGCGCAAGCGCATGGAGGAGTTGCTCGAGTCGCCTTCGCGCGAGGCCTTGCAGGCGTCGATCCTGCCGCAATACCTGCCCAAGCGCCGCTGGTTTGCCGGCAAGGAAGGGCCCATTGACCAGGCACGCCTGAGCTATGGCGTGCGCTTCGCCACCACGGCGCTGCCGGTGCTGCTCGCCGAGCTGGAGGTGTACAGCGAGGGCGTCGTCACTCACTACCAGTTGCCCTTCGGCCTGCTGCCGGAGGAGCAGATCAACGCGGCGCTGCCTCAGCAACTGGCGCTGTCGCGGGTGCGCCGTGGCCGCCAGGTGGGGCTGATCACCGATGCCTTCGTGCTCGAACCGTTCATTCGCGCCGTGCTCAAGGGCTGCCAGGAGGGCCTGCGCCTGCCCTGTGGCGACGGGGTGGGCGAGCTGCATTTCCATCGCACCGAGGCATTGGCCGCGCTGCAGCTCGATGAGCAGAGCGAGGTGCGCTACCTGGGCGCCGAGCAGTCCAACAGCTCGGTGGTGGTCGGCGGCAGCCTGGTGCTCAAGCTGATCCGCCGGGTGAACCCGGGGGTGCATCCGGAGCTTGAGATGAGCGCCTACCTGACCGCTGCGGGCTTTGCCAATATATCGCCCCTGCTGGCCTGGGTCAGCCGTGTCGATGACAGTGGCCAGCCCCATCTGCTGATGATCGCCCAGGGCTACCTGAGCAACCAGGGCGACGCCTGGGATTGGACGCAGAACACCCTGGAACGGGCGATTCGCGACCAGATGGAACCGGGTAGCGTCGAACAGGAGGCGCATACCGATGCCCTGGCCGAGCTGACCGGCTTCGCCGCCTTGCTCGGCCAACGCCTGGGCGAGATGCATCTGCTGCTGGCCGCGCCGAGCGACGACAAGGCGTTCCAGTCCCGCCCGAGCGATGCCCAGGACAGCGAGCGCTGGAGCCGGCAGATCAGCGCCGACCTGACCCGTGCCCTCGACCTGCTGGCCCAGCACCGCGACACCCTGGACCGCGACAGCCAGGCCCTGGTCGACGACCTGCAGCAACAGCGTGAGGGCTTGCAGCAGCACGTTGACAACCTCGCCCGGCAGGCCCGGGGCGGCCTGCTGATGCGTGTGCACGGCGATCTGCACCTGGGCCAGGTGCTGGTGGTGCAGGGCGACGCCTACCTGATCGATTTCGAGGGCGAGCCGGCGCGCCCGCTCGACGAGCGGCGGGCGAAACACAGCCCGTACAAGGATGTCAGCGGCGTGCTGCGTTCCTTCGACTATGCTGCTGCGATGATCCTGCGCAGCGCCTCGGCGGTCGACCTGTCCGACGCGGCGCGCCAGGCCCGGCAGCGGGTCGCCCGGCAGTACCTGCACCAGTCGCGTCACGCCTTTGTCGAAGCCTACGGGCTGGCCACCGCCGCCATGCCCCACGCCTGGCAGCAGGCCGAGGGCGAACGTGCCGCGCTGGAGTTGTTCTGCCTGGAGAAGGCCGCCTACGAAATCACCTATGAAGCCGAAAACCGGCCAAGTTGGCTGGCCGTGCCTTTGCATGGATTGCATGGGTTGATCAGCACCTGGGGTGAAGCATGAGCCTGAAAGACCCTGGGGCCGCAACGCAGCCCCAGCTCTATCAATGAAAACATGGAAAGGGGCAGTGAGATGAATGCAACCACGCGTGACAACGGCGGCCTTCGGCAACGGGACCTCGACGCCCTGGCCCGCGCCGAGCACGCCGATCCATTTGCCGTGCTGGGCCCCCATGGCGACGGTGCGGGCGGCCTGTTCGTCCGCGCCTTCCTGCCCAATGCCCTGAACGCACGACTGCTGGCGCGCCACGATGGGCAGGTTCTTGCCGAAATGGTGCAGGGCAGTGTGCCGGGACTGTTCACCGCGCACCTCGACGAGGCACAGGACTACCTGCTGCAGATCGGCTGGGCCGGCGGCGAGCAGGTGACCGAAGACCCGTACAGCTTTGGCCCGCAACTGGGCGACATGGACATGCACCTGTTCGCCGAAGGCAACCACCGCGACCTGGCCGGACGCTTCGGCGCCCAGCCGACGCAGGTGGACGGCATCGCGGGCGTGTGCTTCTCGGTGTGGGCACCCAATGCCCGGCGGGTCTCGGTGGTCGGCGACTTCAACAACTGGGACGGGCGCCGCCACCCCATGCGCCTGCGCCACAGCGCCGGGGTGTGGGAGTTGTTCGTGCCCAGGCTCGGCGTGGGCGAGACCTACAAGTTCGAGGTGCTGGGCGCGGACGGCGTGCTGCCGCTCAAGGCCGACCCCCTGGCCCGCGCCACCGAGCTGCCGCCGAGCACCGCTTCGAAGGTGGCTGGCGACCTGGCCCATGACTGGCGCGACGACCAGTGGATGGAGCAGCGCGCCCAACGGCATACCTACAGTGCCCCGCTGTCGATCTACGAACTGCACGCCGGCTCCTGGCGTTGCGAGCTGGACGATGCCGGCGAAGTCGCGCGCTTCTACAACTGGCGCGAGCTGGCCGAGCGCCTGGTGCCCTACGTACAGGAACTGGGCTTCACGCACATCGAACTGATGCCGATCATGGAGCACCCCTTCGGTGGCTCCTGGGGCTACCAGCCACTGTCGCTGTTCGCGCCGACCTCGCGCTATGGCAGCGCCGAGGACTTCGCTTTCTTCGTCGATGCCTGCCACCAGGGTGGCATCGGCGTGATCCTAGACTGGGTGCCGGCGCATTTCCCCACTGACGAGCATGGCCTTGCACGCTTCGACGGCACCGCCCTGTATGAGTATGACAACCCGCTGGAAGGCTTCCACCAGGACTGGAACACGCTGATCTACAACCTTGGCCGCAACGAGGTGCGCGGCTTCATGCTCGCCTCGGCGCTGCATTGGCTCAAGCACTTCCACATCGACGGCCTGCGCGTGGACGCGGTGGCCTCGATGCTCTACCGCGACTATTCGCGCAAGGCCGGCGAATGGGTGCCCAACCGCCACGGCGGGCGCGAGAACCTCGAGGCCATCGACTTCATCCGCCACCTCAACGGCGTCGCCGCCCACGAAGCACCGGGCGCGTTGATCATCGCCGAGGAATCCACCGCCTGGCCCGGGGTCAGCCAGCCGGTGCAGCAGGGCGGACTGGGTTTTGCCTACAAGTGGAACATGGGCTGGATGCACGACACCTTGCATTACATCCAGAACGACCCGGTGCACCGCACCTACCACCACAACGAGATGAGCTTCGGGCTGATCTACGCCTATTCCGAGCATTTCATCCTGCCGATCTCACACGACGAAGTGGTCCACGGCAAGCATTCGCTGATCGACAAGATGCCCGGCGACCGCTGGCAGAAGTTCGCCAATCTGCGGGCGTACCTGGCGTTCATGTGGACCCACCCGGGCAAGAAGCTGCTGTTCATGGGCTGCGAGTTTGGCCAGTGGCGCGAGTGGAACCACGACCAGCAACTGGACTGGTACCTGCTGCAGTACTCCGAACACCAGGGCGTGCAGAAGCTGGTGGCCGACCTCAACCGGCTGTACCGTGAACTGCCGGCGCTGCACGAGCAGGATTGCCGTGCCCAGGGCTTCCAGTGGCTGATCGGCGACGATGCGCACAACAGCGTATACGCCTGGTTGCGCTGGAGCAGCCAGGGCGAGCCACTGCTGGTGGTGGCCAACTTCACCCCGGTGCCGCGGGAGGGCTACCGGATCGGCGTGCCGTTCGGCGAACGGTGGCAGGAGTTGCTCAACAGCGATGCCGGGCTATATGCCGGATCGAATGTGGGGAATCTCGGAGGGGTGGTCAGCGAGGCGATCGCCAGCCATGGCCAGCCGTTGTCGCTGGCGCTGAACCTGCCGCCATTGGGGGTATTGGTGATGAGTCCCGCCTGATGGCGTCGTCGCCAGCAGAGAGAGGGTCCATACTGAAACATCAGGACCCAAATTCATCCTTTTGCGATCAGGCCGGCGCGTCCTAGGCTATCCAACCCAGGCGCGCGCCTTTTCGTACCGGAGGTGAAGCATGAACCCCACCTTGCCAATCCTGGGCCTTGGCTTGTTGCTGGCCCTGCCGCTGCAGGCAGCGCCCCTGCCAGGGCCGTTGCTAGCCGCCAATGACAGCAACAATCCGTACAACAGCCCGATCATGCGCGCCAACCCCAACAGCCGCCAGGGCAGCGTGCCCGCCAGCCCACCGGTGCGCGGCCCCTCCACGCAACCCAACCCGCGCCCGCCGACCCTCGACAACCGCGGTATCGGCAACGGCGACAATCTGCGCCGCGAGCAGCAAACCCCGAACCTGGAACCCACCCGGCCACCACGCGACTCCCTGCGCGTGCCGTGAGCCCCTTCGAAGGAATCGAGCATGACGCCACGCACCTGGATGATCTCCCTGGCGGCCGCCAGTCTGTTCCCCTTGTTGGCCCAGGCGGCCGTCGAGCAGCAGTTTCCCAGTGAAGAGGGGCAGCTGACCGTCAGCACCGTCGCCGACGGCCTGCGCAACCCCTGGGCCCTGGCCTTCCTGCCGGGTGACAAGGACATGCTGGTGAGCGAGCGCCCCGGCAACCTGCGCATTGTCAGCGCCGAGGGCAAGGTAGGCCCACCGTTGTCCGGCGTGCCCAAGGTGTGGGCCGAAGGGCAGGGTGGCCTGCTCGACGTGGTGCTGTCGCCTGATTTTTCCACGGATCGCACGGTGTATTTGTCGTTTGCCGAGGAAGGCCCCGACGGCAAGGCCGGGACTGCGGTCGGCCGTGGCCAGCTGTCGCAGGACCGGGCGCGCCTGGAAAATTTCACCGTGATTTTCCGCCAGCAGCCAAAGCTCTCCGAAGGCAATCACTTCGGTTCTCGGTTGGTGTTCGATCGCGACGGCTACCTGTTCATTGCCCTGGGCGAGAACAACCAGCGGCCCACCGCCCAGGACCTGGACAAGCTGCAGGGCAAGCTCGTGCGTATCCTGCCCGATGGCGAGGTACCCAAGGACAACCCCTTCGTCGGCCGCGACAACGTGCGTCCGGAGATCTGGTCGTTCGGCCACCGCAACCAGCAGGGCGCGGCCCTGAATCCCTGGACCGGCCAGCTGTGGACCCACGAGCACGGCCCCCGTGGTGGTGACGAGATCAACATTCCGCAGCCCGGCAAGAACTACGGTTGGCCGATCGCCACCCATGGCATCAACTACTCGCTACTGCCGATCCCGGAGGCCAAGGGCAAGCATGTCGATGGCATGGTCGACCCGCACCATGTGTGGGAGAAATCGCCGGGCATCAGCGGCATGGCGTTCTACGACAGCCCGACCTTCAAGGCGTGGGACCACAACCTGTTCATCGGCGCGTTGGCGACCCAGGAATTGATCCGCCTGCAGCTTGATGGCGACAAGATCGTGCATGAAGAGCGCTTGCTGGGGGAACTCAAGGCGCGGATCCGTGACGTGCGGGTTGGGCCGGATGGCTATGTGTATGTGCTGACCGATGCCAAGGATGGGGCATTGCTGAAGGTGGGATTGAAAGACGGTTGATGCCGGTGAGAGCCTGTCGCGTGGCAGTAGGCGCGTCCGCGACAAGGCGAAAGTGTCGTACCATGGCTGGCATGACACCCGAATCCCTCTACCAGCAAGCACTCACCGAACGCGGTTTCTTTCCTGATCCGGCCCAGGCGGCGGCCGTCACTGCATTGCAGGCCTGCTTCGACTCCCTGGCCCAGGGCAAGCCGACCCAGGGCCTTTACCTCTGGGGCCCGGTGGGCCGCGGCAAGACCTGGTTGATGGACCTGTTCCACCGTTGCCTGCCGGTACCCGCCCGGCGCCAGCACTTCCACCACTTCATGGCCTGGGTCCACCAGCGCCTGTTCCAGCTCAACGGCACCGCCGACCCGCTCAAGGCCCTGGCCCGGGAGTTGGCCGGCGAGATCCGCGTACTGTGTTTCGACGAACTGTTCGTCAGCGATATCGGTGACGCGATCATCCTCGGCCGGCTGTTCCAGGTGCTGTTCGACCAGGGCGTGGTGATCGTCGCCACGTCCAACCAGCCCCCCGATCAGCTGTATCGCGACGGCTTCAACCGCGAGCGCTTCCTGCCGGCCATCGCTGCCATCGAGCAACATATGCGTGTGCTGTCGGTGGCCGGAGACCAGGACCATCGCCTGCACCCGGGCGCACGGCTGCAGCGCTACTGGGTGGCACCACAGGGAGGCGGCGGGGCGCTGACGACGGTGTTCGAGCAATTGAGCCCGAACGATCCCGGCAGCGTGCAGGCCGTGCAGATCGGCTCACGCCACGTGCGGGTCGTGCGCCATAGCCCCAGCGCGCTCTGGTGCCGATTTGCCGATCTGTGCGAGCAGCCCCTGGCCGCCATGGACTTCATGGTGTTATGCGACCGTTATCCGGCCATTCTGGTAAGTGATATTCCCGCCCTGGGTGGTGTGCAGCAGGCCGGGCGTATCGCCCGTGGCACAGAGGATGGTGCAGCCCGCGTCGAGGCCGGAGATCGCGAACTGCCAACCCTGGCGCCAAAGGATGACAGCGTGCGGCGCTTCATCGCGCTGGTCGACGAGTGCTACGACCGTCGGGTGGTGTTGTACCTGGAAGCCGAGGTCCCGCTGGAAGCGCTCTACACTCAAGGGTATCTGGCGTTCCCGTATCAACGGACCCTGAGCCGGCTACGGGAGATGCAACTGCAACGCTTCGCCTGAAGGAGCCGACCATGGAGCCGCTGTCGCATCATCTGCTGACCCAGGCCTACAACAATGGCTGGGCCAATCACCGCCTGTACAAGGCTTGCCTGCAACTGACCCAGGACGAATTCGTCGCTCCCCGTTGCAGCTTCTTTCCCTCGATCAAGGCCACTCTCAACCACCTGTTGACAGTGGACTGGTTCTACCTGGATGCGCTGGAGTGCGAGCAGCGCGGCGCAGCGCCAGACCCGGACGCAGAACGCTTCTTCGTGCCCGAGCAACCCTTTGCCACGTGCTCCGACCTGCAAGCCCAGCAGGCCCAGGCAGACCAGCGACTGATCACTTATTGCCGGCAGCTGCGTGATGAGCAGCTCGGACGTTATGTCAGCATTGTTCGACCGCAGCGGATGCAGCATGAGTCACGCCTGCGCTTGCTGTCGCACCTGTTCGAGCACCAGATCCATCATCGCGGACAGGTGCATGCGATGCTTAGCGATACGGCGGTCAGGCCTCCGCAACTGGATGAATTCTTCTGCGAGGAGGAGGCATCGCTGCGCGCCGAGGATTTTGCCGCCCTCGGCTGGAGCGAGGCGCAAATCTGGACGCAGCACTGAGCGGTGGTCAAGGTGTTTCTCCACCCACCAGATCGTGGGCGGCCTGGACCAGCTGCTCCAGTTGGTGGTGCACCATGGCTCGATCCATTTGCACCAGAGACTGGCGGTTCCACAGCACCTGCATGCCCGAGAGCGGATCAGCACCGAGCACGGGCTTGCAGACGTCCTGGCAGAACAGGTTCTGCTCGCCCCAGCGCACGTCATCGATGGGGGGCTGTTCAATGAACATCAGCAACTGGTCGGCAGGGTGCTCGGTCACGTTGC
Source organism: Pseudomonas mosselii (assembly GCF_003205295.1). Lineage (GTDB taxonomy): Bacteria > Pseudomonadota > Gammaproteobacteria > Pseudomonadales > Pseudomonadaceae > Aquipseudomonas > Aquipseudomonas mosselii_B. The sequence goes on from NZ_QJRP01000001.1 coordinate 49,821, forward strand.
ACACATGGGGGCCTACCCGCAGGCTGATAACGGGTTCGAAGGCCGCAGGGGGCTCCAGCTTCAGGGCAGCGTACAGCTGGGTCAACGCGTAGTCATAGTTCGAACCTGGCATGGCGAATTCTCTTCGGATGGGGGCGTCACGGTAGCGACCACGCGGCTTGTCGGGATATCGGGTGTTGTCGTGTTTTTTTAGCTGTTGGCTTCCCCTGCTTCCTGTCGCCCTACAAGTGATGGCGAAATGATACCTGTCATGTGAAGACAATCCCTGCGTCCATTCCTAGGAAAGCGCCGTAGCCTAACGCCATGTCTATACCGGTTGTAACGTCAACGACCTGGCCGGTGTGTTGAAAGGTCTACGGGATGTCAGGCCTGGTGCGAGAGGGATTTCTCCAGTTGAGGACTGGTGTGTGCAAGGGCGGCAGATGGATGTTGTCGGGGCGGGTTTTGCGTCCCAGGGGCAGGAAGGCTTCTACGCGGTGATGGCTGGTGAGCTGGCCGTGCGCGAGAAGGACAACGTCATTGAGCTACAGGCCGGCGAGCTGCTGTTCGTCAGGCGCGGTACCTACCTGGTGGCGACCCGATGGGTGAGGTGCCAAGTGCTGTGGCTGCCGCTTGATGTGAATTTCGTGCAGGCGTTCATGCAGCGACATGGCAAAGAACTGAGCCACCTTGAGCGCTGTGGCGAACCCTGTGTGAATGCCCTGCGACTTGACCCTTGCGCCATGGCTCAGGAGTGCGTGACTCGTCTGGCTGCGCTCGGTGGCGAGGGTACGTCGTCCATGCTGGCGATGCTGCGCCTGGAGGAACTGTTGCTGTTGCTGGTGTTCGGGCCGCAGGGGCGGACATTACTGGCAGCCTTGCGCCAGCAGGGCAATCGTCATGCGGATCGCTTGCATGCCTTCATGGAGCAGCACTACCTGCGCGAGTGGCGCCTGGATCAATACGCCGAGGCCTTCGGGCTCGGCCTGACCGCATTCAAGAGCCTGTTCTGCTCGTTGTACAACTGCTCGCCGCGGGCCTGGATCACCGAGCGCAGGATCGTCCACGCGCATCACCTGCTGCTGAACACGCGCATGAGCATTGTCGACATTGCCATGGAAAGCGGTTTCTCCAGCCAGTCGTATTTCAGCCAGAGCTACCGCCGGCGTTTCGGCTGCACACCCAGCGATGCCCGTCGCTAGACGCCAATCTTTACCTTCCATGGACAAATCCTGCATGAACAGACTTCCAACGCAGCTGGCCCGTCGGCTGGGCATGGCGCCCTGGCTTGCCGATGAGACCGGCGGCTATCACCTGTGCATCGATGGTCATGGCCTGCAGCTCGAACTGCGTGGCGCACATTGGGTGGTTGGCAGCTCGCTGTCATCGGTGGTTGGGCAAGGCGCCGGTCTCGACCGGCAGACCCTGCGCCGTCTGTTGGGCATGGTCACTGGATGGGCCGCGCATTGCCCACAGCGGCTGGCGCTGACACCTGAGGGCGAGTTGGTGCTTGAGGCGTGGATAGACGTATCACAGGGTGATGTGGATACCTTCGAGCATGTGCTGGGGGTTCAGGTCGCCCTTCTGGATGTCCTGTGCGCGCAACGCCGCAGCCGGGCACCTGTGATTGTCCGGGGGGCTGGCGTATGGCTGCCATGAGATCGCTTGCCGCCGGGTTGGCAGCCCTGCTTGCCAGTCTTGTCGCCCAGGGCGAGCCACTGGACTGGTCAGGCGAGCCGTTCCACTACGTTGCCCAGGGCGAGAGCCTGCGTGACGTTTTGGCCAACTTCGCCGCCAACTACCAGGGTTCGGTGGTGGTCAGCGACAAGGTCAGGGATCAGGTGAGCGCGACCTTCGAACAGCCGGATCCACAAGCATTTCTCGAGCAGGTCGCCGTGCTCTACAACCTGGCCTGGTACTACGACGGCGCGGTGCTGCATGTCGACAAAGCGAGCGAAGTGCAGACGAGATTGATCCATCTGGACAAAGTGCGCGAGTCGCAACTGCGCGCCGCTCTCCAGGAGGGTGGTGGCTGGACCTCGCGCTTCGCCTGGCGCGCCGCGGCGGGTGGACGGCTGGTGTATGCATCGGGACCACCCCGCTATCTGGATCGGGTCGAGCAGACGGTCAAGGCGCTGGAGCAGCAGGCGAACCTGCATGACGAACTGGGCGGCAGCCTCAGCGTCGAGGTGATCCCGCTCAGGCATGCGGTGGCCGAGGATCGTGAGATCGACTATCGCGACCAGAAGGTGGCGGTGCCCGGTGTGGCGACGATTCTTTCCCGGGTACTGGCCGATGCCAATGTAGTGGCGGTCGACGGTCAATCTGTGGGAGAGGGCGCGCCCGTGCGTTCAGGGCGTGCCGTGGTCCAGGCCGAACCGTCGCTCAACGCCATCATCGTTCGCGATCACGCCGAGCGCCTGCCCATGTACAGACGCCTGGTGATGGCGCTGGACCGGCCCGCGGCGCGGATCGAAGTAGGCCTGACGATACTCGACATCAATGCCGAGCACCTGTCGGAGTTGGGGGTGGAATGGCAGGTGGGTATCGGTACCGGCAAGCACCATCTGATCGACATCCGTACCCCCTCTGGCCAGTCCGAGGGCTCGCTGGCCGGTAGCCTGGTCGACAGCCGAGGCGTCGATCGCTTGCTGGCCAAGGTGACCCTGATGCAGGGCGAAGGCCATGCCCAGGTGGTCTCGCGGCCGACCTTGCTGACCCAGGAAAACACCCTGGCGGTGATCGACCACAGTGAAACCTACTATGTGCGGGTGATGGGCGAACGGGTGGCCGAGCTCAAGGCGATCACCTACGGCACCTTGTTGAAGATGACGCCGCGTCTGATCCGCAATGCGGACCGGCCGGAAATCAGCCTGAGCCTGCATATCGAGGATGGTAACCAAAAGCCCAACAGCACCGGCCCCGACGGTATTCCCACCATCAGCCGTACGGTCATCGACACGCTGGCCCGGGTTGATCTCGGGCAGAGCCTCATGATCGGTGGCATCCATCGCGACGAATCAAGCGAAAGCCTCCGCAAGGTCCCCTTGCTGGGTGACATCCCCTTGCTGGGCGCCTTGTTCCGCTATCACTCGAACAACACGCGTCGATCGGTCCGGCTGTTCCTGATCGAGCCAAGGCTGATTGATCCCGGGCTTGGCGAGCGTGCCTGAAATGACCTGGAAACTGCGCATCTACAGTGGCTTGAACGCTGGCGCCGAGGTGTCCCTGGCACACGGTCGGGTGGTCATCGGCGCCGACCCGGCCCAGGCCGATCTGGTCCTGATGGATACAGGCATAGCCTCGATTCACCTGGTGCTGATGGTGGAGTCCGGTGGCGTGCGCCTGCTGGAGTGGGGATCGACCGAACCACCCACCCAGGCTGGACGGGAGGTGGCAGCAGATGCCGAGTTGCAGGCGTTGGCGATTCAATGTTGCGGCCCGCTGTACTGGGCCTTCTGCAATCAGCACGATGTGTTTACCGAGCGACCTTGCGCACTGGCTGAAAAGCCTGGTTTGTGGCGCGGCTGGTTCATGCTGCCAGGCGCCGGTTTGCTCGTGCTGCTCGTGCTGCTCACGCAGCTGTTGATTCCCGAGGCAGGGACACAGGACATGCCAACGGCGGTGGTTGTCCCTGTCGAGCCTTCCCCTCGGTCCCAGGGGCAAGCCCGGACGAGATTGGCGCAACTACTGCGGGAGTGGCGACTGGAGGGCACCCTGAGCGTCGTGGACCAGGGGGACACCCTGGTACTGCGTGGGGCGCTGCGCGAGCGCCAGCTCCAGGACTACCAAAGTCTCCAGCGACAGTATCGCGAGGCATTTGGCGACCACCCGTCGTTGCGGCTGGTCGACGAGGGCAGGACGCCTGCGTCCAGCAAACTCGATTTTCCTGTTCGAGGTGTGTCACTGGGACGATTGCCCTTCGTGACACTGACTGACAACCATCGTTATCCCGTGGGGGCGCTGATGCCTTCCGGAATTCGCATCCTGGCGATCGATGATCAGGCGATCACGCTGAGCAAGGGAGGTCGGGACTACGTGATCAACCTGAAGGAGAGACCGGCAGATGATGGATGAACTCATGCAAGAGGTGCGTGACGCACGCAGGCAGGCACGAATGTTTTCGGTGCTGGAGCACGCGCGACAGACTTGCCTCAGGCAGATGACGCAACCCCTGTCGCCCCCTGAGTTCCAAGCGTTGCACCACCAATTGGCAGCCCTTGAGGCCGCCTTGAATATACTCGAGAAACTGGAGAAACACTGAAATGACCAACATCAGCGGCGGATTCTACGACGGCACGCACAACACCATGGACATGGTCCACGAGGGTATGGTCAAGCAGGCGCAACAGGCTAACAAGGCAGTGCTCGAGTCACTCCAGAAACTCAACGAGAAAAGTGACGATCCGGCATTGCTGGCCGACATGCGCCACCGTTCGAACATCTGGTCGAACGTCTTCCAGGTCGACGCGACCCTTGGCCAGACGTTCAAGAACACCATCAGCAGCATCTTGCAGAAGTTCTGAGCATGAACCATTCCGTGAACAATCTGATGGCTCGCCTGGGCCTGCTGGGTGTCGAGCACCGTCACCATGAAGAGGCCATGTCTATTGCGCAATGGCTTGCCCGGGAGCCAGCGACCAGAGAGGCCGCCAGTGCGATTCGCATCGCCAGTTTGATGGGGCAGGGGCGCTGCGAGGAGGCCCTCGTAGAGGGCAACGAGGCGCCCTGGCCATCCCTCGGGCCCTGGCTGGCGCTGTGCGAGCGCCAGCTGGGCTACATGGCCGCGCTGGAGCGACGGCTCGAACGCATGGCACTGAGCGAGGATCCCGATCTGGTGCGATTCGCCGAGGGCATGCGCGCCCAGGTGGTGGCATGAACCCGCTGGGATCGACGCTGTTTTCCGGCGTGCAGCAAACACAGGCCCCGATGCTGGCGCACAACGACAAACACGCGACTGAATTCCAGGCAAACCTTGCTGGAGACCAGGCAAGCGAGCAGGCGTGTGCGGAACTGACACAGCAAATGAACCTGCAAGTGCTCGCCATGGCGATGGACCTGCTGAATGATTCCTTCACGGTGGAGGGCGGCTCATGAGTGGCATTACCGAGGTAGCGCCAGTGGTCACCGATCTGCAGTCCCTGTCGGCACCGGTTGTCGACGCCGGGCAGGTGGCCGAGTTCGAGCAGGCGCTTGCCGGTTCTGCCGGCAGCGCTGAGGACGGACTGTTGCACCAGGTCGGTCAGCTCAGCCAGCAGCATGCCGAGGCCAGGCAGGGCGCGCACGCCAACCTGGTCTCCGGCACAGGTGATCCCGTGGCATTGATGGATGCCCATTGGGCGCTGATCCGTACCAACCTGCAGGTGGAGTTGATTGCCAAGGGCGTGGGGCGTACCACGCAGAACATCGAAACCCTGATGAAAGCCCAGTAGGTGCCCTGTGAAGAGATCATGGCAGTGCATGCTGCTTCTGGCGGTGCTGGCACTGGGTGGGTGCAAGGTCGAGCTCTACCTTGGTCTCGGCCAGCGCGAAGCCAACGAAATGCTCGCGGTGCTGGACGCCGAGGGCATCGAGGCGGTGAAGGCCCAGGACAAGGACGGCAAGGTGAAGATCCTGATCGACGAAACCGACATCGGTCACGCGGTGGCGGCACTCAAGCGCCAAGGCTACCCACGCGAGATGTTTTCCACGGTCAATGACGTGTTTCCCCGGGATAGCCTGATCTCTTCACCGTTGGAGGAGCAGGCGCGGTTGACCTATGTGAAGTCGCAGGAACTGTCGCGGACACTTTCCGAGATCGACGGGGTGTTGGTGGCGCGGGTGCATGTGGTGTTGCCGGAAGCCCATGACGGCCTGCGCAGGCAGGTCGGCACGGCGTCGGCGTCGATCTTCATCAAGCACGCGGCGGATGCGGCGCTGGACCTGTATACCGGACAGATGAAGCAGCTGTTGAGCAACAGTATCGAAGGCCTGGACTACGAGCGCATCAGCGTGGTGCTGGTGCCGTCGACACAGGCCAGCCAGCCGCTGGCAGGCCTGCGTCATGTGACGCTGTTGTCGATACAGGTACTGGAGGGGTCGCGCTGGCGCCTGGTGACACTGCTGGGCGGATTGCTGGGAGTGCTGGTGCTTAGCAACCTGGCGCAGTACCTGTGGTGGCGGCAGAGAGCATGACTGAGTTCCAGCTTCGCTTCTGCCCGGCATACTACCTGCACTTGACCCATTTTCCTGAGGCCCTGGGTCAGGTAACTCAGGCCTTGCCCCATTGGCGGCAGAGTGGCGCGGTCAACGGTTGGCTGATCTCGGTGCTGGAGCTGTCCGAACCGTTCGACATGCCAGGGCGACTCGGTAGGCTGGCCCTTTTTGCCCAGCCTGCGTTGGAGCAGGTGTTGGCCAGCTTGGGTGGTCTGCTGCACGGCCAGGCCATCAAGCAGGTCTTCGATCGCCCAGGCCATTCGCGATTGCGGCTGGCGCTGGATCCGCAGGGCCTTCGCTATTGCCTGGAACAGTGGCGCCTGGTCATTGGCCCTTGGCCTGCCGACTGGCAACAGGCGCTGCCAGACGGTGATCTGGACGCGTACCTGCTTGGTTGTGGCTTGGCGTTCTGGCTACAGGCCTGCGGAGCGGTCGATCCGGGGTTCGCTCGGCGCCTGGCTCTGCGCCTGCCAGTCATGACTGGCGTGCCAACTTGGCCGATGAATGATGAACAACGCGGCCTGGCCCGCATTCTTTGCATGAAAGTGGCCCGAGACAGGAGCCCGGCATGTTGCCATTTGTTGAACTGATCGATGCCCGCCCGATGATCGATCCAAGCCGGACCGTACTGCGCAGCGCGGATTACCAGCAGTACCTCGACACCAGCGCATTGACCGAAAATGCCAGGCAGCGTGCCCGAGACATCGACTCCCGGGCCGATGCGGTGCTCGAAGAGTATCAGCGGCTCGGGCGGGAGATCGGCTTGGAAATGACCGCTGTGGAACGGGCGGCGTTGCTGCACGGGACGCGATTGCGCTGCGCCGAACTCTATCGCCGGGCCGACCGGCAGATCAGCGAGGTGGTGCTGCAGGCGGTAAGCAAGGTGCTGGGGGAGTATCCCGACATCGTGCTGACATTGGCCGCGACCCGCCAGGCGCTGGCTCAGGTCAGGCCACGGGAGGCGCTGGTGCTGCACGTTCGTCCGGATCAGTTGGTCGAGGTTCGTCAGCGTCTGGATGCGGTCCTGATGCAGTTTCCCGAGGTGGGGCCTGTAGAAATAAGCGCCGATGCCCGGCTTGCGCTAGGTGGCTGCCGCCTGGAAACCGAAGGTTGCGTGATCGATGCCAGCATCGAGGGACAGTTGGCTGCGTTGCAGCGGGCGCTGACGCAACGGCACATTGACGATGAGGCTGGAACGCCATGAACGAAGCCGTGTTGGCCGCAGCCGAGCGGGCTATCCGTGATGATCACGAGCGGGATGCGTTGCTCCAGGTGTTCTGGACACAGCTTCGCCAGCCTGCAAGGAATCCGGCGCGGGACGGTGAAGATGCCGTGCCTGTGCGTCGGCCATTGCCTCAGCGAGGGATTCTGGTCTAGCGGTCCCAGTCGTGACGCAAAAGGGATTCGTGGGAGCGGTGGTGCGTCGATGCTCCCCTGCTAATGATTACGATGCTGTTCCCTGTCGTCGGGCCGGGCAATCTTGGGTAGCCCTATGCAATCTCCTCCTGCGCCCGCAGCCAGCGGATCACCTCGGCGACCGGCTGGATCAGTTCGCCGGGAATGTACTGCTCCACCCGGCTACCCGCGAACAGCGCTCGGGCCAGGGGAATGCGCTCGAGTACCGGTATCCCTTCCTCTTCGGCAAGCCGCCGAACCAGCAGGGCCTGCTCGTCGGTGTATTTGAGGGTAACCAGCGGCAATGGTGTTTCCCCGGGGTTGTAGCGCAAGCCCACGGCGATATGGGTCGGATTGGCGATGATGACCGACGAGCGCCTGACGTCCGCGCGCAACGTGCCTTTCTGCATCTCGCGGTGACGCTTGCGACGCTCGCGCTTGAGCTCAGGGGCGCCTTCCATCTCCTTGTGTTCACGCTTGACCTCTTCCTTGCTCATGCGCAGCTGCTTGTGATGCTGCCAGCGCTCCAGGCCGTAGTCGGCCGCCGAGATCGCCAGGAAACCCACGGCGCAGACCCCGATCAGCTGGCCCATCAGGCTGCCCAGCAACGGCAGGATGCATTCGATGCCACATGACGACACCCGCAGCAGCGTGCCCAGGTGCTCGCTGAGCAGGCCAAGCACCAGGGCGCCGAGCAGCAGCACCTTGAGCGACGACTTGAAAAAATCGAGCAGGTTCCTGATCGAGAAGACCCGCGTCACGCCCTCCAGCGGGCTGACCTTCTTCAGGTCGGGTGCCAGCGATTGGCCGCTGAATACGAAACCGGTCTGCAGCAGATTGCCGACAATAGCGGCCAGCGCCGCGGTCAGCAGGAACGGCAGGGTGAGCCATAGCAACTCATGCAGCAGCTGTTCCAACATCAGTTCCAGTGCCTGGCGAAAGGGCAGGTGGAGCAGGGGGGCGGGAAGCATCATCAGCCCACGCAGATGCCCGAGAAAGTAGTCGGGAAATCCCATGGGCAACGCGACCAGGCTCAGGATGAGTACAGTGGAGACCAGCTCCTTGCTCCTGGCCACCTGGCCGTTGCGGCGCGCATCGCGCAATTTCGCCCGTGTGGGTTGTTCGGTCTTTTCGGTGCTCATGGCTGTTCCAGCAAAGGGCCGAGCAGGCGTACCTTGGCCAGTGCGATGAACACCTGGTCCTCGGCCTGGGTCATCAGCAGGAACAGGTACGGTACCAGCAGCGCACTGCAGACCAGGCTCTTGATCGGCATGGACAGGATGAACACGTTCAGCGTCGGCGCGAAGCGGCTGATCAGGGCCAGGCCGAATTCGGCGAGGAACATGGCGATCAGCAACGGCGCGGCGAACAGCACGCACAGGGCCAGCAGGTAATCGAACTGGGCCAGGAAGAACGCGTTCCACTGGCTGTCGATGTGCGGGTAGAAGCTTGCCACCGGCCAGCTGGCGTAGCTGCCCAGCAGTGCGCCCAACAGCCCCAGGAAGGCACCACCGGTGAAGAACAGGGTGACGAGCGTCTGGACCATCAGGGCACCGGTGGGGCTGGTCTGGCTGCCCAGCAGCGGGTTGAGGGTTGAAGCCAAGGTGGCCCCGCGCTGGTTGTCGATGAGAAAACCGCAGGCCTCCAGGGCCCAGAATGGAATGACCACCACGAAGCCCAGCAGCAGGCCGAGCAGCACTTCCTTGCCGATCAGCAGGCCCAGCTGCAACCCGTCCAGATCGGCGGGCAGGGTGTCGGCCACGCAGGGGTAGATGAACAGCGCCAGTGAACAGGCCACGCCGTTGCGCACCAGGGCGCCACCCAGCACTTGCTTGCCAAGAATCGGCAGGAGGAGGAAACAGCCGAACAGCCGGGGCAGGATCAGGCTGAAACTCAGCAGCACCTGTTCAAGCGTCTGGACCGTCATCGCACCGAAGGAATCCGATTGAGCACCAGGTCGGTGTAACGGTACAGCTCGCTGCCCATCCAGTCTGCGGTGACGAACAGGGTGACGATCACCGCCACCAGCTTGGCGACGAAGCCCAGGGTCTGCTCTTGCACCTGGGTCAACGCCTGTACCAGGGAGACCAGGGTGCCGACCAGCGCGGCTATCAATACCGTCGGCAGTGAAAGGACCAGCACCAGCCACAGCGACTGGCTGGCAAAGTGCAGGACTTCGGTACTGCCCATGTCAGCCTCCGTAGCTCAGCACCAGGCCATGGGAGAGTCGTCCCCAGCCGTCGAGCAGGACGAACAGCAGCAGCTTGAAGGGCAGTGAAATGGTTACGGGCGAGACCATCATCATGCCCATGGCCAGGAGGATGTTGGAGATGATCAGGTCGATGGCGATGAAGGGCAGGTAGATCAGAAAGCCGATCTCGAAGGCCCGGCTCAGCTCGCTGATGGTGAATGCCGGCAACAGCACCAGCAAGCTGTTGCCATCGACCCGCTCGGCGTACTTGCTGGGCCATAGCTGACGGGCGCTGTCGAGGAAGAAGGCGCGTTCACGCTCGTTGACCTGACGGTCGAGGAAGGCGCGAAACGGCGCCATGCCCTCGTCGAGAAAACGTTCGACCGAGCGGGCATCGCCGAGGGTGGTCTCATGGGCGTTCAGGTAGTCGTAGGTGGCCATGCCCACCGGGGCCATGACATAGATACTGAGGATGATCGCCAGGCCATACAGGGCCATGTTCGGCGGGATCTGTTGAACCCCCAGCGCATTGCGCAGCAACGAGAAGACCACGGCCATCTTCAGGAACGAGGTGGCCATGACCGCGATGAAGGGCGCCAGGGACAGCAGCGCCAGGCCGAGGATCAGGCTCAATTCGTCCGGCAGCTGGATCATGTCGATTGCTGCTCCAGCAGGCGGTTGACTCGCACCCCAAGGCGGCCGTCGATCTGCACCAGCAGACCGGTGCCGATACAACGCTGGTTGGCGAGGATGCGCACCTGGGCATCCAGCGGGCTGTGCAGCTCGATCAGCGCTCCAGGGTGCAGGGTCGACAGCGTGTGCAGGTCGAGGGTCTGGCGGCCGACTTCGAAACTGACCGGGATGGGTAGTTGCTCCAGAGCTTCCAGGGCGGTGTCGGTCACAGGTGGTGTTGCGTGCATGCGGACTAGCTCCAGATGTGTGTCGTCGAGTTGCAGTTCGGCCCAGGGGTGGCCATCGAGCATGCCCAGCAGCCTTGGGGAAACTGGCGTACCGGCGGGCAGCAGCAGGATATCGCCGGTGCCGAGGTCACACAGGTCGTGCAACGTCATTTCGAGGGGACGCCACTGCAGCGAGAGGTTCAGCAGTATGTTCAGGCGTTCACGCAGTGGGCGCCATGGCAAGGCTTCCAGCAGGCGCTCGCTGTCGCCTTGTACCCAGCAGGGCAGCAGGCTTTGTGCGTTTTTCAGCGTTACCTGCAGGCCAGGTGCGCGGTCGATGGCCCCTGCCGGCTCGATGCCCAGGCATTGCAGACCGGGTATGCGAGGGGTATCCCGTTGCAGCACCGCCAGCTGCAGCGCGGCGGGCAGGCTGGCAAAGTCGGCCTCCTGCAAATGCGGGGTCAGCCATTGCGCCAGGCGCTGCCGGCGGCACAGCAGGCGCGCCGGCACACCGCGCCAATCGATCAGCATGGCCAGATCCGGCTCATCGCCTGGAACGGTGATGCTCAGCGACGCTTGGCCTTCACCGTCGGCATAGTAACGTTGGCGATGGCTCAGTAACTGCTGCAAGCGCAGTTCCCAGGCATGGGCGGCAGGAAAGCTCGGTGCATTCATGGTTCAGGCCACCCCTCATCCTCTACATGACGCCTGTTGCGCGAGCCTTGCTGGTTGTCGCCATTTGCGCCAAAGCCGAGGCCGACCGGCTGCGCGGGATCGAGCCGCTGCAAGCGGTCAAGCAGGTCCATGCTGGCCATCTGCAATTGCCGCAGACTCGTCGGCGCGGCCTGGATCTCAACCTGCAGGCCAGCGCTTACATGATTCATGCGCACTTCCACATGACCCAACTGCGGCAGCTGCATTTGCAGCAAGGTCTGTTCGCGCGTACCAGTCCTGCTGCCGTACAGTTGCAATTGCAGGCGCTCCACAAGAGTCTGCAGATCCTGTGTGGGTCCAACGACCGTTGACGGCAATATCCTGTCAATCAGGGGGCGCTCACCCGATGTAGGGGAGGGCGCAGGTATTGGATCGGTATCGCTGGGTATCAGGCGAGACAGTTCGTTGCCGGTGCTGTCGTGGGCGGTTTGCGGACTTGCCTCGGTACGACTTGCCCCGGCTGATGGGGTTGGCTCTGCTTCATCCGGTAATGGTGACACGGACGCCGGAAGGGGGCGTTCAATGGCGTTCTCGATCCGCGCAGGCAGTTGCGGTGCGCAGGCGGCCGGGAATTGGCAGGTTGGAGCAGCCATGTTCAGGACCGCCTGGGCGACAGGGCGTCCTGGGTTGGCTGCGTCTTGAACGGGTCGATGTCCAGCATTCTGGGGGGCGCCGCGCTCGAGCTGCGGATTCTCCAGCAGCTGTTCGAACATCAGTCGTTGTTCATTGCGAGACACAAGGCCAGGCGTGTCAGGCGATGGAACTTCCGGCAGCGCAGGGACTGGCCGGGTGTTCAGCATTGCGGGCCTCCCTGGCCATGGCGCTCTTCCACTTCGAGTTCCTGGCTGTGCTCTGCCTGCTGAGCGGCTTGCCGGGAGGCCTGCTCGTGCAGCTGGTTCAAGTTGTCCAACTGTTGTCTGGCCTGAGTCAGTTTTGCTTGCGCCTGCTGGCACGCCGTATGCTGGCGTGCCAGCGCGTTTTCGCATGCCACGACTCGTTCACGCAGGCTCGCTTCTCGTTCACCGAGCAGGCCGACCTGTCGACGCCAATGCTCCAGGGCATGGAGGTTGGTCAGGCGGCCCACCTGCGTGTCGAACAGGCGCTGCTCTTGTTCGACGGACCAGCGTCGATACGCCAGATGCGCTTCGACCGACTGCTCCTTGTCTGCCTGTACCGCCTGCAGGTGAGCTTGTTGATTGCACGCTTCGCGTTCGGCCCGCTGCAGTCGGCGTCGCTTGATGGATATCAGGGCAGTCAGGGGCACCGGGCGATCTCCAGCAGTTGTTCGAGGCTCTGTTGCAGCGAACTGTGTTCGCGCGGGGCCTGGCACAGCCAATTGCGGATGGCGTCACGCTTGTCGATGGCCAGGTCAGCGGCCAGATCCTGGCCTCGGGTGTATTCGCCGACTCGCAGCAGCAACTCGACTTCCTCGTAGCGGGCCATCCATTCGCGCAACTGGCAGGCAGCGGCCCTGTGGGCAGGGCTGACTACCTGGTGCATGACCCGGCTGACCGAGCGCAGCACGTCGATGGCTGGGTAGTGGTTGGCTGCCCCCAACGCTTGTGACAGCACGATGTGGCCATCAAGGATAGAGCGGGTTTCCTCGGCGATCGGCTCGTTCAGGTCGTCGCCTTCCACCAGCACGGTGTAGATCGCGGTGATCGAGCCCTTGGCCGAGTGTCCGGCGCGTTCGAGCAGGCGTGGCAGCAGGGCGAACACCGAAGGCGGAAAGCCGCGTCGGGTCGGCGGCTCGCCCGCGGCCAGACCGATCTCCCGCTGGGCCCGGGCAAAGCGGGTCAGCGAGTCCGTCAGCATCAGGACCTTGCGGCCCTGGTCGCGGAAGTACTCGGCCACGGTGGTGGCGACGAAGGCCGCCCGGGCCCGCTCCATTGCGGGGCGGTCGGAGGTTGCGACCACCAGCACCGCTCGGCGCAGGCCGTGTTCGCCAAGCTCATGTTGAATGAACTCGCGCACCTCGCGGCCGCGCTCGCCGATCAGGGCGAGAACGATCACGTCCGCCTTCGCGTTGCGCAACAGCGAGGCCAGCAGCGTGCTCTTGCCACCACCGGCGGGCGCGAAGATGCCGACGCGTTGTCCTTCGGCGCAGGTGAGCAGGCCATCGATGCAACGGATGCCCAGGCTAAAGGGTGTATCGACCAGCTTGCGGCTCAAGGGCGCCGGCGCATCCCGATGCACCGGGTACCAGGCTTGTGGTGTGGCCGGCATGCTGCCGTCGAGCGGATTGCCGAGGCCGTCGAGCACCGTTCCCAGCAAGTGATCCCCTACGCCCACGCGATGCATGCTCCCGGTGGGGCAGACCTCGGTGCGCGTGCAGAGGCCTTGCATGTCGCCCAGCGGGGCGAGCAGAGCCTGGTCCTGCTGCAGGCCGATGACCTCTGCCAGCAGTACCTGCTCATGATTGGGCTTGCGCAGTCGGCACAGTTCGCCGACCTGTACTCCGGGTGCCAGTGCACGGATCAGGGTGCCGGAGACCTGGGTGACCTTGCCGTTGGCCTGGATCAGGGTGGCGTCGTTCACGGCAGACTTCAGGGCCTGGGGAATCTGGAGCAGCGATGGCGGCATGGGAACGATGCTGGTGCGTGAGTGAAGGGACCATTCTAGGAAGCCTGTCCGGGAACGGATTTCACTGTGGGTCGTATGTTTTTAGATTCCGGTCGCTGGGTGTTGGGCGCCGGTAGGCTAAAAAGAAGCGCCCGACGCTGACAGTACGGCTGTTGGCTTGCCTCTAGCATGCCGCCCATTCATGTATTTCGATGTGAGGTGGTGATGAGCGAAGGCATCGGCTTTGCCCCGGTTGACCCGATGGTGGCCATGGGGGGCGACTGGGAAGCACAGGCTACCCTCCAGGCGCGGCAGGTGACCCCGATGGGGCAGCAGGCCGAGATGGCGGAGGAGGTGTCGATGGCATTCTCGTCGTTGGCCAATGCCCGGCTCAGTGCCCGCAACCGAATTACCGATGCCCGCCAGCATGGGGTACAGGCGGGCCAGGCGGCCGAGGAGATGCTGGCCAAGGTGCCGGACATCCAGCGCCGTGCCCTGGATGAGCTGGCATCCTGGCTGCGTCAGCATCCCGATCTGACGCGGGGGGAGCTGGAGGCACGGCTGGATGGCTTCTCCAGCCAAGCCTGCCATCGTTACCTGGCCCTGGCATATGCCCGCGATGTGTTGGCCAGGACAGCAGATGACAGCGGTTTGCTCGGCAAGCTGGACCAGGCCATGGCGGGCATGGCGCAGGCGCAGGGCCAGGCGATCGAGTTGGGTATCGAGATCGGTCCGTTGGCCCAGGTGACCCAGGAACAAGGTGTCGCAGAGGTGGCCACGCTGCGCGAGGTCTATTGCGACTTCCTGTGCGGTTATCGCGGGCTCAGGCATGCCTGGGACGACTTGCGGTCGCGCTTCGGCGATGCAGCTATCAGCGAGGTTGCCCAGTTCATGCTCAACGGCCTGGCCAGCCATATCAGTGGGCCGTCCTCGCATCTGGACAGCAACCAACTGCAGCAGGTCATCAGCGACATGAAGCTGGTGCAGGCCCTCAAGAAACTGGAAAGCGATACCGCTGCGCTGTTCCGCCAGCTTGCCGGAGAGCCCAGTGGCGTACGGGCCTTCTGACCTGGTCAGCGACCTGTTGGCGCTGATCGACAAGCGCTGGGTCACCGAGCAGGACATCCTGCGCCTGCTTGCCGCGTTGCCGCTCGTACCGGGTGCTCAACGTGTGCATTGTCTGCGTGAACTGCAGCGGATCTTTCGCCTGCTGCCCGTGCAGGTGTTCAGCGAAGAGGCCCAGCGCGAACACCTGTTGGCGGTCTGTCAGTTGACCATGGACCAGCTCATCGACGATGAGGAAGCGTCGCTGCGTGGCGTGCGGGAGGAATGAGCATGGACGATTGTACCGAGGCCATCGTCCGGTTCTGTCGCGATCAGGGCGTGGTTCTGACGCATACGCCGGAAACGTTGCTACGCCTGGATCTCATGGATATCGGTGTCCTGCAGTTCGAGCGGCAGGGAGGGCAGTTGACGCTTTGGCTGAGCTTTACCGTGCAGGGCGCATTGTTCGAGCACGCCATGTCGAGTGCGCTCAGGCATGTCCATGACCAGCAGACGCCTGGCCTGCAATTGCGGTGTGGCCTGCTGCCTGACGAACGTCTGGTGTTGCTGGCCAGTCTCGATGAGCGCCGGGTGACCGAGCAGGTCCTGCATGAAGCTTTCCGGCTGCTGTCGCGGGTGCGCGCCGAAGTGCTCGCGGCATGAACGTGATCGAGCGAGCCGGGCAGTTCCATGACCTGTGGCTGTCATCATTGACAGCCGACACAGCGCTTGCTCGCTCGGCGGGCGAACCGTTGCCGATGCCGGGACAGCCCGTGCAGGCTCATCTGCGTGACCTCTACCCGCAGCAGCAGATGGCACGCCTGCGCCTGTCGTACGCCACTCCCGAACACGTGCTGCGAGCCCTGTATGACCCGCAGCGCTTCGCCACGACGCTGGGCTCCCTGGTGGAGCAACTCCTGAACACCCAGGTCTGCGAGGACCGCCAGGCGGCGGTACTGCTGCAAGCATTGCTGGCCGATCGGCGCACGCTGACGTGCTACGCGAACCTTCTGCTCAAGGTATGAATAGATGCAATTGACGATTGAACAGCGTGATGCCCTGCAGCTGTTGGCCTGGCTGCACCTGCGATGTGGCCGCCCCGAGGGTGCGCAAACGTTGCTGAAGGTGCTGTTGCGGGCTGACCCCGATCACCTCGCCGGGCGGCGAGCGTCGGTGGTGGCGGCGCTGGAACTGGGCGACTGGGCGCGAGCCGAACAGCAGTGCCTGGCACTGCGTGACGCTGGCGAACAGCGTGCGCCCCTGTGGCTGTGCCTGAGCCAGGCGCAGCAGATGGCGGGCCGGCTGGAGGTGGCGCAGGCCACCTTCGGCGAGTACCTGCAGCGCAAGGCCCGTCCATGAATGCCTTGACCCGCATGCTCGGCCATGTCGGTGCGCGCAAGGACCTGATGCTGGCCGTGATGCTGCTGGCGGTGGTGTTCATGATGATCCTGCCGTTGCCGACCCTGCTGCTTGACCTGCTGATCGCCATGAACATGGCGATCGCGGTGGTGCTGTTGATGATGTCGGTGTATGTCGTTTCGCCGTTGCACTTCTCGGTGTTCCCCTCGGTGCTGCTGGTCACCACGCTGTTTCGCCTGGCGCTGTCGATCAGCACCACGCGGATGATCCTGCTGGAAGCAGACGCCGGGCAGATCGTGCAGACCTTCGGCGACTTCGTGGTGGGCGGCAACCTGGTGGTGGGCTGCATCCTGTTCCTGATCATCACCATCGTGCAGTTCCTGGTCATCACCAAGGGCGCCGAGCGGGTGGCGGAAGTCAGCGCGCGGTTTTCCCTCGACGCCATGCCAGGCAAGCAGATGAGCATCGATGGCGACCTGCGCGCCGGGGTCATCGACGTCAACGAGGCCCGCGACCGCCGGGGCGAGGTGGAAAAGGCCAGCCAGATGTACGGGGCCATGGATGGGGCGATGAAATTCGTCAAGGGCGATGCCATTGCCGGGCTGGTGATCATCGTCGTCAACCTGCTGGCGGGCCTGGCCATCGGTGTGATGCAGAAGGGCATGTCGACGGCAGACGCCTTGCAGCTCTACGCGGTACTCACCGTGGGCGATGGCATGGTCAGCCAGGTGCCGGCGCTGCTGATCGCCATCACTGCGGGCATCATCGTCACCCGCGACGGCGAAGCTTCCCGCGACCTCGGGGCGAATATCGGCAACCAGGTGATGGCGCAACCCAAGGCCCTGATGATCGGCGGCGCATTGTTGGTGTTGTTCGGGCTTGTTCCTGGTTTCCCGACGGTCACTTTCCTTACCCTGGCGCTGCTGGTCGGGGGCGCAGGCTGGTGGGCGATCCGCCAACGGCGCATCGAGGAGGATGGCAGGCAGCAGAGTGGTGGCCTGCCGGCGTTGCTGGCCAATGGCGCTGGTGCACCCACGCTCAAGCCGTCCGGCAAGGTGAAGTCGGCCGTTGATGCGCAAGCCTTCGCCCTGACGGTGCCCTTGCTCATCGACGTGGACAGCGGCCTGCAAGCCGCCCTGGAGGCCGCCTCGCTGAACGACGAGTTGGCACAGGTACGCCAGGCGCTGTACCTGGACCATGGTGTGCCGTTTCCCGGCATCCGCCTGCGTTTCACCAGCGCGCTCGGTCCCGGCGAGTACCGCATCTTGTTGCAGGAAGTGCCGGTGGCGCGTGGCCGGCTGATGCCGGAGCGGCTGCTGGTCCATGAAAAACCCAGCCAGCTGGCGCTTGTCGGCGTGTCCTATGAGGAAGGTGAAGCCCTGCAGCCAGGGCGTGCGGCACTATGGGTGGAGCAGGCCCAGCGCGAGCGCCTGGAACGCGCCGGATGCGCCTTCCTGGCGATCGACCAGGTGCTTGCCTGGCACCTGTCCCAGGTGCTTTGCGAGTACGCCGGGGACTTCATTGGCATCCAGGAGACCCGCTACCTGCTGGAGCAGATGGAGCAGGGCTACGGGGAACTGGTCAAGGAGGTGCAGCGCATCCTGCCATTGCAGCGCATCACCGAGGTGTTCCAGCGGCTGGTGGGCGAGGGCATCTCGATCCGCAACATGCGCTCGATCCTCGAGGCCCTGGTGGAGTGGGGGCAGAAGGAAAAGGATGTGGTGCAGCTGGCCGAATACGTGCGCAGCAGCCTCAAGCGCTATATCTGCTACAAGTATGCCAGCGGCCATAACCTGCTGCCGGCCTATCTGCTGGATCCGGCGGTCGAGGAGATGATCCGCAACGGTATCCGCCAGACCAGCGCAGGCAGCTACCTGTCCCTGGACCCTGCGCAGAGCGATACCTTTCTCGCCCAGGTGAAAGCCGTGGTGGGCGACCTGCATGATGCCCAGGCCAGGCCCGTGCTGGTGGTGTCGATGGACATCCGCCGGTATGTGCGCAAGCTGGTCGAGGGCATCTATTTCGACCTGCCGGTGCTGTCGTTCCAGGAACTCACCACGCAGATCAATATCCAGCCATTGGGGCGCATCGGTTGACGCCGGCCAGGCGTCGGAAAGCGTACCCACAAACTACAAATTCGCGGCCGGATCTGACGGAGCGACCGCTTGCCCTTCAATAGACTTCATCTGCATGTACCCCAAGAGGGTACCTGGCCAACCGGATGCAGATGATGAGCAGTTCTATTGAAGCAAGTAGTCGCCCTGTCCCATTGCCGTACGTAGACCGTGTCGCACCGCCGGACACCTGGAGGGATATCAAGCGGCTGGAGGTGATCCAGGATGAGCACGGGATCGTGGCTGTGGACGGTCAAGGCCAGCCACTTAGCCCAGAGGCCCGGTCACAGGCCATCGAGACGTTGCTGGGTCCCGAGGGGCAGGTGCGTCTGGCACAGAGCCGGCCCTATTTCGAGGGCCTGCTGGGGCAACCGTTGCCCGAGCAGCATGTCGAGGCGCTATACCAATTGCTCGAGGCTTATGCCAGCTGGTTACCGGGTGCACCTTTGCAGCTGCACAACCTGGGCGAGCGCCTGCGCATGGACGAGTTGGTGATGGCAGCGATGGGCCTGCGCATGCGCAAGCAGAAGGCCGAGCGCACCGAGCTCAGCGAGCAGCTCAAGTGTCTCACGGCGGAGCTGAAGATCTTCAGCGTGATCCAGTCGAAGGTCAACGTGGTGATGGCCGACAAAGGCACCTTCAAGCTGGAAGACGGTGGTTTCAACCTCTTCGACCGCAAGCTCTACGATCTTGATGCGGACAGTTGGGAGAAGAGCTCCGAGCGCCGACTGCTCTCGAGCCTGGATACGTTCACGCCCGCCTTCAATGGCTCTGCGGTCGTCACGGTGCGGCATTTCCTCGAGGGCGTGCAGCCTGCCCCTACATCGGGTGAGAGCGAACGCCGCCTGCAAAAGGTCAGTGGACCGATGACCGACCTCAAAGCGCAGTACGCCTGGGACAAGGACAACAACCCGCTGGCCAATTTCTCCCAGGCCCTGAGTGATCGCACCCGCATCATCAACGACAAGGTGACCGAACAGACCACCCTGCTCAACGACGTGGGGTCGCGCTACACCACCTCCACCGAGGTGATGATGAAGTTCGTCGAGACCTGGTTCTCGATGCTGTCCAAGATTCTGCAGAACTGAGGTAGGTGATGACGACAGTACAACAGATGGCCGGCGACGATGCCGATGCCAACAACGTCGATGCGATCGAGCGCTTCTTTGGCGATGGTGGCACCTTCGCCATGCTGCGCGGGGTATGCGCGGCGCAACTGGAAACGCTTTACGCCCAGGCGTTCAACTTCTACCAGGCGGGACGGCTGGAGGATGCCTTGACAATGTTCAAGGGGCTCGCGGCACTTGACCATTACGATCCCCGGGCATTTCTGGGCGTGGCAGGTGCCTACCAAGCCCTTGAGCGCTATCAGGACGCGTTGCCGGCCTATGCCTATGGCGCGATGCTTGCGCCCCAGGATCCCCGTTTCAGCTTCCATGCCGCGCAATGCCACCAGCACCTGGGCGACCTGAAGTCGGCGCGAAGCGGCTACGAGCAGGCGCAGGTCCTGGCGATGGACAGCGAGCATGCCGGCCTGGCAGAT
Organism: Pseudomonas mosselii; assembly: GCF_003205295.1. GTDB lineage: Bacteria > Pseudomonadota > Gammaproteobacteria > Pseudomonadales > Pseudomonadaceae > Aquipseudomonas > Aquipseudomonas mosselii_B. Next base: position 69,816 of record NZ_QJRP01000001.1, read on the forward strand.
CAGGCACAGGTGCTGCTTGAGGCCTTGCAGCAGAAGGAGGGGGCGGGTCATGCGAGCTGAACTTCTGTCCATGGAGCAGCCGCTCCTGATGCCCACTGACATCGAATCTGATACGTCACTTCCGGGCACGGCGATCCAGCTGCCAGGCGACTGCGCAACACCGGCAAGGGTCGCAACGGCCAGGCAGGACCTGAGTGTCCGGCTGGATCCGCCAGCGCTACTGGCGACGGGGCAGCAACAGGACCAGGTAATCGACAAGCTGATCGACCCTGAACGCCTCATGCAACCGGGGCTGGTTGTGATGCCTGATGTCGGTGCGTTGATACTCGGCCAACTCGCCGGGGACATCTCCGACGCCGAACTGGATATCCGCCTCACCGAACTGATGAGCCGGTTAGGTGCTCGCCAGACCGAGCTGAACCTGCAGCAGGTACGTCAGCTCACCGAGCAGAACCGCCAGCAGATGACGCTAAACGCGCAGAAGATGGAGGAGGTGGCCCAGCGACACCAGGACGCCGGCACCGCGAGCGTGTTCGCCAAGGTCTTTGGCTGGGCGGCGGCCATCGTGTCCATCGTGGTGGGAACCGTCATGGTCGCCACCGGCCTGGGCGCTGTCGCGGGCGCCTTGATGATCGCCGGGGGCGTCATGGGCGTGGTGTCCATGTCGCTGAACCAGGCGGCCGAAGACGGGCATATCTCCAAGGAGGTGATGAAGTACCTCGGGCCGGTGCTGATGGCGCTGGAAGTCGCCCTGGCGCTGGCCTCGGTGGTGCTGACCTGCGGTGGCAGCCTCACGGTGGTCGCCGCCAGGGTGGCCGGCAAGGTGAGTGGCAAGGTCGCGCAGACGGTCCTGTCGGTGGGCCAGAAGATCCAGGGCGTCGCCTCCACCAGTGTCACCTCGACTGCCAGCGCGGGCACCCGGGCCAACCTGCAGATGACCCTTGCCGGCGCCAGCATGGCGACCACCACGCTCTCCAGCGCCGGGCAGGCGGCCAGTTCGGTCATGCAGGGGCTGGCGCTGCGCAGCGAGGCCCAGCTGGCGGAAATGCGCCTGCTGCTGGACCAGGGACACAGCTATCTCGAACAGTTGGCCAGGGAGCTTGAACAGTTGCTTGCCAAGAAGCAGCAACGCTTCGAGCAAATGCTGGAGCTATTGAACAACCGCAGCAAAGCCTGCGCTGATATCGCCTGCCGAAACGTCATCGCTTGATCAAGGAGTCAATCATGAGTCTGTCCATTTCCAATATCGATCATTTGTCCCACGTGGATGCCCAGCTACCGGTCATCGAAGAGCAAAAGGCCGGGCAACCGCTGTGGGCGATGCTGGCCATGCCATGCGCAACAGCGAGCGCGGTATTTGCCGAGAAGCAAGGGCGGGTCAGCCTGGATTCGCCCCAGGCCACGCCCTGCAGCCAGGACCTGGAGAGTCTGCTGGCCATTCTCCGTGCCGCCATGCAGGTGCGTGACGGCCACGCGCAGGGGCGCAGGACCCAGGCCGAAGTCAGCGTGCTGGCGAGCAAGGAACAGATCAGTTGGATGAGAACGGCCAGCAACGCATTGTTCGCCTCGGCGGCCGTCAGTGGCGCACTGGGCATGTTCACCCTGGCCAGTGGCACCACCGGTATGCTCAAGAACCTGGGTGACGCGCGCACGATCAAGGGCCTGGAACAAGCCAGCCATGCTGCCGAATATGCCAAGCCCGGCGAGGTGGCGATGGCCTCGAAAAAACTGATCGCCGAGAACCGTATCGAGGTCAAGCACCTGCAGAATGCCATCGACACCCGCAATACCACGCTGCACACGCTCAATGGCGTGGCCCAGAGTGGCGCCGCCTTCGGCACGGGCATCGCCCATGCCATCAAGTCGCTGCAGGATGTGTGGGCAAAAGAACAGGAGCTCGAGGCAGCGGTTGCCGGCAACCAGAAGGAACTGTTCCAGCGCTACACCGACGACCTGGCGAAGATGATCGACCAGGTGCGTCAGCTCATCCAGGAGATCCTGCGCAACGACAACCAGGGCATCAGGGCTGCGGGCATCATGGCCTGAGCGCGTCTGTCTTCCTGACAGGATGTTCCAAGCCGCAAGGATCTGGGTTCTTGCGGCTTTTTCATGCTTGCGCATCCACGAACAGCGTGCCGGCCCAGCTATGCCGAAAAGTGCAAAAAAGGCGATAAGGGCTGATGGGGCCTGATGTGCAGCGTCGGTATCGTTCGCTCAGCTTCCACAATGTTGGAGGCAAGACACTTCGGAGAAGATCTCTGTTCTTGCTGGTGTGAGAGTGGTCTTTTCCCCAAGTCAAACGATGCTGCAAGAAGAGGTTTGCACAATGATCGAATCGGTTTCAACCAGTTGGGTGTGTGGCGCCGACCTGGACCCCGTCAACGAGAGCAGTGACTGCGCCCAGGTGAAAACCAGCGAGTCGGCGCAGCGCCTGGCGCGTCACGAGGAGCCGCAGAAGCATGGCATTCTGATGCGCCTGTTCATTACGATTGCCGAGTTCTTCGGCTTTCGTCCCTTTATGGCGGCGGGTGGTACACAGGCCGCGGCTTCGGCGCCGGACATGATGCGTACTTTGAACGAGCAGATGGCCAAGGGGCTGCCGGATGTCATGAGGTCACAGGCCAGTGGAATTCTGGCAAGGCAGAAAGACCTGCCAACCGAGCAGTTCATGGCCAGCTATACGGAACAGCTCACGGGCAGCAACATCATGCGTAACGCCAACTGCCTGTTGTCGAATGTCGTCAAGCTGGGCGATCTTGTGCCAGAGCTGAAGGTCGAGACGAGGATCAACGAGGTCGATATCGCCAAAGGATATTCTTTGAAGGAAGCCCAGTTCCCGAAAAATATCGAACTGATGCAGCAAGATCCGACGGCTGCCGCCAAGGTGCTCGATGCGGTGATTTTCCTGGCTTCGAGATTTGCCGAGTTTCCGGACCCCGAGCAAGTGGGACCTGAAGCGGTGGTGGAGTTTGTCAAAGAGGTCGATGCTGATTTCATTGAACTGTTCGCCCAGAAGCCTGATGCGGTGGTGGCGGTTGTCGTGGTGGATGCAAGCGACGATGCCCCTGCGCTGGTGAGTGGCACTTTGGCTGGAGCGAGCGCTGCACCGCCTGTGGAGCCTGAAGTGACCTACGACGCGACGACCTCCGGACAGCCTGATCCGGTAACGTCGCTGAAGACCGTCAAGCTCGGCTTTGTCAAGATTGACGACGAGGTCGCTATGCCGACGCGCAATGACTTCAACGCGACCGTGAGTTCGCTACAGCGGCCGACCAGTCCGCTCTCTCAGTCGTTCGAGCACCTGGAACGTCTTGCCGAACATGGCAGCACCGCCGAAAAGGCAATCGCCTCGATGGTGCTGGACCACACGGCGGTAGGTCAGACCCACTCCTACGGCGACCTCTTCGGTCAGCGTAAGTTGGAACCCTATCTGTTGCAGGCCCACTCCGCGCTCTCGTTCGTGGACACGCTGCAGAAGAAACTGGATATGGCCGGGCGTCTGCTCGGCAACCTGCAGGCTGCCGACGCGGCTTGAGCTTGAGACTGGCTGGGGCCTCAAGGCCCCCGGCCAGTTCTTCGCATTCTTTCAGCTCACCCGTTGTGAAACCAACCCAGGGTGATCATCGTCACCACGATGTAGCGCCCGCCCTTGGCCAGGGTGACCAGCAGCACGAAACGCCAGAACGGCTCGCGCATGATCCCGGCGATCAAGGTCAGCGGGTCGCCGATCACCGGCATCCAGCTCAGCAGCAATGACCACTGGCCCCAGCGCTGGTAGCGTTGCTGGGCGCGTTCCAGCTGGTTGGCGCTGAACGGGAACCAGCGGCGTTCGCGCAGGTGCTCGATTGCCCGGCCCAGCAGCCAGTTGACGATGGAGCCGAGCACGTTACCGAGCGTGGCCACCAGCAGCAGGGTCGCCCAGGCGCCTGGCTCGCGCAGCAGCAGCCCGACCAGCACGGCCTCGGACTGCAGCGGCAGCAGGGTGGCGGCGCCGAAGGCGCTGAGGAACAGCGCCCCAAGGCTGAGCATCAGTAGCTGGCGACCACGGTGTCCTGGCCATCCCGGGTCACACCGATGACCTGGTAGGCATCCTTGTGGTCACCCATTTCCATGCCCGGCGAGCCCATGGGCATGCCTGGCACCGCGAGGCCCTTGAGGTCGTCGCGCTTGGCCAGCAGGCGCACCTGTTCGGCCGGCACATGGCCTTCGACGAACTTGCCGTTGATCACCCCAGTGTGGCACGACGCCAGGCGTGGCTCGACGCCCAGGCGCTGCTTGACCGCGCTCATGTTCGGCTCAACGTGGTCATTGACGGTGAAGCCGTTGTCGCTCAGGTGCTTGATCCACTCCTTGCAGCAACCGCAGTTGGGGTCGCGGTAGACATCGATGGTCTCGGCGGCCTGAGCCAGGCCGGTGACGGCCAGCAGGCCGAGGGTGAGCAGGTGTTTGCGCAGCATGGTGGAGCTCCTGTGAAACAAAACACATTGAGTTGATCAGCGCCGGCTCTCAATGGAACATAGCGTAACTTATTGATTTAGCTTGACCCAGTGGGAGCGGCCTTGCGTCGCGAAAGGGGCGCGCAGCGGCCCCAGATTCCAAGTCACCATCGAAATTGCTGGGGGCTGCTGCGCAGCCCTTTCGCGACGCAAGGCCGCTCCCACAGGAGGGCAGCTCCTGCAGGGCCGGCAGCAAACGTCAGAATCGCAGGCGAACCCCGGCCACCAGCCGGGTCTGGCCGATGTCCTCGCCCTCTTCCCGGGCCTGGTCGGCGCGGCTGCCGTGCAGCCGATTGAAGCTGACCCCGACATAGGGCGCGAACGCACGGGTGATCTCGTAGCGCAGGCGCAGGCCCACTTCGCTTTCGGCCAGCCCCGAGCCCTGTTCGCGCCCGGCATCGTTGCGCCCGAAGAAGTTGGCTTCGACGGTCGGCTCGAGGATCCAGCGATTGGTCAGCAGCATAGCGTAACCGGCCTCCAGGCGCAGCGCGGTCTGCTGCCGCTCGCCGGCGTAGGCGGTGGCCTCCAGCTCCAGGCCGTAGAGCGGCGTGCCCTGGATGCCGAATGCGGCCCAGCTCTGGCCGCTGGCGGGCTTGAAGTCCTGGCGTACACCACCCACCAGCTCCCACCAGGGGCTGATGGCATGCCCCCAGAGGGCCTGCAGCTCGGCCTTGTGCGTCCTGCCCTGTTCGCGTTCACCCTCGGTGCGCAGCCACAGGCGATCAATATCGCCGCCGACCCAGGCCGTGGCGTTCCAGTTCAGGGCGCCGCTGCTTTCGAAGTTCTGATATTCCAGCTGGTCGACGATCACTGCCCAGTTGGTCGCCCGATCATGTACCTGATGCCCCGGCAGCGGAGGGAAGGCCGCGCGGCGGTCGGCGTCGGTGATCACCGGCAGCGGTGTGCGCGGCTGGCTGGGAGTTGCCGCCGCGTGGTTCATCTGGCTGTGGTCCATGGGCATGCTGCCATGGTTCATATGGTCCATACCCGCGGCCAGGACCCGTTCGCTGGCCAGCAAGGCCATCAGTGCGACACCGGTGACGATGTGGCGGTTGCGGTTCTCATTCATCGACCCGTACCTCGCGGAACATGCCGGTCTCCATGTGGTAGAGCAGGTGGCAGTGATAGGCCCAGCGGCCCAGGGCGTCGGCGGTGACGCGGTAGCTACGCCGGCTGCCGGGGGGCATGTCGATGGTGTGCTTGCGCACCAGGAAGCGCCCCTTTTCATCCTCCAGGTCGCTCCACATGCCGTGCAGGTGGATGGGATGGGTCATCATGGTGTCGTTGACCAGGGTGATGCGTACCCGCTCGCCGTACTTCAGGCGCAGCGGCTCGGCATCGCTGAACTTGATGCCGTCGAACGACCAGGCGAAGCGCTCCATGTGGCCGGTCAGGTGCAGTTCGATCTCCCGTGACGGCTCGCGCCCGTCCGGATCGGGGTAGGGACTGCGCAGGTCGGCGTAGGTCAGCACCCGGCGACCGTTGTCGCGCAGGCCGATGCCGGGGTCGGCCAGATTGGCGCGGGGGGCCATGGTCTGCATGTCCACCAACGGGTTGTCGGTCTCGCTGGCAGGGTGGTTTTGCATCATGGCCATGCCGGCCATGTTCGAGTGGTCCATGCCCGCCATGTTGCCGTGGTCCATCGCTGACATGTTCGAATGGTCCATCCCACCCATGCCGCCGTGGCCCATGTCGTCCATGCTCAGCACCGGACGCGGGTCCGGCTCGGGTACGGGGGCCTGCAAACCCGCCGCGCGGGCCAGGGTGCCACGGGCGAAGCCGGTGCGGTCCATGCTCTGGGCGTACAGCGTGTAGGCGGGCAGGTTGCCCATGGTGACCAGCACGTCATAGGTCTCGGCCACGGCGATGCGCAGCTCGTCCACGGTCACCGGGGTCACCGGCAGGCCGTCGGCGGCGATCACCGTGAGCTTCAGGCCCGGAATGCGGAAGTCGAAGTAGGTCATCGCCGAGGCGTTGATCAGGCGCAGGCGTACGGTCTCGCCGGGCTGGAACAGGCAGGTGAAGTTGCCGTCCGGGGGCTGGCCGTTGAGCAGGTAGGTGTAGCTGGCGGCGCTGATGTCGGCCAGGTCGGTGGGGCTCATGCGCATCTTCGCCCAGGCCCAGCGATTGTCGACGGCCTTGCCCCAGCCGTTCTCAGCAACATCATCGACGAAGTCGCCGACCGTGCGCTTGTGGTAGTTGAAGGCGTCTGACTGCTTCTTCAGGGTGGCCATCAGCGCTTCCGGCGCCTGGTCCGACCAGTCGCTGAACAACAGCACATGGTCGCGCTGGTACTTGTGCGGCTCGGGTTCGCGGGGCGCGATGACGATGGCGCCGTACACGCCGGCCTGCTCCTGCAGCCCTGAGTGGCTGTGGTACCAGTAGGTGCCGCTCTGGCGCAGGGTGAACTGATAGAGGTAGTCGCCGCCGGGCTCGATGCCGACGAAGCTCAGGCCCGGCACGCCGTCCATGTTGGCCGGCAGGATGATGCCATGCCAGTGGATCGAGGTGGGCTGGTCCAGGCGGTTGCGCACGCGCAGGGTCACGGTGTCGCCCTCGCGCCAGCGCAGCTGCGGGCCGGGCAGGCTGGCGTTGATGGTCTGCGCGGTACGTGGGCGCCCGGTGATGTTGACTGGGGTCTGGCCGATGAACAGGTCGAACTGCTGGCCGCTCAGGTCATGCAGCGGCAGGCGGCCCTCGGCGGCCTGGGCCAGCGGGCGCCAGAGGCCGAGGCCGGCCAGGGCGCTGGCGGCCCCCAGGCCCTTGACGAAGGTGCGGCGGGTTGGAGTCGGTGGCATGGGGTACTCTCGGTGCTGGCAAGGTCCATCCAATCGCGGGGCAAGCCCGCTCCCACAGTGGGAGTGGGTTTGCCCCGCGATCGGGAATGACACCGATGGTCGTCGCCAGCGCCTGTCAGCCACCTGAGGCGCGGATTACAGATTTGTCAGGCAACGGCCTCGCCACTCTCCAGGTCGCGCATCAGCAGGCCGAACTCCAGTGACACCTGCTCGGGAATCGGCAGGTACACCACATGGCCGTCGCCCGGCGCCACCTCGATGGCCTGCTGCTGGCGGTTGCACAGGCGGTGCAGGTCGAAGTGGTAGTTGCCGCGTGGGGTCATCAGCTCCAGGTGGTCGCCCACGGCGAAGCGGTTCTTCACCTTCACTTCGGCCAGGCCGTCCACGCGCACCCCGGTCAGCTCGCCGACGAACTGCTGGCGCTCGGACACCGAGTTGCCGCGCTGGTAGTTCTGGTACTCGTCGTGCACGTGGCGGCGCAGGAAACCTTCGGTGTAGCCGCGCTGGGCGAGGGACTCGAGGTTGCTCATCAGGCCACGGTCGAACGGCCGCCCGGCCGCGGCGTCGTCGATGGCCTGGCGGTAGGACTGCACGGCGCGGGCACAGTAGAAGTGCGACTTGGTACGGCCCTCGATCTTCAGCGAGTGCACGCCCATCCGGGCCAGGCGTTCGACATGCTGGATGGCGCGCAGGTCCTTGGCGTTCATGATGTAGGTGCCGTGCTCGTCCTCGAAGGCCGGCATCTCTTCGCCGGGGCGGTTGGACTCCTGAAGCAGGAACACCTGCTCGGTCGGCGCGCCGAGGCCCAGGGTCGGCTCGTATTCACGGACGATATCGCCGGTGGCGTTTTCGGTGGCCGGTGTGGCCTGGTACTTCCAGCGGCAGGCATTGGTGCAGGTGCCCTGGTTGGCGTCGCGCTTGTTCATGTAGCCCGACAGCAGGCAACGCCCGGAGTAGGCCATGCACAACGCGCCGTGCACGAAGACTTCCAGCTCCATCTCCGGCACCTGCTGGCGGATCTCTTCGATCTCTTCCAGCGAGAGCTCCCGCGACAGGATCACCCGGGTCAGCCCCATGCCTTGCCAGAACTGCACGCTGGCCCAGTTCACCGTGTTGGCCTGCACCGACAGGTGGATCGGCATCTGCGGGAAGTGTCGGCGCACCAGCATGATCAGCCCCGGGTCAGACATGATCAGCGCATCCGGGCCCATCTCGATCACCGGCGCCAGGTCCTTGAGGAAGGTCTTGAGCTTGGCGTTGTGCGGGGCGATGTTGACCACCACGTAGAAGCGCTTGCCCTGGCCCTGGGCCTCCTGGATGCCGAGGGCCAGGTTGGCGTGGTCGAACTCGTTGTTGCGCACCCGCAGGCTGTAGCGCGGCTGACCGGCGTAGACCGCGTCGGCGCCGTAGGCGAAGGCATAGCGCATGGTCTTGAGGGTGCCGGCGGGGGCGAGCAGTTCGGGCTTGGCAGGAGGGGTCATGGTGCGCACCGGGGACAAAAGGCGCGGATGCTAAGGCGGCGGCACTGCGCATGTATTGATCTGGATCAACGGCACTTTTGCCGATGCGCGAGGCACTAAATTGTTGAGCCCCCGAGGAATGCCCATGAACGAAGCCGTTTTGCAGAACAAAGCCCTGACCGTGCTGCTGGCACTGGTGACCATAGCCTTCATCTGGATCCTGCTGCCATATTCCGGCGCGATCTTCTGGGCGGTGATCCTCGGCATTCTTTTCTCTCCGCTGCAACGCCATCTGCTGCTGCGCCTGGGCGGGCGGCGCAACCTGGCCACGGCGACGGCGCTGGCTACCTGCCTGCTGGTCGCCGTGCTGCCGGTGATCATCATCAGCGCCTTGCTGGTGCAGGAGGGCGCGGCGCTGTACCAACGCATCGAAAGCGGCCAGCTGGACATTGCCGGCTATATCGAGCGTGGCAAGGATATGCTGCCTGTCTATGCCCAGCATTTCCTCGACCGCATGGGCATGGGCAACCTCGATGGCCTGCGCGACAAGATCACCAAGTGGGCCACCCAGGGCAGCCAGTTCCTCGCCGGCCAGGCGTTCAGCTTCGGCCAGGGCACCTTCGAGTTCCTGGTGAGCTTCGGCATCATGCTCTATCTGCTGTTCTTCTTCCTGCGCGAGGGCGCGGAGGTGGCGCGCAAGGTGCGCCAGGCGGTGCCGCTGCCCGAGCAGCAGAAGCGCCGCCTGCAGTTGAAGTTCAAGCGCGTGGTGCGGGCCACGGTCAAGGGCAACCTGCTGGTGGCGATCACTCAGGGGGCGCTGGGCGGGCTGATCTTCTGGGTGCTGGGCATTCCCAGCGTGCTGGTGTGGGCGGTGCTGATGGCGTTTTTGTCGTTGCTGCCGGCGGTGGGTGCGGGGATTGTCTGGGGGCCGGTGGCGCTGTACTTCCTGCTGACCGGGGCAATCTGGCAGGGGATCGTGCTGACCGCGTTCGGCGTGCTGGTGATCGGCCTGGTGGACAACCTGCTGCGGCCGATCCTGGTGGGCAAGGACACGCGGATGCCGGATTATCTGGTGCTGGTGTCGACTCTGGGCGGGCTGGCGGTGTTCGGGCTCAATGGCTTCGTGATCGGGCCGTTGATCGCGGCGTTGTTCATTTCCAGCTGGGCGATCTTTGCCTCGACCAAGCCGCAGGTGCAACTGCCATCCTGAAAGGGCCATTCGCGGGTAAACCCGCTCCCACAGGGCACTGCACGAAACCTGTGGGAGCGGGTTTACCCGCGAATGGGCTGCATAGCAGCCCCAAGCTGTTTATCGGAAGCTGTAGGAAACCCCCGCATACACCCCAAACCCTTCCCCCGGCGTCGAGCGGGCGATGTCCTGCCCGGCATCGTTGTACCCCGGCGTCACCGTCGCCGCATACCGCTTGTTGGTCAGGTTGCGAAGGTCCAGCCAGGTCTGCCAGTCCCGTGTCGGCGAATCCCAGCCCAGGCGCGCACCGAGCAGGGCATAGGCGTCGGCGTGGTAGCTGTTGGCGTAGTCCACCTGCACCTTGGAGGCCATCTGCGTGTTCACCCCTGCGTAGAAACCGCTCGGCCAGTCGTAGCGCAGTTCGGCCTGGTAGTAGTGCATGGGGATGCCGGGCAGGCGGTTGTCGCCGAACTTGTCGTCGTTGCGGTAGTGGAAGTCGCTGAAGGTGTAGGCCTGGCGCAGGCTGAGCTTGCCGGTGCCCGGTTGTTCCCAGAGCAGGCTGTCCAGGCCGGCCTCGATGCCCTGATGGATAGTCGGGCTGGCGTTGAACTCGCCCGTGACGGCCGGTTCGATTTCGACAGTCAGCAATTCATGTCGTACTTGCGAGTAGTACCAGGTCAAGTCCCAACGGCCGATCACCGAGTCGCCACGCGCGCCCAGCTCAAGCGTTGTGGCAGTCTGATTCTGCATTTCGATGGGCTGCGTCTGGAACTGTTGGCCTTTTACCTTTGGCGAGCTCCAGATAAGCGCCCAGGGATGAGGTGGTTCGACCGAACGACTCAGATTGCCGTAGACCTGCAAGTCAGGTCGGATGTCATAGCGCAGGCCGACCCGCGGCGCATAGTCCCAGTCATGCTGGCTGACCTTGCCGCCAACGGCAGGGTAGGTCACGTCGCTTTCGCGGCGGGTGTAGATCATTGCCAGACCGGTGGTCAACCAGAGATTTGGCACCAGTTCCAGATCGTTGCCCAGGTGCAGGACGGTATCGGAGCCCTGATAGCTGAAATCGCGGGTTCGTTCACCAACGACCAGTGGCGCGTTGCCGGCTTCCTGCACACGAACGAACTCCGATGCACCGCTGTTGGGAAGGTGCTTGGTGGTTCTCCAGCCAATGGTGGTTTTACTCTCGTGGCCGAACAACGTATCGCGGCGATGGTAATTGAGTGTGCCGCTCACATCGGTGTAGGCGACTTTAAGACGGTTGGCGCCTTCCCGAAGGTCCATGGGGTAGTCGTGATAGACCAAGCCGGATTCCAGGCGCGAGTCATCGTCCAGATAGAACGTGCTCTTGTTCGCCAGCCAGGTGCTGCCCGGCTGGGGGCGGCTGGCGTCGCGGCGCAGATACAGAGGATTGGCTGCGCGTGGATCGTGCTTGATCTGGTCCTTGGTCAGGCGCCCGGCCAGGTCGTTCTCGGTTTCCCGGTAGCGCAGGTAGAAGCGCGTCTCCAGGTTCGGGTTGAAGCGGTAGCCGACGTTGGCGGCGATGCCCTTGGCGCTGCCGCTGCTGTGGGCCTGGTAGCCGTCGTACTCGGCGTCGGTAAGGGCCACGTAGTAGTCGAGGTTGCCCAGCACCTGCCCGGAGCTGATGTGCCGACGCTGGTAGCCACGGCTGCCGACTTCGTAGCGCACCTGCAGGGGCGCGGCATCGTAGCCGGTGTGGGTCACGTAGTTGATCGCGCCGCCCAGGGCCAGCGAGCCCTGGTCGAAACCGTTGGCGCCGCGCTGCACTTCGGCGCGGCTCAGCCACAGCGGTTCGAACAGCTCGTAGGGCGTGCCGCCCGGGCCGGTCAGCGGCAGGCCGTCGAACATCGTGTACACACCCGAGCCATGGGCGCCCGGCGCGCGGTTGATGCCCGAACCGCGGATCGACAGCTTGATGCCGTCGTTGCCCGCCGACTGGGCGAATACGCCAGGCTGGTAGGCCAGCACGTCCTGGTTGCTGGCCACCCGGCCCTGGCCGACCTTGTCCATGTCCACCAGGTTGCTGGCGCCGGGGATCTCGCGCAGTCGGTCGGCGGCGGCTTCCAGTTCGGATTGCTGCCTGTCCTGGATCAGCACCTGGTCGAGTTCGACGCGGCCGGCGGCCTGGGCGGTGCCGGCGACGAACAGGGCCAGCAGGGAGTAGGGGAGGGTGGGGCGCATGGGGACGGGGTTCCAGATCGAGTGCGGGAGTCTGACGCTGCAAAGGGCAGACGAAGCACAGTGGTCGATCTGTAATACCGCAGTGGCTTCTTCGCGGGTAAACCCGCTCCCACAGGCATAGCGCGTGGCTTGAGGGCCGCGGGGTCGCTGTGGGAGCGGCTTCAGCCGCGAACACCGGCGCAGCCGGTGCCAGGCACCGCGTCGCCTGCTTCGCGGGTAAACCCGCTCCCACAGGGATCGCGCCAGATTCTAAAAATTGAGCAAGACAGTTGCTCCCACAGGTAAAGCGCTGACCGTTGGAAATGGTGGTGATCCTGTGGGAGCGGCGGTGCGCCGCTGCGATTTACCCGCGAAGAAGCCAGTGATTTCCTTCAGGCAAAAAGAAACCCCGCCGAGGCGGGGCTACTTTCACATCGTGCAGCCGATCAACCGATCAGTTGCAGGCCCGCCTGCTGCACCATCTCCAGCAACGGCTGCGGGTACACGCCGAGCACGAAGGCGAGGATGGCGATGGCCAGCAGCATCACGCCGCCGGTGCGCTGTTCCCACTTCAGCGGGGCGTCGTGGCGACGCAGGTTCGGCTCGACCAGGTACAGGGTGACCATGACGCGCAGGTAGTAGTACACGCCGATGGCGCTGCCGATCACCAGGGCGCCGACCAGCCACCACAGGTGCGACTCGACGCCGGTGGCGATGATGTAGAACTTGCCGATGAAGCCCGCGGTCAGCGGGATACCGGCCAGTGACAGCATCATCACGGTCAGTACCGCGGTCAGGTACGGACGGCGCCAGAACAGGCCGCGGTACTCGTACAGGGCGTCGGCGTCACGGCCGGCGTACGGCGAGGACATCAGGGTGATCACGCCGAAGGCACCGAGGCTGGTGATCACGTAGGTGACCAGGTACACGCCCATGGCTTCCAGGGCCAGGCCCTTGCTGGCGACCAGGGCGATGACCAGGTAGCCGAAGTGGGCGATGGACGAGTAACCAAGCAGACGCTTGAGGTTGCTCTGGGTCAGCGCCAGCAGGTTGCCGATGATGATCGAGGCAACCGCGATCACCGCCAGCACGGTGCTCAGCACGCCGCTGCTGGCGGCGGGGGAGAGCATGAACAGGCGTACCACGACGGCAAACACCGCGACCTTGCTGGCGGTGGCCAGGAACGCGGCGACCGGCGCCGGGGCGCCTTCGTACACGTCCGGGGTCCACAGGTGGAACGGCACCAGCGACAGCTTGAAGGCCAGGCCGACCAGCATCATGCCCAGGCCCAGCTGCGCCAGCAGGCTCGGCATGCTGGTGGCGGCCAGGGCCTTGCCCAGCTGGTCGAAGGTCAAGCTGCCTGCGTCAGCGTACAGCAGCGCCATGCCGAACAGCAGGAAGGCGGAGCCGGCAGCCGACAGCACCATGTACTTGATGCCGGCTTCCAGCGAGCGCTTGTTGAAGAAGGCGTACGCCACCAGGCCGTAGACCGGCACCGACAACAGCTCAAGGCCAATGAACAGGCCGGCCAGGTGGTTGGCGCTGACTAGCACCAGGCCACCCAGTGCCGACATCAGCAGCAGCAGGTACAGCTCTTCACGGTTGCCCGGGAAGCCCTTGGAGCCCTCGCCCAGATAGGCGTGGGCAAGGGTGACGCAGGCCAGGGTGGCCACCAGGATGATCGCCATGTACAGGCAGGCGAACTTGTCGATGGTCACAAGCGACGTGACCGCCAGCGGTGCGACTTTAAGTGCCGGCAGGATCGACAGCAGGGCCAGGTTCAGGCCCACGGTGGACAGCAGGAAGGTCTGCGAGTGGTTGCGCTTCCAGGCGATCGCCAGCATCACCACCACCGTGGTGATGGTGGTGATCAGCATCGGCGCCAATGCGATGAAGTGTTGAGTGGTGAATTCCATAGCGCTCTTACCGGGCCGAAGCGAGTTGAGTGAAAGCGGAACCGAGCCACTGCTGCACACCGCTCATGGTGGCGGCAGAGGTGTCCAGGAACGGCTGCGGATACACGCCCAGCAGGATCAAGAGGCCCGCCAGGCCCAGCACCATGATCAGCTCGCGACCGTCCATGCCGGCCAGCACGGTGTCGGCCTTGGCCGGACCGAAGTAGGCGCGGTGGATCATGATCAGCGAGTACACCGAACCGAAGACCAGGCCGGTGGTGGCGATCACGGTGATCCATGGGACGTGGGCGAAGCTGCCGATCAGGATCAGGAACTCGCCGACGAAGTTGCCGGTGCCCGGCAGGCCCAGCGACGCGGCGGCGAAGAACAGGCTGATGGCCGGAAGATAAGCGATGCGGTGCCACAGGCCACCCATCTCGCGCATGTCGCGGGTGTGCAGGCGCTCGTACAGCTGGCCGGCCAGGATGAACAGCGCGGCGGCCGACAGGCCGTGGGCCAGCATCTGGATCACCGCGCCCTGCAGGGCCTGCTGGCTGCCGGAGTAGATGCCGATCAGCACGAAGCCCATGTGCGAGACGCTGGAGAAGGCCACCAGGCGCTTGATGTCGGTTTGCGCGAAGGCCAGGAAGGCACCGTAGAAGATACCGATCAGGCCCAGGGTCATGGCGATCGGCGCGAACTCGGCCGAGGCGTTCGGGAACAGCGGCAAGGCGAAGCGCAGCAGGCCGTAGGCCGCGGTCTTCAGCAGGATGCCCGCCAGGTCCACGGAACCTGCGGTCGGCGCCTGGGCGTGAGCGTCAGGCAGCCAGGAGTGGAACGGCACCACCGGCAGCTTCACCGCGAAGGCGATGAAGAAGCCCAGCATCAGGATGTACTCGACGCCGGCCGGCAGCTCGGCCTTGAGCAGGTCGCTGTAGTTGAAGGTGATCACGCCGGTGCTGTTGTAGTTGACCAGCACCAGGCCGAGGATCGCCACCAGCATGATCAGGCCGCTGGCCTGGGTGAAGATGAAGAACTTGGTAGCCGCGTAGATCCGGGTCTTCTTGCCGTCGGAGGAGCTGTGACCCCAGAGCGCGATGAGGAAGTACATCGGCACCAGCATCATTTCCCAGAAGAAGAAGAACAGGAACAGGTCCAGGGCCAGGAACACGCCGACCACGCCGCCGAGGATCCACATCAGGTTGAGGTGGAAGAAGCCGACGTGGCGCTGGATCTCTTTCCACGAGCACAGCACCGACAGCACACCGAGCAGGCCGGTGAGCAGGATCATCAGCAGCGACAGGCCGTCGAGGGCCAGGTGGATGCTGATGCCGAAGCGCTTGATCCACTCGACTTTGTACTCGAGGGCCCAGGCGGGCTCCGCGCCAGGGGCGGGAGCCAGGGTGTAGTTGCCGTTCGCCCACAGCCACAGGCCGATGCCAAGCAGCAGGGACATGGTCAGCAGCGCGATCCAGCGCGGCAGGGTGGAGCCGAAGCGCTCACCCAGCCAGCACAGGAAGCCGCCGATGAAGGGGATCAGGATCAGCCAAGGCAAAATCATGACGGGTTGGTTTCCTTTGGCAAAGTCGCAAGATTCATAGTCATACCGCGGCCACTACCACGGCACCGAGCACCAGCACGGCGCCGACGGCGATCGAGGCGGTGTACCAGCGCAGCTGGCCGGTCTCGGTCTTGCTCATGGCGACGTGACCGCCGCGAGCCAGGCGAGGGATGAGGCCGATGCTGCGGTCAACCGGATCCTTGCGCAGGATGTGGCTGATCAGCAGGTAAGGTTTGACGAAGAGCTTGTCGTAGATCCAGTCGAAGCCCCAGGCGGCGAACCACCAGGCCGACAGGACGCGACCGATACCGCTGTTGGCGACCGCAGTGACGAAGCGACGCTTGCCCAGGAACAGCAGGGCCGACAGCAGGATACCGGCGATGGCGATGGCGCCCGAGGCGATCTCCAGCGAGTGCTTGGCTTCGCCACCGGCGTGGCCGGCGCTTTCAGGCAGCACGCCTGCCAGCGGCGGGTGGATCCAGGCGCCAATGAAGGTCGACAGCACGATCAGCACGCCCAGCGGCAGCCAGTGGCTGATGCCGTGGCCGGCGTGGGCTTCGGTCTTGGCTTCGCCGTGGAAGGCGATGAAGATCAGGCGGAAGGTGTACAGCGAGGTCATGAACGCGCCCACGAGGCCTGCGTACAGCAGGCCAGTGTTGCCGCTGGCGAAGGCTTCCCAGAGGATCTCGTCCTTGGAGTAGAAGCCCACGGTCAGGATCGGCAGGGCGGCCAGGGCGGCGCCACCGACCACGAAGCTGGCGTAGGCCAGCGGCAGTTTCTTCCACAGGCCGCCCATCTTGAAGATGTTCTGCTCGTGGTGGCAGGCGACGATCACCGCACCGGAGGCAAGGAACAGCAGGGCCTTGAAGAAGGCGTGGGTCATCAGGTGGAAGATCGCCGCGTCCCAGGCGCCGACGCCCAGGGCCAGGAACATGTAGCCGATCTGGCTCATGGTCGAGTAGGCGAGGATACGCTTGATGTCGGTCTGTACCAGGGCGGCGAAGCCGGCCAGGACCAGGGTCACGCCACCCACCACGCCGACCAGGTGCAGGACGTCCGGCGCCAGCAGGAACAGGCCGTTGGTACGGGCGATCAGGTACACGCCCGCGGTCACCATGGTAGCCGCGTGGATCAGCGCCGAAACCGGGGTCGGGCCGGCCATCGCGTCGGCCAGCCAGGTCTGCAGCGGCAGTTGGGCCGATTTACCGACCGCGCCACCCAGCAGCATCAGGGTCGCCAGGACCATCCAGGTGTCACCGGCCTGGAACTTCTGCGGTGCCAGCACCAGCAGTTCCTGCACGTTCAGGGTACCCAGCTGGACGAACAGGATGAACAGGCCGATGGCCATGAACACGTCGCCGATGCGGGTGACGATGAACGCCTTGAGCGCCGCGTTACCGTTGTTGCGGTTGCTGTAGTAGAAACCGATCAACAGGTACGAGCACAGGCCCACGCCTTCCCAGCCGAAGTAGATGAACAGCAGGTTGTCGCCCAGCACCAGGAACAGCATGCTGGCGATGAACAGGTTGGTGTACGAGAAGAAGCGCGAGTAACCGGCTTCGCCGCGCATGTACCAGGAGGCGAACAGGTGGATCAGGAAGCCGACGCCGGTGACCACGCCCAGCATGGTGACCGACAGGCCGTCCACGTACAGGGTGAAGTTCGGCGCGAAGCCGTCCACCGACATCCACTGCCACAGCAGCTGGCTGTACGCACCGCCCTCAGGCGGGGCGACGTTGAACTGCCAGATCACGTAGGCGGCGGTGGCCGCCGACAGACCGACCGAGCCGACACCGACCAGCGCCGACAGGTTCTCGGACCAGCGGCCGCGCGAGAACGACAGCAGCAGGAAGCCGATCAGGGGGAATACGAACGTCAGGAAGATAAGGTTCATCCGCGCATCTCACTGGCAGCATCGATGTCGAGAGTGTGGAAGCGGCGATACAGCTGCAGCAGGATCGCCAGGCCAATGCTGGCCTCGGCGGCTGCCAGGCTGATCACCAGGATGAACATCACCTGGCCGTCGGGCTGGACCCAACGGGCACCGGCGACGATGAACGCCAGGGCAGAGGCGTTCATCATGACTTCCAGGCTCATGAGCACGAAGAGAATGTTGCGGCGGACCATCAGGCCAACCAGACCTAAGCAGAACAGGATGCCGGCGACCGCCAGACCATGCTCGAGAGGGATAGCACCCATGATTTACTCCTTCGCCTCGTTGCGGCCCAGGTGGAAGGCGGTGACGGCTGCCGCGAGCAGCAGCATCGAGGCCAGTTCGACCACCAGCAGGTACGGCCCGAACAGGCTGATGCCGACGTCCTTGGCGCTGACGGTGGTACCGCTGATGGCGGCGCCCGACGGGGTGACGAACAGCACGTACAGCAGCTCCAGCAGCAGCAGGGCGGCGAGGATCACCGGCCCCGCCCAGATGCCGGGCTTGAGCCAGCCGCGCTCCTGGGCGACCGAGGCCGGCCCGAGGTTGAGCATCATCACCACGAACACGAACAGCACCATGATGGCGCCGGCGTAGGCGATCACTTCCAGGGCGCCGGCGAACGGCGCGCCGAGGGAGAAGAAGATCATCGCCACGGAAATCAGCGAGATGATCAGGTAGAGCAGGGCGTGCACCGGGTTGGTGCCGGTCACCACGCGAAGCGTGGAGACGACGGCGACACCGGATGCGAAGTAGAAAGCGAATTCCATCTTTCTGTCCTTATGGGAGCAAGCTCTTCACGTTGATCGGCTCGGCTTCGTTCTGCGCGGAGCCTTTCGGCTTGCCAGCGATCGCCATGCCCGCAACACGGTAGAAGTTGTAGTCAGGGTTCTTGCCGGGGCCGGAGATCAGCAGATCTTCTTTCTCGTACACCAGGTCCTGACGCTTGAACTCGGCCATTTCGAAATCCGGAGTCAGCTGGATCGCGGTGGTCGGGCACGCCTCTTCGCACAGGCCGCAGAAGATGCAGCGCGAGAAGTTGATGCGGAAGAACTCGGGGTACCAACGGCCGTCCTCGGTCTCGGCCTTCTGCAGCGAGATGCAGCCGACCGGGCAGGCCACCGCGCAGAGGTTGCACGCCACGCAGCGCTCCTCGCCATCGGGGTCGCGGGTGAGGACGATGCGGCCACGGTAGCGTGGCGGCAGGTACACGGGTTCTTCGGGGTACTGCAGGGTGTCGCGCTTGCGGAACCCGTGGGAGAACACCATGGCCAGGCTGCGCAGCTGTGTGCCGGTGCCCTTAACGATGTCGCCGATATACTTGAACATGGGTCAAATCCTCACTGGGCCGCGACGGCTGGCGTGTTGTAGAGCACGATCGCAGCGGTCACCAGCAAATTGATCAGGGTCAGCGGCAGGCAGAACTTCCAGCTGAAGTCCATCACCTGGTCATAGCGTGGGCGCGGGATCGAGGCGCGCAGCAGGATGAACAGCATGATGAAGAACGCGGTCTTCAGGGCGAACCACAGGAACGGTACTTGCGGCAGGATGCCGAACGGACCGTGCCAGCCACCGAAGAACAGGGTTACCAGCAGCGCCGAGATCAGGATGATGCCGATGTACTCACCGACGAAGAACATGCCCCATTTCATGCCGGCATATTCGATGTGGTAGCCGTCGGCCAGTTCCTGTTCCGCTTCCGGCTGGTCGAACGGGTGACGGTGAGTCACGGCGACGCCAGCGATGAAGAAGGTGCAGAAGCCGAAGAACTGCGGAATGATGAACCACAGGTTGTTGGCCTGGTATTCAACGATGTCGCGCATGTTGAACGAGCCCACCTGCACCACCACGCCCATCAGCGCCAGGCCCAGGAACACTTCGTACGACACGGTCTGCGCCGAGGCCCGCAGGCTGCCCAGCAGGGCGTACTTGTTGTTCGACGACCAGCCGGCGAACAGCACGGCGTAGACCGACAGGCCGGCCATGGCGAAGAAGAACAGCAGGCCGATGTTCAGGTCGGCCACGCCCCAGCCCGGGGTGATCGGGATGATCGAGAAGCCGATCAGCAGGGCGCTCATGGCCACTACCGGCGCCAGGGTGAAGATCATCTTGTCGACGAAGGGCGGGTTCCAGTCTTCCTTGAAGAACATCTTCAGCATGTCGGCGGCGATCTGGAACATACCGAACGGGCCGACCCGGTTCGGACCGTAGCGGTCCTGCCACCAGCCCAGCAGGCGACGCTCGACGAAGCTCAGCAGCGCGCCGCAGACCACCACGGCCAGCAGCACCACGATGGCCTTGACGACCTGAATGATCACATCGATCACTTCGGGGGTGAACCAGCTCATTGTGCTGCCTCCTGCAGGCCTTCGACGGCTGCACCGAAGATGGCGGGCGGAATGCCGGCCAGGCCTTTGGGCAACGCAACCAGGCCAGCGCCCAGTTCTTCATTGATACGCAGCGGCAGGCGCAGCGAAACACCGGCCACGTTCAGGCTCAGCAGCGCGCCGTCGTTGACGCCCAGGCGGTCGGCTTCGGACTTGGCCAGGCCCACGTAGGCAGCCGGGATACGCTCCTGCACCGGGGCAGCACGCGAAGAGGATTCTTCGCTGCCGAACAGGTGGAAGAACGGTACGGCGGTCCAGGTGCCGCGGGCCGGGTTGAACGCGCCCGGAATGGCGGTGAACCAGTTGAGCTTGTCGCCTTGCGACTCGATCAGGCGCACGCCCGGGTCACCGGCACGCAGGTGGCCACCCACTTCGTCCTGGAACTTGTTCCAGGCTTGCGGCGAGTTCCAGCCCGGCGACCAGGCGAACGGCACCTGCTGGCGCGGTTCGGCCGAGCCCGAGTAGCCTTCCATGGAGAAGGCGAACGCGGTGTCCTTGTCCTGCGGGGTACGTGGCTCGTGCACGCTGATGTTGGCGCGCATGGCGGTACGGCCCGAGTAGCGCAGCGGCTCGCGGGCCAGCTTCATGCCCTTGATGCGGAACGCGGCGGACGGCGCTGCGTTGACGATGCCGGCCAGTTGCGGCGCGGCTTCGGCGCAGGCGCTGGTGACGTGGTCCAGCTGGGTCCAGTCCACCGGCTTGTTGAGCAGGGTGGCACGCAGGGCGTGCATCCAGCGCCAGCCTTCGTGGATCTGGATGCTGCTGTCCAGGTACTGCGGGTCGAACACCTGGAAGAAGCGCTGGGCACGGCCTTCCTGGCTGACCAGGGTGCCGTCGCCTTCGGCGAAGGAGGCAGCCGGCAGCACCAGGTGGGCGCGGTCCAGGGTGGCGGTCTTGGAGTGGTCGGCGACGATCACCACCTTGGCCGCGGCCAGGGCAGCGTCGACCTTGGCGGCCGGTACGCGGGCGTACAGGTCGTTTTCCAGCACGACGATGGCGTCGGCCTTGCCGCTGATCACGGCGTCCAGGGCTGCATCGACGGACTCGCCGCCCAGCATCGCCATGCCGAGGCTGTTGGCCTCGGGCACGACCAGGCTCAGCGAACCGTTCTTCTCGCGCAGCTTGAGGGCCTTGGCGATGTTGGCGGCGGCTTCGATCAGCGCTGGATCCGCCAGGGAAGTGCCGGCGACCACCAGCGGGCGGTTGGCGGCGACCAGGGCGTCGGCGATGCGCTGGGCCAGAGCCTTGGCTTCATCGTCCAGGCCGGCGACGGCAGGCGCGCTCGGGTCGATGGCGTGGGCCACGGCGAAACCGATACGGGCGAGGTCAGCGGGAGCGGCGTGTACACACTCTTCGGCGACGTCGTCCAGCTTGGTTTCAGCCAAGGATGCGATGAACAGCGGGTACAGCGCGTGCTGGCCGATGTTCTTCACCGCGGCGTCCAGCCAAGGCTGCACGCGCATGGCGTCGGCCATGGCCTCGGCCTTGCCCTTGGTGGCCTGGCGCACGGCCAGGGCGACGCGGGCGGCGGTCTGGGTCAGGTCTTCACCGAGCACGAACACGGCGTCGTGGTCTTCGATGTCGCGCAGGGTCGGTACCGGCAGCGGGCTGTCGTTCAGCACGTTCAGCGCCAGGCGCACGCGGGCCAGTTCGCCAGCTTCCATACCGGAGTAGAAGTACTCGGCGCCGACCAGCTCACGCAGGCCATAGTTGCTCTCGAGGCTGGCGCGCGGCGAGCCGATGCCGACGATGGTGCGGCCGCGCAGCAGGTCGGCGGCCTTGTCCAGGGCGGCGTCCAGGCCTAGCTTGCTGCCATCGGCGAGGAACGGCTGGCGCGGACGGTCCTTGCGGTTGACGTAGCCATAGCCGAAGCGGCCACGGTCGCACAGGAAGTACTGGTTCACCGAGCCGTTGAAACGGTTCTCGATGCGGCGCAGTTCGCCGTAGCGCTCGCCGGGGCTGATGTTGCAGCCGCTGGAGCAGCCATGGCAGATGCTCGGGGCGAACTGCATGTCCCACTTGCGGTTGTAACGCTCGGAGTGGGTCTTGTCGGTGAACACACCGGTCGGGCAGACCTCGGTGAGGTTGCCGGAGAACTCGCTTTCCAGCACGCCGTCTTCGACGCGACCGAAGTACACGTTGTCGTGGGCGCCATACACGCCCAGGTCGGTGCCGCCGGCGTAGTCCTTGTAGTAGCGCACGCAGCGGTAGCAGGCGATGCAGCGGTTCATCTCATGGGCGATGAACGGGCCGAGGTCCTGGTTCTGGTGGGTACGCTTGGTGAAACGGTAGCGGCGCTCGTTGTGGCCGGTCATTACCGTCATGTCCTGCAGGTGGCAGTGACCGCCTTCCTCGCACACCGGGCAGTCGTGCGGGTGGTTGGTCATCAGCCATTCGACGACGCTGGCGCGGAACGCCTTGGACTCGTCATCGTCGATGGAGATCCAGGTGCCGTCGGAGGCAGGGGTCATGCAGGACATGACGATACGACCACGGGTGTCGTTCTCGTCGGTGTACTGCTTGACCGCGCACTGCCGGCAGGCGCCGACGCTACCGAGCGCCGGGTGCCAGCAGAAATAGGGGATGTCGAGGCCGAGCGACAGACAGGCCTGTAACAGGTTGTCCGCACCGTTGACTTCGAGCGCTTTGCCGTCTACGTGGATAGTGGCCATTGTTCAAAGTTCTTCGTTGGCCCGCGTGGGCGGGCGTGGCTAATGGAAATCGGTGAGCCTGCGGCCGGCCACGAATCGTTCGGGCCGGCCGGCGGGCTGGCGGATGGCACGGACCATCCGCTGTTCATCTTGTTATGCGCCGACCACGATCGGCTTCGCCAGGTTCGGGCGCAGGGCTTCGCTGCCAGCAGTGACTGGGGCTACACCGGCCTCGAACTCCGAGCGGAAATACTTGATGGCACTGCCCAGTGGCTCGACGGCACCCGGTGCGTGAGCACAGAAGGTGCGGCCTGGGCCGAGGAAGTTGACCAGACCCAGCAGGGTCTCGATGTCTTCGGCGCGGCCCTGGCCTTTCTCCAGGGCGCGCAGCATCTTCACGCTCCATGGCAGGCCGTCGCGGCACGGCGTGCACCAGCCGCAGGATTCGCGGGCGAAGAACTCTTCCATGTTGCGCAGCAGCGAGACCATGTTGACGCTGTCGTCGACCGCCATGGCCAGGCCCGTACCCATACGGGTGCCGACCTTGGCGATGCCACCGGCGTACATCTGCGCATCGAGGTGCTCGGGCAGCAGGAAGCCGGTACCGGCGCCGCCTGGCTGCCAGCACTTGAGCTTGAAGCCGTCGCGCATGCCACCGGCGTAGTCTTCGAACAGCTCGCGGGCGGTGACGCCGAACGGCAGCTCCCACAGGCCGGGGTTCTTCACCTTGCCGGAGAAGCCCATCAGCTTGGTGCCGTGGTCTTCGCTGCCTTCGCGGGCCAGCGACTTGTACCAGTCGTTGCCGTTGGCGACGATGGCCGGCACGTTGCACAGGGTCTCGACGTTGTTCACGCAGGTCGGCTTGCCCCACACGCCGACGGCGGCAGGGAAGGGCGGCTTGGAGCGAGGGTTGGCGCGGCGGCCTTCGAGCGAGTTGATCAGTGCGGTTTCTTCACCGCAGATGTAGCGCCCGGCACCGGTGTGGACGAACAGCTCGAAGTCGAAACCGGAACCGAGGATGTTCTTGCCCAAGAGGCCTGCGGCCTTGGCTTCGTCGATGGCGCGGTTGAGGTTCTTCGCCGCGGTGGTGTATTCGCCACGCAGGAAGATGTAGCCACGGTAGGCCTTCAGGGCGCGGGCGCTGATCAGCATGCCCTCGACCAGCAGATGGGGCTGTTGCTCCATCAGCATGCGGTCCTTCCAGGTGTTCGGCTCCATTTCGTCCGCATTGCACAGCAGGTAGCGGATGTTCATGGATTCGTCTTTGGGCATCAGGCCCCATTTCACACCCGTGGGGAAGCCTGCGCCGCCTCGGCCCTTGAGGCCGGAGTCCTTGACGGACTGGACGATATCGTCCTGGGACATCTCGGCCAGCGCCTTGCGGGCGGCGGCATAGCCGTTCTTGGCCTGGTACTCGGCCAGCCATACAGGCTCGCCGTCGTCGCGCAGGCGCCAGGTCAGCGGGTGGGTTTCAGCCGAACGCGCGATGCGGTTGGCCGGGCCGAAGGAAGTGATGGTCATACGTAACCCTCCAGCAGCTTGGAGACGCCGGCAGGCTGCACGTCGCCAAAGGTGTCGTCGTCGATCATCAGCGCCGGGGCCTTGTCACAGTTGCCCAGGCAGCACACCGGCAGCAGGGTGAAGCGCCCATCCGCGGTGGTCTGGCCCAGGCCGATGCCCAGCTCGCTCTGGATCTGGCTGACTACCGACTCATGACCGCCGATGTAGCAGACCATGCTGTCGCACACGCGGATGATGTGGCGGCCGACCGGCTGGCGGAAGATCTGGCTGTAGAAGGTGGCCACGCCCTCGACGTCGCTGGCGGGGATCCCCAGTACTTCGCCGATGGCGTAGATGGCGCCGTCCGGCACCCAGCCGCGCTCTTTCTGGACGATCTTCAGGGCTTCGATGGACGCCGCGCGCGGGTCCTCGTAGTGGTGCATCTCGTGCTCGATGGCCGAGCGCTCGGTTTCGCTCAGGGCGAAACGGTCGGTTTGGATAAGCGTGCTGTTCATGCTTAGCGGTCCACGTCAGCCATAACGAAGTCGATACTGCCCAGGTACGCGATGAGGTCCGCGACCATGCTGCCTTTGATCACCGAAGGGATCTGCTGCAGGTGCGGGTAGCTCGGGGTACGGATCCGGGTGCGGTAGCTCATGGTGCCGCCGTCGCTCGTCAGGTAGTAACTGTTGATGCCCTTGGTCGCCTCGATCATCTGGAACGACTCGTTGGCCGGCATGACCGGGCCCCACGAGACTTGCAGGAAGTGGGTGATCAAGGTCTCGATGTGCTGCAGGGTGCGCTCTTTCGGCGGCGGCGTGGTCAGCGGGTGATCCGCCTTGTACGGGCCTTCCGGCATGTTGCGCAGGCACTGGTCGATGATGCGGATACTCTGGCGCATCTCCTCGACGCGGACCATGCAGCGATCGTAGGCATCGCCGTTGTGGGCCAGCGGCACTTCGAACTCGAAGTTCTCGTAGCCGGAGTAAGGGCGCGCCTTACGCAGGTCGAAGTCGCAACCGGTGGAGCGCAGGCCGGCACCGGTGGTGCCCCACTCCAGCGCTTCCTTGGTGTTGTAGGCAGCGACGCCGATGGTCCGGCCCTTGAGGATGCTGTTCTGCAGGGCGGCCTTGGTGTACTCGTCGAGGCGCTTGGGCAGCCATTCGACGAAGTCCTTGACCAGCTTGTCCCAGCCGCGCGGCAGGTCGTGGGCGACACCACCGATGCGGTACCAGGCCGGGTGCAGGCGGAAACCGGTGATCGCCTCGATCACGGTGTAGGCGCGCTGGCGGTCGGTGAAGGTGAAGAACACCGGGGTCATGGCGCCGACGTCCTGGATGTAGGTGCCCAGGAACAGCAGGTGGCTGGTGATGCGGAAGAACTCGGCGAGCATGATGCGAATCACGTCGACTTTCTGCGGCACCTGGATGCCGGCCAGCTTTTCCACCGCCAGTACGTACGGCAGGTTGTTCATCACCCCGCCGAGGTAGTCGATACGGTCGGTGTAGGGAATGAAGCTGTGCCAGGACTGACGCTCGGCCATCTTCTCGGCGCCACGGTGGTGGTAGCCGATGTCCGGGACGCAGTCGACGATCTCTTCACCGTCCAGCTGCAGGACGATACGGAAGGCACCGTGGGCGGACGGGTGGTTCGGGCCGAGGTTGAGGAACATGTAGTCCTCGTTGGCGCCCTGGCGCTTCATGCCCCAGGCTTCCGGGTTGAAGCGCGCCGATTCCTCTTCAAGCTGCTGCTTGGCCAGGGTCAGGCTGTAGGGGTCGAACTCGGTGGCACGGGCCGGATAGTCCTTGCGCAGCGGATGACCTTCCCAGGTCGGCGGCATCATGATGCGGCTCAGGTGCGGGTGGCCGGCAAAGTCGATGCCGAACATGTCCCAGACTTCGCGCTCGTACCAGTTGGCGTTTGGCCAGATGCCGGTCACGGTCGGCAGGTTCAGGTCGCCTTCGCTGAGCGACACCTTGATCATCACGTCGCTGTTACGCTCGACCGACAGCAGGTGGTAGAACACGCTGAAATCGGCGGCCGGCAGGCCACGGCGCTGGGTGCGCAGGCGTTCGTCGACGCCGTGCAGGTCGTACAGCATGCTGTACGGTTTGGCGACGCCGCGCAGGAAGCTCAGCACTTCCTTGAGCTGGGCACGTTTTACCCACAGTACCGGCATGCCGGTGCGGGTTTCCTGGGCGACGAATGCGTCGGCGCCAAAACGGTTGTGCAGTTCGACGACCACATCCTGGTCGTCAGCCTTGTAGGGCGGAATATAAATAGCGTTGTCCGCTGTCATGGTCTCGGTCGCTTTGGGTCAGCGTTAAGAATGAAGCCAGGCCGCCGGCTCCTTCGGGAGCGGGCGGCAGGTCGCTGGATCAGACTTCGTCGGGGCTGCGCAGATTGGTTACCGCAATGCGCTGTTCGCGACGCAGGTCTTTCTGGGCGGGCATCTCGGCACGGTAGATGCCTTGATCACCAACCACCCAGGAAAGCGGGCGTCGTTCTTGGCCGATCGACTCCTGCAGCAGCATCAAGCCTTGCAGGAATGCCTCGGGGCGCGGCGGGCAGCCAGGCACATAGACGTCCACGGGGAGGAACTTGTCGACCCCCTGAACGACCGAGTAGATGTCGTACATGCCGCCGGAGTTGGCGCACGAACCCATGGAGATGACCCACTTGGGCTCGAGCATCTGCTCGTACAGGCGCTGGATGATCGGCGCCATCTTGACGAAGCAGGTACCGGCGATGACCATGAAGTCGGCCTGGCGCGGCGAGGCCCGGATGACTTCGGCGCCGAAGCGGGCGATGTCGTGGGGCGCCGTGAAGGCCGTGGTCATTTCCACGTAGCAGCAGGAAAGGCCGAAGTTGTACGGCCAGAGGGAGTTCTTGCGACCCCAGTTGACCGCGCCACGCAGCACATCTTCGAGTTTCCCCATGTAGATGTTCTTGTGGACCTGGTCTTCCAGCAGTTGATCGGTGACGGTTTCCCGCTCACCGACCGGATACTGCTCGTTGGGTGCGTCCGGATCGATTCTGGTGAGATTGTATTGCATGCCAAAGCCTCATTGTTTCAGCTTCGCTTGCCGCTTGCGGCGACCTTCGGGAGCCCAATCGAGCGCCCCGACGCGCCATAGGTAGACAAGACCTGCCAACAGAATTGCTATGAAAATGAGAGCTTCGACGAATCCGGTCCAGCCGCTTTCGCGGACGGACACAGACCATGCATACAGGAAGAGGGCTTCGATATCGAAGATCACGAACAGCATCGCGACCAGATAGAATTTGGCGGACAGGCGCAGGCGGGCGCTGCCGACGGGCAGCATGCCGGATTCGAAGGGTTCGTTCTTGGCGCGACCCCAGGCCTTGCTACCGAGCAGGCTGGACAGGCCGAGCATGAAGGCACACAGGCCGACGACACCCAGGAGGAAGATGGCAAAGCCCCAGTTGTGGGCGATGAGTCCTGCCGAATCGGACATGCTAGAAATCCTTATACAGAGACCCAGCTCTGCAGTCTGAAATAAAGTAGAGCGGCGACGTGGTGTCGCAGACGCAGTGACCAAATGTCGCAGCTGAATCAATCGCGCTGATTTTATGGGTAAACCCAGTGCAAGTAAAATTTCCGTTGCAAATTTATTCGTAGGTTTAAGAACAAAAATCTTTCGTAACTGGCTGAAAGCCTTGAGTTTCGGGCATTGCACGCGGATTTGTTAATTATGTTTCTTACCCCGCGTAACGACAGGCTAGTTGCGTAATGATAATTAATATCATTTAACCTGAGCTGTAATGTTTTAGCAGTTTTGGGCCTTGCAAAGTTCATCTGCCGAGCGCCCCCTCTTGCAAATGCGAAAAACTCTCGTTCTAGCAGCTTCTGGCATTGCTCGCACCGCTCTGGATCAATACTTTGTCGCTTGTGTCGCGGCTTACCGACGCAGCGATCAGCCACTGGCCGAGCCAGTAGAAGAGGATGATCAGGTACTCGGCGGTGGCGAACGGGCTGACGAAGCGGTCGATGCCGATCAGGCTGTCGGAGAATACAAATGCACAGGCGCCCAGCGCGGCCAGGCCACCACAGGCCAGGGCGCGCCAGAGCATGGCGCCGATGGTCAGGGCATACAGGGCCACCGGGATCAGCAGTGGGCCCAGGCCATGGCCGGCAAGCAGGCCGAACAGCGAACCGCCGATCAGTACGGCGCAGGCCAGGGCCGGGTAGGCCGGGCGTCGCGTGAGGCTGCAGTAGCCGCGCAGGTAGGCCAGGTGCGCGCAGAGGAATGCCCCAAGGCCGAACACGAACAGGTCTCGGGGGATCGCTAGGAGTATGTCGCCGAGCACCGAGAAGGCCAGGCCGAGGATGATCCAGCGGCGATAGGGTGTGGCGGGGGTGGTGCTCAGCCAGGCAATCAGTGCGAGCACCGGAATGGGTTTGACCAAAAGGCCAAGCAGGGCGTTGTCGCTGGCCAGCGCGTATAGATAGAAGGCGGCGGCTGCGACGGCGAGGGTGAGCAGGTGGCCAGGGCGGGGCATGGGCAGTCCTTGCTGTGGAGTAGCGACAAGCTTAGACCTGATCCCTGATTTTGCTCTGGCCTGTGCCGGCCCTTTCGCGGGTAAACCCGCTCCCACAGGTTTTGCGCTATGTCTGTGGGAGCGGGTTTACCCGCGAAGAGGTCGGTGCAGGCAAAAGAAAGCCCAGGCTCCTCACGGAACCTGGGCTTGCTGTTCAGCTCACCGAACTCAGTGGAACTGCTCTTCCTCGGTCGAGCCGGTCAGTGCGGTCACCGACGAGGCGCCACCCTGGATCACGGTGGTCATGTCGTCGAAGTAGCCAGTGCCCACTTCCTGCTGGTGCGCCACGAAGGTGTAGCCTTTGCTCGCATCGGCGAATTCCTGCTCCTGCAGCTTCACGTAGGCGGTCATGTCGTTGCGGGCGTAGTCGTGCGCCAGGTTGAACATGCCGTGCCACATGTTGTGGATGCCGGCCAGGGTGATGAACTGGTGCTTGTAGCCCATGGCCGACAGCTCGCGCTGGAACTTGGCGATGGTGGCGTCGTCCAGGTTCTTCTTCCAGTTGAAGGAAGGCGAGCAGTTGTACGACAGGATCTGGTCCGGGTATTCCTTCTTGATCGCCTCGGCGAAGCGGCGGGCCTCTTCCAGGTCCGGCTTGGCGGTTTCGCACCAGATCAGGTCGGCATACGGCGCGTAGGCCAGGCCGCGGGAGATGGCCTGGTCGAGGCCGGCACGGACTTTGTAGAAGCCTTCACGGGTGCGCTCGCCGATCACGAACGGCTGGTCGTACGGGTCGCAGTCGCTGGTGAGCAGGTCGGCGGCGTTGGCATCGGTACGGGCCAGGATGATGGTCGGTACACCGGCAACGTCGGCGGCCAGGCGGGCAGCCACCAGCTTCTGTACGGCTTCCTGGGTCGGTACCAGTACCTTGCCGCCCATGTGGCCGCATTTCTTGACCGAGGCCAGCTGGTCTTCGAAGTGCACGCCGGCGGCGCCTGCTTCGATCATGTTCTTCATCAGCTCGTAGGCGTTCAGCACGCCGCCGAAACCGGCTTCGGCGTCAGCCACGATCGGTGCGAAGTAGTCGATGTAGCCTTCGTCGCCTGGGTTCTTGCCGGCTTTCCACTGGATCTGGTCGGCGCGACGGAACGAGTTGTTGATGCGCTTGACCACGGTCGGTACCGAGTCGACCGGGTACAGCGACTGGTCGGGGTACATCGACTCGGCCGAGTTGTTGTCGGCGGCAACCTGCCAGCCGGACAGGTAGATGGCCTGGATGCCGGCTTTTACCTGCTGCACTGCCTGGCCACCGGTCAGGGCGCCCATGCAGTTGACGAAATCTTTTTCTGGGCGGAAGGACGGGTGGGCACCTTGGGTGACCAGCTTCCACAGTTTTTCTGCGCCTTGGCGAGCAAAGGTGTGCTCTGGCTGCAGCGAGCCACGCAGGCGAACGACATCAGCGGCGGTGTAGGTACGGGTCACGCCTTTCCAGCGCGGGTTTTCGGCCCAGTCTTTCTCGAGGGCTGCAATTTGCTGTTCGCGTGTCAGTGCCATGGAAATAAACCTCGTCGCATCGATCTTGAGTGTAATTGTGCTGATGCTCGGATACGCGGATCAGAAGCCGGGCGGCTGTCCTGTCCGGGGGAGTGCGGCGGCGAACGCAGAAGGCTCGAAGGGGAAGGGGTGTGCAGGCCAGGCGAAGGTGTGCCCTGCAGGTCGGCTCGTGGTTGCCTTGCTGCGGTGCGACGCGATTGCCAGAACTGCGGTGATGCGCTTCCGTCCCTCGGGACAACTTCTTCGTTGCAGTCGCAATCCCGTCGAACCGCCTTGTGGGCCGTATGGACACGAGGTGCCTCCACGGTGGGAGGAGCGCACCTCGAAGACCCTTGCCAGGGCCTCTGATTAGCGGGAGCGAGGCCATCATGCCCTTGCCGAAAAGAGCCTGTCAAATGTTTTGTAGTGCTTTTTTAGGCTTACTACATCCTTGGTCTAATGCGACTTGGCGGTCAGTTTCAAGGCCTTTGGTCGAGGCCTTGAATTGCCTGGGCTCAGTCGAGAAGGTCGACTTTGACCCGCAACGTCATGTTTTCACCGCGCTGGGTGCTGTAACTGAGGCTTGACGCGCTGCGTTCGGATTGGCTCTGCTGGTTGAACCCGGCCAGGGTGATCCACTCGCCGAGCTTGCCGGTGACGGTCGTGTCGGTGCTTTGCACTTTCACTACATCGGCACGTTCCTGGCTCATTCGATCATTATTGGTGCTGATTTGCAGGCGAACAGTGTCGCCGCTCAGGCGTGGCGTGACGTAGAAACCCTGGGTGACATTGCGGTATTCGGTGTTGCTCTGGATGCGCCCGTAACCGTCGGTGGCAGTGCTGGTGACGGGGATGCTCTGGCCCACCTGGATCAGTGCCGGCTGGCCGTCGCTGGCCTGTACCTGCTGCATGCCGCCTTCGCGGTTGGCGGTGCCGTAGCGGATCACGCGGGCGTTGCCGCGGTTATCCTGGAAGTTGCTGTCGTTGTTGTCGACGCTGATCAGCAGGCGCTTGGGTGCGGTGTCGAGCTGTTGCAGCAGGGCGCGCAGGTCGTCGATGCGTTCCTGGCTGGCGTTGACGATCAGCTTGTCCTCGAAGGTGCTGACGCTGCCGTCCTTGCCCAGGAACGACTGGGCGGCGGGCAGCAGCTCGGCGCTGCTGCGGTGTTGCAGGGGAATGACCTCGGTGGCGGCCTGGGCGGTGAGGCTGGCGGCCAGCAGCAGGGAGGCGAGCAGGGGGCGTAGCGGCATGTCCATGATCTCCGCGGGTGGAGTGGACATGATGGCAAATTTGTGTGCAACTTGCCCTGCGGATTGACGGTGGCTGCTGTCAGACAAATTCCGTACCATCGCGCCCCTCGATTTCCAGTCTCGCCCCCAAAAGGCAACGCATGTCCTGTGGGAGCGGGTTTACCCGCGAATGCGTCAGGGAATGCACCATCGCATTCGCGGGTAAACCCGCTCCCACAGGTAATGTGTGCTGCCATTGCTGTCTGTACAGGACCCTCATGAAACCCGCCCGACTTCGCGCCGACCTGCTCGCCGGCCTCACCACTTCCTTCGCCCTGGTGCCGGAGTGCATCGCCTTCGCCCTGGTGGCTCACCTCAACCCGCTCATGGGTCTGTATGGCGCCTTCATTATCTGTACCCTGACCGCCTTGTTCGGTGGCCGTCCCGGCATGATCTCCGGTGCCGCGGGTTCCATGGCGGTGGTGATCGTCGCCCTGGTGGTGCAGCACGGCGCCCAGTACCTGCTGGCCACGGTGCTGCTCGGCGGGGTGGTGATGATCCTGTTTGGCGCGCTACGCCTGGGCAAACTGGTACGCCTGGTGCCTTACCCGGTGATGCTCGGCTTCGTCAACGGCCTGGCCATCGTCATCGCCCTGGCCCAGTTGGAGCACTTCAAGGACGGCGAGCACTGGCTCGGCGGGATGCCCCTGTACCTGATGATCGGCCTGGTGGCGCTGACCATGCTGGTGGTCTACGTCCTGCCGAAGCTGACCCGGGCCGTGCCGCCGGCGCTTGTGGCAATCCTGGGCGTCGGCCTGCTGGTCTACCTGCTCGGCCTGCCGACCCGTACCCTCGGCGACATGGCTCATATCGCCGGCGGCCTACCGGCGCTGGCCCTGCCGCAGGTGCCCTGGAACCTGGAAACCCTGAAGATCATCGCCCCCTACGCGCTGCTGATGGCCATGGTCGGCCTGCTGGAAACCCTGCTGACCCTCAACCTCACCGACGAGATCACCGAGAGCCGCGGCTATCCGGACCGCGAATGCGTGGCCCTGGGCGCGGCCAACATGGTTTCGGGCCTGTGCGGCGGCATGGGCGGCTGCGCGATGATCGGCCAGACCGTGATCAACCTCAGCTCCAATGGCCGTGGACGCCTGTCGGGCGTGGTGGCCGGGGTGATGATCCTGCTGTTCATCCTGTTCCTGTCGCCGCTGATCGAGCGCATTCCGCTTGCGGCGCTGGTTGGGGTGATGTTCGTGGTGGCCCAGCAGACCTTCGCCTGGGCCTCCCTGCGGGTGCTGCACAAGGTGCCGGTCAGCGATGTGCTGGCGATCATCGCGGTGACCGTGGTCACGGTGTTCACCGATCTGGCCACGGCGGTACTGTTCGGCATCGTCATCGCCGCAATCAACTTCGCCTGGCAGCATGCGCGGGAGCTGTACGCCGACAGCCATGTGGACGATGAGGGCAGCAAGCATTACCAGGTGCATGGCACGCTGTTCTTCGCCTCGACCACGCCGTTTCTCAATCAGTTCGATGCGGCCAATGATCCGGCCAGGGTTATCCTGGATTGCCAGCACCTGAGCTTTGTCGACTATTCGGCGATTGCGGCGCTGAAGACGCTGCGCGAGCGTTACGCCAAGGCGGGCAAGCAGTTGCGCGTTGTGCATTTGTCAGGGCGGTGCAAGAAGCTGCTCAAGCGGGCGGGGGAGCAGCATTGAGTTCGTGCCTGTGAGCGCGATTGCTGCAGGAGGCCGTGTGCAGTCGGACAGAGGTCGCTCGAAGCTGTTTCGCAAAGTTTTTGATTTTTTTGAAAAAAAACCTTTACAGGTGCACATTCGATGACTAATATGCGCCCCACACGACAGGCACATAGCTCAGTTGGTTAGAGCACCACCTTGACATGGTGGGGGTCGTTGGTTCGAGTCCAATTGTGCCTACCAAACTTGAAAAGGGCGATCCGCAAGGATCGCCCTTTTTGCTTTGTGCCGTTCCACGGCTGCTGACACACGCTGCAACCTTCCACCTTCGCCTCATCCCTGCGGCCGAGCTGTCCGCTCATGCTAGAATCCGCCCCTTCGAATCTGGAGGTACAGGCGTGCGCAAACTGGCGGTGGTAATGGCGGTGTTGGCCCTGGCGGGCTGTAACAACGAGGTCGAAGGCGTGCACAAGCAGGTGGCCGAGCACCTGAACAACCCCAAGACGGCCAAGTTCGCCAACGTACGCTTCGACACCCAGGGCTCCATCTGCGGCCAGGTGCGCGGCAAGGATGACGCCGGGCAGTACGAGGCCTATCGCAGCTATGTGGCGATCAAGCATGACGGCCAGTACGAGATCCTCATCGACGAGACCGGCAACAACCTGCGCATCCGTGAAGTCTGCGGCGGCGCCGACCTGCAGCGCCGCGCCGAGGCCCTGGCCGACCAGCCGGCACCGGAGGGTTGGGATGTGGAGGTGATCCAGGGGCCGAACATGGGCGCCCTGACCGACATGACCGCGCGCCTGATCGAGAAGGGCATTCCGTCCTGGGTCGAATACCGTGACGGCAAGCCGGTGGTGCTGATGGGGCCGTTCCCGGCCAAGGCCGATGCCGATGCGCGCAAGGCCGAAGTGATGGCCAAGCTGGGCACTGACTCGATCGTCATCCAGCACGGCGTCAAACGCTGATTGTCGTCCGTGGGCTGAGGTGGCATTGATCACCCGGGGTGAGATGCTGCCCGCTTCGACTGCTGGCGATCAGCGCTGATGTCCTCGAACACGCTGATCAGATGCTGCGGTTGCCCATCCGCGCGCCGTTCCAGCGATGTGCGCGCCCGCACCCAGATATAGTGCCCGTCCTTGTGACGCACGCGCTTCTGCACCTCGTAACGGTCGATCTCGCCGGTCAGCATGCGCTGCAGTAGCGCCAGGTTGTCCGGCAGGTCGTCGGGATGGGTGATCTGCTGGAAGGTAGTGCCGTACAGTTCGTCCTCGCCGTAGCCCAGCAACTCGCAGAAACTGCCGTTGACCCGCTGCCAGCTGCCGTCCGGGTCGATGTAGGCCAGCGCGCCCCAGGCCAGTTCGAAGATGGTGCGAAAACGCGCCTCGCTCTGACGCAGCTCCTCTTCAGCCACCTTGCGTTCGGTGTTGTCCATGCTGATGCCGACCATCTTCACCGGGCGCCCGACGCTGTCGCGCAGCACCGTGGCGCGCGAGGCGATCCAGCGCTGGCCGCCGTCGGGGCGGGTGATGCGGAAATCGCACTCGCAACCGGTGCCGTCGGCCACCGCCTGGGCATACATGCCCTGCATGTGGCGGGCGTCATCGGCGTGGATGTGCTCCCAGAAGTCCTCGTTGCGGCGCAACGGCCAGCCGTACACCGCCTCGACGTTGGGCGAGTAGGTCACTTCGTCGGTGACCAGGTTCCATTCCCAGGTGACGATGCGCGCGCCTTCCTGGGCCAGCTTCATGCGCGTCTCGCTTTCCATGATCTCGGCGGTGTAGCGGCGGCGCACGTCGGTCATCGGCAGCTCGACCACCTCGGCCTGCTGCACGCTGTGCAGGGCCTCTTCCCCGTAGCGCAGCCAGATCCAGTTGACCTTGAGCAGGTCGGCCAGCCGACGCAGGTTGTCGTAGTCGATCTCGCCGCCGCGGGTCCACTTGTGCACCGCCGTGCGCGAGATCCCCAGCGCCGTGCCCACGGCCTGCAGGGTCAGCTTGTGGTGTTCGAGCAGTTCCTTGAGGCGAAAGGCGAAGCTGTTTTCGGTCATGGGCGCTGGATCCTTGGGCGGGCACGAAGGGGGCAGTATACCCGAGCTGTCAACTTGAGGTTGACGGGGTGGTTGCCGGGCCTGCCAGGGCCGGTTAACGTGGCGCCTGACTCACTCAGGACAGGGAAGCACCGCAATGAGCCGATCACTGGAACTCAACCGCGCCAGCTGGGACGAGCGCGCGCCACTGCACGCCGCCTCCGGGGATTACCAAGTCGAGCGCTTCGTCGCCGAGCCCGGGCACCTGTCCGAGGTGGTGCGCTTCGACCTGCCGCGCCTGGGTGATATCCACGGCCTGCGCGCGGTGCACCTGCAATGCCATATTGGCACCGACACCCTGTCGCTGGCGCGCCTGGGCGCTGAGGTCTGCGGCCTGGATTTCTCCGCGGCATCGCTGGCCCAGGCGCGGCAGTTGGCCGAGCGCTGTGGCGCGGGCATCGCCTATGTCGAGTCGGATGTCTATCAGGCCGCGCAGGTATTGCCGGCGGGGGCTTTCGACCTGGTCTACACCGGTATCGGCGCACTGTGCTGGCTGCCGAGCATCGAGCGCTGGGCGCAGACCGTGGCAACGTTGCTCAAGCCGGGCGGGCGGCTGTTCCTGCGCGACGGCCACCCGATGCTGATGGCCGTGAACGAGGATCATGAGGACTGCCTGCAACTGGAGTACCCGTACTTCGAGCGCGAGGCGCCGACGGTGTGGCACAGTGACGAGACTTATGTTGAAACCGACCAGGCACTGACCCAGACCGAAACCCATGAGTGGAACCACGGCCTGGGCGAGGTGATTACCGCGTTGCTGAACAACGGCCTGCGCATCACTGGCCTGGAGGAGCACCAGAGCATCCCCTGGGAAGCGCTGCCGGGGCAGATGAGGCTGGGCGATGACGGCGAGTGGCGCCTGATCGAGGCGCCGTGGAGGTTGCCGTTGAGCTATACGCTGCAGGCGGTGAAGGGGTAGAGGACGGGATTTGCGCGTACGCGATTCGTGGGAGCGGGCTTGCCCCGCGATAGGGCCGCCATTGCAATCGCGGGGCAAGCCCGCTCCCACGAAACCCGCGCCATTTCAGCCTGGGACCTGCTTCCTCAGGACAGGAACCCACCATCGACATTGAGCGCGGTGCCGGTGGTATAGCTGGAGGCATCGCTGGCCAGGTACAGCACCGCGCCGGCCATCTCGCTCGGGTCGGCCACACGCTTGAGCGGGATCTGCTGCAGCGCGGCGTTGCGGATGCTGTCGTTCTTCACCAGTGCCGAGGCGAACTTGGTGTCGGTAAGCCCCGGCAGCAGGGCGTTGCAGCGGATGCCGAACTGCGCGCACTCCTTGGCGAAGACCTTGGTCATGTTGATCACCGCCGCCTTGGTCACCGAGTAGATGCCCTGGAACAATCCGGGCGAGACGCCATTGATCGAGGCCACGTTGATGATGCTGCCGCCGCCGTGCACGCGCATTAGCTTGCCGGCTTCCACCGACATGAAGAAGTAGCCGCGGATGTTGACGTCAACGGTTTTCTGGAAGGCCCCCAGGTCGGTGTCCAGGACGTTGCAGAACTGCGGGTTGGTGGCGGCGTTGTTGACCAGGATGTCGAGGCGGCCGAACTGCTCGCGGATGCCGGCGAACACCTGCTGGATCTGTTCCATCTCGCCGATGTGGCAGGCCACCGCGGTGGCCTTGCCGCCGGCGGCGACAATCGCCTCGGCCACCTGCTGGCAGCCGTCGAGCTTGCGGCTGGAGACGATGACATGGGCACCCTGCTGGGCCAGCAGGTGGGCGATGGCTTCGCCGATGCCGCGGCTGGCGCCGGAAACGAAGGCGATCTTGCCGTCGAGGTCGAACAGGTGGGTCTTGGACATGCGCGTATTCCTTGTTGTCTGCCGGGATTACAGGCTGGATTTGCCGATCAGTTGCAGGCTCATCTGCTCCAGCAGCCGGTTCATGTGGATGAACTGGGCGAAGCGCTTGTCCTGGGTCTGGCCGTGGAAGAAGCGGTAGTAGATCTGCTGGACGATGCCGGCCAGGCGGAACAGGCCGTAGCAATAATAGAAGTCGAAGTTGTCGATGCGCATGCCGGCGCGCTCGGCGTAGTAGTCGACGAACTGCTGGCGAGTGAGCATGCCGGGGGCGTTGCTCGGCTGGCGGCGCATCAGTTGCACCGGCGCCGGGTCGCCGGCCTCGATCCAGTAGGCCAGGCTGTTGCCCAGGTCCATCAGCGGATCGCCGATGGTGGCCATCTCCCAGTCCAGCACACCGATGATGCGCATCGGGTTGGCGCTGTCGAGGATGACGTTGTCGAAGCGGTAGTCGTTGTGCACGATGCCTGGGCGCGGGTGGTCGGCAGGCATCTTCTCGCGCAGCCAGGCGATCACCTGCCCCCAGCGCGGCGCGTCGGGCGTCAGGGCTTTTTCGTAGCGGCTGGCCCAGCCTTCGACCTGGCGCTGCACATAGCCTTCCGGCTTGCCCAGGTCGGCCAGGCCGCAGGCCTGGTAGTCCACTTGGTGCAGCTCGACCAGGCGGTCGATGAAACTCTTGCACAGGGCTTCGGTGCGTCCGACATCCAGGTCCAGTTCGGCGGGGATGTCCGAGCGCAGGATGATGCCGTTGACCCGTTCCATCACATAGAACTCGCCGCCGACCAGTGACTCGTCGGTGCAGTGCACGTAGGCCTTGGGGCAGTAGGGGAAGCCGGCGTTGAGCTGGTTGAGGATGCGGAACTCACGGCCCATGTCGTGGGCCGACTTGGCCTTGTGGCCGAACGGCGGGCGGCGCAGCACGAACTCCCGGTCCGGGTAGCTGACCAGGTAGGTCAGGTTGGAGGCGCCGCCGGGGAACTGGCTGATGCTTGGCGTGCCCGCGAGACCGGGAATGTGATCCTTGAGGTACGGATCGATGACGGCCGCGTCGAGTTCTTCGCCGGGGCGTACCTGGGTGGACTGGTCGGTGAGCGTCATGCGATTTCCTTATGATCAGTAGCAAGGACTATTGGCTAATCTAATTTCCTGTCAAAGCTGGTACAAGCGTGCCAGACGTTTATTGGCCTGGGTGTTGCCGGGCGATCAATGGCCCTGATGGGCGGGCCTTGCGGCAGGCGAAAAAAAACCGAAGCACATGCGGCTTCGGTTTTTTCATTGGCGATTCGCCGCGCCGATCAGGCCGGGAACAGCTCGCTGAGCTTCATCGACAGCATCATGTCGCCTTCGACGCGCAGCTTGCCGCTCATGAAGGCCTGCATGCCGTCGGTGTCACCGCTGACGATGCCCTTGAGGGTGTCGCTGTCCAGTACCAGGGTGCAGTTGGCGTCGGCGTTCTCGCCTTCCTGGATCTCGCAGGTGCCATCCTTGACCAGCAGGGCGTAGTGCTTGTCTTCGTCGGTGATGTTGAAGCCGAACACCAGGTCCAGGCCGGCGGCAGCGGATGGGTTGAATTTTGCCTTCATCGCCTCGACGGCTTTAGCTACATCGCTCATGGTGTATTCCTTGTTAAGTGATTTTCGCGTCCGCAAGGACACAACAGACCGGGCTCATCGGTAGGTGACGAGCTCCGGCAACCGCAACAGCCGCACATGGGCTTGGCTGTTGAAGGAAGCCAGGGTGACGTCGCGGCCACGGAACTTCAGATGGCTGAGCGACGTATTGATGATCTGCCAGTTCAGGGCGAACGCCTGAGCCGGCGTGATTCCGCTTACCAGGTGGAGCAGGGCGGCGATGGTGCCGCCGGAGGTGAACAGGGCGATGTTGTCGCCGCTGGCCGCGCTGTCGAGCAGGCGCCGCAGGCCATCGCCGACCCGGCCGGTG
This sequence comes from Pseudomonas mosselii, assembly GCF_003205295.1. Taxonomy (GTDB): domain Bacteria; phylum Pseudomonadota; class Gammaproteobacteria; order Pseudomonadales; family Pseudomonadaceae; genus Aquipseudomonas; species Aquipseudomonas mosselii_B. The sequence goes on from NZ_QJRP01000001.1 coordinate 108,671, forward strand.
AAGGCCTGCCAGGTTTCCAGGTGTTCGTCGTGGGCATGTTCGCCGTCGTGCCAGCGCTGCACCATCAAGGCGAACAGGCGCTGGAACTCGCCGCGGTGCTGGGTGCAGTTGCGCAGCACATGCAGGGCTTCGGGCTCTTCGGGCAGCAGGGCAGGGAGCAGGGCACGGATCACTCCGTCGGCGTCGAACTCGTTGAAGGCCGCGTCGGTCTCTATGGTCGGGACTGCCTCGCCATGGGCCTGCAGCGCGTCCAGGGCCAGGCGGGCGGTGTCCTGCTGGCGGCGCAGGGTACCAGCCACGCAACGGTCCAGGCGCAGGCCCAGTTGGGCGAGGTGCTCGCCCAGTGCCTGGCTCTGACGCTCGCCCACCGGCGAGAGGACGTCGTAGTCAGCGGCACCGAAGGAGGCTTGGCCATGTCGGATCAGGTAGAGATTGCCCACGTTGAAGTCCGGCCCGGTTGGAGGTTGCTGCGAGGTTAGGTTGCCCCAGGCGGGCTGTCAACGAAAAAACATACAAGCGTTTGAAAAGGTCGTTTGAACTGTGTTGCCAGCATTTTCACCGGCTGGCAGCGGCTTTGGCGCCCCGGTATGCTTGCATCCAGTTCGCGCCCTTGCGGCGCTGGTTTATCAAGGAGTCAATGTGGAGTTTCTTGCCGAATACGCAAGCTTTCTCGCCAAAACCGCCACCCTGGTGATCGCCATCCTGGTGGTGCTGTCGGCCATCGCCGGCCTGCGTGGCAAAGGGCGGCGCAAGCCGGGCGGGCAGTTGCAGGTTACCCGTCTCAACGAGTTCTACAAGGAACTGCGCGAGCGCCTGGAGTCGGGCCTGCTCGACAAGGCCCAGCTCAAGGCCCTGCGCAAGCAGCAGGCCAAGGCGGAAAAACAGCAGAAGAAAAAGCCCGAGGACAAGCGCCGCGTGTTCGTCCTCGACTTCGACGGCGACATCAAGGCCTCGGCCACCGAGAGCCTGCGCAACGAGATCACCGCGCTGCTGACCTTGGCCACCCCGCGTGACGAGGTGGTGTTGCGCCTGGAGAGCGGCGGCGGCCTGGTGCACAGCTATGGCCTGGCGGCTTCGCAGCTGGCGCGCATCCGCGAGGCCGGCATCCCGCTGACCATTTGCATCGACAAGGTCGCCGCCAGCGGCGGCTACATGATGGCCTGCATCGGCGAGAAAATCGTCAGTGCGCCGTTCGCGGTGCTGGGCTCGATCGGCGTGGTGGCGCAGATGCCCAACGTCAACCGCCTGCTGAAAAAGCACGACATCGATTTCGAGGTGCTGACCGCCGGCGAATACAAGCGCACCTTGACCGTGTTCGGCGAGAACACCGACAAGGGCCGGGAGAAGTTCCAGGAAGAGCTGGACATCACCCACCAGTTGTTCAAGGACTTTGTCGCCCGCTACCGTCCGCAGTTGCACATCGACGAAGTGGCGACCGGCGAGGTCTGGTTCGGCATTGCCGCGCTCAATCGCCAGCTGGCCGACGAGCTGGGCACCAGTGACGAGTATCTGAGCCGCAGCGCCCGCGAGGCCAATGTGTTCCACCTGCGCTTCGCCGAGCGCAAGAGCCTGCAGGAGCGCATTGGCGTGGCTGCCAGCGGGGCGGTGGAGAACACCCTGGTCGGCTTGTGGAGCAAACTCGGGCGTCTGCGCTAACACCTTGAACCCCTTGAAGATTTTTTTCTTCAAGGGGGTTGCAAGGTGCATCGAATGCCGACATAATGGCGTCCATCGAAACGCAGCTGGCTTGAAAAAGCGCAGCGGTTTCAAGGGGATAGCGAAAGCTGGCTCCAACTTTGAGGCCGAGTAGCAAAGTGGTTATGCTCCGGATTGCAAATCCGTCTACGCCGGTTCGATTCCGACCTCGGCCTCCACCATTCGAAACCCCGCAGATCTAGGTCTGCGGGGTTTTTCTTTGCGCGCAAGAAATGCCAGGAGTTCCGGAACAATGGGCATGGTGTTCTGAAAAGACCTTCGATAAAATACTGGTTGCATGTACAGTATTTTTATGTGAATATTGCTCCAGATTCGTCGTAGAGCGACGGGTTTTCTCCCAAGGCCATGAGCCTCGAATTATCGCCTTTGAGCGACATGAAAGCGGAATCCTCCGCGAAAAATCAGTCGACTCATAAAGGTGAAAGAATGGAAGTAGTAACTGTTGGTGCAAAGTCCTACGCTGCAGATGTCTATGGCGTCGACGCGATCATCAAGCCCGCTGACAACGTAGCGGGTGCTGTAATTCGTACTTGCTCGCTTACGGGTGCCAGCTGGGCTGGTCTTGTTACAGGGGCCGTGGCTCCTAAAAGTGCGACCGATACCGTCGGCAAGCCTGTACTTGTAACGCTTGGCCCTGGCGCTGTTCAGCAGCTTCCCTATCAGGTCCAGATTCCAGCTGGATATGGGCTGTGGATCACTGCAAACGGTGCCCCAAGTCGCGCTTGCGTGACTTACGACCTGCTGCCATAAGACGCAAAGGGCTGTGTTAACAGCCACTTGTTCTTGTCCTTTCCTCTTGTGAAAGGGCTCAGACCTCGGTATTCACCGAGGTCTTTTCTTTTTCGGCTTCAGCCGCGTCTACGCAGCCACTCATCCGCAACTTCCCCCATGGTGGCAGGCGCTCCGCTCTTGATCCAGGCCATGAAAGCGCGGTCGAACTTGAAGGACTCGCCACATTCACCGACCAGGAACCGCCGGACCTTCTGGGTGTTCCGGTAGTGCCTGTCCAGTGGGGTAGTGCGGGTGATCGGTCCAGCGTGCCAGTCGAAGCTCATCTTCATTCCCTTGGATGGCTGTCACCCCAGGAGCGTAGCATTGTCGGCAGCTGCGCGCGCGTGCCCTGACCTGATGGTCTGCGCGGTCTAATCAAGCCAGGCGGCTTGCCAGAAGCTCGATAAACGCCCGCACCTTGACCGGCCGAAAGCGAGCCGTTGGAAAGACCGCATGGATCTCGCCTCGGGGTAGCGACCACTGTGGCAGCACCTCGATTAGCCGGCCTGCTTGCAGGTCTGGTTCCGCCACATAGTCCGGGAGTACCGATAGCCCGGCCCCGAGCAGCGTGGCTTCGCGCACTGCCAAGGTGGCGTTGAGCGACAGGCTGGCTTTCATTTCCACCGTCTCGCGCTGTGAGCTGTCCTTGGCAAATACCCATCGGGTCGGTTCTCGCAGCGCCAGGTTCGCCACGATCGGCAACTCGGCCAGATCCGCCGGGGCCTGCAGTTTGCCTACCTGCGCTTGCCACTGAGGGGCGGCCACCAATCGTTGCGCAAACTGGCCGATTCGCCGGGCCTGCAGGTGTTGCTCGGTAATCCAGCCAACGCGAATGGAAAGGTCAAGATCGTTGGCGCCCAGATCCAGGGTCTGGTCGCTGAAATGGGCCTCGACCTTGCACTGCGGATAGCGCTGCGAGAATGCGGTGATGGCCGGCACCACGACACCGATGCCGTAATCGAAAGGGGCGGTCAGGCGCAGGGTGCCCGTCGGCTCGCTGGCGGCCTCGGACAACTCTTCGAAAGCCTCTTCAGCCTCTTTGAGGATCAGGGCGCAGCGGTGGTAGAACTGTTGGCCTGCCTCGGTGGTGCGGACTTTTCGCGTGCTGCGCACCAGCAGTGTGGTTCGACAGTCGTTTTCCAGCCGCGCCACCTGTTGGCTGACCACGGCCTTGGTGATGCCGAGGCGCTCTGCTGCTGCGGTGAAGGAGCCGGTTTCGACTACCGCGGTGAAGTACGCAAGCCTGTTCAGGCTGGAGGCGCCGGTCATTGATATACCCTTGAATGTCTGCATATAACATACAGTGTGTTTATTTTGTATGCGTTTAAATGTCAATGCGCGCACTATAAGATTCGAGGCATTCAATTCAAGGCGTTTCACTATGAACAAGACCCTGGTTTACCTCTTCGATCCACTGTGCGGCTGGTGCTACGGTGCAGCCGGACCGCTGCCTCAGGTTCTCGAATCCACGGGCCTTGCGTTGCGCCTGATACCGACGGGGCTGTTTTCCGGCAGCGGTGCTCGCGCCATGGACGATGACTTTGCGGCGTATGCCTGGAGCAACGACCAGCGTATCGAGCGGCTGACCGGGCAGGTCTTCAGTGAACGCTATCGCGACCAGGTGCTCGCCGACCGTCTTCAGGCGTTCGACAGTGGTCCGTCTACCCTGGCGCTCAGCGCAGTGAGCCTGACTTCGCCTGAGCGCGAGTTCGAAGCGCTCAAGGCGATTCAGGCGGCGCGCTATGTCGATGGCCTGGATGTGACCCGGCTGGAGACGTTGACAGCTGTGCTGGCGAACCTGGGCTTGAATGCCGCCGCCGAGCGGCTGGCGCGCCCGGATTCGGCCTTGCTGCAGGCCAACGACGATCGTGTGGTGCAGGGGCGTACCTTGCTGGGTCGCGTGGGCGGCCGAGGCGTCCCGACATTTGTCCTGCAAGAAGCGGACGATGCCCTGCAGTTGTTACCTGCCAGCGCTATCTTTTCAGATCCACAGGCCTTCATTCGCGAGCTGAACGCGGGGGTAAAACCATGAGCAAGAGCAACCTGGACATCATCCGAGCCTCGTACGAAGGCTCAGCCGAACAGAATGGCCAGAATCTGCTGGCGGCGTTGGCTGCGGACGTGAGCTGGACCGAGGCGGCCGGCTTTCCTTATGCCGGTACCTATGTCGGCCCCCAGGCGATCATGGAGGGTGTGTTCCATCGCCTGGCCACCGAATGGGATGGCTACCAGGCCAAGGTGCATACCTATGTGGCCGAGGACGACCGAGTTGCCGCCTTTGGCGTTTACTCAGGTACCTATCGCAAGACCGGGAAAGCGATGACCGCAACCTTTGCCCATCTGTACCGTTTGACGAACGGCAAAATCGTCAGCATGGAGCAATACGTCGACAGTGCGCAGGTCAACGCGGCGCTCACCTGAGTCCGTGGCACACACGTTTTGGAGTCGTGGACGGATCAAGGGGCAGGCCGCTGCAGGGCGGCCTGCCCCCGCTGGCAATTACTTGCCCGAAGTATCCTGCTCGACCACCAGGTCCAGCACATAGACCTGCGACGGGGCGTCGGCCGGCGGGTTCTTCCATTCGTATTGCTTCACGCGCAGCACGGTGCGCACGCCGTCGCGGTGCTCGAAGCCCTCGATGGACTGGTACAGCGGATGCCAGCTGTCCTGGGTCGCCAGCTGCAGGCCGGCGTCGTCATAGCGACGCTCGCGCACTTGCAGGCACTGGTAGTTGGGGATCAGCGGGTGGCTGCACTTGACGGTCTTGGCGGCCACCTCGAGGAACTTGATCTCGCCCTTGCTGCCGTAGCGGGTCTCCGGGGTGGCTTCACCCTGGAACTTCAGCACCGAGCCGTCCTGTGTGGTCAGTTGCAGCACCGGCTCCCCGGCATCGTCGGAGAGGGTGGTGCGCAGGTCGCCCTTGAACAGGCGCCCGACCTGGGCATCCAGTTCCATCAGGGGCTTGTCGCAGGCTTTCAGGGTCGAGGCCAGTGATTGCACCTTCAGTACGCCGTCCTGGACGGTATAGCCGCCAAACTGGTTGTTGCAGCCGCCGCTGATGTTCAGGTTACGCTCGGCGAAGTTCAGGCGCAGTTTGCCCTCGATGCCAGGCGCCATGGCGGCAATGGCCTTGCCCGACGCATCGTTGGCAGTGATCAGGTTCCAGTAGTAGGCCGAGAGTTTGGGCTGGGTTGCGGTAGACGCGGCAGTAGCAGGCATGGAAGGCGTCCCTTCATGGGAAGTGGAAGCCGGGGCGCAGGCCTGGAGCAGGGCGGCGCAGACGGCAACTAGGAGAATATTCTGTTTCATGGTTCGCTCTTTCAGCCTTGAAAAATGGTGGCGGCATCCTCGACAAGCGGGATGCGCGCGCCGGTAAACCGGGATATCGAGGCCGTAAAGGGTCGCTTCGCGATGTGGACCTTGCCACGCTGTGAGCGGTGTTGGACGGCCTCGGCAATAACCGATGGCAATGGGACAGCATCGATTCCATTGAGTTTCATCGACGGGGTGGCCTGCAAGTGTTGCCAGATTTTGCAAGAAAGCCAGCGCCCTCTAGACCTGCGGACCTTTGCAGGGATATCCACTCATTTTCGCGGCCTGGAGCGCACGCTCCCTGGTCAGGGGCCTGAGTGCCCCTGCTGCATAGCCGTTCTTGATGTAAAGAAAATAGTTACCCTGCAGGTCGTGGAAGATCCGGTAAACATCGGCAGCTCCATGGGGGGTTGGCAGCGTGACTTTATCGACCACCAGTTCGTAGCCGTCGATATCCAAACCGCCCAGCCTGGCCGTGAAGTCTGCCTCGAAGGCTGCGCGCCAGCGATTGCGCTCGTAGGTGCATGCCCAGAAGAGGGCGATCAGTACCAACAGTCCAGCGCACAGAAAGGCGATGTCGGTGAGCAGTTTCAGCATGTCGTTCCTTTGACCTATGGTCCTTCAATACCGGCTGTATGCCACTTTACCAAGTCGCAACGGGAGAGTGCGCGCCCGCCGTAGTGTTGATATGCCTGATTGCTCAAGTAGGGGCATGGCAAAGACTCATGGCGTTGTCGTGGGCTAGGATTGCACAGACCCCAATCTGCAGAGGCAAGCAGCAATGAACAAACGCCGCCCCGTCATTGCCACACTGACATCCATCGCACTGGCACTGGGGCCCTGCATGTCCTTCGCCGACCCGGGTAATGGCAAGGGGCATGGCAAGGGGCAATCCCAGCAGAACCATGGCAACCCAGGGGCGGGCAAGCACGATAGCGGTGATGGCGGCCCCGTAATCGACCGTGGCGATGTGCTCGGTATCCTGGGTGGGCACCGTGACTACTGGAGTCCTGGGCCAGCGCTTCCTCCAGGTATCCAGAAGAACCTGGTGCGTGGCAAGCCTCTGCCCCCTGGCATTGCAAAGAAGCTCGACGGCCGGCTGCTGGGCCAACTGCCGCGTTATGACGGTTACGAATGGATGCAGGCGGGTGTCGATCTGATTCTGGTGGCAGTCGCCACGGGGGTGATCTACGAAGTGCTCAACGGTGCTTTCGACTAGTGTGGTACTTCTGAAACACCGCACTAGCGCAGGCAAAGAAAAGGCCCGCTGGGGAGGGCGGGCCAAGTGTTTCACGGATGAGTCACTACCTTGGCACAGCGGACGTGAAAATGTTGTCAATTGCCGTGGCTTTCTCGTGATCGGAGCGCTCAAAAAAAGAAAACCCGCCAAAGAGGCGGGTTGAACAGAACGTATCGAAGCCAGGTCAGTCTGCCTACGCGGATGTCAGAATTTCGTGAAGGTCTGGTCGAAGCGATGTCAGTAACCGTTACTGAATTTTTCGTCGATCATGCGCCGTTTCACGGCGTATTGTTTCTGGTTGATGACATCCAGCAGCAGTTGGTTGTCGAGCACATCCAGTTCGCTTCGTTTCAGGCGTGAGACATGCGCCCGGGTGACTTGGTAATTGATCGATTCCGCAGCGTTGTACCCACTGACAGGGTCCCACAGTACCGAGACTGGCCATAGCAACAGGTTGACCGTGCCGTACCCGTAGGCACGCCCATAAAACGAACCACCTCCCGGAAGCAGCCCTAACAACAGCGCGCCTGCAGGGCTCTTTTCCTCAACAGCCAGGTTGTTGGCCCGATAATGATCGAGTTCGGCCTTCTGAATGGAATTCAGACCGCTGGCGCAGCCGGTGATCAGCGTAAGTAGCACGGCGGTGAACAGATAGCGATGAAGCATTGTGGATCCTTACTTGCGGGGAGATTTTTCCTCGCAAGCCATGGGCACGAGGTAGCGCTATGCTGCGCCGAGGGCGGCCACCTGGCTGTCATCCGAATCATCCGTGCTCGTCAGAAATAGCCATGAGAAGACGCATCAGCCAGCTCAGGCATGAGCGATCGCCAGCTGGCTGATGACGCACACCGAGCGATCCTTCGCTGGCGTGGTTGCGCTGTAGTCCATCTGGTTGTAAACCCCACCATGGAAGTTGAAGGTGCGTCCATTCCAGCTGGAGGTCAGCTTAAGTGTGCCCGAGTCGGCTTCGCGTCCGTCGTGGATGGCGATGACCTTGGCAGCGCTGTCGGCGGTGACTTCAATACTGATGTCGAAGAGCGCGCCCAGGGGGACACCCGTCAGCAAGGTGCTGTTGATCGGCGTCGCCTGATCGAAGTCCCGGCGAAAGCCGAGGGTGATCTTGCCCTTGTTCCAGAACACCTTGATTGCCGGGCTGTCGTCGTCTTTCACATGCATCTGTGCGATCACCACCTTCTGCGCCGAGTTGACCTGCTCGAGCACCATGCGCTGCTGGCTGAAATGTCGGTTGGCACTGTTCATGGCCCAATAGGTGGCTTCCTTCCACTCGCAGCGGGTGCGATGGGTGCTCTTGCTCGACGCGCCCTTGGTCGGCGCGGTCATGCGTATTGCGCCATTGTCCAGGCGACTGACCACCTGGGGCAGGGTGGCCAGGGCCTGCGCTCCGGTGACCTCCAGGGCCACAGGGTTGGTAGCGGATTTGGCAAACGGTGTGGTGATGATCAGCGTGTCGATGTTCACGGCCATGGGGAAACCTCCTGGATAAAAAGATCCTGCATCTATGCGAGCGTTTAAAAGGCGTCCGGTTCAGTGAGCCAGGGAGGGCCGGGCAAAAAAAGCCCGCCAGGGCGGCGGGCAAAGTGCGTTTTTGAAGGGAGAGCCTGCACCATGCGCCTTGTCGGTTAAGCCGGGGTTAAGCGCCGCGAGGATTGACCGCCCGCGCCGATGCGCCTATACAGGCGTGCCGTTGTTACCGGAGCCTGCGATGCACGCCGAAGACGATCTGCCCGAACCCGAGCACGACCACCTGCTCGACCCCGAATTCCACGAAGACTACGACCCCGAGGCGGACGCCTACGGGGCGCTGGATGAAGTCGAGGAGGATGAAGAATCGCTCGACGACTTCGACGATGAGGACGACCATCCGGCCTGGCACGACGACTGCGACGATTGATGTCGCCGCCGTCGCGCTCAGCGACGGTCGAGGGAGAAGCGCCCGGCGCCGGTAACGGCCAGCAGCAGTAACCCGCCGACGATGGCGAGGTTCTTCAGGAACTGGGTCATGTTGGCACTGCGCTCGGGTTCGACCATGTTCCAGAACGGGTGCCCGAGCAGCGCGGTGCCCAGCACGAAAAGAGCGAACAGCAATGCCAGCGGGCGGGTGTAGAAGCCCAGTATCAGCAGGATGCCGACCAGCAGTTCCATGATCACGGCGACGGCCGCCGCCAGCATGGGCGCGGGCGCGCCAAGGGAGGTCATGTAGCCGACCGTGCCTTCGAAACCGCTCAGCTTGCTCCAGCCGGAGAGCACGAACAGGATCATCAGCAGGATGCGGGCGAGCAGCAGGATGACGTCGCGTTGACCGTCGAGCAGGCTATAGCGCATGGCGGCGCTCCAGTGGATAGGGACAGGTTCCACTCTAGCAGCTGTGCGGCGGTTTTCCGGCGGGCATGAAAAAGGCGCCGCAAGGGCGCCTTGATCGACAGAAGATGGTGCGAGTGGCGGGACTCGAACCCGCAAGGCTCACGCCGACAGATTTTAAGTCTGCTGTGTATACCAATTCCACCACACTCGCACGATTGACCGGCATGCTTCATAGCAACAGGGCCGAGGCAATCAGGCGCGCTTTATAACCCATTGTTATAGAAGCGTCAACCGGCCCCAGGGTTCAGGGTTCGATGCTGCGGGCGATGTCGCGCATGTCGCGGGCCGAGTGACGCAGGTCATCGGCGTGTCCATCCATGGCTCGTGCATCGGCCTGATGGATCGAGTGGCGCAGGAACCGGGCATGGCCATCCAGGGCCTGGCACAGTTCATCGAGTTCACCGGCGTTGCGCATCAGGTCGTCCTGCAACCCTTGCAGGCGAAGGTTCGAAGTCATGTCGCTTCCTTGTGGGATCGGGGCGCGGCCACTATAGGTCAATTGACAGGATGCCGCCATTACGCCACTGTTGACTCATTGGATCCAATGGTTGTGTCGCCATGTCATCGCGTTCCCCCGACCCAGGCGCAGTCCGGCGTATCCGGCCGAAGCTGTTCTGGCGTCTGCTGTTTCTGCTTGTCTGCCTGCTGGCGGCGTTCCTGTATGCCGGCTTCATGAGCCTGGGCGGCTATCTGCTGATGCTCGGGCTCGATCCGCAACACCCTGAGTCACAGCGCTACATGGCCTTGGGCGGCGGGGCGTCGATCTTGCTGCTGGGGCTGTGGCTGTTGAAAGTGGCGATGCCGCGCCGACTGGTGCCGACGGTGGTGGAGCGCGACAACTGACGATCGTCGCCTGAGGGGCGGTGTCGGCGGGACTTTTGACTACGCTCAATATGTCCTTTCGCGGTGCTTGTGGAGCTTGCATGGTATCGACAGACCGCCCCACCCATTCGGTAATGCCCGAGGCGCGCTACGAGCAGTTGGTCCAGGCAGTGGTGGACTATGCCATCTACATGCTTGACCCGACTGGTCATGTGGTGTCCTGGAATGCGGGCGCGCAACGAATCAAGGGTTATCACGCCGACGAGGTGATCGGTCGGCATTTCTCGTTGTTCTTTACCGATCAGGACCGTGCCGAAGGCCGTCCGCAACGCCTGCTGCGCCAAGCCCTGGAAGAGGGCAAGGCGCAGGACGAGGGCTGGCGCGTGCGCAAGGACGGCACGCAGTTCTGGGCGCTGGCGGCGCTGGATGTGATCCGCGACCAGTATGGCAAGGTCATCGGTCTGGCCAAGATCACCCGCGACATCACCGATCGGCGCGAATCCGCCCTGCAACTGGATGCCATGCGCGCGCAGCTGTTCCAGGCGCAGAAGCTCGAGGCGCTCGGGCAACTGACCGGCGGCCTGGCCCATGACTTCAACAACCTGCTGACCATCATTCTCAGCTCTGCCCGGCTGGCGTGCGGCAGCCAGGATCCGGCACGGGTGCGGCGTCTGCTCGAGCATATTCTCGACGCCGGCCAGCGCGGTACCCAACTGACCCAGCAACTGCTGACCTTCGCCCGGCATCGACAACTGAGCATCACCAGCATCGCCCCGGCCCAGGTGATCGACACCACCTGCGGATTGGCGGCGCACGTGCTGCCCAGGGACATCGAACTGCTGCCGCAGGTGCAGCCGGACCTGCCATTGATCGAGGTGGATGCCGGGCAGTTGCAGATGGTCCTGCTCAACCTGGTGTTCAACGCCCGTGATGCCATCGCGGCGACGGGGCAGATCCACCTGGTGGTCGAAAGTGTCCGCTTGGCCGGTGAGGTGGAAGGGCTGCATGGGCACTTCGTGCGTTTCGATGTGCGTGATGACGGGCAGGGCATCGACCCGCAGATACTGCCGCGGATCTTCGAACCGTTCTTCACCACCAAGGCCTTCGGCAAGGGCACCGGCCTGGGGCTGAGCCAGGCCTATGGTTTCGCCCGGCAGAGCGATGGCGCGATCAGCGTGTCCAGCCGCCCCGGCGAAGGCACCTGCATGAGCCTGTACTTTCCCGCCCGAACGGGTGCCGATACACCTTCGACCGACGGATAGACGACCATGGTAGAGCAACTCAAACGGCTGGCCACGGGCATTGAGGGGCTCGATGCACTGCTCAGGGGCGGGCTGGTGGTCGGTGCTTCCTACATCGTCCAGGGCCACCCGGGTTCGGGCAAGACCATCCTCGCCAACCAGCTGGCCTGCAACCATGTGCGCGACGGTGGCCGGGTGCTGGTGGCGACCTTGCTCAGCGAGTCCCATGAACGCCTGTTCCAGTACTTGTCGACGCTGAGTTTCTTCGATCCGGCGCTGGTGGGGGACAGCATCCAGTTCGTCAGCGCCTTCGACACCCTCGAGCAGGATGGCCTGGACGCAGTGGTCAGGCTGTTGCGCCAGGAGATTGCCCGGCAGCAGGCCTCCTTGCTGATCGTCGATGGCCTGCTCAACGCCCGATCGCGGGCGGAAACCAGCCTGGACACCAAGAAGTTCGTCTCCGAACTGCAGGGGCATGCGGCATTCGCCGGTTGCACGGTGCTGTTGCTGACCAGTGCGCGGCTGGAGGAAGACAGCCCGGAGCACACCATGGTCGATGGCGTGATCGAATTGGGCGAGCACCTGGTCGGCAGTGCCGCGGTGCGTCATGTCCAGTTGCGCAAGACCCGCGGCAGCAGCGCGCTGTCCGGGCGCCACGAGTGCCTGATCAACGAGGCGGGGTTGCAGGTCTATCCGCGCCTGGAGTCGCTCTACAGCCGGCCCAGCCAGCCGGACGGACAAACCCTGGCACGGGTCGCCACGGGGGTCGCCGACCTCGATGGCATGCTCGGTGGCGGGTTGGCCGAGGCGTCGGTGAGCCTGTTGATGGGACCCTCCGGCGTGGGCAAGACGGCATTGGGCATCGCATTTCTCGCCGCCTCGACGAAAACCGCGCCGGGCCTGCATTTCGGTTTCTACGAGACACCGGCGCGGTTGCGTTTGAAGGCGTCCGCGCTGGGCTACGACCTGCCGGCGCTGGAACGCGATGGCGTGGTGCAACTGAGCTGGCAGCCTACCACCGAAGGCCTGCTGGACCAGCTCGGCGCCCGCCTTTTGAAACAGGTCGAGGCATTGGGCGCCAGGCGCGTGGTGATCGACAGCCTGGGTGCCTTCGGTCGCCTGGCGTTGGAACCAGCCCGCCTGAACGCTTTCTTCCGGGTGCTGACCGGCGAGTTGCGCGCCCGTGGCGTCACGGTGCTGCTGACCTGGGAAATGCGCGACATCTTCGGCTCGGAGATCACCGCGCCGGCCCCGGATCTGTCGAGCATCGTCGACAACCTGATCCTCATGCGCTTCGCTGAGCTCGATGCACAACTGCACCGTGCCCTGTCGATCATCAAGGTGCGCGACAGCGACCATGATCCGGCCCTGCAGGCGTTGAATCTGGGGCCCATGGGCATCAGCCTGGCGCGGGCGTTCGAGGGCGCCAGCGGCGTGCTCAGTGGCTCGGCGACAACGCCAGGAGACCGCTGATGGGATGAACAGCATCCAGGGCGTTAATGAGAAGAAGATCATTCTGATCGTCGACGACGAGTACCTGATCGCCGATATCCTGGGTTTCGCCCTGGAGGACGAGGGCTACCTGGTGGAAAAGGCCAGCAATGGGCGCAAGGCCCTGGAGGCCCTGAGAGAGAAGCGCGTGGACCTGGTGATCACCGACTACATGATGCCGGTGCTCAATGGCGAGGAGTTGCTCAACGCGATTCGTGACGAGCTGCAGATGGCGGACCTGCCGGTGATCCTCATGAGCGGTGCCCAGGCCAGCCAGGGCCAGGCCTGCCCCGGAAGGTTCGCGGCGGTGTTCGACAAGCCATTCGACATGGACCGGATGATCGCCACGGTGCGCGAACTGCTCGGCACCTGAGGTTCGGGAGAGGCTCCCCGCATGGGCGGGCAATCGATCAGGCGCATCCGTGCGGCATGATGCGTTGGCTTGGGATTACTCGTCGTTGCTCTTTTCCGGCGCTGGGCTGCCGGCCTGGATGCGCTTGTAGATCTCTTCACGGTGCACCTGGACATCCTTCGGTGCATCGATACCGATCCTCACCTGCATCCCCTTGACGCCCAGAATGGTGACTTTGATGTCGTCGTCGATGACGATGCTTTCGCCAACCTTGCGTGTGAGTATCAGCATGTAGTTCTCCTTGGTGATGTAGAAAACCGCCGAGCCTGATGGTCTGCGGTGGGAGCCTGTCCCTCTTCCTTCTCATTAAAGACGCTTTCGGCGGATAGTAATTCCCCGACAGACAAATTCTGTTATCGATCTTTAGTTACAGGAGCCATTCGGGATGCTACGCATTCCCCTGGCCAAGGTGCTCGGTGGCAAGGATAGGGTGCTTGGCGCCATATGGGAAATTTCTCTGCTCGATGAACTAAATAGTGGGGGTCAATGATCGTTTTGGGTCGCCAGGGCCTCGAGGAAACGCAGCAGCGACACTTCCTCGGGTTCCAGGCCCTTGCGCGCCCGTGTGCGGGGCAGGTCCGCCAGACGCCCGAGCTGGAAGTGTTCAAGGACTGCCGGATGTATGTAGCAGCGCCGGCATACCGCCGGCGTGTTGCCCAGGCGCGCCGCAACCTGGCGGACGATTTCGGCAACCTGGCGCCGGGCCTCGCTGTCCGGTTCCCAGGCCAGCGGCCGCAGCAGGCTCAGGGCCAGGCTGCTGCCGGCCCAGGTGCGGTAGTCCTTGGCGGTGAAATCGGCGCCAGTCAGTTGCTGGAGGAACTGGTTGACCTCGGTCGAGCCGATGCCATGGCGCTGACCCTGGTCGTCCAGGTACTGGAACAAGGCCTGGCCGGGCAGTTCCATGCAGCGCTTGACCAGCCCGGCCAGGCGCCGATCGGTCAGGGTGACGTTGTGTTCGACGCCGCGCTTGCCACGAAACTGGAAGCGGATACGGCTGCCCTTGACCTGCACATGGCGGGTATTGAGCGTGGTCAGGCCATAGGAGCGGTTGTCGCGCAGGTACTGGCGGTTACCGATGCGGATCAGCGTGCTGTCGAGCAGGCTGATCACCAGTGCCATGACCTTCTCCCGGCCCAGCCCCGGGCGGGCCAGGTGCGCATCCAGTTGCTTGCGCAGCCTCGGCAGCGCTTCGGCGAAGGCCAGCATGCGCCCGTACTTGTGCTGGTCGCGCAGCTCGCGCCATTGCGCATGGTAGCGATACTGCTTTCGTCCCCGGGCATCCCGGCCGGTGGCCTGCAGGTGGCCCTGCGGGTCGGCGCAGATCCACACATCGGTGTAGGCCGGGGGGATCACCAGGGCGGCGATGCGCGCCAGGGTGTCGGCATCACGGACCCGCTGGTTGCTTGCGTCGAAGTACTGAAATCGATCGCGCCAGCGCCGCCGGGTCAGGCCGGGCTGGCTGTCATCGACGTAGTGCAGGGCGGCAGGCAGCGGGCAGTCGGGCATGGGCGCGGTCCATCAAGGGCACTCTTGCTGCAATGGACAGCGTCCGTTGCGTCATTGCTCAACCCAGCAGCGCCACCGACTTGATCTGCGCCCACAGCATCTGCCCAGGCTGCACCGCGAGCTGGTCCGCCGAATAGCGGGTGATGCGCGCCAGCAGGGCGTTGCCGGCGGCATCCAGGCTGACCAGCACATGGGCCGGGTTGTCCGCCGGGCGGCACTCGCGGACCCGCACCGGCAGGCGGTTGAGGATGCTCGAGGCGCCGTCCGCGGTGAGTGCCAGGCTGACATCCCGGGCCTGCACCTTGAGGCGCAGGGTGCTGCCCATGTGTAGCCCGGGGTGGGCGATGCGCAAGCGCTGGCCGTCACCACCGGGCAGGCGCAGCTCGAACAGCTGGTAATGTGGATCGTGGCCCACCACCACGCCTTCGAGCACCACGCCGGCATCCTCGCCCTGGGCCAGTGGCAGGTCGAGGCGCGCCAGGGTCTGGCCGATCGGCCCGCTGGCCACGGCCTTGCCCTGTTCGAGCAGGACCAGGTGGTCGGCCAGGCGCGCCACTTCGTCCTGGGCATGGCTGACGTAGATCAGCGGGATGTCCAGCTCGTCGTGCAGGCGCTCCAGGTACGGCAGGATCTCGCGCTTGCGCGCGCTGTCGAGCGCAGCCAGCGGCTCGTCCATCAGCAGCAGCCGTGGGCTGCTGAGCAGGGCCCGGGCGATGCCGACCCGCTGCGCCTCGCCGCCGGACAGGGTCGCCGGTTTGCGCGCCAGCAGGTGGCCGATGCCCAGCAGCTGGCAGGCCTGCTCCTGGCTGATCTTGCGCGCCTCGGGGGCGATGCGGCGCCAGCCGAACTCGAGGTTGCCGCGCACCGACAGGTGCGGGAACAGGCTGGCTTCCTGGAACACGTAGCCGACCGGGCGTTGGTGCGGCGGGATGAAGTGCCCGCGGGCGCTATCTTCCCAGACCTCGCCATTGACCTCGATGTAGGCGCTGGCGGCCCGCTCGAGGCCGGCAAGGCAGCGCAGGCATGAGGTCTTGCCCGAGCCGGAATGGCCGAACAGGGCGCTGATGCCGCGTCCGGGCAGGTTCAGGTCGACGTTCAGGGTGAAGTCGTCACGCGCCAGTTTCAGGCGCGCCTGTATCGATGCGCTCATGTCAGCTCCAGCCGGCCTTGCCACGGCGGCCGGCATAGAGCATCAGCAGCACCAGGAACGAGAATACCAGCATGGCCCCGGCCAGCCAGTGCGCCTGGCTGTATTCCATGGCCTCGACGTGATCGAAGATCTGCACCGAGACCACGCGGGTCTTGTCGGGAATGTTGCCGCCGATCATCAGTACCACGCCGAACTCGCCCACGGTGTGGGCGAAGCCGAGGATGCTGGCGGTGACGAAGCCGGGGCGCGCCAGCGGCAGCACCACGTGGATGAAGGTATCCCACGGGCTGGCGCGCAGGGTGGCGGCCACCTCCAGCGGGCGCTGGCCGATGGCGCCGAAGGCGTTCTGCAGAGGCTGCACCACGAAGGGCATGGAGTACACCACCGAGCCGATCACCAGCCCGGTGAAGCTGAACACCACGCTGCCCAGGCCCAGGGACTGCGTGGCCTGGCCGATCCAGCCGTGGGGGCCGAGGGCCAGCAGCAGGTAGAAGCCGATCACGGTCGGTGGCAGCACCAGGGGCAAGGCCACCACCGCGCCAATTGGCCCGCGCAGCCAGGAGCGGGTGCGCGCCAGCCACCAGGCGATGGGCGTGCCCAGCACCAGGAGGATGGCGGTGGTCAGGCTGGCCAGCTTGATGGTCAGCCAGATCGCGCCCAGGTCACTGGCGTCGAGCGGCATCAGAGCTCATAGCCGTAGGACTTGATCACCGCGGCGGCCTTCGGGCCCTTGAGGTAGTCGACCAGGGCCTTGGCGGCCGGGTTGTCCTTGCCTTTGTTGAGGATCACCGCGTCCTGGCGGATCGGGTCATGCAGCTCGGCGGGCACGATCCAGGCGGAGCCTTCGCTGACCTTGCCGTCCTTGTAGATCTGCGACAGGGCGACGAAGCCCAGCTCGGCATTGCCGGTGGACACGAACTGGAAGGCCTGGGTGATGTTCTGGCCTTCGACGATCTTCGCCTTGGTAGCCTCGGTCAGCTTCAGCTTGTCCAGCACCTGGGTGGCGGCCAGGCCGTAGGGCGCGGCCTTGGGGTTGGCGATGGACAGGTGCTTGTATTCGTTCTTCTTCAGCACTTCGCCCTTGGCGTCTACGTAGCCCGGCTTGGCCGACCACAGCGCCAGGGTGCCGATGGCGTAGGTGAAGCGCGAGCCGGCGACGATCTCTTTTTCCTGCTCGAGCTTGGCAGGGGTGCTGTCGTCGGCGGCGAGGAACACTTCGAACGGTGCGCCGTTCTTGATCTGTGCGTAGAACTGGCCGGTGGCGCCAAAGGCGGCGACCAGCTTGTGGCCGGTGTCCTTTTCGAAGTCCTTGGCGATGGCCTGGATCGGCGCTGTGAAGTTGGCCGCTACAGCGACCTGGACTTCATCGGCCTGGGCGGCGTTGACGGTGATCAGGGTGGCCAGGGCACTGAAGGCCAGGTGGGACAGGCGAATACGCATGCAAACGGCTCCTAGGGACGGCGGGTTATCGTTATGGTTTGAACTATATAGCGATACGCCATCCGTCGGGAAGAGGGTGTCCGAGTATTTCCTGATCTATGGGTCAGCTTTTTGTTGTCTGCCCGGCAATGGCCCGAGTCAGGTCGCCCGCTGGCATATGCCGCCCCAGGCGCAGCGCCTGTCCCGACCACAGGTTGCTGAAGTCGGCGTTGCCCTGTGGATCGGTGATCGCTCGCAGTGGCATCAGCGCGCCGCCGGCCAGAGGGAAGCGTGGGGCGAGGGGACTCATCGGCCCCAGTTCGCGCATCAGGCGGTTGTTGATGCCGCGGGCCGGACGACCGGTGAACAGGTTGGTCAGGGCGGTATCGCTGGCGGACGCGCTGTCCAGGGCGCGGCGGTGCGCCGGGGACACCTTGGCTTCGGGGCAGAACAGGTACGCGGTGCCGACCTGCACCGCCGAAGCCCCCAGGGCCAGGGCGGCGACCAGGCCGCGATGATCGCCGACACCACCCGCCGCGATCACCGGCAGCTTCACGGCATCGACCACCTGGGGCACCAGGGCGAAGGTGCCGATCTGGCTGGTGATGTCGCTGCCGAGGAACATGCCGCGATGGCCGCCGGCCTCGTAGCCCATGGCGATGATCGCGTCGCAGCCGTGCTGCTCCAGCCACAGTGCTTCCTCCACCGTGGTGGCGCTGGACAGCACCTTGGCCCCGGTCGCCTTGACTCGCCGCAGCAACTGGGCCGCTGGCAGGCCGAAGTGGAAACTGACCACTTCCGGGCGCAGTTCCTCCACCAGCTGGCAGCTCAGTTCGTCAAAGGGCGCGCGGTTGGACACCGGCGTCGGCGCCTCGAAATCCGCGCCAACTTCCTCGTAGTAGGGCTTGAGCGCCTGCTTCCAGCGGGCATCGCGCTCGGGGTCGGGCGCCGGCGGCTGGTGACAGAAGAAGTTCAGGTTGAGCGGGCCCTGGCAGGCTGCGCGGAAAACCTCGATCTCGCCGCGCACCTGCTCGGCGCTGAGCATGGCGCAGGGCAGGGCGCCCAGGCCGCCGGCGTTGCCGACGGCAATGCCCATGGCCGAACCGCTGGCGCCGGCCATGGGCGCCTGGAGAATGGGCAACTCGATACCCAGCAGGTCGAGGATGCGACGGTCTTGCCAGGTGCTCATGGGCGACTCCTTGAGTGCGGGGCGTGCTGCGTGGTTACAAGGCCTTGCTGACCTGGATGTCGCTGATCTTGTCGGCGTCTTCGCCGTGGATCTTGCGCAGGGCTTGCTGCGCCTGCTCGAGGGAGGCGTCGGGCATCTGGGCGAAGTCCCAGCGGCGTTCGCCGTCGAGCTTGTACTTGATCACGTACTTGATGGTCTGGGTCATGCGGCTATCCGAGTGTTATCCGAGTTTCGACGACGAGCGACGAATGATCTTGATCTTGTGGCTGAGGGACGGCTTGCGCGTCACCGAGATCGGGCGGGTGGTCACGGTGTCGATGGTGATGTTCCAGAAACCGGTGCTGGGCACGGTGATCTTCGCCGGGAAGCGCTCGAAGTGGCCGCCGTGGTAGGTATGGCGCCCGCCATTCTTGAAGCTGCGGAAGTTGGCGTCGTTCATCAGGCGGATGTTGCAGCGCTGGGAGCACTCGATGACGACGATGTCGTCCTCGTTCAGGTGCTCGCGCTGGTGTACGAATTTCATGGGGTGCTCCGCAAGGATTGGTTCAGCAAACGCGAAAGATACCACGATGTGAGGTTACACTTGCGCCCGGGCTGGCCCGGCCAAGGAGATTTCTGCCAGACGTGGGAGCAAAACCGCCTGGATGTGGTCAGAGGATGACTTTGCAGATGCTGGAGAGATGTGGATGAAATGGGTAGTAGCCGCGGTATCGCTGGCGTTGGGTGGCTGTGTCAGCGTGACGGAGCTCGAGCAGTCCCACGCGACGCTGGATGTGATCTCCGGCAAGACGCCGCGTGAGTATGCCGACTGTGTAAAGGACAAGTTGGCCGATACGCGTGATCCCTTGCAGGAAGAGGTGCGGGGCGATGGCCTGCGCCTGACCGTGCCGCAGAAACTGTCGTCCGGTGTTGGCCCGGCGGCGTTGTTCGATATCGACAAGCGCGGCAGCGGCAGCGCGATCAAGGTGTATGAGCGGCTGAACAACTTCCCGTTGCGCCTGGGCGATGTGCGTACTTCGGCGACCCAATGCATCTCCGGTTCTTGATCCAGCTCAGTTAATCGGCAATTAGCTGGCGGTTTGCCACTTTCCTTCCCGGTGACGCGTTGTCGCACGCTGGGGAATAGGCCTAGTATTTCTGGGCTTATATCGTTTAAGCCTAAGCTTATAACAAGGAAATGGAGCCTCCGTGATGAAACCCCTGAGCCATGTCCTGATCGGCAGTTTGCTGATCCTGGCCTGGCCCTCGGCGCACGCTGCCGATGGCCAGAAGATCTTCAACCAGGGCGGGCAGAACCCCGCCGCCATGGCCTGCCTGGGCTGCCATGGCGCCGACGGCAAAGGTATCGCCGCCGCCGGCTTTCCCCGCCTCGCCGGCTTGCCTGCCGGTTACCTCAGCAAGCAATTGCACGACTTTCGCAATGGCAGCCGCAAGCAGGCGGTGATGGAACCGCTGGCCAAGGCCCTGGATGATGCCGAGATAGAGGCGGTCAGTGCCTACCTGGCCAAGCTGCCGGCCGATGCCGCAGCGGACACGCGTCGCCAGCAGATCGCCAACGATCCGGTGACCCGCCTGGCGATCTACGGCGACTGGAACCGTATGATCCCCGGTTGCGTGCAGTGCCACGGCCCGGGCGGCAGCGGCATCGGCGAGCACTTCCCGCCGCTGGCCGGGCAGCCTGCCGGTTACCTGGTGGCGCAACTCAATGCCTGGCGCGATGGCAGCCGCAGCAACGATCCCAACCAGTTGATGGTCAACGTGGCCAAGGCGATGACCGATGCCGAGGTCAAGGCGGTCGCCGACTACTTCGCCCAACCGGCCAGCCAGGAGGTCAAGCCATGAAAGTCCTGATGCCAACCCTGCTGCTGGCGATGGGCACTGCCCAGGCCACCCCCATCGCCATGGAAGACCAGTCACAGCTCAAGGTCCCGGGGGTGCAGGCCGCTCCGCAGTTCGTGCCGCCCGCGGAAAGCGCCATCCCGGACAATGCCTTCGGCAAGATGGTCCGTGAAGGCCACGCGCTGTTCGTCGATACCCGTCGACTGATGCCCGACGCCGTCGGCAACGGCATGAACTGCAGCAACTGCCACCTCGATCAGGGGCGCATGCCGCATTCCGCGCCGCTCTGGGGCGCCTACCCGATGTATCCGGCTTATCGCAAGAAGAACGACAAGGTCAACACCTTCGCCGAGCGCATCCAGGGCTGCTTCACCTTCAGCATGAACGGCAAGCCGCCGGCGGCCGACAGCCCGCAGATGACGGCGCTGAGCGTCTATGCCTACTGGTTGTCGACCCAGGCGCCGACAGGCGTGGAGATCGCCGGTCGCGGCTATCCGGAAGTGCCCAAGCCCGAAGGGGGGTACGACTTCAAGCGTGGCAAGCAGGTGTACGACACGCAATGCGCGATCTGCCACGGCAGCAATGGCGAAGGGCAGAAGGTGGCCGGTGAATATGTGATGCCGCCGCTGTGGGGCAAGGATTCCTACAACTGGGGCGCCGGCATGCACCGAATCAATACCGCGGCGTCGTTCATCAAGTACAACATGCCACTGGGCAAGCCCGGCAGCCTGAGCGACCAGCAGGCCTGGGACGTGGCGGCCTGGATCAACCGCCATGAGCGGCCGCAGGATCCGCGGCTGGTCGAAGGCTCGATCGAGAAGACCCGGCTGAAGTTCCATGCCAACGACGGGGTCAACCTGTATGGGCAGAAGGTCGATGGCGTGCTGATCGGACAGGGGATCGGCGGCTGATTCGACGTCATCGCGGGACATCTTAGTGCCCCGCGATGATGCCGCCAGGCGCTTAATATTCACGCCCTGGCGGAACTATCTACACTGGAATATCTCTATGATGGCATCGGCCAGCGCGGGGGGCATTGTAAGGTGACTGCCGCGTGATTAGACTGCGCCGAATTTCGTACGCAAAGCCCTTGTTAAGGACGTATATGATCAAAAAATGCTTGTTCCCGGCAGCCGGTTACGGCACCCGCTTCCTGCCCGCTACCAAAGCCATGCCCAAGGAAATGCTGCCGGTGGTCAACAAGCCACTGATCCAGTATGGCGTCGAAGAAGCGCTGGACGCCGGCCTCAACGAGATCTCCATCGTTACCGGTCGTGGCAAGCGTGCCCTGGAAGACCACTTCGACATCAGCTACGAGCTGGAAAACCAGATCAAGGGTACCGACAAGGAAAAATACCTGGTCGGCATCCGTCGACTGCTCGACGAGTGCTCGTTCTCCTACACCCGCCAGACCGAAATGAAAGGCCTGGGCCACGCGATCCTCACCGGCCGTCCGCTGATCGGCGACGAGCCGTTTGCCGTGGTGCTGGCCGACGATCTGTGCGTCAACCCGGAAGGCGATGGCGTTTTGACCCAGATGGTCAAGCTGTTCAAGCAGTACCGCTGCTCGATCGTTGCCATCCAGGAAGTCGACCCGCAGGAAACCAACAAGTACGGCGTGATCGCCGGCGAAATGATCCGTGACGACATCTACCGTGTGACCAACATGGTCGAGAAACCGGCCCCCGAGGACGCGCCTTCGAACCTTGCGATCATCGGCCGATACATCCTGACGCCGGACATCTTCGACATCATCCAGAACACCCAGCCTGGCAAGGGCGGTGAAATCCAGATCACCGACGCCCTGCTGCAGCAGGCCAAGGATGGCTGTGTAATCGCCTACAAGTTCAAGGGCAAGCGTTTCGACTGCGGTGGCGCTGAAGGTTACATCGACGCGACCAACTTCTGTTTCGAGAACTACTACAAGACCGGCAAGGCGTACTGATACGCCAGGCAAGTCCGAGAGCCACCCCACGGGGTGGCTTTTTTGTTTGCGGCGGCCAACGGCGCTATGCTGGGCGCCTGCCTAGGAGACTGAATACATGGCCTACGATTTTGATCTGTTCGTGATTGGCGCCGGTTCCGGCGGTGTGCGCGCGGCACGGTTCGCCGCCGGGTTCGGCGCCAGGGTGGCGGTGGCCGAAAGCCGCTACCTCGGCGGTACCTGCGTCAACGTCGGTTGCGTGCCGAAGAAGTTGCTGGTGTACGGCGCGCATGTCGCCGATGAGCTGGAACAGGCCGCGGGCTTTGGCTGGACCCTGGAAGAGGGGCACTTCGACTGGGGCACGCTGATCGCCAACAAGAACCGTGAGATCGAGCGCCTCAACGGCATCTACCGCAACCTGTTGGTCAACAGCGGAGTGACCCTGCTGCAGGGCCATGCGCGCCTGACCGGTGCCCACGAGGTGGAAGTCGAAGGCCAGCGCTATAGCGCCGAGCACATCCTCATCGCCACCGGCGGCTGGCCGCAGGTGCCGGACATCCCCGGCAAGGAGCTGGCGATCACCTCCAACGAAGCGTTCTACCTCAAGGACCTGCCGCGCCGGGTACTGGTAGTGGGCGGTGGCTACATCGCCGTGGAGTTCGCCGGTATCTTCCAGGGCCTGGGCGCCGACACCACGCTGCTGTACCGCGGCGAGCTGTTCCTGCGCGGCTTCGACGGTTCGGTGCGCACGCACTTGAAGGAGGAGCTGGAAAAGCGCGGCATGAACCTTGAGTTCAACGCCGATATCCAGCGCATCGACAAGCTCGACGACGCCAGCCTGAAGGCCACCCTCAAGGACGGTCGCGAGCTCGTTGCCGACTGCATCTTCTACGCCACCGGGCGCCGGCCGATGCTGGACAACCTGGGCCTGGAGAACACCGGGGTGGAGCTGGACCCGCGTGGTTTCATCCGTGTCGACGAGCAGTACCAGACCACCGAGCCGTCGATCATTGCCATTGGTGACGTCATCGGCCGCGTGCAGCTCACCCCCGTTGCCCTGGCCGAAGGCATGGCCGTGGCCCGGCGCCTGTTCAAACCCGAGCAGTACCGCACGGTCGACTACCAGAACATCCCGACCGCGGTGTTCAGTCAGCCGCCGATCGGCACCGTGGGCCTGACCGAGGAACAGGCGCTGGCCGCCGGGCACAAGGTGCAGATCTTCGAGAGCCGCTTCCGGGCGATGAAGCTGACCCTCACCGATATCCAGGAAAAGACCCTGATGAAGCTGGTGGTCGATGCCGACACCGACAAGGTGCTGGGCTGCCACATGGTCGGGCCGGATGCCGGCGAGATCATCCAGGGCCTGGGGATTGCCCTGAAGGCGGGGGCGACCAAGCAGCAGTTCGACGAGACCATCGGCGTGCACCCGACCGCCGCGGAAGAGTTCGTGACCATGCGAACCGTAACCCGCTGATACGCGTTATCCCAGATCGCGGGGCAAGCCCGCTCTCACGCCCAGTTACCTTCTGGCGTGGGAGCGGGCTTGCCCCGCGATGTTTTTTGCTCCCCGCAATCCTTTGCTCAGCCCAATCCCTTCTATTAATAATCCCGCCTTATAGCCAAAACCAATCACCAGCATGAGCTTTGCCAATGAGCCTTCGAGGGGACCAGCGGTTAGGATTCTCTCCGTCAACCGATTTCAACCCATGAAGGAGCGTCTCTCATGCCAATCATCAACAGCCAGGTCAAACCGTTCAACGCCACCGCTTTCCACAATGGCGAATTCGTCCAGGTCAGCGAAGCCGACCTCAAAGGCAAGTGGTCCGTCGTGTTCTTCTACCCGGCCGACTTCACCTTCGTCTGCCCGACCGAACTGGGTGACCTTGCTGACAACTACGCCGAGTTCCAGAAGCTGGGCGTGGAAATCTACGGTGTGTCCACCGACACCCACTTCACCCACAAAGCCTGGCACGACACCTCGGACACCATCGGCAAGATCAAGTACCCGCTGATCGGTGACCCGACCCACGTCATCTCGCGCAACTTCGACGTGCTGATCGAAGAAGCCGGCCTGGCCGATCGCGGTACCTTCGTGATCAACCCGGAAGGTCAGATCAAGATCGTTGAAATCAACGACGGCGGTGTAGGCCGTGACGCCAGCGAGCTGCTGCGCAAGGTCAAGGCTGCCCAGTACGTTGCCGCCCACCCAGGCGAAGTGTGCCCGGCCAAGTGGAAAGAAGGCGAAGCCACCCTCGCTCCGTCGCTGGACCTGGTCGGCAAGATTTAAGGCCATGCGTCAGATGCGGGCGGTGAGCAACCGCCACTTCTAAGTTGTCACCGCCCCGTAAAAACGCCCGGGCGATCTCGCCTGGGCGTTTTTGTATCCGAGTTTTGATAAAGGAATCGCCCGTATGTTGGACGCCACGCTTAAATCGCAACTGAAAACCTACCTGGAGCGGGTCACCCAGCCGATCGAGATCGTTGCCTCCCTCGACGACGGCGCGAAGTCCCGCGAACTGCACGACCTGCTGGTGGAAATCGCCGGCCTGTCGAACCTCATTACCTTCAGCGCGGATGGCAGCGACGCCCGTCGTCCTTCGTTCTCGCTGAACCGCCCGGGGGCCGAGATCAACCTGCGTTTCGCTGGCATCCCCATGGGCCACGAATTCACCTCCCTGGTGCTGGCGCTGCTGCAGGTCGGTGGCCACCCCTCCAAGGCCAGTGCCGAAGTGATCGAGCAGATCCAGGCGCTGGAAGGCGAATTCACCTTCGAGACCTACTTCTCGCTGTCGTGCCAGAACTGCCCGGACGTGGTCCAGGCGCTGAACCTGATGGCGGTGCTCAACCCCAATGTGCGCCATGTCGCCATCGATGGCGCGCTGTTCCAGGATGAAGTCGAAGCGCGCAAGGTCATGGCGGTGCCGAGCATCTACCTGAACGGCGAAGTGTTCGGCCAGGGCCGCATGGGCCTGGAAGAGATCCTCGGCAAGATCGACACCAACGCCGGTGCCCGCCAGGCCGAGAAGATCAACGCCAAGGACGCCTTCGACGTGCTGGTGGTCGGGGGTGGCCCGGCTGGCGCCGCTGCCGCGATCTATGCCGCCCGTAAAGGCATCCGCACCGGTGTCGCCGCCGAGCGCTTCGGTGGCCAGGTGCTCGACACCCTGGCGATCGAGAACTTCATCTCGGTGCAGGAGACCGAAGGGCCGAAGCTGGCCACGGCCCTGGAAGAGCACGTCAAGCAGTACGACGTCGACATCATGAACCTGCAGCGCGGCGAAGCGCTGATCCCGGCCACCGACGGCGGCCTGCACGAAGTACGCCTGGCCGGCGGCGCCTCGCTCAAGGCCAAGACCGTGATCCTCGCCACCGGTGCCCGCTGGCGTGAAATGAACGTGCCGGGCGAGCAGCAATACCGCGCCCGTGGCGTGGCCTACTGCCCGCACTGCGACGGCCCGCTGTTCAAGGGCAAGCGTGTGGCGGTGATCGGCGGTGGCAACTCCGGCGTGGAAGCGGCCATCGACCTGGCGGGTGTGGTCGCCCAGGTGACCCTGATCGAGTTCGACAGCCAGCTGCGCGCCGATGCCGTGCTGCAGCGCAAGCTGCACAGCCTGCCGAACGTCAAGGTGATCACCAGTGCGCTGACCACCGAAGTGCTCGGCAATGGCGAGAAGGTCACCGGCCTGCGCTACAAGGACCGCACCAGCGACACGCTGCATGACCTGGCGCTGGAAGGCATCTTCGTGCAGATCGGCCTGCTGCCGAATACCGACTGGCTCAAGGGCACGGTCGAGCTGTCGCCACGTGGCGAGATCATCGTCGACGCCAAGGGCCAGACCAGCATCCCGGGCGTGTTCGCCGCCGGTGACGTGACCACCGTGCCGTACAAGCAGATCGTCATCGCCGTGGGCGAGGGGGCCAAAGCCTCGCTGGCGGCCTTCGATCACCTCATCCGCACCTCGGCTCCGGCTTGATCACCAGGCCCCGCACATGAAAACGCCGCCATTCCCCGAGGGATGGCGGCGTTTTCATTACTGGACGGTGACAGCGCGGTCAGGCGCCACGGCGCTCCATCGCCTGGCACGCCGCGGCGGTGAACAGCACGTCGGTGGAGGAGTTCAGCGCGGTCTCCGCCGAATCCTGCAGCACGCCGATGATGAAGCCGACCGCCACCACCTGCATGGCGATCTCGCTGGGAATGCCGAACAGGCTGCAGGCCAGCGGGATCAGCAGCAGCGAGCCGCCGGCCACGCCCGAGGCGCCACAGGCGCAGACCGCCGCCACCACGCTGAGCAGCACCGCGGTCGGCAGGTCCACCGGGATGCCCAGGGTATGCACGGCGGCCAGGGTCAGCACGGTGATGGTGATCGCCGCGCCGGCCATGTTGATGGTCGCGCCCAGTGGGATCGACACCGAATAGGTGTCCTCATGCAGGCCGAGCTTTTCCGACAGCGCCAGGTTGACCGGGATGTTGGCCGCCGAGCTGCGGGTGAAGAACGCGGTGATGCCGCTCTCGCGCAGGCACAGCAGGGTCAGCGGGTAGGGGTTGCGGCGGATCTTCCAGAACACGATCAGCGGGTTCATCACCAGCGCCACGAACAGCATGCAGCCGATCAGCACGCCGAGCAGGTGCAGGTAGCCGAGCAGCGCGTCCAGGCCCGATTGCGCCAAGGTGGCGCTGACCAGGCCGAAGATGCCCAGCGGGGCGAAGCGAATCACCACGCGCACGATCAGGGTCACGCCGTTGGACAGGTCCTCGACCACGGTGCGGGTGGTGTCGTTGGCATGGCGCAGGGCCACGCCCAGGCCGATGGCCCAGGTCAGCACGCCGATGAAGTTGGCGTTGAGCAGCGCGTTGACCGGGTTGTCCACGGCGCTGAGCAGCAGGTTCTGCAACACCTCGGCGATACCACCTGGGGCGCTCAGCGCAGCATCGCTGGTGCTCAGCGCCAGGTTGGACGGGAACAGCATGCTCGCCGCCACGGCCACGACCGCCGCGGCAAAGGTGCCCAGCAGGTACAGCCAGAGGATCGGACGGATGTGGGTTTCCTGGCCATGGCGGTGGTTGGCGATCGAGGCCATCACCAGGATGAACACCAGCACCGGCGCCACGGCCTTCAGGGCGCTGACGAAGACCTTGCCGAGGAACGCCAGGTCGCGGGCCACGGCGGGGGCGAGCAGGGCGAGGAGGATGCCGGCCACCAGGCCGATGCAGATCTGCGTCACCAGGCCGGTGCGGTTGATGAGGCGGAGGATGGGGGTCATGTGCAGCGCAATCCAGTTACGTGAAAGCGCGCGACTTTACCACAGTCCTTGCTGGCCCCTGTAGGCGCAGGCTTACCAGTGGAACAACTCCCGTCGCGCGCCTTCGGTGATCGCCAGGATCCCTGGGTGCTTGACCTTGCGCTCCACCGAAATGGCGTAGAACGACTCGTTCACCGCCTCGGTCTGGCCGATCAGCCGCACCCCGTATTGGCGGCAGACTTCCTCGGCGATCACGCTGGGGGCGACGAAGATGCCGCTGCCCGACTGGCCGAAGGCCTGCATCAGCGCGCTGTCGTCGAATTCGCCGACGATGCGCGGCTGCACCTGCTGCTCGGCCAGCCAGCGCAGCAGCCTACTGCGCACCACGGTTTCCTGGCCGGGGATCAGCAGCGGCGCGTCGTCCAGGCAGGCAGGGAAGGGCCGGTCGAGGCGTTCGGCCAGCGTGGGTGTGGCGAAAAAGCTCAGGCCGCATTCGCCGAGCTTCTGGCTGTAGCCCTTGATGTCCAGGTGGTTGGGCATGGGGCTGTCGGAGATCACCAGGTCCAGGCGCTGGATCGCCAGGTCTGCCAAGAGCCGTTCGAGCTTGTCCTCACGGCAACTGATGCGCAGCACCTCGTCCAGCTCCATGGTCGGCGCCAGCAAGCGGTAGACGATGGACTTGGGCACCACGTCGGCCACCCCCACGCGAAACAGGATCTGCTCCTGCGGCCCGGCCCGCAGCATGGCCTCCAGCTCGCCGCCGATCTGGAACATCTGTTCGGCGTAGACCAGCGCCTGGCGCCCGGTCTCGGTCAGCTCCAGCTGGCGCCCGACGCGCTGGAACAGCTCCAGGTTCCAGGTCTGCTCGAACAGGCTGATCTGGCCGCTGATGGTCTGCGGGGTGAGGTTCAGCTGCTCGCTGGCGCGGGCGATGCTGCCGGTCTTGGCCACGGCCCAGAAATAGTGGAGCTGGCGGTAGTTGAGCATGGCCTGCCTCGGTTCGGAAAAACCGAAGTATACACGCTGAAAAAACGAATTTTCCGGATGTTTCAGCCTCTTTAGAATGCCACCCCATCAGGCGCACGACGCGCCGCCCGGAATTCGACAAGCGAGGACTCCATGCTACAACTCAAATCCATTGGTACACCGCTGGTGCTGGCCCTGGCCCTGTTTGCCATGTCCGGTTGCGACCAGGCCGAGAAATCCGCCCAGCAGATGCTCGACCAGGCCGCCGAAACCGCCAAGCAGGCCATCGACAAGACCAACGACGCCGCCCAGCAGGCCTTGAGCGACGCCATCGGCAGCGAAGGCGAGAAGGCCAAGGCCGAAGACGACAAGAAAGACACCCAGGACATTTGAGAGCAGGACTGACCAATGGAATATTTGCTGGAACTCGCCGCAAGCCCGACCGCCTGGGTTGCCCTCGCCACCCTGGTGGCCATGGAGGTCGTGCTGGGTATCGACAACCTGATCTTCATCTCCATCCTCACCAACAAGCTGCCCGAGGCCTACCGCTCCAAGGCACGGCGCATCGGTATCAGCATGGCCCTGGTCATGCGCCTGGCGCTGCTCAGCACCGTGGCCTGGATCGTCCAGCTGACCGAGCCGGTGGTCGAGGTGTTCGGTCATACGTTCTCGTGGAAGGACATGATCCTCATCGCCGGTGGCCTGTTCCTGCTGTGGAAGGCGACCAAGGAGATCCATGAAAGCGTCGACCCCCATGGCGCCAAGGAAGAGTCCAAGGCCGGCAACGCCGTGACCATCGGCTTCACCGCGGCGATCTTCCAGATCCTGCTGCTGGACATCGTCTTCTCGATCGACAGCATCATTACCGCCGTGGGCATGACCGAGCACCTGCCGATCATGATCATCGCCGTGATCAGCGCCGTGATCGTGATGCTGGTGGCCGCCGACCCGCTGGCCAAGTTCATCAACGACAACCCGACCGTGGTGATGCTGGCCCTGGGCTTCCTGATCATGATCGGCATGACCCTGATCGCCGAAGGCTTCGGCGCCCATGTACCGAAAGGCTATGTGTATGCGGCCATGGCGTTCTCGACCGCGATCGAGATCCTCAACATCCTGGCGCGTCGGGCACGTTTGAAGCGTGAGGCGGCCGAGGGCAACTGAGCCGCAAGCTGCAAGTGATATGCAAGAGGGAGCCTAGGCTCCCTCTTGTCGTTCATGGCTCGACGTTTGTAGATGCCGTCAATGCGCCCCGGCATGCCGCCGGGCACGACGCACGGGCTGTGCCTTGGCCACGGCCTGTGGTGGCAGGTGATGAGGGTGGGAATGCCGGCGCACGATGCGCAACACCCCCCAGAGCATGGCCGCCGCGACGCTGAGCCACATGCCGACCAGCATGAGAATTGCCATTGTCAGGCTCATGTGTGCCTCCTTCTCTCTGGCGAGCCGGGCCCGCCATCCAGACACAGCTTCAGTCTAGCCTGTCGCCTGTGACGTTCCATTGACCGAAGGTCTAGTGCTTGGGCCGTTTCGTTCCAAGCCCGCATCGGGCTATACCCGCGGGCGCCGGCGTCCTATGATCGGCTTCTTGGCCGGGCGCTGCCTGCCTGGCCGCGGAACAAGCGAGTGCCCACGTTGCAAAAGCTCCCCAAGTTTCGGGCCCAGGGCCCACGTCGCCTGCTGGCCGCCTGCCTGGTGGCGGCGACCCTGTCCGGCTGCGCCGGCACGCCACCTGCCGCGATCAAGGGCCTGCCGCAGCGGGTCGAGATCAGCAGCGTGCCGTTCTATCGCGGCAACGCCAACCACAGCGGCTCGATGGCCCTGGCCGCGGTGCTGTCGCAACAGGGCGCGCCGATTACTCCGGGCCTGCTCGACAAGGCGCTGGGCCTGCCCCAGGCCGCCGAATCGCTGGACACCGGGATTCCCCGGGTAGCCCGTGAGTATGGTCGGGTGGTCTACCCGTTGGACAAGCACATGGACGCCTTGCTCGCGCAAGTGGCCGCCGGGTATCCGGTGCTGCTGCGCTATCAGGAAGGTTCAGCCTGGTGGAGCGAGACACGCTACGCCGTGCTGATCGGCTACGACCGCTACAAGCAGCGGGTGCTGTTGCGTTCGGGCATGCATCGACGGCAGTTGATGGCCTTCGATGATTTCGAGTCGGCATGGGCCAAGGAGGGCAGTTGGGCGGTGCTGCTGCAGTCGCCACGGCAACTGCCGGCCCAGGTGGATCGCCAGCGCTGGTTGCGGGCGGCGGATGAGCTGGCCCGTTCAGGGCAGGAGATTGCCGCCAGGCAGGCCATCACCAGCCTGGGCCAGTGATGGCTTGGGTTGTTGCAGGACAACCCCGGCAGCTGAAACGTGCCTCTACAGATCGAATGAGAGCATTGTCGCGAAAGGGCTTATTGGATTGCCGTCTCGTGCAGGCACCGCCACACCACCCCACGGTTGCTGCATTCGAGCAATGCCAGCGACCAGCGTGCCTGCGTCACGCCCTGCGTGCGGTGGGTTTCCTTGTAGCGCACAGCCACGTTCACCCCGGCCTGCCACACCACTTGCACATTGTCGACGGTGATCTGCAGCGCGGGCCTGGTCCCGGCGGCCCCTTTGAACAACTGCTCGACCTGCTGACGGGTCACCAGCGTGCCTGTCGTGCCAACCATGCTGAAATCGTCAGCGAACACTGCCATCAGGCCGCCGAGCACCGACTGGGTCTCGGCCGCCGGGCGGGAGAAGACCACCTGGATCAGTTCGTGGATGTGGTGAATGCTGCGTTCGGCGCGGGCAATCGCGTGTTCAGGCATGGGCGTGGTTCTCCTTGGGCAGTGTGTTCAGGGACAGCAGTGGCGCCAGCCCCAGCAGCGCGGCCAGGGCGAAGGTCAGGTGATAGGCTGCGGACGCGGCCAGGCCCACCAGCAGCAGGTTGAAGATCATCAACAGCAACGCGGCGCCGACACTGAAGGCCATCTGGCGATTGAGGTTCCACAGTACGCTGGCCTGCTGCATCCGCTCGCCGCTGAAGTCGAGCAGCGCGGTGGTCTGGGCGGTGTTGGCGCCGATGCCGCCGCCGATGCCCATGAGGCCGTAGGCGGCCATCAGTACGGCGCTATCCGTCGGGGTGTCGACCATGACCAGCAGGCCGATACCCAAGCTGTGCAGAAGCATGCCGAACAGCAACAGGCGGGCGGCACCGGCGCGGTTGTACAGGCGGCCGGCCAGCAGCATGGCGGCGAAGGCCCCGGCGGCGTAGACCAGCATGAACAGGCCGGTGGCCTGGGCGCTCAGGTTCAGCACATCCTGCAGGTAGAAGATGTTCAGCAGGTTGACCCCGGTGAACACCCCAGGGATCGCATGGTAGACCTGCATCGAGACCCGCAGGCGAGGGCTGCCGAGCAGCTTGAGCTCGACGATGCCCCCAGCCGAGCGTTGGTAATGGGCGCGGTACAGCAGGGCGCAGGACAAGCCGGCCAGTGCGCAGGTGATGGCCAGTTCGACGCCATGACCGGCGCCATACAGCGACAGGCCCAGCAGCAGGCAGGCGAGGGCGGTGCTGACCAGCAGCAACCCCTTGAAGTCCGGACGGGGTGTTGCCGGGCCCGGCGTCTGGTCAATCCAGACCCAGGCCAGCAGCGCCGTCAGCAGGGCCAGCGGAATGTTGCAGTGGAAGACCCACGGCCAGCGGCCATGGTCGACGATCATCCCGCCCAGGGAGGGCGACAGTGCCGGCGCCAGCAGCGCCACGGCCATCACCAGGGTGGACACGCGGGCGCGCTCCGGGCCCTGGAACCGTTCGAAGGTCAGCGCCTGCCCCACCGGGATCAGCAAGCCACCGGCCATGCCCTGCAGCAGACGCCAGGCGATCAGCGCGGCGAAACTTGCGGCCTCGCCGCAGCCCCACACGGCCACGCTGAACGCCAACATGGAGGCGCTCAGCAGCCGCCGAGCGCCCCAGCGGCTCGCCAGCCAGGTGCTCACCGGCACGGCCAGGGTCAGCCCGAGCATGTAGGCATTGCCGACCCAGGCGCTGCTGGCATTGCCGATGGCGAACTCGGCCGCGATCCGCGGCAACGCCACGGTTGGCATGAACAGGTTGATGCAGTCGATAAAAAAGCCCATCAGGAAGATCGTTGCCACGCGATACCGGTACGTCATTGCCACTCCTTTTCGGCGCGCAGAGTAGGTGCCGTGGACTGTCCCTGTCGATGTCGCTACCCTTGAAACTCTGTTTGATGGAAGTGAACAATGCCGCGCACGGCCCTCCACACCCAGCTCAACCGGGTGCAGACGTTTCTGGCGGTGGTCGATTTCGGCTCCTTCACCAAGGCGGCGGACTTTCTCGGCATCAGCAAAGCCATGGCCAGCCAGCACGTCAAGGCACTGGAGCAGGCCCTGGGGGTGACGCTGCTGGCGCGCAGCACCCGGGCCATCGCCCCGACCGAAACCGGCCAGGGCTTCTACGACGATTTCAAGGTGATCGTCAGCGATGTCGAGGGCGCCTTCGACAGTGTGCTGCGTCGGCACAACAGCGTGGCGGGCAGGCTGCGCATCAGCACCACCGGGGAGTACGGCGAGCGCTTCATCCTGCCGCTGATCCCGTTGTTCGCCGAGCGCTACCCGGCGCTGTCGATCAGTTATGAAATCGACTCGTCGCTGAGCGACCTGATTGCCGAACGGCTCGACCTGGTGGTGCGCCTCGGCGCCCTGACGGACTCGAACCTGCGCAGCCGCAAGCTGGCCGACTACGACATTCTGCTGGTTGCCTCACCGGCGTTTCTCGACCGTCATGCCATTGCCAGGCCTGCGGACCTGGCGGATGTGCCCTGGATCGCCAACAGCAACCTGCGCAGCCCGACCAGCTGGACCTTGCATGGCGGGCGCAAGGGCAGCGCGAGCGTGGTGGGCAGGGCGGCCTACCAGTCCAATGCATCCCACGCCATCCGCGCGATGGCCTGCGCCGCGCTGGGGGTGGCGGTGCTGCCTGCCTGGTTGGTCGAGGAGGATCTGGACGCCGGCAGGTTGCGGCGTGTGCTGCCGGATTACAGCCTGCCGGCGCAGCCGATCAGCGTGGTCTACCCCAACGGCAACCATGTGCCGCACAAGACCCGGGTGTTCATCGACTTCCTGGGCGAGCACCTGGGGCGCTAAGGCTCCAGGCCGATACCGCGCAGGATGACGCCGGTGACGGTCTGCACCGCTTGCTCGAACGCCAGGTCGGACAGCGGCTCGCCGCCATTGAGCAGGCTGACCTGGTAACCGAAGTCGGCGTAATGCTGGGTCGCAGCCCAGATCATGTACAGCAGCGCCGACGGCTCCACCGGCAGGATGCGCCGGTCTTCGACCCAGCTGCGGATCTTCGCCTCCTTGAGCTGCGCCCAGGGCACCAGGATGTCGTCCAGGCTGGCGCCGAGCAGCGGGGCGCCACGGAGCATCTCCTCGGCCCAGATCTTCGAGCCCAGTGGCCTTGAGCGCGAGTGTCCCATCTTGGCGCGGATGTAGCTGGTCAACACCACCCGCGGGTCGTCGAAGTGCTCGAAGCACAGGGCGTCCTGCTTCCATACATCCAGCAGGTCCTGCAGCACGGCGCGGTACAGCTCGTCCTTGGTGCTGAAGTAGTAGTGCAGGTTGGAGCGCGGCAGTTGCGCCAGCTCGGCGATATCACCCATGGAGGTGGCGCCGTAGCCCTTGTCGGCGAATACCTGCTCGGCGGCTTGCAGGATCTTTTCGACGTTGCGCCGGCGGATCTCGATCTTGTGGTTGGCCATGGGCTGTCCGTGGTGACCTGAACAGGGCAAGGCTAACAGCTTTGCCGTGCCCAAGGTAAACGGCCCGTGCGCGATCCCTGTAGGAGCGGCCTCGTGCCGCGAAAGGGCCGCAGAGCGGCCCCGGCAATTTCGGCTGCGAAGCTGAAATCCTTGGGGCCGCTACGCAGCCCTTTCGCGGCACGAGGCCGCTCCTACAGGTGAACGCGTCAGCCCTGGCTATTCGGCAGCAGGGTCAATGCCTGGCGGCTTGCGTCACGCAGGTCTTCGGCAGACACGCCATCGCGGGCCTGAACCGAGATGCCATGAAGGAAGGTGGCATACAAGTGGCCGAGAGCCTCGACCTGCGTGTCGGCCGGCAGTTGCCCCTGGTCACGGGCCAGGCGCAGGCGCTCGATGATCGATTCGGTGCGCTGCCGGCGGTGCCCGGACAACCATTGCTGGACCGCCAGGTTGTCCGGCGCCACGCCGCTGGCGGCGCTGACCACCAGGCAGCCCCTGGGCTCGTCGGCGCGGGTGTAGGTGCTGATGGCGTCCTCGAACATTTGCGCCAGCGCCTGGTGGATGTCCGGCAGGGCCAGGGCGCGGTCGGCGAAGCCACCCTCGGCCGACTCGTACAAGGCCACGGCCTCCTCGAACAACTGCTGCTTGCTGCCGAAGGCCGCATAGATGCGTGCGGAGGCGATGCCCAGCGCAGACACCAGGGCCGACATCGAGGTGCCCTCGTAGCCATGTTCCCAGAACAGCCGCATCGCCTTGCGCAGCGCCTGTTGCTTGTCGAATTCCCGAGGTCGCCCTGCCATCGCTCGTCTGCCTGATTACGCCAAACCCGCATTCTAGCCAATTTGCGATTGACGGGCAGCGCCATTCGACTCTATTGTTTGTCGATCAACAAACAATGAGATGGCATCATGAGAACACTCAAGGGACCCAGCCTGCACCTCGCGCAGTTCAGCAGCGACAAACCGCCGTTCGACAGCCTGGACAGCATCGCCGACTGGGCGGCGGGGCTTGGCTTCAAGGGGCTGCAGGTACCGGCCTGGGATGCTCGGCTGTTTGACCTGGAACTGGCCGCGCAGAGCACGGGCTACTGCGATGAGATCAAGGGGCGACTGGCCGAGCGCGGCTTGCAGGTCAGCGAGCTGACCACCCACCTGATCGGCCAGCTGGTCGCCGTGCATCCGGCCTACGACCCGATGTGCGACGCATTTGGCCCGGCCGCGCTGGCCGGGCACCCGGCGGAACGCACCGCCTGGGCGATCGAACAGATGAAGCTGGCGGCGCGGGCCAGCCGCAACCTTGGCCTGGACGATATGGGGACGTTCTCCGGCGCCCTGGCCTGGCCCTACCTGTTCCCGTTCCCGCAGCGTCCCCAGGGCCTGGTCGAGGCCGCCTTCGAGGAGCTGGCGCGGCGCTGGCGGCCGATCCTCGACTGCTGCGACGAGCAGGGTGTCAACCTGTGCTTCGAGATCCACCCGGCCGAGGACCTGCACGACGGCACCAGTTTCGAGCGCTTCCACGCACTGGTGGGAGAACACCCACGCTGTCGCATCCTCTTCGACCCCAGCCATTTCGTCCTGCAGCAGCTCGACTACCTGTCCTACCTGGACCTCTACCACCCGTTGATCCGCATGTTTCACGTCAAGGATGCCGAGTTCAATCCGAGCGGCCGGCAGGGTGTGTACGGTGGCTACAGCGACTGGACCGAACGTGCCGGGCGCTTCCGCTCGCTGGGCGATGGCCAGGTGGATTTCAAGGCGATTTTCGCCAAGCTGGCGCAATACGACTTCGCCGGCTGGGCAACCCTGGAGTGGGAATGCTGCCTGAAGAACCAGGAGGACGGCGCCCGTGAAGGCGTCGAGTTCATCAACCGCCATATCATCCAGGTCACCGACCAGGTGTTCGACGACTTTGCTGGCGCGCCGATCGACGCCCGGCAGGTCCAGCGCATGTTGGGCATCGACAAGGAGGTACGGGTATGAGCTTGTCCGTCGAGACCTTGGGTGACGCCTTCGAGCATGTCTATGTGCAGGTGCAGGGCCAGCGTCTGCACTGTGTCGTGGCCGGTGCGGGCGAGCCGGTGCTGTTGCTGCCGGGCTGGCCACAGACCTGGTACGCCTGGCGCCATGTGCTGCCGATCCTGGCCGCGCGGGGTTTTCGCGCCATCGCCATCGATCCGCCGGGGCTGGGGGATTCGGACCGTCCCCAGGAGGGTTACGACACGGGCAACGTCGCCCGCGTGCTGCATGCCGCCATGGCCCGGTTGGGGCATGAGCGCTATCACTTGGTCGGCCACGACGTGGGGATGTGGGTGGCCTATGCCATGGCCTGCGACCTGCCGCAGGCGGTCCGTTCGTTGACGGTGGCCGAGGCGGTGATTCCCGGATTGGCCGAAGCGCCGCCGATCTTCGTGGCGCCGCAGGAGAACATCTTCCTTTGGCATTTCCTGTTCAACCAGGTGCGCGACCTGCCGGAATTCCTGATCGCCGGACGCGAGGAGGGTTACCTCAACTTCATGTTCGATCGCTGGGCGGTGCGCCGGCACACGGTGGCGGCGGATGTCTATATCCGCGCCTACGCATCGCCGGGCGGGATGCGGGCCGGCTTCGCCTATTACCGGGCGATCCCCGAGACCGTCCGGCAGAACCGCGAGCGCGCCAGGACGCCGCTGCCCATGCCGGTGCTGGCGATCGGTGCCGAGCATGCCACGGGCGATGCGCCGCTGCTGACGATGCAGGGGCACGCCGACTCGGTGCGCGGCGTGATCCTGCCGGGGTGTGGGCACTTCGTCATGGAGGAGGCGCCGGTGTCGTTCAACGAGCACTTGCTGGCGTTTTTGGAGGAGGTCGAGGTCAACCGCTGATTGCGGTCCTGGTCCTGGCGGCGTCGGTCACCACCTGCGGGCGGCCGGCGCGCGACACAGCCAGTTTGCGCTGCTCGTATTCCTCCAGGCTCAGGCCCTGACGCTGCAGCGCCTCAAGTTGCAGCTGACGGGTTTCCTCGGCGGTATAGGGGCGTAGCTCGGGATGACTGGCGCAGCCGCTTAGCACAGCGATGGCCAGGGCAGCGAGGAGGCGGCGGGCGGTGGTATTCATCGGGGCGGTTCCGTGAGCCTGGGATTCGAGGGTGTCGAATCGATGAGCTCAGGTTATGGGCCGCGATGACGCTTTGGAAATTGCTGCGCTCGATAGTGAGTATCGAAGCATACGCATATCCGCTTGGTCGCCCGTTCCATGCGCTTGTACTGTCTGGTCCGTCCTCAGCGAGGCATGTAGCCCAACTGCCAGGCCCGCGGAATGAACACCGTCACCAGTGCCAGCAGGCAGGCCAGGCCGCAACTGGCCGTCAACGCCTGCAAGCCAAGCCGCTGCTGCAACCATGCACCGAGCGCGGCGCCCAGCAGCATGCCGCTCCAGGGCACCAGTTGCACCCGCCAGCCATCGCGCCGCTCACCCAGCAGCCAGCGCCCCAGGCCACGGCCGAAGCGCGACAGCGCGCCGGTGACGTAGGTAAGACCGATCGGCAGGCCGTTCACCTGCTCGACCACGGCGTTGAGCATGCCCATGGCCAGGGTGGCCGCGATCAGCGCGGGGAAGGTGATCGACGCCGGCCAGGCCGCGGCGAAGGCCAGCAGGGTGGCGACGATCAGCAGCAAGGGCGCAGCGCGCCGGCGCAGGCGCCGGGCCAGCAGGACACCCAGGGTGTTGCCCAGCACGAAACCGAGGATCGCCAGGGCCAGGCGCAGCATCAGCGCCAGGTCCGCCTGGCTGATGGCCACCGCCAGGCGGGTGGTGTTGCCGCTCATGAACGAGACGAAGTCGCCCAGTGCCAGCAGGCCGATGGCATCGGTCATGCCGGCCAGCACCGACAGCCCGGCCACCAGCCCCAGGCCGACCCGCCCGCGCAGGGCCTGCAGGCGCGCGCGACGGGCACTGTGCTGGGAGGAGGCGGTGGGCAGCATGGGACGGGTCTCCGGGGCAGGGGGTTCTGATCTTATACCCGGGTCACGACCTTGCGCATGGGGATGCAGGACAGTTCGAGGCCAAAGGGCGACTGGTAGGTCGATTGTGCTTCGCCGACGTAGCCGCAGCGGCGATAGAACGCGGCGGCGTTGAGGGTGGCATCCAGATGGACCGTTTCCAGGCCCTCGGCCCGGGCGATGCCTTCGAGGTGTTCGACCATCCTGCGGGCGATGCCCTGGCCCATGAACGACGGCAGCACGAACAGTGCACCCAGTTCGCCGTTGTGCAGGTCGAGCATGCCGGTGGCGGCAATCGTGCCGTCCACGCAGGCAAGGTGGTAATAGTCGGCGACCACTGCCGCATAGCCTTCGGTATACGGAACCTCAGCCCAGGCCTGGGCCAGCGTGTCGCCGTAGGCCTCGGCGCACTGGTGCAGGATCGCCTGGCGGCGGATGGTGTAGGTTTCCAGCGCATCGTGGCGGCTGGCGCGGCGTATTTCGAGCATGGGTTCCCTCCCGGTTGAGCCCGGATGATAACAAGGGCGTCCGGGAAATCGCTCATTGGCGTGGTGCAATGGGATTGTGCTGTTCAATCACCGTGGTTGGTCGCATGCTGCGGGCTTCTCGCAAGCACAGTGTCGAGGCAGGCAATGACAATGGATACGCCCGTGGTAATGGTCAATGGCCTGGTCGGCTGCCTGGATCACCCGGCGTTTCAGCGCACCCTGCGACCAAGGAAGGTGTTCGCCCCGGAGCTGCTCGGCTACGGTAGCCTGGGCGACACGCCGTCGCCGCTGGTCGACATCGGCGCTCAGGTCGAGCACCTGCGACGGATCCTGTTGGCGCACAACCTGCCCTATGTACACCTGCTCGGCCACTCCGTGGGCGGGGTGGTGGCTATGCTGTTTGCCCGGCGCTATCCGGCCAGCGTGGCGAGCGTGATCAGTGTCGAGGGCAATTTCACCTTGAAGGATGCGTTCTGGTCGGCGTCGGTGGCACGCATGGCTCCAGTCGAGGCAGAGGCGCTGTTGCAAGGTTATCGTGACGATGCCTCTGCCTGGCTGGCCCGCTCCGGCATCATGGCCGATCCTGGGCGCCTGGCGCTGGCGGACCAGTGGCTGGTCTACCAGGGCGCGGGCACGCTGCAGGCCATGGCGCGCTCGGTAGTGGCGGTGACCGGCGCGCCAGGCTACCTGGCGCAGTTGCGCACGTTGTTCGCCATGAAACCGGTGCACTTGGTCGCCGGCGAACATTCGCGGGCGGGCTGGGATGTACCGCACTGGGCCGAGGAGCAGGCGGCCAGTTTTACCGTGCTGCCGCGAGTGGGGCACCTGATGATGCTCGAAGACCCGCAAGGCTTCGCTAATGCCATCGCCCGCCTGCTCGACTGACCGGGCTCAGAACGATCCTGTCTGCACCTCGCCGCTGCGCACGTAATGCGCCAGCAGTACCCCGTTGGGCGTGCTGCTCGATTCCACCAGCTTGAAGGCTGCGGCCTGTGCATCATCGCCGAACAGGCGTTTGCCGCGCCCCAGCAGCAGGGGATGGATCAGCAGGCGCAGCTCGTCCACCAGCCCGGCCGCCAGCAGTTGGCGTACCAGTTCACCGCTGCCCTGGGTCAGCAGAGCCGGGCCGTCCTGTTGCTTGAGCGCGCGCACCGCCCCCGTCACATCGCCACCCAAGGGGTGGCTGCTTTGCCAGTCGATGGATTCGGGGCGGTGGGTGGCGACGTGCTTGGCCACGCCATTGAACAGGTCGGCCAACGGACGATCCGGTGCCTCGCGCCCGACCTCTGGCCAGAACCTGGCGAAGATGTCGTAGGTGCGCCGCCCCAGCAGCAGTTCGAAAGGTTGGCTGAACAAGGTCTGCATGGCCTGGCCGAAAGCCTCGTCGGCCAATGGCGGGATCCAGCCGCCATGGGTGAAGCCGCCGCTGGTGTCTTCCTGTGGACCGCCAGGAGCCTGTATGACGCCGTCGAGAGTGATGAAGGCGGCGACGATGAGCTTGCGCATGGGATGAATCTCCTCGGGTGGGTATGCTGGATAGTCGAACGGGGTTGGCGAGAATCGACAGCAGTGCTGAACGATAGCCAGGGTTCGACGGGTAGGTGCACAGGAGGAGGGAGAAGCAAGGAGCGGCCTTGGCGCGCAGGGTAAGCATCACCAGCGTGGGAGCGGCGCACCGCCGCTCCCACGCTGTTTCAGGTAGCGTTTTGTTCCTGGCTGCTACAGCCAGTAGGTCACTGCCCACCAGCCAAGGCCACCCATGACCATGGTGTAGGGCAAGGCCATCCACACCATCCTTCCATAGGACAGCCGCACCAGCGGCGCGATCGCCGAGGTCAGCAGGAACAGGAACGCCGCCTGGCCATTGGGCGTGGCCACGCTGGGCAGGTTGGTGCCGGTGTTGATCGCCACCGCCAGGGTCTCGAAGTGCTCGCGGCTCATCGCGCCATTGACGAACGCCTGCTTGACCTCGGTGATGTAGATGGTGGCGACGAACACGTTGTCGCTGATCGCCGACAGCAGGCCGTTGGCCAGGTACAGCATGCCCGGCTGTTGCTCGCTGGGCAGGGCCAGCACCCAGGCGATCAGCGGGCTGAATAGCTGCTGCTGGTGGATCACCGCGACCACGGCAAAGAACACCACCAGCAGTGCGGTGAACGGCATGGCGTCCTGGAACGCGCGGCCCAGGCGGTGTTCGTCGGTGATGCCGGTGAAGGCGGTGATCAGCACGATGACCATCAGGCCGATGAGGCCGACCTCGGCAATGTGCAGGCCCAGGCAGACGATCAGGATCAACGCGGCCAGGCCTTGCACCACCAGGGCGATGCGCTGGGCCGGAGTGCGCGCGGCGTCGTCCTCGGCGGCGTAGGCGGCCAGTACCTGGCGCACACGCTCGGGCATCAGCGTGCCGTAGCCGAACAGGCGCAGCTTCTCCAGCAGCACGCAAGTCACCAGGCCTGCCGCCAGTACCGGCATCGACACCGGCGCGACCTTGAGGAAGAAGTCGGCGAAGTGCCAACCCATTTCATGGCCGATCAGCAGGTTCTGCGGCTCGCCCACCAGGGTGCACACGCCACCCAGCGCCGTGCCCACGGCGCCGTGCATCAGCAGGCTGCGCAGGAAGGCGCGGAACTGGTTGAGGTCGTCGCGGTGCAGTTGTTCGACCTGGTGGTCGCTGTCCAGCGCCGACTCCTCCCGTGGGTTGGTGCCCGAGGCGACCCGGTGGTACACCGCATAGAAGCCCACCGCGGCGCTGATGATCACCGCGGTCACGGTCAGGGCGTCGAGGAACGCCGAGAGAAACGCCGAGAGCACGCAGAACAGCAGGCTCAGCACCGCCTTGGAGCGCACGCCCAGCAGGATCCGCGAGAACAGATACAGCAGCAGCTCCTTCATGAAGTGAATGCCAGCGACCATGAACATCAGCAGCAGGATCACCGGGAAGTTGTGCTGCAGCTCTTCGTACAGGGCCTCGGGCGTGGTCATGCGCAGCAGCAGCGCTTCGACCAGCAGCAGGCCGCCGGGCATCAGCGGGTAGCACTTGAGCGCCATCCCTAAGGTGAAGATGAACTGGATCACCAGCACCCAGCCGGTGACCACCGGGCCAAGGGTCGCCAGCAGCAAGGGGTTGAGGACCAGGAACAGGCAGATGATGGCCTTGTACCAACGCGGCGACTGGCCCAGGAAGCCGTGGGCGAGGGCGCCGGTCAGGGAACGGGACATGAATTTGTATCCTTTTGATTCAGCAGTGGCGCAAGGTGCCGCATCGCGCCTCGGGGTGCAAGTCATCCAGTCCGGCTTTTGGCACATGTGCAGCCTTGCGGGTGCGCTAAGATCCGGCGTTGTGAATCCTTTTCCCACAGGAGTGCCGCTCGTGACCGAATACACCGCGTTCAAGGTCGAACTGACCGACAACATCGCCCACGTGCAGATCAACCGCCCGGACAAGATCAACGCGATGAACGCCGCCTTCTGGGAAGAGCTGGTCGAGATCTTCCAGTGGATCGACGACACCGACGCGGTGCGCGTGGTGGTCATCAGCGGCGCCGGCAAGCACTTCTCCTCCGGCATCGACTTGACGATGCTGGCCACCCTGGCGCAGCAACTGGGCAAGGACGTGGGCCGTAACGCCCGGGTGATGCGCCGTACCATCCTGCGCCTGCAAGGCTCGTTCAACGCCGTGGACAACTGCCGCAAGCCGGTGCTGGCGGCGATCCAGGGCTACTGCATCGGCGGCGCCATCGATATGGTCTCGGCCTGCGACATGCGTTACTGCGCCGCTGACGCGCAGTTCTCGATCAAGGAAATCGACATGGGCATGGCCGCCGATGTCGGTACCTTGCAACGTTTGCCGCGTATCATCGGCGACGGCATCATGCGTGAGCTGGCCTACACCGGCCGCCGGGTCGACGCCCAGGAGGCGCTGCGCATCGGCCTGGTCAACCGCGTCTATGATGACCAGGCGGCACTGCTCGACGGGGTCTTTGCCATCGCCCGCGAGATTGCCGCAAAATCGCCGATCGCCGTGGCCGGCACCAAGGAGATGATCAGCTACATGCGCGACCATCGCATCGACGATGGCCTGGAGTACATCGCCACCTGGAACGCGGCCATGCTGCAGTCCGAGGACCTGCGCGTGGCCATGGCTGCGCACATGAGCAAACAGCAACCGACGTTCGCCGACTAACTGGACAGTGGCGGGCGCCATCAAG
The DNA here is from genome assembly GCF_003205295.1 of Pseudomonas mosselii. GTDB lineage: Bacteria > Pseudomonadota > Gammaproteobacteria > Pseudomonadales > Pseudomonadaceae > Aquipseudomonas > Aquipseudomonas mosselii_B. Next base: position 151,729 of record NZ_QJRP01000001.1, read on the forward strand.
GGACCCGAACCATGTCAGCACGCTGGACAACCGCAGTACTCGACCCGCAGATCACCGGGGGGCTGGCCGTCGCCCGCAGCCCGGAGGGGTTCCTGGTGGACGCCAACGGCGCGCTGTTCCCCCGCGACTGGCTCAAGCGCCAGGAGCTGGATGTGCTGTGCGAGCACGGTATCGGTCATTTCGACGGCCAGCCGGTGTTCCTGCTGGAGCTGCGCGGCGCCGGTGAAGTGCCGGGTTGCCACTGGCAGGGGCTGCGCCGGTTTATGCTTGAAGGCGACTTCGACACTTACAAGGTGCTCGGTTACGCCGCGCAGATCGGCACCTGGGCTCGCGAGCACCGCTTCTGCGGCAGTTGCGGGCAGGCCATGACGCAGATTCGCTGGGAGCGGGCGATGTACTGCCAGCCGTGCGACCTGCATAGTTATCCGCGGATTTCACCGAGCATGATCGTGCTGATTACTCGCGGCGACGAGGTGCTCTTGGCTCGTTCGCCGCGCTTTGTCACCGGGGTCTACAGCACCCTGGCGGGATTTGCGGAGCCGGGGGAGTCGGCCGAGGACTGCCTGGTGCGCGAGGTGCGTGAAGAGGTGGCGGTGGAGGTCAGGAACATTCAGTACGTCGGCAGCCAGTGCTGGCCGTTTCCGCATTCGATGATGCTGGGGTTTCATGCCGAGTACGCTGGGGGGGAGATTGTCATGCAGGCGGATGAGATCGAGGATGCGCGGTGGTTCAATGTGCATGAGTTGCCGCCTTTGCCGGCGGGGCGGTCGATTGCGCGGTATCTGATTGATTTGTATGTGGCGCGGCGATTGGGTTTGCCTGTGCCTGTGCTGCAGGGGTGAGTGCTGCTCATTCTCCGAGGTTTGATCCATCAGTTTAAAGCCTACATCAATAGATATGCCCTAGTGTTCTGTCTCGGAAATAAGCTGTTCACTTTTGACGGCGTCTTGGGCGCCCGGCCGGCGTTGCCACTCCTCGCCATAGCCCTGCTATGACTCGTCGCGGCGCCTTGGCCGAACACCCAAGCCACTCGCCAAAAGAGAACGTATTTCCGAGACAGGACACTAGACAGAGTTTCTTCTGATCTCGTAACCGGGAGGCGCGTCGTTCAATATCAGTCTCTGGTGGCGCCGCATATCGTTTGCCTCGGCAGCAGCAACTCCATAGGCGGGAGCGTCTTCCAGCGCTCGGCCATAAGTGGGAGGTCTGGTCGACATTGAAAAAATCATACTTGAAATCGCAGTCGCTTGTTCAGGTAGGGAGTTTTTTAGATGTTGTAGCCTCTTCTCGGTTACCTCGATTTTTCTTTCGGTCTTCCCAAGTTTGTATTTGGCATACCATCCGGGAACATTTGACTGGTTTACGTAAGACATCTCAAGTTCCCATCGATATTTTTTTACGTCGCTCAGGCGCTTTGGTAGTTTGATTGCCATCTTCGCGTCCCAGCCAGTCGCCTCGTTATTCAAGTGCCAACCGGCGTATTGGCTAGTTTCGGGCGCGTTGTCGGTGGCTTTGATGGCACTCAACTTGTATTGCGGCTCTATACCAAAGAATGCCCGCAAGCCAGGGGCATGACCGGATGGGTCACTGCTGTTGACTGGGTCACCTGCGCAATAGCTGTAACTGTTGATTCCCCCTTGTGCAAAGGGGCTCAAATTGTCCGGTGAGTAAAACCGCATCAGCACGGGATCATAGACCCTATAACCATTACCCAACAGGTAATAGCCGGTGTCGGCCTCGCGGTGTTGGCCAGTGAACCCCCGCGTGATCCGAACACACGGGGCCTTGGTGCTGAAGCCGTAGGGCATGTAGACAAGGGCGTCGAGTTTGGTTGAACATCGAGCCCCTACAGTTGAGCCCTGTGTGTCGGCTATCAGCATCCATGCATCGATCGTGGTCTTTTGCCCGTTGCTACGCATGGCCACCTCCAGAACAGTGAAAGAGTAGCAGTAGATTCACTCATCCTACGGGAACAGCCTACTGGCAAATTTACTAGTGTCCTGTCTCGGAAATACGTTCTATTTTGGCGAGTGGCTTGGGTGTTCGGCCAAGGCGCCGCGACAAGTCATAGCAGGGCTATGGCGAGGAGTGGCAATGCCGGCCGGGCGCCCAAGACGCCGTCAAAAGTGAACAGCTTATTTTCGATCCAGGACACTAGATTGAAACTTAATTAATCTCTTGATTGTTTCGCGGGGCAAGCCCGCTCCCACGCAATAGTCGCCGTTATATAGAATCCTGTAGGTGCGGGCTTGCCCCGCGAAAGGGCCGGAACAGCCAATATATAACTAACTTAAAAGAACTAGCTTCGCAGCTCTTGCTCTTGCTTCTAAGCGCGCGATAGTTCAGGCGCCGCCAATTGCGACTTCAGGAGGCCGAGCGGAGTTCTTGCGCAGGGAGGTGACGGCCATGGATGGCCGTCAAGCGCTGCGCCCCAGGATGGGGCGTTCAGCGCGGTCCTCCCGGGAGCAAGAACGGAGCGAGGGGACCCCGGAGCGCAGCGTAGGGGCCGGATGAACGGAGCGGAACGGTTTTGCCTACTTTTCCCTAGAGAAAAGTAGGTCGCCGTAAAGGCGAAAAGGTGACTAACTGTCGACATCACCTACGAATGTGCATGCAAAAATCAAAACAATCGCCAAAAAAACCTACCCGAACCAGTGTTGCCACGCCAAGCGAATGGTCAACGCCAACACCACGGCAATAAACACCGGCCGAATAAACTTGCTCCCCCCGCTGATCGCCGTACGCGCCCCAAAGAACGCCCCGACCATCACCGACACCCCCATGCACAGCCCAACGATGTAATCCACCTGCCCGGAAATGATGAACACCGTAAGCGCCGCGATATTGCTGACAAAGTTCATGCTGCGCGCCACGCCACTGGCGCGAACCAGGTCGATCGGGTAGAGCAGCAATGTGCTAACGGTCCAGAAGGCACCGGTGCCGGGCCCGGCGACGCCGTCGTAAAAGCCCAGGGTGAAACCTTGCGGGAACTGCCACTTCTTCCTTATCGGCGCCTCGGCGTCCAGAGGCGCCTTGGGCGTCCCACCGAACAGCAGGTAGACGCCACAGGCGAAGACGATTACCGGCAGCATCTTGTTCAGCCATTCGGCGGGCATGTAGTGGGCCACCACCGCGCCGATCAGCGCCCCCACCAGGGTGCCGACGATCGCCAGGCGCCACTGCGCCGGGTGGAACAGCTTGCGCCGGTAGTAGGTGATGCTGGCGGTGGCGGCGCCGAAGGTCGAGCTGAGCTTGTTGGTACCCAGCACCAGGTGCGGCGGCATGCCGGCGGTGAGCAGCGCCGGAGTGGTCAGCAGGCCACCGCCGCCGGCAATGGCGTCGATGAAGCCGGCGACGAAGGCGACCAGGGCGAGGATCAGCAGGGTGAGCGGTTCTACGGTGAGTTCGAAGGGCATGGGTGGCGTGCGCAGGCTGGAAGGCGGGGTGCGGCAAAAGGCCGCGCTAGAGGTGGTGCATGGTAATCCTGGGCGGCGCGTGATTCCAGTGCCAGCCTCTTCGCGGGTAAACCCGCTCCCACAGGTACGGCACTGGATTCTGGCTCAGTGGAACACCTGTGGGAGCGGGTTTACCCGCGAAGAGGCAGCAACAGTGCCTACAGGAACCAGCGATATTCCCGCGCACTGACCTCCTGCAGGAACGCCAGATGGTCCTGGCGCTTGTTCTCGCAATAGACCATCACGAACTCCGCGCCCAGCCCTTCGTTGACTGCCGGGTGCCCGCGCATGGCCGCCACCGCGCCGAGCATGTCCTTGGGGAAGTCGATCCCGCTGCCTCGATCCTCGTTCAGCGGCGCGATCGGCTCCTGCGCGGCATCCAGCCCATGCTCCATCCCGCAGAGAATCGCCGCCAGCACCAGGTACGGGTTGGCATCCGCCCCGGCCAGCCGGTGTTCGATCCGCAGGTTGCGCGCATCCGACTCGGGAATGCGGATGCAGGCGTCGCGGTCCTCGAAGCCCCAACTGGCGCGACTGGCGGCGTTGACCATGGCGCCGTAGCGGCGAAACGCGTTGTGGTTGGCGGCGAACACCGGCATGCAGTTCGGCAGCAGCGCAAGGCAACCGGCCACGGCGTGGCGCAGCGGGCGCTGGGCGTCGGCGGCGAGCAGGTTGTTGCCGGCCGGGTCGTAGAGGCTGACATGCACATGCATGCCGCTGCCCGGCGCGTGCAGGTAGGGCTTGCTCATGAACGAGGCACGCAGCCCATGCTTGAGCGCCACGCCACGGGTGCTGCGGCAGAACAGCGCCGCCCAGTCGGCGGCGCGCAGGCCGTCGTCGCAGTGGCCGAAATTGATCTCGAACTGGCCGGGCCCCAGCTCTGCGGTGATGACATTGGCGTCCACTCCCTGTGCGTTGGCAGTCTCGACCATCTCGCGCAGCACATCGGAAAAGCGCGACAGGCGCTCGATATGCATGTTCGGCTGGTCGTCGGCATCGCCACTGGCCGGGTCGCGGGGAAACTGCGGCAGGCCGTCTTTCAGCGCCCGGTCGAACAGGTAGAACTCCAGTTCGAACGCCACCACCGGGCGGATGCCCCGGCACTCGAGGCGCTGCAGGACGCGGGCCAGCACCTCGCGGGGCTCGAACTCGATGGGCGCCGCGGTGCCGTCCGAGGTGATCAGCATCTGTCCCAGCGGCTCACGCTCCCAGTTCACCGGCTTCAGCGTGCCGGGTACCAGGCGGCGCGGGGCGTCCGGGTCGCCGTCGTTGAAGCAGTAGTCGCCGATCGAGAACAGCCCGCCCTGCACGCCGAGCAGCACGCAGTTCTGCGGCAGCTTGAGCGGGCTGCCGGCGGCCACCTTCTCCAGCATGTCGATGGGATAGCGCTTGCCGTAGAAGTGCCCGGGGATGTCCAGGCTGATCAGGTCGACGTAGCGCACCTCGGGGTGTCCGGCGCGGAAGGCGCGTACTTCGCTGAGCAGATCGGGGAAGCCTGTTGTACTTGTCATTGGCATGCTCTCAACGGAAGACCCAGAGAACCCGGGTCGTTCGGGCGGTCAGGTTGGCGTAGCGGAACTGGCTGTGGGGTGGCAGCTGGAAACTGTCGTTGGGGTGCAGGGTAATAGCGTCATCCTGGCCTTCGAGCCACAGGGTCAGTTCGCCCTCGAGGACGAAGCCGCCTTGTTCCGAGCTGTCATCCAGATGCCCTTCGCCACTGCTGGCACCGGGCGCCAGGTGGCTTTCGAGCATGGCGAAGCGGCCGGTGAGGGTAGGCGAGACCAGCACGTCGGTGACCCCGGCGGCGTAGTACAGGGTGCGCCGCTCACCGGGACGGGTGACCCAGTCGATCACCCGGGGCGGCACGGCCTCGTAGAAGTAGGTGGTGGGGACCTGCAGCGCCTCGCTGATGGCGGTGAGGTCGGCCACCGTGGGGCGCGACAGGCCGCGCTCGACCTGGGAGAGAAAGCCCAGCGAGCGCTTGACCCGGCCGGCCAGCTCGTCCAGGGTCAGCCCGCGGTGCTTGCGCAGATCGCGCACCAGCCGCGCCAGGCCCTGGTTGTCGTCGATCGGCTCAGACATGGTCGCGCATCCTGTACCAGGCCTTGGCGGCCGCTTCCAGCGGCGCGGCCAGCAGGGCGCCGCCGGGGAAGCGGCCATTCTCGATGCCCTGGTAAAGCGCGAGCAGGTCGTCTTCACCCAGAATTGCGTCGCTGACCGCCCGTGCGCCGGCCAGGGTCGGCAGCACGCCGTGGCCGGAGAATCCCTGCAGCCAGTAGCGTTGGCCCTGACGGCCGATATCCGGGGTGCGCCGGATGCTGCAATCGATATGGCCGCCCCAGGCATGTTCGATGGCCACCCCACGCAACTGCGGAAAAACTCGCTCCAGATAGGGGCGGGTGGCGCTGGTGACGTCCTTGGGGATGCCGCCCAGGTAGGTGCAGCCGCCGCCGAACAGCAGGCGGTGGTCGGGCGTCAGGCGCAAGTAATCGGGAACGAACTGGTTGTCGATCACGCAACTGTTGCGCGGCAGCAGCGAGGCGGCGAACTCGGCGTCCAGTGGCGCCGTGGCCACCTGGTAGGAGCCCACCGGCAGCAGGCGGCGCGAGAGGGTACGGTCGAGGCGGTCGATATAGGCATTGCAGGCCAGCACCAGCACGCTGCTGCGCACTTCGCCCTGTTCGGTGCGTGCGACGAAGCCGTCGGCGTATTCGTGGTAGTCGAGCACCTGGCTCTGCTCGTAGATCCGCCCGCCGTTAGCCTCGATCGCGCCGGCCAGGCCCTGGGTCAGCTTCAGCGGGTTGAGGTGGGCGCCATTGGGATCGTATAGCGCGGCCTGGTAACGCGGGCTGTCGATCCACTCGGGCAGTTCCTCGCGGCCGATAAGGCGCAGGCAATCGTAGTCGAATTTCTCCTGTGCTTCACGTCGGGCCTCCTCCAGCAGTTTTACGCGACGCGGCAGCACGGCGGTCCACAGGCTGCCCAGGTGGTAGTCGACATCGAAGCCATGACGCTGGGGCAGTTCGCGCAGCTCGCGGGCGGCCCAGCACATGCTGTCCCACAGGCGTCGGCTGCGCTCAAGGCCCAGGGCTCGTTCCAGCGGGGGCATGTCGCACGACCAGCCCAGCAGTGCCTGGCCACCGTTGCGGCCCGAGGCGGCCCAGGCCACCCGGCTGGCTTCCAGCAGGGTCACTCGCTGGCCGGCCAGTGACAGGCGCAGGGCCGTGTGCAGGCCGCTGAATCCGGCACCGACGATTAGGATGTCGGTGTCGTGGGCACCCTGCAGGGTGGGGCGCAGGGGGATGGTGGTGGGGTAGGTGCGGGCGTAGTAGCTGGCGACGTGCTGGGCGGATTGCTTGAACATGCCGGGGCCTCGTGAAATTTTTTCTGATTATTTTCATGAAAAAATAGCAGAGGATTTTCATAGCGCCAGTCTTCTTCAGACGAAGTGCCTAGCATGAGGATCGGTATTTACGCGTTTTCTGTGGGAGCGGCCTTGCGTCGCGAAAGGGGCGCGTAGCGGCCCCAGGATCTCAGCGCTGGACAGCGAATGTCAGGGGCCGCTGCGCAGCCCTTTCGCGACACGAGGCCGCTCCCACAGGTTGAGCTGGAGCTTGTCTACCTTATGTAGATGCCTTGCGCCGCGGCTGTCGGGGCTTGCCGGCTGCTGTCTTGCCCTTGGCAGCACCCTTGCGCTTCTTCTTCCACGGCGCCGCCGCCTTGCCCGTCACCGACCCGTTGATGGTCAGGCGCAGGCCGCTGCAGCGCTGCACCAGCTTGCCCATCCAGGCCGACTGACGGGTGACGAACTCGTCCAGGCTCATCTCACCGCTCTGCACCATGTCCAGCGCCTGTTCCCAGATCGCCGTGGTGCCGGGGTCGGCGATGGCCCGGGGCACGGCGTCGATCAGGCTGAAGGCGGCGGGTGTGGCCGACAGGGCCTTGCCGTTCTTGACCAGGTAGCCGCGGTCGAGCAGGCCCTGGATGATGCTGGCGCGGGTGGCCTCGGTGCCGATGCCGGTGGTTTCCTTGAGTTTCTGTTTAAGCCGAGGGTCGTCCACCAGCTTGGCGACGTTCTTCATCGCCTTGATCAGGTCGCCTTCGGTGAACGGCTTGGGCGGCTGGGTCCACAGGTCTTTCAGTTGCAGGTCCCGCACTGTGCAGTCCTGGCCTTCGCGCAGCGCCGGCAGCACCTGGGCCGGTGGTGCCTCGCGGCCCTTGGCCGGGGTCAGTGCTTCGGGCAGCGCCCGGCGCCAGCCCGGCTCGACGATCTGCTTGCCCACCGCCCGCAGCGCATGGCTGGCGCAATCGAACTCAGCCTGGGTGCGGTCGTACTCGTGGTTGGGCAGGAACTGCGCCAGGTAGCGGGCGCGGATCAGGGCATACACCGCCTTGTACTTGGGCGTCAGGCGCGCCGGGTCGCTGGCGGCGGCGGTGGGGATGATGCCGTGGTGGGCGCTGACCTTCTGGTCGTTCCATGCCCGTGAGCGGCGACCTGGGTCCAGGTGCGCCCGCAGCGGCGCGAGGCTGTCATCGGCCCGTTGCAGGGCAGCGAGGATGCCAGCGGCCTCACCGTGCTGGCTGAGGGGCAGGTAGCCGCTGTCGCTGCGCGGGTAGGTGATGAGCTTGTGGGTCTCGTACAGGGCCTGGGCGATGTCCAGGGTCTCCTGGGCGCCGAGGCCGAGCTTCTTCGAGCACACCTCCTGCAGGGTGCCGAGGTCGAAGGGCAGGGGGGCCGCCTCGCGCACGCGTTCGGTGGCGATCTTGCGCACCCGGGCGTTGCCGGCCGCCTGCATGTCGATGGCCGCCTGCTGGGCCAGGTCCTGCCTCAGGCAGCGGCCCTGGTCGTCGCAGGCGTCCTCCGGCGCGCGCCACTGGGCGTTGAACACGCTGCCGGAGCTTTCCAGCTGTACTTCGATGGCCCAGAAGGGCACCGGCACGAAGTCGGCGATGCTGCGGTCGCGGTCCACCACCAGGCGCAGCGTCGGTGTCTGCACCCGGCCCACCGGCAGCACGCCCTGGTAGCCGGACTGGCGGCCGAGCAGGGTGAACAGGCGGCTCATGTTCATGCCGATCAGCCAGTCGGCCCGCGAGCGGCCGAGGGCCGAATGGTACAGGCTGAAGGTCTCCTGGCCCGGCAACAGCCGACCTAGCGCCTTGCGGATCGAGGCGTCATCCAGTGCCGACAGCCACAGGCGCTGGATCGGCCCCCGGTAGCGGCAGTGTTCGACCAGTTCACGGGCGATCATCTCGCCCTCGCGGTCGGCGTCGGTGGCGATCACCAGTTCGCGGGCCTCGCCGAGCAGGCGCTTGACCGCCTTGTACTGGCTGGCGGTCTTGGGCTTGACCGTCATCTTCCACTTTTCCGGGATGATCGGCAGGTCCTCGAGGGTCCAGCGCTTGTAGCGCTCGTCGTAGCTATCCGGCGGGGCGGTCTCGAGCAGATGGCCGATGCACCAGGTCACGCAGACATCGGTCCCATGCCAGCAGCCGTCGCCCCGACGCTGGGCGCCGAGGACCTTGGCGATGTCTTTTGCCTGGGAGGGTTTTTCGCAGAGGAAGAGGCGCATGGCCGAAACGCTTGATCGTGGGAGGTGGGCACTAGGATGCGCAAGGCAGGGCGCGCAGGCAAGCTTTATCTGTATGTATGTACAGGTTTTTCGCCCGCATGTTTGGCAGGGTAGTCACCCCTTGGGGTTGGACGATTCGGCAAATGCGTGCCAGCTTTGCCTTTCGCCCGCCAGTCGTGTCACTGGACGATGTCGCTGGGGTGTCCTTCCTACAAGAACAACAGGGATGTAAACCAATGCCCGTTTTCGATTACCGACAGCTCGACAGCACTGCCTCCTCCTCGCTCTATAAAGATGCCATGGCCCTGGCCACCTATGCCTACCATGGCATCGACGATGGCTTCAGCGCCGGCTATCAAAAGTACGGCTTCGGCCTGGGCCTGCCGGCCACCCTGGTCAAGGCGCTGATCGGCGGCACCGACAGCCAGGGCGTGATCCCGGGCATTCCGTGGAACCCCGATTCCGAAGCCCGGGCCCTGGCCCAGGTCAAGGCCGCCGGCTGGACGCCGATCAGCGCGGCGCAGCTGGGCTACCAGGGCAAGACCGACGCCCGCGGCACCTTCCACGGCGAAGCGCCAGGCTACACCTCGGCGCAGGTGGAAATCCTCGGTCGCTATGACACCGCCGGCCAACTCAGCGGCATCGGCATCGCCTTCCGCGGCACCAGCGGGCCGCGCGAGAACCTGCTGGGCGACACCATCGGCGATGCCATCAACGACCTGCTGGCGGCGATCGGCCCGGCCGGCTATGCCCGTGACTATGCCGGTAACGCATTCGGGCAACTGCTCGCCGATGTGGCGGCCTTCGCCAAGGCCAACGGCCTGAGCGGCGCCGATGTCACCGTCAGTGGTCACAGCCTCGGCGGCCTGGCGGTCAACAGCCTGGCCGACCTGAGTGGCTCGCGCTGGGGCGGCTTCTACCAGGATGCGCGCTACGTCGCCTTCGCCTCGCCGACCCAGGCCGCCGACGCCGGCAAGGTGCTCAATATCGGCTACGAGAACGATCCGGTGTTCCGCGTGCTCGACGGCACCTCGGCGACCTGGGGCACCCTGGGCGTGCACGATGGTGCCAAGGCCTCGGCCACCAACAACATCGTCAACTTCAATGACCACTACGCCTCCGACGCCTGGAACCTGCTGCCGTTCTCCATCGGCAACATCGCCACTTGGCTGTCGCACCTGCCGACGGCCTACGCCGATGGCCTTGGCCGGGTACTGGGCTCGTCGTTCTATCAATGGACCAGCCGCGACTCGACCATCGTGGTCAGTAACCTGTCCGATGTCACCCGTGGCTCGACCTGGGTCGAGGACCTCAATCGCAATGCCGAGCCGCACAAGGGCAGCACCTTCATCATCGGCTCCGACCAGAATGACCTGATCCACGGCGGGCGTGGCAACGACTACCTTGAAGGTCGGGCCGGCAACGACACCTTCCGCGACGACGGCGGCTTCAACCTGATCGACGGCGGCGCCGGCCATGACACCCTGAAGTTGCAGGACGCCCTGGCCAACCTGAGCATCGCCCGGGACGGCGAGGGCACGCTGTACGTGCGCGATGGCCAGGGCGGCATCAGCCTGGTGCGCAATGTCGAGAACCTGGTGAGCAAGGAGTCGAGCCTGCTGATCTTCAGCAAGGAGGTCAGCCACGGGGTGGCGGCGCAAGGTCTGTTCGAGAGCGGCAAGGTCACGCCCTATGCGTCCTCGCTCAACGGCACACAGGCCGGCGACCAGCTGGTGGCGGGCAACCAGGGCCAGTGGCTGTTCGGCCTGGGCGGCGACGACCGGCTGCAGGGCGGCGCCGGCAATGACGTGCTGGTCGGTGGTGCGGGCAATGATGTGCTCATTGGCGGCGGCGGGCGCGACACCTTCCTGTTCAGCGAGCATTTTGGCCAGGACCGGGTGCTGGACTTCACCGGGCAGGACCGGCTGGTGTTCATTGGTGTGGATGGTGGTACGGCGACGCCGGACTGGCGTGCCCATGCCAGCCAGGTCGGCGATGACCTGGTGCTGAAGTTCGGCGGGGACAGCGTGACGCTGGTGGGGATCTCGGCGCAGTCACTGGGGGATGGTCAGGTCGTGATTGCCTGAGGGGTAGGGCGTAACCCTGTAGGAGCGGCCTTGTGCCGCGAAAGGGCCGCATAGCGGCCCCGGCGATCTTTGCGTCAATGCTGAAATCGTGGGGCTGCTACGCAGCCCTTTCGCGACACAAGGCCGCTCCTACAAGGAGCAGGCCGCCAACTTGGTGGCTCAGGCCATCTCGCACGAGTCGCGAACCATGTCCACGTGCGGGATGCCGGCCTCGAGGAACTCCTCGCTGACCACGCGGAACCCCAGGCGCTCGTAGAACGGCGTGGCGTGAACCTGGGCGCTGAGCATCTGCTGCTTGAGGTCGCGGTTCTGCGCCTCGACAATCACCGCGCGCATCAGCGCGTCGCCCACGTTCAGGCCGCGCCAGTCCTTGAGCACCGAGACCCGGCCGATGGTGCCGTCGGGCAGCAGGCGGGCGGTACCGATCGGGTAGTCGCCCTCCATGGCCAGGAAGTGCACGGCGGTCGGGTCCTCGGCGTCGAATTCCAGCTCCGGCGGCACGTGCTGCTCGGCGACGAACACGGCGCTGCGGATGCGGTGGATGTCGGCGTTGTCCTTGTGCCAGTCGGCCAGTCGAACACTGATCTTATTCATCGGCGAATCCCAGGCTGCCTTGCATGACCAGCTGTTGTACCAGCATCAGGCCGTCTTCGTCCTCCAGCCACTGCCCAAGGTTCTCGCTGTGCAGGGCGTCGGCGGAGCAGATCAGCTTCAGCAGTTCGCGCAGTTTGCCCGGCAGCGGGCAGCTGCGACCGCTGGCGAACAGCAGCAGATCGTCACCGAACTCCGACCAGGCCATACGAGCGCTCGGGTTGCGGATCAGGATGGCGCCCTGGCCGAGGTAGTCGAGCAGCTCCTGTTCGCTCAGCTCTTCGCCTACCACCTGCTCGGGATAACGAGGCTCGGTCATGAACTGGCCGAACCAGGTCAGCAGCAGGTCCTTGTCGGCCATGTGCTTGTCGATCAGCGCCTTGAGACGGTCCAGGGCATCGTGCTGGATCTGGTGCGGGTCGCTGACCGGCTGGGCGTCGGCGTCGCTGTAGCGCTCTTCATCCGGCAGGAACTGGCCGAGGAAGTCGGTGAAGTGGGTCAGCACTTCGGCGGCGCTCGGGGCGCGGAAGCCCACCGAGTAGGTCAGGCACTCGCTCTCGGCAACGCCGTAGTGGGCCAGGCGCGGCGGCAGATAGAGCATGTCGCCCGGCTCCAGGGTCCACTCATCGCTCTGCTCGAAGTCGGCCAGGATGCGCAGGTCGGCGTGGTCGATCAGCGCGCTGTCGCTGTTGCACATCTGTCCGACTTTCCAGTTGCGCGTGCCGTCGCCCTGCAGCAGGAATACGTCGTAGTTGTCGAAGTGCGGGCCGACGCTGCCGCCGGGCGCCGCGTAGCTGATCATCACATCGTCGATGCGCCAGCTGGGCAGGAAGCGGAACTCTTCGAGCAGCTCGGCGACTTCCGGCACGAACTGGTCCACGGCCTGCACCAGCAGGGTCCAGTCACGCTCGGGCAGGTCGCTGAAGGCGTCCTCGGCGAACGGGCCGCGGCGCAGCTCCCACGGGCGCTCGCCGTGCTCGAGCACCAGGCGCGACTCGACTTCTTCTTCCAGGGCCAGGCCGGCCAGCTCGTCGGCGTCGATGGGGCTGACGAAGTCGGGGAAGGCCTGGCGCACCAGCAGCGGCTTCTTCTGCCAGTAGTCGCGCAGGAATTCACGGGCCGTGAGGCCGCCCAACAGTTGCAGTGGAGTATCAGAATTCATGTTCAACCTATTGAAAAAACTTGGTTTTCGTACGGGAATAAAAACGCCCGGCCAGGCCGGGCGTTAGGCGCGGGGTGCAGGTCAGATGCGTTTGGCCTGGGCTACCGCGTTGCCGATGTAGGTGGCAGGAGTCAGTTGCTTGAGCTCGGCCTTGGCTTCGGCCGGCATGTCCAGGCCGTCGATGAAGGTCAGCAGCGCTTCAGGGGTGATGCCCTTGCCACGGGTCAACTCCTTGAGCTTCTCGTAGGGGTTCTCGATGTTGAAGCGGCGCATCACGGTCTGGATCGGTTCGGCCAGGACTTCCCAGCAGGCGTCCAGGTCGGCGGCGATGCGGGCGGCGTTGACTTCCAGCTTGCCGATGCCTTTGAGGCTGGCTTCATAGGCGATGACGCTGTGGGCGAAGCCCACGCCCAGGTTGCGCAGCACGGTGGAGTCGGTCAGGTCGCGCTGCCAGCGCGAGATCGGCAGTTTGCTGGCCAGGTGCTGGAACAGTGCGTTGGCGATCCCCAGGTTGCCTTCGGAGTTCTCGAAGTCGATCGGGTTGACCTTGTGCGGCATGGTCGAGGAGCCGATTTCGCCGGCGACGGTCTTCTGCTTGAAGTAGCCCAGCGAGATGTAGCCCCAGACGTCACGGTCGAAGTCGATGAGGATGGTGTTGAAGCGGGCGATGGCGTCGAACAGCTCGGCGATGTAGTCGTGGGGCTCGATCTGGGTGGTGTAGGGGTTGAACACCAGGCCCAGCTCGTCCTCGATGAAGGCGCGGGCGTTGGCTTCCCAGTCGATCTGCGAGTAGGCCGACAGGTGGGCGTTGTAGTTGCCCACGGCACCGTTGATCTTGCCCAGCAGTGGCACGGCGGCCACCTGGGCGATCTGGCGCTCCAGGCGGTAGACGACGTTGGCCAGCTCTTTACCCAGGGTGGTTGGCGAGGCCGGCTGGCCGTGTGTGCGCGACAGCATCGGCACTTCGGCGTGGGCGTGGGCCAGGGCGCGGATGGCCTCGGCGATCTGGCGCATCAGCGGCAGCAGCACGTCATCACGGCCGGCGCGCAGCATCAGGGCGTGGGACAGGTTGTTGATGTCCTCGCTGGTGCAGGCGAAGTGGATGAACTCGCTGACCTTGGCCAGCTCAGGCAGTTGAGCCGCTTGCTCCTTGAGCAGGTACTCGATGGCCTTGACGTCGTGGTTGGTGGTGCGCTCGATTTCCTTGACGCGTTCGGCGTGCTCAAGCTTGAAATCGGTGGCCAGGCTGTCCAGCACGGCGTTGGCTTCGGCGGAGAACGCCGGCACTTCGCCGATCTGCGGGTGGGCGGCCAGGCGCTGCAGCCAGCGTACTTCGACCAGGGCGCGGAAACGGATCAGGCCGAATTCGCTGAAGATGGGGCGCAAGGCCTGGGTTTTGCCGGCATAACGGCCGTCTACAGGGGAAACCGCAGTGAGCGAGGAGAGCTGCATGGGGTGTTCTCGGACAGTCAGGCTTTTGGAAGGGCGCATATCATACATGAAAAACGCGCCCGAGTCGGGTGGCTGACCAAAGGTCGGGCCAGTATTCAGCAAACCGTGGGCCCTGTGGGAGCGGCCTTGTGTCGCGAAAGGGCTGCGCAGCAGCCCCAACAATATTGAGTCAAGTCGAGCCCCTAGGACCGCGTTGCGGTCCATCGCGACGCAAGGCCGCTCCCACAGGGGCCGATATGCGCCCGTCAATCAGCGGTACGCATCATCCCGTACAGTTCATTGAGCAACTTGCGTCGGCTGAACACCAACTGCCAGCGATGCCCGCCCAACTGGCGCCACAGGCGCGCGGCGCGGATGCCGGCCAACAGCAGGGCGCGGATCTTCGAGGCATTGCTGGCCTGCTGCAGGAAACGCATGTCGCCGTGCACCTGGATGCGCTGGCGCAGGGTGCTCAGGGTGTCCTGGTACAAGGCTCCGCTGGAAGCGATGACGTTTTCGTGAACCAGGCCGAAATGCTCGGCCTGGGACTGGATCTGCGGCAGGCGGTTGCCGATGGTGTCAAGCAGGTCGCCACGCTTGTTCAGCTGGCGCTCCAGGCCCAGCATCGACAGGGCGTAGCGCAGCGGTTCGCGCTGCAGGCTGCTGGGGTCGCGTTCCAGGGCGCCGACCAGCGCGCGGTAGCCGTCGCGCAGGTTGAGGTCGTCGCCGCCGAACACCTCCAGCGTATCCTTCGGGTCGCGCACCAGCAGGCTGCCGAGCATGCAGCCGATGTTGGCTTCGCTGGCCTGGCCGGTGCGGGCGATGCGGTCGACCAGCACCGCGGCCTGGAACACGCCGCCCAGGGCGACCAACTGCTCCTGAAGGTTGTTCATCGACGCGGGCTCCACGGCTCGGCGTTCTCGATCACGCCGCCGCCCAGGCATACCTCGCCGTCATAGAACACCACCGACTGGCCCGGGGTGACGGCGCGCTGCGGCTCGTCGAACACGGCGCGGTAGCCGCTCTCGGTGCGTTCCAGGGTGCACTGCTGGTCACCCTGGCGGTAACGCACCTTGGCGGTCAGGCGGCGCGGGCTGGACAGGTCGACCGGGTTGACCCAGAAGATCTCCGAGGCCAGCAGGGCGCGGGAGAACAGCCACGGGTGCTCGTTGCCCTGGCCGACCACCAGTACGTTGCGCGAGAGGTCTTTCTCCAGCACGTACCACGGCTCGTCGCCGGCGTCCTTCAGGCCGCCGATGCCCAGGCCCTGGCGCTGGCCGATGGTGTGGTACATCAGGCCATGGTGCTGACCGATCACTTCGCCCTCGGTGGTCTGGATCTCGCCGGGCTGGGCCGGCAGGTACTGCTTGAGGAAGTCGCTGAAGCGGCGCTCGCCGATGAAGCAGATGCCGGTGGAGTCCTTCTTCTTGGCGGTGGCCAGGCCGTGTTTCTCGGCGATGGCGCGTACCTCGGGCTTTTCCAGCTCGCCCACCGGGAACAGGGTGCGGGCGATTTCCTTGCCGCCGACGGCGTGCAGGAAGTAGCTCTGGTCCTTGTTCGGGTCCAGGCCCTTGAGCAGTTCGGTCAGTTCACCGGTGTCGCGACGGCGCACGTAGTGGCCGGTGGCGATCAGGTCGGCGCCCAGGGACAGGGCGTAGTCGAGGAACGCCTTGAACTTGATCTCGCGGTTGCAGAGGATGTCCGGGTTGGGCGTGCGGCCGGCCTTGTACTCCTCGAGGAAGTGCTCGAACACGTTGTCCCAGTATTCGGCGGCGAAGTTGGCGGTGTGCAGCTTGATGCCGATGCGGTCGCACACGGCCTGGGCGTCGGCCAGGTCTTCGCGGGCGGTGCAGTATTCGGTGCCGTCGTCCTCTTCCCAGTTCTTCATGAACAGACCTTCCACCTGGTAGCCCTGCTCGATGAGCAGAAGGGCGGAGACGGAAGAGTCCACGCCGCCGGACATGCCGACGATGACGCGGGTCTTGGCGGGGTCTTTGAGTGCTGGGCTGGTCATGGCTACCGGTGTGTATCAGAGGGGAAAAACGCCGATTCTATCAAACCCGCGGGCTGGCGTCAGTCGCGCAGCAGATCGAGGCTGTGCAGCGGGCCTGCCAGGTAGTCGTCGAGGCAGCGCGGTACCAGCTCGCTGCGCCAGCGCGACGGCTCGGCCAGCAGCTCGTCGCGGGTCAGCCACACGGCGCGGACGATGTCGCTGTCCAGCGCCAGGTCAGCGTGATGGCGCACGGGGCGGGCGGCGAAGCAGATGCGCTGGTAGGTGACGCCGTTGCTCGGGGCGGTATAGAGGTAGATGCCGACCACTGCGGTGAGTTCGACCTCCCAGGCGGTTTCCTCGAGGGTTTCGCGCAGGGCGGCCTGGGCGATGGTTTCGTTGGCTTCGAGGTGGCCGGCGGGCTGGTTGAAGACGTGCTGGCCGGCTTTGAACTCTTCGACGAAGAGGAACTTGCCGTCGTGTTCGACAACGGTGGCGACGGTGATGTGGGGTTGCCAGGTCATATGCGATTCCTATGGTAGGCGCGTGCCTTGTAGGAGCGGCCTTGTGTCGCGAAAGGGCCGCAACGCGGCCCCGGCAATTTCCGCTGCGAAGCTGAAATCCTGGGGCCGCTTCGCAGCCCTTTCGCGACACAAGGCCGCTCCTACAGGGGTTGAGGCTGTCCTTCAGAAAGCACAAACCCCGGTGCGTGGCCGGGGTCTGTGCTGTTACGTCAAGCGAACCTTACAGTGCGGCGATGGCGCTGTTCAGGGTCTGGCTCGGGCGCATCACCTTGGCGGTCAGCTCGGCATCCGGGGCGTAGTAGCCACCGATGTCGGCCGGCTTGCCCTGGACGGCGTTGAGCTCGGCGACGATGGTCGCCTCGTTCTCGCTCAGGGTCTTGGCCAGTGGGGCGAAGCGCGCCTGCAGGGCGGCGTCGTCGGTCTGGGCGGCCAGGGCCTCTGCCCAGTACAGGGTCAGGTAGAAGTGGCTGCCACGGTTGTCGATACCGCCGACCTTGCGCGAAGGCGACTTGTTGGTGTCGAGGAACTTGCCGGTGGCCTGGTCCAGGGTATTGGCCAGGACCTTGGCGCGCGGGTTGTCGTAGGTGTTGCCCAGGTGCTCCAGGGAGGCGGCCAGGGCCAGGAACTCACCCAGCGAGTCCCAGCGCAGGAAGTTCTCTTCGACCAGCTGCTGCACGTGCTTCGGTGCCGAACCGCCGGCGCCGGTCTCGAACAGGCCACCGCCGTTCATCAGTGGGACGATCGACAGCATCTTGGCGCTGGTACCCAGCTCCATGATCGGGAACAGGTCGGTCAGGTAGTCGCGCAGCACGTTGCCGGTCACCGAGATGGTGTCCTTGCCTTCGCGGATGCGGGCCAGGGAGAACTTGATGGCGTCGACCGGGGCCAGGATGCGGATGTCCAGGCCGGAGGTGTCGTGATCCTTCAGGTACTGCTGCACCTTCTCGATCATCACGCCGTCGTGGGCACGGGCCGGGTCCAGCCAGAACACCGCTGGGGTGTTGCTCAGGCGAGCGCGGTTGACGGCCAGCTTGACCCAGTCCTGGATCGGCGCGTCCTTGGTCTGGCACATGCGGAAGATGTCACCGGCCTCGACGTTCTGTTCCAGAACGACCTGGCCCTTGCCGTCGACCACGCGCACGACGCCGTCGGCCTTGATCTGGAAGGTCTTGTCGTGGGAACCGTACTCTTCGGCTTTTTGCGCCATCAGGCCGACGTTCGGCACGCTGCCCATGGTGGTCGGGTCGAAGGCACCGTTGGCCTTGCAGTCTTCGATGGTGGCCTGGTAGATGCCGGCGTAGCAGCGGTCCGGGATGATCGCCTTGGCGTCCTGCAGCTCACCGGCGGTGTTCCACATCTTGCCCGAGTCGCGGATCATCGCAGGCATCGAGGCGTCGACGATGACGTCGCTCGGTACGTGCAGGTTGGTGATGCCCTTGTCCGAGTTGACCATGGCCAGGGCCGGGCGAACGGCATACAGGGCCTGGATGTCGGCTTCGATCTGGGCTTGCTTTTCAGCAGGCAGGTCCTTGATGCGGGCGTACAGGTCGCCGATGCCGTTGTTGGCGTTGAAGCCCACTTCGGCCAGGGCTGCAGCGTGCTTGGCCAGCACGTCGTTGTAGAACTCTTCGACGATCACGCCGAACATGATCGGGTCGGAGACCTTCATCATGGTGGCTTTCAGGTGCACCGACAGCAGCACGCCGGAGGCCTTGGCATCGGCGATCTGCTCGGCGATGAAGGCTTTCAGGGCCTTGCGGCTCAGGGTGGCGCAGTCGATGACTTCGGCGGCCTTGACGGCGGTCTTTTCTTTCAGGACGGTGGTGCTGCCGTCCTTGCCGACCAGTTCGATGCGCAGGCTGTCGTCAGCCTCGATCAGCGCGGCTTTTTCGCTGCCGTAGAAGTCGCCCTGGGTCATGTGGGCAACGTGCGACTTGGAGTCGGCGGCCCAGGCGCCCATCTTGTGCGGGTGCTTGCGCGCGTAGTTCTTGACCGACAGCGGGGCGCGGCGGTCGGAGTTGCCTTCGCGCAGGACCGGGTTCACGGCGCTGCCCTTGATGCGGTCGTAGCGGGCGCGGGATTCTTTTTCCTCGGCGCTGGCCGGCTCGTCGGCGTAGTCGGGGATGTCGAAGCCCTTGGCTTGCAGCTCCTTGATCGCGGCCTTCAGCTGTGGAACCGACGCGGAGATGTTCGGCAGCTTGATGATGTTGGCTTCAGGGGTGGTGGCCAGCTGGCCCAGTTCCGCCAGATGATCGCCTACCTGCTTACCTGCACCCAGTTGCTCCGGGAAGGCGGCAAGGATACGGCCGGCCAGGGAAATGTCGCGGGTTTCGACGGCGATGTCGGCCGAAGCGGTGAAGGCCTCGACGATCGGCAGCAACGAGTAGGTGGCGAGGGCGGGGGCTTCGTCGGTGAAGGTGTAGATGATCTTGGAACGGGTGGGCATGCGGGTTAACTCTCTATGTGCTGAGCGTACTCGAGTCTCGAGGTGCGCAGGGTAGGCGCTTCGCCCTGGCGACGCCATGAGCGGAAAGTCGAGAGGCTGCGAGCGGTGATGGTGGATGCATCAGTCGAGCGTCAAGTGCTGGGCCGCGGTAACAACCCAGGCTTTGCGGTCATTCATGACCAAGGGCGAGCCGCATTTTCCTAGGGTTCGCCCCGATGACCCTATGGTCGCGCCGGAGTATATCAAACCCTTTGGGCTATTCAGC
This sequence comes from Pseudomonas mosselii, assembly GCF_003205295.1. Taxonomy (GTDB): domain Bacteria; phylum Pseudomonadota; class Gammaproteobacteria; order Pseudomonadales; family Pseudomonadaceae; genus Aquipseudomonas; species Aquipseudomonas mosselii_B. The sequence continues at coordinate 171,250 of NZ_QJRP01000001.1, forward strand.
AAGGCGAAGTGGTATCAGCGCATTTATAAGACCAAAGACGTAGGAGCAATGTGGCGTGTTGCCGCAGGCCTGGGCGGTGCTTTTTCGCGAGTCCTAGCCTGCCGCCTTGCGCGTGGGCGGATGTGGTTTAGGCTCAGTGGATCGCACGATTTCCAATCACCCCAGGAAAAGCGGAGTAGTGCAGCATGGGATACCAGAAAATCCAGGTTCCGGCTGATGGTGCCAAGATCACTGTCAATGCAGACCATTCGCTCAACGTTCCCGACAACCCCATCATTCCCTACATCGAAGGCGACGGCATCGGCGTGGATGTCTCGCCGGTGATGATAAAAGTGGTCGATGCCGCCGTGCAGAAAGCCTACGGCGGCAAGCGCAAGATTGCCTGGATGGAAGTGTACGCCGGCGAGAAAGCCACCCAGGTCTACGACCAGGACACCTGGTTGCCCCAGGAGACCCTGGATGCGGTGAAGGATTATGTGGTGTCGATCAAGGGGCCGCTGACCACCCCGGTCGGTGGCGGCATCCGCTCGCTCAACGTGGCCCTGCGCCAGCAGCTCGACCTTTATGTCTGCCTGCGTCCGGTGGTCTGGTTCCAGGGCGTGCCGAGCCCGGTGAAAAAACCGGGCGACGTCGACATGGTGATCTTCCGCGAGAACTCCGAGGATATCTATGCCGGCATCGAATGGAAGGCCGGCTCGCCCGAGGCGAACAAGGTGATCAAGTTTCTCAAGGAGGAGATGGGCGTCACCAAGATCCGCTTCGACCAGGATTGCGGCATCGGCGTCAAGCCGGTCTCGAAGGAGGGCACCCAGCGCCTGGTGCGCAAGGCCCTGCAGTATGTGGTGGACAACGACCGCAAGTCGCTGACCCTGGTGCACAAGGGCAACATCATGAAGTTCACCGAAGGGGCCTTCAAGGACTGGGGCTACGAAGTGGCGCGCGACGAGTTCGGCGCCGAACTGCTCGATGGCGGCCCGTGGATGAAGTTCAAGAATCCGAAGACCGGCCGTGGGGTGATCGTCAAGGACGCCATCGCCGACGCCATGCTCCAGCAGATCCTGCTGCGCCCGGCCGAGTACGATGTGATCGCCACCCTCAACCTCAATGGCGACTACCTGTCCGACGCCCTGGCGGCGGAAGTGGGTGGGATCGGTATCGCGCCGGGGGCCAACCTGTCGGACACCGTGGCCATGTTCGAGGCCACCCACGGCACTGCGCCGAAGTACGCCGGCAAGGACCAGGTCAACCCGGGGTCGGTGATTCTGTCGGCTGAGATGATGCTGCGGCACATGGGCTGGACCGAGGCGGCCGACCTGATCATCAAGGGGGCCAATGGCGCCATTGCGGCCAAGACCGTGACCTATGACTTCGAGCGCCTGATGGACGGCGCGACCCTGGTCGGTAGCTCGGGCTTTGGCGAGGCGCTGATCAAGCATATGTAAGCGGGGCAAAAAACCGGTCGCCTCTTCTATTAAAGGGGCGACCGGTTTTTTCGTTTACCGGCAGACAGGTCGGGGATCAGACTTCGACAGTGTTGCCCGGGTTCGTCGCGCTGGCATGGACACTGCTGGTGGCGCTTCTGATGTCGGTCGCGTGCAGCCCTTTGGGGCCCTGGATGATCTCGAAGTTCACGGCTTGGCCTGCTTTCAGCGTTTTGTAACCGTCCATCTGGATCGCTGAATAATGGGCGAACAGATCATCAGTCTTGCCGTCCTCGTTGATGAATCCGTAGCCCTTGGCATTGTTGAACCACTTGACTTTACCGCTTGCCATCCCTATGTCCCTCTGCAAAGGACTCCATCACTGGAGTATCATCCACTTCATCCGCATACGAACCTTGCGAGAAAATCTGGTTGACTGCGCGGATCTTTATCGACCACGGTGGGTTCTTATTGGTTGTAACACCGTTTTGCCGATAGTCAAGGTCAGCCGGCGCCCGCGCCGGGACAGGCCTGCGCGGTCAACCCACAACCTTAACTTGTCGATCATGATGAAATTCTTTCCATGCATGTACTCAGTGAGATTCGACTAACATTCAATCAGGATCGCCCCCAGTCGCATGAGGACGGGCATGAGGACGATGGCGCGGGCCTTGCTGTCCAGGAGGCCAAGCCGATCCTGCAGGCACCGCCGATGTACAAGGTGGTTTTGTTCAACGATGACTACACGCCGATGGATTTCGTCGTCGAAGTGCTCGAGACGTTCTTCAATCTGAACCGCGAGCTGGCGACCAAGATCATGCTGACCGTCCATACCGAAGGACGGGCAGTGTGCGGATTGTTTACCCGGGACATCGCCGAGACAAAGGCCATGCAGGTCAACCAATACGCCAGGGAAAGCCAGCATCCGCTACTCTGTGAAATCGAGAAGGACGGTTAATCGCCGACCACTTGGGTATGAGGTGAAGCTATGTTAAACCGCGAGCTCGAAGTCACCCTCAATCTGGCCTTCAAGGAGGCCCGTTCGAAGCGTCATGAGTTCATGACTGTCGAACACCTGCTGCTGGCACTCCTTGACAATGAGGCTGCCGCGACCGTTCTGCGCGCCTGTGGCGCTAATCTCGACAAACTCAAGCACGACCTGCAGGAGTTCATCGATTCGACCACCCCGCTGATCCCCGTGCATGACGAGGACCGCGAGACGCAACCGACCCTGGGCTTCCAGCGTGTGCTGCAGCGTGCCGTGTTCCACGTGCAGAGTTCCGGCAAGCGCGAAGTGACCGGTGCGAACGTGCTGGTGGCGATCTTCAGCGAACAGGAAAGCCAGGCGGTGTTCCTGCTCAAGCAGCAGAGCGTGGCGCGCATCGACGTCGTCAACTACATCGCCCACGGCATCAGCAAGGTGCCGGGCCACGGCTCGCACAGCGAAAGCGAGCAGGACATGCAGGACGAGGAGGGCGGCGAAGCGTCGTCCTCCAGCAACCCGCTGGATGCCTATGCCAGCAACCTGAACGAGCTGGCCCGGGCCGGGCGCATCGACCCGCTGGTCGGGCGCGAGCAGGAAGTCGAACGCGTGGCGCAGATCCTTGCCCGCCGGCGCAAGAACAACCCGCTGCTGGTTGGCGAGGCCGGCGTGGGCAAGACCGCCATTGCCGAAGGCCTGGCCAAGCGCATCGTCGACGGCCAGGTGCCCGACCTGCTCGCCCAGAGCGTGGTCTACTCCCTGGATCTCGGCGCGCTGCTGGCCGGCACCAAGTATCGCGGCGACTTCGAAAAGCGCTTCAAGGCGCTGCTCGGCGAGCTGAAAAAACGTCCGCAGGCCATCCTGTTCATCGACGAGATCCACACCATCATTGGCGCCGGCGCGGCTTCCGGTGGCGTGATGGATGCGTCCAACCTGCTCAAGCCGCTGTTGTCGTCCGGTGAGATCCGTTGCATCGGCTCCACCACCTTCCAGGAGTTCCGCGGCATCTTCGAGAAGGATCGCGCCCTGGCGCGGCGCTTCCAGAAGGTCGACGTCACCGAGCCGTCGGTGGAGGACACCGTGGGCATCCTGCGCGGGCTCAAGGGGCGCTTCGAAAGCCACCACAACATCGAGTACAGCGACGAGGCCCTGCGCGCCGCCGCCGAACTGGCCTCGCGCTACATCAATGACCGGCACATGCCGGACAAGGCCATCGACGTGATCGACGAGGCCGGCGCCTACCAGCGCCTGCAGCCGGAAGCCAACCGGGTCAAGCGCATCGATGTGCCGCAGGTCGAGGACATCGTTGCCAAGATCGCGCGGATTCCGCCGAAGCACGTCACCAGCTCCGACAAGGAGCTGCTGCGCAACCTCGAGCGTGACCTGAAGCTGACCGTGTTCGGCCAGGATGCGGCGATCGACTCGCTGGCCACCGCCATCAAGCTGTCCCGTGCCGGTCTCAAGGCGCCGGACAAGCCGGTCGGCTCGTTCCTGTTCGCCGGCCCCACCGGGGTGGGCAAGACCGAGGCCGCCCGTCAGCTGGCCAAGGCCCTGGGCGTTGAGCTGGTGCGCTTCGACATGTCCGAGTACATGGAGCGGCACACCGTGTCGCGCCTGATCGGTGCGCCGCCCGGCTATGTCGGGTTCGACCAGGGTGGTCTCCTGACCGAGGCCATCACCAAGCAACCGCACTGCGTGCTGCTGCTCGACGAGATCGAGAAGGCCCACCCGGAAGTCTTCAACCTGCTGCTGCAGGTGATGGACCACGGCACTCTGACCGACAACAACGGGCGCAAGGCGGACTTCCGCAACGTGATCCTGATCATGACCACCAACGCCGGTGCTGAAACCGCCGCGCGGGCCTCGATCGGTTTCACCCACCAGGACCACTCGTCCGATGCGATGGAGGTGATCCGCAAGAGCTTCACGCCGGAGTTCCGCAACCGCCTGGACACCATCATCCAGTTCGGCCGCCTGTCCCACGAGACGATCAAGAGCATCGTCGACAAGTTCCTCATCGAACTGCAGGCGCAGCTGGAAGACAAGCGTGTGCTGCTTGAGGTCACCGACGCCGCTCGTGGCTGGCTGGCGGCCTCGGGCTACGACGTGCAGATGGGCGCGCGGCCGATGGCGCGGCTGATCCAGGACAAGATCAAGCGGCCCTTGGCCGAAGAGATCCTGTTCGGTGAGCTGGCCGAGCACGGTGGCGTGGTGCACATCGACCTGCGCGATGGCGAGCTGGTGTTCGACTACGAGACCACGGCTGAAATCGCGTAAGGCTGGGGCCGCTGGGCGGCCCTTTCGCGGCGCAAGGCCGCTCCTACAGGGGATTTCATATTTCTGTAGGGGCGGCCTTGTGCCGCGAAAGGGCTGCAAAGCAGCCCCGCTTTATGAGGACCCACAAAAAAGCCCGGCACATTGGCCGGGCTTTTTCATGGCTGGAGCTTAGCGCGCACGGTAGGTGATGCGGCCCTTGCTCAGGTCGTACGGTGTCAGTTCGACGCGGACCTTGTCGCCAGTGAGAATACGGATGTAGTTCTTGCGCATCTTGCCAGAGATGTGCGCGGTAACGACGTGCCCGTTTTCCAACTCCACGCGGAACATGGTGTTGGGCAGGGTGTCGACGACAGTGCCTTCCATTTCGAAGCTGTCTTCTTTCGACATGCAGTAAAGCCCTCGGTATCCAGTGATGGCCCGACGCACGACTGCACCGGGCAAAAAAAGTGGCGTGGATTATGCCCGAAATTTGTGTTTCAAGCCAATGTCTTTCAGTTGAGGGTGACCCAGCGCTGGTTGATCAGCAGTTCAATGGGGCGGTACTGGGTCTTGTAGTTCATCTTCTTGCAATTCTTGATCCAGTAACCGAGGTACACCGCCTCGAGGTCCTGGCGCAGGGCCTCGGTGATCTGCCAGAGGATGGCATAGCGCCCCAGGCTGCGGCGTTCCTCCTCGGGTTCATAGAAGGTGTACACCGCCGACAGGCCGTTGGGCAGCAGGTCGCACACCGCCACGGCCAGCAGCCGGCCCTCCAGGCGGAACTCGTAGAACCAGCAGAACGGCAGGTCGCGGACCAGGAAGGTGGAGAACTGGTCGCGGCTGGGCGGGTACATGTCGCCGTCGGCGTGGCGCTGTTCGATATAGCGCCGGTACAGGTCGAAGTATTCTTCCTTGAAGCACGGTCGGGCGGCAGTGACGGTCAGGTCGGCGTTGCGCTTGAGGATACGGCGTTGCTGGCGGTTGGGAATGAAGCGCGCCGCCGGGATGCGCGCTGGCACGCAGGCGTTGCATTGCTGGCAATGGGGGCGATAGAGGTGGTCGCCGCTGCGGCGAAAGCCCATTTCCGACAGATCGGCATAGACGTGCACGTCCATCGGCTGACTCGGGTCGAGAAACAGCGTGGTCGCCTGCTCGTCCGGCAGGTAGCTGCAGGAGTGGGGTTGAGTGGCATAGAACTTCAACCGCGCCAGCTCTGTCATGATCAACCCCTTAGGTGAGACGTTGTCTCTAAGTGTAAGCCAGCTCCGGGAACTCGCCTAGGCAACCCAGCGGGCGCCGCTGGGCTGGTCCAGGTACTGCGCCAGATGGCTGGCGAAGTCGGCCCGGCTGATGGCGCGCGCGCCCAGGCTGTGCAGGTGGTCGGTGGGCATCTGGCAGTCGATCAGCACGAAACCGGCCTGCCTGAGGTGCTCGACCAGGGTCACGAAGCCCACCTTGGAGGCGTTGTCGGCGCGGCTGAACATCGACTCGCCGAAGAACAGCCGGCCCATGGCCAGGCCGTACAGGCCGCCGACCAGCTCGCCGTCGCGGCGCACCTCCACCGAATGGGCGATGCCGCGGTGGTGCAGCTCGCAGTAGGCGGCACGCATGTTGTCGGTGATCCAGGTGCCGTCGGCATAGTCCCGCGGTGCGGCGCAGGCGGCGATCACCGCCGCGAAGTCGCTGTCGAAGCTCACCTGGTAGCGGCCCTGGCGGATCAGCTTGGCCAGCGAGCGCGAGACGTGCAGCTCGTCCGGGAACAGTACGGTGCGCGGGTCGGGCGACCACCAGAGGATCGGCTGGCCGTCCTGGTACCAGGGGAAGCAGCCATGACGATAGGCCGCGACCAGGCGGTCCGGGGTCAGGTCGCCGCCGGCGGCGAGCAGGCCATTGGGGTCGTGCAGGGCCTTTTCCAGGGGCGGGAAGGTCAGCGAGTCGCGGGTCAGCCAGGTGAGCATGGGGTTCTTGAGCGGCGGAGGAGGGGAGAGGGCAGCATGGCGTGCGTGCCTGGCAGGGTCAACTGCTGTGGCGCCTTCGCGGGTAAACCCGCTCCCACAGGCGTGCCGATAACCCTGTGGGAGCGGGTTTACCCGCGAAGGCGCCGGATCAGGCGAAACCCTTGGTAATTGCCCTGCCATTGACAGGTCACTTGGCACCATCTGGCGCTTTTGCTGTCACACCTGTGCAAAAACACAGCATAAGCCTTTGTCACAAAAGAAAATGCATGCTCAAATTGCAGCTATATGAAAGTAGCCCCCGTTCACGCTCCACACGGCGTGCCGCCATGGCGGCTGGTGGGCAGTAATGTTAAAAGTAGTGGTTCATTGGCCAGTGACCGGCCAATCACTATTGGACGCGCACCACGCGCAGGAATAGACGCGTTTTGAAGAAATCCACCGCAACCCCAGCCCCCTTGCCAGTGCCCCTGTGGCGGCAGCAGCTGCACTACCGCCTGAAGGAAGGTGCGCTGATCGCCGTCGGTGCCCTGTGCCTGTACCTGTGGATGGCACTGGTCACCTACGACACCGCCGACCCGGGCTTCAGCCACACCAGCAACGCCGAGCAGGTGCAGAATGCCGCTGGCCGCGCCGGGGCCTATTTCGCCGATATCCTGTTCATGGTGCTCGGCTACTTCGCCTATATCTTCCCGCTGCTGCTGGCGATCAAGACCTGGCAGATCTTCCGCGAACGCCACCAGCCCTGGCAGTGGAGCGGCTGGCTGTTCTCCTGGCGCCTGATCGGCCTGGTGTTCCTGGTGCTGTCGGGCGCGGCGCTGGCGCATATCCACTTCCATCCGCCGGCGAGCATGCCGTTCTCCGCCGGCGGCGCCCTGGGCGAGAGCCTGGGCGACCTGGCGCGCAACCTGCTCAACGTGCAGGGCAGCACGCTGATGTTCATTGCCCTGTTCCTGTTCGGCCTGACGGTGTTCACCGACCTGTCGTGGTTCAAGGTGATGGACATCACCGGCAAGATCACCCTGGACCTGTTCGAGCTGGTGCAGGGCGCCGCCAACCGCTGGTGGGAGGCGCGCAACGAGCGCAAGCGCCTGGAAGCCCAACTGCGTGAAGTCGACGATCCGGTCTTCGACCTGGGCGGCAAGAGCGACAAGCGCGAGCCGGCCAAGCCGCAACCGCGCGAACGCGCCGAGCCCGTGGTGATGCGCGACGAGCCGCCGGCCCGCCCGGTCGTGCCGCGCGAAACCGTGGTAGCTCGCACGCAGCCCGTCGCCCCGGTGATCATCCCGCCGACCGCGGACAAGGCGCCGGAGCCGAGCAAGCGTGTCATGAAGGAAAAACAAGCTCCGCTGTTCATCGACAGCGCAGTGGAAGGCACTTTGCCGTCGATTTCCATCCTCGACCCGGCCGAACAGAAAAAGATCGAGTACTCGCCGGAGTCTCTGGCCGGTGTCGGCCAGTTGCTGGAGATCAAGCTCAAGGAATTCGGCGTGGAAGTCGCGGTCGACTCCATCCATCCGGGCCCGGTGATCACCCGCTACGAGATCCAGCCGGCCGCGGGCGTCAAGGTCAGCCGTATCGCCAACCTGGCCAAGGACCTGGCGCGCTCGCTGGCGGTGACCAGCGTGCGCGTGGTCGAGGTCATTCCCGGCAAGACCACCGTGGGTATCGAGATCCCCAACGAGAACCGCCAGATGGTGCGTTTCTCCGAGGTGCTGTCGTCGCCGCAGTTCGACGAGAACAAGTCGCCCGTCACCCTGGCCCTGGGCCACGACATCGGCGGCAAGCCGGTGATCACCGACCTTGCCAAGATGCCGCACCTGCTGGTGGCCGGTACCACCGGTTCCGGTAAATCGGTGGGCGTGAACGCGATGATCCTGTCGATCCTGTTCAAGTCGGGCCCGGAAGACGCACGGCTGATCATGATCGACCCGAAGATGCTCGAACTGTCGATCTACGAAGGCATCCCGCACCTGCTGTGCCCGGTGGTCACCGACATGAAGGACGCCGCCAACGCCCTGCGCTGGAGCGTCGCCGAGATGGAGCGCCGCTACAAGCTGATGGCGGCCATGGGCGTGCGCAACCTGGCGGGCTTCAACCGCAAGATCAAGGACGCCCAGGAAGCCGGCGAGATCATCCACGACCCGCTGTATCGTCGCGAAAGCATGGATGACGAGCCGCCAGCGCTGAAGACCCTGCCGACCATCGTGGTGGTGGTCGACGAATTCGCCGACATGATGATGATCGTCGGCAAGAAGGTCGAAGAGCTGATCGCCCGTATCGCCCAGAAGGCCCGTGCCGCCGGTATCCACCTGATCCTGGCCACCCAGCGTCCGTCGGTGGACGTGATCACCGGCCTGATCAAGGCCAACATCCCAACCCGCATGGCGTTCCAGGTGTCGAGCAAGATCGACTCGCGGACCATCATCGACCAGGGCGGCGCCGAACAGCTGCTCGGCCACGGTGACATGCTCTACATGCCGCCGGGCACCAGCCTGCCGATCCGGGTGCATGGCGCGTTCGTTTCCGACGACGAGGTGCATCGCACGGTCGAGGCCTGGAAACTGCGCGGCGCGCCGGACTACAACGACGACATCCTCAACGGTGTCGAGGAGGCCGGCAGCGGCTTCGACGGCGGTGGCGGGGGGGGCGGCGATGGCGACGACCCGGAAGCCGACGCCCTCTACGACGAAGCCGTGCAGTTCGTCCTGGAAAGCCGCCGGGCGTCGATCTCGGCGGTACAACGCAAGCTCAAGATCGGCTACAACCGCGCCGCGCGGATGATCGAGTCGATGGAGATGGCCGGCGTGGTCACGCCGATGAACAGCAACGGTTCGCGGGAAGTGATTGCCCCGGGCGGCCCGCGCGACTGATGAACAACCTGCCGGGCGCCATTGACGGCGTCCGGCCCCTTCACTGTGCAATGAGGATTTCCATGCGCGCGATTCGCATGCTGTTGGTTTCTGCCCTGGCCGCGGCCAGCCTGCCGGCCCATGCCGGCGAACAGGACGTCCAGCGCCTGACGCAATTGCTGGAAAAGTCGCAGACCATCGAGGCCAATTTCTCCCAGCTGACCCTGGATGCCGGCGGCACCAGCCTGCAGGAGACCAACGGCAAGATGACCGTCAAGCGCCCGGGCCTGTTCTACTGGCACACCGACGCGCCCCAGGAGCAGGTGGTGGTGTCCGACGGCAAGAACGTCACCCTGTGGGACCCTGACCTGGAACAGGCCACCGTCAAGAAGCTCGATGTGCGCCTGAACCAGACCCCGGCGCTGCTGCTGTCCGGCGATGTGTCGAAGATCAGCCAGAGCTTCGACATCACCTCCAAGGAACAGGGCGAAGTGATGGACTTCACCTTGAAGCCCAAGACCAAGGACACCCTGTTTGACTCGCTGCGCGTGTCGTTCCGCAGGGGCCTGATCAATGACATGCAGCTGATCGACAGCGTCGGCCAGCGCACCAACATCCTGTTCAATGGCGTGAAGGCCAACCAGGCGGTGCCGGACAGCAAGTTCCAGTTCGACATCCCCAAGGGCGCCGATGTCATCAAGGAGTAAGCGGAGCCTGTGATGGACCTGTTTCGAAGCGAACCCGTCGCCCAGCCCCTGGCCGCACGCCTGCGTCCGTCCAACCTGGACGAGTATGTCGGCCAGGAGCACCTGCTGGCGCGCGGCAAGCCGCTGCGCGAGGCGCTGGAGCAGGGTGCGCTGCACTCGATGATCTTCTGGGGGCCGCCGGGGGTGGGCAAGACCACCCTGGCGCGGCTGCTGGCGCAGTTCTGCGATGCCCACTTCGAAACGGTGTCGGCGGTGCTGGCCGGGGTCAAGGAGATCCGCCAGGCCGTCGAGGTGGCGAAGCAGCAGGCCGGCCAGTATGGCCGGCGCACCATCCTGTTCGTCGACGAGGTGCACCGCTTCAACAAGTCGCAACAGGACGCCTTCCTGCCCTACGTGGAGGACGGCACGCTGATCTTCATCGGTGCCACCACCGAGAACCCGTCGTTCGAGCTGAACAACGCGCTGCTGTCGCGGGCGCGGGTCTATGTGCTCAAGAGCCTGGACGAGGCCGCGCTGCGCAAGCTGGTCGATCGCGCCCTGAGCGAGGAGCGCGGCCTGGGCAAACGCAACCTGCGGGTGGGCGACGAGGCGTTCAAGATGCTCATGGCCGCCGCCGACGGCGATGGCCGGCGCATGCTCAACTTCCTCGAGAATGCCTCGGACCTGGCCGAAGACGGCGGCGAGATCGGCGTCGAACTGCTGCAGAGCCTGCTCGGCGACAGCCGCCGACGTTTCGACAAGGGCGGCGAGGCCTTCTACGACCAGATTTCGGCGCTGCACAAGTCGGTGCGCGGCTCCAATCCGGACGGCGCGCTGTACTGGTACGCGCGCATGCTCGACGGTGGCTGCGACCCGCTGTACATCGCCCGGCGCGTGGTGCGCATGGCCAGCGAGGACATCGGCAATGCCGACCCCCGCGCCCTGAGCCTGTGCCTGGCGGCGTGGGACGTTCAGGAGCGCCTGGGCAGCCCCGAAGGTGAACTGGCGGTGGCCCAGGCCATCACCTACATCGCCTGCGCGCCGAAGAGCAACGCGGTGTACATGGGCTTCAAGGCGGCCATGCGCGAGGCTGCCGAGCACGGCTCGCTGGAAGTGCCGCTGCACCTGCGCAACGCGCCGACCAAACTGATGAAGCAGCTGGGCTATGGCGAGGAGTACCGCTACGCCCACGACGAGCCGGATGCCTATGCCGCCGGCGAGGACTATTTCCCCGAACAGCTCGAGCCGCGCCAGTACTACCAGCCGGTGCCGAGAGGGCTCGAGCTGAAGATCGGCGAGAAGCTCAAGCACCTGGCCGAGCTGGACCGCAACAGCCCCCGCCAGCGGAGAAAACCGTGATCGCACTTATCGCTGCCGTCAGCGCCGGCGGGGTTGCCGGCACGCTGCTGCGCTTCGCCACCGCCAACTGGGTCGCGGCCCACTGGCCACGGCACTTCTATGCCGGTACGCTGGCGGTCAACCTGGTCGGCTGCCTGCTGATCGGCCTGCTCTACGGCTTGTTCCTGCACAAGCCGCTGGTGCCGGTCGAGCTGCGCGCCGGGCTGATCGTCGGCTTTCTCGGCGGCCTGACCACCTTTTCCTCCTTCTCGCTCGATACCGTGCGCCTGATGGAAAGCGGGCAGGTCCCGCTGGCCTTGGGCTATACCATTATCAGCGTGGTAGGCGGCCTGCTCGCGACCTGGGCCGGCCTGTCCCTGACCCGATTCTGAACCAACATCTACACATAACGAGAGAACGACATGCTCGATTCCAAACAGTTACGCACTGAACTTCAGGTAGTGGCGGAGCGCCTGGCCACCCGTGGCTTCAGCCTGGATGTCGCGCGCATCGAATCGCTGGAAGAGCGCCGCAAATCGGTGCAGACCCGCACCGAGCAACTGCAGGCCGAGCGTAACGCCCGTTCCAAATCGATCGGCCAGGCCAAGGCCAAGGGCGAGGACATCGCGCCGCTGATGGCCGACGTCGAGCGCATGGCCAATGAGCTGGCCGCCGGCAAGACCGAGCTGGATGGTATCCAGGCCGAGCTGGACGCGATCCTGCTGACCATCCCCAACCTGCCGGACGCCAGCGTGCCGGTCGGCGCCAGCGAAGACGACAACGTCGAAGTACGCCGCTGGGGCACCCCGGCCAGCTTCGACTTCGAGATCAAGGACCACGTCGCCCTGGGCGAGGTCAGCGGTGGCCTGGACTTCGAAGCCGCGGCCAAGCTGTCCGGCGCCCGCTTCGCCGTGCTGCGCGGCCCGATCGCCCGCCTGCACCGCGCCCTGGCGCAGTTCATGATCAACCTGCACACCGGCGAGCACGGCTACGAGGAGCACTACACCCCGTACCTGGTGCAGGCGCCGGCCCTGCAGGGCACCGGCCAGCTGCCGAAGTTCGAGGAAGACCTGTTCAAGATCAGCCGCGAAGGTGAGGCCGACTTCTACCTGATCCCGACCGCCGAAGTGTCGCTGACCAACCTGGTGGCCGGCGAGATCCTCGACGCCAAGCAACTGCCGCTCAAGCTGGTTGCCCACACCCCGTGCTTCCGCAGCGAAGCCGGTGCCTCAGGCCGCGACACCCGCGGCATGATCCGCCAGCACCAGTTCGACAAGGTCGAGATGGTGCAGATCGTCGAGCCGGCGAAATCCATGGAAGCCCTGGAAGGCCTGACCGCCAACGCCGAGCGCGTACTGCAGCTGCTGGAACTGCCGTACCGCGTGCTGGCGCTGTGCACCGGCGACATGGGCTTCGGCGCAGTGAAGACCTACGACCTGGAAGTGTGGGTGCCGAGCCAGGACAAGTACCGCGAGATCAGCTCCTGCTCCAACTGCGGTGATTTCCAGGCGCGTCGCATGCAGGCCCGCTGGCGCAACCCGGAAACCGGCAAGCCGGAACTGGTGCACACCCTCAACGGTTCGGGCTTGGCCGTCGGCCGTACCCTGGTGGCGGTGCTGGAGAACTACCAGCAGGCCGACGGTTCGATCCGTGTGCCGGAGGTGCTCAAGCCGTACATGGGTGGCGTCGAGGTCATTCGCTGAATGGACTACCTGCCGCTTTTCCATAAGCTGCAGGGCGGCCGCGTGTTGGTCGTCGGCGGCGGCGAGATCGCCTTGCGCAAGGCGCGCCTGCTGGCCGATGCCGGCGCCGCGCTGCGGGTGGTGGCGCCGGAGGTCGACGGCCAGCTGACCGCGCTGGCCCGCGAGGGCGGTGGCGAGGTACTGGTGCGTGGCTACCAGGCGAGCGACCTGGAGGGCTGCCGCCTGGTGATCGCGGCCACCGACGACTCGGCGCTCAACGCCCAGGTCTCGGCCGAGGCCCAGGCGCGCAGCCTGCCGGTCAACGTGGTGGATGCCCCGGCCCTGTGCACGGTGATCTTCCCCGCCATCGTCGACCGTTCACCCCTGGTGGTGGCGGTCTCCAGCGGTGGCGACGCCCCGGTGCTGGCGCGCTTGATCCGCGCCAAGCTGGAAGCCTGGATCCCGTCCGCCTACGGCGAGCTGGCCGGGCTGGCGGCGCGTTTCCGGCACAAGGTCAAGGCCTTGTACCCCGACGTCAACCAGCGCCGTGGCTTCTGGGAGAGTGTGTTCCAGGGCCCGGTCGCCGAGCGCCAACTGGCCGGGCAGGGCGCCGAGGCCGAACGCCTGTTGCAGGCGATGGTCGATGGCGCGCCGGTGCAGCAGGGCGGCGAGGTGTACCTGGTGGGCGCGGGGCCGGGCGATCCGGACCTGCTGACCTTCCGTGCCCTGCGCCTGATGCAGCAGGCCGACGTGGTGCTGTACGACCGCCTGGTGGCCCCGGCCATCATCGAGATGTGCCGGCGTGATGCCGAGCGTATCTATGTCGGCAAGCGCCGCGCCGACCACGCCGTGCCACAGGACAAGATCAACCGCCTGCTGGTCGACCTGGCCCGTCAGGGCAAGCGCGTGCTGCGGCTCAAGGGTGGCGATCCGTTCATCTTCGGCCGGGGTGGCGAGGAGATCGAGGAGCTGGCTGACGAGGGTATTCCGTTCCAGGTGGTGCCGGGCATCACCGCGGCCAGTGGTTGTTCCGCCTATGGCGGGATTCCGCTGACCCACCGCGATTATGCCCAGTCGGTGCGCTTCGTTACCGGTCACCTTAAGGATGGCACCAGCAACCTGCCCTGGGATGACCTGGTGGCGCCGGCCCAGACCCTGGTGTTCTACATGGGGCTGGTTGGTTTGCCGACCATCTGTGCCGAGTTGATCCGTCATGGGCGCGCGGCGAGTACTCCGGCAGCCCTGGTGCAGCAGGGGACCACGCGTAATCAGCGGGTGTTCACCGGCACCCTGGCTGATCTGCCGGAGCTGGTGGCGCGGCATGAAGTGCATGCGCCTACCTTGGTGATCGTTGGAGAGGTGGTGCAACTGCGCGAGAAGCTGGCGTGGTTTGAAGGGTCGCAGGACGCCTGAGCCGTTGATCCACGTGGGAGCGGGCTTGCCCCGCGATGGCGCCAGATCAGGCAACAATGTTGCCGCCTCTGACGCCATCGCGGGGCAAGCCCGCTCCCACGTTGGGTCTTCATCCTCTCTGCCAGATCCCTTTCCCCGACAACCGCTCCCGATCATGCGGCAAGCCAAAATCCTGCAACGGCCCCTTGGGCACGATCCCGTTTGGGTTGATGGTCTTGTGGCTCATGTAATAGTGCTTCTGGATATGCTCCATGTTCACCGTGCCCGCCACCCCCGGCCACTGGTACAGCTCGCGCAGCCAGTTGGACAGGTTCGGGTAGTCGCTCAACCGGCGCAGGTTGCACTTGAAGTGCCCGTGGTACACCGCGTCGAAACGCACCAGGGTGGTGAACAGGCGCACATCGGCCTCGGTCAGGTACTCGCCGGCCAGGTAACGCTGGCGGCCCAGTAGCCCCTCCAGATGATCCAGTTCGTTGAACACCTCGTCGAAGGCGGCCTCGTAGGCGTCTTGCGAGGTGGCGAAGCCGGCGCGGTACACGCCGTTGTTCACCGCCGGGTAGATTCGTTCGTTGAGCGCATCGATGGTCGCCCGCAGCGGCTCGGGATAGAGATCCAGGGTATTGCCGGTCAGCTCGTCGAAGGCGCTGTTGAAGATGCGGATGATCTCGGCCGACTCGTTGTTGACGATGCGCTTCTCCTGCTTGTCCCACAGCACCGGCACGGTCACGCGCCCGGTGTAGTGCGGGTCGTCCTGGGTGTAGCGCTGGTGCAGGTACTGCAGCGCGTCCAGTTGATCGCCGCTGGAGCCCTGCTGCTGGTCGAAGGTCCAGCCGTGCTCGCCCATCAGCCAACTGACCACCGAGACATCGATCAATGGCTCCAGGCCCTTGATGGCGCGGAAAATCAGGGTGCGGTGCGCCCACGGGCAGGCCAGCGACACGTACAGGTGATAGCGGCCGGCCTCGGCGGCGGGCAGCGGGTTGCGCCGCTGGGCGTTCTCGCGCTGGAAGGCGCCGTCCTTGCTGCTCTGGTACCACTGGTCATGCCAGCGGCCATCGATCAAAAGGCCCATCTCGGAGCTCCTCGAAACACAATCGTTTGTCGTTGGAGCTCAGTCTAGGGCAAAGCGTTCGAAGAAATAGCGCAAAGACTGCCCTATTCCTATCGGTTTATTCGATGTCTTTACGGGCGGCCCAGTAGGCGCGGGCATTGCCGAACGCCTGCTCGCGATCCTGGCCGAGCCCGCGCAGGGCCAGGGCCATGGTCGCGACCACGGCCAGTTCGCCATAGCTGTCCTGCGCCTCGCCGCGCCACACCGCCAGCAGGTGCTCGGGCTGCAGGCTTGCCGGCTTCACATGGCGCTGGGCGCTGAGCGCCGGCCATTCCTCGTCCCAGGCCTCGCCGGCCGAGGTGCCGTACAGGTGGCTGATGACATCCGGGTTGACCTCGATCTCGCCACCGTCGCCCTTGATGACCACGGCATGATCGCCGAGCAGGCGGCTGGCTTCGCGGTGCACGGCCTGGTAACCGGGGTGGAAGATGCTCTGCAGGCCGCAGCGCGCGGCAAGCGGGTTGAGCACCCGGGCCAGCGAGTGGATGGGCGAGCGCAGGCCCAGGGTGTTGCGCAGGTCGATCATGCGCTGCAGTTGCGGCGCCCAGTCCTGCAACGGGAAGAAGGCTAGCCGGCGGCTGTCCAGGGCCTGCTCCACGGCCGTCCAGTCACGGCAGAGCGGGATATCCAGCAGGTCGAGCAGTTGCTCGGTGTACAGTCTTCCTGCCGTATGGGCGCCGCCACCATGCATCAGGATGCGCACGCCATTGCCTGCCAGGCATTTGGCCGCCAGCAGGTACCAGGGCAGGTGGCGCTTCTTGCCGGCGTAGCTCGGCCAGTCGAGGTCGACGGCGATGCGCGGCGCCTGCAGGTGGGCGCGCAGGGCCTCGGTGAAGCCGGCCAGCTCCTCGGCGCTTTCTTCCTTGTGCCGCAGCAGCATCAGGAAGGCGCCCAGCTGGGTGTCCTCGACCTTGCCCTCGAGCAGCAGGGTCATGGCGGCGCGGGCCTCCTCGCGGGTCAGGCCGCGGGCGCCGCGCTTGCCCTTGCCGAGGATGCGCACGAATTCGGCGAACGGGTGTTCGGCCGGGGTTTCCAGGGTCAGCGGGCGGATGTCATTCAGCTGTGGCTCGGTCATATGCAGTTGGTCGGCTTGGGCAGGCCCGCCAGCTTGGCGGCAAGTTTGGCGGGAGTGCCGTTGAACAGGCGGTTCAGGTGCGGGCTGTTGCCTTTTTCCGCACCGAGCTTGAGCGCGGTGTACTTGATCAGCGGGCGGGTGGCCGGCGACAGCTGGTACTCCTGGTAGAACTGACGCAACAGCTCGAGGATTTCCCAGTGGTCCGCGGTCAGGGCGATGCTTTCGCGGGTGGCGAGGGCCTCGGCGACTTCGTGGGACCAGTCCTGCAGCTCGACCAGGAAGCCGTCCTTGTCCAGGGCGATGTGGCGATCGCCGACAATCAGGGTACTCATAGCCAGCTGTTGACCTTGTCGTGGTGCAGGGAGAGCTCGACGAAGGCGGCGTAGTCCACGGCCTTGGCCAACTGGCTGTCGAGGGCGCGGGCCTGCAGGTCTTCGGCGAGGGCGAACAGGCGCGCGCCGAGGTTGGCGGCCTGCAGGGCGGCGAACGGCTCGCTGCCGGCCTTGAGCGCGTAGGTGGCGTCGCCGCACAGCAGCAGCGCGTCTTGCGGGCCCAGCAGGCGCAGGCAACTGGCCAGGCGCTCGTCGCCGAAGGGCGAGTGGGCGATTACATGCAGGGTTGTCATCAGAGCGTCACCACCTGGTCGAAACGGGCAATCAGCGCGGTCAGCGCACTATCGTCGAGCACCTCGACCGGCAGCGCCAGGGCGTCGCCGTCCAGCCCACGACGGGCCAGGCTGTAGCCGCAGGCGAACAGTTCCTCGACCCCGAACATCGGCAGGGCCTGGAGGTTGGCGGTCAGGTTCTTCTGCTGCAGGACGTCGGGTTGCTGGGCGGCGGCGAGCTGGAACACGCCGTCATCGAGGAACAGCATGCCCAGCGGCAGGTCGAAGGCGCCACCGGCCAGGGCGATGTCCAGCGCCTCGCGGGCGGACGGGCCGCTCCACGGCGCCTGGCGGCTGATGATCAGCAAGGACTTGGCCATCTCAATCACCTCCGAAGCAGACCAGGCGGTCGGCCAGTTGCGCGGCTTCGTGCAGTTGGCCCAGGCCGGACAGCTCCCACGGCATCGGCAGGTTCACCGCCGGGCGCTGGTAGCGGTTGGCCTCGGTGTCGTCGAGCACGCCCCGGCGCAGGGCCGCGGCGATGCACACCACAGCGTCCAGCCGATGGTCGCTGACGAAGGCGCGCCACTGCGCGGCCACGTCGAGTTCGTCCTGGGGCGTGACGATATTGGCCGAGGCGCTGTGCACCCCGTCCTGGTAGAAGAACAATCGGGCGATTTCATGCCCGCCGGCCAGCACCGCCTCGGCAAAGCGCAAGGCGCGGCGCGAGGAGGGCGCATGGGCCGGGGAAAAGACCGCGATGGCGAATTTCATGGAAGGCTCGTGCAAATGAATGCGGCCATGATAAAGCAAAAAGCCCGCGCTGGTGGGCGCGGGCTTTGTGCTCAGGCGGGTACGGCTCAGGCCTGTTCCTTGCCCTCAGGCAGGAACCAGTTGAGCAGCAGGGCGCAGATGCCGCCAGTGGCGACGCCCGACTCCAGCACGTTGCGCAGTGCCGCCGGCATGTGCGCGAGGAACTCCGGCACCTGGGCCACGCCCAGGCCCAGCGACAGCGACACGGCGATGATCAGCAGGGCGCGGCGGTCGAGGCGGGTGCTGGCGAGGATATTGATGCCCGAGGCCGCCACGGCGCCGAACATCACCATGGCCGCGCCGCCGAGCACCGGCTCCGGCACCGCCTGGATCACCCCGGCGACGCTGGGGAACAGGCCCAGCAGGATCAGCATGACGGCGATCCAGATGCCGATATGGCGGCTGGCGATGCCGGTCAGCTGAATCACGCCGTTGTTCTGGGCGAAGATCGAGCTGGGGAAGGTGTTGAACAGGCCGGCCAGCAGCGAGTTGGCGCCGTTGACCAGCACCCCGCCCTTGATCCGTTGCATCCACACCGGGCCTTCCACCGGCTGGCGCGAGACCTTGCTGGTGGCGGTCACGTCACCGATGGCTTCCAGTGAGGTGACCAGGTAGATCACCAGCATCGGGATGAACAGCGACCAGGAGAAGCCCAGGCCGAAGTGCAGCGGCGTCGGCACCTGGAACAGCGCTGCCTGGTGCATGCCGGTGAAGTCCAGGCGGCCCAGGTAGCCGGCCAGGGCATAGCCCACGGCCAGGGCGATGACGATGGCGCAGCTGCGCATCCACACCACCGGAATGCGGTTGAGGATGACGATGATCGCCAGTACCACGCCCGACAGCAGCAGGTTCTCGCCATCGGCGAAGGTGCCGTTGGCCATGGCGCCGAAGCCGCCGCCCATGCTGATCAGGCCGACCTTGATCAGGGTCAGGCCGATCATCAGCACGACGATGCCGGTGACCAGCGGGGTGATCAGGCGCTTGACGAAGGGCAGGATGCGCGACACGCCCATTTCCACGAACGAGCCGGCGATGACCACGCCGAAGATCGCCGCCATCACGCTCTCGACCGGCGTGCCCTGCTTGACCATCAGCGCGCCGCCGGCGATCAGCGGGCCGACGAAGTTGAAGCTGGTGCCCTGGACGATCAGCAGCCCGGCGCCGAACGGCCCGAAGCGCTTGCACTGGACGAAGGTGGCGATACCCGAGATCACCAGCGACATCGACACGATCAGGTTGGTGTCACGCGCCGACACGCCCAGCGCCTGGCAGATCAGCAGGCCCGGCGTGACGATCGGCACGATGATCGCCAGCAGGTGCTGCAGTGCCGCCAGCAGGCCGATCAGCAGGCGAGGCTTGTCCTCGAGGCCAAGGACCAGTTCATTGGCAGGCGCCGCCGCGCCTGGGCCGTGTTCGTGTGAACTCATGGGAAAATGCCGCCCCGGAAGAAAAAAGGAGCGCATTCTACGGGCAGAAAGCCCATAGGGGTAGAGGCAAGCACGATGGCCGCACAATCGCGGCGCAATGGGGTAATAAGCTGACTTTTAAGTCAATCTTCGTCGGCTTTGCTACTGCTGTTCAGCAGGCACGAAAAAGCCCGCCGAAGCGGGCTTTTTGTGAGGCGGTGCCGACCGATTCGATCAGTCGTCGCGGCCCATGATGCCGAACAGCTGCAGCAGGCTGACGAACAGGTTGTAGATCGACACGTACAGGCTGATGGTGGCCATGATGTAGTTGCGCTCGCCGCCATGGATGATGGCGCTGGTCTGGAACAGGATGCAGACCGACGAGAACAGTACGAAGCCAGCGCTGATCGCCAGTTGCAGGCCGCTGATCTGGAAGAAGAAGCTGGCCACCACGGCACCCAGCAGGACGAAGAAGCCGGCGGTGATGAAGCCGCTGAGGAAGCTCATGTCCTTGCGGGTGATCAGCACATAGGCCGACAGGCCGCCGAACACCAGGGCGGTCATGGCGAAGGCCGAGCTGACCACTTCGGCGCCACCGGCCATGCCCAGGTAGCGGTTGAGGATCGGGCCGAGGATGAAGCCCATGAAGCCGGTGAGGGCGAAGGTGGACACCAGGCCCCAGGCCGAGTCACGCAGCTTGTTGGTGAGGAAGAACAGGCCGTAGAAGCCGATCAGCACCACGAAGATGTTGGGGTAGCCGACACGCATCTGCTGGGCGACGAAGGCCATGATGCCGCTGAAGGCGAGGGTGAGGGCCAGCAGGCTGTACGTGTTGCGCAGGACCTTGCTGACCTCCTGCTGCTCGACCTGCTGGCCGTGTTGGACGGCGTAATCCTGTTCGCGCATGGCGCACTCCTTTGGGGTGAGACCGCGGTTCGGGACCGGCGGTAGTGGAACGTATGAGGCAGAGCATATCAGAGCTGTCGCAGGGCGCGACACAGAGAGTTTGACAGCTTGTTACATTACGGTATGATTGCCGCCGCAAAACAAGCTGGAAGCGTGGCCGAGTGGTTTAAGGCAACGGTCTTGAAAACCGTCGATGGGCAACTATCCTAGAGTTCGAATCTCTACGCTTCCGCCACATTCAAAGCCCTGATTTTTCAGGGCTTTTTGCGTTTTTGGGGCATAGTAAAACCACCCATGGGAACGCCCTTGGGAATGGTATTATTTGTCAGCGCTGGCAAAACTTTCCCTATTTGGTGGGTTTCGCCAGAGCTCCAACGCGGCGGTAGACCCGTTCGGTGATGTCGCCCTTGGTGTGCCCGAGCAGCAGGCTGGCGTGGTCGATGTCAGTGATTTCCGACGCAGCTTTTGGGCGGATGTCTCGGAACTGGAACTGGCTGATCCGGCCGGCCAGGACCTGGTCACCGGCTGCGACTGCTTCCTTCACAGCTTCCTCCCTGGCATCGTCCCATCGATGGCGAAGCATGGCCGCCGAGACCCGTTTGCCTGAATCAGTCAACAGCAGGTAGGGCGATCCATGGGGTGTGTTCCGCTCCAGAATCTTTCTGATCAGGCTGCCCAGGCCACTTTCCACTCCATCCACCTCGAGCATGATCCGCAGCTTCTTGTTGGTTTTCTTCTGTTTCACGCCGAGGGCATTGCCCTCGATGTCGTCCCGCCTCATCACCAGCACGTCCGCCGGCCGCTGGCCCGTCAAATACGCTAAGTCCATGGCGTCCTTCAATTCACAAACCGCTTTCGCGTAAACCGCGCTCCAGATTGCGTCGTTCGCGTAGAAGTCTCGCGGCACCTCCTTATTCTTGCGTACACCCTGGCAGGGGTTCTCCCGGTTGGTCAGGCCCCATTCACGGGCGATGTTGAAGATGTGCGACAGGGTGGCGATCTCTCGGTTTGCCCGGACCGGCGCCGTCCTGGCGTCGCGGTACTTCGCTACGTGAGCGGGCGTGATGCCGTCGATTGGAGCCTTCTCGAAGTAGCTGCGCAACTGGCGTATCTCCGCCAGGTTGTCTTTCTGAGTGCGCGGCGCCTTCTTCGGGATGATGTCGCGCTCGTATCGGTCAAAGATCGCACCCATGGTGACCAGGTCCTTGGGTTTCTCCTTGGCTTCCAGCTCGGCCCACTTCAGCCTTGCCAGATTCAGGTCAGTACCCAGCGGTACCGGCTTCCCAGACTTATCCAAGTAGAAGTAGCTGATCCACTCCTTGCCAGGGTTTTTCTTGCTCTTACTAGTGCGCTTGCGCCGGTACATGCCGGGCGGCAGGTCACGGTTCTCAGTCTTCCTTGGGCGCATTTCACCTCACCTTCGAAATGTCAGGTGTCCACGCAGGGACTACTGGTGGTGGCGACGCCGTTGGCATTATTCCAAGGCCCACGCCCAGCTTCATACGGACGTAGTAGCGGCCAACCAGTGGCCGCCCGCTGTGGGTTTCGACGAATGTCCAGCCGCGCTCTTCAAGCCAGCGGCGCTGGTAGCTCCTAGCTTTGTAGCCGGTCAGTTCGGCAAGTTCTTCATCCGAGAGAATTTCGGTCTTCATGGAGTGCTCTCCGAGCCGCCGAAGCGGTAGTGTTTGTCGCCTTTGTGATGCTCAACTGACTGCTGAGGAAAGAAGGCTTTATTTATTGAACTATTCTGTTAGCGTTGTTGGTTGAGTTGGTCATGCCTGCAGGCCACCAGAGCTTGAGGCATTGCGAAGTGTGATGATCTGTTTGTATTGGGGGTGGGTCGTGGAAATAAATTTTCTTGATTTGATGGACGCTGATGTTAGGGGGCTGATTCCGAAGAGAGATGTATACACTTTGGTTAAGATGTCTAAGGTTCATGGTTCCGATTGGTGGCATGGGGAACATCTAAAAATCGGCAATACGCCGCAGCAGGGAATAAACTGGGTTGGCCAGTTTCCTTCATTAACGGGGGTGATAGTCAAGGTGTGGGAGGGCAGCTATAAGGATGACGGATGGATAAAGGATAGGGAGTGTTTTAGATATTCGCTGAAGGCTGTTAAGGGAGTGATTTCCTTAACCGAAAAAGCGAATAGAGCGCTTATACAGCAACCTGCTTTCTCCTACCCAATCGCGTTACTGACTGAAAGAGGTGCTTTCTGGCGTTTCGAGGGTGTATTTAGGGTTTCAAGTGTTAGTTCCAGTTACGTCGAGCTTTCGCGTTTTGAACTGAATGGCCGTAAGGGTCGAAAAGTTGATGTAAGTGGCTTTGAGGAAGGGTCTAGGCGGTATGTCGAGCATCTAACTGTTGAGCGAAATAAGGAGGTTGTTGCACTGTTAAAGTCCAGAGGGGGCTGTGTGTGTGATATTTGTTGTGTGGACTTTGAGGCTAGATATAAGGTTAGCTACATCGAGGCTCATCACAAAGTTCCTATTTCGGCTTGTGAAGGCAATAGAGTTGTTACGGTAGATGATTTTGCACTGCTTTGCGCTAATTGCCATTCTGCGGTCCATCTGCATATGCGAGATACCCCATGCTATGAGCAGGTCAAATCCCTGATTCAATCTCATATTTTTGACTAATAATGCTCTGTATTCGTAGACCTACCCAGCGAACGATAGGCACAGCTTTACTGTTCCCTAGTGCTCGATAGCGGAGGCCGTCGGGGCAGTGAGCGGGGGATTTTCCGCGCCAAGAAATTTGGGTGTAGTTATCTGGTAATCCTTGGCATCGCTCCCATTCTGTAGGGGTTGTTCGACGTATTCCGTCCGCTTCCAGTACATATGCCTCTCTGTCATCGAGAGCGCCTCCCCCCTGGGCCGTGAGAGTAGGATGAAGTGCGAACTCCTCCGGCCGTCCCGGCGGGCTATTCCGGCGAGGGCTTTCTCGCTCAAAAAGTACTTCAAGCGGATCGAACCTTGCTCGAGCACTTGCGACAACGAACACACGGCGGCGTCGTTGGGCCAGGCCGAAATATTGGGCATTCAGAATCCGCCATGCAACTGTTCGCGTGGGTCCATACACACAACCAGCGTCCTTCCATTTGCCCCCTGGCGGTTGGAGTTCTTCGGATTCGCCCACCAGGGCGCCGAGGAAGCAGCCAAACGCGTTGCCTTTGTCGGAGAGGACTCCAGGGACGTTTTCCCAGAGGCAGACGGCCTCGGGCTCGCCGCGCATGGTTCGAACATGGTCAATTGCATCAAGCAGCTCCACGTATTTGATGGTGAGGGCGCCTCGGGGGTCGGCCAGGCCTTCGCGCATGCCAGCCACGCTGAAGGCCTGGCAGGGCGTGCCGCCGACCAGCGCGTCGGGCGCCGGGATTTTGCCGGACAGCACCATGGCTGCTAGGCGGGTCATGTCGCCGTGGTTCGGCGTGTCGGGGTAGTGGTGAGCCAGCACCGCGCAGGGGAATGGCTCGATTTCGGCGTACCAAGCGGCACGCCAGCCCAGCGGGTGCCAGGCTACGGTTGCAGCTTCAATGCCGCTGCAGACGCTTCCGTAAGTGATGGGCATGATGGCTCCTGGCCGGTATAGTTTGTCTTCTACAGGAGGATGGGTCGAATGGATATTTGCTTTGCAATTACTGATGCTGACTTTGGACTGACGAAAGATGTGTTTGGGTTGGCGTTCTCTGGAATTGCTGCGGTTGCAGGACTACTTGCGGCCTGCGCCGCAATACGGGGTGTCAATACTTGGAGAAAACAATTGCGTGGCCAAGCGGATTATCAGCTTGCTGAAGAGATGTTGATTGCAATCTACAAATATCAAGAGCTCTTGGAAGTGTCGTGGCAGGTAGCTGAACATGCAGTTCATAAGATTGAGAGTGACGGTTGGATGGGGGGCGAGGACAATGGGCTTCCAGAAAGCTACTTCACTCATTGGCTGTGCGAAATGAAAAAAGTACGATCAGAGTTTGATCTAACGGCTACAAAATGCGCTGCACTTTGGCGTGGGAATTTTAAGGGTGGATTTAAGTGGTTGCATCACTTTGAGTATTACTGCTCTAACGCTATAAGTACATGTGTTGAGTTGTATGATGGGTCTGGATACAAACCTGAGAAAGAATATGAGGCTGATCGTGTGTCTGCGAGCTGGCTTGCTCTTGGGAATAAAATTAATTCGATTGATAAGGATCCAAATTCTTACCTTGCAAGACTTTTCCTTCCTCTGGTCACTGATTTGGACGAAAAACGTAATGTTAGGAATTAAGGTTGACTGATTGCCCGATCTTACAATCAAGGCTGGTTTTTGGATACTCGTATCCGCCGGTTTAAGCCCATCCCCAGCTAGAGTTGAGCGCCGGTTTGAGTATTTTTTGAGGCATGACGATTCCTTGGCCGCCATATCGCGGCAGTGAATAGAGGGGAGAGGGGGTACAGCTGGGTGGAGTACAAATGTGCTCTTTCCGATTTAACGACCAGCACGGTGTGCTGGCCGCCCAGACCGTCGAGCACTACCGCTAGCGCATCGTCAGCTTCGAGCGCCAAACAACTGCTTGGAGCAAGCCATGAAGCGAACAACCGAAGTGATCCACCTGGCGACTGCTGTCGTTTTTCTGATCGATGCTCTTGTGCGTGCTGGCCGGCTAGGCGCTGGCGGATAGGGCTTTGATCCGGGGAACGAGATCAGCAGGCAGATCGAAATCGGCGCCGGACCAGTGCCGCTTCTCGATCTCAGTCAGCAGCACATCCCGCTCGGCAAGCTGGGCGCGCAGGCCTGATATCACCTGCATCTGTTCATCGGCCACGGCTTTCCAGCGGACGTTAGGATCGGCGTGCTGGTAAAGCGGAACGCTGTAGTCGCTTGTATCCCAGCCTTGTCGATCGCTTAACGCTTTCATCTTGGCGTGGGTGGCACTCAGGCCATTTTCGGTCATATACCACGCCGGCTCGCCCTGGTGCTGCTCGACTGGCTGGGCCAGAAGGGCGCGTAGCTTCTGCGGGATATCGACCCATGCAGCAGCTGAAACGGCCGACACGTCATCAGCCAATAGGTCATCGATTGCATCGGCAGCCATTTGGGTCAGCTCACGCGGCACGCTGACCATCTCTGTGTTGCTGGATCGGTTTTCTGTGGGCATAGGGATACCTCGCGGTTATAGTGCGGCCAAATTTCCAAGGAGGGCGAAATGTCCATTTGCTTTGCGATCACGGATGCGGACTGGGCACTTACGAAGGATGTGTTCAGCATCATTAGCACAGTCGTTAGCGCGATAGGTGTGGGGTTGGGAGCCTGGGTCGGATTCTCTGGTCTTGCGACATGGCGCAGACAGAACAAAGGTACTTCAGATCATGACCTGTCCCGGCGGCTGCTGATTGACCTGTATAGGCTTCGCGATGGGATTAGCCATGTTAGAAATCCAGTAATTTTGAGCGGTGAAGGGGGAGCACAGGAGCAGGATAAGAACCTTACCTTTAACCAAAGGAACTACAGAGATACTGCCAAGGCCTATCAAAATCGATTTTCTCTGATTGATGAGGTGCGAGCGAGGCTGAATGCCGCTCTGTTGGAAAGCGAGGCTTTATGGGGCGAGGAGGCAAAGTCTCTATTCCACTCCATATTTAAGCTTCAGCATGAGCTCTGGAATAATGTGCGAACTTACTTGGTTACAATTAATCCGGATGAAAAGGATGATATAGTCCAGTCTTATGAGCGGATCCTGAAAAAGCGTCGAGACGTTCTGTACGAATCTCCGCTTGATGAGGGAGATGCCTTTAAAAACGAACTCGATACCGCTTTAGTCCGAGTCGAAGAATATCTTCGCCCAAAGCTCATCACGTGATCCGCTCGCATAGCCCATATGCCGATGAGCACTGTTGGCTGCTGTCGGCTTGAGCGATGAGGTCGATCATGTCGAACTGGCGCCCGCTGTGGCTGGTGTTCGCCCATTCGACCATGCGGTCGATGCCGTGGGTGGAGGCGCTAACCTTGTCGTCAGTCCTCGCGGTGGGATCTGTCACTGTGGCGAAGAAGGTCGCAGCGCCTCGTTTGCTGGCGATGTTGAAATCGGCCATCGCGTAGTCGTTGCGCGCAGGCGCCACCCGCGCCGGGGTGGCGTGATTCCTTGAAGTGGGGTATTGGTATACTACTCCGAGTGGAGTGGAGCTAAGGATTCTTGATGCTTACAACTTTGTTGACTAAAATTGCTAATTTTGTGGGGTGGCGACGTCGCCCAGAGGGTGCCTCAGCGTACGACCTATCTTGATAGAGGGCTCTGCGTAGATATATTGGGCTTGAATTTTTATAGATTCTTAGTATATTGCAATTTTAGATTTAGGGGTTTTGCAGTGGAGACTGATAAGGTTGTTGCTTCTGATGAAAGAGTTTCGTCAAAGTATGAAGCATTGCTAAAGGCTGCGGGTTTCGAAATTGTACATGTGTGGGAGGAGGTTATCTATTTTAAGCTGATTAGTTATGTTTACGCACTTCGTTTTGATGCCGGCTCAATGGAGTACATTTCTTTCAATCTTGGTGCTTCTATTGATCCGGAAAAGAGTAGGGATGTTTCTCGTCGATACGAGCTGGTGCAGTTTGTGAACTCGAACTATAAGTATGTTAAGTGTACATTTGATTTCGACGAAGATGGCGGTGATAGCATACAGTTTGCCTGTGATTTGATGTTTGTGAAAGATAGTGATTTTACGCGATGCGTTCACACCACTGTCCGCTCTTTAGATAATGCATATATCTCTGTGAGTGCCAAATATCCTGAACTGGTCTGAGTGAATGATGGGCAAGGAACGCGGTGATAAAGTACTCTCAACAGCCGATGCGTGCGCCGGATTTGTAGGTGCTGTATTCTTGTTTTTTATTCAAAAGCTTCCAGATGGTAGTGATGCAAAACAGCTTTTGCTTTATTCAATGACTGTGGTGGCACTTGCTGCTAATAATTTTCTCGCGATCATCTTCGCTTGGGGGCAGCGAAAATGGGAGCGGCACACGCTTAAAACACAGCATAGCGATTTGGAAGTTGGGCTGGCTGAATATTCTAAAAAGGAAAATCCAGATCCAGAAGTTATGGAGGGCTATAATGCGGCTTTGAAGAAAACGCAAATGGCTTTGTTGCATAATATTACATCTCGAGCAGATGAGGTTGTCACCTCCTCCGCTGGCTTGAAGAAAAGCCCTTCAAAAAACAAAATGAATAACAAGGCGAAAGTAAATGGCGTAGATGCTTAAAATTAGGGGTGCATGTGCGAGGATTGTCTAAGTTTGCAATGGCTCCTTGCGAGCCGTTGTGTGGTATTCAAGTTTGGCGCACTCTGGTCTGCTTGAAGTGTCCCAATTGAGCCGCACCTGATAGCCTCTGGGCACAAAGTTAACCACGGCTGCTTGGTTCGCCGTGATCAGAGCTCTACAGATTCGCTCCGTTGTGCAATTTGCGCTTCCTCATTGGCTGGGCGCGTGCCTGTCTTGCTTGCTGCCCCGGCCTCCATTGCATCGACGAAGCGCAGGGCTGTGCGGTAGCTGTAGGCGAACCCCTGCACAGCGCCGGTGGCGATCTCGACCACATCCCAGGTGCCGCCATGGCCTGAGGCCTGGTAGCGGGGACTTCCTTTCTCAGCCTTTGCGCGGGCTTCGTCTCGAACCGCCTGACTGCGTTCGAGCAGTGCCGCGAGCACGGCGAGATTCGCCTCGAAGGCGGGATGCATTGCTGTTTGCATGGAGCGTTCCTCGTGGGGAATCAGGCGTTGTATTCGAAGGCCTCGGCCTTGCGCACAATGCGAATCTGAGTAGTGCGCCGCTCTGGCGCCCTGCGGTCGCGGCGCAGTGGATCGCCGTCATCGATGACCGCATGCATAGCGATCAGGCCGGCGAGGGCGATGCACAGCGGGCTGATGATCTGCCGACGCATGGCTTCGGCTACTGCTGCGGCACGGCGGGCAACGCCGAGTTTGAACATTGCGTTCTCGATGCGGTTGGCGACTGTGCCCGGGGTGATCTGCATCTGCTGGGCTATCTGTTTGGCGGTCATGCCCTGGGCGACGCCAAGCAGCGCCTCCAGCTCGCGGGGAGCCAGCCCTTTGCCAAGGTGGCCTGTCCATGTGCCGCAGGTAATCGTTTCCATGAGTTATCTCGGTAGAGCGCCTTCTAGGGCTTTGCGCAGCTCAAGAACCAGCGCAGTCGGCAGGGTGAGGTGTCCGCTGTCCTCGTCAATGGAGTCCAGCGATGCAATCAAATTGCATGAGGCGGTGTGCACGGCCACGAGCCTGGGTTTCGGAATAGTCGGGCCTTTCATCGTGCCCGCCGTGACTTTCTTCTTTCCTTTGGCCTGAGCTTTTTCCAGCTCGGCGCCTAGCACTTTGCCGGCACGGTCTCCGTGCTCGCGGACAACCTGGGCAGCTGTCGTCGCCGATACATGTCCCGCTGCTACGAGGTTCTGCACGTCGGTGTTTGCATTGCCTACGGTAAGCACCTGCTCGACATGCTGCCGTGTCTTGCCGACCTTCTTGGCTATCTGCTCGGGCGTCCATCCGAAAGCTCTCAATCGCTTGTAGCCCTCGGCCAGCTCAAGAGGGGAAAGCTTTTCGTTTTCCTGGCTGGTGATGATCCGCGCTACTCGATCCGCATCACGTGCGCCGGACGCTGGCCTGTCATATATGCCAAATCCATAGCGTCCTTCAGTTCGCCCACCGCCTTCACACATACCGCGCTCCAGATCGCGTCGTTCGCATAGAAGTCCCGCGGCACCTCCTTGTTCTTGTGCGCGCCTGGGCTCGGGTTTTCGTCGGTAGTGAGCCCCGATTGAAGTTGACGCCGGAACCGTTGCCGCCCAGGGCTGTGGTGGTGGATGGGGCCCTATACGCCCAGCTTGACCCTGCGCATGTTCGAAGAGTTACCGCCATTTCCGACGAAGGCGATCGGGGGCTGACCGCGCTCCAGGCTTGTCGGGCCTAAGTGCGCGAGGTCACAAAGTAATCGCGCGGCGAGCCGGGAGGATGCGTCAACATCCAGCGCGGCCCGCCGAACAAGAAGGCCTTTTCTGCACCCAGCTGTGACCGCCGTCTTGTGCGCAGTGCGCGACAGGATGCCACCATCGACGTATGGAGCGACGCAATTGGCCGGCTTCCTTGATGAGCTATTGCCTTCCATATTGTGCTACAGATTTGTATCATTCCCGCGCACAGGATGTTCCGGATGGCCCAGGTCTTAATATGAAAGTTCCGCTGTATGCTTTAACATCTCTTCGTTTTTTTGCTGCGCTTATGGTTTTTCTCAGTCATTTGGACTTTTTTGAGAATAGTGATTCAGCATTTTTGGTTGATTTTTTTGGCTCGGTCATGAAGGAGGGCTACATAGGCGTCACGTTCTTCTTCGTGCTGTCTGGCTTTATCCTGTCGTACGCGTGCCAAGGGCGTGAAGTATTGCGGGGTGGGTACCTTGATTTTTTGATTTCTCGTATTTCCAGAATATATCCGCTCCACTTTATTACCTTTATCGCTGTGATTCCGTTCGCGGTAATGGCAACCTTGAAACGTGGTGAGACGTGGGATTTTATTGTCGGGCTCTTTGCCAATATCACGCTGACGCAAGCTTTTTTTTCAAGTGGTGATATTTATTTTTCTTTCAATGCGCCAGCTTGGAGTCTGTCGGTTGAGCTGTTTTTCTATGCGGTTTTTCCAGTGCTCCTGGTAATGACTACTCGGGCCTTGCTGTTGTCGGTGGTTGCCGTAATTTTGCTCAAGGCTCTGCTGGCGAGCTACGGACTCGCTAATAACGGACATTTCCTACTCTACATTTTCCCGCCGCTCAGACTTGCCGATTTCATGGTGGGGATCTTGCTGTTCAGATGTTTCAGTGCCAGGTGTGACATTTCAGATCTGAGCGCCACTTTACTTCAGGCTGGTTCAATTGCGGGGCTGGCGGTTGCTTGTGTGCTCGCCCCGTATGTACCTCAAGGTTATCGTTATGATGTCTATTATTTACTGCCCATGGCGGCTATTGTTCTGTCCTTCGCGTACAATAATGGACTGGCTGCAAGGCTGCTAAGTTTTCCTCTGTTGATTCTCTTGGGTGAGGCAAGTTTTGCATTCTATCTGGTGCATCAGCGTGTTATTCAAGTTGGTCAGATGGTGAGGGCGAAATTTGGGCTGCTCGGCTTTGCCTACTGGGATATTGTCTTCTCAGTGGGGTGTTTCTTCGTTGCCTTGGTTGTCAGTGTACTTTTGTACAGGTACTTCGAGATTTCGGCAAAAAAATGGACGGTTAGTAAACTCACGGCAATAAGTTCAGTTCTCCGGAATAGGGGCGGCGCGGTCAGTTCCTGATGATGGCCTGTTCTTGGATCCGTATTGAGTTGTTTGAGTAGCTGCTTAGCGTGGCGAGCTCTGCCTCAGACGGCATGGCTCTCCACGTCGGGTGCTTAGCGAGCGGTGCGGGTCTTGAATAGGACCGGTAGGTGTTTCGGCGACAATATTTCTTAGGTGTACGTTCCCTTTCCTTGGAGTGCCAGATTCAGTCCGCTTCGATTTTCTTCATGTTGCTCCCCTGCATAGACGCATCTGTTCAGTCCACAATGAAGAGTTTGGCCCCGGTAGGCGTTGATGACCGGTGTGCTTCAGCGTTGTCCCCCACTTGATAGCTCATGCCCGGCTGCAGGGTGAAAGTCCGACCATCCTCCAGCT
Organism: Pseudomonas mosselii; assembly: GCF_003205295.1. Classification (GTDB taxonomy): domain Bacteria; phylum Pseudomonadota; class Gammaproteobacteria; order Pseudomonadales; family Pseudomonadaceae; genus Aquipseudomonas; species Aquipseudomonas mosselii_B. The sequence goes on from NZ_QJRP01000001.1 coordinate 202,433, forward strand.
CGGTGTCCAGCCGACCTTCCAGGCAGAACAGAATATGACCCTTCCGGCACCAATGATCGGCTACATATCCTGGGGTGTACTCAACCCATCGAGCCCGAACGTCCCCAAACAGACAGGTACGCCAATACGCCGTACCGTTTTCGCCCGGATAAGCGACAGGATCGATCTTTGACCAGTCCGTGGTACCAAACGGGATTGCTGTCAGCTCCATGACAACCTCGCAGAAACAGTGAGGCCTGAACCGTACCGATGAAATCGCTCTGCCGATAGGCACAGACCGCTGGGAATTTGGACATACAGACAGTCCAGCGAACCTGCCTCAGGGGCCAAGCTGCTTCAAGACCGCCGCCACAATCGCTTCCGGCCTGTCTTCCTGCATCAAGTGGCCCGAGTTCTCTACGCGCACGCAGGGCTGTCGGGAGATAAGCCCAGCAAGACGCTCCCCTTGGGAATAGGGAATCCAGGCGTCCTCCGAGCCCCAAAGCACCGATACGGGGCAATCCAGCTTCCCGTAGAGCGGTTCGATTTCGTCGGTGTAGCGCTGATCCATCTGTGCGATTTGCCTGTAGAAGGCCGCCTGGCCAATCGGCCCCAGCCATGGAGCGCTGTAGGCTTGCAGGGCTTCGTCACTGAGGGGATTGGCCGCTGCGGTTTGCAGATAGGCTGCCAGCAGCGCTCGGTGCATGTAGTCGGGCATCCCGGCAAAGGCGGCCTCATGTTGACGGACATGCTGAACGAAAGGAGAGCCCCAGGGTGCCAGGGCCACGGCATCGAAAATGGTGAGGGACGCATAGCGCAGACCGTTCAGGTAGTAGGCGCGCAGCGCTGTCGCGCCTCCAAAGTCATGGGCCAGGGCGTCAGGGCGCTCGATGCCCCATTCCTCGAAAAGCGCAGCCATGACGTTGTTCTGCATCGCCAATGAAACGTCCTGGCCTTCCCTCATTTCAGACAGGCCATAGCCAACCAGGTCGAAGTAATACACGGTTCTGCGGTCAGTGAGATGAGGTATGACACGCCGCCATACCTGCGAAGAGAAGGGGGTGCCATGGATGGCGACCAGCGGCGCGCCTGTTCCCATTTTTCCCCATCTGACGGTGTTGCCTTCGATGCTCGATGCGTAGGGTAGATCCAACATGGCTCACCTCACATTGTCATTTAGCTAAATGACTATATGATGCAGGCATGGACAGATCAATACAGATGAAAGCGATGAGCAGTGAGGTCCGCATGGCGATCCTTCGCCTGCTCGCAGCGCCTCGTGACCACTTCGCTGAACAATGGTCGGCAGACCCCGTCGAGTTCGGCGTCTGCATGACCCTTATCGCAAGTGCGCTGGGTATCGCCCAGCCAACAGCGAGCCGGCACCTTGAGATTCTCAAGCAGGCGAGGTTTATCTCGGTTTCAAAGCAGCAAAAATGGTCGTACTGCAAGCGTAACGATGCCGAGATTCTCGAGTACCTGGAGTGGCTCAGGATTGAGTTGTCGCCGGGTGGATGTGTCTAGCAATTTTGGTTCGCTGGTGCCTAGCAGCACCGCAGGCGATCCGCTTCACCGCAAACCAAACAAGGAGAGTGAGTGCCAATGGGCAAAAGGTTGGAAAAGGTCCGAGAGTGGCTCACGCCACGCAGACGCATCTGGGCAGGCGTAGGTCTGTTAGCCGCGTTTTTTTTGATTCCGGCAGTCAGTTCAGGAACGACGGTGGATTGGCTGATAGGGCCAGCAGCCGTTTTCCTCATAGGCGGCCTCATGCCCGAGGCGACCAGGAGACAATGAGGCGCTGACGGACAGTGCAGCGAGTCGAAGGAGGGCAGCAGGCATTTTTCGCCGCTGCCCTGTCTGTCGTTGCTTACCGCGAGGCTTGCCAGCATCACTGCGCTTATCACGGACTTGGCCGTCCTTGTTGCGAGAGCATGGTTGTTCACTACCGCCAGGTGTGGAGCTTTATGGCCTTTCCCGAATCAAGGAAGCGATAGCGGCAGATGCAAAAGAGGGAAGGGTTGGGCGACCACCATTTGGGCTTGAGGACCAGCCCTTTCAAGGTGTTGAGAATGGGCGTTCGACTTGGGCTTGCCGGGGTCGCTTTGCGACCCTTTCGCGACACAAGGCCGCTCCTACAGGTGACCGCGCCATCCTGTAGGAGCGGCCTTGTGTCGCGAAAGGGCTGCAAAGCAGCCCCGGCAATCTTGAATTGAAGTGGCCATCTCCTAGCCGGCCGGGGGGTGATGCTCAAACCTCCGGAACCCCTTCCTCCCAAACCGCCCAATTCTTCAGAATCTCCTGTACCAGCGGATTGGCAGTCCGATAGAGATTCTCCAGCGCCGGAACAAAACCGCCCTGGTCGGCATACTCGAGCAGGTTCTCAACCTCGCTGCCCCCCGGCTCAGGCCGATCAAAATCAGACCCCGCCCGCACCACCGCCACCCGCTGCACATCCACCAACCCTTCACGACTGGCCCGCAGCAGCGCTTCATAGGTGGAGTTATCTTCCTGCTGGGTCGTGCAGTACTCCCCCTCGTTATCCGTCAGCAACCGAGTCCAGACCTCGGCCCGCTCACTCAAGCGCGTCCCGGAAAACCAGGTGTTGCCCGCCACGGTGTCGCACCGGGTCACCACCGGCGGCTGGTTGGCCGGCGCCATCGGGTACTTGAGCCGCCAGGCCGTCGATTCCTTGCTTTCGCTCAGGCTCACCCCGCGTGACAGGGCATAGGCCTTGGCCTGCAGCTTCGGATTGAGCTCGAAGACCTCGGTCTTGTAGTCCAGCGGCGGCTTCTCGTTCGGCCCCTTGGTGTTGATCCCCAGGTAGCCCGTCGGCCAGTCCTTGGGCGCATCCCGCGAGTCCAGCTCCCACTGGGTGCCGAACTCCACCAGGTAATGGGCCCAGGCGGTGGTGCCGAGGGTCCCGTGCTTCGGGCTGATCCCGGCAATCCCCGCGACCAGGAAGTAGCTCTTGCGCAAGTCGAACTTCGGCGACAGCGCCAGTGCCAGGGTCGAGGCCGCAGCGTTGGTCTGGCCCATGCCGGTCACCAGCAGGCAGACGTCCTGGCTGTTGCAACGTATCACCGGATACTCCGCCGACAGGCCCGGTACACGCACCTCCTGCTTCAGTTCCAGGCGCTCGATCCAGTGCTGGGCCTCGGGGGCGAACATGGTGATGAGCATCACCTTGGGCCTGATAGGCGGCGCAGCCGTCTCGCCGGCTTGGGCCGTCGAGGTGAGCAGGATGCCGCAGGCCAGGCCCGCGGCGAGGGAAAGACGGTGCATCGGGTGCATGCGAGCCTCCATGGCGCAAGTGATCAGAACTGGTACCCAACCCCGGCGTAATACCCCCAGCCATCGGAGCGGCCGCGGAAATCCCCATCACCGAAATTCAGCTGGCTGCCATCCTGCCAGTTGCCGCCATTGTGGAAATGGCGGCCCACCAAGGTGAAGCGCAGGTGGGTAAAGGCGTACAGCAACACGTTGGTAGATACCGTGGCATTGGCCGTGCGGTTGGGGTTGTCCTTGTGCAGGTCCGAGCCGAAATCGAAGTTGGTGAAGCCGATGTAGGTCAGCGAGGCGCCGTTGTCGAACTTGCCGAGGGGCACGATGTACTTGAGCTGGGCCCGGTAGCCGTCCCACGAGTACTCGTTGCTGGCGCCATAGTTTTCCCATTGGTAGCGGCCATAGAAGTTGGCCGACAGGTTGACCCGCGACTGGGTATCGATGTCGGTGCCCAGGCCGCTGTACAGGGTGTTGGCGCGGTTGGCGCTGTTGCTGCCGTGGTCGTAGATCCAGTCGAAGGCCACATACCACTCCTTGAACGGGCCGACGGCCAGGCTGCGGCCGGCCAGGTAGTCGATGGAGATCCGCGGCTCGTGTTCCATGAACAGCGGCGAGCCGTGGTCCCACGCGCCCTTGTCATGGCTGTTGCCGATGTCGAGGATCTTCGGGATGTCGATGTAGCCGTACAGCTCGAACGGCCCCTTGCGGCCGAAGTACTCGTATTCGAGGTAGATATCGTCGACAGGGCGGGGGCCGAAACTGATGTCCTTGGTGCCGATCAGGGTGAAGTTCTGGTTGTACCAGTCCGACAGGTAGGGCCCCGATTTGGCCGGTGCGGCGGCCGGACTCAAGGTCTCGCCCTGGGCCGACTCGCTGGGGGGATTGTCTTGGGCGTGGGTGGTGACGCTGAGTAGTCCCGTAACAGCGCCCAGTAGCAGTTTGGCAGCCAGGGAGGCGCGGGCCGTTGCGCAGAAAGACGGTCGGTGCATTGAAAATCCTTGTTCATGCGGGGGTAAGCCCCTGGGGGCTGCGATGTGTCGAGAGTTGCGGCGATTGTTCGTTCAATGGCTCTGAGCAAACGTTTGCATAGTCTGTACCAAATCACCCAAGGTCGTTGAAATAAAAGCCGATTCGGCGTTTGAGTTGATCCTTTGGTTAGAAAAGCGCCCTGAAACCGGGCATGGCACGCACGCATGAGCGAATTGAGGGGCCTGATCTTCCTGCCTCGCAACAATCCGCTCGATTGAAATAATCCAGCAAAAAATGGGTTCTAGCATGGCCGCCGCCCAAGGAAGGCATGTGTGCCCAAGGAGGAAACGAGCGGGTCGAGGCCGCGCTGGGCCTCGCTTGCCACCAGGGAGGTATCCATGACAGGGATGCCCCGCGGCTTCGGCCGTGGGGCAGTTTCCCAGGCTGTCCGATCCCCTGACCAGGCCGCTGCCGAGTTGCACCATTTGAGTCTCTCAAGGAGAGCGCAGGATGAGATCGACCATGATCAAGAGATTGCACTTGGGGATACTGACTGCTCTATTGGCGGTATCGGCAGAGTCCGTCGCGCAGGTGCTTGTCCAGGCACCGGCAGGGCCGGTCCAGGGTGTCGTCATCGACAACGTGGCCGCCTACAAGGGCTTGCCCTACGCCCAGGCGCCTATCGGCCCGCTGCGCTGGCGGGCGCCGGTGGCCCTGGCGGCCTGGACGCAGACGCGTGTCGCGGACGATTTCGCCGCCGCCTGCCCTCAGCCAAGGCCGGCCGGCCCGAGCCTCTATGCGCCAACGCTGCCCAAGATGTCCGAAGACTGCCTGTACCTCAACATCTGGACGCCGCCAAAGGTCGAGAAGGCGCCGGTCATGGTCTGGATCCACGGCGGCAGCCTGATGGCCGGCGCCGGCAATGATGGCCTTTATGAGGGTGCGGCGTTGGCCGCCCAAGGCTTGGTTGTAGTGACGATCAACTACCGTCTCGGCGTGCTGGGCTACCTGGCCCATCCTGAACTGAGCGCCGAGAATCTTGAGGGCGTTTCGGGCAACTATGGCTTGCTGGATCAGATCCAGGCGCTGAAGTGGGTGCGCGACAATATTGCGGCTTTTGGCGGCGATCCGTCCAATGTGAGCATCGTCGGGGAGTCCGCCGGTGGTCTCAGCGTGCTCTACCTGATGGCTTCGCCCCAGGCGCGAGGGCTGTTCCACAAGGCGGTGGCGCAGAGCGCCTACATGATCTCCACGCCTGAGTTGCAGCGCTCCAGCCATGGCGATGTGCCGGCGCAGGAGAGTGGTCGGCGATTGGCGCAGCGCCTGAAGCTGGATATCGCGGGCCTGCGCAACATGGACGCGATGGCGTTGGTCAGGGCCGCCGAGGCCATCCGTTTCATGCCATCGGGGACTGTCGATGGCAAGATTCTGCCGCGCCAGTTGGTCGATACCTTCAACCGTGGCGAGCAGGCACCGGTACCGGTGCTGGCGGGCTTCAATGATGGCGAGATTCGTTCGTTGCCGTTCCTGGCGCCTCCGGCTCCGGCCACAGCGCAGGCGTATGAGGCCACCATCCGCGCACGGTATGGGGATCTTGCCGATACGTTCCTGGGTCAGCATCCGTCATCCGCGATGACAGAAAGTGTCCAGACTGCCGTGCGGGACGCCATGTACGGTTGGACGGCCGAGAAGCTGGTGCGCAGACAGACCGAACTCGGCCAGCCTGCCTACTTCTATTACTTCGATCACGCCTACCGGGCGACGAACGAAGCCAAGCTTCATGCGTTCCATGCGGCGGAAATCCCCTACATTTTCGCGACTTTCGACCGCACGCCGGCCGCTTGGCCGCGCCCCCCGCTGACCCGGGGAGAAGCGCGCTTGAGCGAAGCCATGAGCCAATACTGGGTTTCGTTCATCCGCACGGGCCAGCCGCGGGCCGAGGGGCAGGCGCAATGGTTGCCCTATGGGCAAGACCGCAATTACCTGGCCTTTGAAGACGTTCCGCGAACAGGCCGTCATCTGGCGCCGGGCATGTTCGAGTTGAACGATGAGGTGGTGTGCCGTCGCTTCAAGGAGGGCGGCGTACCCTGGAGCTGGAACGTCGGATTGCGGGCGCCTTCGGCAATGCCGCCTGGCTGCTGACCTGCGCTTGGGGCTGAGCGATGGGGTTGCGGTGTGTCTGGATGAGCGCCGCCTATCCATCGCCATTTGCCGGGGATCACTTCACTGCAACGTCTCGGGCTTCTTCCCCTTGGAGGCCTCCTTCAACCCCTGTTCCATCCGCCCGATCACCTGCGCCAGAATCGCCGCTCTTTCCAGCTCTCCCGACGCCTTCATCCGTGCATGATCCCGCCGCAGGTTCAGCAGGCATTTCTGCAATCCAAGCGCCGAGCTGTCGTAGTTGTCCATGTCGTTCTCACAAGCCGTGGGCATCCGTGCCGTTGTAGGAAAGGCTCGACGGTATCAGGTCAATTCCCCCGCCAATACTGATTATTCATACACTGGCTCACAAAGCAGTAGAAACGTCCTACGACGACAAAAGAGGGGTCTTACAAAAAGACAAGGGTGAATGTTTCGGCATGATTCCGCTCATTTTGCGGCAGGCCCCGGAGTACAAGGCCTGCCGCAGAACAGACGGGTCGCAGAGATAATCCATGCATCCCGGCACCCGACACGCGCTACTGAAACGATATGTTGCAATTGCCCTTACAGATGGTCCGCATCCAGCACCGCTTTGACGAACGCCTCGGGCGCCTCTTGCGGCAGGTTGTGGCCCACGCCACCGCTCACCAGGCGGTAGGCGTACTTGCCGGTGAAGCGCTTGGCGTAGGCCTCGGCCGGTGGATGCGGTGCACCGTTGGCATCGCCTTCGAGGGCGATGGTGGGCACGCCGATGGTGGGGAAGGTGGCCAGCTTCGCTTCCAGTGGGTCGTAGCGGGTCTCGCCCTGGGCCAGGCCGAGCCGCCAGCGGTAGTTGTGCACGGTGATGGCGACCTGGTCGGGGTTGTCCAGGGCCTTGGCGCTGCGTTCGAAAGTGGCGTCGTCGAAGGCCCATTGCGGCGAAGCGGTCTGCCAGATCAGTCGGGCGAAGGCGTGACGGTTGCTGTCATAGCCGGCGCGGCCGCGCTCGGTGGCGAAGTAGTACTGGTACCACCACTGCAGTTCGGCGCTGGGCGGCAGCGGGGCCCTGGCGGCTTCCTGGCTGCTGATCAGGTAGCCGCTGACCGACACCAGCGCCTTGACCCGCTCGGGCCACAGGGCCGAGACGATATCGGCGGTGCGTGCGCCCCAGTCGAAGCCGCCGAGCACGGCGCGCTTGATCCCCATGGCGTCCATGAACGCGATGACGTCGCTGGCCAAGGCGGTGGGCTGGGCATTGCGCGGGGTGTTCGCTGAGAGGAAACGAGTGTCGCCGTAGCCGCGGGCGTAGGGCACCAGCACCCGGTAGCCCTGGGCGGCCAGTTGCGGCGCCACCTGCTCGTAGCTGTGGATGTCGTAGGGCCAGCCATGCAGAAGGATCACCACCGGACCGTCGGCGGGGCCTTGTTCCACGTAGGCGACATCCAGCACGCCGGCCTGGACATGCTTGAGCGGGCCGAAGGGAGTGGCCTGACGGGCTGCGGCAGGCGTGCGGGTTTCCTCGGCCTGGCCTGGGGAGGCGGCCAGCAGGGCCAGGGGCAGCAGGGTGCAGGCGAGCAGGGCTGAGCGGTTGAGGCGGTTGGCGGTGGCGAACATGGTGCATCTCCTTGGCGGGCCATCGGTGTGGGCTGGATGGCGTGTAGTTAAGGAGGTGGCTGTGTCCGGGGTGTGTCGGGTGCTGGCGGGGTGGGCGTTTGTGTGTATCTGAAGGCGGTTGGTACACAGAAAGCTACAAAAGGGCAGGGGTTTGTTGGCGGCTGTCTGGTTATTCGGATTGCGTTGCAAGCTATCAGCGTGGCAGCGGGCTTGTCCCGCGATGCAATGGATGGCACCCGCCAGGCCGGGGATCGCGGGGCAAGCCCGCTGCCACGCTGATCTCGTCAGTCCGCTAGATCAGAGATTTGGGCGTCCTTGAGCATCATCGTTCGCCTGGGCCTGCAGCCAGCGCACCACCTGCTCGGCCGCCGAACCTGCCTGCGGAGCATGGCCGGCGAGCAGGTGGAAGCCGGCATCGCTGTGCAGCTCATGACCCTCCAGGGCCAGCACCAGGGTGCCGGCCTTGAGGGCATTCGCCACCAGCAGGCGGGGCACCAGGGCGATGCCCATGCCTTGCTCGGCGGCCTCGATGGCGAGGATGGTCTGGGAGAACACCGGGCCGCTGAAGCGCGTGCCGGGTAGCGCGTAGTGGTCGAACCAGCGCTTCCAGTTGTTGTGGCTGTCGGAGATCAGCGGCTGCTGCGCCAGATCCGTGGCTTGCCGCCAAGGGTGTTCGCCGCGCAACGCCGGCGCGCACACCGGTACCGCCACGCCGGGCAGCAGGGGCAGGGCGTAGGCGTCGGCGAAGGGCGGCGCTCCCCAGCGCACGGCAAGGTCCACGGCGCCCTTGCCGCTTAACGGGCGGGTGCTGTCGGAGGCGTCGATCATCAGGGCCACCTGCGGGTGGGCCTGGGCCAGCAAGCCCAGGCGCGGGATCAGCCAGCGGCTGGCGAAGGCGGGGGTGGTGCTGAGCAGGATCTGCCGGGGATCGCGCTGGCTGTCGCGCTCCAGCAGTTCGCCGGTGGCGTCCTCGATGATGTCCAGGGCCAGGCGCACGCGGGTCAGGTAGTCGGCGCCGTCTGGGTTAGGCCGCAGGCCCCGGGGCAGGCGCTCGAACAGCGGGCGCCCGAGCTTGTCCTCGAGGGTGCGCACCTGCTGGGCGACGGCGCCGGGGGTGACGTGCAGTTCGTCGGCGGCGGCGCGGAAGCTGCCCAGGCGGGCGGCGGCCTCGAAGGCCACCAGGTGATTGACGATGGCGGGGGCGTTGCGTCGCGTGGGCGCGCTCATCCAGTAGATTTCCTGCAGGCTGCTGCCAGTATTTGTGATTGGTGCGATAAGCCGGATTCTGGCTTCATGGGCCTACTTGATCAACTCCCAGAAGGAGCAGCATATGTCTTCCCAGAAAGTTGCAATCATCACCGCAGGCGGTAGTGGCATGGGTGCCGAGGCCGCGCGGCGGCTGGCCGCCGATGGCTTCAGGGTGGCGATCCTGTCGTCGTCCGGCAAGGGCGAGGCGCTGGCGGCCGAGCTGGGCGGCATCGGCGTGACCGGCTCCAACCAGTCGGTAGAAGACCTGCAGCGTCTGGTCGACACCGTGATGCAGCAGTGGGGCCGGGTCGATGTGCTGGTCAACAGCGCCGGCCACGGCCCGCGCGCGCCGATCCTCGAACTGAGCGACGACGACTGGCACCGTGGCATGGAGGTGTACTTCCTCAACGTGGTGCGCCCGACCCGGCTGGTGACGCCGATCATGCAGCGCCAGGGCGGCGGCGCCATCATCAACATCTCGACTTTCGCCGCCTTCGAGCCGGATCCGGCGTTCCCGACCTCCGGGGTGTTCCGCGCCGGGCTCGCGGCCTTCACCAAGCTGTTCGCCGACCGTTACGCGGCCGAGAACATCCGCATGAACAACGTACTGCCGGGATTCATCGACAGCCTGCCGGAGAAAGAGGAATTCCGTAACCGGATTCCGATGGAGCGGTACGGCAAGTCCGAGGAGATCGCGGCCACTGTCGCCTTCCTGGCCTCCGAGGGCGCGGGCTACATCACCGGGCAGAACCTGCGGGTCGATGGCGGTATCACCCGCTCGGTTTGACTGGCGTGGCGGGCATACTGCTGGGCGGCGACTTCCGTTAGCATGTCGCCCCTGTTTCCCGCTATCCGGATCCGCCCCATGAGTACCCCGATGTTCCGCCAGGCCACGGCAACCGACGTGGACCGCTGCTACCAGATCGAAACCAGTGCCTACGAAGGCGACGAAGCCGCCACCCGGGAGAAGATCGCCACGCGCATCGCCCAGTACCCGGAGGGCTTCCTGGTGCTGGAGGCCGATGGCCAGGTGATCGGCTTCATCAACAGCGGCTGCGCCGACCAGGTGGTGATGTCGGACGAGGCCTTCAAGGAGTTGGTCGGGCACGACCCGCAGGGGCCCAATGTGGTGATCATGTCGGTGGTGCTCGACCCGGCGTACCAGGGCCTGGGCCATGCCAGCCGGTTGATGGCGCGCTTCGTCGAGCAGATGCGCGAGCGCGGCAAGGCGACTATTCACCTGATGTGCAAGGAGCGGCATGTCGGGCTGTACGAGAAGATGGGCTACGCCTATGTGCGCCCGTCGGCGTCCGACCATGGCGGCATGGCCTGGCACGAAATGATCATGGTGCTCTGAAGGGCCTTCGACTAGCATCGACGCTTTTCGCAGCCAGGGAGAGGCCTGTGAACTACGTCGTGATTGCCGTACACCGCAGTGAGTACCCTGCGCCCATCACCTTTGCCCGGGGCGCGCTGCTGGACATCGGCCAGCGGTACGAAGGCGACGAGCACTGGGAGGACTGGTACCTGTGCAGTTGCCAGGGCCAGGAACCAGGCTGGGTGCCCGGCCAGCTCATCGAGCGGCTTGGCGTCGGCCGGGGCAGGGCGGTGGAAGCCTATTCGGCCCATGAGCTGGATGTCGACCCCGGCCAGTCGCTGGAGGGCCTGCGCCCCCTGAACGGCTGGCTCTGGTGCCGTCGTGCAGGCAACGGGGAGCTTGGCTGGGTACCGCTGGCGAAGCTGCGCCAGCTGGACTGACCTCAGGCTACAGCTACCGCCAGCACGGTCGCGCTGTCGAGAATCCGCGCATAGTCCATGGCCAGGTTGCCCAGGGCCAGGGCATGGACGTCCTCCGCCGGCCACAGGCGGCCCTGCAGGTCGTGCTGGTCGAAGGTGTAGCAGGCATCGGCCACCACCACCGTATCGAACCCCAGGTTGCCCGCCGAGCGCGCGGTCGACTCCACCGAATTGTTGGTGATCACGCCGACGATGACCAGCTGGCTGATGCCGCGCTGGTGCAGCCAGCGTTCAAGGCCACTGTTGCAGAAGGCGTCGGGCACGTGTTTTTCGAACACGTTCTCGCTGGCCTGCGGGGTGAAGGCGGGCTGGAACTCGCAACCGGGCTGGCCAGGCCAGAACACTGAATCCGGATCGCGGGAGATGTGGCGCACGTGTATCACCGGACGGGTGCTTGCACGCCAGACAGCGAGGAGTTCGCTGATCCGTTGCTCGGCTTCGGGATTGTTGCGACGGCCCAGGCGAGGGTGACTGATGCCGCTCTGCATGTCGATGATCAGCAGGGCGGCGTTGTTGGCGAGCGCGGTCATACCCGGTAGTTCTCCTTGTCTGGGCTTCGGACCGTAGCACAGGTGTGTTGCCTGCGCGGATGTCATCGCGGGGCAAGCCCGCTCCCACGCCGATCGCGTTGGCCTTAAGGTATGCGCCCCGCGATGGAAGGAATCACCATCTGATCCGCTTTTTTTCCGCGAACCTGAATCTGTAACCGTATCAGCCGCTGCCGGAAAATACGTCCAGGCCCAGCCTTCCAACCCGGTGTGCGCTGGGCAGGTTGCCCCGCTGCACTGCCGCAGCGGCCAGCCCCGCCGTTACGACATCACACTGTAGAGGTTCCGATGGGCAAGCTCGCGCTGTTTCTGGGTGGTTTTCTGCTGCTGACTATCATGATTGGCCTGTTGGGCACCATCCCGCCAAGCTGAGCCGCAACTTTTTCCTGTCCCGGCCCGCCTGGCACAATGGCGGGCCAGACCCTTCCCCCAGGTTTTCCCCGCCCCCTGGCCGTAGTCGTCTAGACAAGCGGTAGCTGCAAGTCGTTCTCAAGTACAAGTCGCTCGTGTAATCTCGCGCCCCCAATCCCAGGGCCCGGGCACACGGGCCGTTTACTTGCCTTGGAGACAATACACACTATGGAATGCAAGAAAGGCACTGCAGCGATGCTGGAGTGGCGCGGTCGTTTTCTCGGTGAGGGCATGCTCCACGAAGAGGACTACGATCAGGCACTGCGCCGTGCCGAAGAGTTGGAGCGTTCCGGTGTGATCAGCGCAAGCGAATGGATCGAATTGGTCAAGCTGGCCAATGCAGCCTTGCTGCGCTTGTAAAGATTCCTTCAAGGCTTGCAGAAACTGTCCACAAAAATCGTGGGTAGGTCTGTGGATAAAGCGCTACAGGCCAGGGTTTCCAAGGCCTCTGTCAGATTGAGCATAAATTGAGCAGCCCAATTCAGGGCTGTTCCCCACTCCTCGGACCGGCCTCGCGCAGGGCCTGCAGCAGTTCGCGAACCTTTGCCGGCAGGTCGCCGGCCGGGTACACGGCGTGCATCTGCGGGTCCTGCCCGGTGCTGGATGTCAGGTGGTAGTCGGGGCAGACCCGCACCAGGCGTCCGGCGCGTACCTCCGGCTCCCCCAGCCAATCAGCCAGCCGGGCGATACCGGCTCCCGCCAGGGTGCCCTGCAACACCGCCACCCCCGAGCCCAGGCGCAGGCGTGGCCGCGGGCGCAGGCTCACGATGCGTCCGTCCCTGCTGAAATGCCAGGCCTTGAGGATGCGCGGCGCGGTGTGCAGGATCAGCGCATGCCGCTCCAGATCTTCCAGTGCCTGGGGCGTGCCGGCCTGCGCAAGGTACTGGGGGCTGGCGTAGAGATGGCGACGGTAATGCCACAGGGGGTAGCCGATCAGCTCGCTGGATTGCGCGAAGGCGCCGCGGATCACGAAATCCAGCTTGCCCTGCAGCGGGTCGAAGGCCTGGTCGCTGTACTGCACATCGAGGGTGACGTGAGGGTGGCGCCGGGAAAACCCAGCCAGCACTGCCGGCAGTACCTGCTGGGCCAGTACCTCGGGCGCGGCCAGGCGGATCCAGCCTTGGGCGTCGCCGGTCAGCGCGGCCAGTTCGTCGGCAGCGTCCCGTTGCACATCCAGCAAGCGTTCGGCGTGGGGCAGCAGCCGCTCGCCGGCCTCGGTCAGCGCCACCGAGCTGGCGCTGCGGTTGAACAGCTTGGCGCCGCTGTTATCTTCCAGGGCCTGTACGGCCCGAGTAACTGCGCTGGGCGAGCGGCCCAGGGCGCGGGCGGCGCTGACGAAGCTGCGCTTGTGCGCGACGGTGACGAACGCCTGTATTTCTCGCAGCATGTCCAGGGCCATCGAGGGGGATTCCTTGTTGCGCTTTTCGCAATATGGCATTTCAACACAAGCGCGGCGCTTTGATTAGTCTGGCAGCCTGTTTTATGCCGCCCGGACCCTCGAGATGATGGATATCGCCCTGCTTTCGCTGTTCGCCTTCGCCGCTGGCCTGATCGACGCTGCCGTGGGAGGCGGCGGGTTGATCCAGATCCCGGCGCTGTTCAACGTGCTGCCCAACGCCCAGCCGGCGGCGTTGCTGGGCAGCAACAAGCTGGCTTCGGTGTGCGGCACCACCTTTGCGGCGCGTTCGTTCATCCGCAAGGTCAAGCTGGACTGGGGGCTGATCGTGCCGGCGGCGCTGAGCGCCTTCGTGATGTCGTTCTTCGGCGCGGCCACCGTGTCGCTGGTGCCGGCGAGCGTGATGCGGCCGATGGTGCTGGTGCTGATCGTGCTGATGGCCATCTACACCTTCTGCAAGAAGGACTTCGGCACCTTGCACAAACCCAGGGTGATCGGCCGCAAGGAACAGTGCCTGGCGGTGCTGATCGGTGGCGCCATCGGCTTTTATGACGGATTGTTCGGGCCAGGCACCGGCAGCTTTCTGATTTTCCTGTTCATCCGCTTCTTCGCCCTGGATTTCCTGCATGCCTCGGCTTCGGCCAAGCTGGTCAACATCGCCACCAACCTGGCCGCGCTGGTGTTCTTCATCCCGTCGGGCAATGTGCTGTGGGCCATTGCGTTGCCGATGGCGTTGTTCAACATCCTCGGTGCGCTGACCGGTACCTGGCTTGCGGTGCGCAAGGGGGCGGGGTTCGTGCGCGGGCTGTTCCTGGTATTGCTGTGCGTGCTGATCGCCAAGCTGAGCTGGGACCTGCTGGTTGGCTGAGTCACAGCACCTGGCGCTGCCCCTCGGCCTGCTCGACCCGGTTGCGGCCTTGGGCCTTGGCCCGGTAGAGCGCTTGGTCGGCGCTGGCCAGCAGTTCGTCGAGGCTCGGCGCCGGGGTGTCGGCGGCGCAGCCGGTCAGGCCGATGCTGACTGTGACCCGTAGCACCTGCTCTGGCCGGGCGATATGCAGGTCCTGCACTGCCCGGCGCAGGCGCTCGGCGGTAAACCTGGCCAGCTCTGGCGCCAGCCCCGGGACGATGATGACGAACTCCTCACCACCCAGGCGGGCGAACAGCTCGCCGTCGTGCAACTGGTCCTGCAGGGTCATGGCGAACTGGCGCAGCACCTGGTCGCCGACCCCGTGGCCATGGCGGTCGTTGATGGTCTTGAAGTGGTCGATGTCGAGCATCATCAGGGTCAATGGCAGCTGTAACGTGTGCTGGCGGCTGTCCAGCAGGGCGTTGGCGCGGCGGGTGAAAGCACTGCGGGACAGGGTGCCGGTGAGGTGGTCGATGGTTGCCTGATGCGCCAGGCGCGCCATCAGGCTGCGGTTGGCGCTGCTGACGCAGGCCAGCACCAGCGGGCCGAGCACCAGCATGGCGATGCCCAGGCGCGCCGACATCAGGGTGGTGACCCCCGACTCGCTCTGCGGAATGCTGAAGTGCATGAGGTTCTGGGCCACGGCGACGATCAGCGTGCTGCCCGCGGTGAGGGCCAGCAGCGCCACCAGGAACGGTGAATAGCTGAGCGCGCACCACAGCAGCGCGGCGATCGGGAAGGCGATGGCCCCGGGGCCGCCGAAGACGATGCTGACTGCCAGCGAGGCCAGCAGCACCAGCAGCGGCGCCAGGCGGATCGGCTGGCTGGCGCTGCCGTGGCCGCTCAGGGCGCGTGGCGAGGGGGCGGTGAGCAAAACGGGCAAGACCAGCACGCTGGTGGAGAACTGTTCGCTGAACCAGGCAAGCCAGGTGGCGCGCAGCGATTGTTCGAACCAGGGCGTGGCCATCACGCAGGCCAGGCTGGCGGCGACCATGGCACCGACCGCGCAGGCGCCGAACAGGCGCAGGGTGCCATGGGGCGTACGCAGGCGTCGATGTACGCGTGGCAGGCGGGCCATCAGGTACCAGATGCTGACGATGGCGCCGAGGTTGCACAGGTTGAACCACAGGGCCGGTTTCCAGGCACTGCCGCAGCCTAGGTCGGCGACCACCATGGCCAGGTAGATGAGGGCGAATCCGGAGGGGGTGGCCTGGCGCGGATTGCGCAGCAGCACCCCGGCGAGCACCGCGTTCACCGGCCAGAACAGCGACAGCGATTCGATGGGACGGGCGAGGATGCCGGCCAGGGTCAATGCCAGGGTCAGGCCGAACAGGATCAGCGGGGGCAGCAGGCGTGACGGGGCTGGTGACACCATGGGCTCGACCGACAAGCGAAGACAGAATCCAGGAAAACGGCCGTAGGCACCTGGGACGATAGTCTGTGAGTGTCTTTCAACTGCCCGATTGATGTCAATTCGCCGCAAATTGCCTGGATCGTACCGCCGACTACAGGCCGAATACCCACGGCACCATCAGCACGGTGACCAGCATCACCAGCAGGGTGAAGGGCACCCCGACCTTGACGAAGTCGGCGAACTGGTACTGGCCGGGGCCCAGCACCAGGGTGTTGACCGGCGATGACACCGGCGTCATGAACGCCGCCGATGCCGCCAGGGCCACGGTCATGGCGAACGGGTAGGGCGACATGCCCAGCTGCTGCGCGGTGCTGACTGCCACCGGGGCCATCAGCACCGCCGTCGCGGTGTTGGAGATGAACAGGCCGATCACGGCAGTGAGGGCGAACAGGCAGGCGAGGATCACGCTCGGCCCGGCACCGCCGAGGGCGCCGACCAGCGCGCCGACGGCCAGATCGATGCCGCCGGTCTTCTGCAGGGCCAGGGCGAAGGGCAGCATGCCGACGATCAGCACCAGGCTCTGCCAGTGGATGGCGCGGTAGGCGCTGTTCATGTCGATGCAGCGGCCGGCGCCCATCAACAGGCAGCCGATCAAGGCGGCGATGACGTTGGGCACCAGGCCGCTGACCATCAGCCCGACCATCACCGCCAGGCTGATCAGGGCGTAGGGCGCGCGGGCGCGGGCCGGGGCGACCTGATCGATTTCCGCCGGCAGGCTCAGCACCAGGAAGTCGCGGGGTTTGCCCTGCAGTTGGCGCACCGCCTTCCATGGGCCGACCACCAGCAGGGTGTCGCCCAGGCGCAGCTTCTCTTCCACCAGTTGCCCTTCGATTGCCTGCTGGTCGCGGCGCAGGCCGACCACATTGAGGTCATAGCGGGTGCGGAAGGTCAGCTCGAGGAGGGTCTTGCCGATCAGTTGCGAACCCGGGGGCAGCGAGATCTCGGCCATGCCCACTTCCTGGGACTGGTCGATGAAATAGGCTGCCTTGAAGTGCAAGGGCTCGAGCAGCATCGACTGGCACAGGCTGCGCAGGTCGTCGCGGTTGGCGAACAGGTCCAGCAGCAGCACGTCATCCTGTTGCAGCAGGGTACCGGAGTCGGCGGGCATCACCCGGGTGGTGAACTTGTGCTGGCGTTCGATGCCGATCACGTTGGCGCCGTGGCGGGTGCGTAGCTCCAGCTCGCCGAGGGTGTGGCCGATCAACGGCGAATGGGGGCGGATACGCAGGCGCCGCTCGCGGCCGCTGAGCTTGTAGTCCAGCACCAGGTCGAGCAGGGTGCGGCGGCTCTCGACGCGCCCGTCCTTGCGCACTTCGCCGTTGAGCCAGTGGCGGGTCAGCAGCATGTAGCCGATGCCCAGCACCAGCACCACCAGGCCGAAGGGGGTGAAACTGAAAAAGCCGAAGCCGCTTTCGCCATGGCGCACCAGTTCGCTGTGCACCACCACGTTCGGCGGGGTCGCCACCAGGCTGAGCATGCCGCTGATCAGGCCGGCGAAGCTCAGCGGCATCATCAGCCGGCTGGGCGAGAGCTGCAGGCGCGCGGCGATGCTCAGCACCACCGGGATGAAGATCGCCACCACGCCGGTGGAGCTCATCACCGAGCCCAGGCCGGCCACCGCCACCATCAGCAGCACCAGCAAACGCGCCTCGCTGTTACCGGCGCGCTCGCTCATCCATTCGCCGATGCGATAGGCGATACCGGTGCGCACCAGCCCTTCGCCGATCACGAACAGTGCGGCGATCAGCACCACGTTGGGGTCGCTGAAACCGGCCAGGGCCTGTTCCACGGTGAGAATGCCGGACAGCGGCAGCGCGAGGATCACCAGCAAGGCGACCACGTCCATGCGCGGACGGTTGATGATGAACAGGACGACGACGACGGCCAGCAGGCCTAGGACCCAGAGCAGCTCATGGTTCATGGGGAGGGGATGTTCCTTCACACAGGGGCACGAAAGGCGATGGCCCTAGTGTGGCAGCTTGACGCGAATGCGTCGTTGACGTGCTGCAGTGTTTTGCCGGGGATTGCCCAACCCTGTGGGAGCGGGTTTACCCGCGAACACCAGCAAAGCTGGTGCAAGGCACCGCGGTGCTTGTTTCGCGGGTAAACCCGCTCCCACAGGGGGCGTGAAGCCGCTCGTAGGGCTGGGCGATCGCCTGTAGGATCAGTGGCGATGCTTGTGCTTGCGGTTGTTGTCGCCCATGTGGTTGCCGATCGCGCCGCCCGCGGCGCCGCCCAGGCCTGCGCCGATGGTCGAGCCGCTGGAGCCGCCGAGCTTGCCGCCGATCAGCGAGCCACCGGCCGAACCCAGGCCGCCGCCGATGGCGGCTTCGGCCCGGTTGCCCTTGCGTGCGCCCACCGCGCTGCCGGCCGCGCCGCCCAAGCCCGCGCCGATGGCCGCGCCGGTGCTGCCGCCGATCTGTTTGCCGACGACGTTGCCCAGGGCGCCGCCCAGGCCGCCGCCGATGGCTGCGGTGCCGTCACCGGCGAAGGCGCCCTGGCAGAGCAGCAGGCCGAGGGCGAGGGAAGGCAGAGTCAGACGCATGTTGTGAACCTCAGGGGAGTCATCAGGGGTAAGGTGCCGCGTGGTTGGCGGCGAGTCAGGGTTTGAAAGACGCTTCAGCGGTAGTAGCGGTCACGGTACTGGCGGTCGTCATCGTCACGGTCGTGGCGATGGTGATGACGGTGGCCGCGGTCACGGTCGCGCCAGCCGTCGTCATCGTCGTGATAGTGGTTGCTGTAGCAGCCGCCAAGCAGCAGCAGGGTGGCGATCATCGAAAGGCTGGCAAAGCGTTTCATCACGTTATAGGTCCTTGATCCGCAACGGTTTACGCGGTACCTCCTGAGACCTGTGGCGATCGATTTGGTTCTTTGTCGCGCAAACTTTTATCGCGTCGGCGATGAGCGGCAGCGACGATTCCCCGGCCGGCCCGGCAGTGCTAGAGTCACCTTCTTTTTTTGTCCCGAGGATGGAACATGCGAGCAATTCTGCCGATCACCGTGGCGCTGCTGCTGGCGGGCTGTGCATCGTCGACCATGGAAGCGGCGCGCAACGGCTCGCCTGCCGCACGCCTGGATTCGCACAAGACGCCGGACCTGGTCGCCCAGTGCATCCAGTTCAGCTGGCAGGAGGAGAACACCTTCGGGGTTGATGCCAGCGGTTACCTGGAGGCGCGCAAGCAGGGCGGGTTCACGGTGTATACCCGGGAGGCGGAGTCGTTCGTCGATGTCTATGCCCAGGCCGGGGGCACCCGCGTGGACTACTACGCGCAGAAGGACGACCAGATGGCCCTGCGCCGTCGTGCGGCGGCGGCGACCTGCCTGTAGGGCCATCCCCCGCTGGTGGTTACATTGGCAACAACCTGTCCTGAATCACTTCTTTCATCACCAGTGTTGAGCTCAGCCGCTTGACATTGGGGATGCTCGTCAGCTGTTCGTCGTACAGTTTCTGGAACGCCGGCAGGTCCTTGGCCACCACGTGCAACAGGTAGTCCGGATCGCCGAACAGGCGCTGGGCCTCGACGATCTGCGGAATGTCCCCGAGCGCCGCCTCGAAGTCCGCCACCGGCTGGCGGGTCACTTCGCGCAAAGTCACGAACACCAGTGCGGCGAAATTCAGGCCCAGGGCCGCTGGGGCCAGGCGGGCGTGGTAGCCGAGGATGGCGCCGGATTCCTCCAGCGCCTTGAGGCGGCGGTGGCAGGGCGACAGGCTCAGGCCCACGCGGTCGGCGAGTTCGGTGACCGACAGGCGCCCGTCTTTTTGCAGTTCGGCAAGGATCTTTCGATCGGTTCGATCCATGGGGGAGAATCTTCCAGTATTCGGCTTGGTAGAGGGAATATACGAAAGAAAATCCCCGGCCGATATCCGTAGCCTTTCTTTCACCGAAACCTGTGTGAAAGGAAGGCTCGAAATGGCCATGAGTGTATTGGCGGCGTTCTGGGCCGTCTCCCTGCTGTTCGTGATCACCCCCGGTGCCGACTGGGCCTATGCCATCTCCGCCGGTATGCGCGGGCGCTGGGTGGTGCCGGCGGTGGCCGGCATGCTGTCCGGGCATTTCCTGGTCACCCTGGTGGTGGCGGCCGGGGTCGGCAGCCTGCTCGCCGGGCATCCGCTGGCGCTGACCCTGTTGACCCTGGCCGGCTGCCTCTACCTGCTGTGGCTGGGCGGCAACCTGTTGTTGAGCCCGGCGGTGCCCGAGGCGGGCGAAGGCGGCGAGCGAGACTCGGGGTCGCGCTGGGCGATCAAGGGCCTGTGCGTCAGTGGCCTCAACCCCAAGGTCTTCCTGCTGTTTCTGGCGTTGCTGCCGCAGTTCACCGATCCGCAGTCGAGCTGGCCGCTGCCGTTGCAGATCCTGCTGCTGGGGCTGGTGCACCTGGGCAGCTCGCTGGTGATCTACCTGATGGTCGGCTACGGCGCCAAGGCCGTGCTGCGCACCCGGCCCGCGGCGGCGCGGGTAGTGGGGCGGCTGTCAGGCGGCGTGATGATCCTGATCGCCGTGGGGCTGATTGCCGGGCAATTGCGCTGAACCTGTCAACGGCGGCGGCTTGGGCTATGCTGACGGCCCTCATGAACCGGACTCGACAACCATGAAATACGCCGCCGCACTCCTGCTCAGCCTGCTTCCTTTGCTGGCCCACGCCGTGCAGACCGGGGAAACCCTCGCGCCCTGGACCCTGCTCGACCAGTATGACCAGCCCTACAGCCTGGGCAGCGACACCCGCATTCTGCTGGTCGCCCGTGACATGGACGGTGCCAAGCTGATGAAGGCGGCCCTGGCCGAGCAACCCAAGGGCTATCTGGAGGCACGCAGTGCAGTGTTCGTCGCGGATATCCAGCGCATGCCGGCGCTGATCAGCAAGCTGTTCGCCATACCGGCCATGCGTGACTACAGCTACCGGGTGCTGCTGGACCGGGATGGCCAGGTCGCCAGTCGTTATGCCGGGGAGGAGGGCCAGGTGCTGTGGCTCTCGCTGGACAAGGGTGTATTGGTCGGGCAGAAGACCTATACCGCTGCCGATGACCTGAAAGCGGCACTGCAGCAGGCCAGCCGCTGAACCGATGGCCCTGTGGGTGCGAGCCTCGTGGGAGCGGGCTTGCCCCACGACAGGGCCGTCATTGACAGCACGGCAGATTCAGGAAAACCCCTGACGCATCAACTCAGGCAACACTTCGCCCGCCTTGCCGGCCAATGCGAACTCCCGCGGATGCCCCTCGCTCGCAGGCTGCGGATTGACATGCACCACCGTCGCCCCCGCGGCCAGCGCCAGGCGTGGAATCGAGGCCGCAGGCTGCACCACGCCGGACGTTCCCACCGACAACAGCACATCGCAGTGCTGCGCGGCGTCGAACGCCCGCTCCAGTGTCTGCTCCGGCAACATCTCGCCAAACCACACCACGCCCGGTCGCAGCGGCCCGGCGCAGCGGCTGCAGCGCGGCGGCTCGATGCGGCGGCCCTCGAGGGCGTCCCCAGGCAGGGCCACAGGCCCGTCGACCGGGTGCGCGCAGTCCAGGCAGCGGAACGTGTCCAGTCGCCCATGCAAGTGCAGCACGTCCTGGCTGCCGGCGCGCTCGTGCAGGTCGTCGACGTTCTGGGTCACCAAGGTCAGCTTCGGCACCCGCGCCGCCAGCGCGGCGATGACCAGGTGGGCGGGGTTGGGCGTGGCCTGGGCGATCCCGGCGCGGCGCATCTGGTACCAGCCCCAGACCAGCGCCGGATCGGCGCGAAAGCCCTCGGCGCTGGCCAACTGCGCCGGGTCGAAACGCTCCCACAAACCGGTCAGCTTGTCGCGGAAGGTGGCAATGCCACTTTCGGCGGACACCCCGGCACCGGTGAACACCACCACATGGTGGGCTTGGGCGAGCAGTGTCGGATCGAACGGCATGGAGGCTCCACTGCGCGGGTGCTGGGCGGCTGACCACTGTGCCAGCCGGTGGCACGCCGGACAAGATCCGAATGAACCCTCGGTGCATGCGGCGACCCAACCCAGTACATGCCAATAGGAGAGGACTCATGGAAATCGGAACACTCTGGTTCGTCGTCGCGCTCGTGGTCATCCTGCTGGAGCTCTGGGCCATCTGGCATATCATCGGCAGCGACCGACGCGCCGAACGCAAGATGCTGTGGGTGGTGTTTGTGGTCTACGCGCCGTTTCCCGGCCTGTTGATCTGGGCCTGGCGCGGGCCGCGAGCGGTGAAGGGGCGGGCGGTGCTGCACGAAAAATAGAGGCGTTGGATATTCAGAGGGGGCACGATCTGCGGTGGTTTGAAGGGCTTGACCTCGACTTAACCTGAGGTTTGATACTCGGCCGCTCATTCCATCGACGGAGCGATACCATGACCCAGCCAGCCGCCTTCGCCCTGAGCAACCCCGAAGGCCTCTACGACCCCAGTGGCAATGCCTATTCCCATGTCGCCGAAGTACGTGCCGGCAGCCGCCTGCTGTACATCGCCGGGCAGGGCGGCGAAGATCTGCAGGGCAACCTGTCGGCGCGTTTCGACGAGCAGGCGCGCCAGGCCCTGGTGAACCTGAAGATCGCCCTGTCTTCCCGCGGGGCTACTCTCGAGCACGTGTTCAAGCTCACCTTGCTGGTGGTCGACCATTCCGAGGCGCGCCTGAGCCAATGGGTGGCCGAGGCCGAGCGCGCCTGGGGTGGCAGGATGACGCCGACCTGCACGCTGATTCCTGTCCCACGCCTGGCGCTGGACGGAATGCTGGTGGAAGTGGACGCGGTGGCGGCATTGCCCGAGGCGTGATCGATCGCGGGGCAAGCCCGCTCCCACAGGATGCGGGCTCGGCGCAGGAGGGGCTGGTAGACTTGCGATTTGCCTCGAGCCTGCCCCATGACCGCCCCTGTCGAACTGCTCCAGACCGGCCCCGAGCATGCCGAACTGGTCCGCAACCTCTACCAGTTCTATGCCTACGAATCCTCCGACTGGGAACAGGAGGATGTGGAGGTGGACGGGCGTTTCTATATCCACGAGCCGCACTTCGCCCGCTACTGGCAAACCCCCGGCTGGAGCGCCAGCCTTATCCTGGTGGACGGCTTCATCGCCGGCTTCATGCTCATCGAGCGCAGCGAACTGCCCGGCATCGAGGCCAGCGAGCTGGCCGACCTGTTCATCCTCAAGAAGTACCGCCGCCAGGGCGTGGGCCTGGCGGTGGCTCGGCAGACGCTGTGCGAAGGCGACAGCGACTGGCTGGTGCGCTGCTATCCCGAGGATGCCCCGGCCCTGGCATTCTGCCAGGCAGTGCTGGCGGACCTGCCGCGTCCGGTGCGGGAGATCGCGCTGGATGATGAACCGCCACTGCGCAACTTCCTGGTGACCCGGCAGCGGCACTGATGCCTTGCAGATTTTTTGTGATGCACTTCACAAAAACCCCTCATCGAGCGGCATAATGCCAGCACTTCGTAATTTCGGACTGTTCCGACGTACGGTCCGGAGGCTTCCTATTCCTGCTGTGAAGGATTCAGGTCATTCCCATGCCGCTCGCCGCCAATCCCGACATGATGTACCGGTTGCTGATCCAGAGCGTGGCGGACTACGCCATCTACCAGCTCACCCCTGAGGGCATCGTCGCCAACTGGAACCCGGGCGCGCAGCGGGCCAAGGGCTACCAGGCCGAGGAAATCATCGGCCAGCACTTCTCGGTGTTCTATACCGACGAGGACCGCCATGCCGGCCTGCCGGCACTCAGCCTGGACACCGCGCGTAACGAGGGGCGTTTCCAGGCCGAAGGGCTGCGCCAGCGCAAGGACGGTTCGCACTTCTGGACCAGCGTGGTGATCGAGCCGATCCAGGATGAACACAGCGGCCAGCTGATCGGCTACGCCAAGATCACCCGCGACATCTCCGAGCGCCGCCAGCATGAGCTGGAGTTGCTCAAGGCCAAGGAGCTGGCCGAACAGTACAGCCAGGAGATGACCACCCTCTCGCAGTTCCTCGACTCGGTTATCGCCAACATCCCCGCCAGCGTCATAGTCCAGGACTTGCAGAGCCAGCAGATCCTCCTGGCCAACCAGCAGGCCGAGCGCCTGTTCGGCCGTCAGGGCACACGCATGGTCGGCCAGCTGCCGGGCCAGTGCCTGGTGCCGGCGGCCGTCGACTACCTCGAACAGCAGCTGGCGCGCGGGGCGCGCAGCACCAAGGGCTACGCCGCCGAAACCCGGGTCGACACCGCCACGGGGCCGCGTACCTTGCGCAGCCGGGCCACGCTCTGCGACAACCGTGAAGGGCAGGGGGACTACGTGCTGTTCGTCGCCGAGGACGCCACCGAGGAGCTGGCCGCCCATGCCCAGATCCACCACATGGCCCATCACGACGCGCTGACCGGGCTGCCCAACCGCACCCTGTTTCACGAGCGTCTCAAGCAGGCGCTGCTGCGCGGTGAGGACAGCGGCAAGCTGACCGCCGCCCTGTGCCTGGACCTGGACAACTTCAAGAACATCAACGACACCCTCGGCCACGCCTTCGGCGACAAGCTGCTGCGCGCCCTGGGCAAGCGCCTGCGCCGCGAACTGCGCGAGCACGATACCCTGGCCCGTCTTGGTGGCGACGAGTTCGCCGTGGTGCTTTCGGGCCTGGAGACCGGCGATGCCGCGCGCAATACCGCCCAGCGCCTGATCGAGGCGATCTGCCCGCCGTTCCACATCGAAGGGCACCAGTTCAGCGTGGGGGTGAGCATCGGCGTGGCGGTCGCGCCCGACGACCACGACCAGGCCGAGCAACTGCTGGGCTACGCCGACATGGCCCTGTACGAGGCCAAGCGCAACGGCCGCAACCGCTACGAGTGCTTCCATGTCGAGCTGGATGTCGCCGCCCGCCAGCGCCGCCTGGTCGAGACCGACCTGCGCACCGCGCTGCACCTGGGCCAACTGCAGTTGCACTACCAGCCGGTGGTGGATCAGCAGAGCGCCAGCGTCACCGGCTACGAGGCCCTGCTGCGCTGGGAGCACCCCAGCCGCGGCATGATCATGCCCATGGACTTCATCCCCATCGCCGAGGAGACCGGCCTGATCCACGAGATCGGCGCCCGGGCGCTGAACCTGGCGTGCCAGGAGGCGGCCAGCTGGGGCACCGAGCAGACGGTGTCGGTCAATCTCTCGGCGGTGCAGTTCAAGAATGCCAACCTGGTCCATACCGTGGCCCTGGCCCTGGCCGACTCGGGCCTGCCCGCCACGCGCCTGGAGCTTGAGATCACCGAGTCGGTGCTGCTGGGCAACAGCGAGGACAACGTGCGCACCCTGCGGGCGCTGAAGGACCTGGGGGTGTCGATTTCCCTAGACGATTTCGGCACGGGATATTCTTCGCTGGGCTACCTGCGTTCGTTCCCGTTCGACCGGATAAAGATCGACAAGTCGTTCGTCCACGACATGTGCGAGAGCCGCGAGGCGATGTCGATCATCCGCGCGATCACCGAGCTGTCCAACAGCCTGATGATCAAGACCACCGCCGAAGGCGTGGAGTCGGCCGAGCAGATGGAGCGCCTGCTGGCCGAAGGGTGCTCGCATTTTCAGGGCTACCTGTACGGCCGGCCGGCACCGGCGAGCGAGCGCTTGACGCAGGTGATGCCGCGGTCCTGACGGGTTCTGCACGCCCTTGTAGGAGCGGTCTTGTGCCGCGAAAGGGCCGCAAAGCGGCCCATGCGATCTTTGCAGCAATGCTGAATCCTGGGGCTGCTGCGCAGCCCTTTCGCGGCACAAGGCCGCTCCTACAGAATCCGCACGGCATTCGGCAAAAGTGGTCGATCAGCGAACAAAATGTACCGGTTGGACCACAAGGCTTTGTCGCGCCCACGGGTTCTCTTCTAGAATCCGCCCATGCCCCGGCACCATGCCGGGGCCATCGCCCGAGAGCCTCATGAGTTCCAGTTCGCCGCTGTCCGGAGTCAACCAGCCGCTGCGTGGCATCGCCCTGGTGGTGGTGGCCACCTTCCTGTTCGCCAGCCATGACGCACTGTCGAAATTCCTCGGAGGGATCTACCCGATCATCATGGTGGTCTGGGTGCGTTACCTGGTGCATACCCTGCTGATGGCCGGGATCTTCCTGCCCAAGGCGGGCCTCGCGGTGCTGCGTACCCGCCGGCCGTTGCTGCAGACGCTACGCGCGCTGAGCCTGCTCAGCACCAGCCTGCTGTTCACCGCCGGGCTGCAGTACCTGCCGTTGGCCGAGGCGACCTCGGTCAACTTCCTCGCGCCGGTGCTGGTCACCGCGCTGTCGGTGCCACTGCTTAAGGAGCGGGTGACGCCGGGGCAGTGGCTGGCGGTGGTGATGGGCTTTGTCGGCGTGCTGGTGGTGGTGCATCCGGGCGGGGCGATGTTCACCCCGGCCATCCTGTTTCCCTTCGGCTCGGCGCTGGCGTTCTGCTTCTACCAGTTGCTGACGCGCAAGCTGGCGGCCCATGACAGCCCGACCACCAGCAACTTCTACGTAGGGGTGTGCAACACCCTGATCCTGACGGCGCTGGTGCCGTTCTTCTGGCAGGTGCCGCAATGGTCCCATGTGCTGCTGATGCTGGCATTGGGCGCCTTCGGGATGACCGCGCACCTGTTGCTGACCCAGGCGTTCCGCCATGCCGCGCCGGCGTTGCTGGCGCCGTTCAGCTATTGCCAGATCGTGTTCGCCGGGCTGCTGGGCCTGGTAGTGTTCGGCCAGGTACCGGACGGCACGAGCCTGGTCGGCATCGCGGTGATATGCCTCAGCGGCCTGGGGGCGGCCTGGATGCTGCGACGGGCCTGAGGGACATGCCCCTTATCCCGTACCCTGCTGTTTGCGATAAGCCCCCGGTTGTACACCGACCGCCTTGGCGAACGCCCGGGTAAAGG
Source organism: Pseudomonas mosselii (assembly GCF_003205295.1). Classification (GTDB taxonomy): domain Bacteria; phylum Pseudomonadota; class Gammaproteobacteria; order Pseudomonadales; family Pseudomonadaceae; genus Aquipseudomonas; species Aquipseudomonas mosselii_B. The sequence continues at coordinate 228,943 of NZ_QJRP01000001.1, forward strand.
CCGCCACCGATTGATACCCCGCCTGCGCGCCCACCTGTTCGACGGTATTGCCCGCCTTGAGCAACTGGCAGGCATGGCGCATGCGCAGTGCCAGCAGTACCTGCCCGGGCGATTGCCCGGCCAGCTCGTTGAAGCGCTTGAAGAAGGCCGAGCGCGAAAGCCCCGTGCAGGCCGCCATGCTCTCCAGCGTCCAGGCCTGCCCCGGCGCCTCGATCAAGCGTTCCAGCAAGCCGGCGAAGGCCGGCTGGCGGGCGAGGGCGACCAGCCCGCCCAGCGACTGGCCGGCGTGCACCTGCTGGCGTAGTACATACAGGAACAGCAGGTGGGTGAGGCGTTCGAGCAGCGCCTGGGAGGGCTGCGGGCGACGGCATTCCTCGAGGATCAGCCCGAACAGCACCCGCGCCGCGCTGCCGGCCGGCTCGTTGGCGCGCAGCAGGATCCAGTCCGCCAGCCCGTCGATGATCAGTGACGACAACCCCGACTGGAAGTGGAAGAACCCGCACACCAGCCCCACGCCGTCTCCGGCCTCCAGGTCCAGCGCCTGCATGCTTCGGCGCGGCTGGGCGCAGGCGTCGGCGGCATGCTCGTCGCCGGACAGCCGATAGGCCAGGTCACGCAAAAGGAACACCGCATCACCGCTCTCCAGGCGCAGCGGCTGCGCCTGGCCATCGATATGCAGCCAGCAATGGCCCTGCACCACCAGGTGGAAACTGGCCCGGCCCATGCCCTGCGTGCTGGCGTGCCAGCCCCCGCAGTAGCGGCCGACATGGAACAGGCTGGCGTCGAGCTCCAGGCTCTCTAATAACCAATCGACGAGGGGGCTGGAAGAAATCATCTAATGCAAGGACTCTGGAGCAAGGAAAGGCGACTGATGAATATGGATGCTACTTCTTATAACCAACAGACTGTAGCGACCTACATCAAAGGAGACCACTCCATGTCCGCACGCATCACTTTACACAGCCTGCAGACCGCCCCGGAAGCCGCCCGCCCGTTCCTCGAGAACGCGCAGAAGAACTCCGGCTTCATCCCCAACCTGCTGGGCATCCTGGCCAACGCGCCAGCGGCGCTGGAAACCTACGTCACCGTCTCGGCGCTCAACGGCAAGTCCGAGCTGACACTGGCCGAGCGCGAAGTGGTGCAATTGATCGCCGCCACCCAGCATGGCTGCGATTTCTGCGTCGCCGGACACACCGCCGTGGCCCTGAACAAGGCCAAGCTGCCCCAGGAAGTGGTCGATGCCCTGCGTGCCCGTGGCGAGCTGCCCGATGCCCGCTACGAGACCCTGGCCGCCTTCGCTCGTGAGGTGATCGCCACCCGTGGCAACGTCTCTGACGCCACCTACCAGGTGTTCCGTGATGCCGGTTTCAGCGAAGGCAACGCCCTGGAAGTGATTCTCGGCGTGAGCCTCGCAACCCTGTGCAACTTTGCTAATGTGTTCGCCCAGACGCCGCTCAACGACGAGCTCGGCAAGTACCGCTGGCAGCCTTCGGCCTGATCGGGGCCTGATGCCGGCGCGTCCGGCGTTTCAACAGGAGTAGGGACATGCTTGATCATGCATTTCGACAATGGCTGGATGCCAATGCCGAGGCCATCGACCAGGGCCAGTGCGATCCACACCTGGTACTGGCGCATATCGCCGAATCGCAACTGCTGCGCATTGGCGTCGATCCGGCCCTGGGCGGCTCGGGTGACGACGTCACCGCGGCGGTCGAGGCCATCGCTGCCATCGCCAGCCGTTCACTGGCCGCGGCCTTTGTCTGCTGGGGCCAGCGCGCCTTCATCGAATACCTGCTGCAAAGCCCAAACCAGGCGCTGTGCGAGCGGCTGTTGCCCGACCTGCTGAAGGGCGAGCTGGCCGGGGCCACCGGCCTGTCCAACGCCATGAAGTTCCTTTCCGGCATCGAGGCCTTGCAGGTGCGTGGCCGCGCCGCGAGCGACGGCTGGAACCTGGAAGGGCGCCTGCACTGGGTGACCAACCTGCGCAAGAGCGGCTTCGTGGTGGCCGCAGCCATCGAGGATGATGCCGGCGGCGCGCCGTTCGTGGTCGCCATCCCGTCGAACGCGCTGGGCCTTGAGCGCTCCGACGACCTGCAACTGATGGGCCTGCAGTCGAGCAACACCGCGGCGCTGGCTTTCCACCAGGTGCCTTTGGCCCGCGACTGGCTGCTGCACGATAACGCCCGCGAGTTCCTGCCCAGGGTGCGTCCGGCGTTCCTGGCGCTGCAGTGCGGCATGGCCATTGGCCTGGCCCGCCGCGCGCTGGAGGAGGCGCAGGCACACCTGCAGGGGCGTGGCGCGTTTCTCGAAGAGGCCCGCCAGGTGCTCGCCGAGCGCCTGGAGAACACGGTCGCCGAACTCAAGCAGGGGCTGCTCGACGGCCGCTTCCAGGGCCAGCCGGCTGCCTTGTTCAAGCTGCGTATCACCCTTGCCGAATGCGCCGCCGACGCCGTGCAGTTGGAGCTGCAGGCCAGCGGTGGCAAGGCCTACCTGAGCGCCTATGGCGAGGGCTTCGCCCGCCGCTGGCGCGAGTCGGCGTTCGTGCCGATCGTCACCCCGAGCCTGGTGCAGCTGCGCGCCGAGCTGCAACGCCAGGCGGCCTCTGCATGACCGAGGTGCTACTCGAAGCCCGTGACATCAGCCTGGGCTACCCGCGCGAGGGTGGCTGGCAGGCGGTGCTGGAGCAGTTCGACCTGGCGCTGGCGCCGGGGGAGGTGGTTACCATCCTCGGCCCCAGCGGGGTCGGCAAGTCCAGCCTGCTGCGCGTGCTGGCCGGCCTGCAGCAGGCCCGTGGCGGCAGCGTGCAGTTGCACGGCGAGCCGCTGCAGGGGCCGCATCCGCGCCTGGCGGTGGCGTTCCAGGACCCCAGCCTGCTGCCCTGGCTGACCCTTGAGAAGAACGTCGCCTTCGGCCTCGACTTCGCTCGTCAGCCCAAGCTGCCGGCGGCCGAGCGACGCGCACGGATCGACCACGCCATTGACGCGGTGGGCCTGGCCCACGCCCGTGGCCAGTACCCGGCGCAGTTGTCCGGCGGCATGGCCCAGCGCACCGCGCTGGCCCGCTGCCTGGCGCGCCAGCCCGAGGTGCTGTTGCTGGACGAACCCTTCGGCGCGCTGGACGAGGTAACCCGGGCCGACATGCAGCAACTGCTGCTGCAGCTGATTGCCACCCACAACACCGCCGCCGTGCTGATCACCCACGACATCGACGAAGCCCTGCTGCTGTCCGATCGCGTGCTGCTACTGGGCAACCACCCGGCGCGCACCCTCGGCCAGTGGTACATCGACCTGCCGCAGCCCCGTGCGCAGCGGGTCGAGGAACTGGGCGCGCTGCGCATCGAGATACTGAAAACCCTTCGGCGGGCAAGCCGCACAGCCGAACCCACTCCATTCCCCTTGCCCTCGGAGGCTGTCCATGTGCATGGATGACTGCTGTTCCACGACGTCCCGTCGCGACTTTCTCAAGCTGAGTGCCATGCTCACCGCCGCCGGCGCCGTGCCGCTACTGTCGAGCCTGCAGGCCCGCGCCGCCGCCGAGCCGGACGCGCCGGTGCGCATCGGCTACCTGCCGATCACCGACGCCACGCCCTTGCTGGTGGCGCACAACAACGGCCTGTTCGAGGCCGAGGGCATCAAGGCCGAGCGCCCGGTGCTGCTGCGCAGCTGGGCGCAGGTGATCGAGGCGTTCATTTCTGGCCAGGTCAACGTCATCCACCTGCTGTCGCCGATGACCGTATGGGCGCGCTATGGCAGCAAGGTGCCGGCCAAGGTCGTGGCCTGGAATCATGTCGGCGGCTCGGGCCTGACCGTGGCCCCGGACATCACCGAGATGAAGCAGCTCGGCGGCAAGACCGTGGCGATTCCGTTCTGGTACTCGATCCACAACGTGGTGCTGCAACAGATGCTCACCGACAATGGCCTCAAGCCCGTGTCCAAGCCGGCCGACGCGCAACTGGCGGACAACGAGGTCAACCTGCTGGTGCTGCCGCCGTCGGACATGCCACCGGCCCTGGCCAGCAAGCGCATCGCCGGCTACATCGTTGCCGAGCCGTTCAACGCCCTGGCCGAGAACCTCAAGGTCGGCCGCGTGCAGCGCTTCACCGGCGATGTCTGGCGCAACCATGCCTGCTGCGTGGTGTTCATGCACGAGCACGACCTGAACAACCGCCCTGAGTGGTCGCAGAAGGTGGTCAACGCCATCGTCAAGGCCCAGCAGTGGACCCGCGAACACCGTGCCGAGGCCGCAGCCCTGCTGTCCAAGGCCGGCCCCAACAAGTACACCCCGCACGAGCCGGCGGTGCTGACCAAGGTGCTGGCGCCTTCGGCCGAAGACCGCGCGGGCTACATCGCCAGTGGCGCGATCCAGCACCAGCAGTGGGACGAGAAGCGCATCGACTTCCAGCCTTACCCGTTCCCCAGCTACACCGAGGAACTGGTCAAGCGCCTGAAGAACACCCTGATCGTCGGCGAGAGCGATTTCCTCGCCGCCCTGGACCCGGCGCAAACCGCCCGTGACCTGGTGGACGAGCGTTTCGTGCGCAACGCCATCGCCGCCGTCGGTGGCCCGGCCGCGTTCGGCATCGCCGAGAACTTCCAGCGTAGCGAGGAGTTTGCGGTCTGATGCGCAGGCATGTCGTGCATGGCGCCCTGGGCCTGGCGGGCCTGGCGGCGCTGCTGTTGCTGTGGTGGGCGGGCGTGCGCCTGTTCGGCGCCGCCGATGGCCTGTCGGCGCGCTTCGCGCCCCAGGCCACGTTGCAAAGCCTGGTAGAGCTGCTGGGGCAGGGCGAGGTCTACGGGCATATCTGGGTGAGCCTCAAGCGCATCCTCGTCGGCCTGCTGCTGGCGCTGCTGATCGGTGTGCCACTGGGTCTGCTGGTGGGTAGCTACCGGCACCTGGAGGCGGCGACCACGCCGGCGTTCCAGTTCCTGCGCATGATCTCGCCGCTGTCGTGGATGCCGGTGGTGGTGATGCTGATGGGCGTGGGCGACCAGCCAATCTACTTCCTGCTGGCCTTCGCCGCGCTGTGGCCGATCCTGCTCAACACCGCCGCCGGGGTACGCCAGCTCGACCCGCGCTGGCTGCAGTTGAGCCGCAGCCTCAGCGCCACGCGCTGGGAGACCTTGTGCAAGGTGATCATCCCCGGGGTGATCGGCCATGTGCTGACCGGCGTGCGCCTGGCCATCGGCATCCTATGGATCGTGCTGGTGCCGTGCGAGATGCTTGGGGTCAGCGCCGGGTTGGGCTACTTCATCCTCGACACCCGCGACCGGCTGGCCTACTCGGAGCTGATGGCGATGGTGCTGCTGATCGGGGTGCTGGGGTTCATGCTCGATGCCCTGGCGCGTGGGCTGCATCGGCGTTGGGTGCATGCCTGAAGCCTGTAGGGGATCGCCCAGCTCGTCGGGCTGCGCTGTCGTGCAGGGAACTGTCCCCCTGTGGGAGCGGCCTTGCGTCGCGATAGGGGCGCGCAGCGGCCCCAGGTTCTGAGCCACCATTGAAATTGCCGGGGCTGCTGCGCAGCCCTTTCGCGACGCAAGGCCGCTCCCACAGAGTCAAGCTAAATCAATAAGTTTCGGTTTGTTCCATGAGAGCGGCCTTATGCCGCGAAAGGGGAGGCGCGTAAGGCCTGAAAATGGATGGTTGGCGCATCCCTGCGCGCTGGGACTCAGAAACTGTACTTGGCCGTCAGCATCAGGTTGCGTGGATCACCGAAGGTGTCGCTACCATAGTTCACCGACTTGGAGATCGACGAGTAGTACTTGCGGTCGAACACGTTGTTGGCATTGAGCTGCAGGTCCAGGTGCTGGTTGACCGCGTAGCCGGCCATCAGGTCGGTGACGGCGTAGGCGCCCTGTTCGAGGCGGTAGCTGCTGCCGTCGGCCACGGTGAAGTCGTTGTACATGCGGCTCTGCCAGGTGACGCCGCCACCGACCCGCAGTTTTTCCAGCAGGCCCTGGAAGTGGTAGGTGGTGAACAGCTTCAACTGGTGCTGCGGCGTGTTGGATTCGAAGGGCTTGTTGACCTTTTCCGGATTCTTGGCGTCCTTGACCGTGTGCACGCGGGCATAGGTATAGCCGGCGCCGATCTGCCACTGCTCGGTCAGCGCGCCCTGCACCTCGAAGTCGATCCCCTGGCTGCGCACTTCGCCTGACGCTTCGTAGCAGGCGAACTGGCCGGCCCGGCACAGGCTCTTGTCCACCTCGACCGCACGGTTCTGCTGGTCGATGCGGAACACCGCGAGGCTGGCGTTGAGCGCGCCGTCGAAGTACTCGCCCTTGATGCCCACCTCGTAGTTCTTGCCTTCGATCGGCCGCACCGGCGTGCCGCTGGGGTCCTTGCTGTCCTGGGGCTGGAAGATGTCGGTGTAGCTGGTGTAGAGCGAGTGGTGCTCGTCCAGTTCATAGATCAGGCCGGCGTAGCGGGTGACGTTGCGGGTCACCTTGTAGTCGCCCTCGTTATTGTCGCGCTGGTCGTAGTCGTACCAGTCCAGGCGCCCGCCGAGGATCAGCTTGAGTGGGTCGGCCAGGCTCAGGCGGGTGGTGGTGTACACGCCTTCCTGATTGATCAGGTAGCGGCTGCTGCCGGTGTGCAGGAAGTTCGGCTTGCCGCCGTCCAGGGGATAGTCCAGGTCGTAGGGGCTGTAGTTGCGCTCGGTCATGTCGTAGATGCGCTTGCTGGCACCGACCACCAGCTCGTGGGTGCGGCCGAAGGCCTCGAACGGGCCGCTGGCGAAGGTGTCCAGACCCAGCTGGTTCTCGTCGTGGGCCGCCTGGTAGACCGTTCGGCTCAGCGGCTTGGCCAGGTCCCAGCGTGACTGGTACGAGCCGCGGAACAGCGCGTTCTGCTCGCTGTAGATGGCGTTGACCTGCAGCTTCCAGTCATTGGCCAGGCGCTGGCGCAGCTCGGCGAACAGGGTGTTGATCTCTTGGTCCTTGACCTCCCAGTCGGTGGCCGGGTTGTACGAGCGCGGCAGGTCCTGGTGGTGGCCGTTGAGGTCGGTGGGGATCGCGCCCCAGAACACGTTGGTCTTGTCCTTCTGGTAAGAAAGACCGAGGGTCAGGGTGGTGTCCTCGCCAAGGTCGGCCTCGGTGATCGCGTAGAACAGCCCGTGGTCTTCCTGCTGCCCGTCACGGAAACCGTTGGCGTCGCGGTACGAGGCCACCACGCGGCCGCGCAGGGTGCCGCTGTCGTTGAGCGGGCTGGAGGCGTCGAGCTCGCCGCGGTAGTTGTCCCAGCTGCCGGCGGCGCCAGTGAGGGTGACCTTCTGCTCCGCCAGCGGGCGCTTGCGCACCAGGTTGATGGCCGCCGACGGCGTGCCGGAGCCGGTGACCAGGCCGGTGGCGCCACGCACCACCTCGACCCGGTCGAACATCGCCAGGTTGGGCTGGGCACCGACCACCCAGCCGGTGTAGGCGCTGGGGATGCCGTCGTACATGATGTTGTCGACGTCGAAGCCGCGAGCCTTGTAGGTCTGTCGGCCCGGGCCGTTGGACTGGTTGAGGAACAGCCCAGGCGTGTACCTGGCCACGTCGTTGATGCTGGTCATGCCTTGGTCGTCCATGCGCTGGCGGGTGATCACGGTCACCGCCTGGGGCGTTTCGCGCATGGTCAGCGGCAGCTTGGTGGCGGTGGCCATGGAGCCGGTGGTGTACGACTTCGACCCCTCGGTGGTGCTGCCCAGGCTGCTGTCGTTGATAGCCGTGGCACCCAGTTCGATCACGGCCGGCGCTTGTTCCTCGGCCAGCGCCGGGGTGAGGGTCGCCATGCAGATGGCCATGGCCAGCAGGTTGCGGGTGGGCGTGAAGCGGTGAGGGGAGACGTGCGGTGACATACCGGGCCTATCCTTATTGCTAGTGCTTATGAGAATAATTAGCAATAAGTTTGTCGGATTGTCAGTCTCGCAACAATGCATTTGAAGTTGAAAATGATGAATTTCTCACAAATTCAATTCGTTTGGTCTGATTGACGGGCCCGCTGAGGCAATCCGCTTGCCACGTTGGCGCCCGACCTCCAGCGCCTGTCCGTCGCGCTGCTTGCCATGTCGCGCCTGGCCGACCAGCTCAGGGATCAGCGGGCCCTCCGGCAGGTGACGCCAGAAGCGCCCGGGCAGGTGCTGGCGCAACGCGCCGGGGTTGAGCCGGGTGGGGTTGAAGGTGTGCCGGTAGTAGGCCAGCCAAAGCTCGACGCCGGGGTCCTCGGCGTTGCGCGCCCATTGCCGCCATTCCTGCGGGCACTGGCGCCGGTAGTCCAGGTGCTGGCCGTCGAAGCGCACGCCATCGAGGGGCGTGGCGATCAGCCAGCGCTGGCGCCCCAGGCGATCGGCGAAATGCCCGCAGGCGCTGTCGAGGATGTCGTGGGCCGGTTCGTGGTAGGCCACCAGGTCCAGTTGCAGTTGTTCGGCCAACACCTCGGGCAGTGGCACGAAGCGCACGAAGGCATGCAGATGATGGGCTTCGCGGCCGACCTGGCGGATGCGTCGCTGCATCTCGCTGCCCAGGCGGTCGCCGGCGAGCATGGCGGTGCGATCGCCATGGGCGACACGCCAGAGTACTTCGTACAGCAGGTTCCAGCGCTGCTCGCCACGGTAGCGCCCGGCCTGTTCCAGCTGGGCCAGCAGCGCCGCCGGCACGCGGGCGCGGAACGGGCCGGGGCCGGCGGGCAGGGGCGTGGGCACGGCCAGCAGGTCGTCCATACGTGCCTGGCCCCAGGTCACCGTAGCCGGGTCGATGCCATGGCCGAGCAGTTGCCGCGCCTGGTCGCGCCAGGTGGCGAAGTCGTCACCGCAGTCCAGCGCAATCATCCCCACAGGCCCATCTGCACCGGTGCCTGGGGTTCGCGCAGGCGGGCGCGTAGCAGGCCACTGCGCAGCTCGGCCTGGGCCGGGCGGTAGTCGCTGGTGACGATGAACGGGCGGGCCTTGTCCAGCACGCAACGCAACTGGATCAGGTCGTCGTAGCGGATGCGCCGCTCGCGACGCAGGGCCACCAGGCGCTGCACGCTGCGCAGGCCGATACCGGGGATGCGCGCCAGCAAGGCTGGCTCGGCGCGGTTGACGTCGAGCGGGAACACCTCGCGGTTGGCCAGCGCCCAGGCCAGCTTGGGGTCGATGTCCAGGGCCAGGTTGCCGGTTTCGCCCAGCAGTTCGCCGGCTTTGTAGCCGTAGCCGCGCAGGAGAAAATCGGCCTGGTACAGGCGGTGCTCGCGCAGCAGCGGCGGGGCGGCCAGGGGCACGCTGGACGGGCTGTCGGGGATCGGGCTGAAGGCGGAGTAGTAGACGCGCCTGAGGCCATAGCCCTGGTACAGCGATTCGGCGTTGCGCAGCAGGGCGCTGTCGTCGGTGGCGTCGGCGCCGACGATGACCTGGGTGCTCTGCCCGGCGGGGGTGAAGCGGGGTGCCCGTGGTTCACCGGCGACGGCCTGCTGGCCGTGGTGGATCACGCCCATGGCCTGGCGGATGGTGCTGGCGCGTTTTTCCGGGGCCAGGCGTTCGAGGCTGGCGTCGGTGGGCAGCTCGATGTTCACGCTCAGGCGGTCGGCCAGGCGCCCGGCTTCCTCGATCAGCAGCGGATCGGCGTCGGGGATGGTCTTGAGGTGGATGTAGCCACGAAAGCCATGCTCCTCGCGCAGCAGACGGGCCACCCGGATCAGCTGCTCCATGGTGTAGTCGGCCGAGCGGATGATGCCGGAGCTGAGAAACAGGCCGCTGATGCAGTTGCGCCGGTAGAAGTCCAGGGTCAGGCGCACCACCTCCTCGGGGCTGAAGCGCGCCCGCGGCACGTTGCTGGAGCGGCGGTTGACGCAATACTGGCAGTCGTACAGGCAGAAGTTGGTCAGCAGCACCTTGAGCAGGGATACGCAGCGCCCGTCCGGGGTGTAGCTGTGGCAGATGCCCATGCCGTCGGTGGCGCCGAGGCCGTCGCGACCGCGTGAGCTGCGCTTGGGAGCGCCGCTGCTGGCGCAGGATGCGTCGTACTTGGCGGCGTCGGCGAGGATGCCGAGCTTGGCGATGAGCTGCATGGGGTTGTCCGAATTAACTGTCTATTCATACAGTATTTCGGCATTGGCCTGATGGCAAGTGTTTGCAGGTGGTTTTGATGGCGTGATGGCGCAGAGGTGCCTGGCGAAAGTGTTGCAGCGTCTATGAGATCGAGCGCCGCCCGCGCGGCGCATCGCGACGCAAGGCCGCTCCCACATTTGTTTCGGGCCAATTATTCCTGTGAATGAGGCGGCGCCCGCCTTGGTGCATGCCTCAAGTCGTGCGGAGCGGCAGTGGTGCCCATGCTGAAATTTCGTCGGGCCAACAAGGCGGACCAGGTAGTGGCACAGGATTGACTGGCCCGAAACAGATGTGGGAGCGGCCTTGCGTCGCGATGCGCCGCGCGGGGGCGCTCGATCTCAAAGGCGCTGCAGCCCTGTCGTCGAACACCCTGAAAGGCCCACCTCCCCGGATTACAAAATTGTAATCTTCCCGCCACCCCCCCGATAACCACCGCTGCCTAAAGTCCCTCGCCAAAGCATTCCGCCGCTTGTCGACGAGGACTTCCGCCGTGCCCATCCCCCGCAAGATCGCCTTGCTCTGCCTGTTGCTGGCCGGCCCTGCCGCTGCCCAGGGCCTGAGCCTTGACCAGGCGCTCGACGCCGCCTTCGCCCAGAACCCGGACTTCGCCGCCATCGGCCGCGAGATCGGCATCGCCGAGGGCGAGCGCCGCCAGGCCGGGCTGATCCCCAACCCCGAGCTGTCCTGGGAGGTCGAGGACACCCGCCGCGACACCAGCACCACCACCGTGACCCTCAGCCAGGCCCTGGAACTGGGCGGCAAGCGCGGCGCGCGGATCGAGGTGGCCGAGGCCGGCCAGGCGATCGCGCGGCTGGAGCTCGAGCGCCAGCGCAACAGCCTGCGCGCCGATGTGATCCAGGCCTTCCATGCCGCCTTGCGGGCACAGACAGCGCTGGAGCTGGCGCAACAGTCGCAGGCGCTGACCGAACGCGGCCTGCGGGTGGTGGAAGGGCGGGTGCGGGCCGGGCAGTCCTCGCCGGTGGAGGCCACCCGCGCCCAGGTCCAGCTGGCCCAGGCCGAGGCGGCGGTGCGTCGGGCCCGTACCGAACGTGGCGTGGCCAACCAGGCCCTGGCGCGCCTGACGGGCAGTGCCGAGGCCCGTTTCGACCGGCTCGACGCGAGCAACCTTTCGCCCGGCCCGGCGCCGCAGACCGAGCGCCTGCTGGCCAAGGTCGAGCAGACCGCCGAGTGGCGCCTGGCCGCGGCGCAGATCGAGCGTGGCGATGCCAGCCTCGGCTCCGAGAAGGCCCAGCGCATTCCCAACCTGACCGTCAGCCTCGGCAGCCAGTACAGCCGCGAGGACCGTGAGCGGGTCAACGTGGTCGGGCTGTCGATGCCGCTGCCGCTGTTCGACCGCAACCAGGGCAACGTGCTGGCCGCCGCCCGCCGCGCCGACCAGGCCCGCGACCTGCGCAACGCCGTGGATCTGCGCCTGCGCAGCGAAACCCGCAGCGCCCTGGAGCAGTGGGGCACGGCCATGGGCGAGGTCCAGGCCTACGACCGCACCATCCTGCCTGCCGCCCAGCAGGCGGTGGACACCGCCACCCGCGGCTTCGAGATGGGCAAGTTTGCCTTCCTCGATGTGCTCGATGCCCAGCGCACGCTGATCGAGGCGCGCGGGCTGTACCTCGAGGCGCTGGCCCAGGCGACCGATGCCCGGGCGCAGGTGGAACGCATCTACGGCGAGCTCTAGAGCGAGCTGAGAAAGGGGGCTGCTGCGCAGCCCATCGCGACACAAGGCCGCTCCCACAGGGAACGCGCAGAACTGACGATCAATGCAAAACCTTGTGGGAGCGGCCTTGTGTCGCGGTGGGCCGCACAGCGGCCCCGACGAGGTAACGCCCAAGCCTGGAATCAGGAGCAACAATGACCAACCCACGCAAGCTCGCCATCCTCGCCGCTGCCCTGGCCGTTTTCGGCCTCGGTGGCGCGGCCTGGACCGGCACCTTCGGCAAGGCCGGCAGCGGCCAGGCCCAGCACGACGACCACGGCGAAGCCGGCCATGGCCACGACGAAGAGAAGGACGACGGCCATGGCCACGGCGAGTCCGCAGGCGAGGGCCATGCTGACGAGGAGGGCCAGCTGCACCTCTCCGCCGAGCAGATCCAGGCCGCCGGCGTGCAACTGGCCACTGCCGGCCCACGAAGCCTGGGCACCGCCATCAGCTTCCCCGGCGAGATCCGCTTCGACGAGGACCGCACCGCCCATGTGGTGCCCCGCGTCCCCGGCGTGGTCGAGTCGGTGCAGGCCGAGCTGGGCCAGACGGTCAAGCGTGGCCAGGTGCTGGCGGTGATCGCCAGCCAGCAGATCTCCGAACTGCGCAGCGAACAGCAGGCCGCCCAGCGTCGCCTGGAGCTGGCCCGTCTGACCTTCGAGCGCGAGAAGCAGCTGTGGCAGGAGCGCATCAGCGCCGAGCAGGACTACCTGCAGGCCCGCCAGGCACTGCAGGAGGCCGAGATCGCCGCTGCCAACGCCGGGCAGAAGGTAGCCGCCGTGGCACCGGCCGGCCAGGGCAACCGCTACGAGCTGCGCGCGCCGTTCGACGCGGTGGTGGTAGAGAAGCACCTGACCGTGGGTGAGGTGGTGGACGAGACCAGCAACGCCTTCACCCTGTCCGACCTCAGTCGGGTCTGGGCCACCTTCGCCGTGGCCCCACGCGACCTTGACAAGGTGGTCAGCGGCCGTGGCGTCAGCGTCAGCGCGCCGGACCTTGGTGCCCAGGTGGAGGGTACGGTCAACTACGTCGGCAGCCTGCTCGGCGAGCAAAACCGTGCCGCCACCGTGCGCGCCACCCTGGCCAACCCCAATGGCGCCTGGCGCCCCGGGTTGTTCGTAAACATCGCGGTCACCGTCGAGCGCTTCGACGCCGCCGTGGTGGTGCCGGAAAGCGCCCTGCAGACCTGGGAGGAGCAGACCGTGGTGTTCGCCCGTACCGACGAGGGCTTCGAGGCCCGCCCGGTGAAGACCGGGCGCCGCGACGCCGGCCAGGTGGAAGTGCGCGAGGGGCTGGCCGCCGGTACCGTGGTCGCCGCCGCCGGCAGCTTCGTCCTCAAGTCCGAGCTGGGCAAAGGCTCGGCCGAACACAGCCACTGATCGGGGACGCCTTTCATGTTCGAACGTATTATCCAGTTCGCCATCGAGCAACGCCTGGTGGTGATGCTCGCCGTGGTGCTGATGGCCGCCGTGGGCATCCACAGCTATCAGAAGCTGCCCATCGACGCCGTGCCCGACATCACCAACGTGCAGGTGCAGATCAACACCGCCGCGCCCGGCTACTCGCCCCTGGAGACCGAGCAGCGCATCACCTTCGCCATCGAAACCGCCATGGCCGGCCTGCCGGGCCTCAAGCAGACCCGTTCGCTGTCGCGCTCGGGGTTGTCCCAGGTGACAGTGATCTTCGATGACGGCACCGACATCTTCTTTGCCCGCCAGCTGGTCAACGAGCGCCTGCAGGTGGCCCGCGAGCAGTTGCCCGAGGGAATCGAGGCGGCCATGGGGCCGATCTCCACGGGCCTTGGCGAGATCTTCCTGTGGACGGTCGAGGCCAAGGAGGGCGCGCTCAAGGATGACGGCACGCCCTATACCGCCACCGACCTGCGGGTGATCCAGGACTGGATCATCAAGCCGCAGCTGCGCAATGTGCCGGGCGTGGCCGAGGTGAACAGCATCGGCGGCCATGCCAAGCAGTACCTGATTGCCCCCGAGCCCAAGCGTCTGGCGGCCTACAAGCTGACCCTCAACGACCTGGTCGCGGCGCTCGAGCGCAACAACGCCAACGTCGGTGCCGGCTACATCGAGCGCAACGGCGAGCAGTTGCTGATCCGCGCCCCGGGCCAGGTGGCCTCGGCCGAGGACATCGCCAACATCGTCATCTCCAGTGTCGATGGCACGCCGATTCGCGTCAGTCATGTGGCCCAGGTCGGCCTGGGCCAGGAACTGCGCTCCGGCGCTGCCACCGAGAATGGCCGCGAGGTGGTGCTGGGCACGGTGTTCATGCTGATCGGCGAGAACAGCCGCACGGTGTCCCAGGCGGTCGCGGCAAAGCTCGAGGAGATCAACCGCAGCCTGCCCGAGGGTGTGGTGGCGATCACCGTCTATGACCGCACCAACCTGGTCGAGAAGGCCATCGCCACGGTGAAGAAGAACCTCATCGAAGGCGCGATCCTGGTCATCGCCGTATTGTTCCTGTTCCTGGGCAACATTCGCGCGGCGCTGATCACCGCCATGGTCATCCCGCTGTCGATGCTGTTCACCTTCACCGGTATGTTCAGCAACAAGGTCAGTGCCAACCTGATGAGCCTGGGGGCACTGGACTTCGGCATTATCGTCGACGGCGCGGTGGTGATCGTCGAGAACGCCATCCGCCGCCTGGCCCATGCCCAGCAGCACCATGGTCGCATGCTGACCCGCTCCGAGCGCTTCCACGAGGTGTTCGCCGCCGCCCGCGAGGCGCGCCGCCCGCTGATCTACGGGCAGCTGATCATCATGGTGGTGTACCTGCCGATCTTTGCCTTGACCGGGGTCGAGGGCAAGATGTTCCACCCCATGGCCTTCACCGTGGTGATGGCGCTGTTGGGGGCGATGATCCTCTCGGTGACCTTCGTCCCGGCGGCTATCGCGCTGTTCGTCACCGGCAAGGTGAAGGAGGAGGAGGGCGTGGTCATGCGCACCGCCCGCCGCCGCTACGCCCCGGTGCTGGACTGGGTGCTGGGCCGACGCAACCTGGCCTTTGCTGGCGCCGCCACCGTGGTGCTGCTGTCCGGCGTGCTGGCCAGTCGCATGGGTAGCGAGTTCATCCCCAGCCTCAGCGAGGGCGACTTCGCCCTGCAGGCCCTGCGTGTGCCGGGCACCAGCCTGTCGCAGTCGGTGGATATGCAGCAGCGCCTGGAGAAGACCATCATCGCCCAGGTGCCGGAAGTCGAGCGGGTGTTCGCCCGCACCGGCACCGCCGAGATCGCCTCCGACCCGATGCCACCGAACATCTCCGACGCCTACGTGATGCTCAAGCCCCGTGAGCAATGGCAGGACCCGGGCAAGCCGCGCGATGAGCTGATCGCCGAAGTGCAGCGCGCCGCCGCCAGCGTGCCGGGCAGCAACTACGAGCTGTCGCAGCCGATCCAACTGCGCTTCAACGAGCTGATCTCCGGAGTGCGCAGCGATGTCGCGGTGAAGGTGTTCGGCGACGACATGGAGGTGCTCAACCGCACCGCCGCGCAGATCGCCGCCAGCCTTCAGCAGGTGCCGGGAGCCTCCGAGGTGAAGGTCGAGCAGACCACCGGCCTGCCGGTGCTGACTATCGATATCGACCGTGACAAGGCGGCCCGTTACGGCCTGAATGTGGGTGACGTACAGGACGCCATCGCCATCGCCGTGGGTGGTCGCACTGCCGGCACCTTGTACGAAGGCGACCGTCGCTTCGACATGGTGGTGCGCCTGTCGGAAACGCTACGCACCGATGTCGATGGGCTGTCCAGCCTGCTTATCCCGGTGCCGGCCAGCGCCGCCGCCGGAGCCTCGCAGATCGGCTTCATCCCGCTGTCGCAGGTGGCCACCCTGAACCTGCAGCTGGGCCCCAACCAGGTCAGCCGCGAGGATGGCAAGCGTGTGGTTGTGGTCAGCGCCAACGTGCGTGGGCGTGACCTGGGGTCGTTTGTCGAACAGGCCTCGCAGACGCTGATCGACCAGGTGCAGATCCCGCCGGGCTACTGGACCCGCTGGGGCGGGCAGTTCGAGCAGCTGCAGTCGGCGGCCGAGCGCCTGCGGGTGGTGGTGCCAGTCTCGCTGCTGCTGGTCATGGCCTTGCTGCTGATGATGTTCAACAACCTCAAGGATGGTCTGCTGGTGTTCACCGGCATCCCCTTCGCCCTGACCGGCGGGGTGCTGGCGTTGTGGCTGCGGGATATCCCGTTGTCGATCTCGGCGGGGGTGGGCTTCATCGCGCTGTCGGGCGTGGCGGTGCTCAACGGCCTGGTGATGATCGCCTTCATCCGCAACCTGCGCGAGGAAGGTCGAGGCCTGCGCGCCGCGGTGGAGGAGGGCGCGCTGACCCGCCTGCGGCCGGTGCTGATGACCGCGCTGGTGGCGTCGCTGGGGTTCATCCCCATGGCCCTGGCCACCGGCACCGGCGCCGAGGTGCAGCGGCCGCTGGCGACGGTGGTGATCGGCGGGATCCTGTCGTCGACGGCGCTGACCTTGCTGGTGTTGCCGGCGTTGTATCAATGGGCGCATCGGCGGGATGAGCCAGGAGTAGCGTAAGCCCCTTTCGCGGGGCAAGCCCGCTCCCACGAAGCGACATCTTCGTGGGAACGGGCTTGCCCCGCGATGGCTTTAGCGCCGCCGCCACAGCCAGTGATCCAGGCTCAACCGTCCAGCCCCTTTCAGCAGCAACGGCAGCAACGCCACCAGGTAGATCAGCGGCAGCTTGAAGTTGCCAAAGCCCTGGTCGGTGATCGCATACCCCCGCCCCAGTTCCGCCAGGCTCGACCACTGGCTCGGCCAGTGCACCGCGGCAATCGCCACTACCGTCACCACCATCAGCACCGCCGAAGCCAGACGGGTGCCGAGCCCCAGCAGCAGGAGCAGCGGGCAGATCAATTCGGCCCACATCGACAGCTGCCAGTTGAGGCCTGCCGGCAACAGGTCGAACGGGAACGGAAAGCTGCCTTGCAGGTCGGCGAACCAGTTGGCGCCGTTGAGTTTCTCCAGGCCCGATTCGAAGAACTCCCAGGCCAGGAACAGACGTAGCGGCAGGTCGGCGCTCCAGTTGCCGGTGTGATCGAGGACGTTGAACAGCTTCCAGTCAGAGGACAGTGGCGCAGCTTTCATGAGCAGGGTTCCCGGTGTATACGGCAACGGCAGGGGGCCGTTGCGCTGTCGTGGCCGGGAGTGTGCGGTGGCAGGGTATCGGCAGTGTGTCGGCGATGACGGGTATATGTATCGCTGTGTAGCGAGGTTCAGCGGTTGCTGGTCAGGCGTTGTTGCGCCGTCGCGCAGCCGTTGATGTCCACCGCCTTCTGCAGGAAGGCCTGGCGCTGGCGTGGGTCGAGCTCACCGAGCAACCGATAGATCTCGGCCTGGTAGTCGCGCTGGCGCCCCCACTGCAACTGCAGGCCCTGCGGGCGGGTACGGTTGCAGGCCAGGCGGGTGGCCGGCTGCGGGTAGTAGGCGGCGTACAGGGTGGCCATGCTGGGCACCGCCTCCAGGGCCTCGCGGTAGGCGGGGCTGGCATTGTAGGGTGAACACCAGTGGGCGATGGCCAGCGCGGGCGGGGCGAAGCCCTGCTTGAGGCTGGCCTCCAGCAACGGGCAGGCGGCTTCGGCGATCTGTCCTGCCGGCAGATAGGTGGTGTAGTACAGCGCAAGGCGATACTGCGCCACTGGGTGGCCGAGTGCCACGGACTTTTTCAGCAGGGCCACCGCTGTGGGCAACGTGTGCGCCATGGCCTGGCCCTGGCGGCTGAGCTCGGGGTCGCCGCTGGCGGTGCGCAGCGGGCTGGCGCTGTCGTCCTGGCTGTCGGCCTGCTCCAGCAGAGGCAGTGCCTGGCGATACAGCAGGTCGGCATGGGGGTCGATGCTCACCTCCAAGGCCTGGGCGCTGGCGGCGGTCAGCAGCAACGGCAACGACAACGACGCGGCCAGGCAGGTGCGGGGGCGGGCCAGAAGCGAGGGGACGGCTGGGATGGTCATGGCAGTTACGCGGTTGCCTCGGGCGAATCAGGAGCGACGACGGCCTATTCTATCCGTCCGCGTGCCTTCCCCGAAAGCCCGGCGTCCGCTCATCAGACCAGCTTGATCGGCGCGACCTTGCGCAGGGCCTGTCTTTCCTGAGCCAGCCCCAGCTTGGCGGTGATCACCTTGGCCAGCGCATTGTTGCCCAGGTCGTTGAAATGCAGGCGGTCGACGAACAGGTGCTCGGCGAACACCGGCGAGCTGCTGAGCATGCTGTTCATGTCGTAGCAGGGCACCGGGTCGGCCTGGCTCTTGATGCGGCGAAAGAAGGCCATATGCAGCTGGCTGTCGAAGGTGTCGCCGAGCAGGCGGTCGAAGTTCGACGGCTGGCGCTCGAGCTTGGCGAGCATGGCCTGTTCTGTCTTGGGCAGTGCCTCGCGACACCAGGGCAGCAGCGGCTGCAGGATAAAGGTGAGGGTGGTGTGGCCGTCGGCCATCAGGCGGTCCCATTGGCGCAGGGTGCGGCCCACGGCATCGGCGGCGCGGATCAGGCGCTTGTCCGGGCTTGATAGCGGCTCCACTTGCGGCCAGTGCGTTTCCCGGGCCGGTGTCAAGAGCTGGCCCAGGCGCTGCCAGAACGACTCGCGGCGTGCCTCTCCGGGCGCTTGCACGCCTTCGTTGAAGCGATTGAGAAAGTCCTGGTAGGCCTGCGCCCGGTGTGGGTCCTGCGCACCGGCGAGGACCTCGGCAAGGGCTTCCTGGGCCAGCGTGTTAAGGCCGCTGAGTATCACTACGTGGCCGATCTGGCCGAAGCGGTGCTGGTGAGTGAGGAACATCAGCAGTTCCTGAGTGGCGTTCAGGCCGCAACCTGCGAGGCTCAACCAGATCTCGCCGGTCAGCACCGACAGGTACGAGGCCACGGTGTGCTCGTCGGAGCTGGCGCCGATGCCCATGGCGGTGGAACCGCCCACCAGCAGGTTGACCCGCGCCGCGCCGCCGCGCTCGGCCACCGAGAAACGCTTGCCGGCGCAATGGCTGTAGCGCATGCCGAGGGCATCGGTGTTGATGGTGCCGGAGCGATAGCCGCGCTCGTGCACATACAGCGTGTGCGGTGCGCGGCGGCTGCCCAGCTGCAGGAAACACTGGTAATCCTGCGCCAGGGGGTCGGGCGCGCCCATACTGCCGGTGGCGGCGGGGTCGATCGGGGTCATGGGCGCTCCTTCTTGTCAGGCTTGGCTCAGGCGGCCAGTTCCTTGAGGTTGTAGGCCAGGCCGGCGGCGGCGATCAGCAGCAGGGCGACGCCCGAGGCCAGGCTGATCAGACGGTTGCTGCGCGGCGAGGCGATCTTGCCGATGGCGAAGATGTACAGGCTGAGCACGGCGAAATCGATGGCGATCCACAGCAGCGACAGCACCACCATGCTTTTGCCGAACGACTCGGTGATCTGGATGAACTGCGGGAAGAAGGCGATGAAGAAGATGATGTCCTTGGGGTTGGAGATACCGACCATGAAGCCCTGCAGCAGGCCCCCGCGGCCCGCTTGCGTGCTGGCCGGGGCCTGCGGGGCGCTGTCGACCGGGGCCTGCAGCGCTTCGCGCAGGGTGCCCAGGGCGATGTAGCCGATGAACAGGCAGCCCAGCAGGCTCATGGCGCTGAGCCAGGCCTTGTCGATGGCCGCGCTGGTCAGGATGATCCAGGCGGCCGCGCCGATCAGCACCAGCGATGCCCAGTTGGTGCCGACCGCGGTGAACAGGGCCTTGCGCGAGCCCGAGGCGGCGGCGGTGTTGACGATCAGGGCCACCACCGGGCCGGGCGTGGCGATCAGCAGCAGGACGGTAAGGGCGTAGGTGGCGGTCAGTGCGGTATTCACGATCAGTTCTCGGTGAGGGTTTCAGCGGTTGCGTGGGCATGGAACGGGCAGCGCGCCGGACTCGGCGAACCGGGCTCCTGCAGTTGGTACTGCTTCCATTCGAAGTTGTCGTCCTGGCCGAAGAAGCCCAGGGTCTCGGGCATTACCCCGTCGTTGTAGTGGCGCACCCGTTCGCGAATGCGTGCGCGGATGCGCTGGCCGCTTTCGGTACTGGCGCTGGCCACTTCGTCGAAGCTTTCCCGCGGGTTGATGACGAAGGCAATGTGCCGGCCCAGGTTGCGGCTTTTCATCAAGCGGTGGGCGGGGAAGCTCATGTTGATGAACAGCGGCATGCCGGCGAAGCAGAACGACCAGCGCGTGTCGTGCGGGTCCTGCGGGACCTCTTCGGGCCAGGGCTGCCGGTCGCGTGCATGGACCTGGTTCAGCACATCCCAGGCCAGTGCCTGTTGCGCCTGCAGCGTTGTGTCGGGCGCCGTCTCGAGGAACACCAGTAGCGGGTTGCCGATGCGCTGCTTGAGCGGAATCGGCTCGATGGTGCGGATGTAGTCACCCAGGCCCCGGGCAACATCGTCGGCCAGCCGTTCGGCACGGGCGAAGACGATGTGGCAGGTGCGCGCATTGACCGCCTTGCGCCCGAACAGGCACGGGAAGTCGGGGTTGGCGAGGGTTTCCTTGAAGTGTTCTATGGTCTTGTGCGTCCAGTGGTGGCGGTTCTGGACATGTTCATCGGCGAGCTCCAGCGCATCCAGGCGGTAGCAGTTTCCATAACCCGTAAACATGATTTCCCCAGGCATATCCGTATGCGTTTAATAGAGTTTCTCGTTTAATAGAACTTTTTCGGCATATTCCAGCAGGTTGGCTATATGTAATTGTTATTTACAGGCATTTTCCGAGATGGTCCCCGCGTTGTAAAACGCCTGGATCTATGACCTACTATTAGCCTCACTCATGCTCTGGAAGGTGCCATGTCGGAACGGATTCAAGCCTTGCACGCCCTGCGCGCCTTCGAAGTGGCCTCGCGCTATGGCTCCTTCACCCGCGCGGCCCAGGAACTGGCCCTGACCCAGGGGGCGGTCAGCCACCACATCAAGACCCTCGAAGCCCTGTTCGGCTGCGACCTGTTCGAGCGCCGCGGCCCCAAGCTGCGCCTGACCGAGCATGGCCGGCTGCTGGCCCAAGAGCTCAAGGTCGGCTTCAAGATCATCGAGAACGCCTGCGCGCTGCTGCGCCAGGACCGCTACGGCGTGCGCCTCAAGGCCCCGTCCACGCTCACCGTGCGCTGGCTGCTCAGGGCCCTGGACGGCTTCAAGAAGGTCGACAACAGCTGTTCGGTGCAGTTGTCCAGCGTGTGGATGGACATCGACGCGGTGGACTTCTATTCCGAACCCTATGATTGCGCCATCCTGCTGGGCAACGGGCGCTTCCCGGCGGATGTGCAGAGCCTGAAACTGTTCGATGAGTGGCTGATCCCGGTGTGCCACCCGACCTACCTCGAGCAAGCCCGTCCTGAGCTGTCGGTGCTCTCCGGCTGCGAGTTCCTCCACCCCTCGCCGGACCGCCGTGACTGGCGGCGCTGGCTGGCGCGCATGGACGCGCTGGACATCAGCATCGACCAGGGCCAGGTGTTCGATACCCTCGACCAGGGCATCTCGGCCGCGCAGCAGGGGTTGGGTATCTCGGTGGTCGACCTGGTGCTGGCCAGCGCCGACCTGGCTGCGGGCAACCTGGTCACGCCGTTCCCCCACGCGGTGGCCACCGGCGACGGCTACTACATGACCTGGCTCAAGGCCAGCCCCAAGGCCCACCAGATGCACAAGCTGCGCGATTACCTGGTGGCGCAGGTGCCGCCGCTGTCGCACAAGGACATCAGCTACCTGTACGGCTGAGGTCGGTGGCGGGCAGTACGCGTTCGAGCATGAAGTCGATGAAAACCCGTAGCTTGGGCGGCATCTGCCGTCCCGACGGCCACAGCAGGTAGAAGCTGCCGCGCCGCTCCATGAAGGGTTCGAGTACGCTGACCAGGCTGCCGGCCGCCAGTTCCTTGCGCACGCTGAAGTCCGGCAGGCAGGTGATGCCGCGGTGGTTGAGGGCGAAGCAGATGCGTGTCTCGACATGGTTGCAGACCATCGAGATGGGAATCGCGTAGTCCTGCTCGGGATGTTCCCGGCGCAGCGGCCAGGTTTCCAGCTTGCCGCTGCTGGGGAAGCGGTAGTGCAGGCAACTGTGCCCGGCGAGCTCACGGGGATGCTGCGGCGTGCCGCGTTCGCGCAGGTACGCGGGGGACGCCACCAGGCGATGCTGGAAGTGCCCGAGGAACTTGGCGTTGAGCCGCGAGTCCAGCGGCTGGCCACCGCGCATCACCACGTCGAAGCCCTCGCCGACGATGTCGACCATGCGGTCGCTGAAGTCCAGGTCCAGCTCGATCTCGGGGTAACGCGCCATGAACTCGGCCAATGCCGGCATCACCAGTCCGGTCACCTGCGGCAGGCTCACCCGCAGGCGCCCGCGGGGCGCGCCGCTGGCCTGGGACAGTTCCTGCTCGGTGGCTTCGATCTCGGCAAGGATGCGCCGGCTGCGTTCGAGGAACAGCGTGCCCTCGGCGGTCAGGGTGATGCTGCGCGTGCTGCGGTGGAACAGGCGCACCCCAAGACGTTCCTCCAGCCGCGCCACGCGCTTGCCCACGGCGGACGCGCTGATCCCCAGCGACTGGCCGGCGGCGACGAAACTGCGGGTTTCGGCGACCCGGTTGAAGACCATGAAACCGCTGAGGCTGTCCATGTTGCACTCCGATTGCGGACATCGATGTCCTGACTGATCGGAATTGTACCCGGCTTTTTCCGTAATGCCCCAGCAGCGCACCATGCCTGCCTTGATCGATAGCCGGAGACAACCATGCATTCACCTTCCCCGGCGGCGAGCGTCGCCGCATCCCCCGCCAGCACCGCGCGCTTGCCCCTGAGCGGTCTGCTGGCCCTGGCCCTGACCGGTTTCATCGCCATCCTCAGCGAAACCCTGCCGGCCGGGCTGCTCGACCAGATCGCCGATGGCATGCAGATCAGCCAGGCCATGGCCGGGCAGTGGGTCACGGCTTATGCCCTGGGCTCGCTGCTCACCGCCATTCCCCTGGTGACCCTGACCCAGGGCTGGTGGCGGCGCCGCGCGCTGTTGCTGGCCATCGCCGGTTTCATTCTGTTCAACGGCCTCACCGCACTGTCATCTGACAACACCCTGACATTGTGCCTGCGCTTTCTCACCGGCGCCGCCGCCGGCCTGGCCTGGGGCCTGATCGCCGGCCATGCGCGGCGCATGGTGGCGCCGGCCCAGCAGGGCAAGGCCATGGCGGTGGCGATGCTCGGGCAACCCATCGCGCTGTCGCTGGGCCTGCCCATCGGCACCTGGCTGGGGGCCGCACTGGGTTGGCGGGCAACCTTCGTGGTGGTGACCCTGGCCGCCTTGCTGCTGGCCGGCTGGGTGGTGCGGGCGGTGCCGGACTTTCCCGGCCAGGCCGCCGGCAAGCGCCCCGCGGCGTTGGCCGTACTGCGCACACCGGGCGTGGCGCGGGTGTTGCTGGTGATCCTGGCGTGGATCCTCGGCCACAACATCCTCTACACCTACATCGTGCCGCTGCTGGCGGCGGCGGGGATGGCGGGCGAGGTGGGCCAGGTGCTGATGACCTTTGGCCTGGCCTCGCTGGCCGGCATTGTGCTGGTGGGCCTGGGTGTCGACCGTCATTTGCGCAGGCTGGTATTGCTGTGCCTGGCCGGGTTCGCCCTGGCGACCCTGATGTTGGGTCAGGCGCAGGGGGCCGCATGGCTGGTGCATGTCAGCGTGGCGCTGTGGGGGCTGACCTATGGCGGTGCGCCGACGCTGTTGCAGACCGCTTGCGCCGATGCGGCGGGCGAGGGTGGCGATGTGGCGCAATCGATGCTGGTGACGGTGTGGAACAGCGCGATCGCCTTGGGTGGGGTCGTTGGCGGGCTGCTGCTGGTCGGTGTCGGGGTCGGGTCGTTTGGCGTGGTGGTGCTGGGGCTGGTGGCGCTGGCGTGGCTGCTGGTGGTCAGCGGGAGGCGGGCCGGATTTGTGGCCGGTGCCCGCTAGCCTGATTGGATGCCATCGCGGGGCAAGACCTGCAAACACCCCTTTATGCCAAGAGGAACGGTACAATCCGCCTATGTGAGAAACGAATGCGATCCGAGGTCCCCGCAGTGCCGTTGCAACAAGGCTTCGTCTTGACCCGCCACTGGCATGACACGCCCGAAGGCACCTGCGTGGAATTCTGGCTGGCCACCGACCTGGGCCCACGGCGTCTGCGCCTGGCCGCCCAGCCCTCGGTGGCGTTCATTCCCGTGGCCCATGCCGGCCACGCCCGGGCGCTGCTGGCCGGCGAACAGGGCGTCGAACTCAAACCGTTGCAACTGCGTGACTTCGACCTGCGTCCGGTGATGGGCCTGTACTGCCGCCAGCACCGCCAGTTGATGGCCCTGGAAAAGCGCCTGCGTGCCGCCGGTGTCGAGGTGTTCGAAGCCGACATCCGCCCCCCGGAGCGTTACCTGATGGAGCGCTTCATCACCGCCCCGGTACGCTTCGATGGCCGCCCCGACAGCCAGGGCGTCCTGCACGATGCCCAGCTCAAGCCCGACCCGGACTACCGCCCGCCATTGCGCCTGGTGTCGCTGGATATCGAGACCAGCGAACGCGGCGAGCTGTACAGCATCGCCCTGGAAGGCTGCGGCCAACGCCAGGTCTATATGCTCGGCCCGGCCAACGGCGAGGCGGGCGCGCTGGATTTCGACCTGCACTACTGCGCCGACCGCGCCGAGCTGATCGTCTGCCTCAACCAGTGGCTGGCCCGCCACGACCCCGACGCGATCATCGGCTGGAACCTGGTGCAGTTCGACCTGCGCCTGCTGCACGAGCATGCCCAGCGCCTGAACGTACCGCTGTGCCTGGGCCGCGACGGCGCGCCGATGCACCTGCGCGAGCACGGCAGCCGCAGCCACTTCTTCGCCGAGGCGCCGGGCCGGCTGCTGATCGACGGCATCGAGGCCTTGCGCTCGGCGACCTGGAGCTTCCCCTCGTTCAGCCTGGAAAGCGTCGCGCAACAGTTGCTGGGCGAGGGCAAGGCCATCGACACGCCGTACCAGCGCATGGACGAGATCAACCGCCGCTTCGCCGAGGACAAGCCGGCCCTGGCCCGCTACAACCTCAAGGACTGTGAGCTGGTGACGCGGATCTTCGCCCGTACCCGCTTGCTGGAGTTTCTCCTCGAGCGCGCCTCGGTCACCGGCCTGGCCGTGGACCGCAGCGGCGGATCGGTTGCTGCGTTCTGCCACCTGTACATCCCGCACATGCACCGCCTCGGCTATGTCGCGCCGAACCTCGTCGGTGGCGAGGGAGAGGCCAGCCCGGGCGGTTTCGTCATGGAATCGCGGCCCGGACTGTACGATTCGGTGCTGGTGCTCGACTACAAGAGCCTGTACCCGTCGATCATCCGCACCTTCCTCATCGACCCGGTGGGCCTGGTCGAGGGCTTGCGCCAGCCGGATGACGCGCACTCGGTGGAGGGTTTTCGCGGTGGCCGTTTCTCGCGCAGCCAGCATTGCCTGCCGGCCATCGTCGAGCGCGTCTGGCAGGGCCGCGAGGCGGCCAAGCGCGCGGGCAACGCGCCGCTTTCGCAGGCACTGAAGATCATCATGAACGCCTTCTACGGTGTGCTCGGCTCCAGTGGCTGCCGCTTCTTCGACCCACGCCTGGCCTCGTCGATCACCATGCGCGGGCACCAGATCATGCGCCAGACCCGGGCGCTGATCGAGGCGCGGGGCTATGACGTGATCTACGGCGACACCGACTCCACCTTCGTCTGGCTCAAGGGGGGCCACGACGAAGCGGCTGCCGCAGGTATCGGTCGGGCGCTGGTGGCCGAGGTCAACCAGTGGTGGCGCGAGAACCTGCGTCATTCCATGGGTCTTGAGAGCGCGCTGGAACTGCAGTTCGAAACCCACTACCGACGCTTCCTGATGCCGACCATCCGTGGCACCGACGAAGGCAGCAAGAAGCGCTACGCCGGCATGGTGCGGCGCAGCGACGGCCAGGATGAAATGGTCTTCAAGGGGCTGGAGTCGGTGCGCACCGACTGGTCGCCGCTGGCCAGGCAGTTCCAGCAGGAACTCTATGGCCGGGTATTCCGCGGCCAGCCTTACCGTGACTATCTGCGCGCATACGTGCAGCGCACGCTGGCGGGTGAACAGGATGAGTTGCTGGTGTATCGCAAGCGCCTGCGTCGCCCGCTAGCCGATTACCAGCGTAACGTGCCACCGCATGCGCGCGCGGCGCGCCTGGCCGACGAACACAATCGCCAGGTTGGGCGCCCCACGCAGTACCAGAACGGCGGCTGGATCAGTTACATGATCACCACTGCGGGGCCTGAGCCCTTGGAGAGCCTGCGCTCACCGGTCGACTACGAGCATTATGTGACCCGGCAACTGCAACCCGTGGTGGACGCCATCCTGCCGTTCGTGCTGGGACACACGATCGACCTGGGGCAGATGGACCAGTTGGCCTTCGACTTCTGAGCCGGCAGAAACTGGGTGCTATCTATCTAGCGATCGACGTTCCGCCGAAGCCCATACGCTCCTGTCTTTACCCACAGCAGAGACGCGCCATGGACAGCAACGAGCAGGACTTGCCCCGCACCCCGGCAGTGACAGGACACGAAACGTTCCAGGATGCCCTCATCGCCGCCCGCTTGCCGACCTGGCTGCGCTCGACCAGCCCCGCGCAAGTGGCGGCGCTGCACGAGGCCCTGAGTCTCAGCTGGTATTTCCGCGAGCGCGTGAGCGCCGTGCTGGCCAAGGTCGAGAACATCGACAGTTTTGCCTTGCCGTTGTTGCAGCAGACCCTGGCGCTACATGCCTCCACTGCTGATGTGGCGGCCTTGCGCTTTCGTCAGGGCCGGCGCGAACCGGTCATCAATGAGGTACCCGTCGGCAGCCACCTGACCACGGTGGTTTACCAGCATGTGCCCTTGCTTGCGGCGGCGCTGGGCAATTTCGACGACGATCAGGCCCGCGCCGATGGTCAACCTGCCGGCAATCGCCTGGAAGGTCCTGCCGACCAGAAGTTGGTGCTGCCAAGTGCGTCGGCGTTTGCACGCCTGTGTCGCGAGCTCGATCTCGGGCGGCGTTACCAGGCGCACCTGGCGTCGGTCCTGCAGGCGCCGGATGCCCGGGTAGCGTCATTGATTTCCCGCGCGCAACGCTACGCCATGCTGGTTGACGCGCATGTGGCGCGGATCCGTGGCCATGTCAGTGATGATGAACACCAGCTGCTGGTCGAATTCTGTGGTCTGCGCGGGCAGTTGCAGTTGCAGGGGCGCAGCGTGCAGGTCAAGCGCCTGAGCCTGCTGGGGGTGACCCTCGAGCAGATCGTAGTGCTCGACG
Source organism: Pseudomonas mosselii (assembly GCF_003205295.1). Taxonomy (GTDB): domain Bacteria; phylum Pseudomonadota; class Gammaproteobacteria; order Pseudomonadales; family Pseudomonadaceae; genus Aquipseudomonas; species Aquipseudomonas mosselii_B. The sequence goes on from NZ_QJRP01000001.1 coordinate 255,976, forward strand.
TGCGTGATGAGCGTTTCGACCCGCTGTACAGCTCCACCTGGCGTGTGCTGGTTCATGTGCCCGGTGACCCTCAGGGCGCGTGGCGAGTGTTCCCCGACCTGCGCCATTTCGCCAATGCCCTGGGCAAGCACCTGCGTACTGCACCTTACCAGCGTTTCTTCAGCCGCTTCGTCCGGCGTCGCGACAGCCAGCATTTCTTCGGCGCCGTGATGGCGGGCTACACCGGGGTTTCGGACCTGGCCAACATCGCTCTGGAGGAGCATCTGCAACCCTGGCCGAAGGCGGTGTTCGACAGCCTCGGGGAGGCGCGTATCGAGCAGATCAGGGACGACGCGGCAATGATCGCGGTACCGACCGCCGAGGTCGACGCACAGGTGCGTCGGGCTCACGAGCAACGCCTTGAAGCCGAAGGCTGGGCGTTGCTCAATCTGGCCGGGATGTTCGTGCCGGTCATCGGGGCCAGTTTGCTGGCAGTGACTGCCTGGGAGCTGCTGGGAGAGGTCTTCCATGGCGTCGAGGCCTGGCACGAAGGTGATACCAGCGCGGCACTGGACCATGTGCTCAATGTCGCGGGTGATCTTTGCGCCATGGCGCTGACTGCAGCGGGCGTGGCCGTGGTTCGTAACGCCTGGGCGCGGTCGTCGGTGGTTGACAGCCTGGTTCCGGCAGAGCTGGAAGACAATACGATACGCCTTTGGAATCCAGACCTCGCGGCGTTTCGCAGTGAATCCCTGCCGGCCGCAGCGGTACGCGATGCCGAGGGCCTGCAGCGTCTGGATGAACAGACCTGGGTCGAAATGGACGGGCATTGCTATCCGGTCACCCAGCAAAGCACTACTGGCGGATGGCGCTTGGCGGCACAGGCGGGGCATGCCCCGCGGCTGAGTCACGATGGTGCCGGGGCCTGGCGGCTGTGGTACGAGCAGCCCGCGCAGTGGGCTGATCCACGTACGTTGTTCCGGCGTCTTGGCGGCGACTTTGCCCTGCTCGATGACGAGCAGATCGATCAGGTGCTGATCGCCCATGGGCTAGATGGCGATCAGCTGCGGGCCTTGCATGCACAGGGGCAGGCGCCGGATGCGGGGCTGTGCGATGGTGTTCGGCGTTTTCGCCTGGACGCCCGAATTCGGCGCACGGTAACGCAGCTACGTGCTGGTGAAGTGGTCAGCGACGTCACGGTGCTTGATCACATTCGCGCATTGTCGGACACCGCCGGACTGAGCGACCCGGCACTGGCGGAGCGAGCCTGGGCGCAGCGCCGGGTACTGTTCGAGCACCTCTATGCAGCGGCACAGGACAGTGAGGCGAGCGATGTGGCGGTGTTACGCCGGCAATTCCCGCGGCTGCCGAACGCTGTGGCAGCGGATATGGTCGCTGCCGCGCGCACCGCGGATCGCCAGCGACTGCGCGACAGCGGACGGGTCGCGCTGCGCCTGGCGACGACCGCCAGAGCAGCGCAGCGCCAGGCGCGCCTGGTTCGCGTGTACGAAGGGCTTTTCCTCGATACACCGCAGGACGCTGACTTGGCCAGGGCCGTGCTGGGAATGCTCGAACATCTGCCTGGACAAGGAGCTGCGATTCGCTGGCGTCTGTATGAGGGCGGCAGCGATGGGCCGCTACTGGTGGGGGATGCCGAAACTGGCGATTTCGACCTGATTCATCTCAATGGGCGATTCCAGTTGCTGGACAACAAGGGGCAGAGTATTGGCGAGCCCGGCGAGTTGTTCGAGGTCATAGCCAGTGCCTATGACAATGGTCGGCGTCAGACGCTTGGCCTGGGTGATCCGTTTGCCCATAACCTGAGGGTGACGGTAGGGCGTCTGGCCACCCGACAACGTGCGATGCTGGACCAAGCGCTGGGGCACCGCGATGTGACAGGCTGGTTCCAGCCACCACGACGTCTGCGTGACGGACGCCTTGGTTACCCGCTGAACGGACGAAGTCCCGGCAGCCCCCGGCGACGGGCTCGCGCGCTGTCCGCGGTATTGCGCGAGATCTATCCGTCGTTCACCGACAGCGAGATCACGACCTGGATGAACGAAGTCCAGCAGAGCGGGCGCAGGCTCGAGGACGAGATCACCAGCCTGCGCCGCGAGCTGCAAGCACTGGAAACTCATCTGGAGAGCTGGACACGACTGGCCGGCACTAGCGTACAGCGTGTCGAACGGCGCTACTTCAGGAACACGCTGGTCAATTGCTGGCAGCGCAGGCAGACCCGGGCCAGCGGTGACAATGCGCCCTCGATTGGGTTTCGCCTGAGCGTATGGTCGTTGAACTTGCAGGTATTGCCTGACTTGCCCGAGTCGGTGAGTTTTGCCCATGTGCGGGAGCTGTCGCTGATGGGGTTGGGGCTGCGGGAAGTGCCCCCTGGCTTCCTGCAGGCGTTTCCACGCCTGCGCACCCTGGAGCTGTCCAGCAACCAACTCACCAGCGTGCCGGCGGAGCTGGTGAACCTGGGCAATCTTCGCGAGCTGGACCTATACGGCAACGCCATCGTGCTTGATGCCTCCCAGGCCATGACGCTGGGTAACTGCGCTTCGCTGGAGTACATCAATCTGTCGTACAACCCGCTGGGGCGCACTTTCCCGCTTTACCGGCTGGAGAGACTGAGTCGCTTGCATATGCGCAACACCCGGATCAGAGAACTGCCGCCGGCGCTGATGGACCGCATGGAGCTGATGATCGCCGACCTGCGTGGTAACCAGATCACCGAGCTGCCTATGCGCTTCTTCCGTTCGCCGGCATGGGTCGGCAGCCGCGTGCTGTTGGCGGACAACCCGCTGTCGGCGCAGGCGGCGCAACGCCTGCAAGTGTTCCAGCGACTGGATGGCGCCGTGTTGCAGGGCCCGGCCGTCGGAGGCGAGATATCCTTGCGCCAGGCTTGGCTCGATGCCGCCGACAGCGCGTCGCGTGCTGAACAATCGACGGCCTGGGACGAGCTGGAGGGCGAGAACGAAGCGGAGGATTTCTTCCGGCTGCTGGGCAGACTGCAGGAAACATCGGACTACCAGCATCAGCGTCAGCGTCTGGCCAGCCGAGTATTCAGCATGCTGATCGCCATGCGTGACCATCCTGCGCTCGCTCGGGCACTGTTCCAGCGCGCCACCGACGACCTGACGTGCCAGGACAGTGTCGCGTTGTGCTTCAGTAACCTTGAACTGTACATGCTGGTGTGGCAGGCACGCATGGAGGCCCAGCCAGGCGAGCAGCAGGATGCGCTGCTGCGGCTGGGCCGGCGCCTGTGGCGCCTGGACGAGGTGGATCGAATCGCCAGCGAAGACATCCAGGGACGCAGGGCGCAGGGGGCCAACCCCGATGAGATCGAGGTGAGGCTGGCCTATCGATTGGGGCTGCGCGATGACCTCGAGTTGCCGGCACAACCAGACGATATGCTGTTCGCAGAGGTGGCCGGTGTACAGGCGCGACAGCTGGAGCAGGCCCGCGCGCGGATACAGGAAGCCGAGACTACGGATCGCCTGGCACAGTCGCTGGTGGCACGGGATTTCTGGGAGCGGCACCTGCTGGGCGTCCACGGTGAGCGCTTCGCGGCGCTCGACAGGCCGCTTCAGGAACGCTCCGCGATGTTGCTGGAGAACGCACAGAGCATGACCGACAGTGATTTCGCGGCGGAGCAGGAGGCCTTGCGTACGCAGCGCGAGAGCGGGCGGCAAGCACTGCTGCTGGAGCTGACGCGCGCTGCGCTGGAGCCTGGCACCGTGGCCGATGGTCAGGCACGACCCTGAGTGCGCTCGGTGTCCTTGGACTATGCTCTGGTCAGGTGTGGGACATGCCCGGTTACTTTTGCCGCGAGCAGTTGCCTGGCCAGTTGGTTTAGGCTCCACGCCGGATCTTTCTCCCTGATCCGCAGTCTTTAGGTTTATCGAGAAAACAAGGAGATGCGCATGCTCGTTCGGTCACTGACCCTCGCTACCCTGCTCGCCGTGGCTAGCCCGCTGATTGCCGCAGACAGCGATGCACCGTTGGCCAAGGAACTGGGCAAGGCACGGCCACTGGTGGTCATTGCCCCGAGTTCGGCCGACCCGACCCTGCGCGGCCTGGAAGAGGCATTGAAGGACTCGGCCACCCAGGCCGGGTTCAAGGAGCGTGGCCTGGTGCTGTACAGCGTCGCCAACATGATGGGCAAGCGCGAGGACAAGAACCTCGAGCAGCAGACCACCATGGCCCTGATCCGCGAGCTCAAGCTGGGGGCGAGCAAGGGCACCAAGGTGATCCTGGTGGGCAAGGACGGCGAGCGCCATGTGCTCAAGGACGACGACAGCGGCGAGAAGCTCGACCCGCAGGTGATCTTCAAGGCGGTCGACGAACTGCCTGCCAGCGAGAAGGCAGTCACCGCGCCCGAGCCCGTCGCCGCCGCACCCGAGGAGCCCAAGGCCAAGGACAGCAAGACCAAGGACAGCAAGGCCAAACCTGCCAAGCCTGCCGCGCCGCCCAAGCCGCTGGAGGACTGACCGCTCTGTCACGGCCCTCTGCGCAATCAGGGGGCCGTTCATGTATCACTGTGTATCTGTGCTTCGCCGCGACCCATTGGCATACAAAACATCGTCTGCCTCGATACATCCGCGACACACCATTGCGGCTCAATGGCTCCACTTTCCAACCACAGTGGAGCGACACCATGAAAACGACCCGTCAAACCCTCGGCCTGCTCGGCGCCACCCTGCTCGGCGGCATGGTCCTGGGCAACAGCGCTTTCGCCGTAGAACCCCTGGCCCAGGGCTACCAGCTGGCCGCCGCCAAGACCCCGGGCGAAGGCAAGTGCGGTGAAGGCAAGTGCGGTGCCGGTGGCAAGGCCACGCAGAGCGAGGGCAAATGCGGCGAAGGCAAGTGTGGCGCCAGCGCCAAGGCCGGGGCCGAGGGCAAGTGCGGTGAGGGCAAGTGCGGCGACGCCTCGTTCGCCCGCACTGACAGCAACCACGACGGCAAGGTCTCCCGCGAGGAGTTCCTGGCCGTGGCCAAGGACCGGGCGGCCGACTTCGACAAGATCGACCGCAATCACGACGGCTTCATCTCCGAGCAGGAGGCCCACGATCACCTGGCGGCGATCTACAAGGCCAATGGCAAGGCCATGCCCGACGGGCTGTTCAGCCACCTGACCGGCAAGTCCTGAAGCCTGTCGCGGGACCAGCCCGCTCCCACGATGTCATGCGTGGGAGCGGGCTGGTCCCGCGATGCCGTTCAACGCCCCACGGAGCCCTGTGATCATGCCCCAACCCCAATTGCACACCGGCCTCGGCCTGCGCCGTGGCCTGCTGCCCGACCTGCTGGCGATGGAGGCGGGCGCGGTGGACTTTCTCGAGTGCGCCCCGGAAAACTGGATCGGCGTCGGCGGCGCCTTCGGCCAGGGCTTGGCGCGCCTGGCCGAACGCTTTCCCATCGCCTGCCACGGCCTGTCGCTGTCACTGGGCGGCATCGCGCCGCTGGACCACGGGTTCCTCGAGCGCACCCGCCAGTTTCTCGACCGTCACCAGGTGCGGATGTACAGCGAGCACCTGAGCTATTGCAGCGACGACGGCCACCTCTACGACCTGATGCCGATCCCGTTCACCGAAGAGGCCGTCCACCATGTGTCCGCACGCATCCGCCAGGCCCAGGACATGCTTGGACGGCGCATTGCGGTTGAGAACATCAGCTACTACGCCGCGCCGTACCAGGCGATGTCCGAGCTGGACTTCGTCCGCGCCGTGCTCGACGAGGCCGACTGCGACCTGCTGCTGGACGTGAACAACGTTTTCGTCAATGCCTGCAACCATCGCTACGACGCCCGCGCCTTCCTCGCCGGCATACCCCAAGAGCGGGTGGTGGGCATGCATGTGGCCGGTCATTACGACGAGGCGCCGGACCTGAAGGTCGACACCCACGGCACGCCGGTCAAGGAGGACGTCTGGGCGCTGTTCGCCGAGGCCTGCCGGCGCTTCGGGGCGCAGCCCACCGTGCTCGAGCGCGATTTCAACTACCCGCCGCTGACCGAGCTGCTGGCCGAGACGGCGCGGATCCGCAGCCTGCAACGTGCCCACGGAGTGCCAGGCCATGACTGAGACCCTGCGCACCCAGCAGTTCACCATGGCGCGCCACCTGCGCGACCCGGCCGCCAATCCGCCGCCGCCCGGCATCGAGGCACGGCGCCTGAAGGTCTATCGCGAGCTGTTCTACGGCGCCATCGAAGGGCTGCTGGCCGGCAGCTTCCCGGTGCTGCGCCGAACCCTGGGCGACCAACGCTGGCATGCGCGGGTGCGCGACTTCTACGCCCATTACCGCAGCCAGACGCCGCTGTTCACCGAAGTCGCCGAGGCGTTCATCGACTACCTGCAGGGCATCGAACCCGATACCCCTTGGCAGCTGGAACTGGCGCACTATGAGTGGATCGAGGCGCAGCTGTACCTGAGCAACGCCGAGGACCCGCCGCACGACCCGGATGGCGACCTGCTCGAAGGCGAGCCGCTGCTGTCGTGCGTGGCGCGGGTGCTGGCCTATCGTTGGCCGGTGGAGCGCATTGGCCTGGACCACCAGCCAGGCGAGGCGCCCGTGCAACCCACCTTGCTGCTGGTGTACCGCGACGCCGACCTGCAGGTGCGTTTCGCCCGCCTGGCACCGCTGGCCTGGCAATTGTTGGTGGGCCTGCCGGGTAGTGGGCGCGAGCGCCTGCGCGCGCTGGGCGAGCAGCACCAGCAGGCGGGCCTGGAGCTGCTGCGCCAACTGCGTGCGCAGGGCATCATCGTTGGCACCCGCTGAGGCAGCAGGTTGTCAGGCCACCGGTATCAGCGGATCGGCCGCCGCCAGTGCTGTCGCCCGGTCCGCGGCCGGCGGATAGATCCACACCGAGTTGATCTGGTGCTTGAGCTGCTTGGCCTCGGTCTTGTCGGTCGGTGGCGAGACCGTGCGCTCCCAACCCTCGGTGTACACCGCGCCCCAGGCACCGAGGTCCAGGCAGGTGACGTACTTGGGCTGGCTGTAGGTCATCGGCGCCACGCCGATCAGCTCGGCGGCGGCGTTGTTGCCGGCGTATCGACCCAACGGGATGGCGTGCTGGCAGGACATCACGGCAAAGTTGCCGACCTCGTCGCAGGCCGCGTAGGCAACATCGCCCGCGGCATACACGTCCGGGTTGCCGATGACCTTGAGCTGGCCGTCCACATGCAGGCGACCCTGGCGGTCGCGTTCGCCGGTGATCTGCTCGGTCAGCGGGTTGGCCTTGAAGCCGACGGTCCAGACCACCGTGTTGGTAGCGATGCGTTCGCCGTTATCGAGCAGCACGCCGCCGGCATCCACCGAGGCCACCGTGGCGCCGCAGACCCATTCGATGCCCAGCGCCGCCGAGGCCTGCTCGATGGCCGGGCTGATACCGGCGCCCAGGGCAGCACCGATCTTCGCCCCACGGTCGACCACGACGATGCGCGGCGTGACCTTGTCGCCGAGGATCGCCCGCAGCCGGCTGGGCAGCTCGGTGGCGGTCTCGATGCCGGTGAAGCCGCCACCGGCCACCACCACGGTGTTGCGCGCCGGGCTGTCGGGGCGGGTGGCCAGGGACTTGAGGTGCTCTTCCAGGCGGGTGGCCGACTCGATCTTGTCGACGTCGAAGGCGTGGCGGTCGAAGCCTTCCAGCGCCGGGCGGTTGAGCAGGCTGCCGCAGGCCATGATCAGGCGGTCGTAGCCCAGCTTCGCGTCGATGCCGCCGGGCTGGCGGTACGCCACTTCACGGCTGGCCTGGTCGATGTGGTAGGCGCTGCCTTTGACGAAGCGCACGTTGACCGCGTCGAACAGCGCCTGCAACGGCGCGGCCATGGTGTGCACGTCAGGTTCGTAGAAGCGTGGGCGGATGTGCAGCTCTGCCTGGGGGGCGAGCACGGTGATCAGCACGTCGTCGCGTTTGTGCTGGTCGAGCAGGCGGGCGGCGCCGAGGGCGCTCCACAGCCCGGCGAAGCCTGCGCCAATGATCAGGATCTGTTTCATGAGGGGGCTCCTGGATGCCGCGATTATCGATGTTGTCGCTGCGGCAGTGGAAAAAGGGTACGCCTTGCGGGAGGACATGGACCGTGCCCCGACAGGCGTGGTGCAGATGCTAAGCGCGCCCCCGGTTTACCCCTAGGCCAATGAACCCTGGATTTCGGCCAGCGGCACGCTGCGGGCAAAGCGTGCCCGGTAGTCCCGCGGGGTCACCGCCAGGTGGCGCTGGAATGCCAGGCGCATGCGCTCCTCGCTGCCGAACCCGCAGTGGCGGGCGACCTGCTCGATGTGCCGGTCGGAGTTTTCCAGCAACCGGCGCGCCGCCTCCAGGCGGAACACTTCGATGGCCTTGGCCGGGGTGCGGCCAGTCTTGCGCTTGTACACCCGGGTGAAGTTGCGCAGGCTCATGCGCGCCTGCTCGGCCAGCCGCTCGACCGTCAGGCGTGGGTCCCCCAGGTGTTCGTTGAGCCACAGGTGCAGGGTCTCGAAGGCGGCGCGGTCCTCGCCCTGGGCCTTGAGCAGCTCGCTGAACTGCGCCTGGCCGCCGGGGCGCTTGAGGAACACCACCAGCTCGCGGGCCACCTGCATGGCCACCTCGCGGCCACAGTCGGCCTCGACCAGGGCCAGCGCCAGGTCGATGCCGGCGCTGACCCCCGCCGAGGTCCACACCTGGTCCTGTTGCACGAAGATCGACTCGGCATCCACCTCGATGGCCGGGAAGCGTCGATGCAGGGCATCGCACATCGCCCAGTGGGTGGCGGCCCGACGACCATCGAGCAGGCCGGCGGCGGCCAGCAGGAAGGTGCCGCTGCACACCGAGGCGGTGCGTCGGGCTCGTAGGGCGGCCTGGGCCAGCCAGGCGACCAGCTCGGCGTGATCGGGGAGGGTGCGGACGATCTCCGGCGCGCCGGGCACCACCAGCGTGTCGAATGGCTCGTGCAGCCAGGGCGCCAGCGGCTCGGTACTCACGGCCAGGCCTTCGGCGGTGGGCACCAGGCCGCCTTCAAGGCTGGCGGTGACCAGGCGGTAGCCCGGCAATCCGCGCGCGGCGCGGGCCTTGGTCGCGGCCCAGAACACCGTCTGCGCGCCGCTGAGATCGAGCAGGCCCATCTGCGGGTAGGCGAGGAACAGCAGTGTGCGCGCTTGATCCTGCGCGTGCACCGGCGGGGTGGGGATCTGCGGGATGTCGGTCATGGCGCGCTGCTTGTGATGAAGGCGTAGGCCCTAGTCGAGCAGGTGGCACGGTGCTGATCAAGCACCGTGCGACGAACGCTGGAGTCTGCCTCAGAAGCTGTAGTCGACCGTGGCGAAATACGAGCGCGGCGCGCCCAGCAGCCATTGCTCGCCGCTGAAGCTGGACTGGGCGTACTGGCGGTCGAACAGGTTGTTCAACTGCAGGCCCAGGCGCACGTCGGGCAGCACCTGCCAGCCCAGGTTGGCGTCGACCACCGTGTAGCCCGGCACGCGCTGGTCGTTGGCCGCGCTGGAGTAGCGCTCATCCACATAGCGCAGGCCGATGCCGGCATCTACGGTCTGGCTAAAGCCCTTGCTCAGCCACAGGTTGGCGGTGCGCCGCGGCACATCCTGCGGGCGGTTGCCGGCGCGGTCGTGGACCGTGCCGTTGTTGCCTTCCTCAAGGAAATCGTCGTACTTGGCCCGCACCAAAGCGGCATTGGCCGAGAGCTGCCACTGGTTGCCCAGCGCCAGTTCCAGGCTGGCCTCCAGGCCATCGGAGGTCTGTTGGCCGGCCTGCTGGCTGTCGTGGGTGAGCGGGTTGTACACCGGCAGCTTCTTCTTGACGATGTGATAGGCCGCCAGCGTCCACTCGCCACGGGTATCCCAGAAGCGTTGCTTGAGGCCGATCTCGGTCTGCTTCGCTTCGGTCAGTTCCAGGCGCTTGTTCGGGCGCTGGGTGAGCAGGTCGCCGACGCCATCTTCGCTGGTGGAATACTGCCCGTACAGCGACAGGTCGTCGGTGAGGGCGAACACCAGCCCGGCGCGCCAGTTGCCGCCTTGCAGGCTGCGGTCGCTGCGGGCGTTGTTGACCAGGTCGTCACGGTCGATGTGGTTCTGGTCGCGGCGGATGCCGGTGACCAGTGCGAGACGGTCGGTCAGCTGGGTGCGGTTTTCGGCGAACAGGGCGAAGGTGTCGACCTTGGACAGCGTCTGCGCGCGGGTCGGGCTGAGGCTATGGAAGCCGCCCGGAGCCGGATGCCACGGGTCGAGCGGGTCGCTGCTGCCATCGCTGTAGGGCGAGTTGCTGTCGACGTTGAAGCGGATCCGGTTGTATTCGGCGCCGACCACGGTCTTGCTGGCCAGGCCGAACAGGCCATGGTCGAAGGTGAAGCTCTGGCGATCGCCGAGCTGCTCCTGGTTATGGCGAATCTCGAAGAAGCTGGCGCGCTGGATCACGCCGTTGGCGGCGTCCCAGGTGTAGGACTCGGCGTTGCGCCACTGGCGGCGGCTCTTGATGTAGTACAGCTGGTTGCTGGCGCTGACGCTGTCGCTGAGGGTCCAGTCGGTGGTCAGGCGCGTCCACTCGTCATGGTAGCGCTGCTCGTCGTTGCTGACGTTGTAGTTCTTGCGGCGCACGCTGCTGCGCAGGTGCCCGTTGATCAGCGGGGTGCCGTAGTAGTTGGCCGGTTGCGCATCGCCGCGTTCGTGGGCGAGAGTGAAGCTCAGGTCGTCGCTGGCATCGAAGCGCAGGGCGGCGCTCAGGGCCAGGCTGCGCGAGTCGGTGCGGTCGACCCAGCCGTTGCCGGCCTGCTGGTTCAGGGTGACGCGGTAGCTCAGGCGCTCGCTCAGGCTGCCGCCGCTGTCCAGGCCCAGCTGCTGGCGGTCCCAGGAGCCGTAGCCCAGGCGCAGGTGGTTGCGGATGTCGCCGGCGAACGGCTTCTTCGGCACCACGTTGACCACCGCGCCGGTGGCGCCTTCGCCATACAGGACCGAGGCGGGGCCGCGGATCACATCGATGCGTTCGACCATCCACGGATCGACCGGAAAGGTCAGGGTGCCGGCGCCGGCGTAAAGGCGCGAGCCGTCGAACAGGGTCATCACCGAACTCTGCCCGGTGAAACCGCGGGCCGACAGGCCGGTACCGCCGTCGCCGGGCGTACCGATGAAAGTGAGGCCCGGCGAGCGGGTCACGGCGTCCTGCACGGTGAGGTTGTTGCGCTGCTGGATCTGCGCCTCGGTCAGGCTGCTGGTGCTGGCCGGGGTGTCCAGGGCGCTGAGGTTCAGGCGCGAACCGGCCGGGGTTGGCGTGGCCAGGTCGATGGCATGTGGCTCGCGGGTGTCGGTGATCGCCGTGGAGGGCAGGGTGAGGGGTGCCACTTCATTATCGTCGGCCAGCGCCGGCAGGGACACGGCCAGGCAGGCCGCCAGGGTGTGAAGCTTGTTGAATCGGGACATGTCGTTCCACTGCTGCAGGAAGAAATGGATCCCGGTGGAAAACACGCAACGGCGAAGCGCGAACGCAGGCGCGCACGCGGATACCGGCCTGCGCCCGCCCACCGCGGGTTGCCAAGTAAGGCTTCAGGCCGGTCTCCGGGCTTGCGAGGGGCGTGAAGCCTTCACCTTCCCATGCGTGCGCACAGTGGTTTGTCGAAGGATTCGCTCGCTTACCGTTGCGGGGGCAGCGCCGGACTTGTCGTGACAACGACGCACCGGCTTCCCGTTTCACCCTGCGCACGGCGGCGCAGGACACCTGAAACTGGCGCGCATCTGACCATTGAACGGGCAGTGAGTCAATCGTTCGAGTGGGTGGAGAAACTGTGACGGACATGGCGGTTTAGAGCGGTTTGCCGAATTTTTTCGAACTTTTGCCAAGCCCGTTGTCTCGAACCGGTCGTTCACCATTCATTCACGTCATGGAGACTTTTGCGAATGTCTACCCGTAACCTGTTGCGTCACTCCTGCCTGCTTGCCCTGCTCGGTGCCCCACTGGCCGCCACGGCGGCACCGAGCACCGACCCGCTGTTCACCCTCGGCTTGCTGGGTTCCTACGACAAGTTCAAGTTCGAGGGAGGAAGCGAGTCGGACAAGGAACACATGGGTCAGGGCGGTGTGTTCGCCACGTTCGGCAACAAGATGACCGCCGAATCCGGGTTCATCTACCAGATCGGTGCCGAGGCCAAGTACGGCAAGAAGAACGACAACAAGCTCAAGGAAGCCCAGGCCGATCTCGACCTGGGCTGGCGCGCCGCACTGGATGCGCGCAACTTCGTCGACCTGACAGTGGGCGGCGGCTACAGCTGGACCCGCTTCGAGCCTGAGATCAACGATCTCGATACACGGCTGACCTACAAGTCGCCGTTCGCCAAGGCAGCGTTGGGCTACAATCACCAGTTCGATGCGTCGACCCTGCGTGTGGAGGTGGGCGCGCGTCACACCATTGATGGCCGCGCACGGCTGAAAGTCGATGATTTCGGCAGCGACAGTGTCGACATGAAGGACCGCACCAATCCGTATGCGGAGGTCACCCTGCTGATGAACCAGCAGGGTGGCATGCCGGTGCAGGTGGGGGCGTACTACACCCGTACCGAGTACAAGCTGGACGAGGACACTCCGGTGGCCGACAACACCAAGCTCAAGCGCGACGAGTTTGGGGTGAAGGTGGGGTTGGCGTTCTGACCGGTTGAACCTGCGCTGAATCCGTCGCGGGGCAGGCCCGCTTTCACGCCCTACTCACCCAAACGGACGGGCATGGCGTGGGAGCGGGCTTGCCCCGCGATGACATCAACGCTGTCTAGCGTCCACGCCGGCGCGACACTCGCGCCTCGATGTTCTTGCGCCCGATCAGCAGCGCCGGTTTTTCCACTACCGGCTCATCGGCGAGCCACTTGTACATCACCAGGCAGTCCACCAGGCCCAGCTCGGCATGGCGGTAGGCCCTGGGCAGGCGCCCGACGGTCTCGAAGCCGAGCTTGTGCCACAGCGCCACGGCCACCTCGTTGCTTGCCACCACCGAATTGAACTGCAGGGCCAGGAAGCCCTCCTGGCGCGCCAGCTTCTGCGAGTGCTCGCACATCAGCCTGGCCACGCCCTGACCACGGGCCTGCGCGCAGACCATATAGCCGCAATTGCCGACATGCCCGCCGGGGCCGGCCGCATTGGCCTTGAGGAAGTAGGAGCCGAGCAGCACGCCGTCCTCCTCGGCCACCAGTGTGCGCAGCGGGGTTTCCAGCCACAGCCGGCGCGCCTGGTCAACGTCCAGGGCAGGGTCGAAGGCGTAGGTCTGGCGGGCCTGGACAATGGCCTGGAAGGTCGGCCAGAAGCGCTCGAAGTCTTCCGGGGTCATGGGGCGGATCTGGATCATGGCGGTTCCTGCACGGGCTGAGGCGCCAAGTCTGGGTGTCGCGGCGCCCGTGCGCAAGGGCGCTGGCGCCGCAACCTGCTCAGGAATCGGTCTTGCCCACGGCGTCCAGCGCCCTGGCCGAGTAGACCAGCGCGGCACCGGCGTTCATCGCCACCGCCACGCCCAGGGCCTCGGCGATCTCCTCGCGGGTGGCGCCGTGCTTGACCGCTTGCTGCGAATGCACGGCGATGCAGCCGTCGCAGCGCGTGGTGACGGCCACGGCCAGAGAGATCAGCTCGCGGGTCTTGGCGTCCAGGTGGTTGGTCTTGGCCCCGGCGCCGCTGGCGGTCATGTAGCCGGCCACGGTATCGGGTGAGAGTTGCTTGAGATCGCCGATGCCGGCCATCAACTGCTTACGGTAGGCGTCCCAGTCCATCATGCTCATCGTCTTCACCTTGTCAGGTTGGCAACAGGAGCTATCAGGCTAGTCGATGTTCGGCGGGACGAGGAGGCACAGGTGATCTTGGTAGGAGATCGCCCAGCCCTTTCGCGACACAAGGCCGCTCCCGCAGGAGCATGGAGCGGCCGATAGACAGTGGCAGGTCAGATATAGATGAACACCAGCACCAGCGCCGCGACCACCGCCCACTTCTCCAGGTAGTAGCGGGTGCGGTTGCGTTTCTTCATCGCCTTGCCGCGCTCGCGGATCTTGTAGATGCGGGTGAACAGGCGGTTGATGCCGCCGGTCTTGTCGCTGGCATCGTTGGGCGCGGCGGCGGCGGCCATGACGTTGCGGCTGAACCAGCGGTTGAACGCCGCGGCCCAGCGGTACTTGAGCGGACGCTCGACGTCGCAGAACAGGATGATGCGGTTGTGCTCGGTGGTGTTGGCCGCGTAGTGGATGTAGGTCTCGTCGAACACCACGCCCTCGCCGTCACGCCAGGAGTACTTCTCGCCGTCCACGTCGATGTAGCAGCCATCGTCGTTGGGCGTGTCCAGGCCCAGGTGGTAGCGGTAGGAGCCGGCGTACGGATCACGGTGGCGCACCAGCTTGGCGCCCGGCGGCAGGGTGGCGAACATCGCCGCCTTGACTGTGCCGATGCCGGCGAGCAGCTCGGTGGTGCGCGGGCACAGGGTCATCGCCGACGGGTGGCTCTCGCCGTACCACTTCAGGTAGAAGCGCTTCCAGCCGGTCTTGAAGAACGAGTTGAAACCGACGTCGTCATAGTTGTCGGATTTCTTGATCTCGCCGGCCTGCAGCAGCTGTTGCCCTTCCTTGCGGATTTCCTGCCAGTGGTCCTGCAGCACCTGCAGCTCGGGGAAGGCGCTGACCGGCAGATACGGCTTGGCCGGATGCTTGGAGAACAGATAGAGGAAGGCGTTGACCGGGGCCAGGAAGCTGGAGTGGTCGCCCAGCTGGCGGGTCAGCTTGTGACGAACCCGACCGCGCAGGTGAACATAGGCGATCGAGAGGACGAAGATCAGTACGAGTGCAATTTTCATGGACGTTTACTTGTCGAAAAATGGCCATGCGCCATGGCGTAAGCCCGCCAGCATAAACAATCGTGGCGCGGGTTTGTACTTATTGTTACGTCTTGTCTGACCGACTTAGGTGCAATGGCTGACAGGTTGCGCAAACGATTCAACAGCTTATGCAGATGTTCAGGTCGGGTAAACCGCTACACTCGATGGCTCGAACCGCTGTCAGGGAGAATCGAATGATCCAGGATCCACGCCCCAGCGGCGCTCCGTTCAAACGGTTGTTCTTCGCCTTGCCGGTAGGCGACGAACAATGCCGCGCCCTGGCGCAGTGGCGACGAGGGCTGAACCTGCGCAGCGGCAAACCGGTGCCGGCGGAGAATTTCCACGTCACCTTGCTGTTTCTCGGTGATGTGGACGCCGAGCAGGTGCCGGCGATCTGCGCGGCGGTCGATCAGCTCAGGCGGCCGGTCGCAGCGCCACGCTTGCTGCTCGACCGCCTGCAGGTCTGGCCGCGGGCCAGCGCGCTGGTGCTGGAGGCGCATCAGGCGCCTGTGGCGCTGCTGCAACTGGTGTATGGCCTGCAGCAGGCGCTGTTGCCCGTGGGCGTGGAGACGGCAAGCCGTGAGTATCGCCCGCACCTGACCCTGGCCAGGGACTTTCGCGGCCAGCCGCCAGAGGCCGGCACGGCGCCGGAGTTCTTCCTTGCCGCCCGGCACTTCACGCTCTACGAATCGCGCAAGGGCCGTTACTGGCCCTTGGCGCAATGGCCGTTGAGCGCGTGAGCGGCGATCAGAACTCAGGCGTGTACTTGACCGAGAACATCAGGTTGCGCGGCTCGCCGTAGTTGTTGCTGCCGTTGAGCTGGTTGAAGCCTGCCACCCAGTACTTCTTGTCGAACAGGTTGTAGGCGTTGACCGCCAGACTCACTTCCGGTGTCAGCTGGTAGGCCAGGCGAGCATTCCATACGGTGTAGCCGGGTACCTCGTAGGTGCGCTCGTAACCCAGGGTGTGGCTCTGGCTGGTAAAGCCCAGCCCGGTGCTCCAGCGCTGGCCGTCCACGGGCAAGGTGTAGTCGGCCCAGGCGCGCAGCATGTGCTTGGGGGTCCATTGGCTGAACACCCGTCCCTCGTTTTCCGGATCGTCGAGGAACTTGGTGGTGTTGTAGGTGTAGCCGGCGAACAGTTGCAGGCCGCTGAGCACTTCGCCGCTGACCTCGGCTTCGATCCCCTGGCTGCGCACCTTGCCCGCGGCATTGGAGCAATACCAACCGTCACAGGCAAAACCTGAGGCGGTGTCGGTGACGGCGCGGTTCTCCTGGTCGTAGCGGAACACTGCCAGCGAGGCATTGACGCGGCCATCGAGAAGCTCGCCCTTGAAGCCGGTTTCGTAGTTGCTGCCGATCACAGGCTTGAGCGGCACATTGCCGACACCGCGTTCGGTCTGCGGGGCGAACACATCGGTGTAGCTGGCGTACCAGGCCCATTCGCGGGTCAGGTCGTAGACAAATCCGGCGTACGGTGTGACTTCGCCCGACTCGGTCATGCGGCTGGTGGGGTTGACCTGGCCCGGGTTGAGCCCCCGATAAGTGGTGCTCGCGTAGCTGTAGTCGTACCAGCTGACGCGCGAGCCGAGAATCAGCGTCAGGCGATCGGTCGG
This sequence comes from Pseudomonas mosselii, assembly GCF_003205295.1. Lineage (GTDB taxonomy): Bacteria > Pseudomonadota > Gammaproteobacteria > Pseudomonadales > Pseudomonadaceae > Aquipseudomonas > Aquipseudomonas mosselii_B. The sequence continues at coordinate 272,372 of NZ_QJRP01000001.1, forward strand.
CTTGACGCGCCAGGCGCCATACAGGCCTTTCTGGCGAATGTCGTAGCCGCTGTGCTCATGCCGACCGGTGGGCGCGGCGAGCAGCCCGTCGCGGCTGGGTTCAGGGCGGTCATGGTCAATGTCGAAGATGTTGTCGTTGCCGCCAAAGGTGCGCCAGTACTCATCATCTGAAGTCAGCTTGGAGTAGTTGCCGCCCACGGTTACCTCATGCGCCACCGCACCGGTATCGAAGTGGCCGACCAGGTTCATGTCCAGGCCCAGCTTGGTATTGTGGAAATCGGTGATCCAGTTGGCGTACTCGACGCCGCTGCCGTCCGCTTCCAGGCCTTCGCCGACGGTCTGGGTGCGCTGGTGGATGGAGGTGTTGGTCTCGTCCATGCGCACGGCGGCGGCCTTGAACGTCCAGTCGTCGTCGAAGCGGTGTTCGAGGTCGAGGTAGTAGGTGGTGACGTCGGTTTGCGCACGGTTCCAGCGCGCGCCGGTGAAGGTCGAACGGGGCAGGTCGACCGCCTTGCCGTTGGCGTAGCGTGGAATGCCGCGCAGCATTGGCCGCGACTGCTGGCGGTTGTAGCTGATGCCGGCACCAACGGTGGTGTCGTCGCTCAGGTCGATATCCAGCGCGCCGTACAGGGAGTGGGACTTGCTCCAGGCATAGTCGATAAAGCTGTCGCTCTGGTCCTCGTCGGCGACCATCCGCCCGCGCACCCGGCCGTCGGCGGTCAGCGGGCCGCCGGCATCCAGTTGCAGGCCATAGTGGTCCCAGGAGCCGGCCTTGCCGGTGACGGTGACGGTCGGTGCGGCCTGGCCGCGCTTGCGCACCAGGTTGATCGCTCCGCCCGGGCTGCCGGTGCCTTGCAGCAGGCCGGAGGCGCCGCGCAGGACTTCCACCCGGTCGAAGAACACCAGGTCCTGGGTCGCCCAGTTGCCCAGCGAGTAGTTGTTGCGCGGGATCGGCACGCCGTCGTACTGCCAGTCGTCGATCTGGAAGCCTCGCGAGGTCACGACCACGCCCGGGCCGATGCCCTGGGCGCCGACCAGGCCGGTGGTGTGGTTGAGCGCATCCTGAAGGTCGGTGATGCCCTGGTCGTCCAGCTGCTTGCGGGTGATCACCGTCACCGACTGCGGGATCTCCTTGAGGGTGTGCACGCCCTTGCCCAGGGTCACCGCCCGCGCCGCGTAGGAGCCACTGCCTTCGCTGGTGGCGTCCAGGTAGTTGTCGGTGATGCTGGTGCTGCCCAGCTCCAGCACCTCATCGCCCTGGCTGGCGGGGGCCACGCTGAAGTGGCCGCTGCCGGTGATGCGCAATTGCAGGCCACTGCCGGCCAGCGCGGCCTGCATGGCTTGCTCGGCGCTCATCTGGCCGACCACGGCGGGGGCCTGCTTGCCGCGCACAAGCCCTGGCTCCAGGGCGATGATGGTGCCGCTCTGGCTGGCGATGCGGTTGAGGGTGGTTGCCAGGCTCGCGGCGGGCAGGTCGAACGACAGGGTCTGTGCCTGGGCGAACAGGCTGAAGCTGGTCAGGACGGCGGCAATGGGCCAGGGGTTGCGCACGGAAATCTCCCGGATATTGTGAGTTGTCAGGAGATAGGTGGGCCGAGAAATGAAAACCGGACACCTTTGCGAATGATTTTCAAAAAAAGTTTCACGTAGCCGTTTTTGGGCCGATCAAGGTCAGCCAGGGGCCGAAGTGCTCGATGCTGACCGGCAGGGTTTCGGCCAGTGCCGACAGGGCTTGTTGCGGCTGGTCGAGCGGGAACACGCCCTGTACCCGCAAGTCGCGCACCGCCGGAGCGAGGCGCATGTAGCCGCGCTGGTAGGGGCGCAGGGCGTCGACCACCACATGCAGCGGTTCGTCGAGCACTTCCAGGCGGCCCTCCACCCAGGCCGCGCGCTGTTGTTGCTCGCTGCCCAGCCGCTCGATGCCGTTGTTGCGCAGCAGCGCCGCCTGGCCTTGTTGCAGGTCTTGCCAGCGCCCGTCGGGCAGGCTCAGGCGCACGCTGTGTTCGAGCACCACCACGCGGGTGGCGGTGTCTTCCTGGCGGACCAGGAAGCGGGTGCCGAGGGCCTGCACCTGGCCCTGCGCGGTACGCACGCGCAGCGGTCGTGCGGCGTCGGCGGCGACCTGGATGACCAGCTCGCCGCGGCGCAGCAGGACCAGGCGTTGGCGAGCATCGAAACGCAGGTCCACGGCGCTGGCGCTGTTGAGGCTCAGCCGGCTGCCGTCGGCCAGGGTGAAGCTGCGCCGCTCGCCGCTGGCGGTGTGCAGGTCGGCCAGCCAGCCCTGGGTGGCGTCGCTGCGCCAGCCGCCCCAGAGCGCCCCGCCGAGCAGGCCGAGGCTGGCCAGGGCACCCAGCACTTCGCGACGTGAATGGCTCGGTTGCAGCAGCACCCGGCGCGCCTCGGCGGCCTGTCCGGGGGCCCGTTGCTCAAGGGTGCGCAAGGTCGCGCAGGGCTTGCCCAGACGCTGTTGCAGCCGGTCCCAGGCCTGCTGGTGCGCCGGGTCCTGGCGCAGCCACTGCTCCAGCTGGTGCAACAGCGCATCGTCCGGCGCGCGGGCATTGAGCGCCACCATCCAGTCGATGGCCTGCTCGCCGATCGGGTCCAGGCTGCGGGCGCTCATGGTTGTACTTCGCACAGGTAGCATTGGCGCAGGGCCTGCTTCATGTAGCGGCTGACGGTGCGTTCGCAGATCTGCAGGCGGGCGGCGATCTCGACATAGCTCATGCCGTCGAGCTGGCTGTAGAGGAAAGCGGCCTTGACCATGGCCGGCAGGCCGTCGAGCACCTGGTCGATGGTCACCAGTGCTTCGATCAGCAGCAATTGCTCTTCGGTCGATGGGGCGACTTGTTCAGGCAGCAGCGCCAGGCGCTCGAGGTAGGCCAGTTCCAGTTGACGGCGACGGTGGCGGTCGAAGATCAGCCGCCGGGCGATGGTCGACAGGTAGGCGCGTGGTTGCTGGATGCTGTCCGGATCGACCTGCGCGCCCAGCATCTGGCAGAACGCCTCGGCGGCGGTGTCCTCGGCGTCGGCGCGGTTGCGCAGGCGTTTGTGGATGTGTTGGAGCAGCCAGCGATGGTGGTCGCTGAAGAAGAAGCCCAGCTTGCGGGTCGAGGTGCTGTCCAACGGTGGCTATCCAGTTGTGAGTGTGAATCGTTCTCAATGGTAGCCGGGAGGTTCGTCGTCTCGCAATGGGGCATGGCACAACAATTCGCGCCGCTGCCTGCGCAGCGGCGCGCGCTGGCGCATCAGGCCGCAGCTTCCTGGCCCGCGAACAGGGTCAGCCCCAGTTGGCGGGCTTGCGGCAGGAGGCTGGCGGGGGCTGCGCCTTCACTGTCGGTGAACAGGGTCGAACTGATGACCCGGGCACCGCAGTAGTCGAAGATACCGTGCTCGATCTGCACGCGCATGGCCTCGCCGTAGCCATGGCGCTCGAAGGTGCCGGCATCGGCGCCGGCCACGCCGACCAGGTGCGCGGTCATCCCGTGCAGCAGCTTGGTGGTGCTGCCGTCGGCGGCCTGGTCGAAGGCCCAGCCGTTGCTGAATACCCGCTCGACCCAGCCCTTGAGCAGGGCCGGCAGCGACCACCAGTAGATGGGGTAGACCATGACCATGGTGTCGGCCCGCTCGATGCGCGCCTGTTCGGCCAGTACATCGGCTGGGGGCTTGCCAAGGCGCCGGTGCACGGCGTGGTCGGCCAGGCTGAAGCGTGGGTCGAAGCCTTCGCTGGCCAGGTCGGCGAACTCGCTGGTATGACCGGCCGCGCGCAGGCCTTCGGCGACCTGCCGGGCGAGGGCGTGGGTGAGGGAGTCGGGGTCGTGGTGACCGATGACGATCAGGGCATGCATGGTGGAATCTCCAGAATCAGGATGCAGGGATACCGGGAGCGTTATATACTCGAGGTAAGTTACGCTTAGTAAGTTACTTTTGGTAGGTAATCGATGTCAAGCGAGGAAAAGACCGCGCGGCGCAAACGCCTGTCCCGCGAGGAGCGCCGGCGCCAGTTGCTGGATGTGGCCTGGCGGCTGGTCCGCGAGGAGGGCACCGATGCCCTGAGCCTGGGGCGTCTGGCCGAGCAGGCCGGGGTGACCAAGCCGGTGGTGTACGACCATTTCGAGACCCGCAACGGCTTGTTGCTGGCGCTGTACCAGGAATACGACGCCCGCCAGACGGCCATGCTCGACAAGGCCCTGGCCGGCTGCCCGGCGGGCCTATCGGAGCGGGCCTGGGTGATTGCCGAGGCCTATGTGGACTGCGTGGCCACCCAGGGCCGGGAGATCCCCGGGGTCAGCGCCGCGCTGGCCGGATCGCCGGAGCTGGAGGCGCTCAAGCGTGGTTATGACGGGCCGTTCATGGACAAGTGCCGTGAAGCGCTGCTGCCATTCGCGCCGGGTGGCGATATCGGCGTGGCCGGGTTGTGGGTGCTGGTGGGGGCGGCGGATGCGTTGTCCCTGGCGGCAGCGGCCGGAGAGCTGACGGCAGAAGCGGCCAAGTGCGAGCTGCAGGCGACCATCGTGGCGATGGTCCTGCGGCAGTAGGCGATCATCCTGCAAGTGATTTTTGTAGCGGATCCCGTGACCCGCTCTCATGGAGTAAACGTAACTTATTGATTTATCCAGGCCCTGTGGGAGCGGCCTTGCGTCGCGAAAGGGCTGCGTAGCAGCCCCCTGCAATTTCAAAGGTGGCTCGGAATCTGGGGCCGCTGCGCGCCCCTTTCCGACCGGTCCGACGCCTCGGCAAGGCCGCTCCCACAGAGGGACAGTTCCCTTCGCGACAATGTAGCCCAAAGGGCTGGGCGATTTCCTACGCATCCAGCTCTTGCAATCAGCTACGACGACCCCTCAGGCCGGCAGGCTCTGGTACGGTTGTTCCTCGCCCGGGCTGCGGGCGAACTGGCGCTTGTACTCGCGGCTGAACTGCGAGGTGCTCTGGTAGCCGACCCGATGCGCCACCTGGGCCACGCCGAGGCCTTCGCCGATCAGCATCTGCTGCGCCTTGAGCAGGCGCAGGCGCTTGAGGTACTGCATCGGCGCCAGGTCGGTGCAGCGCTTGAAGTGTTCGTGGAAGGTCGACACGCTCATGTTCGCCCGGCTGGCCAGTTCATCGACGCCCAGCGGCTCGGCGTAGTGCTCGCGCAGGTAGGCCAGGGCCGAGCCGATCCGGGCGAAATGCCCCTGTTGCTCGACCAGCGCCCGCAGCACGCCGGCCTGAGGCCCGCGCAAGGCGGTGTAGAGCACCTCGCGCACCCGCGCCGGCCCCAGCACCTTGGCATCCAGCGGGTCCTGCAGGCACTGCAGCAGGCGTTCGACGCTGTCGCGCATGGCCGTGTCCAGCACCGCCGAAGTCATCGACTGTGGCGTCTGTGCCTGCACCGCGGCATCCGGCGCCAGGTCCATGCTTTGCACCAGCTCGCCGAGCAGGGCGCGGTCGATGTCCACCGCCACGCCCAGCAGCGGCGCCTGGGGCGTGGCGAAGGTCTCGCACATGAACGGCACCGACAGCGCCTGCACCAGGTAATGCCCGGCGCCGTACTCCAGGGTGCGCGGGCCCAGGCGCGCCAGTTTGCTGCCCTGGGCGAGGATGATCAGGCTGGGTTCGTAGATTTGCGGGGTGCTGGCCACGTAATGGTCCCAGGTCAGGACCTGGACCTGGGGCAGGAGCGTGGGCACGAACCCCGGGCCTGTGGCGAGGGCGCGGATCAGCGAGCAGAGCGTGGCATTGGCATCCACATGGCGAGTCAGGTGCATGGTGAACCCGGGCAGAGAATCGGACATTGGCATCTTCGCAGATTCGCGGGTTCATGCCAGAGGCAGGCGGCAAGGTCCGGAGAATCAGGCATGCATGCCGGAGAATCGGCGGTGGGCGAGGCTGATTCTGGCGCGCAGAATGCGCCGACTAAATCGTTTCACTTGCACGAGGTACCCCATGTACACCGCCATCGGTTACGCCGCCCAATCGCCCACCAGCCCCCTGGCCCCCATGACCTTCCAGCGCCGCAGCCCGCGGCCCGACGATGTGGTCATCGAGATCCTCTACTGTGGCGTGTGCCATTCCGATATCCACCAGGCCCGCAATGAATGGGGCATCGCCGCGTACCCGCTGATGCCGGGCCATGAGATCGTCGGCCGGGTCAGTGCAGTGGGCGCGCAGGTCAGCCGTTACCAGGTCGGTGATCTGGTCGGCGTCGGCTGCATGGTCGATTCCTGCCGTCACTGCGAGGCCTGTCGCCAGGACGTCGAGCAGTACTGCCTGGAAGGCCCGACCATGACCTACGCCACCCCCGACCGGGTCGACGGCAGCAACACGATGGGCGGCTACTCCAGCAGCATCGTCGTCAGCGAGCACTTCGTCCTGCGCATTCCCGAGGGCATGGACCTGGCCAGTGCGGCGCCGATCCTGTGCGCCGGCATCACCACCTATTCGCCCCTCAAGCACCATGGCGTGGGCCCCGGGCACAAGGTGGGCGTGCTGGGCATGGGTGGCCTGGGCCATATGGGCATCAAGCTGGCCAAGGCCCTGGGTGCGCAAGTGACCCTGTTCACCCGCTCCGCGGCCAAGGCCGAGGAAGCCCGTCGCCAGGGCGCCGACCATGTGATCGTCTCCACCGATGCCGAACAGATGCGCAGTGCGGCGAGCCGTTTCGATTTCCTGCTCGACACCATTCCGGTGCAGCACGACCTCAACCCCTACCTGCAAACCCTGAAGTTCGGTGGCGTGCACATCCTGGTCGGGCTGATCGAGCCGGTCGACCCGCCGGTGCATGCGGCCAACCTGGTGATGCAGCGCCGGGTGCTGGCAGGCTCCCTGATCGGCGGCATCGCCGAAACCCAGGAGGTGCTCGACTTTTGCGCCGAGCACGGAATCAGCTGCGATATCGAAATGCTCGACATCCGCAACATCAATCACGCCTACGAGCGGATGATCGCTGGCGATGTGAAGTACCGCTTCGTCATCGACATGGCCACGCTCAAGGTCTGATCCTGTCGTGGGGGCGGGCTTGCCGGGCGACGCGCAGCGCTACCTGAGCGGCGCCGCATACCCCTGGCGCAGGTCCACGGCCCAGCCGTCGAGCACGGCCTTGACGTTGTCGGCCGTCATCACCTGGCGGTCGTTGTCCAGCGGCACGCCGGTACCTGCGAGCATTGCCTCGCCGACTACCTTGCCGCTTGCGCCCGACTCGAACGACAGCTCGCTGGCGATCAGGCTGTCCCGGTCGCGAATGCCCGCGGCGCTGCTCACCCCGGCCGCGACCAGGGTAATCGGCAGCCACTCGTAGAAGCGCAGGCCCTGGGTGTCGGCGCTGATACGGGTGATTGCCGGCCTGACCACCAGGGTGTTCGGGCCGGGCCTGTCGACCACCGTCATCACCTTGCCCAGTTCGTTGCGCAGTACCGCATCGTAGTAGTGGGTGATGCTGGCGAGGGTGGCCTGGGGGATGCGCGAGCTCGGCTCGGGAGCCGGGTAGAACCGGCTGGGAGCCAGGTAGACCTCGATGTAACGCCCCTTTGGCCATTTCGGGTCGGCCCAGCTGAGCACGGTCCCGCCTGAGGGTGCCTGGTGCGGTGTGAGTAATCCGTAATCCTTGAGATAACCGGTCGGTGCCGGCTTGTTGCTGCCGCACGCGGACAGGCCCAGGGTGGACGTCAGCACCACTGCCAGAAGGTGACGCCGACTCATGGGTGGCGAACCTCGCGCCGGGTCGGGAGGGCCGCTTGCAGGTGGGGCACGTCCTGCGATGTCTGGATGCGCAGCTGCCCGCGCGCCATCAGCCAGTGAACGAGGTCACGGACCGGAACGGTGTGGCTGTACTCGACCCATTCGCCAAAGGTCGGGTCGTAGTGTTCGAAATACCGACGCAGGGTGACGTAGCCCTGTTCGTTTGCCAGCTCCAGGCTCTCCTGCTGCACGATCAGGGAACCCGATTGTCCGCGCTGGGTGTTGCGCTGGCTGAGGATCAGGGACGCGGAACCCTCATGCCCATCGGTGCTGTTGCGGCTGTCGACTATCTTCATGGGGAACCCTCGGTAATGGAAGGCTGGCAGGGTGAAGGGTCATCGTTGCCGGGTGATGTCCGCTTTGTGTCGTGCATGACGAAATGTTGCGCGATTGAAATATATGACCCGCGTGGCGCAATGGTTTTAGATACGCCTTTTTTCCCGGATCGGTATGACCGTGAGCAGATTGTTGATCGTCGATGACGACGTGGAAATCCTCGCCTTGCTGAAGCAGTTCTTCGTCCAGCACGGCTACGAGGTAGACCTGGCCGCCGAGGGGCAGGCGATGTGGGCCGCCGTCGCCCGGCAGCGCCCGGATGCGATCATCCTCGACCTGATGCTGCCCGGCGAAAGTGGCCTGGGCCTGTGTCAGAAGCTGCGTGCGCAGCTTGGCGTGCCGGTCATCATGCTCACCGCCATGGCCGAGCTGAGCGACCGCATCATCGGCCTGGAACTGGGCGCCGACGACTATCTGACCAAGCCGTTCGACCCGCGCGAACTGCTGGCCCGCCTGCGCGCCGTGCAGCGCCGGGTCGGCGAGCAGCCGCCGCGTGGCGAGGCGGCGCGGCCGGTGATCGGCTTCGCCGGCTGGCAGCTGGACATCACCTGTCGCGAGCTGCGCTCGCCCGAGCGGGTGATGGTGCCGCTGTCCGGCGCCGAGTTCGATTTGCTGGTGGTATTTCTCGAGCATCCGCAGCGCATCCTCACCCGCGAGCAGTTGATCGACCTGACCCGTGGCCACGGCCATGACGCCTTCGACCGCAGCATCGACGTGCAGGTCAGCCGGCTGCGGCGCAAGATCGAGCCCGACAGCAAGCGCCCGGACCTGATTCGCACCGTGCGCAATGGCGGCTACCTGTTCAGCGCCACGGTGACCCGCTCGTGATCCGTCGCCTGCTGGGTCGCGACACCCTGCGCAAGCGCATCGCCCTGACCATTTTCACCGCGCTGCTCGCGTCCTTGGCGTTCAACGCCTTGTTCGTCCAGGTTGCCGGCAGCTGGGCCCGCCCGCCCATCGAGCGCACCGGCCTGCTCGAACAGATCGCCGTGACCACCCGAGTGATCGAGACCGCGCCGGCGACGCTGCGCGGGCAGCTGGCCGAGGCGGCGAGCACGCCAACGCTGCGGGTGACCTGGAGTACCCGGCGTGACGACTTTGGCCTGCCTGGCCCGGGCACCATGCTCAATTCCGGGCAGGTGCCGGCGATGGCCCAGCTGCTGGGGCCCTCGCGGCCGATCGAAGTGTACAACCCGGATGACTGGCCCATGGGCAGCGCCGAGGCGCACTACGTGGCGCTGGTCGCGCTGGCTGATGACAGCTGGCTGCTGTTCGTGCCGCCGGAGCGCAGCTGGGGCATGAGCGTGACGGCGCGCCTGGCGGTGGTCATCGGCCTGGGGCTGGTGGCGACGTTGCTGGTGGCCTGGCTCGCCACCCGCCAGCTGGCCGCGCCGCTGCAACGCTTCGCCAGTGCGGCGCGGCGTTTCGGCGCTGACCTGCAGGCGCCGCCCATCGCCATCGAGGGGCCCGAGGAAATTCGCCAGGCAATCATCGCCTTCAACACCATGCAGGCGCAGATCCAGCACTTCCTCCGCGAGCGCACCCACATGCTCGCGGCCATCTCCCACGACCTGCGCGCGCCGTTGACGCGCATGCGCCTGCGCAGCGAGTTCATGGAAGACCTGGACCACCAGCGCAAGCTGATCCGCGACGTCGACGAGATGCAGACGATGATCAACGAGGCCCTGGCGTTCTTCCGCGAAGGCACGCAACTGGAGCAGCGCACGGCCTATGATTTGTCGGAGCTGTTGCAGACCCTGGTCGACGACTACCGCGACCAGCATCTGGACATCGCCTTCAAGGGCCCGGCGCACCTGGTGCATGACGGCCGCCCGCTGGCGACCAAGCGGGTGGTCGTCAACCTGGTGGAAAACGCCATGAAGTATGCCCGCGATCCGCAGATAACGCTGCGCCGCGCCGCTCACCTGATCGTCATCGAGGTTCGCGACAGCGGGCCAGGTATTCCCGAGGAGGCCCTGCAGCAGGTGTTCGAGCCGTTCTACCGGCTGGAGGGCTCGCGCAACCGCGATACCGGCGGCGTCGGCCTCGGCCTTTCGGCCGCCCGTGCCAGCGTGCGCGAGCAGGGCGGCGAGCTGACCCTGCGCAATCGCGTTGGCGGTGGGCTGGTGGCGCGGATCGAACTGCCCGATGGCGGCTGAGCGGGTCAGTACACCCAGACCTCGACCCGGCGGTTGCGCAGGCGCCCCTGCTCCAGGTCGTTGCCGGCCACCGGCAGTTCGTCGCCCATGCCCGCCACGTCCCTGACCTGCACCCCGGCGCGGGCCAGCTCGCGGCGCACCGCCATGGCCCGCAGGCGCGACAGCAGCGCGGCGCGGCCCGGTGTCTCCTTGGGATCGCCGAAGCCCACCAGCACCACCTTGCCCTGTAGCTTGCCGGCCTGGCGCAGGTAGTCGCCGACCCGCTGCACATCGCGCAGGGCCTTGTTGTCGAGGCCGGCGCTGCCTTCCTGGAAGCGGAAGTTCACGCTCAGGCGCTGGGCCTCGCCGGCCAGTGTCCGATAGCGTGGCGGCATGTCGCCCTGGGCCGCGATCTGCTGTGGCTTGATCTGCTGGGAAACGAAACCCTGCTCGGCGACGATGGCCTGGCCGGCGGGACTTTGGGCAAACTCGGCGAGCGCCTTGGCCAGCGGCGTGGGGTGGGCGGGGAGGTAGAAGAACAGGCGACGCGACAGCGGGTAGTCCTCGCTGGCCACCAGGGCACGGCTGGGTGGCAGCGCCGGTGCATCGCCCTCGGCCACGGCCAGTGCCTTGGTCCGGTGGACCGTGGCCAGGCCGCTGAAACCGATGGCCTGGCGGTCGGCCATGACCTGGGCAGCCAGTTCGTCGGCGGACTCGAAGCGCCGCGCCTGGGTGGCCAGTGTCGCTTGCTGAGGGGTAAGCACCAGGGCCTTGAAGGTTTCGAAGGTGCCGGAGCGATCATCGCGGGCATACAGGTGGATCGCCCCGCCGGGCACGCCCAGCTGTTCCCAGCGTTGCAACTGGCCGGAGAACACCTGGGCCAGTTGCTCGGTGCTCAGTTGCGTGAGCGGGTTGTCCGGGTGGACGATCACCGCCACGCCATCCAGGCCGATCACCTGTTCCGAGCCCGCGCCGCGCAGGTTGCCCAGGGCCTGCAACTGTTGCGCCTCGCTGTCGCTGATCGGCCGCGAGGCCGCGGCCAGGTCGGCCTCGCCCCGGGCCAGCGCGACAAAGCCGGTGCTGGTGCCGTGGGCGGCAATCTCGATGCGCACGGGCTGGCCGTTTGCATCGCGGGCGTGGACCTCGGTCTCGTTGGCCGTGGCGCCGGGCCGGTGCTCGATGGCGCTTGCGCCCTGAGCCTGCAGCAGCCCCTGCACCAGGGCCGGGCCAAGGGCCGCGCCGATGGTGTTGGAGCCCTGGATACGCAGTTGCGCGGGCCCGGCGCAAGCCAGGCCCGGGAGCAGGCACAGCAGAAGGAGAAGCAGGCGAGGCATGCCGAAGACCCGTGGCACAGAGTTGCGCCGCAGATTACGACAGTTGCTTGACCGAAAGATGACAGTGTCCCGTAAGAGATCGCCCAGCCTATCTGGCTGGGCCGGCGGGCAGAGAACCTGTGGGAGCGGGTTTACCCGCGAAGCCGACACCGTGGTGGATGGCACGGGCTTCGCCCGTGTTCGCGGGCAAGCCCGCTCCCACAGGGATCGCGCCAGATTCTAAAAATTAGCAAGACAGTTGCTCCCACAGGGACACCATTTCATGTGCGACAGCCCAGCCCGAGGGGCTGGGCGATCTCATGCAGGATATGTGTGAGCAACCCGGCTCAGCGCCCCTCCGGCACGATGATCCCGGCCGGCGCCTCGGCCGCCCGACGGCGGGCCACGCAGTAGTACAGCACGCTCGGCACCACCAGGCCGATCAGCCACGACACGTCCACACCACCGAGGTGCGCGACCATGGGCCCGGTGTACAGCTTGGTGTCGATGAACGGCATCTGCACCAGCACGCCGAAGGTGTACACGCCGATGCCCGGCCAGTTCCAGCGCCCGTAGCGGCCGTCAGGGTCGGCCAGTGCCGGGATGTCGTAGCGTTCCTTGGTGATGAAGTAGTAGTCCACCAGGTTCACCGCGCTCCATGGCACGAAGAAGGTCAGCAGGAACAGGATGAACGACTTGAACGCAGTGAGGAACGAATGCTGGCCGAGCAGGGCGACCAGGGTCGCGGCGCCGACGATGCCAAGCACGAACACCAGGCGCTGAACCCGACTGATCTGCAGGTGACCCCGGAAACCGCTGATGATCGTGGCGATGCACATGAAGCTGCCGTAGCTGTTGAGGGTGGAGATGGTCACCTTGCCGAAGGCGATGCAAAAGTACAGCAGCGCCGCCGTGGTGCCGGCCCCGCCCAGGCCGACGATGTAGGCTACCTCGCGCCCGGAGAACTGGCCACCGGCGATGGCCGCGGCGAACACGCCGAGGATCATCGAGGCCTGGGCGCCGATCACCGAGCCCAGGCCGGCGGCGAGGAAGGTCTTGAGCGGCGAGGTGTGGCTGGGCAGGTAGCGCGAGTAGTCGGCCACGTACGGGCCGAAAGCGATCTGCCAGGACGCCGCCAGCGACACCGCCAGCAGGAAGCTGGCCCAGCTGAAGTGACGGTTGTCGAGCAGCTGGCCGATGTCGGCGAGCATCAGGATGCGGCTGAACAGGTAGACGAAGGCGATGATCCCGAGCACGCTGGCCAGGCGGCCGATCCAGTGGATCACCCGGTAGCCGGCCAGGGTCGCCAGCACGATCACCCCGGCGAAGATCAGAATGCCGGCGCTGTCGCTGATGCTCAGCAACTGGCCGATGGCCTGGCCGGACAGCACCGTGCCGGTGGCGGTGAAGCCCAGGTACATCAGGCACACCAGGGCCATGGGGATGGCCGCCCCGTACACGCCGAACTGCACGCGGCTGGAGATCATCTGCGGCAGCCCCAGGCGCGGCCCCTGGGCGGCATGCAGGGCCATCACCGCGCCGCCGACCAGTTGCCCGAGCAGCAGGCCGATCAACGACCAGAACACATCGCCGCCCAGCACCACGGCCAGGGCGCCGGTAACGATCGCGGTGATCTGCAGGTTGGCTCCCAGCCACAGGGTGAATTGGCTGTAGACGCGTCCATGGCGTTCAGACTCGGGGATGTAGTCGATCGAGCGGCGCTCGATCACGGGTTTGCTGGACATCGGGGAGGGCTCCGCTTCGTTGTTTTTGTGAAAGGCGGCGGCTATCGGCGGGACGCAGGGCGGATGGCCGAAGCCCGATATGAGCATGTATATACAAGTCTGGTCAAGTGAAGCTTGCGCGGGGTTTTCTTCGCTGTTACGAGGCCATCACAGCCGACTGTTGTGCAAGGCTGGCGCGCAACTGTACTGGTCCGCGGCGGCGCGATGCCCTTATGCTGTAACCAAATATGTCTATAACAAGCCTGAAGAAGGAATGCGTGCAATGCCACTCAAGGACCTGCTGATCGCCCTGGTGGTGATCATCGCCTGGGGCGTCAATTTCGTGGTCATCAAGGTGGGCCTCGACGGCCTGCCGCCGATGCTGCTCGGGGCATTGCGCTTTCTGCTGGTGGCCTTCCCGGCGGTGTTCCTGATCAAGCGTCCGAACCTGCCCTGGCGCTGGTTGATCGCCTACGGCGCGACCATCTCCCTGGGCCAGTTCGCCTTCCTGTTCCAGGCCATGGCCAGTGGCATGCCGCCGGGGCTGGCTTCGCTGGTGCTGCAGTCCCAGGCGTTCTTCACCCTGGGTTTCGCCGCGCTGTTCCTTGGCGAGCGGCTGCGCCTGGCCAGCGTGCTGGGCCTGCTGGTGGCCGCCGGCGGCCTGGCGGTGATCGGCAGCGAGGACAGTGGCCACGTGCCGTTGCTCGCACTGGTGCTGACCCTGTGCGGCGGCGCCATGTGGGGCATGGGCAACATCATCACCCGGCGCTTCGGCAAGGTCGACCTGGTCGCCCTGGTGATCTGGGGCGGGCTGATCCCGCCGCTGCCGTTCCTGGCACTGTCCTGGTGGCTGGAAGGGCCCGAGCGCATCGGCCATGCCCTGGCCAACATCGGCTGGAGCTCGGTGCTGGCCCTGGCCTACCTGGCCTTCGTCGCCACCATGGTCGGCTACAGCCTGTGGAGCACTCTGTTGTCGCGCCACCCGGCGGGCAAGGTGGCGCCGTTCTCGCTGCTGGTGCCAGTGGTCGGCCTGAGCTCCTCGGCCGTGTTGCTGGGCGAGCGCCTGAGCGAGGCCCAGGGCTGGGGCGCGCTGCTGGTGATGCTCGGGCTGCTGATCAATGTGTTCGGGCCGCGCCTGGGGCTGCGTCTGCGCACGGCCGGTGCGCGCTGATATCGAGTGCGTACCGTCACACCAGCAAGGCCGACCACGCCGACACCAGCAGCAGTCCGGCCAGACCCTGGTTGAACACCCGCAGCGCCCGTGACGAGCTTAGCCAGCGTGCGCTGCCGATGCCCATCAGCGCCCACGCGGTCATGCTCGGCAGGGCGATCAGCAGGAACACCAGGCTCAACCACCACATCGGCAGTGCCGGGCCGGCAAACAGGCCGACCATCGCCACCGCCGTCACCCACACCTTGGGGTTGACCACCTGCAGGGTCGCCGCGCTCAGTGGGCCAAGGCCGCTATCGTTGCCCGCCTGCAGCGGCGCACCGGCGCTGCGCAGCATCTTCCAGGCCAGCCAGCTGAGCCACAGGGCGCCCACCCAGCTCATGGCCTGCTGCGCCAACGGGTAGCGCAGCAGCAACTCCCCCAGCCCCATGCCCACCAACAGCACCACTGCCGCCGCCGCGCAGCAGGCCGTCACGATGGGCGCCAGGCTGGCGCGCAACCCGCGCCGGGCGCCGTGGGCGAGGATCAGCAGGTTGGTCGGCCCGGGGCTGATGCTGGCGGCCAGGGCGAAGAGGATGAAGGGCAACAGCGTATGCGACATGGTCAAGGCTCCGAGTGATCGAAGCACCATGGTCGCGGCGGGCGCCGGTTCAGTCTGGAAGGTTTGAGCAGCGCTTGCGGTAGTCCGCCGGGGTCAGCCGGTAGGCGCGACGGAACCAGCGGCCCAGGTGGCTCTGGTCGGCAAAGCCCAGGGACGTGGCGACGCTGGCCGGCGTTTCACCCTGGGCCAGCAGCCGCCGCGCACGGGCCAGGCGCAGCTGGATCAGGTAGGCATGCGGCGCCAGGCCAAAGGCCGCCTTGAATGCCCGGGTCAGGCGGAAACGGTCGATGCCGCACACCTGCGCAAGCTCGATCAGGCCGATGTCCTGGTCCAGGTGCGCGTGCAGGTAGTCACGGGCGATTTGTGCACACAGCGGCAGGCGCGGATCGGGGTCCAGGCGCTTGCGCCAGTGCAGGTGGTCGGTGAGGCAGGCCAGCAGGTCGTCCAGGGCGGTCTGGCGGACGATGCGCGGATCGTTGTAATGCACCGTCTCGAAGGCCCGGGCGGTGGCCCCGGCCAGGCGCGGATCCTGGTGCAGCAGGGTGCCGAAGCTGGGCAGGGCGCCCGAGGGCGCGTGCTCGAACAGGGCGCGCAGCTCGGTTTCCAGCCAGTTGGCATCCAGGTACAGGGTCGAGTAGGTGAAACCCTCAACGGTGGGGGCATGGCCGTCGTGCAGGTCGCCCGGTTCGAGCACGAACACCTGGCCAGGGGTGCTGTTGTGGCGTGCGCGGCGGCAGTTGAACTGCTGCACGCCCTGTTCGGTCACCCCGACCAGGAAGCTGTCGTGCCAGTGCGGGTCGTAGGCATGGCCGGTGAAATGGGCGCGGACCGACTCGATGCCGGTGTCGGCGTCCTGTCTGAGGTCGATCCAGTTGCTCATGGGCGCGGGCCGTGTGGGTGTCGGTAGACGACCTTAACGCACAAACGGCCCGGGCGTTTAGAACGATTGTGCAGCCGTCAGCGCTGGGCGAATGCCAGGTTGATGCCGAGCCCGGCGAACGAGGCGGCGAAGCTGCGGCGCAGCCAGGCCTGTACCTGGGGCGAGTCGATCACGGCGCGGCGGAACAGGTGGGCGAGCAGGCCGTAGATCACGAAGACGACGAAGGTCATGGCCATGAACACCGCGCTCAGGCCGAGCATCTGCAAGGTCGCGGAACCGGCCTGGGGGCTGATGAACTGCGGCAGGAAGGCGAGGAAGAACAGTGTCAGCTTGGGATTGAGGATGTTCAGCAGGCAGGCCTTGAGTACCAGTTGGCTGGCGGCGGCAGGGGTGGCCTGGGTGTCCACGGCGAAGGCTGCGCGGTCGCGCCAGGTGGCATAGGCCAGGTACAGCAGGTAGGCGACGCCGGCGAACTTCAGCCCCTGGAAGGCCAGGGCACTGGTGTGCAGCAAGGCCGAGAGGCCCAGCACCGAGGCCAGCAGGTGCGGGACGATGCCCAGGGTGCAGCCGGTGGCGGTCCACAGGCAGGCGCGGCGCCCGGCCACCAGGGCGCTGGAGACGGTGAGAATGACCCCGCTGCCGGGAATCAGCACGATGATCAGCGCGGTGACGAGAAACTCCAGGCTCGGCATGAATGACAGCTCCTTGCAGTCGGGGGTGGATGCACTATACGCCCGGCGACAGCGGCTGCAACATGCCCTCCGGGCGCAGCGTGGCGAAGCGCTCGCGCAGCCACAGGTGCAGCTGGGCCACCGCCGGGGTGAGCTGCTTGCGGTGCGGGCACACCAGGGTCACCGGGGTCAGTTCGCCGGGGTGTTCGGGCAGCAGGACTTCCAGCTCGCCGGCGGCGACGTTGGCGCTGACATCCAGCCACGACTTGTAGACGATGCCTTCGCCTTCCAGCGCCCAGCGCCGCACCACGTCGGCGTCGTCGCTGAACAGCGGCCCGCGCACCTGCACGGTGCGGTTGCCCAGCCGCCATTTGTCGTAGACCCGGCTCTGCTGCAGGTACAGCAGGCAGTCGTGCTGCTGCAGGTCGTCGGGGCTGCCCGGCCGGCCATGACGGGCCAGGTAATCGGGGGAGGCCACCAGCACCCGACGGTTCCACGGTGCAAGGGGCAGGGCGATGTAGTTGGCGTCCTCGTTCTGGCCGTAGCGGATGGCGACATCCACCGGGTCGCGGTAGAGGTCGGCCAGCTGGTCGGAGAGAAAGAACCGCAGGCCGAGCCCCGGATGCTCGCGGCGAAACGCACTGAGCCAGGGTCGCAGCAGGTTGCGCCCCATGTCCGAGGGCGCCGCCACCTGCAGCACGCCGCGCAGGCAGCTGTGGCTGCCGTGCAGGTCCTCGCGGCCCTGGCGCAGGGCATCCAGCACGCGCTGGGCGGTGGGCAGGTACAGCTCGCCCTCGGCGGTCAGGCGCAGGCTGCGGGTGGTGCGGGCGAACAGGCGCACATCCAGTTCGCGCTCCAGGCGCTTGATCGCCGCCGCCACCTGGCCGGGCAACAGGTCGGCCTCGTGGGCCGCCGCGGTGAAGCTGCCCAGGGCGCTGGCACGGGCGAACAGTTCGAGGTCGTTGATGCGCAGCATTTTCACTCCAGCGATGAAAGTGTTGCTGCATTGTGCTGGTTTTTCTTTACCGCCGGGAAGATAAGATGCGCTTCATTCACGATCCCTTGAGGAATTGCCGTAGATGGATACCGTTGCCCTCGCCAAACGCCGTTACACCACCAAAGCCTACGACGCCAGCCGCAGGATTCCCCAGGCCACCATCGATGCGTTGCTCGAGCAGCTGCGCCACAGTCCGTCCTCGGTCAACTCGCAGCCCTGGCACTTCGTCGTGGCCGACAGCGCCGAAGGCAAGGCGCGCCTGGCCAAGGCCACCGACGAGCGTTTCGCCTACAACAGCCCGAAGCTGCGCGATGCGTCCCATGTGATCGTGTTCGCCGCCCGCACCAACATGACTGAAGCCCACCTGCAGGCGGTGCTGGCGCAGGAGGCTGCGGATGGGCGCTTCCGCACCGAACAGGCTCGCGATGGCCAGGACCAGACCCGCCGCGGCTACGTCGACCTGCACCGTCATGACTTCAAGGACCTGCAGCACTGGATGGAGAAGCAGGTCTACCTGGCCCTGGGTACCGCGCTGCTGGGCGCCGCCGCCCACGGCCTGGACGCCACGCCGATCGAAGGCTTCGACGCCAAGGCCCTGGACGCCGAACTGGGTCTGCGCGAGCAGGGCTTCACCAGCGTGGTGCTGCTGAGCCTGGGCTATCGCAGCGAGGAGGATTTCAATGCCGGGCTGAGCAAGTCGCGGTTGGCGGCGGCTGAGGTGTTTACCTTTCTGTGATGGACGGTAGGTAGGCTGTACCCTGCCACTGTCAGGCTAGCAGCCGTGCCTCGGCTGCCACGGCCTCCATGGCGACCGAGATCTGCTTGGTTCTACGGCTGATTGATACTATCGGCGCCACGGGGCGTATCTTCTCGGCATCAATGGCCGTACCGTCGTGCAGGCCCATGGATGGCTGTTGCAGGGCCTACACCGCCCGGGTGTTGAGCAGGCGCACGCCCAGGCCGATGAACAGCGCGCCGGTGGCCCGCTTGAACCAGACGGCCAGGGGCGATGCCTTCAGGCGCAGACCGAAGCGCCAGGCGGTGAAACAGTAGAAGGAGTGCACCAGGCAGACGATCAGCGAGCCGCTCAGGTACATCGCCGCGAACTGGCCGAAGATAGGCCGCCCAGGCTCGAGGAACTGCGGCAGGAAGGCGCAGAAGAACACCAGGGTCTTGGGGTTGCTCGCCGAGACCAGGAAGGCCTCCACCGCGATCCGCCATTGCGTCTGGGGTGGCGTCGCGACCACCTGGGGCGCCGCAGCGGCGGAGCCTCCTTTACCCAGCAACTGGCGCAGGCCGAGGTAGATCAGGTAGCCGGCGCCGGCCAGCTTCAGCACCAGGAACGCCGTGGGCAGCGAGATCAGCAGGGCGCCCACGCCCATGGCCACGGCGGTGATCGTCAGCAACTGCGCGGCGAGGTTGCCGAACAGGGTCATGCCCATGCCGGAAGGGCCATGGCGCAGGGCGTTGCGCACCGTCAGCAGGACGTTGGGGCCGGGGATCAGCGAGGTGAGCAGGTAGGCGAAGGAGAAGGTCAGCCAGAGGTGCAGGGCCATGGGAGCGCGTCCTTTGCGCGGGGAAAGCCGAACAATGCCAGCAATCGGGGCGGACCGCCATGGGTACTACGCCAACCTGTAGGAGCGGCCTTGTGTCGCGAAAGGGCTGCGCAGCAGCCCCGGGATCTCAGCGTTGTTGCAAAGATCGCCGGGGCCGCTTTGCGGCCCTTTCGCGACGCAAGGCCGCTCCTACAGAGATCAGGCCAGTTGAGAAGTCTCAGCAAGACAGTTGATACCACGCTCTACGTCCCAGGCTCAGACTCAGGTATCAGCGCGGCAGACGCCCGCTGACGAAGTGCGCCACATCGTTGAACCCGGGCGTCGAGGCATGCCCCGGCGTCACCAGCGAATCGATGAACGCTTCATCTTCCGCCGTGATCTTTACTTCCAGCGCGCCGGCATAGGTGTCCCACTGCGCCTCGGTGCGCGGTCCGACGATGGCCGAACTGACCAGGCGGTTGTTCAGCACCCAGGCGATGGCGAATTCGACGATGCCCACGCCCTTGGCCTCGGTGTAGGCATGGATCTTCTGGGCGATGGCCAGCGACTCCTGGCGCCATTCCACCTCCATGATGCGCTTGTCCTGGCGGCCGGCGCGGCTGCCTTCGGTCGGCGTCGAGCCGGGCGCGTACTTGCCGCTGAGCACGCCGCGGGCCAGCGGGCTGAACGGCACCACGCCCAGGCCATGGTAGGCGGCGGCGGTCAGTTGCTCGGGCTCGGCCTGGCGGTTGACGATGTTGTACAGCGGCTGGCTGACCACAGGCTTGGCCACGCCGAGTTTCTCTGCCAGGTTGCAGATCTCGGCGATGCGCCAGCCGCGGAAGTTGGACACGCCCCAGTAGCGGATCTTGCCCTGGGCCAGCAGGTCACCGATGGCGCGCACGGTCTCTTCCAGCGGCACCGTGTGATCCTCACGGTGCAGGTAGTAGATGTCCAGGTAGTCGGTGCCCAGGCGCGTGAGGCTGGCCTCGATGGCATTGAACAGGTGCTTGCGCGACAGGCCGCTGCGGTTAGGCACACCATCGACCGGACCGTAGCCGGCCTTGGAGGCGATGATCCAGTCGTGGCGGTTGCGCGCCACCGCCTCGCCGACGATCTCCTCGGAACGGCCGCCGTTGTAGACGTCGGCGGTGTCGACGAAGTTGATGCCCTGGTCCCAGGCCTTGTCGATGATGCGCAGCGAGTCTTCGGTGCCGGTCTGCTCACCGAACATCATGCTGCCCAGGGTGAGGGCCGAGACGTGCAGGCCGGAGCGGCCGAGGGGGCGGTAGATCATTGCAGATAATCCTTTTCTGACGCCTTGAGAGGGGTTTCCCTCTTTTACACAGTTCCGTCCGGCATTGAAAGCGTGCGGCGGGCGCCGTTTCAATCCGGCCAGGCATCGATCAGGTCACGCGCCTCGCGGCTCGACAGCGGCCGTTTCAGCCGCTGCGACAGCACCGCCATGGCCCGCGCGTGGCCCTTGGCGATCACCGCCTCGACCTGGTCGTCCAGGCACTGCAGGGCGATGAAGTCGCCCTGTTCCGGCGTGCCGACGTACTCGATGCGGTTCCAGCCGCTGGCATGCCCGAGCACTTCGTAGGTGCGGCCGTGCTGGTAAGTCCAGAAGAACGGCACGTCGTCGTAGCGGCGGCGCTCGCCGAGCATGTTGGCGGCGGCGATCACCCCATGCTGCTGGGCCAGGCGCCAGTGCTCGATGCGCACCGGGCGGCCGGCCAGGGGAAAGGTGGCTATATCGCCGGCCGCCCACAGGCCGTCGGCGGCCTGCAGATGGGCGTCCACCGTCAGCGAGCGGTCCTCGGCCAGGGGCAGGTTTTGCAGGTAGTCGGTGGCCGGGCTGACGCCGGTGCCGAGCAGCACCAGCGGGGTTTCCAGGCGCTCGCCATTGGCCAGCAACACGGCCTCGACCCGCTCCCGGCCTTCGAAACCGCTCACCTCGGTCGGCCCGTGGAAGACCACGCCCTTGCGCTCGTGCAGCTCGCGCAGGGTCTGGCCGATGCGCTCGCCCAGCTGCCGGGCCAGCGGGATGGGGTGGCGCGTGACCACATGCACCTGCAGGCCGTACTTGCGCAGGGCGCTGGCGGCCTCCAGGCCGATGAAACCATCGCCGACGATCACCACCGGCTGGCCCGGCTCGGCCAAGTCGAGCAACTGCGCGGCATCCGTGCGAGAGCGCAGCACGCAGATGCCGGGCAACTGCACGCCGGGGAGCTCGGGGCGCCTGGGCTTGCCGCCGGTGGCCAGCAGGGCGGCGTCGTACTTCAGCCTCTGGCCGTCGGCCAGGGTGATCACGCGCTTGCCGGCGTCCAGCGCGCGTACCTTGCCGTGCAAGCGTTGCAGCTGGCCGCAACGCAGGGTGTCCTGTGCGAGCAGGGTCGGCACTTCGTCCACCGGCATCTGCCCGGCGATGACGAACTTGCTCAGGGCGGTGCGATCGTATGCGCTCGGCTGCTCCTGGTCGATCCATATCAGGCGGCCGGCAAAGCCATGGTCGAGCAAGGTGGCGATGGCGGCCGAGCCGGCGGCGCCGGCGCCCACCACGACGAAGGTACGGGCGTCGCTGTGGCGCGGCGGTTCGGTCTCCGGCAGCGCCTGATCGTCGACCCAGACCTGGCCGTCCCTGACCTCTACGGCATGACGGCGCAGGCCGGTGAGCGCCGGGGGTTCGCATACCGCCCCCTCGTCCACGGCGAAGGCGGCCTTGTGCCAGGGGCAGACCAGCAGCCCGCCACAGACTGCGCCTTCTTCCAGTGGCGCGCCCTCATGGGGGCAGTTGGCCTGGTATGCGCGGACCAGGTCGCCCTGGCGCACCAGCACGATGTCCTCGGTGCCGGCCTGGACGCGCAGGGGGCGGTGTTCCTCGAGCTGGTCGAGGCTGGCCACGGCGTGCAGGGTCATGGCGGATCTCCTCAGGCGTAGTGTTTCATTTGACGCCTGTCGTGAGCCCGGACTGCTACGAGCCGACGATCGGAGGTGGCCATTACAACTTTTCACAAAAACTTCAAATGAGACTAAATTGACTCAAATCGAATATGTAAGTACCATTCGCGCCAAATTTAGTTAACGGCTCGGGTGAGATCATGAGCAATTTGCGTGCAATAGGAGTGGCCAGCTGGCTGGCGGTGGCTGTGGCCTTGGCCGGCTGTGGGGCGGCCGACGATCAGCATGCCGCGGCTGAAACGGCGTTTGCGGTGGAAATCGTGACCGTGGCCGCCGAGCCACTGGCCTTGGCCTCGACCTTGCCAGGTCGGGTCGAGCCGATGCGGGTGGCCGAGGTGCGTGCCCGGGTGGCCGGTATCGTCCTGCACAAGCGTTTCGAGGAAGGTGCCGACGTCAAGGCCGGCGACGTGCTGTTCCAGATCGACCCGGCGCCGTTCAAGGCCGCCCTGGCCCGCGCCGAGGCCGACCTGGCCCGGGCACAGGCCGTACAGCAGGAGGCTCAGGCGCGGGTAAAGCGCTATGAGCCGCTGGTGAAGATCGAAGCGGTCAGCCAGCAGGACTTCGACAGTGCCACCGCCGAATTGCGCAGTGCCCAGGCCGCCGTGCGTTCGGCCCAGGCCGACGTGCAGACCGCGCGCCTGAACCTCGGCTATGCCACGGTCACCGCGCCGATCTCCGGGCGCATCGGTCGCGCCCTGGCCACCGAAGGCGCGCTGGTCGGGCAGGGCGACGCCACGCTGATGGCGCGCATCCAGCAGCTCGATCCGATCTACGTCGACTTCACCCAGTCCGCCGCCGACGCCCTGCGCTTGCGCCAGGCCCTCAAGGATGGCGCCCTGGGTGGCGGCGACGACAAGGCGCTGACCGCCCAGGTGGAAGGCACCGACTACCAGCGCCAGGGCGCGCTGATGTTCACCGATGTAGCGGTCGACCGCGGCACCGGCCAGGTCACCCTGCGCGGGCGCTTCGACAATGCCGACGGCATCCTCCTGCCGGGCATGTACGTGCGCGTGCGCACCCCGCAGGGCACTGACCAGCAGGCCATCCTGGTGCCGCAACGGGCGGTGCAGCGCGGCAGCGACGGCGAGGCGCGGGTGATGGTGGTGGGCACCGGCAGCCTGGCCGAGGCACGCAGCGTGCGCACCGGCGTGATGCAGGGTTCGCGCTGGCAGATCGTCGAAGGCCTGCGCGGCGGTGACCAGGTCATCGTCGGCAGCCCGGCCGGCCTGGCCCCGGGCATGCCCGTGGTGCCGGCACAGGCGCAGCCGGTCGCGGCGAAATAAGGCGAGGGTAGCGAGATGTCCAAGTTCTTCATCAATCGGCCGAACTTCGCCTGGGTCGTGGCGCTGTTCATTTCCCTGGCCGGCCTGCTGGTGATCCCGGCGTTGCCGGTGGCCCAGTATCCCAGCGTGGCACCGCCACAGATTTCCATCACCGCCAGCTACCCGGGTGCTTCGGCCAAGGTGCTGGTGGAGTCGGTGACCAGCATCATCGAAGAGTCGCTCAACGGCGCCAAGGGCCTGCTGTACTACGAGTCCACCAACAACTCCAACGGCGTCGCCGAGGTGCTGGTGACTTTCGAGCCCGGCACCGAGCCGGACATGGCCCAGGTCGACGTGCAGAACCGCCTGAAGAAGGCCGAAGCGCGCATGCCCCAGGCGGTGCTGACCCAGGGCCTGAAGGTGGAGCAGGCCAGCTCCGGCTTCCTGCTGATCTACGCCCTGACCAGCAAGGCCGGCGACAGCGGCGATACAACGGCCCTGGCCGACTACGCCGCGCGCAACATCAACAACGAACTGCTGCGTGTGCCGGGCGTGGGCAAGCTGCAGTTCTTCGCCTCGGAAGCGGCCATGCGGGTCTGGGTCGATCCGCAGAAACTGGTGGGCTATGGCCTGTCCATCGACGACATAAACAACGCCATCCGTGGCCAGAACGTCCAGGTGCCGGCCGGCAGCTTCGGCAGCACGCCGGGTGCCAGCGAGCAGGAGCTGACCGCGACCCTGGCGGTGCAGGGCACCCTCGATACCCCCGAGGCCTTCGCCGGTATCGTTTTGCGCGCCAACCCGGACGGCTCCAGCGTGCGCCTGGGCGATGTCGCGCGCCTGGCCATCGGCAGCGAGAACTACAACCTGTCCTCGCGCCTGGACGGCCACCCGGCCGTGGCCGGTGCTGTGCAGCTGGCGCCCGGCGCCAACGCCATCCAGACCGCGACGCTGGTCAAGGAGCGCCTGGCGGAGCTTGCGCAGTTCTTCCCCGAGGGCGTCGAGTACTCGGTGCCCTACGACACCTCGCGTTTTGTCGACGTGGCCATCGAGAAGGTGATCCACACCTTGATCGAAGCCATGGTTCTGGTGTTCCTGGTGATGTTCCTGTTCCTGCAGAACGTGCGCTATACCCTGATCCCGTCGATCGTGGTGCCGGTGTGCCTGTTGGGCACGCTGATGATCATGAAGCTGCTCGGCTTCTCGGTGAACATGATGACCATGTTCGGCATGGTGCTGGCCATCGGCATCCTGGTGGACGATGCCATCGTGGTGGTGGAGAACGTCGAGCGGCTGATGGCCGAGGAGGGCCTGTCGCCGGTGGACGCGACCATCAAGGCGATGGGGCAGGTGTCCGGGGCGATCATCGGCATCACCCTGGTGCTGGCGGCGGTGTTCCTGCCGCTGGCGTTCATGTCAGGTTCCGTGGGGGTGATCTACCAGCAGTTCTCGGTGTCGCTGGCGGTGTCGATCCTGTTCTCAGGCTTCCTCGCCCTGACCTTCACCCCGGCGCTTTGCGCCACGCTGCTCAAGCCGGTGCCCCATGGCCACCATGAGAAGAGCGGTTTCTTCGGCGCCTTCAACCGCGCCTTCGCCCGGGTGACCGAGCGCTACTCGGTGATGAACAGCGCCCTGGTGGCCCGTGCCGGTCGCTGGATGCTGGCCTACGTCGGCATCCTGGTGGTGCTCGGTTATTCCTACCTGCGTCTGCCGGAGGCCTTCGTGCCAGCGGAAGACCTGGGCTACAGCATCGTCGACGTGCAACTGCCGCCGGGCGCCAGTCGGGTGCGTACCGACCACACCGCCGAGGTGCTGGAGCAGTTCCTGATGTCCCGCGAGGCGGTGGCCAGCTCGTTCATCGTCAGCGGTTTCAGCTTCTCGGGCCAGGGTGACAACGCCGCGCTGGCGTTCCCCACCTTCAAGGACTGGTCCGTGCGTGGCCCCGAGCAATCGGCGGAGGCGGAGACCGCGGCGATCAACGCCCAGTTCGCGGCCAATGGCGACGGCACCATCACCGCGGTCATGCCGCCGCCGATCGACGGCCTGGGCAACTCCGGTGGTTTCGCCCTGCGCCTGATGGACCGTGGCGGCCTGGGGCGCGAAGCGCTGCTGGCGGCCCGCGACCAGCTGCTGGCCCGTGCCAACGGCAACCCGGTGATCCTCTACGCGATGATGGAAGGCCTGGCCGAGGCGCCGCAGCTGCGCGTGCAGATCGACCGCGAGAAGGCCCGCGCCCTGGGCGTGAGCTTCGAAACCATCAACAGCACCCTGGCCACCGCCTTCGGTTCGGCGGTGATCAACGACTTCACCAACGCCGGGCGCCAGCAGCGCGTGGTGGTGCAGGCCGAGCAGGGCGAGCGCATGACCCCGGAAAGCGTGCTGCGCCTGTATGCGCCGAATGCCGGAGGCGAGCAGGTGCCGTTCAGTGCCTTCGTCACCACCAAATGGGAAGAGGGCCCGGTGCAGTTGGTGCGCTACAACGGCTACCCGTCGATCCGCATCGCCGGTGACGCCATGCCCGGCTACAGCACCGGCCAGGCGATGGCCGAGATGGAGCGTCTGGTCAGCGAGCTGCCGCCCGGCATCGGCTATGCCTGGACGGGCCTGTCGTACCAGGAGAAGGTCTCCAGCGGCCAGGCCACGGCCTTGTTCGCCCTGGCCATCCTGGTGGTGTTCCTGCTGCTGGTGGCGCTGTACGAAAGCTGGGCGATCCCGCTGACGGTGATGCTGATCGTGCCGATCGGCGCCTTGGGCGCGGTGTGGGCGGTGATGCTCACCGGGCTGCCCAACGATGTGTACTTCAAGGTCGGCCTGATCACCATCATCGGCCTGGCGGCGAAAAACGCCATTCTCATCGTCGAGTTCGCCAAGGAACTGTGGGAGAAGGGCTACAGCTTGAGCGACGCCGCCATTGAAGCCGCGCGCTTGCGTTTCCGCCCGATCGTGATGACCTCCATGGCCTTCATCCTCGGCGTGGTGCCGCTGGCTATAGCCAGCGGCGCCGGCGCGGCCAGCCAGCGCGCAATCGGCACCGGGGTGATCGGCGGCATGCTCAGCGCCACCTTGCTGGGCGTGGTGTTCGTGCCGATCTGTTTCGTATTCGTGCTGAAGCTGCTCAAGCGCAAGCCGGCCTCCGTGCAACACGCTGTCGAGGTGACGAAGTGATGCTCATGCGCAATCTTGCAATCCCGTTCGCGCTGGCCGTCATGCTGGCTGGCTGTTCCCTGGCGCCGACCTACCAACGCCCCGAGGCGCCGGTGGCGACCGCGTGGGGCGATGCCGCCGGACACCAGGGGCCAACGGTGGAACAGTTGGAGTGGCAGGCGTTCATCGTCGATCCTGCGTTGCGCGAGCTGGTTGGAACCGCGCTGGGGAACAACCGCTCGCTGCGCCAGACCCTGCTGGATATCGAGCAGGCCCGCGCGCAGTACCGTATCCAGCGTGCCGACCGAGTCCCGGGCTTGAATGCCGGGGCCACCGGCAACCGCCAGCACTTGCCGGCCGACTTGTCGAGCAATGGCCGCGAGGGTGTCGGCAGCACCTACCAGGTGGGTTTGTCGCTACCGGAATACGAGGTGGACCTGTTCGGTCGGGTCAAGAGCCTCAGCGACGCGGCCCTGGAGCAGTACCTGGCCACCGAGGCGGTCGGGCGCGCGGCGCGCATTGCCCTGATCGCCGAGGTCAGCCAGGCCTACCTGACCCTGGACGGCGCCGAGCGGCGCCTGGCGCTGACCCGCCAGACCCTGGGCAGCCGCGAGGATTCGCTGGCCCTGGTCGGCCAGCGGCGTGGCGCCGGCACGGCCACTGCGCTGGATCACCAGGAGGCGTTGGGGCTGGTCGAGCAGTCGCGGGCCGAGCTGGAAGGCATCGTGCGCGAGCAGCGCCAGGCCTACAACGCCCTGGTGTTGCTGCTGGGTAGCGTGGACGCGGCCAAGGCGATTCCGGTAGAGCGCAGCGAGGCGCCGATGGTCCTGCAGGACATCGCCCCGGGCGCGCCGTCGGCGCTGCTCGAGCGCCGCCCGGACATCCTCGCCGCCGAGCACCGGCTGCGGGCGCGCAACGCCGATATCGGTGCGGCGCGGGCGGCGTTCTTCCCGCGGATCAGCCTGACCGGCAGCTTCGGCACCTCCAGCGCGCAGATGTCCAGGTTGTTCGACGGTGGTTCGCGCAGCTGGAGCTTCATGCCGCAGCTGTCGCTGCCGCTGTTCGATGCCGGGCGCAACAAGGCCGGCCTGAGCCTGGCCGAGGCGCGCAAGGATTCGGCGGTGGCGGCGTATGAAGGCACGATCCAGACCGCTTTTCGCGAAGTGGCCGATGCCCTGGCCGCCACCGACACCCTGCGCCGCGAGGAAGCGGCGCGCCGGGCCCTGGCCGACACCAGCCGGGCGACCGTGGCGCTGGCCAAAGCGCGCTACGAGGGCGGCGTGGACAGCCACCTGCGCTACCTGGATGCGCAGCGCAACGGTTATGTCAACGAAGCGGCCTTTATCGAGGCCAGCACCCAGCGCCAGCTGGCGTTGATCGATCTGTTCCGCGCCCTGGGCGGTGGCTGGCCGGACAAGGGCTGAAACCAACTCCTTTGGTTGGGGAATCCAACCGCTCGGCCCCGGGGGATTTTTGCCCCGGGGCTTTTTTTGCCTGTAAGGATGGGGTAGGCAGGGCCGACGTCATCGCGGGGCAAGGTGTTAATCGTGCAGCAGATCCGGGCTGTTGAAGTTACTCAATCGCGGATCGTCCTCGACACACTCCAGCCCCAGTACGCTCGCCTGCAACAACGCCTTCTGCAAACTCCGCTCCCCCTCCAGCCAGGCTTGCTCCAGCAGCGGCAACAACCGCCGCGGCAACACACTGAACATCGGCTGCCAGTAACCACCCTGACGGACCATGGCCGGGCTGTCATGGCTCACCGCCAATGCCAGCAGAGCTTCGATCAGTGCCCGATCGATCAGCGGCGCATCGCAGGCCAGCACCACCACCCATTCATGCCGCGCCACCTTGAGCCCGCTGATGACCCCGGCCAGAGGGCCGGGAAAGTCCGCTTCGGCATCGCCGACAAGCTGGTCGGCATACGCCGCATAGGCCGCCTGGTTGCGATTGCAGGAAATCACCAGGTTATCGCTCAGCGCCCGCACGGCGCGTTGCACATGCGCCACCAACGGCTCGCCGCGCCAGGGCACCAGCCCCTTGTCGCGCCCGCCCATGCGTTGGCCACGGCCGCCGGCGAGGATAAGGATGGAGCAGGGGGGAAGAGTGTTTGGCATCAAGGTGAGCTCTACCAGCAGCTGGCAGTTACAGCCAGTAGGGAGGGGTGGTTAGCAACCCTCCCATCTCATCGGCGGGTTGTCCAGTCATCGGGACTCATTCGAGACCCGTATCAATAGTAATGTCACCTAACATTTTTGCTAGTTGCGTGAGCCGGTGGGTTTGCAGCTAATTATCGAGGGGGCCCGTAGAAGATACTCATTGGGTGAGGGACGGAATATGAACAAGGCGCAATTGATACGTGCCGTTGCCAAAAACACCGGTATCAGTGTGGCCAAAGCTGGATTGGTGGTGGAAGCTTTCATGAAGTCAGTCATCCAGGCACATGAAGACGGTGACGATACAGGCCTTTCAGGCATCGGCTCGTTTTCAACCGAGTCTGCCATCGAGGTCGTATCGATGTGTAGCTTCGAAGAGCCTGCTGCTGACACAAGCCATTTGAAAGCTACCTGGCACTGAAGGGAAGCCAGTACAAACCCGTTAGGCAATTTGATCTTTAATCATGGAGTGTGACGATGAACAAAGGCGAACTGATCGATGCGATTGCGTCAGCGGCAGATGTAAGCAAAGTACAGGCTGCACGTAGCCTGAATGCTTTCCTTGAGGCTGTGACCGCTGCGTTGAAGAGTGGCGACAGCGTTACACTGGTGGGGTTTGGCACATTTGCGGTAACAGATAGGCCAGAGCGTACCGGGCGTAACCCGCAGACTGGTAAGAAACTGAAAATTCCGGCAGCGAAGAAGCCTGGATTCAAAGCCGGCAGTCATTTGAAAGAGGCCGTCAACTGAAAGGTCAAGTATTGGCTAATGCTTAGGAGGCATCGCTGCCTCCTCAATTCCATTTTCAAGTATCTCCGATCAGGGTGCCGAGCGTTCCGACTCAAGCCGAGCCACCTTGCCATGCCCGGCCAGGCGCATTACCACGACGAAGAATACCGGCACGAACACCACGGCGAAGGTGGCGCTGAGCATGCCGCCGATCACCCCGGTGCCGATGGCCTGCTGGCTGGCCGAGCTGGCGCCGCTGGCGATGGCTAGCGGCACTACGCCGAGGATGAACGCCAGCGAAGTCATCACGATCGGGCGCAGGCGCAGACGCGCGGCCTGGATCGCCGCGTCCGCCGCATCGACGCCCTGGTCCACCAGGTCCTTGGCGAACTCGATGATCAGGATGGCGTTCTTCGCCGACAGGCCGATCAGGGTGATCAGGCCGACCTTGAAGAACACGTCGTTGGGCATCCCGCGCAGGGTCACCGCGAGCACCGCGCCAAGCACGCCCAGCGGCACCACCAGCAGCACTGCGGTGGGGATCGACCAGCTCTCGTACAGCGCGGCCAGGCACAGGAACACCACCAGCAGCGACAGCGCCATCAGCAGTGGCGCCTGGCTGCCGGACAGGCGTTCCTGCAGCGACAGGCCGGTCCACTCCAGGCCGGCACCTGCCGGCAACTGCGCCACCAGGCGCTCGATCTCGGCCATGGCCTCGCCCGAACTGTAGCCGGTCGCCGGCTCGCCGGAAATCGACACCGCCGGGTAGCCGTTGTAGCGGGTCAGTTGCACCGGGCCGGACTGCCAGCGGGCGCTGACGAAGGCGCCCAGTGGCACCATCTTGCCGCTGCTGTTGCGCACGTGGATCTTCAGCAGGTCTTCAACCTGGCTGCGCCGGTCACCTTCGGCCTGCACCACCACCCGCTGCATGCGGCCCTGGTTGGGGAAGTCGTTGACGTAGTTCGAGCCCACCGCGGTGTCGAGCACCGCGCCGATATCGGCAAACGACACGCCCAGGGCATTGGCCTGGCGCCGATCGACCTGAAGCTCCACCTGGGGGCTTTCCGCCAGCGAGGCTTCGCGTACGTTGACCAGCACCTTGCTCTTGCGCGCCGCGTCCAGCAGTTGGTCGCGGGCCTCCATCAGCCCGGTGTGGCCCATGCCGCCGCGGTCCTGCAGGCGGAACTCGAAACCGGTCGACTCGCCCAGGCCGTCCACCGGCGGCGGCAGTACCGCGTAGGCGATGGCGTCCTTGAGCTGGGTGAAGGCCAGGGTGGCACGGTCGGCGATGGACTGCGCGCTGTCGTCGCCACCGCGTTCGGACCAATCCTTGAGCGTGGTGAAGGCCAGCGCCGCGTTCTGCCCGCTGCCGGAGAAGCTGAAGCCGAGGATCAGCGTGGTGTTGGCCACGCCCGGTTCTTCGGCGTTGTGCGCCTCGATCTGCTGGCCCACCTCGATGGTGCGCGCCTGGCTGGCGCCCGGCGGCAGCTGGATGTCGGTGATGGTGTAGCCCTGGTCCTCGGTGGGCAGGAAGGCGGTGGGCAGCTGGCTGAAGCCGTAGCCGAGCACTGCCAGCAGCGCGGCATACACCAGCAGGTAGCGGCCGCTGCGGGCCAGGGCATGGGTCACCCAGCGCTGGTAGCCGTTGCTCATGCCCTCGAAGCGGCGGTTGAACCAGCCGAAGAAGCCTTTGCGCTCATGGTGCTCGCCCTTTTCCAGCGGCTTGAGCAGGGTGGCGCACAGGGCTGGGGTCAGGCTCAGGGCGAGGAACGCCGAGAACAGGATCGACACCGCCATCGACACCGAGAACTGCTGGTAGATCACGCCCACCGAGCCCTTCATGAAGGCCATCGGCAGGAACACCGCCACCAGCACCAGGGTGATGCCGACGATGGCGCCGCTGATCTGGCCCATGGCCTTGCGCGTGGCTTCCTTCGGCGGCAGGCCTTCCTCGGCCATGATCCGCTCGACGTTCTCCACCACGACGATGGCGTCGTCGACCAGGATGCCGATGGCCAGCACCATGCCGAACAGGGTCAGCACGTTGATCGAGAAGCCCAGCGCGTTCATCACCGCGAAGGTGCCCATCAGCGCCACCGGCACCACCAGGGTCGGGATCAGGGTGTAACGGAAGTTCTGCAGGAACAGGAACATGACCGCGAACACCAGCACCATGGCCTCGACCAGGGTGTTGATCACCTGCTTGATCGACACCTTGACGAACGGCGAGGTGTCGTAGGGGATGTCGTACTTCACCCCGGCCGGGAAGTAGCGCGCCAGCTCGTCGAGCTTCTGCTTGACCAGGCCCGCGGTTTCCATGGCGTTGGCGCCGGGCGACAGCTTGACGCTGAAGGCACTGGTGGCCTTGCCGTTCAGGCGGGTGCCGTACTGGTATTCCTGGGCGCCGATCTCGACCCGGGCGACATCGCCGACGGTGACGGTCGAGCCGTCGGTGTTGGCGCGCAGGACAATGGCGGCGAATTCCTCGGGGGTGCTCAGCTGGCCCTTGACCACCACGTTGGCGGTGATTTCCTGGGTGGGCCGGCTGGGCAGGTCGCCGATGCTACCGGGGGCGACCTGGGCGTTCTGCGCGGCGATGGCCTCGGCCACATCGTTGGGCGTGAGGTTGAAACCGACCAGCTTGGCCGGGTCGATCCAGATGCGCATGGCCCGCTCCGAGCCGTACAGCTGTGCCTTGCCGACGCCCTTGATGCGGCGGATCTCGTTCATCACGTTGCGCGCGAGGATGTCCGACAGGGCGATCTCGTCGAGGCTGCCGTCCTCGGAGGTGAGGGTGGCCAGCAGCAGGAAGCCGGTGGACACTTTCTCCACCTGCAGGCCTTGCTGGGTCACCGGGCGTGGCAGGCGCGACTCGATCACCTTGAGGCGGTTCTGCACATCGACCTGGGCCATGTCCGGGTTGGTGCCGGGCTGGAAGCTGGCGGTGATGGTGGCGCTGCCCAGGCTACTCTGCGACTCGAAGTAGAGCAGGTTGTCGGCACCGTTGAGCTCCTGCTCGATGATGCTGACCACGCTTTCGTCCATGGTCGCCGCCGAGGCGCCCGGGTAGACGGCGTAGATTTCCACCTGCGGCGGCGCCACGTCGGGGTACTGGGCCACCGGCAGCTGCGGGATGGCCAGGGCGCCGACCAGGAGAATGAACAGGGCGACCACCCAGGCGAATACCGGGCGGTCGATGAAGAACTGCGGCATGGATCAGGCCCTCATTGGCCGGTGTGTTGGGCGACCGCGGAGGCGCCCGGTTGCTCGTCGACCTGGACCTGGTCGCCGGCCTTGACGTGTTGCAGGCCCTCGACCACCACGCGGTCGCCCGGGGCCAGGCCCTCGCTGACGATCCAGCGATCACCCTGGGCGCTGCCCAAAACCACCTGGCGTTCGCTGATGCGCTCCTGCGGGTCGACCAGCAGCACCTTGGGCACGCCGGCGCTGTCGCGCAGGATGGCGCGCTGCGGCACGCTGATGCCCTGGGGCTGTACGGCCTGGTCCAGGCGCACGCGCACGTAGCTGCCGGGCAGCAGGTCGAGGTCGGGGTTGGGGAACTCGCTGCGCAGGGTGATCTGGTTGGTGCTCGGATCGACACTGATATCCGAGAACAGCAGCTTGCCGGCCAGCGGGTAGGCGCTGCCGTCATCCTGGATCAGCGTGGCCTTGACCTGGCCCTGGCCGACCTGCTGCAGCTCGCCTGCGCGCAAGGCGCGGCGCAGGGCATTGAGCTCGCGGGTCGACTGGGTGACGTCGGCATGGATCGGGTTCAGCTGCTGGATGGTGGCCAGCGGCGTGGTCTCGCTCTGCCCGACCAGCGCGCCCTCGGTCACCAGGGCGCGGCCGATGCGCCCGGAGATCGGCGCGGTGACGGTGGCGTAGCCCAGGTTCAGGCGTGCACGTTCCAGCGCCGCCTTGGCTTCGCCGACCGCGGCGTCGGCCTGGAGGAAGGCGGCGCGGGCGTTGTCGTACTCCTGGCGGCTAACCGCCTTGTCGTCGACCAGCTCGCGGTAGCGCTGTTCCTGCAGGCGGGCCTGGTACAGGGTCGCCTCGGCCTTGGCCAGGGTGGCGCGGGCGCTGTCGAAGTCGGCCTTGAACGGCGCCGGATCGATCAGGAACAAGACGTCGCCTTGCTTGACGTCGCTGCCTTCGCGGTACACCCGCTTGAGCACCACGCCGGCTACCCGGGCGCGGACCTCGGCGGTACGCGGCGCGAGGATGCGGCCGCTCAGTTCGGTGCTGATCGCCAGTGGCTGCACGGCCAGGGTCTCGACCCGGACCTGGGAAGGCGGGGTCTGTTCTTCCTGTTCGGCGGCGTCGTTGCAGCCGGCCAGGGAAAGGGTCATCAGCGCCAGCAGCGCCAGGGGGCGCAGGCGCGAAGGGCAGGGAATGGACATACGGATCTTCCAAGTTTGATCCAGCGTATGCTAAAGCAGCCGTTCGGGTGGCGGCTGTTAAGCTGTGTTGGGCGTGTGTGAAAAAGTGTGAACAATCGGCGGTGGCCCGCGCGGGATTCTATATCCTGCCTTACTTCAATCTTTCGTCAAATCCCCTTATGCCGAACATTCTCCTGGTCGAAGACGACAGCGCGTTGTCCGAACTGATCGCCAGCTACCTGCAACGCAACGATTTCCATGTCCGGGTGATCGCCCGCGGCGACCATGTGCTGGACGAGTTCCGCCGGCAGAAACCGGACCTGGTGATCCTCGACCTGATGCTGCCGGGCCTCGACGGCCTGCAGGTGTGCCGCCTGCTGCGCCAGGAGTCCCAGGGCCTGCCGATCCTCATGCTGACCGCCCGTGACGACAGCCACGACCAGGTGCTGGGGCTGGAGATGGGCGCCGACGACTACGTCACCAAACCGTGCGAGCCCCGGGTGCTACTGGCCAGGGTGCGCACGCTGCTGCGCCGCAGCAGTGTAAACGAGCCGCGCCTGGACAGCGACCTGATCCAGGTCGGTGGCCTGCGCATCGACCTGGCCGAGCGCACGGTCAGCTGGCGCGGCGAGGAGGTGGAGCTGTCCAGCGGCGAGTACAACCTGCTGGTGGTGCTGGCGCGCAACGCCGGCGAGGTGATGAGCCGCGACCGTATCCTGCAGCAGTTGCGCGGCATCGAGTTCAACGGCACCGACCGTTCGGTGGATGTGGCCATTTCCAAACTGCGCCGGCGCTTCGACGACAGCGCCGGCGAGGCGCGCAAGATCAAGACCGTGTGGGGCAAGGGGTATCTGTTCAGCCGGGTCGAGTGGGAGTACTGACAGGCCATGCTCAAGATCCTGGTGCGGTTGTACCTGGTGATCATCGTCGCCTACGCCGGGGCGATCGCGCTGATCCCCGACACCATCGTCGGGCTGTTCCATGAGCGTTTCATGGCCTACAACCTCGAACAGGCCAAGGGTGTGCAGACCTTGATCGTGCGCCAGTTCCAGCAGGCGCCGCGGGAACAGTGGCCGGCGGTGGAGCAAGACTTGGCCGGGGTGTTCAAACCGCTGCAAGTGCGCCTGCTGCGCATGGACGAGGCCGAGTTGAGCAGCGAGGAGAAAGCCCGGCTCGAGCATGGCCTGTACGCAGTGCGCATGGCCGACTGGGGCTATTACGAAACGGTGCTGGCGCCGCTGGATTCGCAATGGCTGGTGCGCCTGCATTCGCCGGACGACCCGCTGGACATCAACGTGCTGTCCTGGGGCGTGACCGTGCTGATCGGCGCGGCCATGCTCGGTTGCCTGTTGTTGTGGGTATGGCCGCACTGGCGCGACCTCGAACGGCTGAAGGACACTGCCCGGCGTCTGGGGCGCGGCGAGATGACAGAGCGTACGCATATCTCGCCACGCTCGAACATCGGCGAGCTGGCCGGGGTGTTCGACACCATGGCCAGCGATCTGGAACGCCACGTCAACCAGCAGCGCGAACTGCTCAACGCGGTCTCCCACGAGCTGCGCACGCCGCTGACCCGCCTGGACTTCGGCCTGGTGCTGCTGTTCGACGAGGTACCGCCGGCCAGCCGCAAGCGCCTGCTGGGGCTGGTGGGTCATGTACGCGAGCTGGACGAGCTGGTGCTCGAACTGCTGTCCTACAGTCGCCTGGAAAGCGCCGACCAGGCCCGCGAACGGGTCGAGGTATCGTTGCTGGAACTGGTGGACAGCGTGCTCGGCAGCTTCGCCGAAGAACTCGACGACCGTGGTATCCAGTGGGAAGTGCGCTGCGAAACCGACCTGCCGCGTTTCGTCCTCGACCCGCGGCTGACCGCCCGTGCGGTGCAGAACCTGGTGCGTAACGCCATGCGCTACTGCGATGAGAGCCTACTGCTGCGCCTGTGCCGGGAAGAAGACGGCGCCTGCCTGGTGACCGTGGAGGATGATGGCATCGGCATCCCGGCCGAGGAGCGTGAGCGGATCTTCCAGCCGTTCTATCGCCTGGACCGCAGCCGTGATCGCAATACCGGTGGGTTCGGGCTGGGGCTGGCGATCAGCCGTCGGGCCATCGAAGGGCAGGGCGGCACGCTGACGGTGGCGCAGTCGGCGTTGGGCGGGGCGCAGTTCAGGATTCGCCTGCCCGCTGGTTGATGCAGCGGCCTGGGCCTGCCTCATCGCGGGGGTTGGAGGTTTGCGTGGAAGCGGGCTTGCCCCGCGATGTTCATTGTCCAGACAGGCTTGCCGACCAGGTCACGAAGCGGTTCTTGCCCGTGTGCTTGGCCTCGTACAACGCCTGGTCCGCCTTGATCAGCGCCATGCTCAGGGTATCGCCGCTGTCGATCCGGGCCAGGCCGATGCTGATGGTCACCGGGTGCGCGCCGAGGTCGTCGCGTACCCGTCGGCACAGCGCCGCGACCTGCTGCTCGGCGCCGGCCTCGTCCAGCCCCTGGAAGAAGATCGCGAATTCCTCGCCGCCCAGCCGGGCGATCTCGTAGCCGATCATCGCCGCCTTGATATGCGCCGCCACGCGCTTGAGCACTTCGTCACCGATGTCATGGCCGAAGCGGTCGTTGACCTGCTTGAAGTTGTCGATGTCGATCATCGCCAGGAACTGCCCGGAATCCATCTGGCGCAGCTGCTTTTCGGCCTTGGCCATGAACGAACGGCGGTTGGGGATTTCGGTCAGGGCGTCGATGTAGGCCTGCTCCAGCAGCACCTTGGTCAGGTAGAAGTTGTGCAGCTTGGCCTGGCGGATGCGCAGGTAGCTGTAGACCACCAGGCCGCTGAGGAACACCGCGTAGCTGATCAGCATCGCGCCCTCGAGCTTCAGGGCCTCGATGCGGGTGTGGTAGAAGGGGTTGAGCATGAGCCAGGTGATGCCCAGGGCGCAGAAGAACGACCAGCGCCGCACCGGCAGCACCGACACGGTGTACAGCACGGTCGAGACTCCGAGCACCAGCCACACCGGTCGCAGAACGATCGGGATGCCCTCGATTACCAGGCGCATGGCCAGGGTGATCACCGCCACGAACAGCAGGTTGAGCACGTCGAAATGCTGGCTCTTGCGGGTGAAGCCCAGGACGACACAGAGGCTGCACAGCAGGGCGATGAACATCCCTGACAGCCAGGTGAAACCCTGGCCGCCGAGGTAGCTGACGATCAGGTCGAAGATCAGCCAGATGGCGATGCCGATGCAGAAGATCAGCAGGCAGAAGCGGCGCATGGCCTCGAATTCGTGCTGGCGGAACTCGGCGCGCAGGGCGGCGGGGGCGACCTGTTGGCGGATGTGGGCTTCGAGGGTTTTGTACATGGAGTCGGTGGTGGCCTTGAAATTGTTTTCTGTTATGCCTTCCAGGGCTGTGTGGTCTTTCGGGCTACGCTGTCGCGCAGGGAACCGCCCCTGTGGGAGCGGCCTTGCGTCGCGAAAGGGGCGCGCAGCGGCCCCAGGTTTAAAGTCACCCTCATAATTGCCGGGGCTGCTGTGCAGCCCTTTCGCGACGCAAGGCCGCTCCCACAGGGATCGCGCTAGCTTTAGCAGTTGAGCAAGACAGTTGCTCCTACAACGAGCCTGGTTTCAGCACATCTCTGGCCCAGGGCCGGTAGCGCAAGGAGAACACGGCTTCGGCGTGGCAACCTCCGCTCAGTGCCGGCTGCGCCGGTTCCGCGCGGAACGGTTGCCCAGGCGGGCTGACCTGGCGAAACGCCTCGCGCACGATACCCACCCGACAGGGCAGGGCCTGTTCGTAGCCCTTTCGCACCAGCGGCGCCAGGCGACCGGTGCCGGCACCATCCTGCCACCACAGGTTCAGGCCAAGACTCGCCAGTTGATCCAACCACGCGCCATTGACCCGAGGCGACAGCTGGCCGGCGCTGAAGGCGCTGATATGCAGGGGCTTGTCCAGTTGCCGGTTGAACGCCTGCAACTGCGTGTAGAGCGCATCGCGCCTGGTCGCATCGCGAAAGTGCAGGTCGTCCAGCTCAAGCGGCAGGTACCAGCCGGCCACCGGCAACGCCCAGTCAGCCTTGAGCTGCTGGTATTGGGTAAGCGAACGGCCCAGCTGCGCCTTGAAGTAGCTGTTCAGGCCTTCACCGTCGAGCTGTTCGAGCCGTTGGTAGTAGGCCGGGTCCATGTACAGCCCCAGCACTAGTTCCAGCCCCTGGGCCTGCGCTTCGCGCAGGCTGCCGGCGAGCCAGCCGTTGGCGCCGCCGAAGTCGCTGTCGCCGTAGGCGCTCCATTGCACGATCAGGGTCTTGCCACCCTGGGCCACGGTGGCGCGCCACAGTTGTTGCCACTGGGCCGGCGTGACGCTGGCATCACGGTTGAGCGGCTGATAGAACAGGCGTTGGTCGGCCTGGGCGGGCAGCCACAGAGCGAGCAGGCAGAGAGCCAGGAAGGTACGCATCAGAAGTTCATCTCCACACCCAGCAGCACGCCGTTGGCGCGCTCGTAGAGGTTGCCGCCCAGCGCCTGCTGGTACTCCGCGCGCACTTTCAGCGAACCACGGTAGGCGTTGTAGCGGTCGTCGTCGAACCACCACTGCCAGCGCACGCCGACCCCAGCGCGGGCGTCCTGGCGCCAGTCGTTGCTTGGGTCTTGGCTTGAGAACTCGAGAAAGCCGTAAGGCATGAGGGT
Organism: Pseudomonas mosselii; assembly: GCF_003205295.1. Lineage (GTDB taxonomy): Bacteria > Pseudomonadota > Gammaproteobacteria > Pseudomonadales > Pseudomonadaceae > Aquipseudomonas > Aquipseudomonas mosselii_B. The sequence continues at coordinate 310,750 of NZ_QJRP01000001.1, forward strand.
CTGCGGCGACTGGCTCGGCAGTTTCCAGGCATGGCCCTGCTGGAAGCGCGACAGCCAGGCATGGTCGCCGGCCCGGGTCCACCAGGCGGCGTCGAGGTAGAGGAAGCGTTCGTCCCAGTCGTCCTCGTCGATGCGCCAGTCGTTGCGATACCGGCCCTGGTCGAGGAAAGACGCGGTGGCGCGCAGCAGCAGGTCGTTGCTCGACTCGGCGTTGTGGCGCAGGTCGCCCCAGTTGCCGCCGACCTTGGCCGGACTGAGCAGCTCGCCCAGGCTCAGGCCGCTGTAGTGTGTGCTGTCGATCTGACGCTGGTGGTACAACTCGGCGTACAGGTTGAGGTTGGCCTGGCCGAGTGGCTTGTAGCGCAGGCCCACGCCGGTGCCCATGCTCTGGGCGTAGTCGGTGCGGCTCTGGCCACCGAACAGCACGCGGCCATACACCGACAGGGTGCTGCCGTTGCGGCTAGGCTCCTCGCCCAGTGCATGGTCCCACATCGCCAGTTGCACGTTCTGCGATTGCGCCCGGCGGGAGCTGCCGGCGCGTGCGCCGTTGTCGAGGAACTTGTCGTTGGTCGAGGTACCGGCCGGCGACCAGGTGCTGGCCAAGGTGATGCTGTCGCGGCGCGACAAGGTCTCATGGGCGCGGCGCTGGCGGTACTTGCGTGCCTCGAGGCTGCCGTACTCGTCGTCGCCGTCGACCAGGTTGTGCTCCACGTCCAGTACCCGGCGCAATTCGCGGCGGGCCGAGGCGCTGTCCTCGGCCTCGTCGTAGCGCAGGGCCAGGGTCTCGCCCAGGCGGTAGTCCTCGGGGAAGTCGCGGGTGGCGCGTTCCAGATAGGGTATGGACTGGCGGCGTTGCTGCTTGTCCGCCGAGCCGGCCAGGCGCATGCCGTAGTCGGCGCGGTAGCGCGGCTGATCCGGCGCCAGGCGCACGGCCTCGGCCAGCCAGGCGGTGCTCTGGGCGCTGTCGCCGGCCTGCTGGGCGGTGCCGGCGGCGGCGTAGTAGTGATCGGCGCGCGGGGTGTGGCGCAGGGCTTCGCGCTGGAAGGCCAGGGCCTGCTGGGCGTCGCCCTGGCGTTGGGCGATGGCGGCGCCCAGGGCCCAGTCGTCGGCGTTGCGGTGCGCGGCCGCGTCCCAGTGGCGGCGGGCGGCGTCGGCATCGCCGGCGTTCAAGGCACCACGCGCCGCGGTCAGGCGAGCATTGTCGGTCCAGGCGTCGGTCGGCAGGCTGTTCCAGATCGGCAGCGCCGCCTCGGAGTCGCCCGAGGCCTCCAGCGCGTAGGCCAGGGGCAGGCGGCTGGCGGTGTCGCCCAGGCGTTCGGCGGCCTGGTAATAGACCACGGCTTCGCCGGGCTGGTCGGGCATGGCGCAGCGGCCCAGGGCGCGATACTGGCCAGCTTCGCTCGGGTTGGCCGGGATGGCCTTGCGCACGGCGTCGCACTGGCCGGCCTCGGCCAGGCGGGCGAGCAACTGGCCGCGGGTGGCGGCATCGACCCGCGGCACCAGGGCGAGCATGCGCGGGGTGTCCAGCGGACCGTCGTTGCGCGCATAGAGGTTGCCCAGGCGTTGTAGCAGCGAGGGCGTCAATCGGCCCTGGCGGCGGTCGTAGGCGTTCTCCAGCAACTGCCGGGCATGCTCGGTCTGACCACGTTCGAGCAGCATGAACGTGGCTTGCTCCAGCGCCGCGAGGTCGCCGGTCTGGCGGTAGCGTTGTTCCCACTGCGCCGCCGTGCGCGGTTGTGGCGGTTGAGCGGGCTCGCCATACAGGCGCTGCTTGAGGATGGCGTAGCTGCGCGGATTGTCGCGGGCCTCGCACTGGCCGAGCTGCTCGCGGGCCAGCTTCAGGTCCTTGTGCGACAGCCAGTCGACGGTCTCCAGGCACGGACGCTGCAGTTCGTTGCTCAGCTGGCGCACCAGCGCCGCGTCGTCGCCCTCGCGGGCCAGCTCCCAGAGTTGCCGACGCTGTTCGGGATGTTGCAGTTGTTCGGCGGGCAGGCTCTGCAGCCAACGCTCGGCCTGCTGGTTGTGGCCCATGGCGATGGCGCGGTTGGCCATGGCCAGGCGGGCGTGGGTCGCCGCCTCCTGGGAGGGCGCGCTGGCCAGCAGCTTGTTCAGGCCTTTTTCATCGACCTGCTGGATGTAGGCGTTGGCCAGCCGCTGCCAGTCCTGCGGCGGCAGTTCGCCCTTGTCGGCCAGGGGTTGCAGTTGGTCGATGGTCTCGCCCCAGTTGCGCAGTTGCTCGGCGAAGTTGGCCCGGGTCATGCGCAGCACCATGCCGTCGTCGCGCACCGGCAACTGGTTGAGCCATTCCAGGGCCTTGGCCGCGCCACCGAACTTGGCCAGGCTGACGCTATAGGCCTGCCACAGGCGCACCCGCTGCTGGCCCTGGCTGTCGGCCAGCCACGCCTCAACCTGGCTCGCCGCGGGTGGGTCCTGCTCGATCCAGGTCAGGCGCAGTTCGAGCAGGGCGTCGGCGTGCTCGGGGTTGTCGTCGAGGTCCTCGGCGATCGCCTCGGCCTCCTTGTAGCGACGCTGATGGGCCAGAGCCGCGGCCAGCAGGGCGCGGGCCTCGTTGTTGTTGGGCACGCGCCCCAGCACGTGGCGGGTCAGGCGCTCGACCTCCGCCCAGTTGTCCTTCTGCGCTTCCCGGTAACCACGCTCCATGAACGGGTAGCTGGTGAAACGCTGGAAGTCGGTCATCGGCTTGGTCGGCGCGGCCAGGGTGGAAGAGCACAGCAGCAGGCTGGCGAGGGTCAGGGAAAGACGGGGCGTCATGCCACCTCCCGGGTCAGTTCATAGGCGGCCTGTTGTTCGCTTGCCTGCTCGGCGAGGGCTTGCTGCAGCACCTGCTCGGTGATGATGCCGCGGGCGATCAGGTGCTCGCCAAGGCTCTGCTGCTCGGGGTTGAAGTCGATCAGCGCCTGGTTGAACAGGGTCGCCGGCACCATGCCGCGCACCTGCAGCAGGGTGCCGAGCATCACCTGGTGGACGCCGACCTGCTCCAGCAAGGTGGCGTCGTCCTGATGGCGCTCGAGTACCGCGAGCATTTCCCGGGTATCGGGCTTCTGCCAGGGACTCGGGTAGTGGTAGCGCAGGCCGAGGGTCACCCGCCCCTGCGGGGCCAGGCGGGCGCGCACCGGGCGCTTGAGTTGGCGGCTGATCACGCCGAGCGACACCTGGCTGACCGGGCTCTCGCTTGCCAGTACCAGGGTGTCGCCGTCTTCGTCCACCGGCAGCACGCCGTAGTGGGTGGCGAGCTTGCGCGGCAGCTTGGCGATCAGCGCAGGCTCAATCTTGAACGGGTTCAGCGGCGCCCAAGGCAGGTCCAGTTGCTCGGCCAGGGTCTGGACCAGTTGCTCGCTGCTCAGCCAGCCGCGTAGCAGCAGCTCGCGGCCCAGACGTCGGCGGACCGGGCTGGTGATGGCCTGTTGCAACTGGGTCTCGCTGATCAGGCCCTTTTCCACCAGGCGCTGGCCCAGCGGTGTGCGGGCCGGCGCGGCGAGGGCGGGGAACTCGTGGGTGGTCTTGTCCCAGGCCACCCGCCGCGAGTCGCCCATTTCCATCACCTGGCGCAGGGCGCGCAGGTTGGCGAAGAAGTTGACGAAGTTGCTCCACATCATCCGTGGCGCCGACAGCAGGCCTTCAAAGATGCCGTAGTAGCGGGTGACGAACCAGAAGCGCTGGAACAGGCGGTTGAACAGCAGCAGGCCGTTGAGCCACAGCAGCGCGCTCAGCAGCTTGCTGTCGCTGAGAATCGACATGAAGCGCCACGACTCGGGCGCGATCACCGTCACCAGCCACATCGCAAGCAGCACCAGCAGCAACAGGTTGACCAGAAAACTCAGCAGGTAGGCGAACAGCCCGCGGCGGTCGCGCCAGAGGAAGTAGTTGAGCGCGCCCTTGCGGCTCCAGCCGAGGTTGCTGGTGCCCTGGAACACGATGCCGACGATCCACCGCGACTTCTGCCGGATGGCGTGCTGCCAATCACGGGGGAAGTGCTCGCGCACGCAGATCACCTGGGCGAACTCGCGGCTCATGCCGGGGCGCCAGTCCTGCTTGAGGGCCAGCGCCGGGTCGGTGATGGAGTAGCGGGCGAAGATGCACTTCATGCCCTTCTGCTTGAGGCGAAAACCAATGTCGTAGTCCTCGGTCAGGCTCTGCACATCGAAGGCGATGCCGTCGCCGTCCTCGAGCAGGGCGCTGATCGCCCGGCGGCTGAAGCAGGTGCCGACCCCGGCGCTGGGCACCTGGCCGGTGAGCGCCTCGCGCACGATGACGTCCTTGCCGTGGTTTTCGGCGAACTCGTCGACATAGTGGCCGGCGGTGAAACCTTTCCACTCCGGTGCGTAGGGGTACACCGGAATCTGGATCATGTCCTTGTTCGGCAGCAGGTAGTTGAACAGGCGCAGTTCCATGGGCGAGATGACGTCCTCGGCGTCATGCAGGATGAAACCGGCGAACTCGATGCGTGCATCCTGCTGGAAACGCAGGATGGCGTCGATGATGTTGTTCAGGCAGTCGGCCTTGCTGGTCGGGCCGGGACGGGCGCAGACCACCTTGTGCACGTTGGGGTAGTGCAGGCACACGGCGTCGACGTCGGCTTGGGTCTGCGGGTCGTTGGGGTAGGTGCCGACGAAGATCTGGTAGTTCTCGTAGTCGATGGTCGAGGCGGCCAGGCGCGCCATCTCGCCGACCACGCCGACCTCGTTCCAGGCCGGCACCATGATCGCCAGGGGCTTTTCCGGCACTTCGAACAGGCGCTTCTCGTCGGCCTTCTCGAACTTGTCGTAGATACGGAAGCGCCGGATCAGCTTGCGGCCCCAGTAGCACAGGTCGATGAACAGGTCGTCCAGGCCAAGCACGAACATCAGTGTCGCCAGGATGATGGCAAGGATCTTCAGGCCGAACAGGACATAGGTGAGGAAATCGATGAAGGCCAGGCTCATGCGTTGTCCCGTGCGGCGGATTGCTCGGCGAACCAGCGGCTCAGGCGTTCGGCGATGCGCTCGCTGGCGTGGCCGTCGCCAAAGGGGGTGAACACCTGCGCCATGCGCGCGTACGCGTCCGGGTCGTCGAGCAACTGGCTGGTCTCGTGGACGATGCGCTCGGTCAGGGTGCCGACCAGCTTGACCGTGCCGCCCTTGAGCACGGCGGGGCGCTCGGTGACCTTGCGCAGCACCAGCACCGGCTTGCCCAGCGCGGGCGCCTCTTCCTGCACGCCGCCGGAGTCGGTGAGGATGATATGGGCGCGATTCATCAGCCAGACGAAATGCGGGTAGTCCTGGGGCGCGACCAGGTGAATGTTGTCGCGGCCGGACAGCACGCTGTACACCGCGTGCTGCACCTGCGGGTTGAGGTGCACGGGGTAGAGGAACTGCACGTCCGGGTAGCGCAGGGCGAGCTCCGCCAGGGCCAGGCAGATGCGTTCGAAACCGCTGCCGAAGTTCTCCCGGCGGTGGCCGGTGATCAGCACCATGCGCTGGTCGTCGCGCAGCACCTTGAGCGGGGATTCGGGGGCGGGTCGCCAGTTGTCCCGGTGCAGCTTGTCGCGCATCCACAGCAGGGCGTCAATCACCGTGTTGCCGGTGACCTCGATATGCTCGGGCGGCACGCCTTCGCGAATCAGGTTGGCGTCGCAGTCGCGGGTGGGGGTGAAATGCAGGTCGGCGAGCACGCAGGTCAGGCGCCGGTTGGCTTCCTCGGGCCAGGGCTGCTGCAGGTTGCCGGTGCGAAGGCCAGCCTCGACATGGCCGATGGGGATATGCCGGTGGAAGGCCGCCAGCGAGGCGATGAAACTGGTGGTGGTGTCGCCGTGGACCAGGACGATGTCCGGCTTGACCTGCTCGTAGGCGCGGTCGAGCTTGTCCAGCAGGTCGCGGGACAGGCCGTTGAGGGTCTGGTTCTGGGTCATCACCTGAAGGTCCTGGTCGACCGCAAGGCCGAAGGCGGTGAGGACCTGCTCGAGCATTTCGCGGTGCTGGCCGGTGGAGCAGATATGCAAGTCGACCTCGGGCCAGTCGCGCAGGACGCGAGCCAGCGGGGCCATCTTGATCGCTTCGGGGCGGGTACCGAATACCATCATCACGGTGTAGGCCATCGTGTAGTTCCTCGTTCGATTCCCTGGACGAAGTTGTACGACGTGTCGCTGCTTGCCAGTCATAAATACAAGCAGTCGATCGCGGGGTTGTCCAATGCTTGGCCTGCGCCAGACGGTGTGGTACAGGCCCTGGCGGAAGTGCCACGGAGGCAGGGGTCGTGTCGGCACTGGGGGAGCCGGACGCCAGGGAGGGGTGGTGCGGAAACGTTTATGCTAGCTTTTATTGATTGAACGTTCAGTCAATAAAGTATTTCCGGCTTTTTCTTGCAGCCTTCTTCTTGTAGCTTTGTAGGTCTTTTCTTCTGGGAGCTGAACATGCAAGGCAAGGCGCGCAAGGTCGTCCAGGCCATCCTTTACGAGGCCATCGCCGTGGCCTGCGTGGCACCGGCACTGGAGCTGGCGTTCGGTGCCGGCATGGCCCAGTCGACCGTGCTGTCGATCCTCATGTCGGGCATCGCCATGAGCTGGAACATGGCCTACAACTGGGCGTTCGAGCGCTGGGAGGCGCGCCAGCGCCAGCGCAGCCGCACTTTCCTGCGGCGCCTGCTGCATGCCCTGGGCTTCGAGGGCGGGCTGGTGCTGATCCTGCTGCCCCTGGTGGCCTACTGGCTGGACATCGGGCTGTGGGCGGCACTGGTAACCAACCTGGCGTTGTTCGTGTTCTTCTTCGTCTACGCGTTCGTGTTCCAGTGGGGATTCGACAAGGTCTTCGATGTGCCGGTGTCGGCGCAGGAAGTGGCCAAAGGGTGCTGATTCGGGGCTTGTTCCCACAAGCCACCGGGATTCCCCTTTGTTCCCCGCATCGCCAATAATCCCCATTCACCCTTGCCAGACCTGCATCGATGCCGCGCCCGATCATCCTGCCGCTTGCCGAGAACTACCGCCATGGCGAGTACATCGCACCGCACTGTCATGACCGCGCCCAGCTGATCCACGCGATCAGCGGTGTGGTCACGGTCAGCGCCCGCGAAGGCAGCTGGGTGGTCCCCCCCGGGCGCGGGGTGTGGGTGCCGGCGGCGGTCGAGCACGAGCTGCGCATGGCCGGTGTGGTGCGCATGCGCACCTTGTTCGTCGAACCCGGCGCGCGCCCGGACCTGCCGCGCCAGTGCCAGGTGATCGAGATCTCGCCACTGTTGCGCGAGCTGATCATCCGCGCCATGGACATCGCCCCCGACCATCCGGCCCAAGGCCGAGAGGCGCGGATCATGCAACTGATCCTCGACGAACTGCGCGTACTGCCGGTGTTCGCCCTGCATGTGCCCAGTCCGCATTCGGCGCACCTGCAAAGCCTGTGCGAGGCCCTGCGCCAGGCACTGTCCGAGGACTGGAGCCTGGCCCGCGCCGCGGCCCACAGCGGCCTCAACCCGCGCACCCTGACCCGTGCCTTCCAGCGCGAGACCGGCCTGAGCCTGGTGCAATGGCTGCGGCGCATGCGCCTGCTGGCCAGCCTCGATGCCCTGGCGGCCGGGCAGTCGGTGCTGGAGGTGGCACTGGACCTGGGCTATGACAGCCCCAGTGCCTTCAGCGCCATGTTCCGTCGCACCCTCGGGGTATCGCCATCGGTCTACTTCGGCAGGGCCGTGGAGCGCTGGTAGGCCAGCCCCGGCGCCTCGTCCCAGCCGCCGCCCAGCGCGGTGAACAGGTTAACTTCGGCCAGCAACTGCGCCAGGCGGTCGCTGATCAGGCCCTGCTGGGCACTGAACAGCGAGCGCTGGGCGTCGAGGAAGGTCAGGCTGCTGTCGATGCCAGTGCGGTAGCGGTTCTCGGCCAGGTCGTGGTAGCGCTGGCTGGCCTCGACCAGGTCGCGCTGGGCCCGCAACTGCTGCTGGTAGGTGCTGCGCGCCGCCAGGCCGTCGGCCACTTCCTGGAACGCGGTCTGGATCGACTTCTGGTAGCGCGCCACCTGCATGTCCTTCTGCAACTTGGCGTAGTCGAGGCTGGCGCGCAGGCTTCCGGCGTTGAACAGCGGCAGGTTGACCTGTGGCTGGAACAGCCAGGTGCCGGTGCCGGCGTCGAACAGGTCGGCCAGCTCGCGGCTGCTGCTGCCGGCGTTGGCGGTCAGGCTGATGCTTGGGAAGAACGCTGCCCGCGCCGCGCCGATATTGGCATTGGCGGCCTGCAGCTGGTACTCGGCCTGACGGATGTCCGGACGGCGTTGCAGCAGGTCGGCGGGCAGGCCGGCGGGCACCCTGGCAATCTGCTCGTCGGCCAGCGGCAGTGCCGGCAGGTGTTCGTCGACCTGCGTGCCGACCAGGCGCTGCAACTGGTTGAGGTCCTGGGCGGCCAGGCGGGTGTAGCGCGCCACGGCGGCGCGGGTGCTGTCGACGCGGGTGGTGGCCTGGATCTGGTCGAGCGCCGACAGCGTGCCGGTGCGGCGTTGACGCTGGGTCAGGCGCAGGCTCTTCTCGTCGGCCTGCAGGGTCTGGCGCGACAGGGCCAGCAGCTCCTGGTCGGCACGCCAGGTCAGGTAGGCGCCGGCGACGCTGCTGAGCAGGCTGAGCTCGGCGCCACGCCGGGCCTCGTCGGTGGCCAGGTAGTTGAGCAAGGCCTGGTCGCTGAGGCTGCGCAGGCGGCCGAACAGGTCCAGTTCGTAGGCACTGATGCCAACGGTGGCCGATTGCTGGGTGCTGATCATGCCTTCGCCGCCGGTGCGCCGCCGCGGTAGGTACTGGCGCGTGCCCTGGGCGTTGGCGGCGATCTTCGGCAGCAGTTCGGCGCGCTGGATGCGGTACTGGGCGCGGTAGGCCTCGGCGTTGAGCACGGCCACGCGCAGGTCGCGGTTGTTGGCCAGCGCGGTATCGAGCAACTGGCGCAGCACCGGGTCGTGGAACACCCCGCGCCAGTCGCCGGGCACGTCCGTGGCGGGTGGCCCGCCCCGATAGGCGACGCCCGTGGGGTACTGCTCGGCGCTGGGCGAGGGCGGGCGCTGGTAGTCGGGGGCGAGGCTGCAACCGGTCAAGACGAGAGCAAGCAAGGGCAGGGCGATTCGCGGCATGGCAGGGTCTCTGGGATCAGGTGCCGGCCATCCAGCGGGCCAGGCCATGGCGTCCGCTGACGCCGAGCTTGGCGGTGGCGCGTTTCAGGTAGGTCTCGATCGAGCTGTTCTTCACATTCAGGCGCTGGGCCATCTGTGGCACGGTCGCTCCGGTGAGCAGGCCGATGCACACTTCTTGCTCGCGGGTGGACAGGCGGATCGCCTCCTGCTCCAGACGCTCGGTGAAGACCTGGCGCAGCGAGCCGGCCTCATCCGCCTGCAGGCTTCCCGGGCGGCGCTGGGCCGCCTGCAGGAACAGCTGGGCATGGTGCTCGACCAGTGGCAACAGGGTGTCGGACAGGCGCTTGAGCAGCGACAGTTCGGTCAGGGAGAACATCCGTTCGCTGCGCTGGCGGTGGCAGCAGATGACCCAGCGCCGGTCGCCGCTGCGCGACACCAGGTTGCATTGGTGCGCGGGGGCGTTTATCTGGATCAGCAACGGGTCTTCCATGCGCATGATGCTTTGCAGCAGGGGATGGCGCAGCTGCGCTTGCGCGGGCGTCGCCTCGGGCAGGCCGGCGCTGCCCAGCACCTTGACCTGGCGGATGCTGGCCTGGTCACTGTCGAGGGTCCACTCGCTGAGGTCGAGTCGATGGATCGGCACCTGGTCGTCGATCAGCTGGAACATCTGTTCGGCGAAGGTGGCATCGCCAGTGCTGGCAACCAATGCCCCCAATTGCAGGTACAGGTGCGGGTCGTGGCGGTGTTCGAGGCTGTCGATCAGCTTCATGTCGTCGTCTTCCTTGATCCGGTAACGCGGTGGGTCTCGCGGTCGAGTCCTCTCTGTGGTGGGGCTTGGCGCTATTGAATAGCAGGCTCCGAGCCTGCGTCTGTAGCGGAAAGCGGGGACAGGAAATGCCAAATTATCCGACAAGAAAAGTCGGTATTTCTCCGGACTCATGCAGCCTTAATCGAAGGATTGTCGGACAATTGGCGCCAGAAACCGGCCAGATCGGCGGCGATTGCCACGCCGGCTGACAGGGGTAGGCAGGTACCGGCTGCCGACTATCGTCAATGTCCTACAAAAGATTCAGCAGGCTCAGGCGGAGCGAAAACGTACTGGCCAATGTCCGGGTTTGGGGGGCCATACAGGGCACGGGGTGGGTGCTTGAATCCGCGGACGATCCCGTTTCAAGGAAGACCCGCCTATGTCCGTCGCCGATAGCTTTCCCCTGACCTGCGCCCAGCGCGACATCTGGCTGGACCAGATCAGCCACGGCGACTCGCCGCTCTACAACGTCGGCGGCTATCTCGAATTCGACGGCGCCGTGGACAGTGGCCTGTTGCGGCGCGCGCTGGCGCACCTGGTCGCGCTTCACGACGGGTTGCGCACGGTGCTGGTGCGCGAGGCGGGGGACGATGGCGTGGCCCGCCAGCGTTTCGTGGCCGGATTGCAGGTGCCGCTGGACGAGCACGACCTGCGCGGGCAGGCTGAACCATTCGCCGCTGCGCAGCGTCTGGCCAAGACCTTGTTGCAGCAGCCCTTCGCCCTTGAAACCGGACCGTTGCTGCGCATGGCATTGCTGCATGTGGGTGCCGGGCGCAGCCTGCTGATGCTGCAAGCCCATCACCTGATCCTCGACGGCTGGGGCCTGGAGCAGTTGCTCCACCAGTTGGGTCGGTACTACGGCCTGCTCGAACAGGGCCTGGCGCTCCCGGACACGGCCCCGTCCTATCGGACGTTCATCGAGGATGACCTGGCCTATCAGGGGTCGCCCCGCCAGCAGCGTGATCTTGCCTATTGGCAAGGCCGCTACCCGCAGCTTCCGGATGCGCTGCTGAGCCCCAGGGAACAGGGCCTGCCGCCAGGTGCCACGCCCAGCCATGCGCTGGAGCGCAGTTTCGACGGCGAACTGCTGGCGCGTATGCAGCAACTGGCTGGCGAGCTGCAGGGATCGATCGCCCATGTGCTGCTGGCGGCCTTGCACGTGTGCTGTGCCCGGGCCTGGCAGCGGGACGACTGGGTGGTCGGCCTGCCCGTGCGCAACCGCGGCAATGCCCGGGCCAAGGCGACGCTGGGCATGTTTGTCCAGGTCAATGCCTTGCACATGGACTTCGGCCGGAATTTGAGCTTCGCCGAGCTGGTGCGCGGTATCGGCGATGCCCTGCGGCGCGACCTGCGCCACCAGCGTCTGCCGCTGAGCGATCTCAACCGGGCGTTGGGGCTATCCCGGGAGGCCCGGGGGCAGTTGTTCGAGATCACTGTGTCCTACGAGGAAGAAGGCCACGACCTGCGCTATGGCAGCCTCGGCGCCCACAGCGTGAAGGTATGCAACGATCACGAGCCGACGCCGCTGTCGATCTACCTGCGCAGCAACCCGCACAATGGCAAGGCCTGGCTGCACCTGGTGCATAACCAGGCCTGGCTGTCCCCCGAAGAGGTCGAGGTGTTCAGCGCGCGGCTGTTGCACGTTCTGGCCCAAGGGCTGGAGCGGCCGCAGGCGGGCATCGACGACTACGACCTGCTTTTGCCCGACGAGCACCATCGCCTGCGGCTGTGGAACGCCACCGCCCGCGCCGCCCAGGGCCCGTCCCTGATCCATCGACGCATCGAGGCCCAGGCCGCTCTGCGCGCCGAGGCGACGGCCGCGATCCACGAGGAGCAGCGCCTGAGTTATGCCGAGCTTAACAACCGCGCCAATCAGCTGGCCACGCAACTGCAGGCCCTGGGCGTGGTGCCGGAGCAGCGGGTGGCCGTAGTCGCTCGGCGTGGCCTGGACACCCTGGTCGGCCTGCTGGCGGTGCTGAAAGCCGGTGCGGCCTATGTACCGATCGATCCGGCGCACCCGGGGGAGCGCCTGCGCTACCTGCTCGATGATTGCGCGCCGAGGGTGGTGCTGACCCAGTCCGGCCTGCGCGAGCGCCTGCCTGACCTCGATGTGCCGGTGATCGAGTTGGACCGTTTGCCACTGCCCACGACGGCGTTCGCCGACCTCGAGGTACCGGGGCTGTCGGGTTCAAGCTTGGTCTATGTGATCTACACCTCCGGTTCGACCGGCCAGCCCAAGGGCGTGATGATCGAGCACCGCATGCTCGCCAACCTGGTCGACTGGCACTGCGACGCCTTCGACCTCCATCCGGGCAGCGCCACCTCCAGCCTGGCCGGTTTCGGCTTCGATGCCATGGCCTGGGAGATATGGCCGGCCCTGTGTGTCGGCGCCACCCTGCACCTGGCACCGGTGGGCGAGGGTGGCGAGGACATCGACGCGCTGCTGCGCTGGTGGCGTGCCCAGCCGCTGCAGGTCAGCTTCCTGCCCACGCCGGTGGCCGAGCACGCCTTCGCCCAGGGCGAGGCGCATCCCACCCTGCGCACCTTGCTGGTCGGCGGCGATCGCCTGCGGCGGCTGGCCCGAGAGCGTGGCTGGCGGATCATCAACAACTACGGGCCGACCGAGGCCACGGTGGTGGCCAGCGCGGGCGAAGTGCACCCGGGCCAGATGCTGCATATCGGCGCGCCGGTGGCCAATACCCGCCTGCACGTGCTCGATGCCCAGGGCCGGCAACTGCCGATAGGCGCTGTCGGTGAGCTGCATATCGGCGGTGCAGGTGTCGCCCGCGGCTATCTGAACCGCCCCGAACTGACTGCCGAGCGCTTCCTCGACGACCCGTTCGCCCAGCAGCCCGGCGCCCGTATGTACCGCACGGGGGACCTGGTACGCTGGTTGCCCGATGGCACCCTGGAGTACCTGGGGCGCAGCGACGACCAGGTGAAGATCCGCGGCGTGCGAGTCGAGCTGGGCGAGATCGAGAGCGCGCTGGCCAGCCACCCGGCCGTGCGCGAGGCGCTGGTGCTGCTGCGCAACGGCCAGCTGGTGGCGTGGTACCTCGGCGAACAGGCATCGACCCCGTTGCAGTTGCATGAGCACCTGCGCAGCCGCCTGCCAGCCGCCTTGCTGCCGAGCGCCTATGTGGCGATGGCGGCCTGGCCGTTGACCGCCAATGGCAAGCTCGACCGCCGCGCGTTGCCCGCACCGGGCAACGAGGCCACGGTACGGCGCGCCCACGAGCCGCCCCAAGGCGAGCTGGAGCAGCGCCTGGCCGCGCTTTGGGCCGAGTTGCTGGAGGTGGAGCAGGTCGGACGGCACGATCACTTCTTCGAGCTGGGCGGCCATTCGCTGCTGGCGGTGCGCCTGATCGAGCGCATGCGTCAGGCAGGGTTGCAGGTCGATGCCCAGGTCCTCTTTGGCCAACCGACCTTGGCGAGCCTGGCCGCGTCGCTTGGCGGCGCCCCCGTGCAATCGGTAGCGGCCAATCGCGTGGCGCCGGGTTGCCGGCGGATTACTCCCGAGATGCTCGCCTTGACCCGCCTCGATCAGGCCTGCATCGACCGCATCGTCGACAGGGTTCCGGGCGGGGCGGTCAATGTGCAGGAAATCTACCCGCTGGCACCACTGCAGGAGGGGCTGCTGTATCACCATCTCACCGAAGACCGTGACCCGTACCAGCAACAGGCGCTGTTCGCCTTTGACAGCCGGGCGGCGCTTGAGTCATTCAATCAGGCCCTGGCCCGGGTCATCGAACGTCATGACATCCTGCGCACCAGTCTGGCCTGGGAAGGCCTGGCGCAGCCGCAACAAGTGGTGTGGCGCCAGGCCTGGCTGCCGCTGGCGGTGCTCGAGCCCGGTCCGGGCGAGGCGGTCACTTTGCTGCGTGAGCAGAACCTGCGGCTGGACCTGCGCCAGGCACCGATGATGGCCCTGGTCTGTGTCGAGGACAGCGCGCGGCAGCGCTGGCTGGGCCTGTTGCACTTCCACCACCTGGTCAACGACGCGGTCTCGGTGCAGGTGCTGCTGTCTGAACTGGCGGTGCTGATGGCGGACGAAGGGCATGCGTTGCCCATGCCGGTGCCTTACCGCAACTACGTCGCCCTGAGCCGCGACGAGTCCCGCCAGGCGAGTCATGAAGCGTTCCTGCGCGAAGCCCTGGCCGGGGTGCAAGCGCCGCCGAGGCTGGCCGGTATGGGCGAGGGCGTGCACGCGCTGGCGAATGTCGAGACCTGCAACCTGACTGTTCCTGAGGGCTTGGCCACGGCCCTGCGCCAGCGCGTGCGCCAACACGACGTTGGCCTGGGCAGCCTGATGCACTTGGCCTGGGCCCAGGTGCTGGGGGCCTTGGGTGGGCGCGATGAGGTGGTGTTCGGCAGCGTGCTGCTGGGCCGGGTGATGGCGGGCGAGGGGGCTGATCGGGCGCTGGGCATGTTCATCAACAGCCTGCCACTGCGGGTGTCGCTGGCCGGTCGCGACGTAGGCCAGGCGCTGGTTGGTGTCCACGGCCAGCTGGCGGCGCTGCTCGGGCACGAGGATGCACCGTTGGTGCTGGCCCAGCGCTGCAGCGGGCTGCCCGCCGGCGTGGCGCTGTTCGACAGCCTGCTCAACTATCGACATGGCGCCGCGCACGACAGCGTGGCACTGCCCGGCGTGACCCTGCTCGATGCCAGCGAGGTGCACAGCCATGCACTGGTGCTGACCGTGGACGAGCAGGGCGACAGCCTGCGCCTCAGTGTTCGGGCGCCCCGTGAGCTGGGCGCCGAGCGGGTGCTCGGGCACGTTTGCTGTGCCCTGCAGGCGCTGGCTGAAGCACTGGCCAGCGAGGGGCCGGTGGCGCTCGAATCGCTGTCGACCTTGCCGGAGGCGGAGCGCGTCTATCTGTTGGAAACCCTCAATGCCACCGAGGTCGCGCTGGATCCCGCGTATCCGCATCTGCCGGCGCTGTTCGCCGCCCAGGTGCGTCGCACGCCGGACGCCGTGGCGCTGCAGAGCGAAGACACGCAGCTCACCTACCGTGAACTGGACGCCCGGGCCAACCGCCTGGCCCATCACCTGATCGGCCTCGGCGTTCGGCCCGACAGCCGGGTCGCCGTGTGCCTGGAGCGCGGTGCGTCGCTGATCGCCGGCCTGCTTGGCGTGCTCAAGGCCGGTGGCGCCTATGTGCCGCTGGACCCCGGCTATCCCGACGATCGCCTGCACTACATGCTCGCCGATAGCGCGCCGTTGGCGGTCCTGGTACAGGGGGCCACCCGTGGTCTGTTCGAGGACCAGCCATTCACGTTGGTCGATCTGGATCACGGCGGCTGGCAGGCGCATGGCGACCACGCGCCCGAGTTGCCTGAGCTGGGCGGCGGGCACCTGGCCTATGTCATGTACACCTCGGGTTCCACCGGCACGCCGAAGGGGGTGATGGTCGAGCACCGCGGGCTGTGCAACCTGATGCGCTGGGGCAGCGACCTGTGCCCGCCGCAAGCCGACGACGCGTTGTTGCAACGGGCGCCGTTCAGCTTCGACGGCTCGGTGTGGGAGTTGTTCTGGCCGCTGTGCGCCGGCTTGCGCCTGGTACTGGCGCGCCCCGACGGGCACCGCGATCCGGCCTACCTGGTACAGCTGATCCAGGCGCGCCGGGTGACCACCGTCAAGTTTGTCCCGGCCCTGCTGCAGGCGTTTCTCGACACCCCGGGCGTCGAGCGCTGCACCAGCCTGCGCGATGTCTTCTGCGGTGGCGGCGAGCTGACCCTGGCGCTGGCGCAACGGGTACGCAAGTGCTTGCCCCAGGTGCATCTGCACAATGTTTATGGCCCCACCGAGGCCACCGTGGACAGCACCGCCTGGACCCTGGAACCGCAGCAGCCGTTGCCCGATTTCGCCCCGCCTATCGGGCGGGCGATCGGCAACACCCGCCTGTATGTGCTCGACGCCCATGACCGTCCGGTGCCCGTTGGGTGCGCCGGCGAACTGCATATCGGCGGTATCGGCGTGGCCCGCGGCTACCTGGGGTTGCCGGCGTTGCAGGCCGAGCGTTTCATTGCCAGCCCGTTCGTGGCCGGCGACCGCCTGTACCGCACCGGCGACCTGGTGCGCTACCGCGCCGATGGCGAGCTGGAGTTCCTGGGGCGCAACGACTTCCAGGTCAAGCTCAACGGTCTGCGCATCGAGCCGGGCGAGATCGAGGCGCTGTTGGCGGCTCATCCGGACCTTGGCCAGGCAGTGGTGCTGGTGCGCGAGGAGCGTCTGGTGGCCTATGCCAGCTGTCGCGCCGGCCATGCCGTGCCGACGCTGGAAGCGCTGCGCGCCTACCTGCTGGCGCGCCTGCCGGTCTACATGGTGCCCTCGGCCTATGTGCTCCTGGCCGAGTTGCCGCTGAGCCCCAATGGCAAGGTCGATCGTCGCGCCCTGCCAACACCGGGCGCGGAGGCGGTGATCAGCCGGACCTATGAGGCGCCCCGCGACGAGCTGGAACAGGCCCTGGCGCAAATCTGGACCGAGGTGCTGAAGATCGAGCAGGTCGGCCGCGACGACAACTTCTTCGAGCTGGGCGGGCATTCACTGCTGGCGGTCAGCCTGGTGGCGCGCATGCGCCAGGCCGGGCTGCACGCCGATGCGCGCCTGCTGTTCAGCCAGCCGACCCTGGCGGGCCTGGCGGCCAACACCCGGCGCGAGCAGGAACAGGTGGCGATTGCGCAGACCACCATTCCGGCGCTGAAGGGCAGGCGACGGATCTGATGAACAGGCAAAGGGGTAACCTTGAGTCATGCGCACCCCCTGTGGGAGCGGCCTTGTGTCGCGAAAGGACCGCGCAGCGGTCCCGGCAATTTCTGCCTCAGCGCTAAGCGCCTGGGGCTGCTACCAGCCCTTGTGCGGCACAATCCTCCTATTTCGGCGAAATGCGATAGACGCAGCGCCGATCCCCCGAGATCAGGTGCTCGCAACGCTCCACCAGCCCCTGTGCGCCGATCGCCGCCTGGAACACCTGCAACTCGCTGCGGCAGAACCCCTGGCAGCGGGTAGCGGCGATGCAGATCGGGCAGTGGTTCTCGACGATCAGCCAGTCGCTGCCGTCGGCCTGCATCTCGGCCATGTAGCCGGCGCGCTCGCGCAACTGCACGAGGATGCGCACCTTGTCTTCCAGGCTCTGGCCATCGGCGCAGGCCTGCTGGTACTCACGGCTGTTGCTGTCTTCCATGCGGCTGATCAGGCGGTCGACCCCGTCGCTGCCGAACACCTGCTCGACGCTCTCGATCAGTTGCAGGGTCAGCACGCTGTGGGAATCGGGGAAGCGGCGCTGGGCCGTGGCGGTCAGCGCCCATTTTTGCGAAGGGCGCCCGGCGCCCTTGGCCGGCACGCTGATGCCACTGACCAGGTCGGCCGCCTGCAGTTTCTGCACCTGCTGGCGGGTGGCTTCGAAGGTGATGGCGAGCAGTTGGGCCAGGTCGGCGGTCTTGAGCGGCCCGCGGGTCTTGAGCAGGAACAGGATGCGGTCGGCGGTGCAGTTGGTATCAACGGTGGTCGAGGTCATGGAGCGCTGGAAACCGGGCGTGAATGAACGGATCGGGCACTCTCCTGGGCCATCCTTTGCGCAGGCAAGTGGGCGAAGGATAGCCCGGATTCGCGGTGAATTGTGCAAGAGTAACGATTATCGATAAGAAAATTTATATGCGATAAAAATATAAAAGGTATTAGTTGTATTTATTGGGTCCGCGTCTAGGCTGATTTGCGGAGCCTGTGCTTGCCGGTCCCAGGGAGGGGTGCGTGCAAGTCCGTCGTCACCTTGCTGGCAAATACCGGGCATGGGCTCACCCACAATAACTCGACAGGGATGTGAGTGCATGAATGCCCAGAAACCCGTGACCATCTACGAACACGCCGACGAACTGAACAGTCTGCAAGGCGTGGTCGACCTGGTGAAGCTCTCCGACCAGTACCGCCAGTCCGCCATCCTGCATTCGGCGCTGGCCCAGCGTGTGTTCGACCACACCCGCCAGCCGGTCAGCGCCCAGGCCCTGAGCGATGCGCTGGGTTGGGTGCCGAACAAGGGCCGCATCTTCCTCAACGCGCTGGTGGCCATGGGCCTGTTGAAGCGCACCGCGCAAGGTTTCGAGAACCTGCCGTTGAGCCAGCGTTTCCTGGTCAGCGACAGTGCCGAGTTCATCGGTCCGATCATCGACCACCAGCGCCTGCAGTGGCACAACTGGCCACGCCTGGACGAAGTGCTGCGCAGCCGCACCTCGCTGGATTTCCAGCAGGAAAACCGTTTCAAGCACGACCTGGCGGCCCGCGACGCCTTCAACGATGCCATGGTCCGTTTCAGCCAGCCCATGGTCGACGTGCTGCGCGACCTGCCGCTGTTCGACAAGGCCCGCCGGGTGATCGACCTGGCCGGTGGTCACGGCACCTACCTGGCCGAGATCGCCAGCCGAAATCCGCAGGTCAAGGGCGAGGTCTGGGACCTGGAACCGACCCGCGAGGCAGCTGCGGCCACCTTCGCCAAGTACCGTCTCGACGACCGCCTGGGCTTCCATGCCCGCAACCTGCTGGACCTGGCGCAGTACCAGGGCGAACAGGCCGACGTGGTGATGCTCAACGACTGCCTGCACTACTTCACCCGCGAGCAGGTGCGCACCCTGATCGCCGGCGCCGCCGGCATGGTCGAGGGTGACGGCGCGCTGCTGGTGCTGAGCATGGCCCTGGAGGATGACGAGATCCATCCGGCGCTGTCGGCCGACTTCTCCCTGCACATGATGCTCAACACGGTCAACGGCGAGCTGCACCCGACCCGTTACCTGATCGACAGCATGGCTTCGGCGGGGCTGAGCGTGGAACAGGAGCCGATAGGCCGCTACACCCTGCTGATCGGCCGGAGGGCTGCCTGATGCTGCGCTTGTTGGCATTGCATGCCGCGCCGCTTGGCGACGCGGCGGCCCAGGCCCTGGACAGCCTGGGCAGCGCAGCGGCGGCGGCGGGTTTCAGCCTGCAGGTCAGCCAGAAGCCGGCCGGCCAGGGGCCTGTGGACGCGGTCTGCCTGCTGCTCGACAGCGCCACGCCACCGGCGGCGTTGAACACGCTGCTCAACGAGGCCAGCGGGCTGTGCCGCAACACCGCGCTGGTGCTGCTCCGTGTGCAGGGTGCACTGGCGCAGTTGCCGCCCGCCAGCGGTGTGATCGCCCAGTGGCAGCAGGCGAGCCAGGGCTTCCTCTATCCGTACTCGCTGGATATCGGCGCCGGGCAGGCGCCGGAACTGGCGATCAAGGACTGGCTGGCAGGCTTCGCCAAGTTTGCGGCCGCGACCAAGCTGTGGCGTTCGCTCGACGGCCTGGGGCTGGACGAAGCAGCACGGGCCGCGCAGCGCCCCGAGCTGAACCACGTCAATATCCTCACTCGCGACCTTGAAGCCTCGAAGGCGTTCTACAGCGACATCCTTGGCGCCAACTACTGCTACAACCTGGGGCCGCGCAAGGCCGTGATGGAGCTCAACGGCTTCGACTTCTTCATCGAGCAGAGCGAGTCGTTCAGCTACCCGGCCGGCTATCACATCGGTGTGCGGGCACTGCCCGAGGATGTGCGGCGTATCGCCGAACAAGTCAGCGCCGCCGGCACCATCAAGCTGGTCAAGGGCAACGGCCCGGCGCCGGGCTACCACCATGGGCCGGACAACGTGCGCAGCGCGGTCTACTTCGAGGACCCGGATGGCCTGGTGATCGAAGTCTACAGCGCTGAAGTGGAGATGATCGAAAGCAACCCACGGTTGCTCCTCGACCGCCTCTGACCCCACGTCGTCGCAGGTCTGCCGCCAGGCAGGCCTGTGCCCAGGCAGGTATTTGCATGAATAGCTACAAACAGTGGCATTGGCCACGGCTGCCCAGCCCGCTGCCCAAGGATGTCAGTGACCGGGCGTTGATGGGTTACCCGCAACATTACCAGGAGCACCCGTTGCAGGCGCAGGTCGCCACGGCGCTCGACGATCTGCTCCAGGCGCCGCTGGATGTCCTGCTGACGCTGCTCGAGCAGCCGCGCCAACCCTTGGCCCGGCGCATCGCCGCCGGCGAAGTGCTGGCATTGCGCGGCGATCCACGCATCGACATCTTCGCGCCGCAGATGATCGACATCCCCGCCGCGCGGGCGCACATCGGCCTTGACCCGCGCGCGGTCGAGCAGGTGATGGACCAGTTCGACGGGCTCGGCCTGGACCGCAGCTGGATTGACAAGGAGACCCCGCGCCACGCAGTGGAGCTGGCGGCGTTTCGTATCGCTCGCTTCCCGGTGACGCACCAGGAGTACCGCCAGTTCCTGCTCGACAGCGGGCATGCCGGCATCCCCGACGGCTGGGCGTTCGGCCGTTACCCGCGGCACCACGCCAACCATCCGGTGTACAGCGTCTCGGCCAGTGACGCCGACGCCTACGCCCGGTGGCTGAGCGAGCGCACCGGCCGGTGCTTCGCCCTGCCCAGCGAGGCGCAATGGGAATATGCCGCGGCCGGCCCCGAAGGCCGCCAGTTCCCCTGGGGCGACGCCTACCAGGTCGAGCAGGCCAACACCGCCGAGCTGGGCTACCTGGACAGCACGCCGGTCGGCGTGTTCGTCGACGCCGCCTCGCCCTTCGGGGTGCTGGACATGGCCGGCAACGTCGAGGAGTACGTGGCCGAGGATTACCGGCCATACCCCGGTGGCCCGCAGATCGAGGACGACCTGGTGCTCGATGTCGGCACCCATCGCGTGGCCCGCGGTGGCAGTTTCACCCGTTTCCGCGACCTGGCGCGCACCGCGCGCCGCCACGGGCGTTACCCACGACCGATCTACGTCATGGGTTTTCGCCTGGTTGAAAACCACAACTGAGTTGTTCCGTCTTCCGTGCAAGAGGTCTGATTCCATGAACAAGGATGTTTCGCTTCACACCATCGTGCCGATTTCCATCCTCGGCGGCGATGTCGACGCCCATTTCTTCGGCTTCCACGGCTTCGAACGTGACCAGGAGCACTTCGCCGTCGGCATCGGCCGCGAGCAGTGCGACGTGCCGTTGGTGCGGGTGCACTCCGAATGCATCACCGGCGATGTCTTCGGCTCGCAGCGCTGCGATTGCGGCCCACAGTTGCAGGAGGCGCTGCGCACCCTCAAGGAAGTGGGCGGCTACCTGATCTACCTGCGCCAGGAAGGGCGCGGCATCGGCCTGTACTCCAAGTTCGAGGCCTACCTGCTGCAGGACAAGGGCCTGGACACCTACGAGGCCAACCTGCGCCTGAACCACCTGGCCGACTCGCGCTCCTTCGACCCGGCCGTGCAGATCCTCCGGGCCCTGGGCGTTGACCAGTGCCGGTTGCTGACCAACAACCCGGAGAAGGTCGCGCAGCTGCGCGCCGGTGGCATCGATGTGATCGAACAGGTGCCCACCGGGGTGTTCCTGACCAATCACAACCGCAACTACCTGCAGGCGAAGGCGGTCAAGTCCAGCCATTCGATCAAGCTCTGACTCCAGCGAAAAAGGATCTTTCGATGAAACACATTGGCCCTATCAGCGGTATCGCCGCCCATGCCGCGCGCTTCGTCGCCACCGCCGGCTACGACAACCAGGTGATCCTGTGGAACGCCGCCACCGGCGAGCCGATCCACCGCGTGCACCACGACCACCTGGCCAACCAGTGCGCCTTCAGCGGTGACGGCAAGCACCTGGTCAGCGCCAGCAGCGACTACACCGCGCGCATCTGGGAAGTGCCGAGCATGCGCCTGAAAGCCGTGCTGCAGGGGCACAACGACGATGTCGAGATGGCAGTGTTCTCGCCTGACAGCCAGCGCGTGGCGACCTGCTCGCGCGATCACGTGCTGCGCATCTTCGATCTCGACGGCGTGCAGTTGCAGGCGTTCCACGGCCACCAGGCCGACGTCATCTCGGTGGTCTGGTCGCCGGACGGCCAGCGCCTGATCTCCAGCAGCGACGATGGCACCGTGCGCCAGTGGGACACCCGCAGCGGCGAGCAATGCGACGAGGTGGACATCGGCGGCGTGGAGACCGACACCATCGCCATCACCCGCGAAGGCGTGGTGTTCGCCGGGGATGACGAGGGGCGCATCTCGATCATCGCCCAGGGCCAGGTGCAGACCGTGCCGGCCCACGCCGCGGGGATCAAGCGCATCGTCTGGAACGACGACAAGCGCCTGCTGGTGAGCCTGAGCTACGACCGTTCGGCGATCCTCTGGACCTTCGACGCCGGGCGCAACCTGGTCAGGCGCCGTAGCACCGCGCTGCCGAGCATCGTCTGGCCGCGCAGCTGCGCCTTCGTCGGCGACGAGCAGCTGGTGTTCGCCACCTTCGGTTCGCGCTATGCCACCTGGAACTACGAGCAGGACCAGTGGCAGGTGTCGGGCATCGAGCCGGCGGTGAGCATCAACGCCGTGGTGCGCAGCGACGAGCGCCAGTACAGCATCGGCGACGCCGGCATCCTGCACCGTGACGACCAGCCGGTGACCGCGGTGGGTAGCCTGTGCAACTTCCTTCTGCCGTTCGGTCCGCTGCTGCTGACCGGTGGCCAGATGGGCCAGGTGTTCGACGGCCTGTCCGGGCGCATGCTGTACCAGCACCGTTCGCCGCTCAACTGTGGCGCCACCTTCGTCAAGAATGGCGAGGACCTGGCGCTGATCGGCACCTACACCGGCGAGGGCCTGGTGTTCGGCCACGATGGCCACGGCGGGCTGCGCCTGGTGGCGTCGATCCCGATGCACGACAACGCGATCAAGGGCGTGGCCGCCGACGAGCGTCACCTGTTCAGCGTGTGTGCCTCGGCCGACGCCGCGCTGCACAGCATCGCCGACTTCAGCTGCGTGCGGCATATCGAGGGAGCGCATACGCGCATTTCCAACGGCTGCTGCCCGATCACCGGCGGCTTCGCCAGCATCGGTCGCGACCTCAAGCTGCGCCTGTGGCTGGAAACCGGCGACGAGGTGTTCGACTCGCCGCACCAGCACTCGATCAAGTGCATCGCCGCCTCCGGCGATGGCCGGGTGATCGCCACCGCGGCCTACAACGGTACCGTGGCGCTGTTCGACCTGGCCTCGCGGCGCTGGCTGCCCATGCAGCGACCGACCGCCAGCGGCATTTCCTGCCTGACCCACGACGCCGTCCGCGACGCCTTTTTGGCCAGTTCCTATGACGGGCGTATCTACGGCATCGACGCCCGCCTCGCGTCCTGAAGGAGCAGCACGATGAGCAAGCAAGCAAGCGACTTCATGGCCCAGGGTGATTACCGCAAGGCCCTCGACACCTCGTTCGTGCACCGCTACAGCCATGGCGAGGACGAGTGGTCGTGGGACATCGGCATGATCCAGGCGGCCCAGGCCTTCCTTGAGCGCCTGGACCCACGGGCCGACCAGCATGTGCTGGACATCGGCGTGGGGCGTGGCCGTGATGCCTCCACCTTCATCCTCGCCGGACACCGGGTCACCGGGCTGGATATCGTCGAGAACTCCAGCTGGCCTTTGTTGCGCAAGCGTTGGGGCGATCGCCTGGACCTGGTGAACAAGGCCATGCAGGACTGGCAGCCGGCGCCGGGCACGGTGTTCGACGCGGCCCTGGACAATGGCTGCTTCCACCACCAGCACCCGGATGAGTGGGCTGCGTACCTGGGCCATGTGCGCCGCCTGCTGCGCCCCGGCGCGCTGGTGGGGCTGAACGTGTTCGGGGTCGACGCGGCCCATCCGCAGCCAGGCTGGCGCGAAATGGACAACCAGCGCCAGGGTTACTTCTTCACCGACGACGGCATCCGCCAGACCCTCGAGGCCCATGGTTTTACCTGGCAGGGGCTGGAGGTGATCGAGCGCCAGCATGGCGAGGCCCGCTACCTGCTGGCCCTGGTCCGCACGTGAGTGCGATCGACCGTCACTACCTGGACATGGCCCTGGCGCTCGCCAGCCAGGGCCTGTACAGCACCATGCCCAATCCGCGGGTTGGCTGCGTGATCGTCAACGCGGGGCAAGTGGTGGGGCGCGGCTGGCACCAGCGCGCCGGCCAGGCCCACGCCGAAGTGCACGCCTTGCGCGAGGCGGGCACGGCGGCGCGGGGGGCAACCGCCTATGTGACCCTGGAGCCCTGTGGCCACCATGGGCGCACACCGCCGTGCGCCGATGCCCTGGTGGCGGCGGGGGTGCGTCGGGTGGTCACGGCCAGCGGCGACGTCTCGCAGAGCATCGGCGCGGATCGCCTGCGCGAGGCAGGCATTGCGGTCGAGGCATTGCCTTGCCCGCGGGCGCGGGCGCTCAATCGCGGGTTCTTCTCGCGCATCGAGCGTCAGCGCCCGTGGGTGCGGGTGTTGCGTCCGGCGGCGCTGGAGATAGGGGCGTTGGGCGAGGGCGCAATGTTCAGCCACTGCGACGAACAGGCGCCCCTGGCGCACTGGCGGGGCAGGGCCTCGGCGGTGTTGACCACCTGTGACTGGGTGAAGGCCGGCGACACCTCGCTGATGGCACAGGTGGCCGAGCAAAGGGCCGAGCCGGTGGTGCCCTTGCGGGTGCTGATCGACCAGGGGCTGGACTGCCCGGCTTCGGCCAAGGTGCTGGATGGGCGGGCGCCGACGTTGGTGCTGCATGGCGCGCAGGCGTGGCGGGACGGGCGCTATGCACGGGTCCGTTGCCAGGTGCTGGAGGATCTTGGTGTCCTGCAGGTGTTACACGCGCTGCATGAGCTCGACTGCAACGAAGTCCAGGTCGAGGCCGACCCGGCCTGGTGCGAGGCCCTCGCGCGTCAGGGGCTGGTGGACGAATGGCTGGTGCAGGTCTGAGGCCTTCGTGAGCGCTGTACTATCCCTGTGGGAGCGGCCTTGCGTCGCGAAAGGGCCGCAAAGCGGCCCCAGCAATTTCAGTGTTTCACCACAATAGGGGCTGCTGCGCAGCCCTTTCGCGACGCAAGGCCGCTCCCACAGGGAAATTCGATGATCCTAGCGACTGCAGATCAACCCGACCTGCAGGCTGTTCTGCTCGAACAGATCCCAGTACCCCGGTGGATGCGCCTTCTTGCGGATCCCGCTGATCAGCGGTGCGATCCAGCGCACGTTATGCAGGCCGACATCGTGGGCGGCTTGTTCGTAGACCGACTTGTGCCAGCGGTAATAGGTGAAGTCCGCAGGCGGCGTGCTCATGAACTGGCCCCGGCAGCGCAAGCCGCCTTCCACCGGTTGTTCGTCCAGCACACGGATGCCGTACTCGGTGAAGTTGCCCCGGGCCAGGTCGAAGGCAGGATTTGCCGTGTAGGCGATCAGTTGCCCGGCCGGCTTGAGGTTAAGGGCGACGCTCTCGAACATGCGCCGCAGCTCCTCGACGCTGCCGGCGTAGTTGAACAGCCAGGCGGCGGTGACCTTGTCGAACTGGCCGATGCGGCCCATCTGCGCGACGTCGCGCACTTCGTAGGCGATGCCGTCGTTGGCCTGGCGCGCCTGGTGGATCATGCTCGGCGAGATGTCCACGCCGTGTACCCGCGCCGCGCCCCAGTCCTTCAGGCGCCGGCTGAAGAAACCATGGCCGCAGGCCAGGTCGAGGATCTCCTCGCCGTTCACTTCGCCGGCCATGTAGCGGAAGGTGTCGACTTCGACCCCGCGCTGGCTGGCGTGGCTGGTGAAGTCTTCGAACTGCTCGCTGATTCGCTCGTAGACTTCCTTGGATTCCTTCATGGGCACTCCTTGCGTTCAGAGGTGAGGCGCAGCGCCAGGGGTAGAGCCAGCAGCGGCGCGCAGGCAAATACGGCGAACAACCACAATGCGGCCTGGCGCGCGCCTTCGACGCCGCCCGGCTCGACCAGCCCGGCACTGTTGGCGACCAGCCCGGCCAGAGCTGCGGCCAGTGCGGTGGCGTACAACTGCACCGTGGTGATCGACGCCGAGGCGAGGTTTTCCTCGCCGGGACGCGCCGCCTGCAGCACCCGGGTGAGCAGGTGCGGCCAGCCCAGGCCGATGCCAAGGCCCACACCGGCCAGGGCCAGGGCGAATAGCGCCAGGCCAGGCGCGCTGGCGATCCAGGTCGGGGCGGGGGTCAGCAGGGCCAGTGCCAGCAGCGCCACGGCGACCACCAGCGGCCCGCTGCGGATCTGCCAGGCGCCGCCATCGCGGTCGCGCCCGGCGCTGGCCAGGGCGCCGACCGTCCAGCCCGCGGCCATCACAGCGGTCAGGTAGCCGGCGGCCAAGGGGCCGAAGCCATGGATGCGCTGCAGGAAGTAGGGCACATAGATTTCGGTGGTGATGGCCGCCACCAGCAGGCACATCATGGCGAACAGCGCGCCCATCGGCTGCTTGAGGCTATAGGCCCCGGTGGGCAACAGATGATGACGCGCCCGGGGATCGAGGCGGGCGATCAGCGCGGCGATGGCCAGGCCCGCGACGATGCCGGCCAGGTTGATCCACAGGGTGTCGGCCAGGCTGGCCGCACAGATCGCCAGTACCGAGGCCACCAGGCAGGCGATCAGCCCGTAGGCCGGGCGCGCGCCATTGTCGTCCAGGGCCTGGCGTGCCGGCAGGCGCAGGCAGACGATCAGTGCCAGGGCGGCAGCGACTGGCAACAGCGACCAGAACGCCCAGCGCCAGTGCCCGCCTTCGGCGAACACCCCGCCCACGGCCGGGCCGCACAGCGTGGCCACGCCCCACATCGCCGAGACCAGGGCCATGGCGCGGGGCCACAGGCGGCTGTCGAACACCAGGTGGATCAGCGCATAGCTCAGGGCGAACAGGATGCCGCCACCCAGACCCTGCACGCTGCGCCCGAGCAGCAGCATCGGCATGTTCCCGGCCTGGGCGCAGAGCATCGAGCCGATGGCGAACACCAGCAGCGCCAGCAGGTAGGCGACCCGCGGTCCGCCACGGGCCAGCAGGCGGGTGGAGAGGGTGGAGCCGATGATCGAGGCGACCACGAACAGGGTGGTGTTCCAGGCATAGAAGGCCAGCCCGCCGATCTCTTCGATCACGGTCGGCAGCAGGGTGGTGACGATGTAGACATTGATGGCGTGCAGGGCGACGCCGCCGGCCAGGGCGATCGAGCGTAGCGCGTTGCCGCCGCTGAGCAGTTCGCTCCAACGGGCCGGTGGCTGTTCGGGGATGGCGGTCATGTACGCTCCTTGCGTGGTCCTGCGCTG
Organism: Pseudomonas mosselii; assembly: GCF_003205295.1. Taxonomy (GTDB): domain Bacteria; phylum Pseudomonadota; class Gammaproteobacteria; order Pseudomonadales; family Pseudomonadaceae; genus Aquipseudomonas; species Aquipseudomonas mosselii_B. The sequence goes on from NZ_QJRP01000001.1 coordinate 337,743, forward strand.
GGAGTCTAGGAGCCGGAAAATCATTATTCAAGAAATTGCTTGTGTAATTTGGTCGCGGTGGATTTGTTAGGATCGTGCTCTTTTGTCTTGTTCCAGGAGCGACATCCATGATCATCAGCACCACCAGCCAGCTCGACGGCCGCCCGATTGCCGAGTACCTCGGCGTGGTCAGCGCCGAATCGGTGCAGGGGATCAACTTCGTGCGCGATTTCTTCGCACGCTTTCGCGACTTCTTCGGCGGCCGCTCGCAGACCCTGGAGGGCGCGCTGAAGCTGGCTCGCGAGCAGGCTACCGAGGAACTCATCGCGCGGGCACGGCAGTTGCAAGCCGATGCGCTGGTGGGCGTGGACTTCGAGATCAGCATGCCGTCGGTACAGGGCGGCATGGTCGTGGTGTTCGCCACCGGCACGGCGGTGCGACTGAAGTAAGGCCAGTTGCCACTGGTCGGGCCAGGAAATTTTGTCCGACTGGTCCGCAAATGACCGGCTAGTCTCATTTCAACGGACCGCCGCTTCACTAGGCAGGCGCATTGCCTGCCGGCACGGTCGCCATTGGAGGGAGACAGGGCATGAGCGAATCCTATTTCGAAGACCTGAACGATGCGTTTCCGATCAACAGCCAGGTACGCTGCGGCCAGGCAGCCGTGCGCCTGGGCTTTGCCAACATGACCTTGGACGAGTCGGAGCAACTGCAACCGGCGCACCTGCAGCGCGCCAAGAAGGGGCGTTTCACGCCACGCGTCCCGTCGAAGAAGTGAACCTGTACTGACCCCATAAGCCCGCTCCCACAACAGGAGCGGGCATGCCTCGCTTCATGTTTGATCAATCAACACGAAACCGCCCGACGGCACGCTTTTCCCGCCATTTCTTGACCCCGCTCATGGTATCGGCTCGTCCCCCTCGCCGACGGCCCGAGGCTGTGCTTTTCTTGCGCGGCATTTCAGACACGGAGTATCGACTTCAATGCGAATCAGGGAAGAGACCTACTGGCAGTGGGCCGATGCGCAGTTGCACAGCCGCTGTCACGACGAGGAACTGAGCGACGGCACCAGCATCGATGTGCAGGTGCGCCTGTCCAGGGTCGGTGCCACGCAGTTGTTTCTCGGGCTGTATGCCCGAAGCGGCAAAGCCTTGCTGGAGGAGTACTACCCCTCGCGACCGGGCGAGACCATGACCCGGGCGCTGGTCTGGGGTGTGGATCGCGCCCGTGCCTTGGCCACCGGTGCGCTGCCGTTGCCGGAGCAGATACCGCGCAAGCTTCAGGCCAGGCGCGCATGAAAAAGCCCGGCCTTTGCGGGCCGGGCTCAAGCAACGGTGGACTGCCGAAAGATTCAGTTCAGCGAGTCGATCACCTTGATTGCCTGCCGCTCGCGGGCGGCGGGCCATTCTTGTTGCAGGGTCTCCAGTACGCGACCGACAAAGGTGGTGTCGGCGGCGGCCTTCCTGCCGACGTAGCCCTGGCCACGGCGGTAGACCTTGAAGCGGGCGCGCATGCTGGGCATGTGCGATTCGAATTCGGCTTCGACCGTGTTCGGCGGCAGGCGATCCAGGCGGACCTCGCCGGACTGGCTTACCCACAGCAGGTGGTCGTCGAGGCTGTCCTTGCGCGCGGCGAACAGCTGGGCCAATTGGTAGACGGTTGGATTGTTGTTCAAGTTCATCATAAAGCCCCCATTACTCTCATTCGTTGGTGAAGTTCGGCTGAAGTTCACATTCGGCGCCACACCATGTAGCGCGCTAACCAAGGCTGCTACAGCAGCTTCGCAACAGGGGCTTTCTCACGCTGCCTTCTGGGCAGTTTCCCTCTCCACGGACGGCCTGCGTTACCGCGCAGGCCGTCTGGAACACCCTTGCCACCGCTCCCGATCGGGGAGACGGCCTCATCATGCACAAGGCGCGGGAAGGGCGTCAACCGTTTTGTAGTGATTATTTTTAGTCACTACATCTTGTCGGACAATCCTGCCGGTTCTGTCACGCGAGGCCGTTGTCGCCGTGCTCGAGGTAGCCGGGGCGTTGACGCAGCCGCTCATGATAGGCCTCCAGCGCCGGCAGTTGCGGGTGCTCCATGGGCGTGCGCCGCCAGCGGTTGAGGGACAGGCCGATGGCCACGTCGGCGAGGCTGAACGCGTCGCCGGCGACATAGGCGCCGGTGGCCTGCAGGCGTGCTTCGAGCAGGCGCATCCTGGCCGTCCACTGGGCGTTGCTGGCGGCCAGCAGCGCGGGGTCCTGGTGCGCCGGCGACTGGCGCACCAGCGACATGAACGGGTAGCGCCAGGCGTCATTGAGGTCGGTGGCTTGCCAGTCGAGCCACTGGTCGACCGCGGCGCGGGCGCGGGGGGCTGCGGGGTAGAGCGACTCGCCGCCGTACTGGTTGACCAGGTAGCGCAGGATGGTATTGGACTCCCACAGCACGAAGTCGCCATCGACGATCACCGGCACCATGGCGTTGGGGTTCAGCGCCAGGAACTCGGGTGTATCGGTGGCGCGAAAGCCGCTGCCCCAGTCTTCGCGCTGGAACGGCAGGTTCAGCTCGGCGCAGGTCCACAGCACCTTGCGCACGTTGATCGACGAGGCCTTGCCAAGGATCTTCAGCATGTCACGGCTCCAGGCTGGAAAGGATGCGTTGCGCGGCGCGCACGCGTTCTTCGTTGGGATAGTTGCGGTTGGCCAGCAGCACGATGCCCATCTGCCTGGACGGCACGAACGCCACGTAGGCACCGAAGCCGCCGGTGGCGCCGGTCTTGTTGTACCAGGCGGCAGGGTCGGCGGGCAGCGCCGGGTTCAGCGCCTGGATCGGGTTTTCCCCGCGGATGATCTTGGCGCCGTTGTATTCCAACAGGGTGTCGAGGCTGACCGGGTAGGGGTAGCGCTCCCAGCCCAGACCCTGGGTCATCGCGCCGACCTGGAAGTAACCGGACTGGGTGATGGCGATGGCCTTGCGCATGGCCGGGTCGAGGGTGTCCGGTTGCAGTTGCAACTGCACATAGCGCAGCAGGTCGCTGGCACTGGTCTTGATGCCATAGGCCTGCTCGGCATAGGGGCCCGGGTTGACCCGCACCGGCTTGTCCTTGGCGTCGTAGCCTTGCGCGTAGAGCCCGCGGGCGCTGGCCGGCACTTCCAGGTAGGTGTGCTTGAGCCCAAGGCGGGGCAGTACCTGTTGGGTCATCAGCTCGGCGAACGGCCGTTGCTGGGCACGGGCCGCCAGGTCGCCGAACAGGCCCAGGCTCGGGTTCGAGTAGCAACGGTAAGTGCCGGGTGCGAAGCGGGGCTGCCAGTGCTGGAACCAGGCCAGCGTCTGGGCCGGGGTCTGCACCTCATCGGGGAACTGCAAGGGCAGGCAGTCGCCGCTGTAGGCCCCCAGTTCCAGCACGCTGGCCTTGCCGATCGAGGCCTTGGCCAGGGCCGGCTGGTAGCGGCTGGCCGGGGCCTGCAAGTCGAGTTTGCCTTCGGCGCTGGCCAGGGCGGCGAGGGTGGCGGTGTAGGTCTTGCTCACCGAACCGACCTCGAACAGCGTGTCGCGGCTCACCGCCTGGCGGCTGGCCTTGTCGGCCAGACCGTAGTTGAAGTAATGCGACTGGCCGTTGGCATATACCGCCACGGCCATGCCGGCGATGCCTTGCTCGCGCATCAGCGCCGGGATCACGTCATCGACGGTAGCTTGCAGGTCGTTGGCCAGCAGGGGCGGGGCGGCAAGCGTCAGGGCAGTGGCCAGCAGCAGGCGTGGGGGGCGTTTCATGGTGGGGCGTTCCTTGTCGTGGATCAGGGGCGTTGCGAAGCGAGGTGTCCGTTGGGCGACACCGACAGGGGTTCCGGCGTTAGCGGCACAAAGGCCAAGACCTTATCGTCCAGGCTTGCACAAAGACAAGACGGGAACTGTGATGAGATATCTACGGATGCTGTTCGACAACTTCACCCTGGCCCTGCTCGGGGTGGTGTTTATCGCCACCGTGCTGCCGTGCGCAGGCGAGGGCGCGGTGCTGTTCGGCTGGCTGACCAACCTGGCCATCGGCCTGCTGTTCTTCCTGCACGGCGCCAAGCTGTCGCGCGAGGCGATCATCGCCGGTGCCGGCCACTGGCGCCTGCACCTGCTGGTGTTCACCTGCACCTTCGTGCTGTTCCCGTTGCTGGGGCTGGCGTTCAAGCCGCTGTTCGTGCCGCTGGTGGGCAATGAGCTGTACCTGGGCGTGCTGTACCTGTGCGCCTTGCCGGCCACGGTGCAGTCGGCGATTGCCTTCACCTCGCTGGCCCGGGGCAACGTGCCGGCGGCGATCTGCAGCGCGGCGGCCTCGAGCCTGCTGGGGATCTTCCTGACACCGTTGCTGGTGATGCTGCTGCTGGGCGCCTCGGGCGACACCGGTTCCGGGCTGGATGCGGTACTGAAGATCACCCTGCAGTTGCTGGTGCCCTTCGTCGCCGGGCAGATCGCCCGCCGCTGGATCGGCGCCTGGGTCAAGCGCAATGCACGCTGGCTGAAGGTGGTGGACCAGGGCTCGATCCTGCTGGTGGTGTACACCGCGTTCAGCGAGGCGGTGGTCACCGGACTGTGGCACACGGTGTCGCCGCAGCACCTGGCCGGGCTGTTCGCTGTGTGCGGCATCCTGCTGGCGGTGGTGCTGCTGGGCACGCGACTGCTCGGACGGGTGCTGGGGTTCAATGTCGAGGACCGCATCACCATCCTGTTCGCCGGTTCCAAGAAGAGCCTGGCGACGGGCGTGCCCATGGCGCAAGTGTTGTTCGTGGGTGGTGGCATCGGGGCGATGATCCTGCCGTTGATGCTGTTCCATCAGATCCAGCTGATGGTCTGTGCGGTGCTGGCGCAGCGATATGCGGCGCGGGTGGAGGAGGGGCATCCTGAGGTGCGCGCGTCATTGTAATGAAATGATGCGATGGGCGCGTGGCGCGTTCACTGGCCAACCAGCGTTTGCAGTCGCGCCAGCGCCGGCCCTTCGCGTTGGCGATCGAAGACCTGTAGCGATACCTCCAACATCGCCCCCGGCGCACGCGACAGGCGTTGCTCACAGCGCAAGCGCAAGCGCCCCTGGTCACAGTCGAACTGCTTGATGCCTGGCTTCGCGCCGCCCTCCAGGCGCAGTTCGGCCAGGCGCCCCTGGGCCGCCAGCAGGGCCAGCCCCTTGTCGCGCAACAGCCCGTTGCCCTGGGTCATCAAGCCGGTGGCGCGCACGGCGGCGGCCATGGCAACAGCCACGATGGTCAGCGCCACCAACACTTCGATCAGGGTGAAACCGTCCTCGGTGGTGCGCACGGGAGCTCCATTCGCGCAGGGCAAAGCGGCATTCTAGAGCGGCGCGATGACGGTTTGACGACGCCGACTCCCGAGCTTTTTCAATATCCGTGACATACCCGCTTGCCACAATCGGCCCCCGATTCGAACTCACGCAAGGAATGCCGAGATGCAGATCGCCCGCCGCAACATGCCCGCCCACCGTGTCCGCCAGCAGGGCTTTACCCTGATCGAGATCATGGTGGTGGTGGTGATCCTCGGGATTCTCGCGGCGATGGTGGTGCCCAAGGTACTCGACCGGCCCGATCAGGCCCGCGCCACCGCGGCGCGCCAGGACATCGGCGGGCTGATGCAGGCGCTGAAGCTGTACCGGCTGGACAATGGCGCCTACCCCAACCAGAACCAGGGCCTGAAGGTGCTGGTGGAAAAGCCGGCCCAGGCCAAGGACGGCCAATGGCGTGCCTACCTTGATCGCTTGCCAAACGACCCCTGGGGGCGCCCGTACCAGTACCTGAACCCGGGCGCCAACGGCGAGGTCGATGTGTTCTCCCTGGGCGCCGACGGCCAGGCCGGCGGCGACGGGGTGAATGCCGATCTCGGCTCCTGGCAGTTGTGACCGGCCATGGCGCGCCAGGAGGGTATGGCCGTGATCAGTGCATTGCTGATCGGCGCAGTGGTGGCGGTGATCGCCGCCGGCATGATCGAGCGTCAGGGGTTGCTGACCCGTCAGGTGGAGAACCGCCAGCTGGCATTGCAGGGCCAGTGGGCCCTGGAAGGCGGCCTTCAGTTCAGCCGCCAGGTGCTGCTCGAACAGCGCCTGCGCGACCCGCTGGTGCGCGGCGGTCAGCCCTGGTCCCGGCCGATGCGCGATGTGCCCTCCGGCAGCGTGCGCTTCGACGGTCAATTGGAGGACGAACAGGGCAAGTTCAACCTGCGCAACCTGGTGGTCGATGGCCAGGTGGATATCGAGGCGCTGGCGACCTTTCGGCGCCTGTGCGTGTTGATCGGAATCGATGAGCGCCTGGCCACGGCCATTGCCGGACAGGTGATCGACAGCTACCCACAGCGTCCGCTGGCCACTCCCGCCAATGCAGGCTTGGGCCTGGCCAGCGGCCGTGCGACTTCACCGGCCAGCGCCGACGCAGTGTTGCCGGCCAGGCGCCCGATGCTGCGCAGCGTCGAGGCGCTGGCCGGGCTCAAGGGCATGGATGGCGAAGCCCTGGCGCGCCTGCGTCGGTTCGTCACGGTGCTGCCGGCGCTGACCTGGGTCAACGGCAACACCGCCAGTGCCGAAGTGCTTGCCGCTCAGGTACCGGGCCTGTCGTTGCAGCAGGCCGCGGCGTTGGTGGCTGAGCGCGATGGTGGCCGTTGGTTCATCAATCGCGGCGATTTCGTCAATCGCCTGCGCATGCCGTCCCTGGCCATGGCCAACGTGCGGGTGGGGATCAACAGCGACTGGTTCCGCCTGCGCGGCCTGGCGCGCCTTGGCAGTCGCGAGCTTCCCCTGCAGGCGCTGCTGCGCCAGCGCGAGGGGCAGTTGCCGGATGTCATCTGGCAGCGGGTGGGCGCATGAGTACCTTCATGGAAGTCTGGCTGGCACCGCTGGCCGAACTGGATGAAGCTTCGCTGCTGGAGTATCGCCTGGCCGACAGGCGTGGGCAGGCCAACCGTGGGCAACTGCTTCGGGAGGCCAAGGGCGCGTCCTGGCGTCTGCACCTGCACGAGCAGGATAGCCTGGCCTTGGACATCGCCATGCCGCCTCTGACCGGCAAGCGCCTGACGGCGGCAGTGGGCTGCGCGGTGCAGGGGCTGGTGCTCGGGGATGCCGGGCAGGTCCATGTGGCCCACGGGCCGCGTCGGGCCGATGGGCAGGTCGCGGTGGCCTGGCTCGGTTTGACGGAGCTGGCACGGCTGCAGGCGTGGCTGCAGGCTGAGGGAGTCAGGCCAGTCGGGTTGTACGCCTGCCAGGACGCTGCACCGTCGGTGGCGGATCTGTCCGGCGGGTTGGCCGGCCCGGCGAAGCCGATGGCTTGGGGGCGCACGCTGGGCATCTGGGTGGCGGCGACGCTGGTCTGGTGCCTGGGCCTGAACCTTTACGCGGCGCACCTCGCCCGCGAGGGCGAAGCGTTGCGTACCCGCATGGTCGCCCAGGTGCGCCTGGCCTTCCCGCAATTGCCGGTGGTGCTCAACCCGTTGCAGCAGGCGCGCCAGCAGTTGCAGGGCGGACAGGGCAGCGCGGCGCCGGGGCTGGTGGCATTGCTGGAGGGCGCCGGGCAGGTCATGCCGTTCCTGGCCGGCAATGTCGAGGCCATGGATTACCAGGATGGCCTGCTGCGCATCACGCCCCTGGCCGATGGCGGCAAGGCCCCGGCGGGCAGCGCCTGGCAGGCCGATCTTGCCGCCCGTGGTATCGATGGCCAGGCCAGCGGGCAGGGCTGGACACTGCGCGCGGCCAAGCCGTCCGGCGAGGAGCTGGCCCATGTCGATTAAGGCGCGCCTGGCTACCCTGCGTGCGCAGGGGCGGCAACGCTGGCAGGCCCTGGCCGCGCGGGAACGTCGCGCCGTCGCCCTGGGCGGCGGTCTGCTAGGCGTGCTGTTCTGCTGGCAGGTGCTGGTCCAACCGGCGTTGACCAGGATCGACCACTGGCAGGCCGAGACACCCAAGCTGCGTGGCCAGGCACAGGCGCTCGACGCCCTGCTCGGCGAGCGACTGGCGCAGCGCCCAGCAGACATAGCCCTGGCATTGCGGCAAAGCCTGGAGCAGGCAGGCCTGCAAGAACACTCACAACTCGATGCCGACGGCGATGCCTGGCACCTGAGCTGGCAGCGAGCCCCCGCCGAAGCGGCGATGGCCTGGCTGCAGGGCGTACCGCTGCGGCTGGGACTTGGCATCGGTCAGCTGGCGCTGCGCCGCGACCCGGCTGCCGAACCGGGCAGCCCGGTGACCTTCTCCGGAACCCTTCGCATGGATCAGGCGCATGGCGCTAAGGACCCTTCATGACGTGCCTCCGTTCATCGCGACTGCCGTTCGCGCCCTTGCTCCTGGCCCTGGCGCTCAGCGCCTGTGCCAGCGCGCCGAGCGTGCAACGCCCCCTGGCCAGCAGCGAGCTGGGCCGCCCGCTGGCCGAGGCCGGCGCCTCGACGGGCGTGCCGGATCATCGTGCACAGCCCGAGCCGCAGACACGCCCGGCAGCGCGCCAGTCCGCCCCGCGGGTCGGCCAGCGCCACAGTCGCACTGTGGCATCACCGGCCCCGGCCAACCCGCTGGGTGATCAGCCGGTGCAGTTGAACTTCGTCGATGCTGATATCCAGGCGGTGGTGCGCGGCCTGTCCCGCGCCACCGGCCGGCAGTTCCTGGTCGATCCGCGGGTCAAGGGCCAGCTGACCCTGGTATCCGAGGGCGAGGTTCCCGCCAGCAAGGCCTACGCCATGCTGCTGTCGGCCCTGCGCATGCAAGGTTTCAGCGTGGTCGACGTCGGCGGCGTGGCCCAGGTAGTACCTCAGGCCGATGCCAAGCTGCTCGGCGGCGCACTGGTGACCGGGGACCGCGACGCCGGCAACGGCATGGTCACCCGCACCTTCCGCCTGCAGTACGAGAACGCCGTCAACCTGATCCCGGTGCTGCGCCCGATCGTCTCGCCCGACAACCCCATCAATGCCTACCCCGGCAACAACACCCTGGTCGTCACCGACTACGCCGAGAACCTCGAGCGGGTGGCGCAGATCCTCGACCGGGTCGACATTCCCACGGCCATCGACACCGACGTGGTGGCGATCAACAACGGGATCGCCAGCGACATCGCCGGCATGGTCAACGAACTGCTCGACAGCCAGGGCAGCGACCCGACCCAGAAGATCAGTGTGCTGGGCGACCCGCGTTCGAACAGCGTGGTGATCCGCTCCGGCAGCCCCGAGCGCACCCAGCTGGCCCGTGACCTGATCTACAAGCTCGACAACGCCCAGAACAGCGCCGGCAACCTGCATGTGGTGTACCTGCGCAATGCCCAGGCCGACAAGCTGGCGCAGAGCCTGCGCGGGCTGCTGACCGGCGAGAGCGACACTGCCGGCAACGACACCACGCGTGCGCTGCTCAGTGGAGGCGGCATGCTCACTGGCGGCAGTAGCAACGGCGCCAATGGCAATGGCAGCAGCACGCAAGGCAACAGCGCCAACAACAACGCCAGCAGCAGCCGTGGCAGCAGCCAGGGCGCCGGCACGACACCGAACAGCTATGGCAGCACCACCCAGCAGAACGACCAGGGCACCGCGTTCTCCGCCGGTGGCGCGACCATCCAGGCCGACAAGACCACCAACACCTTGCTGATTTCCGCGCCCGAGCCGCTGTACCGCAGCCTGCGCGAAGTCATCGACCAGCTCGACCAGCGCCGCGCCCAGGTGGTGGTGGAAAGCCTGATCGTCGAAGTCGGTGAAGACGACGCCAACGAGTTCGGCATCCAGTGGCAGGCCGGTAACCTCGGCAAGAATGGCGTGTTTGGCGGCGCCAACCTCGGCGGCAGCGGCTTGGTCAAGGGACCCAGCAGCATCGACGTGCTGCCGAAGGGGCTGTCAGTGGGGGTGGTCGATGGCACGGTGAAAATCCCGGGCATCGGCGAGGTGCTCGACCTCAAGGTGCTGGCCCGTGCGCTGACGAGCAAGGGTGGCAGCAACGTGCTGTCGACACCCAACCTGCTGACCCTGGACAACGAGGCGGCGAGCATCTTCGTCGGCCAGACCATCCCCTTCGTCAGCGGCCAGTACGTCACCGACGGCGGCGGCAACAGCAACAACCCGTTCCAGACCATCCAGCGCGAGGAGGTGGGGCTGCGGCTGAACGTGCGTCCGCAGATCTCCGAGGGCGGTACGGTCAAGCTGGACGTCTACCAGGAGGTCAGCAGCGTCGACCAGCGCGCCTCCAGCGCCGCCGGCACGGTGACCAACAAGCGCGCCATCGACACCAGCATCCTGCTCGACGATGGCCAGATCATGGTCCTGGGCGGCCTGCTGCAGGACGGCTACACCCAGACCAACGAGGGCATTCCGTGGCTGTCCGGGCTGCCGGGGGTCGGTGCGTTGTTTCGCAGCGAGCGCCGCGCCAGCAACAAGACCAACCTGATGGTGTTCCTGCGCCCTTACATCGTGCGCGATGCGGCGGTCGGGCGCAGCATCACCCTGAACCGCTACGACTTCATCCGCCGCGCCCAGGGCAGCCTCAAGCCCGAGCATTCCTGGGCCTTGCCGGACATGGACATGCCGCTGTTGCCGCCAGTGGAGCAGGGCGTGCCCGACCAGGGCCGCGCCCAGCCGGCGGCGCTGCGCGCACCACGGGCCGCGATCCGCGCGGTGCCGGTGGACGAGGTGGCGCGTTGAGCCGCTTGCCATACGCCTGGGCCAAGGCCCAACGCCTGGTGCTGCAGGTGGATGGCGAGGCCGGTGCGGTGCTGTCGCGCTGCCCGTCGAGCCCGGCCTGGGCAGTGGCCGAGGTGCGCCGGCGCCACGGCCAGGTGCTGGTCGAGCCGCTCGACGATGCGCAGATGGACGCGCTGCTGGTCAGCGCCTACGCCGACACCGGCAGTGCGGCGGCGGTGGTGGGCGCGGCGGAGAACGAGGTGGACCTGGATCGCCTGCTGCAGGACATCCCGGAAGTCACCGACCTGCTCGAGGCCCAGGACGACGCGCCGGTGATCCGCATGATCAACGCCTTGCTCACCCAGGCCGCGCGCGACCAGGCCAGTGACATCCATATCGAGCCGTTCGAGAGCCATTGCCTGGTGCGCTACCGGGTCGACGGCACCCTGCGCGATGTGGTTTCGCCACGCAAGGCACTGCACGGCGCGCTGGTGTCGCGGATCAAGATCATGGCGCAGCTGGATATCGCCGAAAAACGCCTGCCCCAGGACGGCCGCATCGCCCTGCGCGTGGCCGGGCGACCGATCGATATCCGCGTGTCCACCGTGCCAACCGGCCATGGCGAGCGGGTGGTGATGCGCCTGCTCGACAAGCAGGCCGGACGCCTGCGCCTGGAGGCGCTGGGCATGGACGCCAACCTGCTGGCGCGGCTCGACCAGCTGATTCGCCAGCCCCACGGCATCGTGCTGGTCACCGGCCCCACCGGCTCGGGCAAGACCACCAGCCTGTACGCGGCCCTGGCGCGGCTGGATGCCAGCGTCAGCAACATCCTCACCGTCGAGGATCCGGTGGAATATGACTTGCCGGGCATCAGCCAGATCCAGGTCAACGCGCGCATCGACATGAGCTTCGCCGTGGCCCTGCGCGCCATCCTGCGCCAGGACCCCGACGTGATCATGATCGGCGAGATCCGCGACCTGGAGACCGCGCAGATCGCCGTGCAGGCGTCGCTTACCGGGCACCTGGTGCTGGCCACCCTGCACACCAACGACGCGGTGTCGGCGGTCAACCGCCTGATCGACATGGGGGTCGAGCCGTTCCTGCTGGCCTCGGCGCTGCTCGGGGTGCTGGCCCAGCGCCTGGTGCGCCGATTGTGCCCGCACTGCCGCGAGCCCGATCCGGCCTCGCCCGGACAGTTCCGCGCGGTGGGCTGCGCGCATTGCAACCATTGCGGCTATAGCGGCCGCACCGGTATCCACGAGTTGTTCTGCGTGGATGACGAGGTGCGCAGCCTGGTGCACCAGGGCGCAGGCGAACAGGCCCTGCGCGCCGCCGCCCGGCGCAACGGCATGCTGAGCATGCGTGAGGACGGCCAGCGCTGGGTCGACAGTGGCAGCACTTGCCTGGAAGAGATCCTGCGCGTGACACGGGACGCCTGATGAACCGCTATCGCTATGAAGCCGCCGATGCCCAGGGCCGGGTGGTCAAGGGGCTGCTCGAAGCCGACAGTCCGGGGGCGGCGATGACCCAGCTGCGCGCCCTGGGCCTGACCACCTTGGAGGTCGAGGTCCAGGCTGCGGCCGGGCAGGGCAGTGGCCTGTTCGGCGCGAAACTGTCCGACGGCGACCTGGCCTGGGCCACGCGTCAGCTGGCAAGCCTGCTGGCCGCCGGCCTGCCGCTGGAGGCGGCACTGGGGGCGACCCTGGAGCAGGCCGAGCGCAAGCATGTGGCGCAGTTGTTGGGCGCGGTGCGCGGCGATGTACGCAGCGGCATGCGCCTGGCCGATGCCCTGGCCGAGCGGCCGCGGGACTTCCCCGAGATCTACCGGGCGCTGGTGGCGGCGGGCGAGGAGTCCGGCGACCTGGCCCAGGTGATGGAGCGCCTGGCCGACTATATCGAGGACCGCAACACCCTGCGCGGCAAGATCCTCACGGCGTTCATCTACCCTGGCGTGGTGGGGCTGGTGTCAGTGGGCATCGTCATCTTCCTGCTCAGCTACGTGGTGCCGCAGGTGGTCAGTGCCTTCACCCAGGCGCGTCAGGACCTGCCCGGGCTGACCCTGGCCATGCTGGCGGCCAGTGACTTCGTGCGCGAATGGGGTGTGCTGTGCTTTGCCCTGATGGCCGGGGCGGTCTGGGGCTGGCGGGTCTACCTGCGCGCCCCGGCGGCGCGCCTGGCCTGGCATGGGCGGGTCCTGCGGCTGCCGTTGTTCGGGCGCTTCGTGCTGGGCCTGAACACGGCGCGTTTCGCCTCCACGCTGGCGATCCTCGGCAGCGCCGGGGTGCCGCTGCTGCGGGCACTGGAGGCGGCGCGCCAGACCTTGGGCAACGACCGCCTCGACCAGTGCGTCAACGAGGCCACGGCGCGGGTGCGCGAGGGCGCCGGGCTGGCCTCGGCACTGGCGGTGGAGAAGGTCTTTCCGCCGCTGCTCATCCACCTGATCGCCAGCGGCGAGAAGACCGGCAACCTGCCGCCGATGCTCGACCGTGCCGCCGACAGCCTGGCCAAGGACATCGAGCGCCGCGCCATGGGCATGACCGCGCTGCTGGAACCGTTGATGATCGTGGTCATGGGCGCAGTGGTGCTGCTGATCGTCATGGCCGTGCTGATGCCGATCATCGAGATCAACCAGCTGGTGCAGTGACCTGCTGCGCCACCTCCCGCACCTGCTGGCGGAACCAGCGGCGCAAGGGATCGGCGTGGGTGCGCGCATGCCAGATCTGCATTACCTCGACCCGCGGCAGCACCAGGGGCAGGGCGTGCAGGCGCAGGCTGGGATCGCGCTCGACTGCCTCCATGGCCAGCGAGCGCAGGCAGGTCAGCAGCAGGTCGGTGCCGCGCACCAGGCGCGTGGGGGCGATGAAGCTGGACAGACCGGCCACCACCCGGCGTTGCTGGCCGAGGGCCCGCAGGGCCTGGTCGACCCGGCCGTCGAGATCGCCGGTCAGGGTCGTCAACAAGTGGTCGCAGGCCACGAATGCTTCCAGGGTCAGGCCGTCTTTCAGATGCGGGTTGTCGGCCGCGGCCAGCACCACGAAGTCCTCGCCGAGCAGGCGCTGCTGGTGGAAGGTGTCCGGCAGGTCGCTGTAGAAGCCGGCGATGGCCAGGTCGCAGGTGCCTTTCTCCAGCGCCTCGCGGGGCAGCTCGCCACGGGTGTTGTGGGTGACCAGGGTCAGGTTCGGCGCCTGGTCACGAAGAATCGGCAGAAGCCCGGGCAGCAAGGTCTGCTCCAGGTAGTCGGTGCTGTACAGGTGCAACTGGACCGGGCGTTCGAGAAAGTGCTCGCCGTCGCAGCGGCTGAAGAAGTCCTGCAGGTGCCCGACCAACTGTTGCACTTGTGGTGCCAGCTCATGGGCCCTGGGGGTGGGCGTGAGGCCGCGTGGCGCGCGCACGAACAGCGGGTCGCCGAACTGGTGGCGCAGCTTGTTGAGCTTGTGGCTCAGGGCCGGCTGGCTGAGCGCCAGGCGTTGCGCCGCACGGGAGGCGCTGCGCTCTTCGTAGAGCACCTGGAACAGGTGCAGCAGGTTGAGGTCCTTGTTGCCGATATTCATAACTTGAATCGCAGGAATAAATGCTTTCGAATTATCGAATCATAGCGCGATGGTTAGGATGGGCCCAACCTGTTGAGGGAATCGCCTATGACCATCGCCATTTTCGCCACCATCCAACCCCTTCCCGAATACCGTGGCGCCACCGAGCAGGCCCTGCGCCGGATGGTCGAGCAGACCCGTGCCGAGCCCGGCAACCTGCGCTATGACCTGTTCGTGCGCCAGGGCGGGGCGCTGGCGTTCGATCTGTTCGAGCTGTACGTCGACGAGACTGCCGTCCAGGCCCATCGCGACAGTGCCCATTACCAGGCCTACCGCGCTACCACCGCCGAGTGGCTGGCCGCACCGACCCAGGTGCAGCTTTCCCGCCCGCTGGATATTGCGCCATTCAACTGAATCAGGAATCGATCATGAACAAGATTGCTCCCGTTGCGCTGGCGCTGGCCGGCGCATTGCTGAGCGGCCATGCCGCTGCTGCCGCTAAAGGCGAGGTGCTGGTGTTGCTGTCCAGCGAGAACCAACTGCAGCTCAAGGACGGCAAGCCATACCCCACCGGCTATTACCTCAACGAGTTCGGCGTGCCCGCCGACCGCTTGCTCAAGGCCGGCTACAAGCTGGTGCTGGTGACGCCCAAGGGCAATGCGCCGAGTGTCGACGAGCGCTCGGTCGACCCGATGTACTTCGGCGGCGATGCCAGCGAGATGCAGCGTATCCGCCAGGTGGTCAATAGCCTGCCGGACATCGACGACACGCTGTCGGTGAAGGAGGTGCTGGCGGGCGATCTGGATCGTTACGCCGGGATTTTCATCCCGGGTGGCCATGCGCCGCTGATCGACCTGGCCAACAACCCGGACGTCGGCACCTTACTGCGCCATTTCCACCAGGCCGGCAAGCCTACGGCCGCCATCTGCCACGGTCCTATCACGCTGCTGTCGGCGCAGCAGGACCCGGCCGCCTACCGCGCCGCATTGGCACGCGGCGAAACCCCGGCGGCCCGCGACTGGACCTACCAGGGTTATCGCATGACCATCTTCTCCGATCCGGAGGAGCAGGTGTTCGAAGGTTCGCTCAAGGACCAGCGCCTGCAGTTCTATCCGGCCAAGGCCATGGCCGGCGCGGGCGGCAATATGAGCTATGCCGAGGCCTGGCAGCCTCACGTGGTGGTCGATCGCGAGTTGATCACCGGGCAGAACCCGTTCTCCGACAAGGCATTGGCCGAGGCGTTGCTGGAGCGGTTGGAGGCTGCAGGGCAATAGCGAATCAGGTGCTTGGCGAAACAGGTATAGCACCTATGAGATCGAGCGCCGCCCGCGCGGCGGGCACTTGGTAGCTTTCATGCGATGGCCGGTTTCTTCCAGGCACCCAACGCCAGCACCAGCGCACCCGCCATGATGGCGATGTCGGCAAGGTTGAACACGCCAGTATGCAACGGCCCGAGGTTGAGCACGAGGTAGTCGACCACATGGCCGTCGCGCAGTACCCGGTCGATCAGGTTGGCCAGGCCGCCCATGGCGATGAAGTAGGCCGCGCCGGCCTTCACCGGTGTCGCCTGCCAGTGCCTGAGCGCCCAGGTCACGGCCCAGCAGCACGCCACACCCACCGCCGCCACGAAGATCAGTTGCTTGAGGCCCGGCGACAGACTGGCGCCAAGGCTGAGGAATGCGCCCGGGTTCAGGCTCAGGGCCAGGTCGAGCCAGACGAGCTGGTTGCCGAAGACATAGCTGTGGTTGTTCAGGGCGACCAGGGCGATCAGTTTCACCCACTGGTCGAGCATGATGAAAGCGACGCCGAGGATCAGGACAAGGGTACGGCTGGAGAGCATGCAGGCAATTCCTTCGCTGCGCGGGTGCGGCCGTCCGGTATTGGCGGGGCTGCCGGCAGCGCGGCGAAGATAGCGCAGGCGGGTCTAGACTTAAAGCCTGGACCGGCTTCAAAGCGGTCCGATCATCCATCCGACCACCGCCCCTGGACCTGACGTCGCCGACGGTGGCCTTCTGGCAAGAGGAGGGCAGGTCATGGACGAGGCACGGCTTCATGAATTCATGGGCAAGCTGGTGGGCGACATGGGCGCGGCGGCGACGCTGGCCAATGTCATCCTTGGGGATGAGCTCGGGCTGTACCGGGCCATGGCCGACAGCCAGCCGATCACGCCCCAGGTACTGGCCGAACGCACCGGCTGCCAGCCACGACTGGTGCGTGAATGGCTCAACGGCCAGGCGGCGGCGGGTTACCTGGTGCATCGTGACGGACAGTTCACCTTGCCTGAGGAGCAGGCCATGACGCTGGCCCTGGAAGACTCACCGGCCTACATGGCCGGCGGCGCCTCGGTGCTGGCGGCGCTGTTCCATGACAAGGACAAGCTGGTCGCGGCCATGCGCGGCAACGGCGCACTCGCCTGGGGCGATCATCATCCCTGCATGTTCAGTGGTACCGAGCGTTTCTTCAGGCCGGGTTACCGGACCTTCCTGGTGGCCGACTGGCTGCCGGCCCTGGAGGGTGTGGTGGCCAAGCTGCAGGCCGGCGCCCTGGTGGCCGACGTCGGTTGTGGCCATGGTGCCTCGACCATCGTCATGGCCGAGGCGTTCCCGGCCTCGCAATTTACTGGCTACGACTACCACGCGCCGTCGGTGCTCACCGCCACCGAGCGGGCCCGCGAGGCGGGGGTGGCCGACCGGGTCAGCTTCCAGCAGGCCTCGGCCAAGGACTATCCCGGCCGTGACCTGGACCTGGTGTGTTTCTTCGACTGCCTGCACGACATGGGCGATCCGGTCGGGGCGGCGCGACATGCCTATCGGGCACTCAAGGACGACGGCACGGTGATGCTGGTGGAGCCGTTTGCCGAAGATACGCTGGATGCCAACATCAATCCGGTCGGCAGGCTGTTCTATGCGGCGTCCACCTTCATCTGCACGCCGAATTCGCTGTCTCAGGAAGTGGGGCTGGGACTGGGGGCGCAGGCAGGGGAGGCGCGGTTGCGGGCGGTGTTCGAAGAGGCAGGGTTCAGGCAGTTCCGCAGGGCGACGCAGACGCCGTTCAACCTGATACTGGAGGCCAGGAAGTAGCGATCTGCCTGTGATGGCTCTTTCGCACAAACAGAAGGGGCGCCATCTGGCGCCCCTTCGTCGTGCAGCTTAGGCTTCAGCGTCCCATGGACGATCGCCTTTTTCATCCTTGACGCGGGTCGGCAGGCCCATCACGTCCAGCGCCTTGAGGAACGGCTCGGCCGGCAGCTCCTCGACGTTGACCATGCGCCCGGCGTCCCACTCGCCACGGGCGACCAGCAGCGCGGCGGCCACCGGCGGCACGCCGGCGGTGTAGGAGATGCCTTGGCTGTCGGTCTCGGCGTAGGCTTCTTCGTGATCGGCCACGTTGTAGATGAACACCTCGCGCGGCTGACCGTCCTTGGTGCCCTTGACCAGGTCACCGATGCAGGTCTTGCCGGTGTAGCCCGGAGCCAGCGAGGCCGGATCCGGCAGCACGGCCTTGACCACTTTCAGCGGTACCACTTCCAGGCCTTCGGCGGTCTTGACCGGTTGCTCGGAAAGCAGGCCAAGGTTCTTCAGCACGGTGAACACGTTGATGTAGTGCTCGCCGAAGCTCATCCAGAAGCGCACGTTCGGCACGTTCAGGTTCTTCGAGATCGAGTGCACCTCGTCGTGACCGGTCAGGTACAGGTTCTGCGAACCCACCACCGGCAGGTCGTCGGTACGCTTGACCTCGAACATGGTGTTGCTGGTCCACTGGCTGTTCTGCCAGCTCCACACCTGCCCGGTGAACTCGCGGAAGTTGATTTCCGGGTCGAAGTTGGTGGCGAAGTACTTGCCGTGGGAACCGGCATTGACGTCGAGGATGTCGATCGAATCAATGCGGTCGAAATACTGCTGCTGCGCGAGTTTCGCGTAGCTGTTCACCACACCCGGGTCGAAGCCGACACCGAGAATGGCGGTAATGTTCTTCTGCTGGCATTCCTCGAGGTGTTTCCACTCGTAGTTGCCATACCAGGGCGGGGTTTCGCAGATCTTGCCCGGTTCTTCGTGAATCGCGGTGTCAAGATAAGCGACACCGGTATCGATGCAGGCACGCAGCACCGACATGTTGAGGAAGGCGGAACCAACGTTGATCACGATCTGCGATTCGGTCTCGCGGATCAGTGCCTTGGTCGCCTCGACATCGAGGGCGTTGAGCGAGAAGGCCTGGATGTCGGCGGGTACCTTGAGGCTACCCTTGGCCTTGACGCTGTCGATGATGGCCTGGCATTTGGAGATGTTCCGTGACGCAATCGCAATACGACCCAGTTCGTCGTTATGCTGTGCGCACTTGTGGGCCACCACCTTGGCGACACCTCCTGCACCAATGATAAGAACGTTCTTCTTCAATTCAGCTTCTCTCCTTCATGAAAGCCTGTCTTACGACAGGCTCGAAACGTAGTCTTCGAACCCGAACTCGCGAACCAGCTCGACGCTGCCGTCGAGTTGCTTGACCGCGATGGACGGCATTTTCAGACCGTTGAACCAGTTTTTCTTGACCATGGTGTAACCGGCGGTGTCGATGAACGACAGGCGGTCACCGATCTGCAGCGGCTTGTCGAACTGATACTCGCCGAAGATATCGCCGGCCAGGCACGACTTGCCGCAGACCATGTAGGTGTGCGCGCCGTCGTTGGGCGCCATCTTGGCGTTGAGGCGATAGATCAGCAGGTCGAGCAGGTGCGCCTCGATCGAGCTGTCGACCACGGCCAGGTGCTTGCCGTTGTACAGGGTGTCGAGCACGGTCACTTCCAGCGAGGCGCTGTTGGTGATGGCCGCTTCCCCCGGCTCCAGGTAGACCTGCACGCCGTACTGTTGCGAGAAGGCTTTCAGGCGCGCACAGAACGCGTCCACCGCGTAGTCTTCGCCGGTGAAGTGGATGCCGCCACCGAGGCTGACCCACTCGACCTTGTGCAGCAGGTGGCCGAAGCGCTCCTCGATGTGCGTGAGCATCTTGTCGAACAGGCCGAAGTCGCCGTTCTCGCAGTTGTTGTGGAACATGAAGCCGGAGATCTTCCCGATCACCTTCTCGATCTTTTCCGGGTCCCACTCACCGAGGCGGCTGAACGGGCGTGCCGGGTCGGCCAGCAGGTAGTCGGAGCTGCTCACCTGCGGGTTGACGCGCAGGCCGCGCACCTTGCCCTCGGACTGTTCGGCGAAGCGTTCGAGCTGGCCGATGGAGTTGAAGATGATCTTGTCGCAGTTCTCGAGCATCTCTTCGACTTCATCGTCAGCCCAGGCCACGCTGTAGGCGTGGGTTTCGCCGGCGAACTTCTGGCGACCGAGCTTGAGCTCGTAGAGCGAGGAGGAGGTGGTGCCGTCCATGTACTGCTGCATCAGGTCGAATACCGACCAGGTGGCGAAGCACTTGAGGGCGAGCAGGGCCTTGGCCCCGGACTGCTGGCGCACGTAGGCAATCTTTTCCATGTTGCCCAGCAGTTTCTGTTTGTCGATGAGGTAGTACGGCGTCTTGATCATTTAAAGGCCCCCGGCCAGGCCGGCCAAAAAAAGGACACGCATTGTGCCTTCACTTGCCGCGGTACGAAAGGGCGTGGGGCGCATTTCGTCCGAGTCGCACGCGCACTTCGCTATTGAAGTGCCATCTGGCCCGTGATTGCGCCTTCCCTGGCGCTGGTTCGGCCGGTATCGCAAGGACCGGCCAAATGTGCTTTTTCATCGGGGCGAGCCCAGTTGAACAGATCAATGTGACGATCCTGATCTGCCACTGGGCCTTGGCAAGTGGGGATGCGACGCCACTGGCTGACAGAGCCAGGCTATCACCCCCCAATAGCGCCTCTATTAGACCTCTGCCCAGGCTCGGCTAGTCTTTGTGCTGGTTCCGCGAAAAGCCGGTGCACAGGCGTGCCCGGCCACAACTGATGAGCAGAGGGCGTGCTTGCGGGCGCGCCTGTTCCGAGACCTGGCAGCAAAAATACAAGAACGCCCGGAAATCTGAATTGAACCGACCCAAAAGGTAGAAGCAGATGGCGAACGAATCGAAATGCCCGTTCCACCAGACCGCCGGTGGCGGCACCAGCAACCGTGACTGGTGGCCTGACCAGCTCAACCTGAAGATCCTCCACCAGCACACCAGCAAGTCCGACCCCATGGACCCGGACTTCGATTACGCCAAGGCGTTCAAGAGCCTCGACTTCCAGGCCTTGAAAAAAGACCTGAGCGCCTTGATGACCGACTCCCAGGACTGGTGGCCGGCCGACTTCGGCCACTATGGCCCGTTGTTCATCCGCATGGCCTGGCACAGCGCCGGCACCTACCGCATCGGTGACGGCCGTGGCGGTGCCGGTTCCGGCCAGCAGCGTTTCGCCCCGCTCAACAGTTGGCCGGACAACGTCAGCCTGGACAAGGCCCGGCGCCTGCTGTGGCCGATCAAGCAGAAGTACGGCAACAAGCTCTCCTGGGCCGACCTGATCGTGCTCACCGGCAACGTCGCCCTCGAATCCATGGGCTTCAAGACCTTCGGTTTTTCCGGTGGCCGCGCCGATGTGTGGGAGCCCGACGAGGACGTGTACTGGGGCTCGGAAAAGGTCTGGCTGGGTGGTGACACCCGCTACGGCAAGGAACAGGTCAAGGCCCAGCCGCCCGGCCAGGGTGACCTGGTGGCCGAGCCCGCCAAGCATGGCGAGGAGCAGAACCGCGACCTGTCTGCCGAGCGCAACCTGGAAAACCCGCTGGCCGCTGTGCAGATGGGCCTGATCTACGTCAACCCGGAAGGCCCGGAAGGCGAGCCCGATCCGGTGAAATCGGGCAAGGACATTCGCGAGACCTTCGGCCGCATGGCCATGAACGATGAAGAGACCGTGGCGCTGATCGCCGGCGGCCACGCCTTCGGCAAGACCCACGGTGCCGGCCCCGCCGACAATGTCGGCGCCGAGCCGGAAGCCGCGGGCCTGGAGCAGCAAGGTTTCGGCTGGCACAACAAATTCGGTACCGGCAAGGGCGGCGACACCATCACCAGTGGCTTGGAAGTGATCTGGACCTCGACTCCGACGAAGTGGAGCAACGAGTACCTCAACAACCTGTTCAACTTCGAGTGGGAACTGACCAAGAGCCCGGCGGGTGCCCATCAGTGGCGACCGAAGGATGGCAAGGGCGCGGGTACCGTGCCCGATGCCCACGACCCCGGCAAGAAGCACGCCCCGTCGATGCTTACCTCCGACCTGGCATTGCGCTTCGACCCCGTTTACGAACCCATCGCCCGGCGTTTCAAGGACAACCCCGAGCAGCTCGCCGATGCCTTTGCCCGTGCCTGGTACAAGCTGATCCACCGCGACATGGGGCCGCTGGCCCGCTACCTCGGGCCGGAAATGCCCAACGAGGAACTGCTGTGGCAGGACCCGCTGCCCAAGTCAGGCCCTCAGCCCAGTGAAGCCGATATCGCCGCGCTCAAGGCCAAGGTGTTGGCTTCGGGGCTGACTGTCGCCGAACTGGTTGGTGTCGCGTGGGCCTCGGCCTCGACCTTCCGCGGCTCCGACAAGCGCGGTGGCGCCAACGGCGCCCGCTTGCGCCTGGCTCCGCAGAACGGCTGGACGGCGAACCAGGGCCTGGACAAGGTGCTGACGGCACTGGAGCAGATCCGCAGCGAGGGCGGTAACAAGATATCCCTGGCCGACCTGATCGTGCTGGCCGGCAGCGTGGCGGTGGAGAAGGCGGCCAAGGATGCCGGGCACAACATCAGCGTACCGTTCCATCCGGGGCGTGTGGATGCGTCGCAGGAACAGACCGATGTCGAGTCGTTCGCCGTGCTCGAACCACTGGCCGACGGTTTCCGTAATTTCAGCAAGGCCCGCTACAGCGTCAAGGCCGAGAAGTTGCTGTTGGACAAGGCCCAGTTGCTGACGCTCACCGCACCGGAGCTGACCGTGCTGATCGGCGGCCTGCGGGTGCTGGGCGCCAACCATGGCGGCAGCAAGGATGGCGTGTTCACCGACAGGGTCGGCGTGCTCAGCAATGACTTCTTCCGCAACCTGCTGGACATGGGCGTGGAGTGGAAGCCGACGTCGGTGGACAACGAGGCGTTCGAAGGCCGTGACCGCAAGACCGGTCAGGTGAAATGGACCGCCAGCCGGGTCGACCTGGTGTTCGGCTCCCACGCGCAACTACGTGCCTTGAGCGAGGTGTATGGCAGTAGCGATGCCAAGGACAAGTTCGTCAAGGACTTCGTGGCGGCTTGGGTGAAGGTGATGGAGCTAGATCGCTTCGACCTGGCGTGACGAAAGGCATGGGGCAGCGTTTCGTGGGAGCGGGCTTGCCCCGCGATGAGGCCATTCAGGCCATCATCGCGGGGCAAGCCCGCTCCCACGAGAAGCCCCAGGGCAATCAGCTACAGGTCTTGCGATACCCCAGGCTGATCGTTGCCCGGGGTTTCCTCATGCAATGAAGCCTGTGAGGTCTCCGGCAACGCCAACCCGCCCAGCAATGCCAGCAAGGCAATCACCACCAGGTAGAACGCCGGCGCCAGGCGGCTGCCGCTCTGTTCGATCAGCCAGGTCGCCACCAGCGGCGCGGTGCCGCCGAACAGGGTGTAGGCGACGTTGTAGGTGATCGCCGAGGCGGTGTAGCGGCTACGGGTGGGGAAGCATTCCGACAGCAGCGCGGCGGTGACCACGCCGCTCACCAGCGCGCCGATGGCCAGCAGGATCACCCCCAGCAATGCTCCCGACAGCGAACCGGAACTGGCCAGCCAGTAGGCAGGGAACACCGCGAGCATCACCCACAGGCAGGTGAAGCCGATGGTCCGGCGCCGCCCGACACGGTCGCTGAAGGCGCCCGCCAGCGGGCAGCCGGCGGCGGCGAATAGCAGGGCCACGGTCGAGACCAGCAGCGCCTGGGCGCGGCTCAGGTGGCCGACCGTCTGCAGGTAGGTGGCGAAGTAGGTGGTGAACATGTAGAACGACAGCGCGGTCAGCGAGATGAACGCGCCGAGGTTGCGAATGGTGCGGCCATGGTGGCGCAGGGTATCGCCCAGCGGCGAGTGCGCGTGGGCCTTGCCTTCGGCCAGCGCCTGGCGAAACGCCGGAGTCTCCTCCATGCGCCAGCGCAGGTACAGGCCCACCAGGCCCAGGGGCGCGGCGACCAGGAACGGCACGCGCCAGCCCCAGCTGTTCATCGCCTCGGACGTCAGGCTGGCCTCCAGTCCGTAGGCGATGACCGCCGCGCAGGCGAAGGCGCAGAAGGTCGAGACCGGCACGAAGCTGCCGTAGAACGCCCGCCGGCCTCGTGGCGCGTGCTCCATCAGGTAGGCGCAGGCTCCGGCATATTCACCACCTGCGGAAAACCCCTGCAAGCAGCGGGCGAGGGTGAGCAGTACCGGAGCCAGCACGCCGATGCTGGCGTAGGTCGGCAACAGGCCGATCAGGGTGGTGGAACCGGCCATCAGCAGGATGGTCAGCGACAGGATGCGCTTGCGCCCGAGCCGGTCGCCCAGCGCACCGAACACGATGCCACCCAGCGGACGCAGGGCGAAGGCCACGGCGAATACGGCGAAGGTCTTGAGCAGGGCCACGCCTGCGTCTTCGCTGGCGAAGAACTGGCTGGCGATCAGCGTGGCGAGAAAACCGTAGACGGCGAAGTCGAACCATTCGACGAAATTGCCGATGGCCGAGGCGGCGATCACCCGGCGCAAGGTGGCGGGCGGGACCTCGTGGGCGGTGGACATGGGGTGCTCTCCGGTGGTCTTGGCAGCCTGGGCGGATGCGGCGCGCTCGGGGCGCGCCGTCGTTGTTCTCGGGCCAGTAGACAAGCGGCAGGGCGAGCAGGCTTTGTCGAGGGCGACCTCCGGATATCCGTTAGCACCGCCCCCGAGACCTCATGGCCGCACAAGCGATCTCGGCATGTGAGGCATTAGTATCAGGGGGGCGACCACCTCGACCTGGTCGTCCTCGAACAAGCCCTCCGGTACGGGCGGGTAGGTGGTTTGCCAGCATTGGCGCTCGACCAGTTGCGCCAGCTGTTTGAAGTCGGAAGTTACGGTCAGCGGGGGCAGCTGGCTTTGGACGGCGGGAGAGCTGCGCATGGCCTTGCACGCGGTGGGTTGATTGTTTCGGTCCAGGGTGAGCTTGAGCGTGACCACGCCAACCAGGGTGCCCTGGTTGGCGGCAGCGATCCGGTTGATGAGCGCGCTCTGCATGGCAGCCGTGAAGCTGGCCATGGTGATGGCGTCGACTTTCGCGTTTACCTGGGGAGGGGCGCTGCAGGCCATGAGGGTCGCCAGGCCGAAAGCGGCGAGGGGTAGCAGGGTGAGACGGTGGATCTGCGACACGGGAACGTCCTTGGTTGAGAGCTTCGGTACTTTCGTGTACCGGGTTGGAAAAAGGGATGAGGCCCGCTGGATGAACGTGGCGGGGTCGATGATCTTCAGGGAACAGGTTGCGGTCATTCCCGATCGCAACGTGCGGGTACTGGCCATGTGTGCGATGCGCGCAGGTCCTTGAGCGACTCGGGGACATCGATCGGCAGCTCGTCAGGACCGAGCAACGCCTCGATTTCACGAACGCTGCGCAGGTACGGGTCGAGGTCGGTGCCCAGCCCGGCCTGGTGCGGGATCCACCAGGCGATGACCTGGGGCTGGCCGTGGTCATCCTCGGTCAGCAGCACCTTCCAGAACACCTCGGGCGTGGCGATGCCGTGGGAGGTGACGAAGGCATCGTTGTCCAGGGCAGCGCCGGCATGGCCGAACACTACGCCACCGATCACCGTCACCGGGTGCAGGTCGCGGTAGCACTCGGTCAGCAGTTCGGTCTGGTACCAGGTGCGGCTGTTGTGCGAAGCCAGTTGTGGAACGATGTTGCTCATCAGGTTGGAGGCATCCATCGCCGCGCGGTCGTCGTCGAAATGATTGTTGGCCGCCAGGTGGCCGCGATGATAGCCCTTGGGGATCGAATAGGCCTTGGCCGAGCGCTGACCCTTGCAGCCTTCCGGGAGGCTGCGCTCGAGACGGAAGTTGTCGATGCGCTGCAGGTGGCCCTGGTCTTGGTCGAGGGTGAAGGCGAAGCGGTGTGGTTCGCCGCGCTGGCAGTCGTACCAGAGCTGGAAGCGGCCGTGGTCGAGCAGGGTGAGCGGCGTGGTTGCGGGTTCGGGCGCCGGCGGGGAGGGCAGGCGCGGGGCGCAGGAGGTCAGGCTGAGGGCCAGCAGCAGGAACAGCAAACGGCGCACGGCGCGTCTTCCTTGAGCAAAAGCGCGGAATCTTACAGCACTTTGCGCGGGCAGGTTTGCCTTGTGGAAACGGCCCTAGGCGCGGACGGCGTTCCCGCTTCATTGATCCGGACGGCCATCGGCAGGTGCTGTGGGCGGCCGATGCCGCGCAGGTGTCAGGCCGGGCTGTCGATGCAGACGCGGTTGCGCCCCTTCTGCTTGGCCTGGTACAGCGCCTTGTCCGCCCTGGCCAGGGCATCGGCTGGCGCGTCAGCGTCGCGGGGCTGCCAGCTGGCCACGCCTAGGGAGATGGTGACCGTGCCGATCGGTGCAATCGGGGTGTGCTCGACCGTCAGGCGCAGGTGGCCGGCGATGGCTGTCGCCACCTCCAGGCCGGCGCCCGGCAGCAGCATGAGGAACTCCTCGCCGCCGGTACGGCACAGCACGTCGCCTTCGCGGCAGGTCCCGCGCATCAGCCCGGCCAGCTGCTGCAGCACACGGTCGCCGGCATCGTGGCCGTGGCTGTCGTTGATCCGCTTGAAGTGATCAATGTCCAGCACCACCACGGCAAACCCACACTGCTCGGCCTGTTGCACCCGCAGTGCCTGTTGCAGCCCGCGCCGATTGACCAGCCCGGTCAACGGGTCGGTCTGGGCATCGCGGTTGAGCCGGCCGATGCGTTCCTGCAGCAGGTTCACGCCGAACAACAGGGCACGCTTGAGCTCCGCGGCCTCGGCGTACCAGGCGCGGACCTGGTGGATGCGTTCGGTGGTCTGCTGCTGGCCCATGCCCCGGGCAACGCTGGTCAACTGCCGCAACGGGTGGGCGATGACTTGCGTGAGCCAGTACAGCAGCAGGCAGCCGAGCAGCGCCAACGGCGCGGAAATCATCACTACATTGAGGATCAGCTGGCGCAGCGGAGCCACGGTTTGGCGCAGTGGCTGCTGGGCGACGATGGTCCAGCCGGCGCTGGGCACCGTGGCAAAGCCGGCAAGCATCTCGACACCCTGGCTGTTGACCAGGCGCCGGGTGCCATGGTCGAGGTTCGGCAGGTCGTCGAGCAGCGCGTTGTCGCCTACCAGGGTGCCGACCCGTTTGCTGTCGGGGTGAAACAGCAACCGGCGGTTGCGATCGACGACATAAAGGTACGAGCCGTTCTGGTAGAAGTGCGTGCCCAGCAGGCTGTTGAGCAGGTTGCGCTCGCGCAGGTAGAGGCTGCCGCCGATGTAACCGTGGTAGTGGCCGTTGGCGTCGAAGATCGGTTGCGAGAGCACCACCAGCAGGTTGTCGGCCGCCGACAGGAAAGGCGTGGAGACCAGCGTGCGGTGTTCGCGCAGTGCTTGCTGTGCGCCAGGTGAAGTCGCCTGGCTGCCGGCCAGGTGCTGCAGCGGGGCGGGCGAGAGCGAGCGCACGGTCCCCTGGGCATCGACCCGCAAGGTGGAGTTGAACAGGTTGCCCTGCTGTTGCAGGCGGTCGATTTCATCCTGTACCAGGCTGTCGTCGTTCGGGTGCAGGCCACTTTGCCGGGCGCCGTAGGCCAGTTGCTGCAGGGCATTGACCAGGGTGGTTTCGGTCACGGCGGCCAGCTTGGCGGCATAGGCCCGATTGGCCTCCAGGGCGCTGTCGATCAGCAGTTGCCGTTGTACTCGGTAGCTGGCGAAGTAGCTGGCCAGCAGCATGACCAGGGCCGTGGTGGCGCAAAGGGCGAGTATGAGGGTGCGCAGGTCCGGGCGCAGTCCGTGCGGGGTGAAATATCGCAATCCTTGGCCTCGTCGGATACAACGGAAAACGCACCTTACGCGCTTGGCGCAAAGTGGACCATGCTTGAGCGCAATTGCAGGGTTGGAGGACAAGGGGGGGTCCGGTTTCCCACGGGACTCACGGAATTATCCTCCCTTGTTATCTCCGTTCAGGGTGCAGCCTGCTCCAGTGTCCGCAGGTCATCCTCGACCTGTTGCATGCGCTCCTGCACCAAGGCTTGGACCTTGGCGTCACTGGCGCTTTCGCGCATCAGTGTGGTGAGTTTCTCACTCAGGCGCTTGCCTTCCTCGCTCTGGCCCAGCGCCCTGGCCATGGCCGGATCGCGGGTGGCCTGAGTGATGAGGTCGAACTCGGCATCACTGAAGTGCTCCTCGCTATAAAGCCTGAACAGGTCCTGGCGCTGGTCGTCGACGGTCAGGTGCTTGCGCAGCACCTCCTTGATCTTGTCCTGGGGCACCTGCGCATGGGTCATGGCCAACAGCCCGGCCATGCGTTCTATGTTGTGGTCGTAGGCTTCCTGCAGGGGCAGGTTGGCGAGGATCTTTTCCTCGCGGCTGGGTTTCTGGTCGCAGGCGGCGAGGGCGGCGAGCAGCAACACGGGGAGCAGTAGACGGGGCAGGCGGGGCATGGTGGGGCCTTGGGCACGGTAAGGCCTGGGAGTGTACTGCAAACCCGTGGCGGAAGAATCAGCGTTGCAGCGGATTGCGCAGGCGTACCCAGAGGAGCGCCGGCAGGGCCATCAGCAGCCATTTCAGGTAGCGGTTCACTTCGTAGTGTTCACAGGCCACGCCGATGAGGGTGCAGACCACCACTACGGCCACGAACTGGATCATTCTTTCCATCAGCAGGTTTCCATCATTGCAGGGGCCGGAAGGGCCGCGGGGCGCACTGTAGCAGGAGTCGCAGGCGCCGCAGGCCGGCATGCCACACGGCGTAACACTTTTGCGCCGCCGTTGGGTGCCAGGTTGGCTATTGTGCGGCAATCCCGCCAGCCAAGGAAGGTAACCCCATGACCCTCTACAAAGGTGGCTGCCTGTGCGGCCGTATCCGTTTCAGCGCCAGCGGCGAGCCGCGTTTTCCGCATACTTGCTCGTGCGGGCAGTGCCAGCGTCATTCCGGCAGCCTGACCCTGTGCTGGGTGGAGTTTGACAAGGCCATGGTCGCCTGGACCGGGGAGGGTGGCCTGCCTGCGCTGTATCGCTCGTCCGAGGGCTCCAGTCGTGCGTTCTGCGCCACCTGCGGCAGTTCCCTCGGCGCCATTGACGATGCGCCGACGGTGGCCTTGCTGCTGGGCTGTTTCGATGCCAAGGGCGCCCAGGCCCTGCGCCCGACCTCGCATTCGTTTCGGGTTTGTCGGCCGCGCTGGTGGAAGGTTGGGTGATGGTGGGGATTTTGGGGAGGCTGACAGGTGTCCGGCGAGGGCCTTGCAGCGCCTGGCAGATCGAGCGCCGCCCGCGCGGCGCATCGCGACGCAAGGCCGCTCCTACATCAATTGCAACGTGCCGAACCTGTAGGGCCATGGTTGCCCGCCTTGGCGCATGACCTGAGATTAGGTAAGGGATATCATGCGCGCCATTTCCCCATGCCGCTCAAGGACGATTGCATGCTGCAGCGCAACAAGATGGTGCCCGAGCTTATCGTCAGCAACCTCGACCGTAGCCTGGAATTCTGGGTTTCGCTGCTGGGGTTCGAGATTGCCTACCAGCGCCCTGAACAGGGCTTCGCCTACCTCGACCTGCAGGGCGCGCAGGTCATGCTCGAGCAGTTCGACGCCGAGGACCACTGGCTCACCGGACCCTTGGAAAAGCCCTTGGGGCGGGGGATCAATCTGCAGATCGACGTCGCAGCGGTCGCACCGCTGCTCGAACGGCTCGAGCGCCATTGCTGGCCGCTGTTCCAGGCGTGCGAGGACGTCTGGTACCGCGCCGATTTGGTCGAGGTGGGGTTGCGGCAGTTTCTGGTACAGGATCCGGATGGTTATCTGCTGAGGCTGGCGCAACGGATGGGTGAGCGCCCTGCGCAAGCGCATCGGCGCTAGAATCCGCGTCGTCTGACAGATCATTCCATCACTCAACACCGTGTTCATTTCCATTCCTGCCACAATCACCTACCGTCTCCTTCCACCCCCATCACAAGGAGAGCACGCATGCCCGAGCTTGCGTTGTACAAGGTGAAACTGCTGGACGAATTCGAGGCCCGCGAGGACGACTGGAGCTTCAGCCACTTCGAGCGCCGCCTGACCCAGGTCAAGCCCGCCGCCAACTACCAGGATGCCAAGGGCATCATCAAGGCCGCCCACCTGGCGAACAACTGGCCGAACACGGTCAGGCGCTACCTGCTGACCAACTACCGGGCGCACGGCAATGTCAGCAGTGAGTTGACCGAAACCTTCGTGCAGGTGCTGGCGGGCATGACGCCGCTGGAGTTGCAGGCGTGGAAATTATCGCGGGAGGGGCATTTGACCTGAGGCATCAAACCGAGAACCTTCAAACTGTAGGTAATCGCCCGGTTGGCAGGTCGTCACCATCGCCAGCGTTGGGGCGGGCTTGCCCCGCGATCACCGACGTAGCCGGTGCCATCTTGAGCGAACACCTGTGGAAGCCGGCTTGCCGGCGATGCGCCGCATCAGCGGCGCTCTAGGGTCTTGGGACCAGTCCTTTCAAGGTCTTGGACGCGGGGTTATTGACTGCACCTGGTGGCCTTTATGCAGTCAATAACCCTCGAGTCCAAAGACCTAGAAAGGGCTGTGAAGCAACCCCAGCCGTTTCAGGCACGAAACCGCAGCACCCGCGCCCCATCATACGGATCGACCAGATAGCGAGCCTGCACCCCAAACGTCCCCAGTAACCGCTCCGGCGTCAGCACCGCTTCAGGCTTCCCCAAGGCAACCAACCGCCCTTGGTCCAGGACAGCCAACCGGTCACAAGTCAACGCCTGGTTCAGATCATGCAAGGCCACCAGGGTCGTCAACGGCAGCGCTTGAACCTGCCGCAACAGACTCAGCTGATGCTGGATATCAAGATGATTGGTCGGCTCGTCCAGCAGCAGCACCTGCGGCCGCTGGGCCAGGGCCCGGGCGATGTGCACGCGCTGGCGTTCGCCGCCGGACAGCTCGCCCCACAGGCGCTGACGCAGGTGCCCGGCATCGGCGTCGGCCAGGGCCTGCTCGACGATGGCACGGTCATCCGCGCCGAACGGCGCCAGGGCCGACAACCAGGGTGTGCGGCCGAGGGCCACGGCGTCGTAGACGCTGATGGCGTCCAGGGTGTCGGCCTGCTGTTCGACCAGCGCAAGGCTCTGCGCAACGCGCCGACGCGGCATGCGCTCCAGCGCTTCGCCCAGCAAACGCACGCTACCACTGCTGGGCGTGCGCAGGCCAGCGAGCAGCTTAAGCAGGGTGGACTTGCCCGAGCCGTTGGGACCGACCACGCCGAGGGTTTCGCCGGGCATCACGCTGAGGTCGATGTCCTGCAGCACTTCGCGGCCGCCCAGGCGCAGGCCCAGGCCCTGGCAGGCGAGCGGGGCGTTGGCGAGGGTGGTCATCACGGTCATGGACGCCCCCGGCGGCTGACCAGGATAAGTGCGAACACCGGAGCGCCGATCAAGGCGGTGACCACGCCCACCGGGATCACCTGGCCGGCGATCAGGGTGCGCGAGAGGATGTCGGCGACGATCAGGAACAACGCACCACCCAGCGCGCTGGCCGGCAGCAGGCGGCTGTGCCCGGGGCCGAGCAAAAGGCGCAGGGCATGGGGGATGACCAGGCCGACGAAACCGATGGCGCCGACGATCGAGACCATCACCGCAGTCACCAGCGCCGTGCAGCTGATCAGCAGCAGTTGCGTGCGCCGTACCGGCACGCCCAGCGAGGCCGCCGAATCGGCACCGAAGGTGAACGCGTCCAGCGCCCGGCGGTGCCACAGGCACACCGCCAGCCCGACCAGGGCCACCGGCAGCGCCAGCCACACTGCCGGCCAGCGCACGCCGCTGAGGTTACCCAGCAGCCAGAACAGGATGCCCCGGGCCTGTTCGGCGGTAGCCGACTTGGTGATGAGGAAGGCTGTCAGCGCGTTGAACAGCTGAGAGCCGGCGATGCCGGCGAGGATCACCTGGGCGTTGTCGTGGCGACTGCCGCTGGCCCGCGACAGCACCAGCACCAGGGCGAACGCGGCCAGCGCGCCGATAAAGGCACCGGCCGACAGCGACAGCACCGCGCCACCCAGGCCGAACAGGCCCACTGCCACGGCGCCGGTGGAGGCGCCTGCCGACAGGCCCAGCAGGTACGGTTCGGCCAGCGGGTTGCGCAGCAGCGCTTGAAGGATCACCCCGCAGGTGGCCAGCCCCGCGCCGCAGGCGGCGGCCACCAGGGTGCGCGGCAGGCGGTAGTTCCAGACGATGCCGGCGTCGATCGGATCAAGGGCATGACCGGCCTGCCACAGCTGGTTGGCCAGCACCTGCCAGACCACCTCGGCGCTGATCCGCGTCTCGCCAATGGCGATGCCGGCGAGCATGGCCAGGCACAGGGCGAGCAGCGCGAACGCGCCGATGGGCAGCAGGCGGTTCATGGTTGTGGCGCTTTACCGCTGGCGAAGGCGCTGGACAGCACTTCCAGGCCACGGAACAGGCGGATGCCGGCCTGCATGGCGTCGGCGTCGAGGACGATGATCCGGCCCTGCCTGACCGCGTCCATGTTGCGGGTCACCGGGTCGCTGCGCAGGAACTCGAGCTTTTTCCGGTAATCGTCGGCGGGGTAGCGGCGACGGTCCATGCGGGCGACGATCAGCCAGGTGGGGTTGGCCCTGGCCAGGGTTTCCCAGCCCACCGCCGGCCATTCCTCGCTGGACTCGACCACGTTGCGCACGCCGAGGGTCTGCAGCATGAAGTCGGCCACGCCCTGGCGGCCGGCGACGTAAGGGTCGACCTTGAGGTCGGCGCTGGAGAACCAGAACAGGGCGCTGGTGTGGCTCAGGTCCTGGCCGGCCAAGCGTTGCCGGGCCTGGTCAAGCTGGCCCTTGAGCTCGGCATTGAGGCGTTCGCCGCGATCCTGCACGTCGAAGATCTCGGCCAGCTGGCTGACGCTCTTGTAGATGGTGTCGACCTTGAACGGCTGCAGGCGGGTACCGTCGGCGCCCACCAGGTTGTCCTTGCCTTCGCAGTCCGAGGGCAGCAGGTAGGTGGGGATGCCCAGCTCCGCGAACTGTTCGCGGGTGCCGACCGCGCCCTGGGCGCCGACCATCCATTCGAACTGCGCCGTCACCAGTTGCGGGCGCTTGCCGACCACCGCCTCGAAGCCCGGTTCGTTGTCGGCCAGGCGCTCGATCTTGTCGTTCTGCGCCTTGAACTCGGGCAGCACGTTGTTGAACCACAGCGAGGTGCCCGCCAGTCGCTCGCCCAGGCCCAGGGCATAGAGCAGCTCGGTGCCGGCCTGGCCGATGGTCACCACGCGCTGCGGGGCCTGGGCGAAGGTCTGCGGCAAGCCGCAGTTGTCGACGGTCAACGGGTAGTGGGTGGCGTCGGCGTGGGCCAGGCCCGCCAGTGACAGGCCGGCGAGCAGGGTGGCGAGGCGGTGCGGCATGGTGGGGCGATCTCCTGTCGGGTGGTGCACGGAATGGCCCACGGACAGGCATCGCCAGGCGTCGTGCGGCAAGCACGCGGCCAGGAGCGGATGACCATCCCGGACACCCCGCCGGTTGGTGAATGCGTGCCGGCAGGTCTCCTGACTGGTGCGTCCTGGCCGGCGCCGGCCTTCCCGGGTCGGCAGACCCAGTGGCATCGATGGCGCAGGCTCGGCACCTACAGTTGCGGGGGCAGTTCCCTTTGGCTCGCCCTCGGCGCGCCCGGGATTCCCTTTTGATTCCGTGTGGAAACCGGCGGGCGGCATGGTAGACCATCGGGCCATCGGGTGAAAACGCTTTTACAGGTACTTGAGCCAGGCGATGTCGCGCCGCCGCGCCTTGAGCCGGGCGAAGCCGCGCACCGGCAGGTACAGGGCGATCGCCAGCAGCACCGCGACCAGCCACACCGCGCCGATGCCGTCGAAGCCGAAATGGCTGCCCTGGTTCAGGCCGAACAGCGCCACGCAGGCCACATACAGCAGCTTGAGCACATACAGGTGCAGCAGGTAGAAGAACATCGGCGCGGCGCCGAACACCGCCAGCGGGGTGATCCAGCGGGCTTCGCCGGCACGCTCGAAACCGCGTAGCAGCAACAGGCCGACGCCCAGGGTCAAGGCCAGGAACAGCAGCGACGGCGGGTATTTGGTGATGTTGAAGAAGCTCATCAGCGTTTGGCCGACGCTGGCGTAGAAGGTCCACGGCGCCTCGCCATAGCCGTTGCAAAGACGCAATACGACAAAGCCGAGCAGCAGCATCACACCGCCGAGCAGCAGGCGGTGTTGGCGCTCGCCGGCATCGCTGGTGCGGCTGAACCAGGGGCCGAGCCCGTAGCCGAGGGCGATCACGCCGATCCACGGCAGCACCGGGTAGGAGGTGCGCAGGCGCAGGCTGTCGGACAGCTCCAGCCAGCTGCGCTCGTGCAGGATCGCCCACGGCACATGCAGCGCCGATTGCGCAGCGAAGTGCAGGCCATCGAGCAGGTTGTGGCCGGCGACGATCAGCGCGCCCAGGGCGAGCAGCAGCGGGCGTGGCAGCCACACCAGCAGCGACAGGGCGATCATGCTCAGGCCGATGGCCCAGATCACCTGCAGGTAGATCACGCCCGGCGGCAACTGGAAGGTCCAGGCGAAGTTGACCAGGGTAAGTTCCAGCAGCACCAGGAACAGGCCGCGCTTGAACAGGAACGCCGCTACATCGCTCCGGCCCTGGTGCTTTTCGCCGTAGAGCCAGGCCGACAACCCGGTGAGCAGCACGAACACCGGCGCGCACAGGTGCGCCAGGGTGCGGCTGACGAACAGGCTGGGTTCGGTGGCGTCGATCGCATCGATGGTCATCGGGTCGCTGACCTGGCGGTGCAGGAAGAAGGTTTCGCGCACGTGATCCAGCAGCATGAACAGGATCACCAGCCCGCGCAGGGCGTCGATGCTGTGCAGGCGTTGGCTGGGGAGGGCGGTTGGGAGGCTGGTCATCGAAGAGGGTCGCGGGCCGGAATATCATTCAAATGAAACGTTATTTTATTTCATTTGTTTGTGCCTGGATACGGCCATATGTTGGCGTTCAACCTGGATCAGCCCTGAATCAACGGCTCCAGCCGTTCGGCCAGGGCCTGGACCATTGCACTGACCTTGGGCAGATGCCCGCGGTTGCGACGCCAGGCCAGGTTGATCGGCAACCCTTCCATCGCATACTCCGGCAGCACCTGCTGCAACGTCCCGG
Source organism: Pseudomonas mosselii (assembly GCF_003205295.1). Lineage (GTDB taxonomy): Bacteria > Pseudomonadota > Gammaproteobacteria > Pseudomonadales > Pseudomonadaceae > Aquipseudomonas > Aquipseudomonas mosselii_B. The sequence goes on from NZ_QJRP01000001.1 coordinate 372,147, forward strand.
CATCGAGCTGGCGCTGCACCAGCCAGGTCGGCAACTGGGCGATGCCGTGTCCGGCGCTGATGGCCAGGGCCTGCCCCTCGGCATCGCCGATGGCCAGGCGGCCCGGCATCGGCCGCAGCTGCGCCAGGCCCGGGCGGGCGCCAGCGAAATGCAGGGCCGGCGTGCTGCCGTCGGCGCAGGCGTAGAGTACGCAGCCCTGGGCCTGCAACTGCTGCAGGTCGCGGGGCGTGCCATGCCGGGCGAGGTAGGCGGGGGCGGCGCAGAACACCAGGCGCTGGCTGCCCAGGTAGCGGTGCTCGATGCCCGGCTGCCAGGCCTGCGGCCCACCGATGCGCACGACGATGTCGATGCCGTCCTCGGCCAGGTCGACGAAGCGGTCGGAGAGGGTGATGTGCGGTTGCAGGCGCGGATGCCGGGCGGCGAAGTCGAGCACGGCGGGCAGCCCGTGCAGGCGGCCGAAGGTAGCCGGCAGGTCGATGCGCAGCTTGCCGCAGGGGGTCTTGTGCTCGTCGTTGAGGGCCAGTTCGGCCTCTTCGATCTCCGCCAGCACGCGGGTGCAGGTGCGGTAGTAGTCGGTGCCGCTGTCGGTCAGGGCCAGGCGTCGGGTGGTGCGCTCGAACAGGCGCACCTGCAGGCGTTTCTCCAGGCGGGCCACGCCCTTGCTCACGGCGGAGCTGGTGAGGTTCATGCGCTCGGCGGCGGCAATGAAGCTGCCGGCGTTGGCCACGCTGACGAAGAAATCGATGTCTTTCAGGCGTTCCGAGGCGGACATGGCGGGGGCTCGCGATTACTGAATCTGATTCACTTGATACGGGAATATCTACCAGTAATCGGAACAACATTCCAGATTAAGCTGGCCTGCCATTCATCGAGGATCGCAGTAGATGTCCACCTCCAGCTTGACCCATGCCACCCTGACGCGGCCGGCACCGCGCGCGGGGCTGTCGATCGGCTTGTTCGCCGTCGGCGGTTTCGCGGTGCTGACCACCGAATTCCTGATTCTTGGCCTGCTGCCCGCGCTGGCCCGCGACCTTGGACTGTCGGTCGCAGGCGCGGGCCAGTTGGTCACCCTGTTCGCGGTGACCGTGATGCTGTTCGGGCCGCCGCTCACCGCCTGGCTGTCGGCCCTGCCACGCAAGGGGCTGTTCATCGCCATCCTGCTGTTGTTCGCGGCATCCAATGCGTTGTCGGCGTTGGCGCCGAATGTCTGGGTGCTGGCCCTGGCGCGGTTCCTTGCCGCGCTGGCCCTGCCGGTGTACTGGGGCACCGCCAGTGAAAGCGCCGGGCAACTGGCCGGCAAGGGACGCGAGGGTTGGGCGGTGTCGCGGGTCTACCTGGGGATCACGGCGGCGTTCGTCTTTGGCATCCCGTTGGGCACCCTGGCCGCCGGGCTGGTCGGTTGGCGCGGCAGCTTCTGGTTGCTCGCCGGGCTGTGTCTGCTGGTGGCGCTGCTCATGTGGGCCTGGCTGCCGCCCCTGCCGACGGTCCCGGCCCGCGCCGCGGGGGAGCGGCAGACGGTGATCCTCAAGGATCGTCGTTTCATCGCCCATGTGCTGCTTTCGGCGCTGGTGTTCACCGCCATGTTCACTGCCTACACCTACCTGGCCGAGATCCTCGAGCAGCTTGCCGCCGTGCCGGCCAACGCGGTCGGTTGGTGGTTGATGGGCTTTGGCCTGGTGGGCATGCTCGGCAACGCCCTGGCCGGGCGGATCGTCGATCGCAGCCCGCTGCGAGCCACGCTGCTGCTGTTGGCGATGCTGGCCTTGGGCATGGGCCTGGTCACGCCGGTGATCGGCAACCCGCTGTTGCTGGTGGGCGCCCTGGCCCTGTGGGGCATCGCCTACACGGCGCTTTTCCCGGTGTGCCAGGTGCGGGTGATGCGGGCCGGCGCCAAGGCTCAGGCCCTGGCCGGGACCCTCAACGTGTCGGCGGCCAACGCGGGCATCGCCGCCGGTGCCGCGCTGGGGGGCGCGGCGATCCAGGGGCTTGGTCTGGCTGCACTGGGTTATGTGGCCTGTGGGTTTGCGGTGTTGGCGTTGATGGCGGCGCTGGTACTGCAACGGGGTGAGTGAGGCCTGTTCCACCGTCCAGCCAAGGCGTGTTCATACCTTGGATGGGACGGTTGCCGGGTTTGAGATGACTGCAGGGCGGCTTGTTGCAATCCTGCCGATCCTTATTCGATCAGCCAGGCAGGGTCGCCTTCGATCAGGACACCGCCATGGCTGGTCTTGTCTCCCTGGCGCGCCGCAGGGCTGCCCTCAATGAGCGTATGCGCGGCACCGGTCTCGATGACCGCACCGCAGCTGAGCTCATCCCCCATGCGTGCGATTGCACGACCATTCACGGTGGCATTGGCCGCGCCACTGATGACAGTGCCTTCCCCGTGGAGAGGGCAAAGGTGGCGATGGTCGACTCGGGCGGTGACCAACGAGTCAGTTGACCCTCATTTGCGCTTCCTTTTACTTGGCTGGACAGGGGCTTGCTCGAAGGCCTCCGGCGGAGGAGGTGCAGCACGGACGTTGAACAGGTGGCAGACGATGTACCAACAGACGGCGAGAGTGAAGTTGTAAGGAAACAGCACTGCCCAAAACGGTAACTGCCAATTTTTTTTGCCCTGCATTTCCCCAGGTTCGCCGGTTCGCCAAGGGGCGTAGTGACGCCAGGCTTCGCCCGGTGTCAGACAGATGGCGTGCAGAGGTTTGTGCCACCAGTTGGGTTCGCCGGGAGGTGGGAGTTTGGCCGGGCCGTGGTTCATGAACTGGCGAAGGTATTCCCAGACTTCGGCGACGTGCTTGATGCCGGATTCTGTGGGTTCGTTGCTGTCGACCCATAAGCAATCTTTCTGGTGCAGGCTGCCATCCTCCCGAGGCGGGGCGAAGGCGAGTGCATAACTGGTGCTGAAGGATGAGCCGCCGAATTCAGTGCGTTCGAATATGCCTCCGTATAAGTTTTTCCAGTTAAAGGTTATAAGTTTTTTGCCGCGCTGATAGTAAATTTTCTTGGTTGAGCAGTTGAAGTAAAATCCGGAGAGGTTCCTTATAAAATAGATTCGGTAAAGCAGAAAGGGGAGAAAAATTAAGGGTGAAATTGTCATCATGGCTATGAAGGCAAGATCGAAGGTTTCGATGTTCAATAATTTTATTGATAGTAGCTCTGGGTAGACAACAATCATTCCTCCGAGGATTAGTGCGGTATAAATTTTTCCCATAAATACGGAGTCTGTTACCCATGGGTTTCGTAAGCATAATGTGTTATTATATAATTTTACTATTTGCCCAGTAATTGCGGCTTCATTTCCGGATTTTGAGTTTGTACTAAACATCCATTTAACTGCCATGATCAACGCTCGAGACGAAAAATTGAATTAACCTCATTTCCTTCATTCAAGCCTTGATTGGAGCTGTAGGCTAAATACAGTGAGACATAATTTTGGTTGTTTATCGTGTTATTGAAATTCAGAATTAAGCCGGCGCCTATAACGTAGCAAACAGCAGCAAGTGGAAAGACGACCATTTCTCCGTCTTCACGAAGGCTGCTCAAGCTAGCTGACCATTCGCTTGTGCCTACGATAAAGCCCGGTAGGAATACTGTGAATTCCACGGTGGGTTGTGGGGTGGTGACTTCGTTGTGGGTGATGGCGGTCCAGTTTGCTGGTGCCCAATAATTATTTTCATGCCAACCGCTATCGACTCCGGTTATACCAAAGGATCGCGCCTCTTCTGCAGATATTAACCTTGGTCCGTAATGCACATCGTGCCAAGCTTTGAGTTCTTCTTGAATTGAAGGAAATGTTGGGAGTTTTTTTTCATGATCCAGAACGATTTCGGTATGCACCTCTCCATCGTTTTTACGATTGCCGAAAATGCTCCGTGCTGCCCAGAATTCAATAGGGGAGTGCAGGTGCGCATGTGCCTGGGCGTGAAGGTATAAGCCTCCGGCAATAATCGCTATTCCTAGAAGCACTAGCCCGGCTGCGGCCCATCCGGCAAAGGGCACTACTGACGTAGCTCCCGCAACTGCGAGTCCCGCCTCAAGGGCGACCACAGAACCAGCGGCTATGGTCAGTCCACCGCTAGCTGTATAAACAGCGGTAGTTAAATTACCGTTGTTGTACTGGCGCAACGTCCTTGAGAAATCAGAAAATAAGCCAAAGCCAATTGCGGGATATCCCGCTAAGCGCGCAAAGAGATTACTACTTAGGAACTTGATCACGCCGTTACCAAACGCCATCCCCGGCGCCGTCGAACTCAATCGCAGCATCACAGCCTTCTGCGTTGCCCGTACGCTGACCAATGTCGCCGCGGCCGCACCGATCACCCCGAAAATTGACGCCGCAAACCCCAAGGTGTATTCCGGCGCATCGCTTTTCTGCAGGCTGTTATAAGCCGTCTTCAGCGAGATCACGTTGAACCACAGCATCCCGGCGTTCAGACCACCGCCTCCGCCCGACGTAAGCAACCCGAGAAAGCTGGGTTTAACCCGCGCAGTGGTGGTCAACTCAACCGCCACCGTCCGATTGCCCGAAATACGCAGCTGCTTCATTTCCTCAACCTGCGCCATGCCGCTCTTCAAATACCGCTCCACCTCCTGGCTGAACGGGTTTTCCCGGATGACCTGGTCGGTGATCTGGTAACGCGCCGCCAACAGCCCCAGCGCTTTCTCGGCATTGGCCTCACGCGCCGCCAGCAGTACTTGCTGACGCAGGGTATGGCTGGCATCCCAGCGGGTGTGACCACGCAGGCGTTTGAGCACCACGGCGTTGACGGACTGGGCCGTGAGATCGGTGATGTCGGCAATGGCCGGGAAACGCCCGGCCAGCCCTTCGATGACATTGTCGCTGCCACCCAGCACACTGCCGGCCGCATCGGCTTTGTCCTTGAAGGGGTTGAACGGCGCCAGGGCGGTGTAGAGCGGGCTGTCGTGCTGGTCCAGCCACTGTTCCAGGCGTTTGAAGCGCCGGTCTCGGTCTTCGGTACCGGGTGTCGGCTGGCCCATCGGGTAAATCAGCAGGGCCAGGGTGATTTCCAGGCCACGGGCCGAGATGCGTTCGTTGCGGTCATAGCACGCCAGGGCGGCGGCGAGGCTGTAGGGGTCATCGATATGCGCAGCTTCGGCCGTGGCCAGCCACGCGTCGTGATCGTGACTGGCTTGCAGGGCAAGGTTGCGCAGGCCTGCAATGCGCTGCTCCAGCTCATCGCGTTCGGCGAGGAACTGCAGGTATTTGTCGGTATCGATGCGCAGTGCCAAACGCGCACCGTTCGGGGAATAGTCCTCGTGAGTGAGGGCCCGATAACGTGCCTCGGCCGGGGGGAGCAGGCATCCGGTGCGGGTGGACTGCAGCCTGATCTCGACCACTTCTGTAGCGGGCATATCCGCCGGGTATATCGTTTCCAGTGTTTTGTTCAGCAACAGGGCGACCAGGTTGCGATGGTGAAAATCGCGGCTCTGCTGGCTGAGCCGTTCGGCATCGAGCTGGTAGCATGCCGGTACGCCTGCCTGCTCGGAGCCTTGTGCAGGTTTGGTGTGTTCCAGCTGCTCGGCGGGCATCAGGTCGTGCAGTTGGTGCTGGTAGGCCGAGACCGACAGGCTCAGGTCCAGGGCCACGCCTTCAGCATCAGCCAGCGCCACCACCACCGGTATTTTCGGCTGGGTGCTGGGATAGTCCCGGGCAATGGCGTTGA
>NZ_QJRP01000020.1 GCF_003205295.1 Pseudomonas mosselii
TTACGCCCCTCCCTCGGACAATTTCCCCAAAGCGGCCCTCACGCCGCAACCAGGGGAGATTCACTCATGTACATGCTTGACGGGCTGTCACTGCTCTTGGCGGTGGCGTTGGCGGTTTACCTGCTGGTGGCGCTGTTGCGCGCCGACCGCGGCTAAGGGGCGACCATGCACAGTTACGATTACCTGCTGCTGCTGGCGTTCTTCGCCATCGTGCTGCTGCCGGCGCCCTGGCTCGGGCGTTTCTACTACAAGGTGATGGAAGGCCAGCGCACCTGGCTGACGCCGCTCCTCGGCCCGGTGGAGCGGGGCTGCTACCGCGTGGCCGGCGTGCGCGCCGACCAGGAGCAGAGCTGGAAGCAGTACACCCTGGCCCTGCTGGCCTTCAACCTGGTCGGTTTCTTGATGGTGTTCGGCGTCCTGCAACTGCAGGGCAGCCTGCCGCTCAACCCGCAGCACCTGCCGGGCCAGGAATGGTCGCTGGCGTTCAACACCGCGGTCAGCTTCATGACCAACACCAACTGGCAGGCCTACAGCGGTGAAGCCTCGGTCAGCTACCTGAGCCAGATGATCGGCCTGACCGTGCAGAACTTCGTCAGCGCCGCCACCGGCCTTGCCGTGCTGGTCGCCCTGTGCCGGGGTATCGCCCGTCGCTCGGCCAGCACCCTGGGCAACTTCTGGGTCGACCTTACCCGCGCCACCCTCTACGGCCTGCTGCCGCTGTGCCTGGTGCTGGCGCTGCTGCTGGTCTGGCAGGGCGTGCCGCAGACCTTCGCCGACTACGTCCACGCCGTGACCCTGCAAGGCACCGACCAGACCATCCCGTTGGGCCCGGCCGCCAGCCAGATTGCGATCAAGCAGTTGGGTACCAACGGCGGTGGCTTCTTCGGCGTCAACTCGGCGCACCCGTTCGAGAACCCCACGGCCTGGAGCAACCTGTTCGAGGTGGCCTCGATCATCCTGATCCCGGTGGCCCTGGTGTTCACCTTCGGCCACTACGTCAAGGACCTGCGCCAGAGCCGCGCGATCATCGCCTGCATGCTGGCGCTGTTCCTGATCGGCGGCAGCACCGCGTTGTGGTCGGAGCATCAGCCCAATCCGGCCCTGGAAAGCGCCCAGGTACAGCAGAGCGCGCCGCTTGAAGGCAAGGAGAGCCGCTTCGGCACCACCGGTTCGGTACTGTGGACGGTGACCACCACCTCCGCCTCCAACGGTTCGGTCAACGCCATGCACGACAGCCTCAATCCGATTACCGGCATGGTGGCGATGGTCAACATGATGCTCGGCGAAGTGATCTTCGGCGGGGTCGGCGCCGGCCTCTACGGCATGCTGCTGTTCGTGTTGATCGCGGTATTCCTGGCCGGCCTGATGATCGGCCGCACCCCGGAATACCTGGGCAAGAAGCTGCAGGCCCGTGAAGTGCAACTGCTGGTGGCGAGCCTGCTGGTGATGCCGGTGGGCGTGCTGATCCTCGGCGCCATCGCCGCCAGCCTGCCAGGGCCGGCCGGCGCGGTGACCAACCCCGGTGCCCACGGCTTCAGCCAACTGCTGTACGCCTACACCTCCGGCACCGCCAATAACGGCTCGGCCTTCGCCGGCTTCGGCGCCAACACGGTGTACCACAACGTGATGATCGGCCTGGCCATGCTGATCGGCCGCTTCGGCTACATCCTGCCGGTGCTGGCGCTGGCCGGCAGCCTGGCGGCGAAGAAGAGCGCGCCGCAAGGCATCAACAGCTTCCCTACCCATGGCCCGCTGTTCACCACGCTGCTGCTGGTGACCATCCTGCTGGTCGGTGGCCTGACCTTCCTGCCGTCCCTGGCCCTGGGGCCGATCGCCGAACACCTGAGCCTGGGTTTCTGAGGAATACACAATGAACATGCCCATTCCCGAAATGAAGGCGCGCCAAGGCGCCAAGGACCAGACCCGCTTCGCCGCCCTGTGGCGTCCGGCGCTGGTACAGGCTTTCGTCAAGCTCGACCCGCGCCAGCTCAAGCGCGCCCCGGTGATGCTGGTGGTGGCCCTCACCGCCGTGCTCACCACCGTGCTGTGCCTGGTGCCCGGCAGCGGCGTGAGTACCGGCGTGGCGGTGCAGATCGCCGTCTGGCTGTGGTTCACCGTGCTGTTCGCCAACTTCGCCGAAGCCCTGGCCGAGGGCCGCGGCAAGGCCCGTGCCGACAGCCTCAAGGCCGGCAGCCAGGGCCTGACCGCCAAGCGCCGCAAGAGCGACGGCAGCTTCGAAACCGTCGCCGCCACCCAGCTGCGCAAGGACGATGTGGTGCGCGTGGTGGCCGGTGAGATGATCCCCGGCGACGGCGAGGTGCTCGAAGGCATCGCCGCAGTCAACGAGTCGGCGATCACCGGCGAGTCCGCCCCGGTGATCCGCGAGTCCGGCGGCGACCGCTCGGCGGTCACCGGCAATACCCGGCTGGTCTCCGACTGGCTGCTGATCCGCATCACCAGCAACCCGGGCGAGTCGACCCTGGACCGCATGATCGCCCTGGTCGAAGGCGCCAAGCGCCAGAAGACCCCCAACGAGATCGCCCTGGACATCCTGCTGATCGGCCTGACCCTGATCTTCCTGATCGTGGTGGTGACCCTGCAGCCATTCGCCCGCTTCGCCGGCGGCGAACTGCCGCTGATCTTCCTCGCCGCGCTGCTGGTGACCTTGATCCCCACCACCATCGGTGGCCTGCTGTCGGCCATCGGCATCGCCGGCATGGACCGCCTGGTGCGCCTGAACGTGATCGCCCGTTCCGGCCGCGCCGTCGAGGCGGCTGGCGACGTGCACACCCTGATGCTCGACAAGACCGGCACCATCACTTTCGGCAACCGCCGTTGCAGCGCCCTGCACGCCGCCTCTGGGGTGACTGCCAAAGAGCTGGGGGAGGGCGCCTTGCTCGCCTCCCTGGCCGACGACACCGCCGAGGGCAAGTCGATCGTCGAGTACCTGCGCCAGCTGCACGATTTCGCCGAGCCGTCGGCCGAGCAGTACGCAGCCATCGCCTTCAGCGCCGAGACCCGCCTGTCGGGCATCGATTTCCAGCAGCGCCGCTACCGCAAGGGCGCTGTCGACGCAGTGCTGGCCTTCTGTGGCCTGCAGCGCCTGGAACTGCCCGCCGCCCTGGCCCGTGAAGTGGAGCGCATCGCCCAGAGCGGCGGTACCCCGCTGCTGGTGTGCGTCGACAAGCACCTGCTCGGCGTGATCCACCTCAAGGACGTGGTCAAGCCCGGCATTCGCGAGCGCTTCGCCGAACTGCGCAAGCTCGGCATCCGCACTGTGATGGTCACCGGCGACAACCCGCTGACGGCCGCCGCCATCGCCGCCGAGGCCGGCGTGGACGACGTGCTCGCCGAAGCCACTCCCGAGAAGAAGCTGGCGCGCATCCGCCAGGAACAGAACGACGGCCGCCTGGTGGCCATGTGCGGTGATGGCGCCAACGACGCCCCGGCCCTGGCCCAGGCCGACGTGGGCATGGCCATGAACGACGGCACCCAGGCCGCCCGCGAGGCCGCCAACATGGTCGACCTGGACAGCGATCCGACCAAGCTGCTGGACGTGGTGCAGGTGGGCAAGGAGCTGCTGGTCACCCGCGGCGCGCTGACCACCTTCTCCATCGCCAACGACGTGGCCAAGTACTTCGCCATCCTGCCGGCGCTGTTCGCCGCCATCTACCCGCAGCTGGGCGTGCTCAACCTGATGCACCTGGCCAGCCCGCAGAGCGCGATCCTTTCGGCCATCGTGTTCAACGCGCTGATCATCATCGTGCTGATCCCCCTGGCTTTGCGCGGGGTGCGGGTGCAGGCCGCCAGCGCCGCCCACCTGCTGCGGCGCAACCTGCTGATCTACGGCCTGGGCGGCATCATCGTGCCGTTCGCCGGGATCAAGCTGATCGACATGCTGCTCACTGCGCTGCACCTGGTCTGAGGAGACTGACATGACCGCTTATGTACGCCCGGCCCTGAGCCTGGTCCTGCTGATGACTGTGGTCACCGGCGCGCTGTATCCCCTGGCGGTGACCGGCATCGCCCAGGTCGCCTTCCCTGACCAGGCCAATGGCAGCCTGGTGCGTGATGACCGCGGCGAGGTGCGTGGCTCGACGCTGATTGCCCAGGAGTTCAAGGGCGACGCCTGGTTCCAGTCGCGGCCTTCGGCGGGGGCCTATGCCACCGTGGCCAGCGGCGCGAGCAACCTGGCGCCGAGCAATCCGGTATTGGCCGAGCGGGTCAGGGCCGATGCCGCCGCGCAATATCAGGCACAGCAGGGGCCGGTACCCCAGTCGCTGCTGACCACCTCGGGCAGCGGGCTGGACCCGCACCTGCCGCCCGAGGCGATTGCTTACCAGCTGCCGCGTGTGGCGGCGGCGCGGCAGGTCTCGGAGGAGCGCTTGCAAGCGCTGGTGAATGAGGCCACCCTGCGACCACTGGTCGGGCCACCGGTGGTGAATGTGCTGGCGCTGAACCAGGCGCTTGAGCGTCTGGCGCCTGTGGCCGTGCACTGACCCCTGCAGGAGCGGCCTTGTGTCGCGAAAGGGCCGCAAGGCGGCCCCAGGATCTTTGTGTAGACACTCAAACCCTGGGGCCGCTGCGCAGCCCTTTCGCGACACAAGGCCGCTCCCACAGTGACCGTGAACAACCAAAGGATCAAACATGAGTGACTCCGCCCGCGCCGACGCGCTGTTGGCGGGCCTGCCCCGGGAAGGCCGGGGCAGGCTCAAGGTATTTCTTGGCGCCGCGCCCGGGGTCGGCAAGACCTTTTCCATGCTGCAAGCCGCCCATGCCCAGCTACGCCAGGGTGTGCGCGTGGTGGCCGGGGTGGTCGAGACCCACGGCCGCGCCGAGACCGAGGCGCTGCTCGGCGGCCTGGCCCAGCAACCGCTGCTGCGCAGCGAATACCGTGGCGTGATGCTTGAGGAAATGGACCTCGACGGCCTGCTCAAGGCCGCGCCACCTCTGGTGCTGGTCGACGAACTGGCCCACACCAATGCCCCCGGCAGCCGCCACGCCAAGCGCTGGCAGGACGTGCAGGAACTGCTTGCCGCCGGCATCGACGTGTACACCACGGTCAACGTCCAGCACCTGGAAAGCCTCAACGACAAGGTCCGCGACATCACCGGCGTGCAGGTGCGCGAGACCTTGCCCGACTGGGTGCTGCAGGAAGCCTTTGAGTTGGTGCTGATCGACCTGCCGCCCCGTGAACTGCTCGAGCGCCTGCGCGAGGGCAAGGTCTACGTGCCCGAGCAGGCACGGGCAGCCATCGAGGCCTATTTCTCCCAGACCAACCTCACCGCCCTGCGCGAGCTGGCCATGCAGACCGCCGCCGCCCAGGTAGACGCGGACCTGGCTAGCGGCTACCGCCAGCGCGGCCAGGAAGCCCCGGCCTTGCGTGGGCGCCTGCTGGTGGGCATCGATGGCGACGACCAGGCCGAACGACTGGTGCGCCACGCCTGCCGCGTGGCCCAGCGCCGGCATCTGCCGTGGAGCGTGGTGCATGTGGACAACGGCCGCCTGCGCGACGAAACCGCCCGCCATCGCCTGCAGGCGGCCCAGCAACTGGCCGAGCGCCTGGGCGGCGAAGTGGTGCTGCTGCGTGCCGGGGAAGTGGCGCGGACCCTCATCCAGCACGCCACCGAACGCCGGGCCAGCCTGGTGCTGGTCGGCCAGTCCCGCGACCTGTTGCGCCGGCGTTTCTTTGGTGCCGGCGTGGCCGCGCGCCTGCTGCGCGAGAGCCACGGCCTGGAGGTCAACGTCCTCGACCGCGATGCCCAGCCGCAAACGACGCGGGCAGCGGTCAAGCGTGTGTGGGTGTGGCGTCACTACCTGCTGGCGCTGTTCGCCACCGTGCTGGCCACCGGCCTGGCCTGGGCCGTGTCGAGCATGCTGGCGCTGCCCAATATTTCCCTGGTGTTCCTCGCCGCCGTGCTGCTGGTGGCGGTGCGTAGCAGCCTGGGCCCGGCGCTGGCCTGCGCGGCGCTGTCGTTCCTGACCTACGATTTCCTGTTCATCCCGCCGAACTTCTCCTTCGCCATCCAGCGTGAAGAGGACGTGCTGACCCTGGTGTTCTTCCTGCTGATGGCCGCGCTCACCGGCAACCTGGCCGCTCGCCAGCGCCGCCAGTTGCAGGCCTTGCGTGAAACCCAGGCGCAGACCAATCAATTGCTCGACCTGTCGCGCCGCCTCACTGTGGCCACCGACCGCCAGGCCGTGTTCAGCGCCGCCGGCCAGCACATGGACGGCTGGCAGGACGTGCAGGTGTGCCTGCTGGAGCGCAGTGCCGATGGCTTGTTGCAAGTCGCCAGCGGCGGCAACCATGCCTTCACCGACAACGAGCGCGCCGCCGCCGAATGGGCCTGGCAGCACGGCCAGGCCGCAGGCTTTGGCAGCGATACCTTGCCTCACGGTCGTTGGTGGTGGTGGCCGTTGGCCGTGGAAGAGCAACCCCTGGCGCTGCTCGGTATCCGTCCTCGCGATGGCGAGCCGCTGAGCGCCCAGCGCCGCCGCCTGCTGAAGGCCCTGGCACAACCCCTGGCCCAGGCCCTGGCCCGCGCACGTCTGGGCGAGCAACTGGAGGCTGCGCGCCTGCACGGTGAAACCGAGCAGCTGCGCAGCGCCTTGCTCGCCTCGGTATCCCACGACCTGCGCACCCCGCTGACGTCCATGCGCGGCAGCATCGACAGCCTGCTGGCCCTGGGCGATGCGATTCCCCCGGACGACCGCCGCGAACTGCTCGAAGGCACCCGCAACGAGGCCGAGCGCCTGGATCGCTATATCCAGAACCTGCTGGACATGACCCGCCTGGGCCACGGCACCCTCAAGCTGGCCCGCGACTGGGTGGCCCCGGCCGATATCGTCGGCAGTGCCCTAAATCGCCTGCGCGTGGTGCTGGCGCCCTTGCGCGTGCATACCGAAGTGCCGCCTGAACTGCCGTTGCTGTTCGTGCACGCGGCGTTGATCGAGCAGGCGCTGATCAACGTGCTGGAGAATGCCGCCCGCTTCTCGCCGGCCAATGGCCGGCTCGAATTGCAGGTCTCGGTGCGCGACGAGCAGTTGTGCTTCGCTGTCGCCGATGAAGGCCCCGGCATCCCCCAGGACGAGCGCGAGAAGATCTTCGACATGTTCTACACCGCCGCCCGCGGCGACCGCGGCGGGCAGGGCACCGGCCTGGGCCTGGCGATATGCCAGGGCATGATCGGCGCCCATGGCGGGCGCATCCTGGTCGACGACGGCATCGATGGCCACGGCACCTGCATCACTCTATGCTTGCCGCTGCCGACCCAACCCGATACTGAAAGTGAAGCCCCATGAGCCAAGCCGCCACCCTGCTGGTCATCGACGACGAGCCGCAGATCCGCAAGTTCCTGCGCATCAGCCTGGCGTCCCAGGGCTACAAGGTGCTTGAGGCCGCTACCGGCAGCGAGGGCCTGGCTCAAGCCGCGCTGAACAAGCCCGACCTGGTGGTGCTCGACCTGGGCCTGCCGGACATGGACGGCCAGCAGGTGCTGCGCGAACTGCGTGAGTGGAGTGCGGTGCCGGTAATGGTGCTGTCGGTGCGCGCCAGCGAAGTGCAGAAGGTCGATGCGCTGGACGGCGGGGCCAACGACTACGTGACCAAGCCATTCGGCATCCAGGAGTTCCTGGCCCGGGTGCGGGCCTTGCTGCGCCAGGCGCCGCAGGTCGGTAGTGCGACGTCTGCCGCGAGCTTCGGGCCATTGGTAGTGGACTTCGCCTTTCGCAAGGTGACCCTGGATGGCGTGGAAGTGGCGCTGACGCGCAAGGAGTATGCGCTGCTGGCGCAACTGGCCGGGCACCCGGGGCGGGTGATCACCCAGCAGCAGCTGCTCAAGGACATCTGGGGGCCGACCCATGTGGACGACACCCACTACCTGCGGATCGTGGTGGGGCATCTGCGGCAGAAACTGGGGGATGACCCCACGGCGCCGCGGTACATCGTCACCGAGGCGGGAGTGGGGTATCGATTGGTGACGCCGGCCCTTTAGGAGCGGGCTTTATACACCCAGCTCCAGTGCCAGAAGCTCCTGTACGGTCTGGCGTCGGCGGATCATGCGCAGGTTGCCCTGTTCGATCAGAAACTCAGGCAGCAAGGGGCGGCTGTTGTAGTTCGACGACATCGAAGCCCCGTAGGCTCCCGCATCGTGAATTACCAGCAGGTCACCTACCTTGGCCTCTGGCAGTTGCTGCGGGGTCAGCTCCTCGTCGTTCTGGGTGAACACATCCCCCGACTCGCACAGCGGCCCGGCCACCACGGTCGGTTGCAGCGGACGGCTCACGGGCCGGCCCACGGCATCGAACAGGCTCATGCGGTGGTAGGCGCCATACATCGCCGGGCGCATCAGGTCGTTGAAGCCGGCATCGACCAGAATGTAGTGGCGGTCGCCCATCTGCTTGACGGCACGCACCTCGGTCACCAGGCAACCCGACTCCGCCACCAGGAAGCGGCCCGGTTCGATCTCCATGCGCACAGGGTGACCGAGCATGGCTTCGATCTCCGCCCGCGCCACCGCCCAGGTGCGGGCGTAGCGTTGCAGGTCCACCGGCTGGTCGTCGCTGCGGTACGGCGTGGACAGCCCGCCACCGATGGAGAAGGCCTCGATATCCACGCCCAGCTTGCCGACCAGCCCGACCATCGCGCCGGCCACCTGTTCCAGATGCTCGTAGTCCACGCCGGAGCCAATGTGCATGTGCACGCCGACCAGATGCAGGCCGTGCTGTTTCACACAGGCCAATGCTTCAGGCAGTTGTTCGTGCCAGATACCGTGCTTGCTGTTCTCGCCACCGGTGTTGGTCTTGCGGCTATGGCCGTGGCCGAAGCCCGGGTTGATGCGCAGCCACACCCGGTGCCCGGGGGAGTGCTCGCCCAACTGGCGGAGCATGTCGATGGAACCGGCATTCACCTCGATCTTTGTCTCGACCACTCGAGCCAGGGTGGGCTGGTCGAGCACGTCGCAGGTCAGCACCACGCCGGCCGGATCGCCGTCTACCATCGCCCCGGCCGTGAAAGCCCGCTCCATTTCCCCCAGCGACACGGCATCGAGCACCAGGCCACGTTCGCGCATCAGGCGCAGGACATGCAGGTTGGGGTTGGCCTTCTGGGCGAAGCGGACCGTGTCGAAGTGCTGCTGCAACTGGTCGATGCGCTGGTGGATGGTCTGGGCGTCGTAGGCCCACAGTGGCGAGCCGTGCTGGCGAACGGCCTGGGCCAGGAGGGTGGTGGTCATGGTGATGTTCCTTGTAATGGATACACCGATGGTGAGGGAGTGGGCTGATCCAGAAAAATAGCTATTTGTATTCAATCGATTCATATTTGATATGTGCGCGTTTATCACAGGTCCTGGCATCATCATGAAACTCTCCATCCGCCACATCGAAGTGTTCCGCGCCATCATGGCTGCCGGCAGCGTCACGGGCGCCGCGCGCCTGCTGTTCACCTCGCAGCCCACCGTCAGTCGCGAGCTGGCGCGCATGGAGCAGGTCACCGGTCTGAACCTGTTCGAGCGCGAAGGCGGACGCCTGGCGCCCACGGCCCAGGCCTTGCTGCTGATCGAGGAGGTCGAGCGCGCCTTCGTCGGCCTGGAGCGCATCGACCGCTTCGCCCAGGCCATCCGCAACTTCGAACAGGGCCGGCTGGCCATCATCTGCCTGCCACTGTTCTCGCAGACACTGCTGCCCAAGGCCTGCAAGGTGTTCCACCAGCAACACCCGGGCGTGAGCGTAAGCATCACCGCGCAGGAGTCGCCGTTGCTGGAGGAGTCATTGGTGGCCCAGCAGCACGACCTCGGCCTGACCGAAACCGGGCAGGTGCCCAGGGGGGCGGTCGGGGAGCTGCTGTTTAGCGCCGACATGGTCTGCCTATTGCCCGAGCAACATCCGTTGCTGGCCAAGCCGGTGCTCACACTGCACGACTTCCATGAGATCGACTTCATCAACCTGGCCAGCCTGGACAGCTACCGGCAACAGTTGGACCGACACTTCCGCGAGGCCGGGGTAAACCGACGCACCGTGATCGAAACCACCAGCGCTGCCTCGGTGTGCGCTATGGTCCGGCAGGGTTTGGGCGTGGCGATCATCAATCCCCTTAGCGGGCTGGAGGCGGGGCAAGGTGGATTGTCGATACGGCGCTTGAGCCTCTCGGTGCCTTACCATGTGATGTTGATCCGGCCGGAACTGCGCCCGGCGTCTGTGGTGCTGGAGCCGTTTTGCCAAACGCTGCGTAGACAAGCACGGGAGATGGAAACCACGCTTGCAACGGTCTTCTGAGCACTCCTGCAGATCTTGTGCAAGGATTCAGACAGTCCGGTGTTTTTCCAGATGGCCATGCAAAGCCTCGCCAATTGCCTCAAAGGACTTGGCAATCCGCTGATGCCTGCGCAGGTCGTTATGCATCGCGATCCACACCTCGACGTTGAAGCCAAACACGTCCGGCAGCACATGAACCAACCCATGCGCGCGGGCGATGTTGGCCGGACACAGACCAAACCCCAGGCCTGCCTTCAGTGCTGCCAACTGAGCCAGGTGGTTATCGGTGGCAATGGCGAATGTCTGGTCGGCTTCACACAACCCGACCTCGACCAACCGACGCAGATCGGCCATACGCCGATCAGGGCCGATCAGTGGTCCACGATGCACGGCCTCGAGGCTGTTCGGCTGGCCATGACGCTCGAGGCAGGCGGCGCTGGCATGGATCCCGACCTGCAGGTGGCCGACGCATCGGGCGACGATGTCGGCTTCGGTAGGCCGTGCAAGGCGCACGGCGATATCCGACTGCTGCCTTGCGATGTCCTCCAGGGCGTCATTGATGCTCAGTTCGAACTTCAGCCCGGGGTGGCGATACTGGAATTCGCTCAGCAGGCCCGGCAACACCTCCACCCCCAGCAGGTCCCCGCAGGTCACCCGCACGCTGCCCATATCCGTCGCCGTCGCGGCGCTGGCCATGCGGTTGAAGGCCTGCGCGGCGATATCCATCGACTCCACATGCTCGGTCAACTGACGGGCGCAAGGGGTCGGGGTCAGGCCATTCGGGGTACGGGTGAACAGGCTCAGGCCCAGGGATCGCTCCAAGGCATCCAGCCGCCGCCTGGCCGTGGCCTGGGCGATACCCAGCAACCTGGCCGCCCCACTCAGGCTGCCGGAGCGCAGCACCGCCAGAAACACCCGCTGGCTTTCCCATTCCAGCGCGTTCATACATTCCTTACCAGCAGCTGCTGCATTTGCAATCTTCTCTCCGGTGGGCCGAGCAGGGATCATTTGCCCGTCATTTTTCGTCGCACATCATTGTAAGGAGTAACACCATGCGATTCACCGGTCACTGCCGCTGCGGGCAGCTCAGGCTCGACATCGAAGCGCCAGCGCTTGCTCCTGTGTACGCCTGCCATTGCCTGAACTGCCAGCGTTGGAGCGGCAGTGCGTTCGCCTTGCACATGCTGTGCGCCGCACCCTCGGTAAATGTAACTGGGGAAGCGGCGACCCACGAACACGAGCAGGACGGCCAGCGTTCTATTCAGTATGCCTGCGCGCAGTGCTTCACCCGGTTGTTCAACGAGACGACTGCCGCTCCTGGTATGCGCGTGGTACGTGCCGGTGTGCTGGAGGGGGCCGCGCAGCTGGCGCCGGTGGCGCATATCTGGGTACGGCGCAAGCACCCCTGGATAAGCTTGCCGGCGCAGGTTGCGCAGTGGCAGGAGAGCCCGACGCCGGAGGCGTTCGCCCGTGTGGTGCTTGGCTGAGCAGGTTTTCGAGAAAACCTGAACAATACGATGCCCGCCAGGGTCAACCTTCCAGCAGTGAACGAAAACGGTCCACAGCATGAGGATTGATCATGAGTACCCTGACGATCGAAGGCTGGTGCAAAGGTGACGGTGATCGCAGATCCACTCCGGTGGGCGACATTCACTTCGACATCCAGGGCGCCGCCCATACGGCGCTGGAGCAAGCCGAAGAGCGCCTGCAGCAGAGCCACGAGCGCGAAGCGATGGTAGATGTCGACATGGACACGCTGAACCTGGTCTTGCCCGAAGGCTACGGCCCGCTGTCTGACTGCCGCCTGCGCGTCTACCTGAGCGACGACGAGCGCGGCCAGTTCCACCTGGTCGGGCATCGGGCCAGCGACGGCAGCCTGATCTACACCAACGCGGTGCTGATTGCGCAATTGAGCTGAGCCTCAGCTGCGCTCCAGCTGTGCGGCCACCTCCTTGGCCAGCGCCAGGAAGGCCTGCGCCGCCGCGGTCTGGTAGACACCCCTGCGCTGCATGAGCACGGCCGTGCGTTGCAGGCGCAAGGGGTCGAGGGCGATGGCGGTCAGGTCGTCATGCGCCAGGACGATGTTGGCGGGGAGCAGCGTCGACAGCGTCGTCCTGCGCACCACTTCGATGACCGCGCCGATAGCATTGGCCTCCATCCGCACCTGCGGGCGTATGCCGTGCTGCCGGCAATAGCGCTCGATCTGCTCCCGAGTGGCGAATTCGGCGCTGAGCAGGATCATCGACTCGTCGTTCAGCGCCCGTAGCCCGATGGCACTTGCATGGGCCAATGGGTGCTGGCTGCCGACCACCAGCGCCAGTGTCTCGACCAGCAATGGGTAGGTGTCGATGTCCTGGGCGTGGGGCTCATCGAAGGCGATACCGACATCCAGTTCGTCCGCCAGCAGCAGTTCCTCCATGTGCTCCTGGGCGATTTCGCGCAAGTTCAGGGTGATATTCGGGTACCGGCTGTGGAAGGCCTCGACCAAGGGGCCGACCAGATAGCTGGTAAAGGTCGGCGTCACCGCCACCCGCAATGAGCCGCGGCTGAGGTCGCTCACATCATGGATCGCGCGCCTGGCCTCCTGCAGTTCCTGCGACGCCCGTTTCGCATAGCGCAGGTAGACCTCGCCTGCATCGGTCAGTCGCGTCGTGCGCCCCGAGCGATCGAACAACTGCGTCCCCAGGCTTTCCTCCAGTTGCCTGACCTGCTGCGAAAGCGCGGGCTGGGAGACGTGCAGGGCTGCCGCCGCCCGAGTGAAGCTGTGGTGTTGCGCGACCGCGAGAAAGTACTGGATATGCCGGGCGAGCATGCTTCTCTCCATAAGATAATCTGATGCCATGCATCATAAATGAGACTTTTACCTTATGTAACGCGAAGCCTAACCTTTGCCTCACACACCGCGACACTGAGGCATCAGCCATGCAAGACATCATCGACGGCTTCCTGAAGTTCCAGCGCGACGCCTTCCCCGAGCGGGTCAAGCTGTTCAAGGACCTGGCCACCCAGCAAAGCCCACGGGCGCTGTTCATCTCCTGCTCCGACAGCCGCCTGGTGCCCGAACTGGTCACCCAGCGCGAGCCGGGCGACCTGTTCGTCATCCGCAACGCCGGCAACATCGTGCCGTCCTACGGCCCTGAACCCGGTGGCGTGTCGGCCTCGGTTGAATATGCAGTCGCCGCCTTGCAAGTGGCCGATATCGTCATCTGCGGCCACTCTGACTGCGGTGCCATGACCGCGATCGCCACCTGCAAGTGCCTGGACCATATGCCCGCCGTGGCCGGCTGGTTGCGCTACGCCGATTCGGCCCGGGTGGTGAACGAAGCCCGCCAGCATCAAAACCCCCATGCCAAGGTCGAGGCGATGGTGCGCGAGAACGTGATCGCCCAGCTGGCCAACATCCAGACCCACCCCTCGGTGCGCCTGGCCCTGGAAGAGGGCCGCGTGGCCCTGCACGGCTGGATCTACGACATCGAGAGCGGCCGCATCGACGCCTTCGACGGACGCTCCGGCCAGTTCGTATCCCTGGCGGACAACCCAGAAGTCCGCGCTGTTTCCCAGCCTTCCCGGCACGTTGCCTGAACCCGTTTTTCAACCCAAGGAGACATTCCCATGATCCAGTCGCAAATCAGCCAGAACGCCCGTCTTGCCCTGAGCGAGGTCATCCTCCTGGCCAAGGCCCGCAAGGACCTGTCGTTCGCCCAGATCACCGACGGCACCGGCCTGTCCGAAGCCTTCGTCACCGCCGCGTTGCTGGGCCAGCACCCGCTGCCGGCCAGCGCCGCCCAGGTGGTGGGTGACAAGCTTGGCCTGGACGCCGACGGCATCGCCCTGCTGCAGACCATTCCTTTGCGCGGCAGCATCGCGGGCGGCGTGCCGACCGATCCGACCATCTACCGGTTCTATGAGATGCTCCAGGTATACGGCACCACGCTCAAGGCGCTGGTCCACGAGAAGTTCGGCGACGGCATCATCAGCGCCATCAACTTCAAGCTGGATGTGAAGAAGGTCGATGATCCAGAAGGCGGTTCCCGCGCCGTGATCACCCTGGATGGCAAGTATCTGCCGACCAAACCGTTCTGATCACGATGGAGCGGGCTTGTCCCGCGATGAGGCCCACCCAGGCAATGATGTTGTCTGGGCAGGCCTCTTCGCGGGACAAACCGGAACTTATAGATTTGGCTAGACCCTGTGGGAGCGGCCTTGCGTCGCTAAAGGGACGCGCAGCGGCCCCAGATTTCGAGCCACCACCGAAATTGCTGGGGGCTGCTGCGCAGCCCTTTCGCGACGCAAGGCCGCTCCCACGGGGGAACAGTTTCCTGTGCGACAGAGCAGCCCAAAGGGTTGGGCGATCTCCTGCTGGGGAAAGGGTCGCGGTTAAAGGATTGCCTATCGCCCGCTATCAATGCGATCAATGTTGGCAGACGCGCCTCGTTCTCTCCCTCTAGTTTGCGCAGGGCGTGCTGGCACCCCGAACAACGATAACGAGGGACCCGACTATGCCCACCGCCACCCAAGCGTCCAACGCCTGGCGCATCCTGTTCCTGCTGTTCCTGGCCAACCTGTTCAACTTCTTCGACCGCACCATCCCCGCCATCGTCATCGAGCCGATCCGTCTGGAGTGGCACCTGAGCGATTTCCAGATCGGCATCATCGGCACCGCCTTCACCCTGGTCTATGCCATCGCCGGCCTGCCGCTGGCGCGTATCGCCGACACCGGCTCGCGCAGCCGGCTGATGGGCTGGGGCCTGCTGGCGTGGAGCGGGCTGACGGCGGTCAACGGCATGGTCGGCAGTTTCTGGAGCTTCCTGTTGGTGCGCATGGGCGTAGGTATCGGCGAGGCCAGCTACGCGCCGGCCGCCAACTCGCTGATCGGCGACCTGTTCCCCGCCGGGCGGCGGGCGCGGGCGATGGGCATCTTCATGCTCGGCCTGCCGCTGGGCCTGTTGCTGGCATTCTTCACCATCGGTGCGATGGTCCAGGCCTTCGACAGCTGGCGCGCGCCGTTCTTCATCGCCGCCGTGCCTGGCGTGCTACTGGCGCTGTTCATCTTCATGATCCGCGAGCCCGCGCGCGGCGCCGCGGAGACGGTGGCCACCGCCCAGGCCCCGTTGGACCGCCCACTGCGCCGGGTGTTGAGCGTGCCCACCTTCGCCTGGCTGGTGCTGGCGGGGCTGACCTTCAACTTCGCTTCGTATGCCTGCAACTCGTTCATGGTGCCGATGCTGCAGCGCTACTTCGCGCTGGCGCTGCACGACGCCGCGGTGGCCACCGGGATGATCGTCGGCCTGAGCGGCCTGGTGGGCCTGACCCTTGGCGGCTGGGTGGCCGACAAGGTGCACCAGCGCTTTGCCAATGGCCGCCTGGTGTTCGCCGCGCTGAGCATGCTGGTCGCTACCATTTGCACCGCTTGGGCGCTGCATGCCGGGCGTATCGAGTTGGGCGTGTTTGTGGCGGTGTTCGGGATCGGCTGGCTGTTCTCGTACAACTTCTACACCTGCGTGTACACCGCCATCCAGGACGTGGTGCAGCCGCGCTTGCGGGCCACGGCCATGGCGCTGTTCTTCGCCGGGTTGTACCTGCTGGGTGGTGGCCTGGGGCCGGTGGTGGTCGGCGGGCTGTCGGACCACTTTGCTGGGGCGGCCATGGCGGCGGCGGGCGAGGTGGCGATGAGCGAGGCGTTCAAGGCCCAGGGGCTGCATGACGCGATGTACCTGATCCCTGTGGCCCTGTTGCTGACCATGGTGTTCCTGCTGGCGGCCTCGCGGTGTTTCAGCCGGGATGCGCAACGGATGCGCGAGGGCATGGTGCTGGATGGCGCAGAGGTGGCGGGGCAGGCCGCACAGGCCTGAACCCCAGTAGTTCGGCCAGATGTCGCGGCCCGATCATCATCGGATTCATCGTTGCCGCTGCCGAGCCAGCCATTGATCATAGGCCGCCGTCATTGTTCGCCACGTGGTGCCGTCGGCCGGCACCAGGTGTTCGATGCGTAGCGACGCCACCGTGATGTCCTGTGGCATGCCGAAGGTGGTGAAGGTGGACAGGAACCTCAGTTCACCTTCGACAGTTCGCACCCGCGTCATCACCACAGGTGATTGCGGCGTGCCCGCTGTCAACGCGGGCGGGGCGGGCAAGCCTTGCAGCCGCCGCGCCAGGTCAGGATTGCCCAC
Organism: Pseudomonas mosselii; assembly: GCF_003205295.1. Lineage (GTDB taxonomy): Bacteria > Pseudomonadota > Gammaproteobacteria > Pseudomonadales > Pseudomonadaceae > Aquipseudomonas > Aquipseudomonas mosselii_B. The sequence goes on from NZ_QJRP01000020.1 coordinate 16,422, forward strand.
CGCCTCCCTGGCCGCCCGCTGCCAGGCGATCGCCCGTATCTCATCGGCATTGATCAGATGATCTCCCAGTCCGCCCGGGCGCAGCAGTGTGTCCAGCAGGTTAAGGCCCGGGGTGCTGTTCGTTGGGACACCGACCATTGTGAACAACAGCCCGGCACTGGCATTGGCTGCAGTGATGTCCCAGTTGCTGGCGATGACGATGGCCGGTGCGGGGTTGTTGGCCTGCAGGATGTGCTCCACTGCGTCATGTACCATCTTCATGGCCGGGGCCTCCGGTGCAGAGGCCATGTAGCGCGGTGCGTAACCTGCCGCGAGGAATACTTCATTGCAGTGCTCAAGTGGTACATCCAGCGTGCTGAGCAGGGCATGCAGTGTGCTTGGGCTGGCTTTGGCGCGGCCGGTTTCCACACAGCTCAGGTGGCGTTGCGACAGGCCTGCCAACAGCGCCAGGTCGAGCTGGCTGAGGCCGGCCTGGCGGCGTAGGCGCCGCAGGTGCTCTCCGGCATCGGTGATGGCAGGTGTTTGCGTCGGGTGAAAGGGAGTGGGGCTCATGCGTCGACTCTGGCTGTCCTTGGCTGAAGCGTCCATGACCTGTGAGGTCATTGAGGTGGGGACGACTCTATCACTACCGTGAAAGCAAGATCGCGGTCATCGAACAAAGCACAAATCTTAGATTTTACTGGGGCTGCGTGGGAGCGGGCTTGCCCCGCGATCACCCGCGTAGCGGGTGCCAGGCCCCGCGGCGCCTGCATCGCGGGGCAAGCCAGCTCCTACAGGTCCCTGCCAAGGAGTCGGACAATGAAAGCTGAATGGATCGCGCTGCCAGTGTTGCTGCTGTTTACCCTGTACACCGGTTGGACCCTGATGATTGCGGACCAATCACTTGTCGCCTTTGGCCTAGACCTGATGTCCCGGCCGGATACAGCTCAAGTCGTTATCGACCTGTATGTGATGGCCGGGCTGGGCTGTGCGTGGATGGTCAGCGACCAGCGCCAGCGAGGCGGCTCGTTGCTCGGGGTCTTGCCCTATCTGTTGCTGACGGCGGTGTTTGTTTCCCTGGGGCCGCTGCTGTACATCGTGGTCAAGGGCTTTGCGCAGAAGCGCGGGGCATGAGCGCCGCCCTGGCGGTCTATGCCAGCTGCGTGGTGGTGCTGTTCTTCAAGATGCTGGCGATTTCCTGCTACCAGGGTTACTTCCGCCTGCGCTTCCTGGCCTTCACCAACAGCGAGGATGCGGCGGTGTTCAAGCGTTCGGCTTGCCCTGCGGAACTGCCGCAGGTCACGCGGGCCATGCAGGCCTGGCGCAACGATCTGGAGAACATCCCGATGTTCCTCGCGCTGGGCGGCCTGGCGGTCGAGCTGGAGGCGCCCGTTGTCATGACGGCTTGGCTGAGCGGGGTATTCACCGTGGCGAGGGTGTCGCATACGGTGACTTACCTGGCGGCTATCCAGCCGTGGCGGACGGTGAGTTATGGGGTCGGTGTGCTGTGCCTGATCGGGCTGGCGGCGCTGGTCATCAACAGGCTGTGTTTGGCGTAGGGTTCAGCAAGCGCTCGTGCCCGAAGGCCGGCTATGGTAGCGTGCGCCGCCCAGCCATGAGGCTGCGGGCCGTTGGTTCTCGAATGACAAGGACAGTCGATATGAGCGATACCCCTTCCGTACTCAGGAAACTGGCCATTCGGCTATTGGGGTTGGTCGTGGTGTTTCCCGTGTTTTTGGTAACGGGATACTGCACCACATTCGCCGTTTTCCTGCTCCCGGGGATGATCTATAACGGGTTCGATGACCCTTGGGACTATCAACTGAATCGCATTGGCTTGGTCATTGTGTTGATCGTAGGCCTTGTCGGCGTGAACACAGGGCTAAAGCTGTACCGGCACTTCCTGCGCAGCACCCGGGCGCCGGAATGGACCGGCTCGGCCTGGGCGGGCCTGGGCTGTGGAACCGTGGCGAACCTGGCGATTATGTGCTGGTTTCCAGGGTCGCCGTGGTTCAAGGTGTTTCTGGGATGGCCTTTGTTGGGCAGTGCAGTGTTTGCCCAGTTGTTGCTGCAAAGCACCCGATGGACAGGGATCAGCGTCAGTCAAAAAGCCTGACTTCAACGGGTACAGAACGCATCAGGCTTCTGCACAAAGAATCGAGCAAACAATTCCGACTGCGACTTGATGTTCAACTTGGCGTAAATGTTCCGGCGGTGCACTTTCACCGTTTCCGCCGAGAGTGAAAGTTTCCCGGCAATCTCTTTGTTGGAGAAGCCGCTCAGCAGCAGCCTGAGCACATCGCTTTCACGGGTGGTGATCTGCGCGCCCAGCTGGGTCAGTGTTTCCTGCCAGGGCGGGGTCTCGGCAAGGTCCTTCTCGACGTCCACCTCGAAGGCCATGCGCTGGTGCATCAAGGCCGTCACCCAGGGCTTGATGAGGTCGAGGATGGTGATCTGCTCCTGGCTGAAGCGCGCCTTGCTGCCAATGGAAATGCACAGCGTGCGGTCAGCGTCGAGCTGAACGTTGTACTGCGCTTCATCGGCCGAGATGTAGTGTGCGAAATACTGGTGGTAGTACTCGGTTTCGAGAAAGTATTCCGGCGCGATATCCAGCAGGTGGAAGAAGCCGCTTTGCGGGTTTTCCCGGTTGGCGATATAGAACGGGTCCAGCAGGTAAAGCCCCTTCACATAACGATGGATGAACGCGTTGACCTCTTCGGCATCCGCCACCTCGGGCAGGCTCACCACTTCCACTTGCTGGTTGGCGAAGATCAACACCACCCAGTTGTCGATCTGCACGTACTCGTTCAACACCCGAACCAGCGAGCTCCAGAACGCCGGACGGTCCAGCTGCATGATCAGCTTGCCGATCGATCGGTGCCAGGCCAGGCTTTGCAGGTCGAACGGCATTATCTACCCCTTTTGGGTTAGGTATTCGCGGGTCAGAGGTAAGTATTCCGAGGTATTTACTATCCGGTCCTGCCCGGTATAGTCGCTCACTGGGCCTAGGATGGCCGTGAAGATACATCGATTCGATAAGGATGTTGCATGACAAGGTCACGTTTGCGAACCCTTTTTTCGGCCTCGCTGCTTTGCGCAGGGATCAGCACATCGGTGCTGGCCGCCGAGCCCGGGATGCACCTGTACAACTGGTTCGGGCTGCTTGCGCCGGAGACACCGAAGGCGTTCGAGCAGGAAACCGGCACCCGCGTGCACATGGACGCGTTCGACAGCGCCGACATCATGCAGAGCAAGGTCATGGCCGGGCGCACCGGCTACGATGTGGTGGTGGCAACCTCCAACGTGCTGCCCAGCCTGATCGCGGCGGGCGTGCTGCAACCGCTGGACCGTGCGCAACTGGGCAATCTCTCGCACATCGACCCCGATATCCTTGCCCAACTGGCGGTCAACGACCCCGGCAACCGCTACGCGGTGCCCTACCTGTGGGGCACCACCGGCATCGGCTACGATGTCGACAAGGTCAAGGCGGCCCTGGGCGACCAGGCGCCGGTGGACAGCTGGGACCTGATCTTCAAGGAAGAGAACATCAGCAAGCTCAAATCCTGTGGCGTGGCGATGCTCGACTCACCCAGCGAGATCATCTCGATTGCCCTGAACTACCTGGGCCTGCCAAGCAACAGCACCAACCCTGCGGATTACCAGAAGGCGCAAGACCTGCTGATGAAGATCCGCCCCTACGTGCTGTATTTCGACTCGTCGCGCATCGACACCGACATGGCCGATGGCAACATCTGTGCGGTGGTCGGCTGGGCCAACGGCGCCCTGGCCGCGCAGGCCCTCAACGAGAAGAACAACACCGGGCGCAGGATCAACTACAGCCTGCCGCGCGAAGGCGCGCTGGTGTGGTCGGAAAACCTGGTACTGCTCAAGGATGCGCCTCATCCCAAGGCCGGCATGGCGTTCATCAACTACATGATGCGCCCGGAAGTGATCGCCAAGACCTCGAACCACACCCTGTACCCCAACGCCAACAAGGACGCCACCCAGTTCGTCGAACAGGCGCTGCGGGACAACCCGTGGATCTACCCCGACAAGAAGACGGTCGCCACGTTGATTCCGCTCGAGCCACTGCCGTTGAAGCTGGAGCGGATCCGTACGCGGGTCTGGACCAAGGTGAAGAGTGGCGTTTGACCTGAATTGACGTGTCGTCAGCTGCCCGGTGCCGAGCGGTATCGGGCAGCACGTTTGCGGCCTACTGATTCAAGCGATTTGTGAAACATCGTCTCACGGCGCCCGGCAAATCGGGGCGCTGGTTTCACGTGCTTCATCCCATCTTATGCCGGAGGAGAACAGCGGATGTTCAGCCCAGCCCATAAGACACACTTGAGTTTGACCATCGAAGGTATGGAGCACGATTTCCAGGTGCTTGGCTACACCGGGGAAGCGGTGGCCAACAGGCCTTACTTCTTCAATGTGGAACTGGCCAGCGAGTGGCCTGTCCTGGACCTTGAACGCTATCTCGACCTTGAGGCGTTCTTCAGCTTCGACAGGAACGGCAATGGCATCCATGGGCGGATCTACCACATCGCGCCGATGGGGCAGGCCCCGTGTTCGGCGCGTTACAGGTTGACCCTGGTGCCGCATCTGTCCTACCTGCGCCATCGCATCAACCAGCGGATCTTTCAACAGTTCTCGGTGCCCAGGATCGTGGCCTTGATATTGGAAGAGCATGGGATCGTGGGAGACGCCTATCGCTTCGAGCTGAGTGCGAGCTACCCCGAGCGCGACTACTGCACCCAGTATGGCGAAACGGATCTGCACTTCGTCCAGCGCCTGTGTGAGGAGGAGGGCATCCGCTTTCACTTCCAGCACAGTGCCCAAGGCCATGTGCTGGTGTTTGCTGATGGCCAGGCGGTGTTGCCGTGGGGCGTGCTTTATCGCCCGCCTCTGGTTCATGCCAAGCCCCGGGTGCCGGGGAACCAGACTGCCGTGGTCATCGCCGTGGAGGATGACGAGAGCCGGTGTGATCGGCGCCTCGCCCGGATTCAGGTCAAATTCCCATGGGATCCTGAGGACAGGTTTGACGACAAGAGCTGTTGTTGGCTGTCGGTGGCATCCGAATGGTGTTGTGCTGTCACGCCTCCGCGAACGGGGATGGAGGTGATGGTCTCGTTTCTCGGAAACGATCCCGATCAGCCGCGGGTCAGTGGGTGCCTGTGCTGCCGATAGCCTCATTCAGGCTACGGCAGCTTTTTCCGAAATCCTCTGCGTCCTGCCCTGTCGTGTTTGCCTTTAATCGATAACCAGCTCCCATACGCCACTGGCATGCTCGATCCGCTCACCCGGAAACTGGATGCGCTGGTTGGCGCTGTAGTCATGGAAGGCGCGGGCCTTGCCGATCAGCGACAGGTCCAGGGTCACGCCATGCCGTGACTCGCCGCGCCCGGCCTCGAACAGCGTGCGGCCATACGGGTCCACTGCCAGGCTAGCCCCCACGAACACGCAGCCATCCGGCCCGTCGCCCACGCGGTTGGCGACCACGGCGAACACCTGGTTCTCCATTGCCCGTGCCATCACCGACACCCGGTGCACATGATCCTCCGGTTCGGCCAGGCCATCGGTGATCAGCATCAACTGCGCGCCCAAGGCCTTCAGTGCCCGCGCCGTCTCGGGAAATTCGCTGTCGTAGCAGATCAACAGGCCCAGGCGCACGCCACGCCATTCGACGGTGGCGAAACGGTCGCCCGGTACCACGATGCCGTGCTCGGGCAGCCACAGGTGGGTCTTGCGGTAGGTGAGCAGAATACCCTCAGGGGCGATGAACAGGGTGGTGTTGTAGAACGTGCCGCCGTCGTTCTCGTACAGCCCCAGCACCACCGCGACATTGCGCTGGCGCGCCGCCGCGACCACCGCCTGCACGGCATCGCCGTCGACGGCTTCGGACAGCATGCCGACGTCGTCCGCGGTGAGAAAACCGGTCAGGTGCGACTCAGGGAACAGCAGGATATCGGTGTCTGGCGCGCACTGGGCCAGCGCCTCGAGGATGCCGCGCAGGTTGTGGGCGGTGTCGCTGTCGCGGGTTGTCGTCTGTACCACTTCGATCTTCATGGGCAATCCGTCTCGCTGGGCCCGACCCTTCCGCGGGCGAGTGACATTTGCGAAGGGTGGTGCAAGTATGAAAACAATCACTGGCAAAACAATCACTTCGACGGGTTAACCCGGGGGTAGGGCATGAGCTTGAGCCTGCAGGATCTTTCGTGGCACCAGGGGGTGGGCCAATGCATCGAGCACCTCGACCGGCCGAGCTTCTGGCGCACACTGGCGACGCTGCTCGGCGACTTCGTCGAGGTGGATACCTGGGTAGCGCTGCTGTTCAGCCACGACAAGCCGCTGATCTTCGACCAGAGCCCTTACGAGCGCGAGGGCATCGACCCGCTGGTGAGCGTGTACGCCAACGGCCTGTACCTGCTCGACCCGTTCTACATCAGCAGCCGCGAGCGGCCGCTGACCGGCCTGGTGCGCCTGGCCGACGTGGCCCCGGAGCAGTTCCAGCAGACCGATTACTACCGCCTGTACTTCACCCACAACGTGGTCGCCGACGAGGTGCAGTTCAACCTGGCCCTGGGCGATGGGCGCACGCTGTGCCTGTCGCTGGGCGGGCGCTCACGTTTTGACGCCCAGGCCATCGCCCAGCTGGAGTTGGTACGCCCCTGGCTGATCGGCCTGCTGCGTCAGCGCCTGCACTTCGAGCAACTGCCCGAGCGCGCACCGGCCAAGCCCGCGCTGGGCCTGGCCCAGGGGCGCGACGAGGCAAGGCGGCAGCTGGAGTCGGTGCTCACGGCGCGGGAGCTGGACGTGGTGCGGCTGATCTTGGCGGGGCATTCGAACAAGGAGACGGCCATCAAGCTCAAGCTGTCGGCCGAGACGGTGAAGGTCCATCGGCGCAACGTGTACCGCAAGCTGGACGTGAACTCCCAGAGCGAGCTTTTTTCGCTGCTGTTCCTGGCCGGCGAAGACCTCGCCAGCCTGCAACCGGCGCCGTGATTCCCCCGCGCCATTACCCCCAGGTTAATCCTTCGACGTTATAGGAATCCGCACGGGGATCCGCATACTGGGCTGGCAGCTTTCTTGCGCGTGACCACCTGGAAGCCGCGTGAGAGCGGGCCTCGTGGTCGTAGCGTAGGAGCGGGCTTGCCCCGCGATCACCGGCAAACCGGTGCCATCCACTACATTGCCTGCATCGCGGGGCAAGCCCGCTCCCACGCTGTATTCCCTGCACCTGTAGCTGTACCTGCACCTGCTGCATCTGCTTAGTGTGCTGCAGACCGGCTTGGCAATTTCCTAGAACAATCACAAGAGGATGACCCATGGCTCATTTCGCTCACGGCCCGGCCCGTGGCATCGCCCCTGCGCGCCAGGAGGCCACCCATGCCTGACGCCACCCCCGCAAAACTCTCCCTGACCTCGCTGACGGTCTTCGGCCTGGCCTACATGTGCCCGAGCCTGGCCATGGTGATCTTCGGCGTGATCTCCGAGCGCAGCGACGGCATCGCCCCCAGCGCCTTCCTGCTGGCCACCGGCGCCATGCTGCTGTCGGCCCTGAGCTACGCCAAGCTGTCGCGCCTGTTCCCGGTGTCCGGCTCGGCCTACTACTACGCCAAGCGCCTGCTTGGCCCTGGTTGCGGCTTCGTGGTCGGCTGGGCGGTGCTGCTGGCCTACCTGTTCATGCCCATGGTCGCCTGGCTGCTGCAGTCGGTGTTCCTCAACGCCCAGTTCCCGCAGGTGCCCACCTGGGGCTGGCTGCTGATCAACATCGGCCTGACCACGGCGGTGACCGTCAGCGGCATGACCCTGACCGACCGCCTGAACAAAGTGCTCACGGTCCTGAGCGTGGCCCTGGTGCTGTTGTTCATTGGCTACTGCCTGCGCTATGTGGCCGGCCAGCCCCAGGTCGGCTTCACCCACCCCGTATGGAACGAGCACAGCACCTTGACCGGCCTCACCGCCGCCGCCGCCATCGCCGCCTATTCGTTCCTCGGTTTCGACGCCGTGACCACCCTGGCCGAGGAGGCCGAGCAGCCCAAGCGCGACATCCCCCGGGCGGTGCTGCTGGTGATCAGCGTGGGCGGGCTGCTGTTCACGGCGGTGGCTTACCTGATGCAACTGAGCCACCCCGGTGGCCAGTTCGCCGACCCAGAGACCGCGACCTATGCGCTGTCGATCGAGGTGGGTGGGCAGTTCTTTGCCGACTTCGTCAACCTCGGCGGCATCGTCGCCGGCTTCGCCTCGTGCCTGGCGGTGCAGGTCAGTGCCAGCCGCTTGCTGTACTTCATGGGCCGCGAAGGCGTGCTGCCGCCGCGTTATTTCGCCAAGCTGCAGGGCAGGGCGCGCACGCCGGTGTTCAACCTGCTGTTGATCGCTGGGCTGGGGTTGATCGGGATCGGCGCGGATGTGAGCTCGGCCGCTTCGCTGATCAACTTCGGCGCGTTCCTGGCGTTTGCGGCGGTGAATGTGTGCGTGATTGCGTACTACCTGCGCGAGCGGCGCAGGCAGCGGTTGAGTGGGGTGGGGTTCGTGGTGTTTCCGCTGCTGGCGATTGGGGTGAACCTGTATCTGCTGTCGCTGTTGAGCACGGTGGTGATACTGGCGGGGGGGGCTTGGCTGGTGTGTGGCGGGTTGTACCTGATGTGGCTGACGGCGGGGTTCAGCAAGCCAACACCGGGGTTGATGGAGGTCGAGACCTGAAAGCGCAGGGCGCCCACGTCAGATCTCTCGTGGGAGTGGGCTTGTTCCGCGATCACCTGCAAATGCCTGCGCCAGTCAACCTGGTGTGAGGCCCCGCCCCACAACCAGCCGTGCCCTGCAACGGGTATGTCTTCGACGTTGCAGGGCAAGGCCACTGGAAGTGATAGATCGCTCTCTACTTGAATGCGCAGGCACCCACCTCGGATGCAGTGCATTCACCATTTTTCCAGCCATCGCCAGCAGTTTGCTTGGTAGCGGCCAAGGTCAGGCTGGTCCCACCTTCATTTTCTCCCTCATAACGACAAATCACCGAACTCCCGGTAACTTTCGCGCCGACAAATGCGAAGGTGCTCAGGTCTTCTTCATTGGCCACTGGGTTATCACCCTCCCAGCCGCCTGCGGCGCTATAGGCGTAACCTTGTCCATCTTCTTTCTGGGAGATGCTTGAAACGCTCGGGCAAGTTGCGGCAGCTGCGTTACCTACCATCAGCAGGGCCAGCAGGGTAGTACAGATCATACGCATGACAGCTATTCCTTCAGCAGAGTTGGGACGTTCATCATGTACAAGGCCTTTACAGCCCACCACTGGCAAAAATGTCAGGTCGGCGCAGCCTGGAGGGGTAGATTGGACTTCTCCATGAGGATGGTGCGCTCCTCACCATGGAATTCATCACGAAGTTTCTGATACCCCAATCGTGCGTAGAACCCTTGGGCGGTGATGGACGAAGGAACGCGCAGTGCAGTGATACCCGCCCTGATCGCCGCGGCATGGATGGCCTCCATCAGCAGTCTGCCAATCCCTGTCCCATGGTGGGTGGGCGCGACAAACACTGTCCTGACAACCTCGCCATCGAGGCTTGCTGTCCCCAGCAGATTATTCTGGTTGACCGCCACGAAAACCACTCGGCTCTCGAGCAATGCACTGACCGCCGCAGGTGAAAAGCTTTGCTCTACCTGGGCGATCACCTCTGCCGGGTAATCCTGCGAGTTGGATTCGCGCAGCGCCGCGATCACGATGCGGCTGATGGCTTCTGCGTCTTCGCGCTGAGCGCGGCGGACATGACATTCCATGGACATTTCCCGAATTGATGGCTCTACCACATAACCCTTGTGGGAGCGGCCTTGCGTCGCGAAAGGGCCGCAAAGCGGCCCCCGGTTTCTGATGTGTTGCGAAGATTGCCGGGGCTGCTACGCAGCCCTTTCGCGACACAAGGCCGCTCCCACAGGGCCCGCGTTTGCCTGTGGCGTCAGTGCTTCATCCCCAACTCCGCATCATCCATCAGCGCCTTGGCCAGCGCGCTCAGGTAATACGATGCCCAGATCAGCTGAGGTTTCTCCTCCATGATCCCGGTGATGGTCAGGTCGCACACGCAGCCCATCAACTCCGAAGCCTGTTCGCGTGCGTGCTGGCAAGGGATGCCGGGTTCGATGCAGAACAGCGGGTCGGTATGCTTTTCACCCTGGTAGAACTTGGTCTTGCCCACCGTGGTGTGGGGCGTGGTGTCGTCTGTGCTCATTGCTCAATCTCCCTGAAATGATCGGTGCCTGGGCTTGCCCCGCGATTGCGTCAGCCCAGCCAACAAATGACTAAAGCCCTAGTGCAACGTCCGAGGCTCCACCTGCGGCATCTGCACCTGAATCAACGCCGATTCGAGCAGCACCCGCAGCGCCTCCATTTCATGCATCGCGGCCATGACCAGAATCGACACGGGCGACTTGGGATGCAGCAGAACAGCCTGATGCGCCACGGTCTGCGCGCACAGGGCGTACTCCGTGGCCTGGATGATGGTGTCTTCGAGGGAGTGGTGGTTGTGGGGTGGATCGGGGACGATCTTTAACATAACAATTTCCCTTTGGTGGTGCGACCACCTGCCTGCTGTCAAACAGTAGGGTGGCAGCTGTACGTGGGTTGACAGACCGGCGGAAATTGCAAAGTTCCGGCGCACGCAAGCGTGCCCGCACGTACAGCTGCCATAAAGGTTGAGCTGCGTGCAATTTGCCGTCACAGCCTGTCAAAGCTGTATCGTTGATGTGCAACGATAGACCGAGACTAGAGCCCCACCAGGGCGACCGCAACGGAAAAAAGACGGCAGGAGTGTATTTGGGAAATGGACTACAAGGAATAGGCTAAATCTGATTTGATGCCTAGATTTCGGACTCGCACGAAAGGTTGCCCGTCGCTGGCCAGGTAAGGTGAAAAGAGGTGGGCAGGTGCAGAATATTGGTCGAGAATTTTAGTTTCTAACCTCCCTTCAATATGGTGATGTCGAGTATCGGTAATTCTGCTTGTGCCTAGGGCTGCTAATAAATTGTGATTTAATTTTTTTGATGTGTGTTCCAGTTATTTTGGTTGCGTTTGCGTAGCAATGTTTTATAGGGTTGACTATTTTTTTGTATTCTCTAGCTCTTCAAGAAGGCGGTGCTGGTTCATTTTGGTTAGCGCAATAATAACTCTTTCCTCAATTAACCCCTTGGATGATATATAGGACGTGCTCTCCCGTTTGCTGTATTGGATGTCTTCAAGGCTTCGTTTGTAAAGAAAGTCATAGCTTTCTGAGTAATAGGCCTGAGAAGTGCCGAGTTCGTGCAAGGCTAATAAGGTTGCAAGCTCTTCCTGGGTAAGGTTGTTTTCAATGAGTCCAATGTATTGATCTCTGAGTTCAAGGTTTTCTGGTTTAAATAGATTCTGTGCGCTGCCTGAGAGTATGTTGATTTTTGTGCGAGTGGCAAAAATAGTATTAAGTTTTTCGGTTGGGCAGTGTTGAATGGTGTTGTCTATTCCAAGGTAGCTGGAAAACTCCCTATGTTTTTGAATTAACTTCAACGCTTCGGAGTACTCAAGAGAACCAATGTTGTATCGGCTCTTTGTACTTGCCTTAATAGAGTCAAATGTACCTGATGGGTCTCCCCATTGATTGCGGGGTGGCAGGATTTTTGCTATTTCTTCAAGATTGGCTCTAGAAAGTGATTTGGTGTAAGTGCCAGTTGCGTACTCGCTGCTAAGTAATCCTGAAAGTGTTTCGATATTTTCAAGGTTTTCGGTTAATTCCGAGTATGCTTCAGTAAAGCGACGCAGACCGATGATGGATTGATCAGTTAGGTGTTTTGTTCCTTCCTGGGAGTAAGGGTAGCGGAAAGTTTCCCCGGTTGGATCCATTGAAAAGAAATCCATAACTATCGATGTGCATTTGTCGATGTGTTCGTTGTATCGACTGTCGCACTGTCTGGTCATTGCTTCAAGAAGTTTCCAAAGTATTTTGAGGTCGTGCGTTTTAATGATTTTTTCTTCGGGTATGGATATTCCTGATTTGATATTTCCGATTTCTTTCAGTTGTGATTTTATAAATAGTTCAATTCTGTGGCGAGCGCAAAATACTATTGGATAAATTAGGGTGTCTGCTGTTCCGCCGTTAAAGACGGTGTTGCATAATACTGCTACAGCTTCGTCAAAGCCGTCGGAATATGTTGAGTGGTCTACCCATCCATTGTTACCTACGCAGGCGTTAAATCTAAAATCATCATCTGTATCAAAGGTAGGGTTTCTCACCTTGTTATCCTTGTAAGGTGTTTCTAGGTATGTTTTTAATGTGGCTGATTTTTGGTTGGGTTTGTGTGCGGGAGATTTGTGCGCATCAATTTTATTAAAATTCCTTACTTCGCTCTGTGCCTAAAAACGCCGCCTCCAACAATTGCCTCGTATACCCATGCTGCGGTTCCTGGAAAATGGCCCCCGCATCCCCCTGTTCCACCACCTGCCCATGCTTGATCACCATCAACTGATGACTCAACGCCTTCACCACCGCCAGGTCATGACTGATAAACAGATAAGTCAGGTTGTACTTAACCTGCAAATTCCGCAAAAGCTCAACCACCTGCCGCTGCACCGTCCGATCCAGCGCCGAAGTCGGCTCATCCAGCAAAATCAAAGCAGGCTTCAACACCAACGCCCGAGCAATCGCAATCCGCTGCCGCTGCCCCCCAGAAAACTCATGGGGATACCGATGCCGCGTCCTCGGATCCAGCCCCACTTCCTCCAACGCCGCAATAATCGCCGCTTCCTGCTCATCCGGTGTACCGATCTTGTGAATCCGTAACCCTTCGCCAACGATATCCGCCACGCACATGCGCGGGCTCAGGCTGCCAAAGGGATCCTGAAACACCACCTGCATCTCCCGCCGTAGCGGTCGCACGGCCTTCTGGTTCAGCCCTTCAAGATTCTGCCCATGGAAGCGAATACCACCCTGGCTGGAAATCAACCGCAGGATGGCTAGTCCCAAGGTGGACTTGCCCGACCCGCTCTCGCCAACGATCCCCAGCGTCTGCCCCTGTGGCAGGCTGAAGTTCACCCCATCCACGGCCTTGACATGGTCCACGGTCCGGCGCAGCAGCCCCTTCTTGATCGGGAACCACACCTTCAGATCCTTGACCTCCAGCAACGGCGCCCCTTCGGCATTCGCAGCGGGTGCGCCGCTGGGTTCGGCATTGATCAGCATCTGCGTATACGGATGCTGCGGCTTGCTGAACAGCGTGGCGCAATCGGCCTGCTCGACGATCTTGCCGCACTGCATCACGCACACGCGGTGGGCGATGCGGCGCACCAGGTTGAGGTCGTGGCTGATCAGCAGCAGGGCCATGCCGAGGCGCGCCTGCAGCTCCTTGAGCAGGTCGAGAATCTTCAACTGCACGGTCACGTCGAGCGCCGTGGTGGGCTCGTCGGCAATCAACAGTTCGGGCTCGTTGGCCAGGGCCATGGCGATCATCACCCGCTGGCGCTGGCCACCGGACAGCTCATGGGGCAGGGCTTTCAGGCGCTTGTGCGGTTCGGGAATGCCGACCAGTTCCAGCAGCTCCAGTGTGCGCGCAGTGGCGGCCTTGCCGGTCAGCCCCTTGTGCAGCAACAGGATCTCGTTGATCTGCTTCTCGATGCTGTGCAGCGGGTTCAGCGAGGTCATCGGCTCCTGGAAGATCATCGCAATACGGTTGCCGCGAATCCGCTGCATGGGCTTCTCGCCCAGGTGCAGCAGGTCTTTGCCTTCGTAATGGATGGTGCCGGAGGGATGCCGGGCCAGCGGGTAGGGCAGCAGGCGCAGGATCGAGTGGGCGGTCACCGACTTGCCCGAGCCGCTTTCGCCCACCAGGGCCAGGGTCTCGCCCTTGCGGATGTCGAAGCTGATGCCGTCGACCACGCGGTTGACCTGCTCGCCAGTGACGAACTCCACCGCCAGGTCGCGGACTTCGATCAGGGTGTCTTGGCTCATGTCATTTCCTCGGGTCGAAGGCGTCGCGGGCGGATTCGCCGATGAATACCAGCAGGCTCAGCATCACCGCCAGCACGGCGAAGGCGCTGATGCCCAGCCACGGGGCTTGCAGGTTGGACTTGCCCTGGGCCACCAGCTCGCCCAGTGACGGGGAACCTGCGGGCAGGCCGAAGCCTAAGAAGTCCAGGGCGGTGAGGGTGCCGATGGCGCCGGTGAGGATGAACGGCATGAAGGTCATGGTCGAGATCATGGCGTTGGGCAGGATGTGGCGGTACATGATCGGGCCATTGCGCATGCCCAAGGCGCGGGCGGCGCGTACGTATTCGAGGTTGCGCCCGCGCAGGAACTCGGCGCGCACCACGTCCACCAGGCTCATCCACGAGAACAGCAGCATGATGCCCAGCAGCCACCAGAAGTTGGGCTGCACGAAGCTGGCGAGGATGATCAGCAGGTACAGCACCGGCAGGCCGGACCAGATCTCCAGAAAGCGCTGGCCGGCCAGGTCCACCCAGCCGCCGTAGAAGCCCTGCAAGGCGCCGGCGATCACGCCGACGATGGAGCTGGCGATGGTCAGCGTGAGGGCGAACAGCACCGAGATGCGAAAACCATAGATCACCCGGGCCAGCACGTCGCGGCCCTGGTCGTCGGTGCCCAGCAGGTTGTCGGTGGAGGGCGGTGCTGGGGCCGGTACTTTCAGGTCGTAGTTGATGCTCTGGTAGCTGTAGGGGATCGGCGCCCACAGCACGAAGGCGTCCTTCTTCTCCATCAGCTCGCGGATGTACGGGCTCTTGTAGTTGGCCTCCAGCGGGAACTCGCCGCCAAAGGTCGTCTCCGGGTAGCGCTTGAAGGCGGGGAAGTACCACTCGCCGTCGTAGCGCACGGCAATCGGCTTGTCGTTGGCGATGAACTCGGCGCCCAGGCTCAGCACGAACAGCACCAGGAAGATCCACAGCGACCACCAGCCGCGGCGGTTGGCCTTGAAGCGCTCGAAGCGCCGGCGATTGAGGGGGGACAGGGCCATGTCAGTGCTCCCGGCTGGCGAAGTCGATGCGCGGATCGACCAGGGTGTAGGTGAGGTCGCCGATCAGCTTCACCACAAGACCCAGCAGGGTGAAGATGAACAAGGTGCCGAACACCACCGGGTAGTCGCGGTTGATCGCCGCCTCGAAACTCATCAGGCCCAGGCCGTCGAGGCTGAAGATCACCTCGATCAGCAGGGACCCTGTGAAGAAGATGCCAATGAACGCCGAGGGGAAGCCGGCGATCACCAGCAGCATGGCGTTGCGGAACACATGGCCGTAAAGCACGCGGGTGCGGCTCAGGCCCTTGGCCTTGGCGGTGACCACGTACTGCTTGTTGATCTCGTCGAGGAAGCTGTTCTTGGTCAGCAGGGTCATGGTGGCGAAGTTTCCGATCACCAACGCGGTGATCGGCAGCACCAGGTGCCAGAAGTAGTCGAGCACCTTGCCGGTGGTGGAGAGCTCATCGAAGTTGTTGGAGGTCAGCCCGCGCAGCGGGAACCAGTCGAAGTAGCTGCCGCCGGCGAACAGCACGATCAGCAAAATGGCGAACAGGAACGCGGGGATGGCGTAGCCGACGATGATCGCCGAGCTGGTCCATACGTCGAAGTGGCTGCCGTGGCGCACGGCCTTGGCGATCCCCAGGGGTATCGACACCAGGTACATGATCAGCGTGCTCCATAGCCCCAGCGAAATGGACACGGGCATCTTCTCGGCGATCAGGTCGATGACCTTGGCGTCGCGGAAGAAGCTGTTGCCAAAGTCCAGCTGGGCGTAGTTCTTGACCATGATCCACAGCCGCTCGGGCGCGGACTTGTCGAAGCCGTACATGCGCTCGATCTCGGCGATCAGCGCCGGGTCCAGACCTTGCGCGCCGCGGTAGTTGGAGCCGGCCACCGAAACTTCGGCGCCGCCGCCGGCAATGCGGCTGGTGGCGCCTTCGAAGCCTTCGAGCTTGGCGATCATCTGCTCCACCGGGCCGCCGGGGGCGGCCTGGACGATGATGAAGTTGATGATGAGGATGCCGAACAGGGTCGGGATGATCAGCAGCAGGCGCCGCAGGATATAGGCCAGCATGTCAGTTGGCCTCTTGCGTCACGGGGGCGGCGGTGACGGCGGGCGTCACGTCGGGCTTGATCCACCAGGTGTCGATGCCGATGTCGTACTTGGGCGACACGGCCGGGTGGCCGATATGGTTCCAGTAGGCCACGCGGGAGGTCTTGATGTGCCAGTTGGGGATCACGTAGTAGCCCCACAGCAGCACGCGGTCCAGGGCACGGCAGTGGTCGACCAGGCTCTGGCGCGAATCGGCGTTGATCAGTTCTTCCACCAGCTGGTCGATGGCAGGGTCGCGCAGGCCGATGAAGTTGCGGCTGCCGGGGTTGTCGGCGGCGGCGCTGTTCCAGTACTCGCGCTGCTCGTTACCGGGCGAATTGGACTGCACGAAGCCGCCGACGATCATGTCGTAGTCCCGCGAGCGCAGGCGGGTGATGTACTGCGATACGTCCACCCGGCGGATTTCGAAGTTGATGCCCAGGTCGGCCAGGTTGCGCTTGAACGGCAGCAGCACGCGCTCGAATTGGGTCTGGGCCAGCAGGAACTCGATGGTCACCGGCTTGCCGTCCTTGTCGACCATCTTGTCGTCGACGATCTTCCAGCCGGCTTCCTGCAGCAGCTTGTAGGCCTGGCGCTGCTGGTCGCGGATCATGCCGCTGCCGTCGGTGACGGGGTTGCGGAACGCGCCGTTGAACACCTCGTCGGGCACCTTGCCGCGCAGCGGTTCAAGGATCTTCAGCTCGGCGGGGGTGGGCAGGCCGCTGGCGGCCATCTCGGAGTTCTCGAAGTAGCTGTCGGTGCGGGTGTAGGCACCGTTGAACAGCTGCTTGTTGGTCCATTCGAAGTCCATCAGCAGGCTGATGGCGTGGCGCACACGGATGTCCTGGAACACGGGTTTGCGCAGGTTGAAGATGAAGCCCTGCATGCCCACCGGGTTGCCGTTGGGGATCTCTTCCTTGATCAGGCGGCCGTCGCGCACGGCGGGCACGTCATAGGCGGTGGCCCAGTTCTTCGCGCTGATTTCCAGGGCGTAGTCGAACTGACCAGCCTTGAGCGCTTCGAGGGCGACGGTGTTGTCGCGGTAGGAGTCGAAGGTCATCACGTCGAAGTTGTAGAAGCCGCGGTTGATCGGCAGGTCCTTGGCCCAGTAGTCCTTGACCCGCTCGTAGCGGATCGAGCGGCCGGCCTTCACGTCGGCGACCTTGTACGGGCCACTGCCCAGCGGGATTTCCAGGTTGCCGCGGTTGAAGTCGCGGTTTGCATACCAGTGCTTGGGCAGCACCGGCAGTTGGCCGAGGATCAGCGGCAGCTCGCGGTTGTTGGTGTGCTTGAACTTGAACAGCACCTTGAGCGGGTCTTCGGCGACCACTTCGGCGACGTCGGCGTAGTACTGGCGGTACAGCGGCGCGCCGTCCTTGATCAAGGCGTTGAAGGTGAACACCACGTCTTCGGCGCGCATCGGGTGGCCGTCGTGGAAGCGCGCCTCGGGGCGCAGGTAGAAGCGCACCCAGCTGTTGTCGGGGGCCTTTTCGATCTTGCCGGCCACCAGGCCGTACTCGGTGAAGGGCTCGTCGAGGCTCTGGCGCATCAGCGTGTCGTAGATGCTGCCGACGTTGTCGGCGGGCACGCCCTTGTTGATGAATGGGTTGAGGCTGTCGAAGCCGCCGAAGCTGGACTGGCGGAAGGTGCCGCCCTTGGGCGCGTCCGGGTTGACGTATTCGAAGTGCTTGAAGTTGGCCGGGTATTTCGGCGCCTCGTCGTACAGCGTCAGGGCGTGCTGCGGGGCGGCCACGGCCGGGAGCGTGAGGCAGGCCAGCAACAGGCTGCCGGCCAGGCGGCGCAAGGTGGGCGTCATTTGGCTTTCTCCGAGGTCTTCTTGATCCACCAGCTGTTCAGCCCGAGGGTGTAGGGCGGCGTGGTGACGAAGGCGAACCGGTTGCGGTAGGCCAGGCGGTGATTGTCGAGGTACCAGTTGGGGATCATGTAGTACTGCCATGAGAGCACGCGGTCCAGGGCGCGCGCGGCGGCGATCTGGTCATCGCGGCTGCGGGCGGCGAGCAAGGTGTCGAGCAGGTGGTCGACCACCGGGTCCTTGACCCCAGCATAGTTCTTGCTGCCTTTGGTGGCGGCTTGGCTCGAGTGGAAATACAGCCACTGTTCGAGGCCCGGGCTCAGCGTCTGGTTCAGGGTCATCAGGATCATGTCGAAATCGAACTGGTCGAGCCGTTGTTTGTACTGGGCGCGGTCGACGGTGCGCAAGCGCGCATCGATGCCGATGCTTGCCAGATTTTCGACATAAGGTTGCAGGATGCGTTCGAGGTTCGGGTTCACCAGCAGCAGCTCCATACGGAACTGCTGGCCCTTGCTGTCCACCAGGCGCTGGCCGTTGAGCTTCCAGCCGGCCTGGGCGAACAGCGCCAGGGCCTGGCGCAGGGCCGCGCGGCTGATGCCGCTGCCGTCGGTGTGGCTGACCTGGTAGGGCTGGGTGAACAGCTTTTCCGGCAGTTGGTCGCGAAACGGTTTGAGCAGCAGCCACTCCTTGCCGGTGGGCAGGCCTGTGGCGGTGAAATCGCTGTTGGGGTAATAGCTGGTGGCGCGTCGGTACGCGCCGTTGAACAGCGCGCGGTTGGTCCACTCGAAGTCGAGCATCAGGCCCAGCGCCTGGCGTACTCGCGGGTCGCTGAAGGTGGCGCGGCGGCTGTTCATGAACAGGCCCTGGGTCTGCGTCGGGATCTTGTGCGGGATCTGCGCCTTGATTACCTCACCGCGGCGCACGGCGGGGAAGTTGTAGCCGTTGGCCCAGTTCTTCGCCTGGTGCTCGATGTAGATGTCGAACTCGCCGGCCTTGAAGGCCTCGAAGGCCACGGTGGCGTCGCGGTAGAACTCGTATTCGACGCGCTTGAAGTTGTACTTGCCGCGGTTCACGGCCAGGTCCTTGCCCCAGTAGTCCTTCACCCGCTCGAACACCAGCCGGCGGCCCGGTTGCACCTCGCTGATGCGGTAGGGGCCGCTGCCCAGCGGTGGCTCGAAGGTGGTGGCCTTGAAGTCGCGCTTTTCCCAGTAATGTTTGGGCAGCACCGGCATTTCGCCCAGGCGCAGGATCAGCAGCGGGTTGCCGGCGCGCTTGAAGACGAAGCGGATGCGCAGGGGGCCGAGGATGTCGACCCGGGTCACTTCCTGCAGGTTGGTGCGGTAGATCGGGTGGCCGTCCTTGAGCAGGGTGCGGTAGCTGAAGGCGACGTCGGCGGCGGTGATCGGCACGCCGTCGTGAAAGTGCGCCTCGGGGCGCAGGTTGAACACCACCCAGCTGCGGTCCTCGCTGTACTCGACGGAGCGGGCGATCAGGCCGTAGCTGGAGGTGGGTTCGTCGCCGGAGGGGTCGTACATGCCGGTGCCGACCATCAGCGGCTCGTTGAGCTCGTTGATGCCGTACTGCAGGAAATTGGGCGTGGTGACCGGGCTCGAACCCTTGAAGGTGTAGGGGTTGAGCGTGTCGAAGGTGCCGAAGGCCATGGCCCGCAAGGTGCCGCCTTTGGGGGCTTGCGGGTTGACCCAGTCGAAGTGGGTGAAGCTGGCCGGGTACTTGAGCGTGCCGAACTGCGCGTATCCGTGGCTCTCGCTCACCATCGCGACGGCGGGGAAGCTCAAGGCCAGGCTGAGAGACAGCAGGAGGGGACGTATCAAGTCGGCATCCGATCCAGAAGGCGTTGGGCTTGGTTCGGGGTACAGTAACAGCTTGTCTGGAATGGAAAAAGAGTCGCCCTTGGAGCAAATGAAGTCCCCTGTGGGAGCGGGTTTACCCGCGAACACCGGCAAAGCCGGTGCCAAGCACCGCAGAGCCTTCTTCGCGGGTAAACCCGCTCCCACAGGGTGGGGCGGTGGCTTCGACGTTGTGGTTTAACGCGACAGGTAGACGGTCAGGGTCTGCCCAGGCTTGAGCGCATGCCCACTACGCGGATTCCAGCGCTTGAGGTGCTTCATCTCGACGTTGAAGCGCTTGGCCACCAGGTAGTACGAATCGCCCTTGCGCACCTTGTACTGGGTGGAACGCTGCTTCGCATCGGCCACGCGGTTGGCCGCCGCGCTCGGTGCGTTGCCGCCACGCAGGGCCAGCACCTGGCCGACCTTGAGGCTGTTGCCGCGCAGGCTGTTCCAGCGCTGGATGTCCTTGACCGCGACGCGGTTGGCCTTGGCGATGCTGCCCAGGTTGTCGCCGCGCTTGACCCGGTAGCTGCGCGCCGCCGGCGCCTTGGCATCGGCCAGGGCGGCCTGGAACACGGCCTTGTTCGGCTGCAGGGCGACCAGTTCCTCAGGCTTGAGGTTGGACATGCGGTCACTCAGCAGCTGCGCCTTGGCGGTGGGCACCAGCAGTTGCTGTGGGCCGTCCACGGTCATGCGCTTCTTGAATGCCGGGTTGAGCTGGATCAGCTCGTCTTCGTCGATGTCGGCGAAAGCCGCCACGCGCGACAGGTCGAGGCGGTCGTTGATGGCGACGGCTTCGAAATAGGGTTCGTTGGCGATCGGGTTCAGGTTGATCCCGTAGGCGGCAGGGGTGTTGACCACCTGCGACAGGGCCAGCAGCTTGGGCACGTAGTCGCGGGTTTCCTGCGGCAGCGGCAGGTTCCAGTAGTCGGTCGGCAGGCCCAGGCGCTCGTTGCGCTCGATGGCGCGGCTGACGGTGCCTTCGCCGGCGTTGTAGGCGGCCAGGGCCAGCAGCCAGTCGCCGTTGAACATGTCGTGCAGGCGGTTCAGGTAGTCCAGCGCGGCGTTGGTCGAGGCGGTGACGTCGCGACGGCCATCGTAGAAGTTGGTCTGGCGCAGCTTGAAGTGGCGCCCGGTGGACGGGATGAACTGCCACATGCCGGCGGCGTGCGCGCGGGAATAGGCCATCGGGTTGTAGGCGCTCTCGATCGCCGGCAGCAGGGCCAGCTCCAGCGGCATGTCGCGTTCTTCGAGGCGCTCGACGATGTAGTGCAGGTAGAGGCTGCCGCGCTCGCCGGCGTTCTCGAGGAACGACGGGTTGCTGGCGAACCACAGGCGCTGCTGTTCGATGCGCGGGTTGACGTCCATGCCGTCCTGCAGGGCGAAGCCCTGGCGCATGCGCTCCCAGACGTCCTGGGGCGGTGCTTCCTTGGGCTTGACCACCAGCGGCGCGGGCTTGTGCTTGATCCGCGCCTGGTAGTTGTGCGCGCGAACGCTGTCGGATTCGTCGAGCTGACGGGTGCTCTGGCAGCCGACCAGGGTGGCGGCCAGCGCCAGTGCACTGATCTGTGCCAGTCGCGTCAGGGCGACCGAATGAGCGGTTCTGCGGCTAAGGGAAGACATCGGCTGGAACGGTTATCCGGGCAAAAAAGTTGGGCGATTCTAGAAACCGGCCCCGGCCGGGTCAACCTTTGGGCTTATGTCACGATATATCTTGAGGTTATCAGAACACGTCCTTCCAAGACCTCAAGGCAGCAAAAACAGTGGCTTGGGTAGGGTTGGAATGTCCCTTCCATTCGTCTGCTTTTTGTTTAACGAATGTTTCAGCGGTGCGCAAAAAAGGGTTGGTCAGGCGCTCCAGGCCGATGGTGGAGGGCAGGGTGATGCGATTGTCGGCGCGCAGACGGGTAACGTCTTCGAACCGTTGCAGAACGTGCGGGTTTTCCGGTTCCACGGCGCGGGCGAAGCGCAGGTTGCTCAGGGTGTACTCGTGGGCGCAGTACACTTCGGTCTCGGCGGGCAGGGCGGCCAGGCGTTGCAGCGAGTGGTGCATCTGCTCGGGCGTGCCTTCGAACAGGCGCCCGCAACCGGCGGCGAACAGGGTATCGCCACTGAACAGTAGCGGCGTGGGCGATTGCGCAGTGTAATAGGCGATGTGCCCCAGGGTGTGGCCGGGCATGGCCATGACCTCGAAGGCCAGGCCCAGTGCCTTGACCTGCGCGCCATCCTCCAGGGCGACATCGCGGGCCGGGATGCGCTCGCTGGCCGGGCCGTAGACGGTGGCGCCGGTGGCTTGCTTCAGGGCTTCAACGCCGCCGACGTGGTCATGGTGGTGGTGGGTGACCAGGATCGCCTCCAGCGCCCAGTCGCGATGCTGGCCCAGCCAGGCCAGCACCGGCCCGGCATCGCCGGGATCGACCACTGCGCAGCGACGATTGGCAGTATCCTGTAACAACCAGATGTAGTTGTCGTTGAAAGCGGGTAGGGCATCGATCTGTATCATGTGCGGATCCGTATCGCCAAGCCTGGACATTGGAGGCATCTTAGCCGCGATGGCGCGGCCGGAGAACCTTCGAGGGAGAACGCAATGACCGACCAAGCCTTCGCCCAGGCCGACCCCGACTGGGTCGAGCTCATCAGCCTGGCCCGCGACTGGTTCGATGGCCCCCTTGGGCAGTTGATGCTCAAGGAAGAGGAAAAGTTGCTCGAAGAAGAGCTGCGGCGTTTCTTCGGTGGTTACCTGGTGCACTACGGTCCCTGCGCCGAACCCCCGCCCAACGCCCCGCAGGTGCAGCGCAACGTGCGGCTTGGCGCGCCGTTGCCGGGTGTTGAGATCGTCTGCGAGGAGCAGGCCTGGCCGCTGTCGGAACACGCAGCCGATGTGGTGGTGCTGCAGCACGGCCTGGACTTCAGCCTCTCTCCCCACGGCTTGCTCCGGGAAGCGGCCAGCGCGGTGCGTCCGGGTGGCCATCTGCTGATCGTCGGCATCAACCCGTGGAGCAGCTGGGGCCTGCGGCATTTCTTCAGCCAGGGCGCCTTGCGCAAGGCCCGCTGCATCTCGGCGTCGCGGGTCGGCGACTGGCTCAACCTGCTGGGCTTCGCGCTGGAGAAACGCCGGTATGGGTGCTATCGTCCGCCGCTTGCCTCGCCGGCCTGGCAACAGCGCCTGGCCGGTTGGGAGCGGGTGGCCGGAGGCTGGCAGAGTGCCGGTGGCGGGGTCTACCTGCTGGTGGCGCGCAAGATGGTGGTCGGCCTGCGGCCGCTGCGCCTGGAACGCCGCGAGCCGATGGGCAAGCTGCTGCCACTGCCGTTGGCCAAGGTCAACCGCAGCGCCACCCACCCTGATTCCGAAAAGCACTGAACACGAGTGGTACATGAGCGATAGCGTCGAGATCTACACCGATGGTGCCTGCAAGGGCAATCCCGGCCCGGGTGGCTGGGGCGTCCTGATGGTTTTCAAGGGCGTCGAGAAGGAACTGTGGGGCGGCGAACGCGAGACCACCAACAACCGCATGGAGCTGATGGCCGCGATCGAGGGCCTGAAGGCGCTCAAGCGCGAGTGCGAGGTGGTGCTGACCACCGACTCCCAGTACGTGATGAAGGGCATCAACGAGTGGATGGTCAACTGGAAGAAGCGCGGCTGGAAGACCGCCGCCAAGGAGCCGGTGAAGAATGCCGACCTGTGGATGGCCCTCGATGAGCAGGTCAACCGGCACAAGGTGACCTGGAAGTGGGTGCGCGGGCATATCGGCCATCCGGGCAACGAGCGGGCCGACCAGTTGGCCAATCGTGGGGTCGACGAGGTGCGGGCCCAGCGTTGATTACCTGATGGCCATCGCGGGGCCAGCCCGCTCCCGCGATGGCCGCAAAGCGGCCCCGATTCCGGTATACTCCCGCCTCGAATTCAAGCCCCGCAAGTTGGAGTCACCCGTGGAGCAGCAGCAAGACAAACGGTTCGTCATCCTCGACACCGAGACCACCGGCATGCCGGTGGCCGAAGGCCACCGCATCATCGAGATCGGTTGCGTCGAGGTCGTGGGCCGGCGCCTCACCGGGCGGCACTTCCACGTCTACCTGCAGCCCGACCGCGAGAGTGACGAGGGCGCGATCAACGTCCACGGCATCACCGACGCCTTCCTGGTCGGCAAGCCGCGCTTCGGCGATGTGGCCGAGGAGTTCTTCGAGTTCATCCAGGGCGCCACCCTGGTCATCCACAACGCGGCGTTCGACGTCGGCTTCATCAACAACGAGTTCGCCCGGATCGGCCAGCAGGATCGCGCCGACATCTCGCAGCATTGCCCGATCCTCGACACCCTGATGATGGCGCGCTCGCGCCATCCGGGGCAGCGCAACAGCCTCGATGCGCTGTGCAAACGCTACGGCATCGACAACTCTGGCCGTGAGCTGCACGGCGCGCTGCTCGACTCGGAACTGCTGGCCGACGTCTACCTGGCGATGACCGGCGGCCAGACCAGCCTGTCGCTGGCGGGGGATGGCGCGCAGGGCGAGGATGGGCAGGGCAGCACCGGCAGTGAGATCCGTCGGATTACCGGTCGTGCGGCGGGTAAGGTGATCATGGCTAGCGAGGAAGAGCTCGAGGCCCATGCCGAGCGTTTGGCGGCCGTCGCCAAGTCGGCGGGCGGGCCGGCGATGTGGCAGGTGCTGACCGAGGCCCCCGCCAGCTGATTCTCTGACAGTACCGGCCCTTTCGCGGGTAAACCCGCTCCCACAGGCAACCCCCCCGAACCTGTGGGAGCGGGTTTACCCGCGAAGAGGCCGGCACTGACGACACCAGCCTCAACTACCCTGAGGGGGAAGCCCCCGCAGAGGTAGCCGCCCGATGTACAAGGACCTCCAGTTCCCTATCCTCATCGTCCATCGGGCGATCAAGGCCGACAGCGTCGCCGGCGAACGGGTGCGTGGCATCGCCGACGAACTGGCCAAGGACGGCTTCGCCATCCTCGCCGCCGCCGACCAGGCCGAGGCGCGCCTGGTGGCCGCCACCCACCACGGCCTGGCCTGCATGCTGATCGCCGCCGAGGGCGTCGGCGACAACAGCCGCCTGCTGCAGAACATGGCCGAACTGATCCGCCTGGCCCGGCTGCGCGCGCCCAACCTGCCGATCTTCGCCCTGGGCGAGCAGGTCACCCTGGAGAACGCCCCGGCCGAGGCCATGGGCGAGCTCAACCAGCTGCGCGGCATTCTCTATCTGTTCGAAGACACCGTGCCGTTTCTCGCCCGCCAGGTGGCGCGGGCCGCGCACACTTACCTCGACGGTTTGCTGCCACCGTTCTTCAAGGCCCTGGTGCAACACACCGCGCAGTCGAACTACTCCTGGCACACCCCAGGCCACGGCGGCGGCGTGGCCTATCACAAGAGCCCGGTGGGGCAGGCATTCCACCAGTTCTTCGGCGAAAACACCCTGCGCTCGGACCTGTCCGTGTCGGTGCCCGAGCTGGGCTCGCTGCTCGACCACACCGGCCCCCTGGCCGCCGCCGAGGCGCGGGCGGCGCGCAACTTCGGCGCCGACCATACCTTCTTCGTCATCAACGGCACCTCCACTGCCAACAAGATCGTCTGGCACGCCATGGTCGGGCGCGGCGACCTGGTGCTGGTGGACCGCAACTGCCACAAGTCGGTGGTCCACGCGATCATCATGACCGGCGCCATTCCCCTCTACCTGTGCCCGGAGCGCAACGAGCTGGGCATTATCGGGCCGATTCCGCTCAGCGAATTCACCCCGGCGTCGATCCAGGCGAAGATCCAGGCCCATCCCCTGGCTCAGGGGCGGCCGGCGCAGATCAAGCTGGCCGTGGTCACCAACTCCACCTACGACGGGCTGTGCTATCACGCCGGCCTGATCAAGCAGACCCTCGGTGCCAGTGCCGAGGTGCTGCACTTCGACGAGGCCTGGTTCGCCTATGCCGCCTTCCACGCGTTCTTCGCCGGCCGCTACGCCATGGGCACGCCCCGTGGCGAGGATGGGCCGCTGTTGTTCAGTACCCACTCCACCCACAAGCTGCTGGCCGCCTTCAGCCAGGCGTCGATGATCCATGTGCAGGATGGCGCCTCACGCCATCTGGACCGTGACCGTTTCAACGAAGCGTTCATGATGCATATCTCCACCTCGCCGCAGTACAGCATCCTCGCCTCGCTGGATGTGGCCTCGGCGATGATGGAAGGCCCGGCCGGGCGCTCGCTGCTGCAGGAGATGTTCGACGAGGCCCTGAGCTTTCGCCGGGCGCTGGCCAACCTGCGCGAGCACATCGCCGCCGACGACTGGTGGTTCAGCATCTGGCAGCCCCCGCTGGCGCAGGGCGGCGAGCGCCTGGATGTGGCGGACTGGCTGCTGCAGCCGGGGGCCGACTGGCATGGCTTTGCCGAGCTGAGCGACGACTATGTGCTGCTCGATCCGCTCAAGGTCACCCTGGTGATGCCGGGAGCCGGTGGTGGGGCAGGCGAGCACGGCATTCCGGCCGCAGTGGTCAGCAAGTTTTTATGGGAGCGGGGGCTGGTGGTGGAGAAGACCGGCCTGTACAGCTTCCTGGTGCTGTTCTCGATGGGCATCACCAAGGGCAAGTGGAGCACGCTGCTGACCGAACTGCTGGAATTCAAGCGCCACTACGACGCCAATACCGCGTTGGCTGACTGCCTGCCCAGCGTGGTGACGCAGCAGCCGTCACGCTACCAGGGGCTGGGGCTGCGCGACCTGTGCCAGCAACTGCATGCCTTCTACCGCGGCAATGCCACGTCCAGGCAGCTCAAGTTGCTGTTCACCCGTTTGCCCGAAGTGGCGATGACCCCGGCCGAGGCCTATGACCGGATGGTGCGCGGGGAGGTGGAAGCGGTGCCGATCGAGCAACTGCTGGGCCGGGTCGCGGCGGTGATGCTGGTGCCGTACCCGCCGGGAATTCCCTTGATCATGCCGGGCGAGCGCTTCACCGAGGCGACCCGCTCGATCCTGGTCTACCTGGATTGCGCCCGGGCCTTCGACCACGGCTTCCCGGGTTTCGTCGCCGATGTGCATGGGCTGCAGCGCGAGGGGACGCTTTACACCGTCGATTGCGTCAAGGAATGCGGATGATCTCGACGCCGGTCTGGGCCAGCTCGAAGCGGTCGTCGCCCAGGTGGTTGACGCGGTCGCCGATGGCCAGTCGATAGCTGGTGACCGGCGCGCCGAGGGTGCTGCCGTCGGCCTGCAGGGTGGATTCCTGGAACTCGTGGACGGGGTAGATACGGCCTTCGGCGTCGCGGGCGTGGAACTGGCCGACCATTACTGCTGCCATTTAGGTGGAAACCTCTGAATCGTGTAGGAAATGTCTGTAGGCGTAGACCAGCGAAACGCCCGGGAAGTTTTCAGCCGAATGGAAAAAAAACGGGAAGCCGAGGAACGGTCATCTATAACTAACAGGTCCCATTCCCAGAGCAGAGGTTGCAAAACGCCATGAGCCAGGTCTATTCGGTAGCGGTCGTCGTCGGCAGCTTGCGCAAGGAGTCCTACAACCGCAAGGTGGCCCGCGCGCTGTCTGAGCTGGCGCCGTCCAGCCTTGCCCTGCGGATCGTCGAGATCGGCGGCCTGCCGTTGTACAACGAAGATGTCGAGGCCGAGGGCGCGCCCGAGGCGTGGAAGCATTTTCGCGATGAGATCCGCCGCAGCGACGCGGTGCTGTTCGTCACCCCGGAGTACAACCGTTCGGTGCCGGGCGGGTTGAAGAATGCCATCGACGTGGGCTCGCGGCCCTATGGGCAGAGCGTGTGGGGCGGCAAGCCGGCGGCGGTGGCCAGCGTGTCGCCGGGGGCGATTGGCGGGTTTGGCGCCAATCACGCGGTGCGCCAGTCGCTGGTGTTCCTCGACATGCCGTGCATGCAGATGCCCGAGGCGTATATCGGCGGGGCGGCGACGCTGTTCGATGACAGCGGCAAGCTGAACGACAAGACCCGGCCCTTCCTGCAGGGCTTTATCGACAGGTTCGCGTCGTGGGTGAAGTTGAACCGGGCAGTCTGATGGTTCTCGGTTGTCTGCTCTGACGCCTTTGCGGGTAAACCCGCTCCCACAGGAAAATCACCGACTTCCAAGGCAGTGATATCCCTGTGGGAGCGGGTTTACCCGCGAAGAAAGTAACACCGACCTGTCAGGAGGCCTGCGGCATCTCCCCCTTGGCCAACCGACGGTTGATATCGGCAATGACCTCGGGCAGCTCGTTGATGGTGTCGATCAGGTAGTGCGGGCGCGATGCGGCAAACATCCCATGGATCCGCTTGCGCTCGCTCTCCAGCTTCTCCGTGCTCAACGCCCGGTAGCCTTCCCAGGTCAGCCCCAGGGCATTGCCCGAGCACACCAGTGCCACGGTCCACATCCCGGCGCGGCGGCCTTCGAGAATCCCCGGCACGGTGTCGTCGACCTTCACGCAGGCGGCCACGTCGTCGATGCCCAGGGCAATCACGTTGGCCAGCGCCTGGGCCGGCCACGGGCGGCCGTTCGGCGTCTCGTCGGTGGCCACCACATGGTCGGCCACGTAGCCGTTCTGTGCGGCCAACTCGACCACCTTGTCCATCACCACCTTCGGGTAGCCCGAGCACGAGCCGATCTTCAGGCCGTCCTTGCGCAGCCCGGTCAGGGTGTCCAGGGCGCCTGGAATCAGCGCCGAGTGCACGGCGATCTTCTCGATCTGCAGCGGCATGAAGCGCTCGTAGATGGCGGTCACGTCATCGTCGGTGGGCGTGCGGCCGAACACCTTGCGGTAGCGCTCGGCGATTTCCGGCACGTCGCACAGGGTGCGGATATGGTCCCACTTGCCCATGCCCATCGGGCCACGGGCTTCTTCGATGGACACCTGCACGTCGAACTCGGCGAAGGCCTCGACGAAGATCTGGGTCGGGGCGAACGAGCCGAAATCGACCACCGTTCCGGCCCAGTCGAGGATGGCGGCTTGCAGCTGGGTGGGGTTGCTGTAGTTCATGTGCGCGTTTTCCTTGAATTGGGTGGGCAGAAGGTCAGATGTCCAGCACTTCCATCTCCCGCAGCACGTCGGCCACGGCATTGACGGCGGCCTGCATGCCGTCGGCGCCGACCACGCCGATGCAGCCGACGCGGAAGGTCTCGACCTGGGTCAGCTTGCCCGGGTAGAGGATGAAGCCCTTGGCCTTGACCCGCTCGTAGAAGTCCTTGAACTGGTAGCGCGGGTCTTTCGGCGCGTGGAAGGTGACGATGATCGGTGCCTGGATTGCGGCGGGCAGGAAGCTCAGCAGGCCGATTTTCGCCATGCCGTCGAGCAAGGTCTTGCAGTTGTCGGCGTAGCGCTGGTGGCGGGCGGGCAGTCCACCCTCTTCGTTGTACTGCTGCAGCGCTTCGTGCAGGGCGGCGACCACGTGGGTCGGTGGGGTGAAGCGCCACTGGCCGGTCTTGGCCATGTAGGCGTGCTGGTCGTGCAGGTCCATGGCCAGGGAGTGGGCGTTGCCCTCGGCGGCGGCCAGGGCGGCTTTCTCGGCGAAGACGAAGCCCATGCCCGGCACGCCTTCCAGGCACTTGCCGGAAGCGGCGATCAGCGCCTCGAAGGGGATCTGGCGGGCGTCGATCGGCAGCGCGCCGAACGAGCTCATCGCGTCGATGATCAGGCGCTTGCCGTGGCGCCGGATCACCTGGGCGATCTCGGGCAGCGGGTTGAGGATGCCGGTGCTGGTCTCACAGTGGATCAGCGCCACGTGGGTCA
Source organism: Pseudomonas mosselii (assembly GCF_003205295.1). Lineage (GTDB taxonomy): Bacteria > Pseudomonadota > Gammaproteobacteria > Pseudomonadales > Pseudomonadaceae > Aquipseudomonas > Aquipseudomonas mosselii_B. The sequence goes on from NZ_QJRP01000020.1 coordinate 45,852, forward strand.
CGGCGGGGTCGGCGGCCAGCAGGCGGTCTACGTCGGCGGCGGTGGTTGGTTGGTCCTCGGCGGTCTCGAAGGTGCTGAAGTCGCGACCCAGCACCTTGCAGATCTTCGCCAGGCGCTGGCCGTAGGCGCCGTTGATCAGCACCAGCACTTTGCCGTCACGGGGTACCAGAGTGCCGATGGCGGCCTCGACGGCAAAGGTGCCGCTGCCTTGCAGGGGCACGCAGTGGTGGCTGGCGCTGCCGTCGATGATGGCCAGCAGTTGTTCACACACGCTGGCGGTCAACTGGTTGAAGTCGCGATCCCACGAGCCCCAGTCCACGAGCATGGCCTGGCGGGTGCGGATCGAGGTGGTCAATGGACCGGGGGTCAGCAGGATCGGGGCGTTGCTCATTCCGTGGTTCCTCACTTGCGGTGGGCTGGAAACTTAGTGGGGCTAGGTTGCAATTCACCGATCCATCAATCAAATTGTTTGTAGATATGCCAGCTATAAGTAAGGCCGATAAATATGAACCTGTTCCAACTCCGCGCCTTCGACGCCGTCGCCCGCGAGGGCAGTTTCACCCGCGCCGCCGAGCGGCTGTTCATCAGCCAGCCGGCGGTCACCGGGCATGTGAAGGCGCTGGAGGAGCACTACCAGATCACCTTGCTGCGTCGCACCGCCCGGCGGGTCGAGCTGACCGAGGAGGGCACGCGCCTGGCGGCCATCACTCGGGCCATGTTCGGCCTGGCCGAAGAGGCCCAGGCAATGCTCGAGGCCAATCGGCAATTGCTGACCGGGCGCCTGGAGGTGGCGGCGGACGGCCCTCACCGGGTGATGCCGATGCTGGCGCTGTTGCGCGAACGCTACCCGGGGATCACCGTCAACCTGCGTCTGGGCAACGCACAGGAAACCCTCGCGGCGCTGCTTTCGGAGCACGCCGACGTGGCCGTGCTGACCGAGATCGAACCACGCAAGGGGCTGCACCTGCAAAGCCTGTGCGAGTCGCGGCTGTGCGCGTTACTGCCGGTGGGGCATGCCTGGGCGAAGGTCGAGGGCGATCTGCCGCTGGCCGAGCTGGACAAGCAGATCATGGTGCTGCGCGAACCCAGCTCGACGACTCGCCGCACCTTCGACAAGGCCTGTGGCGGGGCTGGGGTGCAGCCACGCGTGTTGCTGGAACTGGACAGTCGCGAGGCGGTCACCGAGGCGGTGGCGGCGCAGCTGGGCATCGGTGTGGTGTCGTCCACCGAGGTGGCCAACGACCCCCGTGTGGTGGCCCGGCCGCTCGGTGGCGCCGGGCTGGTCAACCAGCACATGCTCGGCTGCCTGGAGCGACGCCGCGAGCTGCGTCTGATCCAGGCGTTTCTCGACCTGGATAGCGGGCAATAAGGCAGGCCTGGCGTTTTTTCCGTGCGGGCCTAAGATGGCCGGCAGATACCTGACTGGATTGTCGATGAGCGAGAAAGACACCATCTCCATGCAACTGGTGCGCGAAGCCCTGTTGCAGACGTGCCCGGACGGCACGCCGGATGCCGTGCTGCTGGGCTGCGCGGGGATCGACGCGACCCAGCTCGAGCGGCCCGAGGCGCGGGTCAGCGCCGAGGCGTATGCCCGGCTTTGGCGGCTGCTGGCGCGTCGTTGCAACGACGAGTTCTTCGCCATGGACCCGCGTGGCCTGCGCAGTGGCAGCCTGGAGTTCCTCTGTCGGGCGAGCATGGCCCAGCCCACCCTGGGCGAGGCACTGGACGTGGCCCTGGGGTTCCTGTCGCTGATGCTGGAGGACTTGCAACCGAGCCTGGTGCGTCAGCAGAGCCTGGCCGAGATCGTCATCAACGAGCCGCGCGACACACCGCGCCGGGCGTTCACCTACTTCACCTTCTGGATGATCGTCCATGGCGTTGCCTGCTGGCTGGCCGGAAGACGCATCGCGATCCTGGCCATCGAGCTGCGCTGCGCCGAGCCGCCCTTCTGCGACGATTATCGGGTGATGTTCTCGGAAAACCTGCACTTCGAGCGGCCACGCACGCGCATGATCATCAGCGCTGACTGTCTGGCAACGCCCATGCGGCGTACGCTGGTCGAGCTGCAGCGTTTCCTGGCCGAGGCGCCGGGCAACATCCTGGTCAAGTACCGCGACCCCGACAGCCTGGCGCGGCGTACCCGCACCATGTTGCTGGGTCAGGAGCCGAGCACCTGGCCGGACGCCGAGCGCCTGGCCGCGAGTCTGTGCATGTCGGTGTCGACCCTGCGGCGGCGGCTGTCGGAAGAAGGGCACAGCTATCAGGGCATCAAGGACAGCGTGCGTCGGGAGCTGGCGATCGCCTGGCTGGCCGAAGCCGACCTGGGTCTGGCCGACATCGCCCTGCGCCTGGGATTCGCCGATGCCAGCTCGTTCTACAAGGCGTTTCGCAAGTGGTTCGGCTGCAATCCGGGGCATTACCGCAACCTGGTCCTGCCAGCGACGCCGTAGAGGGTTCGTTTCCCGCTGTCACGCTCGAGAGGCACTGGCTAGTGTCCGCTGTCCATATGAACAGCAGGATGCGACCCCATGTCATCGACAACCCAAACCCCGCCACCCACGACCACTCTCAGCGACGAGGCTGTCATTGATGGTTTCATCGCCACGCGGCTGCCGGACTGGCTGAAGCACGCCCCGGCCGACAGGATCAAGGCCTTGCGCGAAAGCTTCAGCGCGCACATGGCCAGTGGCCGGCAAGTGACGGCGGCGACCCAGGGACTGCTCTCGCCATGGCAGTTCGCGCAGCAGGCATTCTCGCCGTTGATCAAGGAGATCCTTCCAGGCGGGCCGGACCTCGAACAGATGCAGTGGCTGGACATCCGTTTTGGTCGGTCCGAGGTGATCTCCTCGCCCTCGATGGAGCGCCGCGAGGTGCGTTTTCCGGCCCTGTTGAGGCTGATGCAGGGCTTTGCAACGGACAGCCAGTTCTTCGAAGGCAGCGGCCTGGTGCGCAAGGACGACGACCAGGTGCTGTCCGCGGCTCCGGAGCAACTGGCCAGGCGCTGCCATGCCCTGGATGCCGGGCAGCAGTACCAGGCGTTGCTGACGGGAATGTTCAGTGCATCGACACTGGCAGTGCTGGCCAAGCATCAGTGCACGGCGTTTGCCCTTGCCTGTGAGCGTGCGGCCGCCGAGTCGTTGATCGATATGGACACGCTCGCTGCACTGAAACGGCTGACCGAACCGGCGGTGCAGTCGTCGCCAGGCCCGGTGCAGGCCTATGCCGGAGAGCTGCGGATGTTGCAGTGCACCATCGAGAACGGGCTGCTGGTGCAACTGCGGGATGCTACGGGTGCATCGAAGGGGGTGGTGTACTACCTGCCCGCCGATGAGCAGCGCCCACTGCGCCATTTCGCCTCGCAGCAATTGCTGAGCGACTTTCTCAAGGAGCACCTGTCCACGCCGCAGCCGCACAAGCAGATTCGCCTGCTGGTCAGTCTGAAGGAGCGTGCCGGCTTCATGGGGACGCTGGACATGCGCCTGTCCGACGATGAGGCGGATTTCGAACTGCAGGGGCGGGTCGTTCAAGGCGACATTTTCGAGGCCCTGGCGCGCAACCAGGTCAATCGCCTCAAGGAACAGGGGCGTCTGGTGCTGGTTCCGAGCGCGGATGCGGATCGGCAGTTGTCCGAGGAACGATTGCGGCGCTGGCAAGGCCTCGGGCTGGACGCGCTGGGACTGGTGGGCCTGGCGGTGCCGGTGGTGGGTGTGGCGCTTTTCGCGAAAATGGTCTGGGACACCCTGGGCGAAGTCTATGAAGGTGCCGTGGACTGGCATGAGGGGCACCAGCACGAAGCCATGCAACACATGCTGCAGGTGGCGGAAACCGTGGCGGTGACCGGCGCCCTCGTGGTGGGGGCGGGGGTGGTCGCCAGTACCCTTCGCAGCGGCTTCGTCGATGCACTGGAACCGGTGAATGTCGAGGGTGCCGGCGAGCGGTTGTGGAACCATGACCTGAAGGTCTATGAGTCCGATCCGGGCGCCGCCGTGCTGCAGGACGATGGCCTGTATGCGCTGGACGGACGTCAGTGGTTGCGCGTGGGCGATCGCTACTACGAAGTCCATCGGCCGGTCGCTGCCAAGCCTCGGCGGCTCAGGCATCCGCGTGCGGCCGATGCCTTTGGCCCACTGGTTGAACACAATGGCGAACGCTTCTGGCGACTGCGCGTGGAGAGGCCGCTGGAATGGAGCGACAGCGCCTGCATGCTCAACCGCTTGTGGTCGTGCGATCCCCCCTTGGATGATGGGCAAGCGCAGCAGATCCTGCGTATCGCCGGCATGGAGCCTGAGGAGCTGCGCGGCGTGCTGGTGGAGAATCGCCCGGCGCCGGTGAATCTGGGCGAGACACTGCGCCGGTTCCACGCCGACCAGCGCATCACGCGGGTATTGGAGGCCGCGCGGGCGCCCGATGCGGTGATCACCGATGCCAAGGTGCTCGAGTGGGCGCGGAATCAGTCAGGGATGGCGGCCAATGACGGCAAAACGCTCGCTGCCTGGTTGGTTGACGTACACCCTCAAGTGCAGGGGCAGTTGCTGGAGCATCTTGCTGGCGTGCCGGCTCCGGTGGACGAGCTGGGTGCCTTGGTCAAGCGCGACTTCCCCAACCTGCCGGATGTCTATGTGGAAGAGGCGGTGCGAGACACCGATCACACGCTGCGCAGGGTGGCCCTGCTCGAATCGCGCGTGCCGGTGACGCTGGCCAGGTGCGCCCGCGCCCTGTCTCAACTGGTCCGGGTCAATCGTGCGCTGGAAGGGGTGTTTTTCCAGGCGAGCTACAGTAACGACACCGGCGTGCTGGTGCTGGCGCAGCTGGAGCGCCTGCGGAATTGGCCAAGGTCTGTCAACTTTGAGCTTCGCGAGGGCAATGAGAGTGGCCGGTTGCTGGCGATCATGAATCCCCAGGAATCCAGTGATTCCAGGATCGTCCTTGTATGGCGCCGGGGGCGCTTCCATCTCTATGACAGTCAGGGGTTGGAGCTGGAGGACGAGGTGCCGGAGCCGGCGTCGATCTTCGACGCCATCTCGGTGTTGCTGAAGGAAAGTGACCGAAAAGCCATGGGGATCGAAGGCGCCGACTGCGCTCGGCGGTTGCGCGAGGCGCTCATCAAGACCTTGCCTTCCAGCCGCAGCGGTGTCCTCGATCGGCTCGGCCTGCGGGCCACCACGCCATGGTTCAACCCTGGAAAACGACTGGCCGACGGTCGGGTCGGCTATACGTTGGGCGGTTCGGTCTCGCGTTCGGCAGGAGGATCCCTGCGTGCGCGAATCCGTGCACTGTATCCGGGTTTTAGCGACGACGAGATCGAGACCTATCAACGCAAGCTGCACCAGGGTGTCGCGAATCCTTATCAGGTGTTGTTGAGCCTCGAGCGCAATCTAGCCCTGCTCGAGGACACCTTGGAGTTCTGGGTGATCGGGACGCCCGACCGGGACATGCGAACGGTCCGTCGCCAGCTGTCCCATCGACTGTGCGGTGCCTGGCGCTACGATGGCGAGATGATCAGGAATCCCTACGGCGAGGCCGAGGGCATGCTGCTCAATATCAGTGGCTGGCGGGTCGGTTCTTTGCCGGTACTGCCGGCCAGCGTGGATTTCGACCATATCAGCGAACTGGTAATGGCGGGCATGGGGCTGGATCAGCTGCCAGCGAGTTTCCTGCACTGCTTCCAGTCCTTGCGCACGCTGAACCTCAACAACAATCAGCTCACGGCCCTGCCCGAAAGCATCGCCGACTTGCCACGCCTGCGCGCGTTGCACCTGATGGGGAACCGCATTCGCATGGGCGAGCACGACCAACAGCAGTTGGCGAACCTTTCTCGCTTGCATCTTCTGGACCTGAGTCGTAACCCCATCCGTTCGATGGCGTTGCGTTTCCACCAGTTGCCACAGCTGGCGACCCTGCGCCTCAATCACTGCGGGATGCTCAGTATCCCGGGCGGTATCGAGCGCTGCGGGATGTTGCTGGTGGCCGATCTGAGGAACAACCTGATCTCGAACATTCCACCCGAGCTGCTGCGGATGCCCTGGGAGTTCAGGCACCACCTCAGGATTCGCGGCAATCCGATCCCGCACCGAACCATCGCCCGCCTCTATGGCCTCGATGCCCAAGCGGCCCACCTGGTGCCCGATCCTGCCGGAGCGCCATCCGTGCGGCCCTGGCTCGAACGGGCGGTCGAGGCCGAGCGACCTGCGCGGGAGGCGATATGGCAAAGACTGCATGCCCTGGACGCAAGCAGCGAGTTGTTCGAGCTGATGGCGCAGTTGACCCAGACCACCGATTTCAGCAAGGCCAGGGATTATCTGTCCGAGCAGGTCTGGACGTTGTTCGCGAGCATTGACAGAGATACCGACCTGCGCGAGCGAATCTTTGCCAGCGCCAGGGAGGTGCAAGGCTGCCACGACAGTACCGCCGAACGGTTCAGCCGCCTGCTGCTGGAGGAAATGGTGTACCAGGCCAATCGCAAGGCGTCGTCGGGAACGGCGGGGGATCAGTTGCTGGCGCTGGGCCGCCAGCTGTTCCGGCTTGAATGCCTCGACCAGTTCGCCCAGCAGGATGCGGCAAGGCGGCTGACCACACACCCGGATACCGACGTGCTGGAGGTGGTATTGGGTTATCGGGTGCGCTTGGCTGCGCAACTGCAGTTGCCTGGGCAACCCCGGACCATGCGTTTCGAGCAGCTCGCCGGCATCACTCCCGAGCGCGAGCGCGACGCCCTGGCAGCGGTGCGGGCCAGCGAGGCGACCGACGAGCTACCGCAAAGCCTGTGCGAGCGCGAGTTCTGGGGCACCTACCTGCGCCATCGACATGCGAAGGCATTCGCGGCCATCGCTGAACCCTTCCAGGCCCGCGGCACGGCACTCGACAAGCAGAGCGAGACGCTGGGCAGCGAGGCCTACGCGCAGCAGTGGAACGACCTGAAGGTCGAGCGCGAAGTTGCAGAACATGCCCTGACCTGGCAGCTCACGCGGCAAGCCCTGGTAACGGTCGAGCAGGGCGAACTGCTCGATCCGGTCGAATCCGCTCAGCCCGATTGACAGCTTTGGCCATTGCCGGCGGAGCTGACCGGCGCGAACATCGTCAGACCGATGGTGCACTCCAACAATAAGAAACCAGGAGTCTGACGATGCGCGATTACGCCGAGGCCGCCCGTTCGTTCGACCATGCCCGGGCCGCCACTGCGGCGCTGCATGGCAACCTCGAGGCCCTCAACGCCTGTGTCGAGTGCTGCGACCGCCACACTGGCAGCGACAAGCCCGCCCTGGTCTGGGAAGACCGTGATGGCAACAGCGGGCGCTATACCTTCGATCAGCTGCAGGCCCTGGCCGCACGCTTTGCCAACGTGCTCAAGGCCCAGGGCGTCGAGGCCGGCGACCGGGTCGCCGGGCTCATGCCGCGTACCCCCGAATTGCTGGTGACCATCCTCGCCACCTGGCGCTTGGGCGCGGTCTACCAGCCATTGTTCACCGCTTTCGGCCCCAAGGCCATCGAGCACCGTCTTGAGCAGTCCCACGCCAAGGTGGTGGTCACCGACCGCCACAACCGGCCCAAGCTCGATGAGGTGGCGGACTGTCCGACTGTCGTCACGGTCGGTGCCGTCGAGGGCGAACTGGACTTCCATCGCAGTCTCGCGGCCGCCGCCGGCGATTGCGCGCCAGTGATGCGTACTGGCAACGATCCTTTCCTGCTGATGTTTACCTCGGGCACCACCGGCCCGGCCAAGCCGCTGGAAGTACCATTGCGCGCCATCGTCGCGTTCCAGGGCTACATGCGCGACGCCATCGGCCTGCGCCCGGACGACAACTTCTGGAACCTGGCCGACCCCGGCTGGGCCTATGGCCTTTACTATGCGGTCACCGGACCGCTGTCACTGGGCCACGCCACCACCTTCTACGACGGCCCGTTCAGCGTCGAAAGCTGCGCGCGGGTCATCGACAAGCTGGGTATCACCAACCTGGCAGGCTCGCCCACGGCCTACAGGCTGCTGATCGCGGCGGGCAGCGCATTCTCGGCGCCGATCAAAGGGCGCCTGCGGGTAGTCAGCAGTGCCGGCGAACCGCTCAACCCTGAGGTGATCCGCTGGTTCGACGACGAGCTCGGCGTGACCATCCACGACCACTACGGCCAGACCGAGCTGGGCATGGTGCTGTGCAACCACCATGCGCTGGCGCACCCGGTGCACCTGGGCTCGGCCGGCTTCGCCATTCCCGGCCACCGCATCGTCGTGGTGGACGAGCAGGGCAACGAACTGCCTGCCGGCCAGCCCGGCATCCTTGCGGTGGACCGCGAGCAGTCGCCGCTGTGCTGGTTCGCCGGTTACCAAGGGCTGCCGACCAAGGCCTTCGTCGGTAAGTACTACCTGTCCGGCGACACCGTCGAGCTCAACCAGGACGGCAGCATCAGTTTCGTCGGCCGCAGCGACGACGTGATCACCACTTCAGGCTACCGGGTCGGCCCGTTCGACGTGGAAAGCGCGTTGATCGAGCACCCGGCCGTGGTCGAGGCGGCGGTGATCGGCAAACCCGACCCGGAACGCACCGAGCTGATCAAGGCCTTCGTGGTGCTGGCCCAGGGTTACCTGGGCAGCGCAGAGCTTGAGGAAACCCTGCGCCAGCATGTACGCCAGCGCCTCTACGCCCACGCCTATCCGCGTGAAATCGAATTCGTCGGCGAGCTGCCCAAGACCCCGAGCGGCAAGCTGCAACGCTTCATCCTGCGCAACCAGGAAATCGCCCGACAACAAGCCGCGCAGCCGATCGCTGCGGGCGCCTGAAGGAAGACCGATATGCTCATCACTCAAAAGAATTTCATCGTCAGCGGCGCGGCCTCGGGCCTGGGCGCCGCCACCGCGCAGATGCTCATCGAGGCTGGCGCCAAGGTCATGCTGGTCGACCTGAACGCCGCGGCCGTCGAGGCCAAGGCCGCCGAACTGGGCGCCAATGCCCGTTTCGCGGTGGCCGACATCAGCGACGAGCAGGCCGCCAAGGCGGCGGTCGATGCCGCCGTCAGCGCATTCGGCAGCCTGCACGGGCTGGTGAACTGCGCCGGCATCGTCGGTGCCGAGAAGGTCCTGGGCAAGAACGGCCCGCACGCCCTGGGCAGCTTCGCCAAGGTCATCAACGTCAACCTGATCGGCAGCTTCAACCTGCTGCGCCTGGCCGCCGCGGCCATGGCCGAAGGGCCGGCGGACGAGGGCGGCGAGCGGGGTGTCATCATCAATACTGCCTCCATCGCCGCCTACGACGGCCAGATCGGCCAGGCCGCCTATGCTGCCTCCAAGGGTGCCATCGCCAGTCTCACCCTGCCGGCGGCCCGCGAACTGGCCCGCTTCGGCATTCGCGTGATGACCATCGCCCCCGGCATTTTCGAAACCCCGATGATGGCCGGCATGACCGACGAAGTACGCGCCTCGCTGTCCGCCGGCGTGCCGTTCCCGCCGCGCCTGGGCCGTCCACAGGAGTACGCAGCGCTCGCTCGTCATATCATCGAGAACAGCATGCTCAACGGCGAAGTGATCCGTCTCGACGGCGCGCTGCGCATGGCTGCCAAGTAAGGAGAACCGAACATGAGCCTGAACCACGATCCGATTGTCATCGTCAGCGCCGTGCGCACGCCGATGGGCGGCCTGCAGGGCGACCTCAAGAGCCTGACCGCGGCGCAGTTGGGCAGCGCGGCGATCCGCGCCGCCGTCGAACGTGCCGGTATCGATGCCGCCAGTGTCGAGCAAGTGCTGTTCGGTTGCGTGCTGCCGGCCGGCCAGGGCCAGGCACCGGCACGCCAGGCGGCGCTGGGTGCCGGCCTGGACAAGCACACCACCTGCACCACCCTGAACAAGATGTGCGGCTCGGGCATGCAGGCGGCGATCATGGCCCATGACCAACTGCTGGCCGGCAGCGCCGACGTGATCGTCGCCGGTGGCATGGAAAGCATGACCAACGCTCCGTACCTGCTGGACAAGGCCCGTGGCGGCTACCGCATGGGCCACGGCAAGATCATCGACCACATGTTCATGGACGGCCTGGAAGACGCCTACGACAAGGGCCGCCTGATGGGTACCTTCGCCGAGGACTGCGCGCAGAAGGGCGACTTCAGCCGTGAGGCCCAGGACGCCTTCGCCATCGCTTCGCTGACCCGTGCCCAGGACGCGATCAAGAGCGGCCGCTTCGCCGCCGAGATCGTTCCGGTTGAAGTCACCGAGGGCAAGGAGAAGCGCGTCATCAAGGACGACGAGCAGCCGCCCAAGGCGCGCCTGGACAAGATCCCGCAGCTCAAGCCGGCCTTCCGCGAAGGCGGTACCGTCACCGCGGCCAACTCCAGTTCGATCTCCGACGGCGCCGCCGCGCTGGTGCTGATGCGTCGCTCAGAGGCTGAGAAACGCGGCCTCAAGCCGCTGGCGGTGATCCATGGCCACGCGGCCTTTGCCGACACCCCGGCGCTGTTCCCCACCGCGCCCATTGGCGCCATCGACAAGCTGCTCAAGCGCACCGGCTGGAACCTGGCCGAGGTGGACCTGTTCGAGATCAACGAGGCTTTCGCCGTGGTCACCCTGGCGGCCATGAAGCAACTCGACCTGCCCCATGAAAAGGTCAACATCCACGGCGGCGCCTGTGCCCTGGGCCACCCGATCGGCGCCTCGGGCGCGCGCATTCTGGTAACCCTGCTGTCGGCCCTGCGCCAGAACAACCTGCGCCGTGGCGTGGCGGCCATCTGCATCGGCGGTGGCGAAGCCACGGCCATGGCGGTCGAGTGCCTGTACTGAGGTGAATCATGCTGGTAACTGAAGAGCAACAACAGATCGCCGACGCCGTGCGCGACTTCGCCCAGGAGCGCCTGAAGCCGTTTGCCGAGCAATGGGACAAGGAACACCGCTTCCCTAAGGAGGCCATCGAAGAGATGGCCGGCCTGGGCCTGTTCGGCATGCTGGTGCCGGAACAGTACGGCGGCAGCGACACCGGTTATGTGGCCTATGCCATGGCCCTGGAAGAGATCGCCGCCGGTGACGGCGCCTGCTCGACCATCATGAGCGTGCACAATTCGGTGGGCTGCGTGCCGATCCTCAAGTTCGGTACAGAGGCGCAGAAACAGCAGTTCCTGGCGCCGTTGGCCAGCGGTGCGATGCTCGGCGCCTTTGCCTTGACCGAGCCCCAGGCCGGCTCCGACGCCAGCAGCCTGAAGACCCGCGCTCGTCTGGAAGGCGACCACTACGTGCTCAATGGCAGCAAGCAGTTCATCACGTCCGGGCAGAACGCCGGGGTGGTGATCGTTTTCGCCGTGACCGATCCGGACGCCGGCAAGCGTGGTATCACGGCCTTCATCGTGCCTACCGATTCACCGGGTTACCAGGTGGCGCGGGTCGAGGACAAGCTCGGTCAGCACGCCTCCGACACCTGCCAGATCGTCTTCGACAACGTGCGCGTGCCGGTGGCCAACCGCCTCGGTGAAGAAGGGCAGGGCTACAAGATCGCCCTGGCCAACCTTGAAGGCGGCCGCATCGGCATCGCCTCGCAGTCGGTGGGCATGGCCCGGGCCGCATTCGAAGCGGCGCGCGACTACGCCAACGAGCGGCAGACCTTCGGCAAGCCGCTGATCGAGCACCAGGCCGTGGCCTTCCGCCTGGCCGACATGGCGACGAAGATTGCCGTGGCCCGGCAGATGGTGTTGCACGCCGCCGCCCTGCGCGACGCCGGGCGTCCGGCACTGGTGGAAGCCTCGATGGCCAAGCTTTTCGCCTCGGAAATGGCCGAAAAGGTCTGTTCGGACGCCTTGCAGACCCTGGGCGGTTATGGCTATCTGAGTGACTTCCCGCTGGAGCGGATCTACCGCGACGTGCGGGTCTGCCAGATCTACGAAGGCACCAGCGACATTCAGCGCATGGTCATTGCGCGCAATCTTTGAAGGAGCAGACTGCATGGCATTCGAAACCATCCTGTTGGACATCCACGGCAAGGTCGGCCTGATCACCCTCAACCGCCCCCAGGCGCTGAACGCGCTGAACGCGCAGATCGTCGGCGAGATCAACCAGGCCCTGGACCAGCTGGAGCGTGACCCGAACATCGGCTGCGTGGTGCTGACCGGTTCCGCCAAGGCCTTTGCCGCCGGCGCCGACATCAAGGAAATGGCCGAGCTGCAATACCCGCAGATCTACGTCGAGGACCTGTTCAGCGATGCCGATCGCATTGCCAGCCGGCGCAAGCCGATCATCGCCGCGGTATCGGGCTTCGCCCTGGGCGGTGGCTGCGAGCTGGCGATGATGTGCGACTTCATCCTCGCCGCCGACAACGCCAAGTTCGGCCAGCCGGAAATCAACCTCGGCGTGCTGCCGGGTATGGGCGGTACCCAGCGTCTGACCCGCGCCGTGGGCAAGGCCAAGGCCATGGAACTGTGCCTGACCGGCCGCCTGATGGGCGCCGAGGAAGCCGAGCGTGCCGGCCTGGTGGCGCGCATCGTGCCGCAGGCGGAGCTGGTGGAAGAGGCGTTGAAGGTGGCCGCGACCATCGCCAGCAAGTCGATCCCGGTGAGCATGATGGTCAAGGAAAGCGTCAACCGCGCCTTCGAGGTCACCCTGAGCGAAGGCGTGCGCTTCGAGCGCCGGGTGTTCCATGCCGCGTTCGCCACCGAGGACCAGAAAGAGGGTATGGCTGCGTTCATTGCCAAGCGCGAGGCGCAGTTCAAGGACCGCTGACGGGAAGGGGGCGCAGCCTGCGCCGCGCCCCCTGGCTTACAAGTCGAAGAAGTATCGGGCGGCGGCCGCGCTGGTGATCGGTGCGCGATAGACGTCGAACACCCTGCCGCTGTCATCGCTGTAGCGCTGGCCCGGCATGTGCCGTTGCTCCGCGGTCTTGAGATGCCCAGCGGTGAAGTCGGCCTTGGCCGTGCTCATCGAAGGGTAATGGAAGTGCGCGTACCACAGTACCTTGCCATCATGGCTGATGCTGTACTCGTCGAGAAAATCGGCGGGCCGGCCCTTGAGCCTGGCCAGTCGATTGCGTGCTCCCTCGGCCCGTAACTGCAAGTGTCCGCCATCGACCAGGTACATGACTTCACCCATGCGCGGTTTCTGCGTGAGGGCGGCTGACACGCGTAGCCGCGTCGCCGTTCCCTGCAACTCCTCCGCCAGCCTGCGCAGGGATCCGGCGACCCGCTCGGCATCCTTGCCACCACGGGCCTCGTCGGTTTCGTTGTCCTCGGTCAGGCGTGTCTCGATGGCATCGACCCGTTCGAGCAGGCGGGTGCGTTGATAAAGCACGCTCTCTTCTATCTCCACCGGCAGATAGCGATTCGGATGCGCTTGCAGACTCGACACCTCGTCGTGGGTCTGCGCAATCAACGTGTCGCTTTCCTTGAGCAGGCGCTTCAGGCTCATCTGCGTTGGACGGGAGGCGGTCTGGGCGGGTTTGAGCTCCACCCAATTGCCATGCTTGAGGTGATAGGTACGTGCGGGTGTCCTGTTGTCCGGGCCAGGGATGTCGACGGTATTCGCATCGTCGCTACGAGGCTCGGCTAGCAGGAGCCCGTGCTCGGTGGTCTCGATCAGCCCGGGCACTTTCTTGCGCAATTGTCCCAGCGTGCTGAGCGGAGGGTAGTCGGGCAGTTCGTCCAGCTCTTGGCGGTTTTGCGATAACAGCCAATCGAGTTGTTCCTTCATCTGCCGCGTCGTCTGCTGCGCTGCATCGCCTTTGGCCAATTCCGTGAATATCTCCAGTTGCCGCGCCGCAGTCTGGAGATGTTCGATGATGCTGCGTAGCAGCCTGGCGGTGATTTCGTCATCGGCACTTTCCAGCTTGAAGAGCCTCGCACGCTGAGCGATACCCAGTTCGAAGCTGCCCCAGAAGCGGTCTCTCCAATAGCACGCCTCTTCGCTCAGGCCATGGACCAGCGTCATGCGGTTGAGCAACCCCTCGAGCCGCAGGAAACGCAGGATCAGTTCCCGTTCCTGGGTCGCAGGCATGCTGCTGGCGAGGTTTCGCCATTGCTGGATCTCAGGTTGGTGGGGGCTGGCCAGCTTGTTCAGCTCATCCTGGCAGTGGAGCAGGCGTCGATTGTTGTCGATCATCCGCTCAATCAGGGGCGCCAGCCTGTCCAGGCGGGCGGCGATGATATTGACGTCCGCGGGGGTAAGTGTCTCGCCGGCCTGCTGGAGGCGGGCAGCTTTGAGCAACTGGCCCCGATCAGGTTGATAACGCAGGTGCAGGACCTTGCGCAGCAGCCGCTGGCAGAAACTGTCCTGATACAGCGCGAAGGCATGGACTTTCTTGAACTCCTTCACCGGTTGCAAGGTGTTGCGCTGTTTCAGATGTTCGATATGCGTTGCCCAGAATTCCGACAGCGTGTCGAGCTTGTCCTGGCAGGTCTGCAAGCGGGCGTCGTCGAGCGGTGCGGCCACCAGCTTCTCCAGGGTGGTCTGTTCCCGGATCCTGGCGTCGATGACGTCCTTGTCGGCCTTGATCTGTTCGTTAGCGGTACGCAGGGCGCTTTCCTTTTCCAGTTGCAGCTTGCGGATCTGCTCGGACAGCGGCATGCCGCCCTTGAGCGTCAATCTCAGGTCCAATTGCCAGCGGTCGGCCTCGTCGCGGCGCAGCCAAGGGCCTGCGGCTTGGTCGGGGCCGACGATGCGCATCTGGTTGCGAGGCATGTCGAGCATGACCTGGTAGAGGTTGCCGTGCAGCAGTGCATAGAGCTTGTCACCCTGCAGGTACAGGCCACGCAGGGCGCCTCTGGGCAGCGGTTCACCGAGTGAGGCGGTATTGGTATCCGCCCGCAAGGCTCGCAGTGCGGTGCTTTGCACGGCAGTCAAGGTTTGGGTGGGGCGCGTCCAGCTGAAGTCGAGATGGAGCGAAGAGGCGGCCTGGACCACGCTGGGGGGCACGGGTTTCGGCTCGGATGCGACCAGAGGCATGACCGGTGCGCCAAGCGTGCGTGCCTTGCCGCTTTGCTCATTCAGGCGGGTAATCGAATGGACGGCCAGCAGCAGGGCGATATTGACCAGCAGGTTGACCTCTGCCAGCTCGTGCCCGGTGGGGTCGTGTTCGGCATCGGTGCTAACGAATTCGGCCAGTGCCTCTTCCATCTGCGCCAGCCACGCCACCTTGCCCAGGGCGCCTCCCGCCAAGGGGAGCAGGGTGTTGAACAGCAGCCAGCCCAGCTCTTTCCAGCGCGTCCAGCGGGTCTGTGCGCTCGTCGAGGCATGCGCTTCAAACGTCTGGATCGATTCGTTGACGCAGGCAAGGTAGAGGTCTGCGCCGAGGTCGTTGGAAGGCGATTCGATTGTCAGTTCCACCGGAGCTGGCCTGCCGAACGGGATGGCGCTGGTGTCATCCAGTGGAACGAACAGGTGAGGTTCGAGGAAGCCGCCATGGGCATAGAACCTGCGGTCTTCGGCCGGAAGGCGTTGCAGCAGGTCATCCTGCAGGGCGCCAGGGGTACTGATGGCGACGAACAGCGCCAGCCGATCGCTGAACTGCAACAGGCTGTCCTCGTGCAGGGGACGGTACAACAGGCAACTGTCGGCGTTGGGTGACCGTGGCTCGATGAGCCAGGTGTTGCGTGGATGATCCACTGTAGAGCCAGGCGCCTTGAGCAGACCCAGCGGTCGGATGACCCAGCGCTTCGGGTCATCGTCGTCTGCGGTGCTGAACACCTGGGCGATATGGCTGGCAACGTCCTGATCCGGCAGTTTTCCGCGCAGGTAAAGCTCCTGCGCCAGTGCGGGCAATTGGCTGGCGAGTTGCGCAATGAGCAGGCGTTGACGCTGCCCGCGTTGGGAGATGTCATCCAACAGCTTGCTGCGTAGCATGGCGGGGTATGCGCTGGCGATGTCCAGCTCGCTGACCACTGTGCGCAGGTAGTTTTCGTTCAGCCAGCCAGGCAGCAGGTCTGCGCTGTTCGAAAGCAACTCCACCCGTCCGGGCTTGAGCAGGCCGATGTTGGCAATGGCCAATTGGGCGAGGGAGAAGGTGACGGGATTCACCTTGCCCGTGCTGGTAAGCCCTGGGCGCGCGGCGGGGGCGGCGATGGTCTGGTAGTTGACGACCCTGACCTGCCCAGGGTCGAGCGGGGCACCCGGATAATCCGCCGTGAAGCGCGCGGCCAGTTGCCGATTGGCGAAGTCCTCGGCGTTGTCGACACCGTCGAGCCAGAATTGCCCGCTGGTGTTCTGACAGGACTGGGCGACGTCGAGCAGCAGCGTGCTGTAATGCAACAAGGGCTGGCTCCTGGCGTTACGCAGCCAGTCCGGCAGTAGGGCCGATATCGCGTTGCGCTGATTGGACTCGGCTTCGCTGCACAGGTCGAGCATGGAGGTAAGCCGGTCCAGTTCCAGGCTCATGTTGATGGCGTCGAGTCTGCTTCGATAGGCCGTGGCGCGATGGTCGATCACCCGTAGTTGCTGTTCCAGCACGCCCAGCGCCATGCTTTCGAAGTCCCCTTGGGCGGTCCGATCGATGCTGACTTCCCGAGAGGTGGTCAGGGATCTCGTGGGCCAGTATCGACCGATGCTCTCCAGCATCTCCTGGCGGGAAGGGAAAGCGAGCAGCTTGCCTGTCAGGGTATAGAGCAGGGTCAGGTTGCGCTTTGGGTCGGCATCGCTGTGTTCGATCAGCAGTGCGCTCGCCAGGTCGTTGTCCAGCGTCCCATCCTTGGAAAAGTCCACGGCAAGCTGTGAGACGCTCAGGCCGGCTGCATTCTGCCAGTTCCTGTGATCGGGGTCGGGGTAGGCATGCACCAGCCTGGCGACGGTCAGGGCGAACGCGGGTAGGCTGCCAGCGCTCTGGTGGGCCTCGACGGCCTCCAGAAAGCGCTTGCGAAGGTCTTCGGCGTACCAGCGCCAGGGGGTTTCACCACTGTTGTCGAAGCGGCTCCAATAGCTTGCCAACGATTGCTGATACACCCCGAGCAATAACGGTGCGTTGTCATTGACCAGCAACTCCACCTGGTGCAGAGGCATGGTCACCTGCCAGGCAGGATCACCATCGACGCGGGTGGTGAGGGTATCCTCGCCAACCGTGAGGTTGAGTGTCCGGCGCATGCAATAGCGCTCGGCGAGCACATGCGACAAGGGGCGAACCCACAGGTTGCCGGAACGTGGATTTCGGCTGGCGAGATAAAGTGCCCTTGGATCATGGGTGACGTTCGGTAGATAATGTGGCCACTGAGCGGCGAGGATATGGTCTGCGGCGTCGAGCAGCTCGGGACGTTCGCTGAACCGCCGGGCAATCTTGCATTGAAGCGGGCTGGAGCGGGCAAGGCGTAGGTGCGGTAGGTCGTTCATGATCAAGCCTCATACGTGAGTAGAGGCCGTATGAAGCGTATTTGCGACGATTTGTGGTCACTAACCCGATACCTCCAGCCGTTGCGCCGTTTGCGTTCAGGCGTGATGGAAGGCGGTATTGTTACGACATATTGCTTCCTGGCCGTCGCGAAGCGGCAGGCGGCGCACCAGTAGGCGGATTCCTGGCCATTTCGGACAAATCCTCCGTCATTTATGTTGCCCACTGCGACGCGGCACCTTAGACTGCCGCCCCCTGTAAAAGAGTGCCGGTTGGCGCTTGAAGAATTTCGCTACCGACGATACGTCGTCGGTGGCACCTGAATCGCCCAAATGCACATTTTTCATAGAGAAGTCGATGACCAAGGAACAGTTGCTGGCCATGTCGGCCGATGACTACATGAACGCCGAGCAGCTCGCGTACTTCACCGCGTTGCTGCAGGCGATGAAAGTCGAAACCCACGAGCGCATCGAACTCAGCCGCAATTCCATCGAAAGCCTGGATACCCCATCGGATCCCGCTGACGTGGCGTCGGTCGAGGAAGAGCGCACCTGGCTGGTCAATGCCATCGATCGTGACCAGCGCCTGCTGCCGCAGCTGGAGATGGCCTTGGACCGCATCGCCGATGAAAGCTTCGGCTGGTGCGACGACAGCGGCGAGCCGATCGGCCTGAAGCGCCTGCTGATCAGCCCGACCACCAAGTACTGCATCGAAGCCCAGGAGCGTCACGAGCAGCTCGACCGCCACCAGCGGCAGATCTGATCCAACGCCTTGCGCAAGGCCCCACGGAGTGATCCCTGGGGCCTTCGTATTTTCTTGCCTTGTATCAATGGCTGGCCGGCTGCATCCAAGTGAGCGTGGATAATGGCGTTATAGTGGCGTTTAATGTCGTCACAATAACGACATGCGGATGGATCACGAAGATGATGCGAGAAGGATCTCTGCCGGCCAGCGAAGCAGCGCGGGCCACCCCCTCTCCTGCGGGAGCCGTCGTCGCCCTGTTGCAGGGCGTTGTGCTGTGCGCGGTGTTGGCGGCCATGGCGTTCGCCGGGCTGTCCTTGTACCTGGCCTTGCCGTTGGCGCTTTCGGTGCTGTGGTTACCGCGTGCGCGCAAGGCGGTCGTCGTGCAGCCGGCGCCTGCACCTGCCCAGGAAGGTTCGCTGCTTCAAGAATTGGCCCGTGGCACCAGCCATAATGCGTTGTCGGCCGCTGCAGTGGCCCACTCGGTACAGCAACTGGCCGCCCGGGTGCAGTCGCAGCTTGGGGCTGCCCAGGACATCGTCGGCAGCGCCGAGATCATGATCACCACCGAGGAGCAGACTGCCCAGCTAAGCCAGCAGGCACTGGAAGCTGCTCGTTCAGCCCACGGCAGCAGCGTGGTCGGCAGCGAGGTGCTGGCCGAATCCATTCAGTGCATGCGCGATTTGAGTGTGCGCGCTTCGGCCAGCCGCGAGTTGATCGAGGCCTTGCATCAGCGCAGCGAGGATATTGCCCGGGTCACGCTGGTGATCCAGGGCATTGCCAGCCAGACCAACCTTCTGGCGCTCAACGCCGCCATCGAGGCGGCGCGGGCGGGTGAACATGGCCGTGGCTTCGCGGTGGTGGCCGACGAGGTGCGCGGTCTGGCCGGACGCACCGCCAGCGCCACCGAGGAGGTGGGGCAGATGGTCGCCGACATCCAGGCGCGCACCGCCCAGGTGGTGGCGCAGATCCGCACGCTGGCCGAGGACCTGGGCAAGGGTGTCGGCCAGGTCGAGCAGGCCGGTGGGCAGCTGGCGCAGATCGCCAGCCTGGCAGCCAGTGTCGAGGGCCAGGTGAGCGAAATCGCCGGGGGCACCCAGATCAATCAAGCCCAGCTCGACACCCTGTTCCAGGCCGTGGCCCAGGTGCGCGGCGATCTGGAGGTCAGCGACCAGCAGACCCGGCGCCTGGCCAAGGCGGCGGTGCAGATGGAGGGGCAGGTGGAAAGCCTCAGCGAACGGTTGGCCGAGGTCGGTCTGGACGCTTACCACCAACGGGTGTTTGAGCTGGCGCAGGCGGGCGCGCGGCACATCGGCGAGCGTTTCGAGGCGGATATCGAACAGGGACGCATTGGCCTGGACGATCTGTTCGACCGACAGTATCGGCCGATTGCCGGCATGCAGCCCCCGCGTTTCACCACGCGCTTCGACCACTACACCGATACCGTGCTGCCACAGCTCCAGGAGCCATTGCTGCAGCACGATGGGCTGGTGTATGCCATCGCCTGTACCCAGCAGGGCTATGTGCCGACCCACAACAATGCCTTCAACCAGCCACTGACCGGCGATATCGCCAGCGACACAGCGCACAACCGCAGCAAGCGCATGTTTGACGACCGCACGGGCGCCCGCTGCGGCAGCCATCAGCAGCGGGTGCTGTTGCAGACCTACACGCGAGACACCGGAGAGCTGATGCACGACCTGTCGGTGCCGATCTTCGTCGCAGGCCGGCACT
This sequence comes from Pseudomonas mosselii, assembly GCF_003205295.1. Lineage (GTDB taxonomy): Bacteria > Pseudomonadota > Gammaproteobacteria > Pseudomonadales > Pseudomonadaceae > Aquipseudomonas > Aquipseudomonas mosselii_B. Next base: position 65,588 of record NZ_QJRP01000020.1, read on the forward strand.
GGGGTGGCCTGCGTCTGGGGTATCGGCCCGAACCCGGGCTCGACTGAGGCGATTTGTTGCCTGGGATGTAACACTGCTGTTCTGCCTTGCGCTTTATTTGTAAGCAGTACAGGACGTATCATGGACACATCGTTAGGTGGCTAATTAAATTCCGGAGGGAATTATGACGAGCCGAGTCGAGGTGGCCGTGATGATCGGTAGTGGTGTGCCACGGTCCTTGCAGACCTTGGGCAAAAGGGTGTGCTGGGTGGTACTGGTTGACGGCGAGCGCCGTGGAACCGCCTTCGCCAGCCGCGACGAGGCCCTGGAGTGCCAGGCTGCGTGGCAACAGCAGGTGGATAGGAACCATGCGGCGTGAGCCCTCAGCGCTCCAGGTAGCGTGCGAGCTCCCAGGCGTCCTGGTAGCGTTGGCGGAATCCGTGGACTTTGCCCGAGTGGGTTTCAGTGATGTGGAAAAAGCCGATACCGGCGGCCACGACGCTATACCGGGATATGCCTGGCACGGCCGTGCGACAAGAAATGCTACGTGCCTCTCGACGGAATTCGGTGTTTTCGTGCATATTCCTGTACCTGTAATGCGCGATGAAGGGGTGGGGCACACTTGAGCTGAAGTGTCGCCCTCAGTAGTCGCATCTTTCCTGACCCTTTAGCTGTCAGGTATTACGTTTCCTATTTGCGGATAGTTTGCCGAAGCACGCCGGATGTTCCAGCGGGGAAGTGTTCCCTGCTTGGCGTATCGTTCGTGTGCGTGGATCTTCGCTTACCGAATCCATGGTCCATCGGACTTCGACTTTGAGTGGCTGCCACCCCACGCCCAGCGGCGTGCGCGGTGCGGCCTGCTGTAATTGATGTGAGGAGCTTTTCATTGGCAGTCAGTACTCTGGATACCCATGCGTTGTTCGCCCTGGGCGATTTGCGCGCCCAGTTGGTCAAGTTGTTCCAGGGGCGCTTCGTGTATGTCACCGAGCAGAACCCCGAAGGCCTGTACATGGCCGAGATCGATACCGACGACGCCATGGTGGTCGACGACAAGCAGCGCCTGGAGTTGAAAGTGGGTGACCACTTCCGCGCCGCGGTGCTGCCCAGCCGCGAAGGCGGCAAGCTCGAACTGCGTTTTCGTGAGATCAAGTTCAATGTCTACGGGCAGGGCGACTACGCCTTCGTTTCCGTGCCCGAAGGCGAGGCCATCGTGTTCCGTGAAGGGCAGGGCGTGATGCTGGTGTTTGCGGCCCAGCAGCAGGTCCAGGAAGGCCTGGGCAAGCTGCTCAAGGCGGTGACTGGCAAGGTCGCCAAGTGGCGCAAGGGCGAGCTGACCACCTTCAAGGCCAGCGAGTGAGCGACGAGGACACGCCCGCATCGCGGGCCGATTTCCACCGTCAGCACCAGGCCGGGGCGGTCGAACAGGCCGAGCGCCTGCTGGCGCGCCGGGTTGAACTGCAGGGCGCTTGGCTGGCCTGGGTGGCCGGCGAGCTCTACCAAATGAGCCCGCCCCCCTTCGTCGCCATGGTGCGACGCGAGTTGCAGCGCCTGAGCCAGGCCTGAGGCTCAGTTCCCGCGATCGCGTCCGCTGCTGACTTCTTCCGGCACGTCCTCGCCCGAGGTGCGCTTGCGAAACAGCGCGGCCCTGGCCAGCAGCAGGGTGGTCACCGGCACGGTGATCGACAGCAGGATCGGGATCAGCCAGGCGTGCAGCACCGGGCTCTGCTTGAGCATCGAGAAATACAGGATCGAGGCCAGCGCCACGCACCAGGCGCCGATGGTCGAGGCCAGCGCGGGCGGGTGCATGCGTTGGAAGTACTCCTTCAGGCGCACCAGGCCGATGGCGCCGATCAGCGCGAACAGGCTGCCGGTAAGCAGCAGGGCGGCCGTGACCAGCTCCAGCCAGAACGGCAATACCAAGGATTCGTTCATTCGATCACCTCGCCACGCAGGAGGAACTTGGCCAGGGCGAAGGAGCCGACAAAGCCGAACAGGGCGATCAGCAGGGCGCCTTCGAAGTAGGTGTCGCTGGCATAGCGTATCCCCAGCACCAGCATCATCAGCATGCCCAGGATGTAAAGGTAGTCCAGTGCCAGTACCCGATCCTGGGCGGATGGGCCGCGAAACAGCCGGATCAGCGTCAGGCCCATGGCCAGGGCGAAGATGAACAGGCTGGCGAGGACGGCATTGGCAAGCAGGCCGCTCATTCGAAGATCTCCATCAGCGGACGTTCATAGGTGTGCTTGAAGTGCTCGATGAACGCCGGTTCATCGTCCAGATCGAACACGTGCAGTAGCAGTACGCTGCGGTCCAGGGCCAGCTCCGACCAGATGGTGCCCGGCACCACGGTGGTGATCATCGACAGCGCCGCCAGGCCGTGGGCGTCGCGCAGGTCCAGCGGGATGTGCACGAATGCCGAGCGCGGTGGCGTGCTGCCGGCGCGCAGCACGCCACGGGCGACCAGCAGGTTGGAATGGATCACGTCGAGGCCGACCCGGCCGATCAGCTTGGCGATCACCCAGGGCCGACGCACGTGGGCATGCTGCGGGCGCAGCGGCGCCATCAGGATCGGCGCGAGGATGCCCAGCAGGGCACCCAGGAGCAGGTTGCCCGGGCTGACCGACAGATTGAGCAGCAGCCACAGCACGAACAGCGCGACTGACAGCAGCGGCGCGGGAAACAGTCGGTTCATGGCTGCAGCTCCAGGTCGGCGGTGGTCGGGCCAGGTACTGGCCGCGTCGACATCACGGCATTGATGTAGGCTTCCGGCGTGCGCAGGCTGGCGGCGGTGTCCTGGGTGTAGCGCAGCAGCGGCTCGGCCTTGAGGCTGAGGAAGATGCACAGGCCCAGGAGGATGACGATGGGCACGCATTCATAGCGGCGCAGCACCGGGGAGGGGCGCTCCTCGGGCTTCCAGAAGCGCTGGATGCCGACGCGGCCGAAGGCGATCAGCGAGGCCATGCCGGACAACACCAGAAGGGTGACCAGGATCCAGCCCGCGGTGCCCAGCGGTTGCTCCGGGGCAACTCCCAGCCCCTGCGGGTTGAACAGTGCGCTGATCAGGTTGAGCTTGCCGATGAAGCCCGACAGCGGCGGCATGCCGATGATCAGCAGGGCGCAGGCGATGAAGCTCAAACCCAGGAAGGCCATGGTCCAGGGAATGATCTGGCCGATCACCACCTGCTGCTCGTCGTCCAGGTTGATGCCCTTGGGCGGGTGCAGCGACTCCAGGGGCGAGGGCATCGCGTCCTCTTCGTCGTCCAGCGGCGCCTCGTTGGCCGAGCGCGAGCGCTCCACCAGCTCGGCCAGCAGGAACAGCGCGCACAGGGCCAGGGTGGAGCTTGCCAGGTAGAACAGCGCGGCGCCGGTCAGGATCGACTGGCCGAAGCCGACGGCGGCCAGCAGCGTGCCGGCGGACATCAGGATGCTCAGGGCCGCCAGGCGCTCCAGGCGCTGGGCGGCGAGGATCGACATGGCCGCCACGGCCAGGGTCGCCAGGCCGCCGTACACCAGCCAGTCGCCACCGAAGAATGCCGAGGCGCCCGCCTGGCCGGAGAACAGCAGCGTCCACATGCGCAGGATGGCGTACAGGCCGACCTTGGTCATGATCGCGAACAGCGCGGCCACCGGCGCGCTGGCCGATGAATAGGCCGGCACCAGCCAGAAGTTCAACGGCCACATCCCGGCCTTGGCCAGGAAGGCGATGGCCAGGATCGCCGCGCCGGCATGCAGCAGGCCGCGGTCGGCTTCCGGCACCAGCGGCACCTTCAGCGCCAGGTCGGCCATGTTCAGGGTGCCGGTGACGCCATAGAGCATGGCCGCGCCGACCAGGAACAGCGACGAAGCGAACAGGTTGATGGCGATGTAGTGCAGCCCGGCCTTGACCCGCGCCCGCCCCGAGCCATGCAGCAGCAGGCCGTAGGAGGCCGCCAGCAGCACTTCGAAGAACACGAACAGGTTGAACAGGTCGGCGGTAAGGAAGGCGCCGTACAGGCCCATCAGCTGGATCTGGAACAGCGCGTGGAAGCTGGCTCCGGCGCCGTCCCAGCGTGCCCGGGCGAACAGCAGGGCGCTCAAGCCGACGATGCCGGTGAGGGTCAGCAGCAGCGCCGACAGGTGATCGACCACCAGGGCGATGCCGAACGGCGCCGGCCAGTTGCCCGGCAGGTAGACGCCGATGGATTCGGCCTGGCCCTGGGTGCGCACCCACATCAGCAGGGTGACGGCGATGCCCAGGCCGAGGGCGGTGGACAGCAGGTTCAGGCGCGCCTTCAGCCAGCGGTGCTTCTCGCCGATCAGCAGCATCAACGATGCGGTGATCAACGGCAGCAGGATCGGCGCGATGATCAATTGGTTCATCCCGCTCATTCCTCACGCTCCCGGCCATCGACGTGGTCGGTCCCGGTCAGCCCGCGGGAGGCGAGCAGCACCACCAGGAACAGCGCGGTCATGGCGAAGCTGATGACGATCGCGGTGAGCACCAGCGCCTGGGGCAGCGGGTCGGTGTAGTGCAGCAGGTCGTGGGGCACGCCGTCCTTGATGATCGGCTCCTTGCCGATGAACAGGCTGCCCATGCTGAAGATGAACAGGTTGACCCCGTAGGACAGCAGGCACAGGCCCATGATCACCTGGTAGGTCCGCGGGCGCAGGACCAGCCAGACCCCGGAGGCGGCCAGGACACCGATGGCGACTGCAATGACTTCTTCCATCAGGCGGCTCCTGCTTGGCTGGACTTGGCGGGGCGGTAGGCACGCACCGACTGGTGGGCCAGGGCGGTGAGGATCAGCAGGGTCGAGCCGACCACCACGGTGTACACGCCGATGTCGAAGAACAGCGCGCTGGCCACGTGCACGTCACCCAGCAGCGGCAGGTGCAGGTGCGCGGTGTGGGTGGTCAGGAACGGGTAGCCCAGCAGTATCGCCCCGGCCCCGGTGAGGGTGGCGCAGAGCAGGCCGGTGCCCATCCAGCGCAGCGGACGCAGGCTCATCTGCGCCTCCACCCACTGGGTGCCGGCGACCATGTACTGCAGGATGAACGCCACCGACATCACCAGGCCGGCGACGAAACCGCCGCCCGGCTGGTTGTGGCCGCGCATGAACAGGTACATCGACACCAGCAGGGCGATCGGCAGCAGCAGGCGCACCAGGGCGGCCGGCACCATCATGAAGCCGAGTGCGGTGTCGGTGGCCTGGCGCGGGTTGACCAGGTCGGTGACCACGTCCGGCGCCAGCTGACGCTGCTGGGCCGGCAACTGCATGCTCTCCTTCGGTGGGCGGAAGCGGCGCAGCAGGGCGAACACGGTCAGCGCCACGGCCACCAGCACGGTGACCTCGCCGAGGGTGTCGAAGCCACGGAAGTCCACCAGCATCACGTTGACCACATTGCTGCCGCCGCCCTGGGGCAAGGCGCGACTGAGGTAGAACGACGAGATGTCGTTGGGTGTCGGACGGGTCAGCATGGCGTAGGACAGCAGCGCCATGCCGCCGCCGACCAGCACCGCCAGCACCAGGTCGCGCAGGCGCCGCAGGCGCGCGCGGTCCTGGCTGCCGGGCAGCGGCGACACGCCTTCGATCCGCCGTGGCAGCCAGCGCAGGCCGAGCAGGATCAGCACGGTGGTGACCACCTCGACCGCCAGCTGGGTCAGCGCCAGGTCCGGCGCCGAGAACCAGACGAAGGTGATGCAGGTCATCAGGCCGCAGACGCCGACCATGATCAAGGCTGCCAGGCGGTGGTACTTGGCCTGGTAGGCGGCGCCGATGGCGCAGGCAATGGCGATCAGCCAAAGTGCGACGAAGACTCCGGAGCCCGGGATCTTCGGTCGGTCGCCCCAGCTCAGGCCGCTGTACAGCAGCGGCACCAGGCCGGCGATGAATGCCGCCAGCACCAGCATGAACAGCTGGGTCTGCAGGCGCCGGGTGGTCAGCAGGCGCTCGACGCGGCGGGCCAGCAGCATCAGGCGCACCAGGCCGTGCTCGAACAGGCGCTTGCCGTTGAAGCGCTCGATCAGCGGCGGGTAGGGGAAGCGGCCGCGTTGCAGCTGCTTGCGCAGCAGCAGGTAGAGGACGATGCCGCCGGTCATGGCGATCAGGCTCATCATCAGCGGTGCGTTCCAGCCGTGCCAGATGGCCAGGCTGTATTCCGGCAGGACGCCGCCCACCACCGGTGTGGCGGCCGCGGCCAGCAGCGGGCCGACCGATTGCGCCGGGAAGATGCCGACCACCAGGCAGGTGAGCACCAGCAGTTCGACCGGCGCGCGCATCCAGCGCGGCGGCTCGTGGGGCGTGTGCGGCAGGTCCTGGGCTGGTGGGCCGAAGAACACGTCGACGGTGAAGCGCAGCGCATAGGCCACGCTGAAGGTCCCGGCCAGGGTGGCGATCACCGGCAGGGCCGCTTCGACCCAGGCGCTGGAGGTGATGAACACGGTCTCGGCGAAGAACATCTCCTTGGACAGGAAACCGTTCATCAACGGCACGCCGGCCATCGAGGCACTGGCTACCATGGCCAGGGTTGCGGTGAATGGCACCAGGCGGAACAGGCCGCTCAAGCGGCGGATGTCACGGGTGCCGCTCTCGTGGTCGATGATGCCTGCGGCCATGAACAGCGAGGCCTTGAAGGTGGCATGGTTGAGGATGTGGAACACCGCGGCGACCGCCGCCAGCGGGCTGTTCAGACCAAGCAGCAGGGTGATCAGGCCCAGGTGGCTGATGGTCGAATAGGCGAGCAGGCCCTTGAGGTCGTTCTGGAACATCGCGGCGAAGGCGCCGAGCAGCAGGGTGGCTGCGCCGGCGCCGCCGACGATCCAGAACCATTCCTCGCTGCCCGACAGCGCCGGCCACAGCCGGGCCAGCAGGAACACCCCGGCCTTGACCATGGTCGCCGAGTGCAGGTAAGCCGAGACGGGGGTGGGCGCCGCCATGGCATGGGGCAGCCAGAACTGGAAGGGGAATTGCGCGCTCTTGCTCAGGGCGCCGATCAGGATGAGGGGCAGCAGCACCGGGTACAGCGCATGCTGGCGGATGGTGTCGCCGGCAGCCAGGACCTTGTCCAGGTCATAGCTGCCGACCACATGGCCGAGCAGCAGGGCCCCGACCAGCAGGCACAAGCCGCCGGCCCCCGTGACCATCAGCGCCATGTAGGCGCCGCGACGGGCATCGGCGCGGTGGTGCCAGTAGCCGATCAGCAGGAAGGAGAACAGGCTGGTCAGCTCCCAGAAGAACACCAGCTGGATCAGGTTGCCGGAGATCACCAGGCCGAGCATGGCGCCCATGAACGCCAGGAAGAAGGCAAAGAAACGCGGCACCGGGTCCTGGGGCGACATGTAGTAGCGGGCGTACAGCGACACCAGGGTGCCGATGCCCAGCACCAGCAGGCTGAACAGCCAGGCGAAGCCGTCCATGCGCAGGACCAGGTTCAGGCCCAGGCTCGGCAACCAGAGGAACTCTTCGCGGATCACCCCGCCATCGGCAATCTGGGGGTACAGCAACGCCACCTGGACGGTGCCGACCAGGGCCACGAGCCCGGCAAGAATGGACTCGGCGTTGCGTGCGTTGTGCGGCAGTACAGCCGCCAGGCAACTGCCCAGGAAGGGCAGAAGCAATAGCACAATCAATGACATAGCGTTCTGTTCTGAGAAGTTTGCCAAGGATCATACGTGCCGGGCGGTTGATCACCAACACGCAAGCGGTTGCAGGATCCTACAAATGTGCTGTGACAAGCTGTTTTTTTATAACAGTTTCTTTCAGAGCATAGCGGCTGATCGTGTGCCTGTGGGGCTGTATTCAAACCATGCGCATTCCCTGTGGGAGCGGCCTTGTGTCGCGAAAGGGCTGCAAGGCAGCCCCGGCTATTGATGCGTCAACGCTGAATCCCTGGGGCCGCTACGCGCCCCTTTCCGACCGGTCCGACGCCTCGGCAAGGCCGCTCCCACAGGGTGCGCGTTGGCTGCGCAATCATGGTTTCCTGCGCGAAAGCGCAGCCCAAAGTGCTGGGCGATAGGCCACAGGGCGCTACAACCCTGCCTCACGCTCGCGCGCCTCATCATCCTGCAAGGTATCGGCCTCATCCTGGCGACGGATCTTCAGCTCGCTCACCACCACCGCCAGCACGATCAGCAGCCCGCCGATCAAGGCCACGCCCGGCAGGCGCTCGCCGGCGATGCGCCCGACGATGCCGGCCCACACCGGCTCGCCGGCGTAGATCAGGGTGGCGCGGGTCGGCGAGACGGACTGCTGCGCCCAGTTCATCGCCACCTGGATCACCGCGCTCATGGCCCCCAGGCCCACCGCGCTGACCAGCAGCAGCCAGGAAAAGTCGGGCAGTTGCTCCTGGGTCGGCACGATCATCAGGAACGACAGCGCCGAGGCGGTGGCCAGCTGCACCACGGTGACCCGACGCACATCGACCTTGCCGGCGTAGCGGCTGATCAGGATGATCTCGCCGGCGATCGCCACGGCGCTGACCAGGGTCACCAGCTCGCCTTCGCTGAAGTGCAGCGCGCCGCCCTCGGGGCCGGCCAGCAGCATCAGGCCGACGAAAGCCAGGCCGATGCCCAGGCTCGGCATCAGGCCCGGGCGGCGGCCCAGCACCAGCCATTGCAGCAGGGGTACGAAGGGCACGTAAAGCGCGGTAATGAAGGCCGACTGGCTGCTGCTGATGGTCTGCAGGCCCATGGTCTGCAAGCCGTAGCCGAGCATGATCGACACGCCGATGAGCACGCCGGCCTTGAGCTCGGTGAAGGTCAGCCCCGGCAGCGAACGGGCCGACACCAGGCCGACGAACAGCGCGGCGGCGGCAAAGCGCAGGCCGACGAAGAACATCGGCCCGCTGACGGTCATGACGTTGTGCACGATCAGGAAGGTACCGCCCCAGAGCATGGTGATGAACACCAGCACCAGTTCGGCCTTGCTCAGGCGCAAGGTGACAGTGGGTTTGCGGGCGGGGGCCTGGTTCATGGTCTTGCACACTCGGAAGGGGCGGCGCACAATTCGCCGCAAAGTGGGCAGTATACTGCGCATCCCCTACCAGTGAGCAATATAGTGCACAAAGATTCCGAGCACCGCGCATCGGTGTTGCAACATGTCAGCCAGAACGTTCGCCGCCTGCGTGGCGACGCCGGCCTGAGCCAGGCCGCCCTGGCCGAACGCTCCGGGGTCAGCCGGCGAATGCTGGTGGCCATCGAGGCCGGCGAGAAGAATGTCAGCCTCACCACCCTGGACCTGATCGCCGAAGCGCTGGGGGTAGCGTTCAGCACCCTGATCCAGGCGCCAGACCGGCGTGACCCCAGCCGCATCGAAGAGCTGGCCTGGGCCGGTGAACATCCCGCCAGCCGCGCCGTGCTGCTCGGCAGCAGCCCGGCGCGACGGGAAGTCGAACTGTGGGAGTGGACCCTGGCGCCCGGCGAATGCTACGCCAGCGAGGCCGACGCCGCCGGTTGGAGCGAGCAGATCTATGTGGCCGAAGGCCGCCTGACCTTGATCATCGAAGGAGGCGAGCGGCAACTGGGCAAGGGCGAGTTCTTCGTCTTCCCCAGTGACTGCCGCTACGCCTACCGCAACGATGGCCAGGAGCCGGTGCGGTTTGTGCGCAACGTGGTGATCTGAGTTTTCAATATTGCGACGGCTGGGCATCGCTCGTGGTCGGGTGAGGGCCGGGACCTTCATCGGCGAGACGGTCGTGGTGGTTGCGCAGCGGGCATTCCTTCAACGACATGCAGCCGCAGCCGATGCAGCCGTCGAGCTGATCGCGCAGCATCACCATCTCGTCGATGCGCCGGCTCAGGTCGTCGCGCCAGCGCGCCGAGAGGCGCTGCCAATCGTCGGCGGTGGGGGTGTGATCGCAGGGCAGGGTCTGCAGGGCGCTGGCGATATCGGCCAGGGCGATGCCCAGGCGCTGGGCCATCTTGATCACCGCCACCCGGCGCAGCATCGCCCGTGGATAGCGGCGCTGGTTGCCGGCGTTGCGAGTGCTGTGGATCAGTCCCTTGGTCTCGTAGAAGTGCAGGGCAGTCACGGCTACGCCGCTGCGCGCGGCCAGCTGGCCGACGCTGAGCAGACGCTCCTGGGCGGAAGGGGGCTTCATCGGCAATAAAATCCTTGACCTTGAGTTAGCTGGAGGTTTTACCCTCCACGACCATCTGCTGCAAGAGCCCGAAACGAGGAGATGCGTCATGGCGGTCAACACCCATTCCCTGTGGTTCACCCAGATGATCGAGTACGACGTGCCACCCTTGCGCCAGGACGCCCTGGCCGAGGCCCTGGTGGTGCGCAGCGAGCACCTCGCGCAACGCTGCGACGGGCTGCTCAGCGTCAGCATCCAGGTCAGCGACGACGGTCGTCGGGTGCTCCAGCTCCTGCGCTGGCAATCGCGCCAGGCCTGGGTCGCCGCCGCCGGCTGCTTCATCGAAGAGCCGTTCCTCGACCTGCTGGGCGAGCACCAGGCCCGCGGGGTGAACTTCGCCGCGTACCAGACGCTGCGCAGCCTGGTGCGTGGCGTCGATGGCGGCCTGCATTGCCAGCTGGGCAGCACTCAGGCATACCAGGGTGCGTAGTGCGGGTAGCGGTCCAGGCGCGCGCCGATGACCATCTCGCTGATCCAGGCCGTGAGTATGGCGCTGTAGGCTTTCTGACTTTCCTCGCTGGACAGCGCGTGGTCTGCGCCGTCCACCAGACGGTGGGTCATCGAGTGGGCGCTGACGAAGGCCGAGCGGTAGCTCATCAGCGTGCTGTGCGGCACATAGTCGTCCTGTTCGGACTCCACCAGCAGCACGTCGCCGGCGAATTCGGCGCAGGCGGCCAGGGCACGGTTGTCGGCCGGGCCCAGGTCACGCAGGCGGTAGGCGTTGAGCCGCTGGCGGTCGAGGGCCTGCTTGGGCGCATCCCATTCATCGTCCCAGTATAGGGCCGGCACCCTGAGCGCCAGCCATTTGACTGACCGGTGACGGGTGAGCAGGGTGGCCAGGTAGCCGCCGTAGCTGCTGCCGATCACGGCAATGGCGCCGGGGTCGACCGAGGGGTGGCTGGCCAGCCGGTCGTAGGCGGCCAGCAGGTCGGCCAGGTTCTGCTCGCGGGTCACGGTCAGGCGCTGGCTCTCGGTCTTTTCGTGGCCGCGCAGGTCGAAGGTCATGCATACGCAGCCAAGCCCGGTAATCTGCCGGGCACGGGCCAGGTCGCGCTGCTGGCTGCCGCCCCAGCCATGCACGAAGAGAATTCCCGGCATGCGGCTACCCGGGCTGACCAGGGTGCCGACGATGCTGTCGCCCTCCACGTGCAGTTCCACGGTTTCACTCTCGATGGTCATGGTCGCGTATCCGTGCATATTTGCAGAGTTGTCCAAGTTCACTGTCGTGGCCCTGGTAGAACAGGGTGGCGTCGGCGGGCAACTGCGCCTGGCCGAAGACCTCGTGGGTCGACGCGCATAGCCGGTCCAGGCGTGGATCGGCGGCGAAGGCCTGCAGCGCGAGGACCTCGGCAGGGGTGGCACCGCCCAGGCGCCAGGATTGTTCGAGCACGCCGCTGCGCAGGTGGCCGTAATGGTCCCTGCCGCGGGCGATATCGTAGTTGCGACGCGAGGCGATGAAGCCCGGGAAGTAGCGCTCGGCGGCCTCTTCATAGGTCATGGCCTGGTTGATGGCCAGGCGCAGGTGATCTTCGAGCGGCAACTGCAGTAACTGCTGGTAGTCGCCGCGCACGATCACCAGGTCGGAGCCGCCATACACTTCGGTGCCCGCATGATCACGGGTGAGGTGCTGGGTGCCGTGATAGCTCAGGGTCAGCCCGGCCACGCGCACCTGGCCGACGCTGAAGGTTTCGACCGCGTCGAGGTCTTCCTCCAGCACCAGGCCCCACAGGCCCAGTTGCTGTTCATCCATCGCCGCCAGCAGCGGTTCCAGGGCCTGGCTATCGATGATCACCTGCTGGCCCCGGCCGGCGCAGGCCAGTACCGGCTTGATCCTCACCGGTCCATCGCGTAGCAACAGTTCGGCGGCGCGGCGCGCGTCGGCCTTGGAGAACACGGTATAGCCCCGCAGCAGGGCGCCGCTGGCATGCTGGGCGAAGGCGTCGGTCCAGCCGGGCGGGAAGCTGGCGTCTGCCGGCAGCGGGTGGGAGATGGCCTTGGTGGCCATGTGCGGATGGCTGACCACGCCACCGAACAGGTCTTGTTCGTCGCGGATGCCCAGCGCTGCGTGCCGTTGCGCGTCGACCAGGGTCTGGGTCGGTACATAGTAGTAACCGGCCGTGTTGGACTGTGTGGACGATGGCTCGACCCGCTCGGCTCCCAGCAGCAGCGCCAGATGATCGGCGATCTTCAGGTGGACCGCGCGTTCGTGCTCGGGGGTGTGCTCGCGGGTGTCGAGCAGCACGACGGCGCTTTTCGGTTCGCGTGAGTGGGGCATGGCCGACCTCGCATAGCCACGGTATGTAAGGGTTGTGAAGGCCCGTAGCCGGTTTAGTTCAGGAGGATGGATCGACGGTCGGCAGGGCAGTTGGGGCAATGCATGCCTTGTTACGGTCGTGGTGATTGCGGGCGTCTGCCGGGTGTAACATTATCAGCGCCTTGGACCCGTCGACACCTATCCGCAGGAGTGCGCATGAACAGTCAGTCCCCCCTTCACGAATCCGTTCCGGCACGCCTTGCCCGCGTGCGCGAGGCCATGGCCCGGGAGGGTGTGGATGCCTTGCTGGTGCCTTCGGCCGACCCGCACTTGTCCGAGTACCTGCCGGGCTATTGGCAGGGCAGGCAGTGGCTGTCCGGGTTCCTCGGTTCGGTGGGGACGCTGGTGGTGACGGCTGACTTTGCCGGACTATGGGCTGACAGCCGCTACTGGGAACAGGCGGGCAAGGAGCTGGCCGGCAGCGGCATCGAGCTGATGAAACTGCGTCCTGGGCAGCCCGGGGCGCTGGAGTGGTTGGGCGCAGAAGTGTCCGGCACCGTCGCGGTGGACGGCGCGGTCATGGCCCTGGCTTCGGCACGGCAACTGGGCGAGCGTTTGCAGGCGCGTGGCGCGACGTTGCGCACCGACCTCGACCTGCTGGATCGGGTATGGGCCGACCGTCCCTCGCTGCCGGGCAATCCGGTGTACCAGCACCTGCCACCCCATGCCACGGTCAATCGTGCGCAAAAGCTTGCCGAACTACGCAGCACCTTGCGGGAAAAGGGCGCCGACTGGCATTTCATCGCCACCCTCGACGATATCGCCTGGCTGTTCAACCTGCGCGGTAGTGATGTTTCCTATAACCCCGTGTTCGTTTCCTTCGCGCTGGTGAGCCAGGACAAGGCGTTCCTGTTCGTCGGCCGTGACAAGGTCGATGCTCATCTGCGCCAGGTGCTGGCGGCCGATGGCATCGAGGTCCGCGACTACGCCGAGGTCAATGCTGCGTTGGCCACTATTCCGGCTGCGGCGAGCCTGCTGGTGGACCCGGCGCGGGTCACCCGCGGCCTGCTGGACAACCTGCACGAGCAGGTGCGGTTGGTCGAGAGCATCAACCCGACTACCCTGAGCAAGTCGCGCAAGGGGGAGGGTGAGCTCGTCCATATCCGCCAGGCCATGGAGCAGGATGGCGCGGCGCTGTGCGAATTCTTCGCCTGGTTCGAGGCGAACCTCGGCGCGCAACCGATCACCGAGCTGACCATCGACGACCAGTTGAGCGCGGCCCGAGCCCGCCGTCCGGGCTTCGTGTCGCTGAGCTTTTCCACCATCGCGGCCTACAACGCCAACGGCGCGATGCCGCATTACCGCGCCACCGAAGAGTCCCATGCCGCCATCGAAGGCGATGGCCTGCTGTTGATCGACTCGGGCGGCCAGTACCTGGGCGGGACCACCGATATCACCCGGATGGTGCCGATCGGCGAGCCGAGCCATGAGCAGAAGGCCGATTGCTCCCGGGTGCTCAAGGGCATGATCGCCTTGTCGCGGGCCAGCTTCCCGCGCGGGATGCTCTCGCCGCTGCTCGACGCCATCGCCCGGGCACCGATCTGGGCGGATCAGGTCGAGTACGGCCATGGCACCGGTCATGGTGTCGGCTACTTCATGAATGTGCACGAAGGCCCGCAAGTGATCGCCTACCAGGCCGCGGCCACACCGCAGACGGCCATGCAGCCGGGCATGATCAGCTCGATCGAACCTGGCACCTACCGCCCGGGGCAGTGGGGCGTGCGGATCGAGAACCTGGTGGTCAACCGCGAGGCCGGTACCAGCGAGTTCGGCGAGTTCCTTTCGTTCGAGACCTTGACGCTGTGTCCAATCGACACCCGCTGTCTGCTGGTCGAGGCGCTGGGCAGCGACGATATCGCCTGGTTGAACCGTTACCACCAGACGGTGCGGGAGCGGCTGGCACCGCTGCTGGAAGGCGAGGCGCTGGCTTGGCTGGAGCGACGCACTGCCGCGCTGTGAAAATGATGTATTGGTAACAAAAGGGGCAGCCATTGGCTGCCCCTTGTTTATCGATTACTTGCAAATCACGATCATGCTGCGGCTGGTATAGCCGGCCGGATTGATGCCGAACACATAGTCGCCAGGCTCTTCGTCGGTGTCGCCGGACCGGGCGATGACCTTGTAGCCTTTGCTGCTGCAGGAGCTGGCGGCCTTGCTGTAGCACTTGTCCCATGACGAGGAGAGCCCCGAGCAGTTGATATGCAGGCCCTTTTTCCCCCGCTTCACCTCGGTATTGGCTGTCGCGGCGCATCCAGCGATGGCCAGGATGGCCAGGATGAGAAAAATACGTTTCATTCCTGTCCTTATTTGGCCCGACTGCACTCACGGGCCTGTGGTTTGCGCTTCGTCTCTTCCCTGATGGTCCCCAGCGTCCATGTACCGCTCAGTAGATAGCGTCAAGATTATATTTGGGTGACAGCTTAATCAGCCACGGCGGGCGGTACAAGGTTGCAGGTCAGCTAAATGCAAATATTTCTCAAATCAGTCGGCGGCCACGGGTGGTACCGCATCTCGTTTCATGGACAAGGTCGCGCCTACAGAGGCAGTGATGATGGCGAGGATTGCCAGCCATTGCCAAAGGGTAAGCTTCTCACCCAGGAAGAGTAGCCCGGACAATGCGCCAAAGGCCGGCTCGATGCTCATCAGTGTGCCGAAGGTGCGGGCGGGCATGCGGGTCAAGGCGACCATTTCCAGGCTGTAGGGCAGGGCTGTCGACAGGATGGCCACGCCCAGGGCTACCGGTAGCAGCGCAGGTGTCAACAAGGCGCTGCCGGCGTGGGCGATACCAATGGGGGCGACGAACAGGGCTGCGATCACTACCCCCAGGGCAGCGGTCTGGATACCGTTCTCGGCCCCGGCCTTTTGCCCGTAGAGGATGTACAGCGCCCAGCACACGCCGGCTCCCAGGGCATAGCCGGCGCCGATCGGGTCTAACCCGCCGTCGGTCTGACCGATGGGGATCAACAGCAGCAGGCCGACGACCGCCAGGGCGATCCACAGGAAGTCCAGCGCCCGTCTCGAGGCCCATAGCGCCACCGCGAGCGGGCCGGTGAACTCGAGGGCTACAGCGATGCCTAGCGGCACACTGCGCAATGACATATAGAAGAGGAAGTTCATGCCGCCCAGGGCCATGCCGTAGATAATCACGCTACGCAGGGTGCTGGCATCCAGGCGAGCACGCCAGGGGCGCAGCAACAGGAGCATGATCACGCTGGCGAAGATGAGGCGCAGGGCGGTGGTGCCTTGGGCGCCGACGATGGGAAACATGCTCTTGGCCAGCGAGGCTCCGGACTGGATGGAGGCCATGGCGATCAGCAGCAAGCCGATGGGGAACAGCGTGGCGGCCAGGCTGCGGTTTGGGGTGTTCATGGAGGCTTCCGTTATTGTGCGCGCAAGGGTGTGCAATATAGTGCGCAGCGGGAGGGTGGGTTGGCAAGGTTGGGATAGGG
>NZ_QJRP01000021.1 GCF_003205295.1 Pseudomonas mosselii
AGCCCCGCCCCGGGCGTCGATCGACAGCCGATCCGCCTCCAGCGCCTGCAGCCGCAGATCCAGGTTACGCCCCGGCCGCGCAGCACGCTCGTAGGTCCCGGGCGCCCCGGGCGCGCTGAACTCGCTGCCTTCGCCCAGGTAGGCACTCAATGCCTCGATACTCAGGTCCCGCTCGGCCGGCGCAATGGCGATCCGCGCATCACGCCCCAGCTCGAGCCGGTCGATCTTCAGTTCGGTAAGCGTGGCCGGCAGCAACAGCGTCGCCGAGTCGGCCACCCGCAACTGCTCCAGGTGGACGCTGGCCGCCTTGTTGGGCAGACGCAACATCGAATGGGCGGGGACCTCCAGGCTTTCGGCCTGGGCCAGGGGGCTGGCCAGTGCGGCCAGCAACATCAGTTTACGCATGGCTCGACGCCTCCTGCGGTCGGGGGATGGACATGACATGGAAGATGCCGGTCAACAGGATCTGCAGCCGGTCGAACCAGCGGTGACTGCGCCCACGCAGGCTGCCGTTGAAGAACAGCACCTCCAGCGCATGCAGCGACAACAGGACGATACCCGTGGCATTGATCAACAGATTGAGCGGCAACGGCTGCGGCATGAACAGGTTGAACAGCACCACGCCCCAGAACGCCACCGTCAGAGCCTTGCCCAGGCCCAGGATGAACTTCATGTCCGGCCCCCATGGATTGTTGTTATGTCGGCGCGGCCCGTTCGAGCGGACCGCGCCGGCAACAGTAACCCTACTGCCAGGACATGCGCCAGAGGGGTTCAGTTCAGGTGCAGCTCCACCCGTCGGTTGCGCGAGCGGCCTTCGTCGGTGTTGTTGTCGGCCACCGGCTCGCTTTCACCACGGCCCTGGCTGGTCACCTTGTTCGGCGCCAGCCCCTGGCTGATCAGATACTCGGCAACGCCGCTGGCACGGCGCTCGGACAAGCGCTGGTTGTAGGCGTCCGAACCCACGCTGTCGGTGAAACCGAGGACCTTGATACTGGCCACGCCGGGCTCGTTGAGCTTGGGCAGCAAGCCTTGCAGGCGCTGCTGGGCACCCTGGGTCAACTCGGCGGAGTCGAAGGCGAACAGCACCTGGCCCTGGTCATCGAGCGTGATCACTTCCGGGGTTGCCGCCGGCTCCGGTTGCGGTGCCGACGCCGGATACTGCGGCAATGGGCAGCCCATGTGATTGACCTGGGTGCCGGCCGGGGTGTCCGGGCAGCGGTCGCGGCGGTCGAATACGCCATCGCCATCCTCGTCGCCATCCTGGGCATAGCAGATCAGGCCACCGGCAATCGCACCGGCAACACCGGCACCAGCCGCCCAGGTGGAACTCTCGATGGCGCCCAGGCCGCCGCCGACCAGTCCGCCAAGCAGGCTGCAGATGGGCCAGGTCCTTTGATTGAGGGGCGCGCTGCCATCGCTGTGGGTGGCGCAGCCTGTAAGCAGGCTTGTGGCCACCAGCAACGGCAGTGCCGCTTTCGACAAAACACGCATGGTGATTGCTCCTGTGTCACCGGCCGCTACCGGTCACACAGGAGTAAAGACGCGCCCGCGCCACTTCTCAAGGCGCAGGCGCACGGCGCTCAACGCTGGATCTTGATCTCGGTGCGGCGGTTCATGGCACGGCCGTCGGCGGTGGCGTTGTCTGCGACCGGCTGAGTCTCGCCAGCACCCACCACCGAGACGAAGCTGGCACGCGGCACACCACTTTCAACCAGATAGTTGGTCACCGACTGGGCGCGACGCTCGGAAAGCTTCTGGTTGTAGCTGTCGGAGCCGACGCTGTCGGTGTGGCCGGAAACACTCAGGCGAGCGCCCGGGGCTTCCTGCTTGAGGCGTGTCGCAATGGTATTGAGGCGTTCCTTGTCAGTGGCGGTCAGGCGTGCCGAATCAAACTCGAAACGTACATCACGGATGACGATAACCTCTTCCTTCTGCACCACCACTTCCTCGACCACCGGCGCCGGCTCAGGCGGACAACCGTTGGCATCGACCTGTACGCCTCGCGGGGTGCCAGGGCACTTGTCGCGACTGTCCGGCACGCCATCGCCGTCCTCGTCGCCATCACCGTGGGCCCAGCAATAGCCGGCCGCCAGGCCGCCACCGAGCAATGCGCCCCAGCCGGCCCAGCTGGAGCTTTCGATCGCGCCCAGGGCCGCGCCGCCCACGCCCCCGACGGCAGCACACTTCGGCCAGTCGGTTTTTTGCAAACCTGCACAACCAGTCAACACACTGGTGAGCAGAACCAGGGGTATCGCTGTGCGTACTATGCTCATCTTGTTGCTTCTCCTAGGGGGAATCGGTGCATTACCGATGCTCTGGGAGTAAAGACCGGCGATTACCGCTCTGCCAGCAATAAGCCACGACGTGGCGACGCGCCTCTTTGCCCGATCGCCCAGGACCGCTAGTCTTGAGCGACCTGAACGAGGAATGGCAATGACCGAGGTTTTCTCACAACGCACGCCGCAGCAGGCCCTGGCCGCCCTGCTCGATCGCTTCACCCCGCGCCATCTGCTGCTGGTGGGCAGCCGCTTCCCGGCCCTGGAGGCCTTCGCCGCCGCCCACCCCGATACCCGGATCGAGGTCGCCGTACCCGGCCCGCTCCCCGCCGAACAAGCGGCCCGGCGCTTCGACCTGGCGGTGTTGGTCGACTGCCTGGAGCACCTGCCCAAGCGCACCGGCCTGGAGCTGCTGGGCGGCATCCGCAACCTCAACGCCAGCCGCGTCGCGGTACTGGCGGACCTGGCCGCCTGCGGCTGGCAGGACACCGACTTCTATTCGCTGGCACTCTCGGCCAGCGAGAAATTCCAGCGTGACGAACAGGTGCTGAGCCTGTTCACCTATGATCTGCATGACTACAAGCAGGTCCCGGACTGGCTCAATGCGAAGTTCTGGGCCAACCCTGAAAACTTCGGCAAGTACTGGTGGTGACTGGATGAGTGTCTCGATCTGCCCCTGCGGCAGCGGCAACCTGCTCGACGCCTGCTGCGGGCATTATCACAGCGGCACCCCGGCGCCGGACGCCCAGGCCCTGATGCGCTCGCGCTACAGCGCCTACGTGCTGGGCCTGGTGGACTACCTGGTCGACACCACCCTGCCGGCTCAGCAATCCGAGCTGGATCGAGTCGCCATGGCGACCTGGAGCGCACAAAGCACCTGGCTGGGGCTGGAGGTGGAAAGTGCCGAGGTGCTGGGCGGGCAACCCGAGCATGCCTTCGTCACCTTCACCGCACGCTGGCACGACCTGGAAGGCGACCATCAGCACCGCGAGCGCTCGGCGTTCGTCCAGCATGCAGGACGCTGGTACTTCATCGACCCGACGGTAGCGCTCAAGGCCGGTCGCAACGACCCCTGCCCCTGCGCCAGCGGGCAGAAATTCAAGAAATGCTGCGCCAGTTATCTCGGTAGCTGAACATGCGCCCCCTGGCCCGCCTGCTCACACTCGGCCTGCTGCTGGGCTGGCTGGCGGGCTGCGCCGGCTGGGGCGGCGACACCTGGCGCGAGCCACAGCTGCACTTGCTGGAGGTGGAACCGGTGAAGATGCGCCTGCACCAGCAGGAGTTCGTCCTGCACCTGCGGGTCGACAACCCCAACGACAGCCGTCTGTTCATCCGCCACCTGGCCTATTCGGTGCGCCTGGGCGACCTGCTCCTGGCCGAGGACGAGGCCAGCCTGTGGCGCAGCGTCGGCAGCCAGGCCCGGCGCACCTTCAAGATCACCGTGCGCACCAACCTCTGGCAGCACCTCAAGCCCCTGGCGAAACTGCTCAAGAGCGGGCAGCCGCTGCAATATCATCTGCACGGCGAGCTGGCCACCGGACTCATCGTCCATCGGGACCTGCACTTGTCGCAAAGGGGTGAGATAATCCCCGGCGATCTACAACCGGAGTAACCCCGCAATGACCCAGCAACCCCATGTCCATGGCCCCGACTGCAACCACGGTCACGATCATGACCACGACCACGGCCATGTGCACGGCCCGCACTGCAACCACGGCCACCAGGAGCCGGTGCGCAACGCCCTGAAGGACGTCGGCCGCAACGACCCTTGCCCGTGCGGCAGCGAGAAGAAATTCAAGAAGTGCCACGGCGCCTGATCGACGTCGACGCAGGCCATTGCGGGTCAAGCCCGCTCCCCGGCAAATCGTCGCGGGAGCGGGCTTGACCCGCGATCTGCACGCACCAACACTACCACTGGTAAATAAAGCTTCCCGGCACCTTGCACGGCGACTGCGCGCTCACTACCTTAGCGCCTTTCAGAACCCCGCCACGCCCTGCAGGAGCCTAGTCATGGCCGCCCCCGTCCTACCGCCCTTCCCTCTCCGCCTCGGCAGTGCTGCCGCGTTGCTTGGCCTGCTCGCGCTCGGCGGCTGCCAGATGGGTGGTCACCAGGACAGCGTGCTGCCGACGACCGGCGTGCAACCGCTCAAGGGCCTGGCGCAGAACGTCTCGGTTCGGCGCAATGCGATGGGCGCGCCGCTGATCGAAAGCAGCAGCTTCCACGACGCGCTGTTCAGCCTGGGCTACTTGCACGCCGGGGATCGCATCGAGCAGATGGTCGCCATGCGCCTGCTGGCCCAGGGGCGCATGGCCGAGCTGGCCGGGGCCGACGCCCTGGAGCTGGACCGTCTGATGCGCGCCGCCAACCTCAAGCAGAGCGCCGGCCAGCTTTATGCCGATGCCTCGCCGCGCCTGAAACGCTTCTTCGAGGTATACGCCCGCGGGGTCAACGCCTACCTGTTCCGCTACCGCGACAAGCTGCCGGGCGAGCTCGCCCGCAGCGGTTACCGCCCGGAATACTGGAAACCAGAGGACTCGGCGCTGATCTTCAGCCTCTATGCCTTTAGCCAGTCGGTGAACCTGCAGGAGGAACTGTCGGCGCTGACCCTGGCACAGAAGGTCGGTGCCGACAAACTCGCCTGGCTGCTCCCCGGCGCGCCTGACGAGCCTTTGGCCGAGGGCGAAGTCGACAAGCTCAAGGGCGTGAACCTGGCCAGCCAACTGCCGGGGCTGGGCGCACTCACCGCCGCCGGCCAGCAACTGGCCGACCTCGGCCTGCTGGGCGCCCCCGGCTCGGCCAACCTGGCCCTGACACCCCAGCGCAGCCGCAGCGGCAAGAGCCTGCTGGCAAGTGACAGCCGCGCCACCTGGGCACTGAGCCCAGTGCAGATCCACACCACCAAGTACCAGGTTGCCGGCCTGTCGCTACCGGGCCTGCCGATCGTGCTGGCCGGCTACAACGGCAAGCTGGCCTGGAGCAGCAGCGCGGTGATGGCCGACAACCAGGACCTGTTCCTCGAGCAGGTACGCCGACAGGGCAGCCAACTGACCTACCTCGCCGACGGCAAGTGGCAGCAGGCCCGCGCACGCAACGAAACCTTCTTCGTCCGCGGCCAGCGTCCGCAGCGCGAGGTGATGTACGACACCCGCCACGGCACCCTGCTGCCGGGCCATGGCAGTCTGGCCCTGGCCCTGCACCTGCCACAGCTCAAGGAAGATCGCAGCCTCGACGCGCTGTTCGACCTGACCCGTGCGCAGAACATAGAACGCGCCTTCGACAGCACCCGCGAGGTCACTGCGGCGGCGCTGAACTTCGTGTTCGCCGAGCCGCAGCACATCGGCTGGCAGGTCAGTGGCCGCTACCCCAACCGCCGCGAAGGCCAAGGCTTGCTGCCCTCGCCGGGCTGGGACGGGCGCTATGACTGGGATGGCTACGCCGACGCAATGCTGCACCCGTATGACCAGGATCCGCCCGCCGGCTTCATCGGTCACGCCAACCAGCGCAGCCTGCCCAAGGGCTATGGCATGCAGCTGTCGAGCAGCTGGTACTACCCCGAGCGCGCCGAACGCATGGCCCAGCTGGCCGGCAACGGTCGTCACGACAGCCGCAGCCTGATGGCGCTGCAGAACGATCAGGTGTCGCTGCTGGCCGACAAGCTCAAGCAGATGTTCGACGCCCCCGGCATGGCCCAGCCGCTCAAGCAGGCCATCGATGCCCTGCCCGCCGCGCAGCGCGACAAGGCCCGCGATGCCCTGACCCGGCTCAAGGCCTTCGATGGCCGAATGAGCCCGGTGTCGGCCGATGCCGCGCTGTATGAACTGTTCCTGCAGGCGGTCACCCGGCAGACCTTCCTCGACGAACTGGGCCCGGAATCCAGCCCGGCCTGGCAGGCGTTCGTCGGCAATGCCCAGTTGTCCTACTCCGCCCAGGTCGATCACCTGCTGGGGCGCGAGGACAGTCCGTTCTGGGATGATCGCGGCACGTCGCAGAAGGAAGACAAGCCGACCATCCTCGCCCGCAGCCTGGCCGCCGCGGTGGATGCCGGCACCGCCCAGCTCGGCGCCGATCGCCGCGCCTGGCAATGGGGCAAGCTGCACCAGTACCGTTGGCCGGCACCGGCCTATCACGGCCTGGGCGACAAGCTCGACCGTGCGCCCCTGGCAGCGGGCGGCGACTTCAGCACCCTGGCCCTGACGCCTTATGCCTGGGGGAGCAGCTTCGACACCCAACTGCCGGCCTCGGCGCGAATGATCGTCGACTTCGGCCAGGCCGAACCGCTGCAGGTACTGACCAGCAACGGCCAGTCCGGCAACCCGGCCAGTCGTAACTTTAGCGACGGGCTCGATGCCTGGTTCAAGGGCCGCTTCACCAGCCTGCCGCTGCAACCGCAAAACTTTGCCCGGGCCTATGGCAGCCAGCGGTTGACGCTGGTGCCTGGCAAGTAGGTCATTTGACGGTCCGAGATCAAGCGTCGCGCTAGCGGCGCGCGATCTCATGACCAATACAGAGTCATCGCCTGGCCCATCCCTTGCGCCCTGCGATGTGAATAGTGCGCCACTCCCGAAGTTATGCTTCTATCCTTGATCCCAGCCTTCGCCCTAATACGCTGATATCAGGACCACCATGCACCACTCGACCCACGACCTGCTCTCCCCTGTCCCGGGCATCGCCCGCCAGTTGCACAGCTTCCACTTCGGCCCGCGTGGCGCCGGCAAGGTGTACATCCAGGCCTCGCTGCACGCCGACGAGCTGCCGGGCATGCTGGTGGCCTGGCACCTGAAGCAGCGACTCGGGGAAATGGAGCAGCAGGGCCGCCTGCGCAAGGAGATCATCCTGGTGCCGGTGGCCAACCCGGTGGGCCTTGAGCAGGTGTTGCTGGATGCGCCCCTGGGACGCTTCGAACTGCAGAGCGGCGAGAACTTCAACCGCAGGTTCGTCGACCTGTCCGACAGCATCGGCGACCAGATCGAAGGGCACCTCACCCAGGATCCTGCGCACAACCTGGCACTGATTCGCGAATACCTGCGCCGGGGCCTGGATGCCCACCCCGCGCACACGCCGCTGCAGTCGCAGCGCCTGACCCTGCAACGCCTGGCCTGCGACGCCGACATGGTGCTCGACCTGCATTGCGACTTCGAGGCCGTCGAGCACCTGTACACAACGCCTGAGGCCTGGCCCCAGGTCGAACCGCTGGCCCGCTACCTGGGCGTGCAGGCCAGCCTGCTGGCCACCGATTCGGGCGGACAGTCGTTCGATGAGTGCTTCAGCCTGGTGTGGTGGCAGTTGCAGCAGCGCTTCGGCAAGCGCTTCCCGATCCCCCAGGGCAGCTTCTCGGTGACCATCGAGCTGCGCGGCCAGGCCGATGTCAGCCACCCCCTGGCGACCCGCGACTGCCAGGCGATCCTCGACTTCCTTACCCATGCCGGGATCATCGAGGGCCAACCGGCCCCGATGCCCGCATTGGTTCACCCGGCGACGCCACTGGCGGCGGTGGAGCCGGTCATGACCCCGCTTGGCGGGCTGCTGGTGTTCCACGCCGCGCCCGGCCAGTACCTGCAAGCCGGTGAGCTGATCGCCGAGGTCATCGACCCGCTCAACGACCGGGTCACGCCCCTGCGCAATACCCAGGCCGGGCTGCTCTACGCGCGCAGCATCCGGCGCATGGCCACGGCGGGCATGGTGGTTGCCCATGTGGCCGGTGAACAGGTCTGTCGCAGCGGCTACCTGCTGGGCAACTGAGAAAAGTCAGGCCACTGGCGCTGGAGGCGGCTCGTCGGGCAGAGTCGGCTCCCCCGGTTCCATTGGCGGGTGCTCGCCGGGTTCCGGCGGCTGCGGGGTATCGGGGTCGGGCTGGTGCGGCACGCCACCGGCCTGCATCGGCAGCGGTGTGTGGATCGGCGGATGGGCCATCAGCGACCAGGCCAGCAATCCGATCTGGTTCGGCTGCAGGACGGCCAGCTTGGCACTGATTGCGGGGTCGATTTTCATGGGCGGCTCCTGACGAG
Organism: Pseudomonas mosselii; assembly: GCF_003205295.1. GTDB lineage: Bacteria > Pseudomonadota > Gammaproteobacteria > Pseudomonadales > Pseudomonadaceae > Aquipseudomonas > Aquipseudomonas mosselii_B. The sequence goes on from NZ_QJRP01000021.1 coordinate 8,283, forward strand.
GCCCGGCGCACGGCATGCGCGCCGAAACTGTATTCTCGTTGGAGTGCCGGGCGCGCAAACAATTCCCGCGCTTTGTCGACTCAGGTGCGTGGCAGGGTGACGCCGCGCTGGCCCTGGTACTTGCCGCCACGGTCCTTGTACGACACTTCACATGCCTCGTCGGACTGCAGGAACAGCATCTGCGCCACGCCTTCGTTGGCGTAGATCTTCGCCGGCAGCGTGGTGGTGTTGGAGAACTCCAGGGTCACATGGCCTTCCCACTCGGGCTCGAGCGGGGTGACGTTGACGATGATGCCGCAGCGGGCGTAGGTGCTCTTGCCCAGGCAGATGGTCAGCACGTCACGGGGGATGCGGAAGTACTCGACGGTACGGGCCAGGGCGAAGGAGTTCGGCGGGATGATGCACACGTCGCTCTTGATGTCGACGAAGCTGCCGGCATCGAAGTTCTTCGGATCGACGGTGGCCGAATTGATGTTGGTGAAGACCTTGAACTCGTCGGCGCAGCGCACGTCGTAGCCGTAGCTGGAGACACCGAAGGAAATGACCCGGCTGTCCTGCTCGCCGCGCACCTGGCGCTCGACGAACGGTTCGATCATGCCGTGTTCCTGCGCCATGCGGCGAATCCACTTGTCCGATTTGATGCTCATGGCGGGGTGTCCTGAAGAGTGCGGGGTAAAAAACGAGAGGTGCATCTTACCGGTCCCGACGCCCGGGTTAAAGTTTCCTCGCCCTATCCCGCGCCGGACGGGGCCTGTACAGGCCGCCGATCCGAATTTCACCAAAGCGCTTCTTGGCCATTGGCAGGTTGTGGAAAGTGGGTTAAGGTGGCGCCACTGTGCTGCACGTGACACCGAGAATCTCTAGTTTGATGCACGATCCTGATCGGCCCATCGCTGAATTTTCTGCTCTCTTTGCGCTCAGTCCCGGTCAGGGTGTTTCCTGACCGTTATCAACTTTGTCCAAGGAGACAGAAAAATGTCCAACCGTCAATCCGGTGTTGTCAAGTGGTTCAACGATGAGAAGGGCTACGGCTTCATCACCCCTCAGTCGGGCGACGACCTGTTCGTGCACTTCAAAGCCATCCAAGCTGACGGCTTCAAAACCCTGAAAGAAGGCCAGGCTGTTACTTTCGTCGCTACCCGCGGCCAGAAAGGCATGCAGGCTGAAGAAGTTCAGATCGCCTAAGTCGATCTCGCTTCCTCGCTTTCAAAAAAAACCCGCCATTGGCGGGTTTTTTTGTGCCTGTTCAAAAGCTATTCGTCGCCCCCTGTAGGAGCGGCACAAGGCCGCTCCTACAGGGGGCGACGGTGCTTTCAGTCTTCGCTGATGGTAATACTCGGCATCGCCGGCGCCGCCGCTTCCTGCAACACGATCCGCGCCCCCACCTGACGCGCCAGCTCTTGGTAGACCATGGCGATCTGGCTTTCCGGCTCGGCGATGGCGGTCGGCTTGCCGCTGTCGGCCTGTTCGCGGATCAGCATCGACAGCGGCAGCGAGGCCAGCAGCTCGACGCCGTACTGCGCCGCCAGCTTCTCGCCACCGCCTTCGCCGAACAGGTGCTCGGCATGGCCACAGTTGGAGCAGATATGCACTGCCATGTTCTCCACCACACCCAGCACCGGGATGTTGACCTTGCGGAACATCTCCACGCCCTTCTTCGCATCGAGCAACGCCAGGTCCTGGGGCGTGGTGACGATCACCGAGCCTGCCACCGGCACCTTCTGCGCCAGGGTCAGCTGGATGTCACCAGTGCCCGGCGGCATGTCGATCACCAGGTAGTCGAGGTCGTCCCAGGCAGTCTGGGTCACCAGTTGCAGCAACGCCCCCGAGACCATCGGGCCACGCCAGACCATCGGCGTGTTGTCGTCGGTGAGAAACGCCATGGACATGACCTCGACACCATGGGCCTTGATCGGCACGAACCACTTCTGCTCACGCACCTGCGGGCGGGTACCTTCGGCGATGCCGAACATCACCCCCTGGCTCGGGCCATAGATGTCGGCATCGAGAATGCCCACCCGGGCACCTTCGCGGGCCAGGGCCAGGGCCAGGTTGGCGGCGGTGGTCGACTTGCCGACCCCGCCCTTGCCCGAGGCCACGGCGATGATGTTCTTCACGTTGGCCATGGCCGGCACCTGGGCCTGGGCCTTGTGGGTGGCAATGACGCAGTCGATGTCCACGCTGGCCGAGGCAACGCCATCGAGGTTGCCGATGGCGGTCTGCAGCACCTGCGCCCAGCCGCCCTTGAACAGGCCGGCGGCATACCCCAGCTGCAACTGCACGCTGACCTGCCCGCCCTGGATGTCGATGGCGCGCACGCAACCGGCGCTGACCGGATCTAGATTCAGGTAGGGGTCGGTGTACTGGCGAAGCACGCCTTCGACGGCGGCACGGGTGACGGCACTCATGGAGGCTCCCATTGGCAAACTGAATACGGAACAGGCGCCTATGCTAACCCGTCAATCGTCAGCAGATGCGTCCTTGGGGTGAAATAAATTCGCCAGCCCTTTATAGTGGCCGATCACCCTCATTTTTACCCCGTAGCCAGATAAGTAGCCGAGCCACCATGTCCGAGCCACGTCAGATTCTCGTCACCAGCGCCCTGCCCTATGCCAATGGATCGATCCACCTTGGCCATATGCTGGAGTACATCCAGACGGACATGTGGGTACGCTTCCAGAAGCTGCGCGGCAACCAGTGCATCTATGTCTGCGCCGACGACGCCCACGGTTCGGCCATCATGCTGCGCGCGGAAAAGGAAGGCATCACCCCGGAGCAGCTGATCGCCAACGTCCAGGCCGAGCACAGCGCCGACTTCGCCGACTTCCTGGTCGACTTCGACAACTACCACTCCACGCACAGCGAGGAGAACCGTGAGCTGTCGAGCCTGATCTATACTCGCCTGCGCGACGCCGGGCATATCGCCAACCGTTCGGTCACCCAGTATTTCGACCCCGAGAAGGGCATGTTCCTCGCCGACCGTTTCATCAAGGGCACCTGCCCCAAGTGCGCGGCCGAGGACCAGTACGGCGACAACTGCGAGAAATGCGGCGCTACCTACGCCCCCACCGAACTGAAGAACCCCAAGTCGGCGATCTCCGGCGCCACTCCGGTGCTGCGCGACTCGCAGCACTTCTTCTTCAAGCTGCCGGACTTCCAGGCCATGCTGCAGCAGTGGACCCGCAGCGGCACCCTGCAGGACGCGGTGGCCAACAAGCTCGCCGAATGGCTGGATTCGGGCCTGCAGGAATGGGATATCTCCCGTGACGCGCCGTACTTCGGCTTCGAAATCCCGGGCGAACCGGGCAAGTACTTCTACGTCTGGCTGGACGCGCCGATCGGCTACATGGCCAGCTTCAAGAACCTTTGCGACCGCCGTCCGGAGCTGGACTTCGACGCGTTCTGGAACGAAGGCTCCAAGGCCGAGCTGTATCACTTCATCGGCAAGGACATCGTCAACTTCCACGCGCTGTTCTGGCCGGCCATGCTCGAAGGCGCGGGCCTGCGCAAGCCGACCGCGGTCAACGTGCACGGCTACCTGACCGTCAACGGCGCGAAGATGTCGAAATCGCGCGGCACCTTCATCAAGGCGCGCACCTACCTCGACCACCTGCAGCCGGAGTACCTGCGCTACTACTACGCCGCCAAGCTGGGTCGCGGCGTCGACGACCTCGACCTGAACCTCGAGGACTTCGTGCAGAAGGTCAACTCCGACCTGGTCGGCAAGGTGGTCAACATCGCCAGCCGCTGCGCCGGCTTCATCCACAAGGGCAACGACGGTGTGATGGTTGCCGGCGATGCCGCGCCCGAGCTGACCGAGGCCTTCCTCGCCGCCGCGCCGTCGATCGCCGAGGCCTATGAGGCCCGCGACTTCGGCCGCGCCATGCGCGAGATCATGGCCCTGGCCGACCGCGCCAACGCCTGGATCGCCGACAAGGCGCCCTGGTCGCTGGCCAAACAGGAAGGCAAGCAGGACGAAGTGCAGGCCATCTGCGCCCAGGGTGTCAATCTGTTCCGCCAGCTGGTGATCTTCCTCAAGCCGGTACTGCCACTGCTGGCAGCCGACGCCGAGGCGTTCCTCAACGTCGCCCCGCTGACCTGGAACGACCACCTGTCGCGCCTGGAAAACCACCAGCTCAACCCGTTCAAGGCCCTGATGAGCCGTATCGAGCCAGCCAAGGTCGAAGCCATGGTCGCCGCCAGCAAGGAAGACCTGCTGGCCGCCGAAGCCAAGGCTGCTCCGGCGGGCAATGGCGAACTGGCCAAGGACCCGCTGTCGGCCGAGATCGAGTTCGATACCTTCGCCGCAGTCGACCTGCGCGTGGCGCTGATCGTCAAGGCCGAAGCCGTGCCCGGCGCCGACAAGCTGCTGCAGCTGACCCTGGACATCGGTGACGAGCGCCGCAATGTGTTCTCGGGCATCAAGTCGGCCTACCCGGATCCTTCCCAGCTGGAAGGCCGCCTGACCATGATGGTGGCCAATCTCAAGCCGCGGAAGATGCGTTTCGGCGTTTCCGAAGGCATGGTCATGGCCGCCGGCCCCGGCGGCGAAGAGATCTACCTGCTCAGCCCCGACAGCGGCGCCAAGCCAGGCCAGCGCATCAAGTAAGCCCTCCTGCCCCGGCCTATTGGCCGGGGCAGTTGCATCTGCCGCCCGCTATCCGATAATGATGGCACCCTCCGGCTTTCGGCATCGCCATGAGTGACTACGTCCTGATCCTGGTCAGCGCCGCGCTGGTCAATCACCTGGTCCTGCAGGCCGAGCCGGTCGAGCGTGCGCGCCTGCATGCATTGGGTCTGTGTTCGGCCCTGTTGATCCTCGTTGCGCTACCTGTCGGCGTCTGGCTGCACCGGCAATTTCTCCTGCCCATGGGGTTGCAGGACCTGCAATTGTTCATCTTCCTGCCCTTGCTGGCGGCATTGGCCTGGACACTGCCAAACCTGCTCCGACATTTTCGGCCAGGCTGGCCCCTGCACGATCTGCAACCTCTGCTGAGCGCAAACGCCGTGGTGCTAGGCTTGTTGTTACAGCTTGCCAACGGCGCCGTCGACGGCTGGGGTATTCTGGCGTGGGCCACTGTCGGCGCGCTGGGATTCTGGCTGGCCCTGGCGCTGTATGCCGACCTTGACGCCCGCTGCCGCCATGCTGAGATGCCCGCAGCCCTGCGCGGCCTGCCCGTCCGGCTGATCGGGGCTGGGGTGATGGCCATGGCGTTTTCTGGACTCAACGGACTCTTCACCCAATGAGCCTGGGTCCACGCATCGCCCTGCCCCTGGCAACGGAAGCCATCGCTGTGCAACACCTCGAGGACCTGTAAAGCCATGCCGACCACTGATCCGCGCCTGCGCAGCACCATGCAGCTGGTTCTGCTGGCCTGCGCCCCTGGCCTGCTGGTGCTGTTCTGGCTGCATGGCTGGGGCGTGCTGATCAACCTGCTGGTGAGCAGTTGCGCGGCGCTGGCTACCGAGGCTGTGCTATTGCGCTGGCGGAGAATGCCGGTCGCCTGCGCCCTTGGCGACGGCAGTGCACTGGTCACCGCCGTGCTGCTGGCCGCAGCCATGCCCAGCCTGGCGCCCTGGTGGCTGCCCATGACGGCGGCCTGCGTCGCCATCGGCCTGGGGAAACAAGCTTTTGGCGGGGTCGGGCGCAACCTGTTCAACCCTGCCATGGTCGGCTATGCGTTCGTCCTGTTGAGCTTCCCGTTGCAGATGAACCACTGGCCCGGTCAGGCACCTGGGCTCGTGGAAAGCCTTGGCCTGACTTTGGGCGCCAGCGAACGCATCGACGCGTGGGCCAGCCCCACGGTGCTCGATGTGCTGCGCCACAACCGCAGCCTGACCATCGACGAACTGTTCGCCAGCCACCCGGCGTTCGGCCACCTGGGTGGGCGTGGTAGCGAATGGGTCAACCTCGCCTTCCTGCTTGGCGGGGTGTTCCTGCTGCAACGCAAGGTCTTCGGCTGGCAGGTCCCCGTCGGCCTGCTCGGCGCCTTGGTCCTGTCCAGCCTGCTAGGCTGGAATGGCGCAGGCTCCGACTCCAACGGCTCGCCACTGCTGCACCTGCTATCCGGCTCAACCATGCTGGCTGCTTTCTTCATCGCCACCGAACCGGTGTCCGGCTGCAAGCAGCCGCTGGCCCGCCTGCTGTTCGGTATCGGCACCGGTCTGCTGATCTACCTGATCCGCACCTGGGGCAGCTTTGCCGATGGCACGGCGTTCGCCGTCCTGCTGATGAACCTCGCCGTCCCCACGCTTGATCGCTGGGCGGAACGCCGCCAGCAGGCCTGCCCATGACCGCTCGCAAACGCAATACCGCAGTGCTGCTATTGGTGGCAGGACTGGCGATTGCCGCGACACTGGCCTGGCACCATTTCACCGCCGGGCCGATTGCCGAGGCCTCGCGCCAATGGCGGGAACAGCAGTGGCTCAAGGTGCTACCAGCGGGCAGCTACGATAACCGGCCACTACAAACACCCGTGGCCCTGACGGATGCCAAGCTGAGCCATAGCCATCTGCTGGCCGCCTACCGCGCCAGCCTGGCAGGCGTCACCAGCGCCGTACTGCTGCACAGCAAAGCCCAAGGCTATGGAGGAGCCATCGAGTTGGTGATCGCCATCGCCCCCCAAGGCCACCTGGTGGGCGTGCGCGTGCTCGAGCAGCAGGAAAGCCCTGGCCTGGGCGATCAACTGGTCGACCCGGCACGCCATTGGCTGGACCAGTTCATCGGTCGGACACTGCGCGATACGCCCGAACAGGCCTGGGCGATCAAGCGCGACCAGGGCGCGTTCGACCAGCTGGCCGGGGCGACGGTTACCTCGCGGGCAGTCATCAAGGCGATCCAGGATGCACTGCGCTATTTTGACCAGCATCGCCCCGCATTGCTCGGTGAGACGCCCCCATGAACCGTTTCTGGCTCCTGCCAATCAGCCTGGCGCCATTGCTCGGCGCGACCGGCACCATCGTCCAGGCGTTCTCGATCAGCCTTTGCACAATACTGCTGGTGGGCCTGCACCAGGCGTTGATGGCCCCTCTGCGCGGTCACCTGGAACAAAGTCCCCGCCTGTGGACTGGCACCGTACTTGCCGCCGCCTTGGCGACCTGCCTGCACCTCGGCCTGCAAGCCTGGGCAATGCCCCTGGCTCAACAGCTTGCTCTCTACCCGTTGCTGCTGGCCCTGCCCTGCCTGGCCAGCGAGCAACTGCCGGCACAGCCTGGCCGATATCGCCACCTGGGGCTCGGACTGCTCGGCTTGCTGGCGGCCGGGCTGGCCCTGGGCATCTGCCGCCAACTCCTGGCTGAAGGTCTCGGCCTGCACCTCGCCGCGCTGGCTCCTGGCGCCTTGATACTGCTCGGCCTGGTGCTGGGCCTGTACAATCACCTGCGTCCATCGAACACCGCCTCTCGCCGTCAAGGAACCCGTTGACCCCATGAATGCCGCCAAACGCCTGGAGATCTTTCGCAGGCTGCATGAAGACAATCCCGAGCCCAAGACCGAACTGGCCTACTCCACCCCTTTCGAACTGCTGATCGCCGTGATCCTCTCGGCCCAGTCGACGGATGTCGGCGTCAACAAGGCTACCGCCCGGCTGTTCCCGGTCGCCAACACCCCGCAGGCCATCCACGCCCTGGGCATCGAAGGCCTGAGCGAGTACATCAAGACCATCGGCCTGTACAACAGCAAGGCCAAGAACGTCATCGAAACCTGCCGCCTGCTGGTCGAACAGCACGCAGGCGAAGTCCCGCAGACCCGCGAAGCTCTCGAAGCCCTGCCCGGCGTCGGCCGCAAGACCGCCAACGTGGTGCTCAACACTGCCTTTCGCCAGTTCACCATGGCTGTCGACACGCATATCTTCCGGGTCAGCAACCGCACGGGCATCGCACCGGGCAAGACCGTGCTGGAAGTGGAGAAGAAACTGCTCAAGTTCGTCCCTCGGGACTATCTGCTCGATGCCCACCACTGGTTGATCCTACATGGCCGTTATGTCTGCCAGGCCCGAAAACCGCGCTGTGGCAGCTGCCGGATCGAGGATCTGTGCGAATACAAGCAAAAGACTTCCGACGATTGAGGCAATAGCTGATACTTGCTCTAGGCGATTGAAAAAATCTTTTTTACCCGCTCTGCGATTCCCGTTATAAGGACGGCCAATGGCCCCTTGGCTTGGAGTGACGCATGAGCACCGATAAAGAAGACTTGGCAATCGACGACGATTTCCAGAGTGCGGACGAAGATGTGGAGCCGCAGGCCGAACCGGCCAAGACCAACCTGAGCAAACGCCGCACCATCGACAACATGCTCGAGGAACGACGCCTGCAGAAGCAATTGGCTGACTTCGACTACGACCTGTAGTACAGACACGAAAAAGCCTCCCGAACGGAGGCATTTTCAATGATGCTCAGGCCAGCCCATGGCGCTGGGCGAGTTCGATCAGGTCCACCAGCGAGCGGGCATTCAACTTGAGCAGCAGGCGCGTCTTGTAGGTACTGACCGTCTTGTTGCTGAGAAACATGCTGTCGGCGATCTCCTTGTTGCTCTTGCCCCGGGCAAGCTGCTGCAACACCATCATCTCCCGCCCGGAAAGCCGCTCGACCATCTCCACCTCCGTGGCCCCTCCCACGCCTGAGCGCCCCTTGTGCAGCGCCTGGTTGGGGAAGTAGCTGTAGCCGGACAGCACGGCCTTGATCGCGCTGAGCAGCTCGGTCAGCTCCTGCTGCTTGCACACATAACCTGCCGCTCCCGCCTGCATGCAGCGCATCGAAAAGTGCCCCGGTGCCTGAGAGGTCAGCACCAGCACCTTGGTCCCGGGACTTGCCAGGGTCATCCGGGCAATCACTTCAAGCCCATCCAGTTTGGGGATCCCGATATCCAGAATGACAATGTCCGGCAGATACTCCCGCGTCAGTTGCAAGGCATCCACGCCATTGTCGCTCTCCGCCACCACCTCGTAGCCATGCCGCTCCATCAGCATGCGTACGGCCAGGCGAATGACCGGGTGATCATCCACGATCAGCACTTTATTCATGCGATTCCCATTGATACGTTGTTTTTAGTTCGATAGACCACCACACCCGAGCATAACGATTATTTATGCAGCGGTTTCCCTGGCAGATTCACCGAAAGAAGTGGACTACTGTTATTAGAGATTCTTCCTACAAACAGCTAATTAACAAAATGTAATAGATGTATGTTCGTCGCAACGAGTCAGAAAGTAACAGCCGGCAAAATTGGATCCAAGCGCCATCTGGTGACACATTTCGCGGGAAATTTCGACTATACAGGCTGGATAAAAACCTGCCCGGCGACCCACGGCATCGCCAGGCAGGGAAACAAGCCACGCTTAACACACTGAAAGAAACGGGCTACTGATGGGCAAAGCATGGCCAGGCACTCATCATGAACCGCGACCCTATCAGCCCGTTGACTCTTATCGCTGTCTTTGCGGGTGTGATCGAGGCATCCGCTTTGGCCTCGCTACCGTTCCTCAGTGACGACAGCCAGACCGTCTACACCTGGTTCCTGGTAGGTTTCCCGTTTTTCCTCACCGTGCTGTTCTTTCTTACGCTCAACTTCAATAGCGGTTCATTGTTTGCCCCGGAAAGACGTGCCAGCGCTTCGGACGGATCACGGCCCCCCTCTGTAGCACGGGACAAAGGGGCGATGATCATCGCCATCTCCGGTGCCGACAGTCGAAAGATCATCGAAAACCATGTGCTGCGAATGATCGAGCGCCCTCACGGGCAACAGCGGCGCTGGATCTTGTACAACCTCGATACGCGAACCTGCATCCACCTGTCGGTATCGCCGATGCAGGAAGGCGAGCCCGCGCCTCCCCCTGAATCCCGGGCATGAAAAAACCCGGCCGAGGCCGGGTTTTTCTGTTACGCCAAAGGCTTACAGCAGCGAACGGCCCTTGTTGGCCGCGATGCGCATGCGCAGTGCGTTGAGCTTGATGAAGCCTGCGGCGTCTGCCTGGTTGTAGGCGCCGCCGTCTTCCTCGAAGGTCGCGATGTTGGCGTCGAACAGCGAATCGTCCGACTTGCGGCCGACGACCGTGACGTTGCCCTTGTACAACTTCAGGCGCACGACACCGTTCACGTTGACCTGGGAGGCGTCGATCATCTGCTGCAACATCAGACGCTCCGGGCTCCACCAGTAGCCGGTGTAGATCAGGCTGGCGTACTTGGGCATCAGCTCATCCTTCAGGTGAGCGACTTCACGGTCCAGGGTGATCGACTCGATGGCACGGTGAGCCTTGAGCATGATGGTGCCGCCCGGGGTCTCGTAGCAGCCGCGCGACTTCATGCCGACGTAGCGGTTCTCGACGATGTCCAGGCGACCGATGCCGTTGGCGCCGCCGATGCGGTTGAGGTCGGCCAGCACGGTGGCCGGGGTCTTCTCGACGCCGTCGATGGCGACGATGTCACCGTTGCGGTAGGTCAGCTCGAGGTAGGTGGCCTGGTCGGGGGCGTTCTCAGGCGAGACGCTCCATTTCCACATGTCTTCCTCGTGCTCGGTCCAGGTATCTTCCAGGACACCGCCTTCGTAGGAGATGTGCAGCAGGTTGGCGTCCATCGAGTACGGCGATTTTTTCTTGCCGTGGCGCTCGATCGGGATGCCGTGCTTCTCGGCGTAGTCCATCAGCTTCTCGCGGGACAACAGGTCCCACTCGCGCCATGGAGCGATGACCTTGACGCCTGGCTTGAGCGCATAGGCGCCCAGTTCGAAGCGCACCTGGTCGTTGCCCTTGCCGGTGGCACCGTGGGAAATGGCGTCGGCGCCGGTTTCGTTGGCGATCTCGATCAGGCGCTTGGCGATCAGCGGGCGGGCGATGGAAGTACCCAGCAGGTACTCGCCTTCGTAGACGGTGTTGGCGCGGAACATCGGGAAGACGAAATCACGCACGAACTCTTCGCGCAGGTCGTCGATGTAGATTTCTTTCACGCCCATCGCCTGGGCCTTGGCGCGGGCCGGCTCGACCTCCTCGCCCTGGCCGAGGTCAGCGGTGAAGGTCACCACTTCACAGTTGTAGGTGTCCTGCAGCCACTTGAGAATCACCGAAGTATCAAGGCCGCCGGAATACGCCAATACGACCTTTTTTACGTCCGCCATGCCATCACTCCACGGGGTTGTACGGAAAGCGGATGATTCTACCGGCGTTGCTGAAAAATTTACAATGGGGCGACAGCTTGTGACGACAAAGCGACAGGAATTGTCGAGAGCGCGACCCGCTGTCGCACTCAGGATTTGGCGGGAGCGGGCGGCACGGCAGCGGCCGCAGGCGTCGTTGGTGCAGGCGTGGCGGCAGCGGGTGCCGGGGCCGACGGCGGCACCTGTGCTGCCGGTTTCTCCACGGGCTTCTCGACCGGCGTCATGCGCTCCAGCTGGATGTTCACCCGGCGGTTGCGCGCCCGGTTGGCGGCGCTGTTGTTCTTGGCCAGCGGATAGCGCTCGCCATGGAAACGCACGGTGATCTGCTCTTCCGGCACGCCATGGGCCTTGAGGTAATCGGCCACCGCCAGTGCCCGTCGACGCGAGGTATCACGGTTGGTCAGGCGATTGCCGCTGTTGTCGGAGTGGCCGTTGAGTTCGATGTGGTTGACCGTCGGATCGGCCTTCAGGTAGTCCAGCAGCACGTCCAGGCGCGCGCGCGCCGAGCTGTCCAGTTCGATCCCGCCTCCGGGGAAGCCGACCTGGGTCTGGCGGATCTGGTCGTAGTTCATCGGCAGCAGCTTGGCGGCGCACAGTTGATAATCGCTGTAGGCCTTGGCGAAACTGACTGGCATCACATGCACTTCCATCGGCCGGCCACCTTCGCCGCGGTAGTTGCGCACCACGGTGCTGCGACCATCGAGAAGGCCGTTGATCAGGCGGCTGGCCTGACCCTGGCTGGAGGTGAACAGCACGCCGGTACGGGCCATGTGCACCGCACCGAGGTTGATGTCGCCGCGCCCGGGCTGCCAGGGCGCGGCGGCGGCCAGCAGGGTGGCGGAGCCAGCGCCCAGGACATTGCTGTCCGAACGAAGCTGGAAGGTCGGCTGCTCGCCGGCGCGGCGCACGAACTCACCGCTGCCGAAACCGTCGATCGGCTGGATCAGGCGACATTCGAACTGGTCACCCTCGACTTTCCAGGCGACGTTCTCCACGCGGGTCTGGAAGGTCATTGCCCCGGCCGGCAGGCTGGCAACGAGGGTGAACAGGGCTAGGTAACGCTGGCGCACGGGCGGCTCCACAAATTTCGACGGCTTACCTGAACGCTATCGGACGCTCGTCGGAAAACTTGATAGCCGTGCTCGAACAGGGGTTTTCCGGTAGCATTGGCTTCTGAGTTCGACCCGCCTGGAATCTCCAATGTCCGATCGCCTGACCCTCCTGCGCCCCGACGACTGGCACATCCATCTGCGCGATGGTGCCGTCCTGCCACACACCGTCGGTGACGTGGCGCGCACCTTCGCCCGCGCCATCATCATGCCCAACCTGGTTCCGCCGGTACGCAACGCCGTCGAGGCCGCGGCCTACCGCGAGCGCATCCTTGCCGCACGCCCCGCCGGCAGCCGCTTCGAGCCGCTGATGGTGCTCTACCTCACCGACCGCACCAGCGCCGACGATGTGCGTGCCGCCAAGGCCAGCGGGATCGTGTACGCCGCCAAGCTCTACCCGGCCGGTGCCACCACCAACTCCGATTCGGGCGTGACCAGCATCGACAATATCTTCCCGGTGATCGAGGCCCTGGCCGAGACCGGCATGCCCTTGCTGGTGCACGGTGAAGTCACGCGCAGCGAGATCGACGTGTTCGACCGCGAGAAACGCTTCATCGACGAGCACATGCGCCGTCTGGTCGAGCGCTTCCCGACCCTGAAGGTGGTGTTCGAACACATCACCACCAGCGACGCCGCGCAGTTCGTCAGCGAAGCGCCGGCCAACGTCGGTGCGACCATCACCGCCCAGCACCTGCTGTACAACCGCAACCACATGCTGGTCGGCGGTATCCGTCCGCACTTCTACTGCCTGCCGATCCTCAAGCGCAACACCCACCAGGTGGCGCTGCTGGATGCCGCCACCAGCGGCAACCCGAAGTTCTTCCTCGGCACCGACTCGGCGCCCCACGCCAAGCATGCCAAGGAAGCCGCCTGCGGCTGCGCCGGCTGCTACACCGCTTACGCCGCCATCGAGATGTACGCCGAAGCGTTCGAACAGCGCAACGCGCTGGACAAGCTCGAAGGCTTCGCCAGCAAGCACGGCCCGGACTTCTACGGCCTGGCGCGCAACACCGACACCATCACTCTGGTGCGCGAAGAATGGACCGCGCCGGACAGCCTGCCATTCGGCGACAACACCGTGATCCCCCTGCGCGCCGGTGAGAAGCTGCGCTGGCGCCTGCTGGAGGACAACGCGTGAGCGAAGATCTTTACGAAGACGACCAGGACAGCCAGGTCAGCAGTGGCTCGCGTCATCCGATGGCCGAGCGTTTCCGTGGCTACCTGCCAGTGGTGGTGGACGTCGAGACCGGCGGTTTCAACAGCGCCACCGACGCGCTGCTGGAGATCGCCGCCGTCACCATCGGCATGGACGAAAAGGGCTTCCTGTTCCCCGAGCACACCTACTTCCACCGGGTCGAACCGTTCGAAGGGGCCAATATCGAGGCGGCAGCACTGGAGTTCACCGGCATCAAGCTGGACCACCCACTGCGCATGGCGGTGAGCGAGGAAAGCGCGCTGACCGATATCTTCCGCGGCGTGCGCAAGGCGCTGAAGGCCAATGGCTGCAAGCGGGCGATCCTGGTCGGGCACAACAGCAGCTTCGACCTGGGCTTCCTCAATGCCGCGGTGGCGCGCAACGATATCAAGCGCAACCCGTTCCATCCGTTCTCCAGCTTCGATACCGCTACCCTCGCCGGCCTCGCCTACGGCCAGACCGTGCTGGCCCGGGCCTGCCAGAGCGCGGATATCGACTTCGACGGTCGCGAGGCGCATTCGGCGCGCTACGACACCGAGAAGACCGCCGAGTTGTTCTGCGGCATCGTCAATCGCTGGAAAGAAATGGGCGGCTGGCGCGATTTCAACGATTGAAGCCCGCCTCCCGCGACATGTTCACAGCGCATAAAAAAACCGGCCACCAGGGCCGGTTTTTTTATGCGCGTGGTAAATTACAGCTTGCCAGCGTTCTCGCTCAGGTAAGCAGCAACGCCTTCCGGCGAAGCGTTCATGCCCTTGTCGCCTTTCTTCCAGTTGGCCGGGCAGACTTCGCCGTGCTCTTCGTGGAATTGCAGGGCGTCGACCAGACGCAGCAGCTCGTCCATGTTACGGCCCAGTGGCAGGTCGTTGACGATCTGCGAACGAACGACACCGTTGGTGTCGATCAGGAATGCGCCGCGGAAGGCCACGCCGCCTTCGGACTCGACGTCGTAGGCCTTGCAGATTTCGTGGGTCATGTCGGCGGCCAGGGTGTACTTGACCTGACCGATACCGCCGTTGTTGACCGGGGTGTTGCGCCAGGCGTTGTGGGTGAAGTGCGAGTCGATCGACACGCCGATCACTTCCACGTTGCGCGCCTGGAAGTCAGGGATGCGGTTGTCCAGGGCGATCAGCTCGGACGGGCAGACAAAGGTGAAGTCCAGCGGGTAGAAGAATACCAGGCCGTACTTGCCCTTGATGGCCGAGGCCAGGTTGAAGCTGTCGACGATCTCGCCGTTGCCCAGCACGGCTGGAACGGTGAAGTCCGGGGCTTGTTTGCCAACGAGTACGCTCATTCGATCTCTCCTGATGAGGGGTGAAAAACCTTGCCCGGGCGGAACACGTTCCCCCGGATCCAGCAAAGGCCGACCATCATACACAGCTTTGCGTGACAGGCCGAATCTCGACCGCCGGTCGCTCTGGAACGCACCTTACACAAAGTGTTTTGACAAGCATTCTCATTACCATTACTCTCCAACGCATCGACTCAACCCGCGACGGTCAGCCTTTATGTATGTGTGTCTCTGTGTCGGTGTCACCGATGGACAGATCCGCGATGCGATCTACGAAGGATGCTGCAGCTACAAGGAAGTGCGAGCCGCCACCAATGTGGCCAGCCAGTGCGGCAAGTGCGCCTGCCTCGCCAAGCAGGTGGTACGCGAAACCCTCACCGAGCTGCAACTGAGCCAGCAGGCCGTCCTGCCCTACCCCGTTGAATTCAACGCGGCTTAATTACCCCCGAATTCGAAGAACCGGACCCAGTGTCCGGTTTTTTTATGCCTGAAATTCAATAAGTTAGCACTCGAACGCGGTTCACAAACATTCTTATTCCGATTAATTTTCACTTATTATTCAATAACTTAGGTTTGACATAGATAGTTGAGGGGCTCAGACTTGTTTTCATTGGCTCAACATTTACAGGGCAGACCCCATCATGAAAGGCGACGTAAGCGTCATCCAGCATCTCAACAAGATCCTCGGAAACGAGCTGGTCGCAATCAACCAGTACTTCCTGCATGCTCGCATGTATGAAGATTGGGGCCTGAACAGGATCGGCAAGCTCGAGTACAAAGAGTCCATCCAGGCGATGAAGGACGCTGACAAGCTGATCAAGCGCATCCTCTTCCTCGAAGGCATCCCCAACGTGCAGGACCTGGGCAAGCTGATGATCGGCGAGCACACCAAGGAGATGCTCGACTGCGACCTGAAACTTGAGAAAAAGGCCCATGCCGACCTCAAGGCCGCCATCGCCCACTGCGAAACCGCCGGCGACTTCGGCTCGCGTGATGTGCTCGAAGACATCCTCGAAGACCAGGAAGAGCACATCGATTGGCTGGAAACCCAGCTGGGCCTGATCGACAAGGTCACAATCGAGAACTACCTGCAGTCGCAGATGGGCGAAGAATAGGTTTTACGTCAGTCAGACAAAGCATCTCCAGCAGGCGATCGCGTAACCCTGTAGGAGCGGCCTTGTGTCGCGAAAGGGGCGCGTAGCGGCCCCAGATCTACGCATCAAGCTGATATTGCCGGGGCCGCTATGCGGCCCTTTCGCGACACAAGGCCGCTCCTACACAAGCCGCATGCAGTCGACGAATTGTGGCCTTGCAATTACTGACGATTACCCAACAAAAAGCCCCGCTGATGCGGGGCTTTTTGCGTGCTGGCGAGTAGACCTGAATCAGGCCTCGGAAGCCTTGGCCTTGGCGGCCGCGTCCTTGATCAGGGTCTGCAGTTCACCCTTCTCGAACATTTCCAGCATGATGTCGCTGCCGCCGACCAGCTCACCGGCCACCCACAGTTGCGGGAAAGTCGGCCAGTTGGCGTACTTGGGCAGGTTGGCACGGATTTCCGGGTTCTGCAGGATGTCGACGTAGGCGAACTTCTCGCCGCAACCCATCACTGCCTGCGAAGCCTTGGCCGAGAAGCCGCACTGCGGCGCATTCGGCGAACCTTTCATGTAAAGCAGAATGGTGTTGTTGGCAATCTGCTCTTTGATTGTATCGATGATATCCATGAAGCACCTCGGCTGAACTTTCCGACAGGGTCGTCGGCACGGTGACGCATTGTATCGGAAAGCCGAGCGGCGTGCTCGGCCTTGCCGTGCTTCATGCGGCCTCGACCTGTACCGGCACGCCATTGAGGGCAGCATTGCCGGAAACGCCATCACGCAGGTGTTCGTCAGTCAGGTCATTGGCACTCGCCCCCGGCTGCGCAGCGGCCACCTGCAACCGTGCGCCCTGGCGCCCATGGCCGTAACCATGGGGCAGGCTGACCACCCCCGGCATCATCTCTTCGCTGGCCTGTACCGCCACCTCGATCACCCCGGTGCGTGAGCGGACCCGCACCATCTGGCCGTCCTGCAACTGGCGCCGGCTCAAGTCGTCCGGGTGCATCAGCAAATGGTGGCGCGGCTTGCCTTTGACCAGCCGATGGTAGTTGTGCATCCACGAATTGTTGCTGCGCACATGGCGACGGCCGATGAGCAACAGCTGGTCATCCGTGGGCGCGGACACACCGGCGAGGCGCCCAAGATCGTCGAGCAGCACCGCCGGGGCCGCCTCGACCTTGCCGCTGGCCGTGCGCAGACGTGTCGCCAGGTTGGCCCGCAGGGGGCCGAGGTCGAGGCCATGGGGATACGCGTCGAGCGCCTGGAGCGAAAGCTTCCAGGGTGAAGCCTCGCCATAGGGCCCCTTGCGCAAGGCGAAGTCGATCATCTGTGCCGGTGGCAGGGTCGCCTTGAGCTCGACCTGCACGCGCTCGGCGAAGGCCTTGGCCAAGCCCACGAAGATCTCCCAGTCGTGCAGCGCCCCTTCGGGCTTGGGCAGGATCGCCCTGTTGAAGCGGGTGACGTTGCGCACCGCCAGCAGGTTGAAGGTGGAATCGTAGTGATCGTTTTCCAGCGCCGAGGTCGACGGCAGGATCAGATCGGCATGGCGCGTGGTCTCGTTGATGTACAGGTCAATGCTCAGCATGAAGTCGAGACCGGCCAGCGCGTCGTCCAGGCGGCGACCGTTGGGCGTGGACAGCACCGGGTTGCCTGCCACGGTCACCAGCGCCCGCACCTGCCCTTCGCCCGGTTCGAGGATCTCTTCGGCCAGGGCCGAGACCGGCAGCTCGCCGCCATACTCGGGCAGTCCGGAGACGCGGCTGCGCCACTGGTCGAAATGCCCGCCGGAAGTGCTGGCGACCAGGTCGACCGCAGGCGCCGTGCACAGGGCGCCGCCCTCGCGATCGAGATTGCCGGTGACCAGGTTGATCAATTGCACCAGCCAGTGGCACAGCGAACCGAAGGCCTGGGTCGATACGCCCATCCGGCCATAGCACACCGCCTTGTCGGCAGCGGCGAAATCTCGCGCCAACTGGCGGATCGCCTCCGCCGGGATACCGCACAGCGCGCTCATGGCGGACGCATCGAACGGCAGGATGGCTTCGCGCACCTGTTCCAGCCCCGCGACCGGCAGATGCGAGCCCCGGGCCAGGTTCTCGCTGAACAGCGTATGCAGCAGGCCACACAACAGCGCCGCGTCACCACCGGGGCGAATGAACAGGTGCTGGTCGGCCAGCGCCGCCGTCTCGCTGCGCCGCGGATCCACCACCACCAACTGCCCACCCCTGGCCTTGAGCGCCTTGAGGCGCTTTTCCACGTCCGGCACGGTCATGATGCTGCCATTGGACGCCACGGGATTGCCGCCCAGGATCAGCATGAACTGGGTCTGGTCGATGTCCGGAATAGGCAGCAACAGGCCATGGCCATACATCAGGTGGCTGGTCAGGTGCTGCGGCAACTGGTCCACCGAGGTAGCGGAGAAGCGATTGCGCGTCTTGAGCAGGCCGAGGAAGTAGTTGCTGTGGGTCATCAGCCCATAGTTGTGCACGCTGGGGTTGCCCTGGTACACGGCCACCGCGTTGCGCCCGTGGGCCTGCTGGATTGCCCACAGCCGCTGCGCTGCCAGGGCGAAGGCTTCGTCCCAACTGATCGGCAACCACTGGTCACCGATGCGTCGATGAGGCTGGCGCAGGCGGTCGGGGTCATCCTGGATGTCCTGCAGGGCGACCGCCTTGGGGCAGACATGGCCGCGGCTGAACGGATCCTGCGGGTCGCCCTTGATCGAGCTGATCCGCGCCGCCCCCTCGGCTTCGTGGGTGACTTCGATGTTCAGGCCGCAGATGGCCTCGCACAGGTGACAGGCTCGGTGATGCAGGGTCTTGGTCATGGCCGCCTCTGCCTTGTTATTGTCGAGATTCGACTATGCGCCCGCCGACGGGGGCTCGCCAGCGAGGTTCGCGACGTGAATCGCACGACATCAGGCGGGCGATTCGCGACAACGGGTTTGCCAAATGCGCTCCGAGCCGTGTACAACCGCTGTAGCAAATAAAAAACAGCTAGCCGGCAAGGGCTTACGACACCCTTTGACACAGTGGCGCTGTTTCCCCTCTTGGTTTTAGGCGACATTTAATTATAGTATTGCGCCTCCCCCTATTCCGTCCGCCCCGTGCGGCTTACGCCGCAGGTCACCCCCGTTGTCAACAAAACCCATACGGTCGACCTGCAGAACGTTGCAGATAAGGTAGTCAATCATGAGCGCAAGGCACTTTCTCTCCCTGATGGATTTCACCGCTGACGAATTGCTCGGCGTGATCCGTCGAGGCATCGAGCTGAAGGACCTGCGCAAACGAGGCGTGCTGTTCGAGCCACTGAAGAATCGCGTGCTGGGCATGATCTTCGAGAAATCCTCGACCCGCACCCGGGTGTCCTTCGAGGCCGGCATGATCCAGCTTGGCGGCCAGGCGATCTTCCTGTCGCCGCGCGACACCCAGCTAGGCCGCGGCGAGCCGATCGCCGACAGCGCCATCGTGCTGTCGAGCATGGTCGACGCGGTGATGATCCGCACCCACGCCCACAGCACACTCACCGAGTTCGCCGCCAACTCGAAGGTGCCAGTCATCAACGGCCTGTCCGACGAGTCGCACCCCTGCCAGCTGCTGGCCGACATGCAGACCTTCTTCGAGCACCGTGGCTCGATCCAGGGCAAGACCGTGGCCTGGGTCGGCGACGGCTTCAACATGTGCAACTCCTATATCGAAGCTGCCGTGCAGTTCGATTTCCAACTACGCATCACTTGCCCTGAAGGCTACGAGCCTGATCAACGCTTCCTGGCAATGGGCGGTGACCGTGTGCAGATCATCCGTGATCCGAAGCAAGCCGTGCGCGGCGCCCACCTGGTGACCACGGATGTCTGGACTTCCATGGGCCAGGAAGAGGAAACTGCACGGCGCCTGGCGCATTTCGCGCCTTACCAGGTCACCCGCGAACTGCTCGACCTGGCGGCACCCGATGCCCTGTTCATGCATTGCCTGCCCGCCCACCGTGGCGAGGAAATCAGCCAGGACCTGCTCGACGACCCCCGTTCGGTCGCCTGGGACGAAGCTGAAAACCGCCTGCATGCGCAAAAGGCCCTTCTGGAATTCCTTGTAGAACCGGCTTACCACCACGCATGAGTCAACAGTTACTGCTCAACCTGCGCAACCTCGCCTGCGGCTATGGCGAACAGCGCATCGTCCAGAACCTCAACCTGCACCTGAACGCAGGCGACATCGGTTGCCTGCTGGGGTCGTCCGGTTGCGGCAAGACCACCACGCTGCGCGCCATCGCCGGCTTCGAGCCGGTGCACGACGGCGAGATCCAGCTGGCAGGCGAAGTCATTTCCCGCGCCGGGTTCACCCTGGCCCCGGAAAAGCGCCGGATCGGCATGGTGTTCCAGGACTACGCCCTGTTCCCCCACCTCACCGTGGCACAGAACATCGCCTTCGGCATCGGCAAGCACCCGCGCCAGGCGGCGGTGGTCGACGAGATGCTCGAACTGGTCAAGCTCGGCGGCCTGGGCGGGCGCTACCCGCACGAGCTGTCCGGCGGCCAGCAGCAGCGCGTGGCCCTGGCCCGGGCGCTGGCCCCCGAGCCGCAGCTGCTGCTGCTCGACGAGCCGTTCTCCAACCTCGACGTGGAACTGCGTCGGCGCCTGAGCCATGAGGTGCGCGACATTCTCAAGAGCCGTGGCACCAGCGCCATCCTGGTCACCCACGACCAGGAAGAAGCCTTTGCCGTCAGCGACCACGTCGGTGTGTTCAAGGAGGGTCGCCTGGAACAGTGGGACACCCCCTACAACCTCTACCACGAGCCGCAGACCCCGTTCGTCGCCAGCTTCATCGGCCAGGGTTACTTCATTCGCGGTCAGATGAGCAGCCACGAGGCGGTGACCACCGAACTCGGCGAGCTACGCGGCAACCGTGCCTACACCATGGCTCCTGGCAGCTCGGTGGACGTGCTGCTGCGTCCGGATGACATCATCCATGCCCCCGAGAGCCCGTTGCGGGCGCGGATCATCGGCAAGAGCTTCCTCGGCGCCTCGACGCTGTATCGCCTGCTGCTGCCCACCGGCAGCCAGCTCGAAGCGATCTTCCCCAGCCACAACGACCATCAGGTCGGCCAGGACGTCGGTATTGCAGTAGCTGCGGACCATCTGGTGCTGTTCGCGGTGCCCGGCAGCGTCGCCGCGCAACTGGCCAGCCATGAGCAAGGCGTGCGGCGCGTGAGTTCCGCGCATTGATGAATCTGTTCTGACACCCCCTGTAGGAGATTGCCCGGCCCTTTGGGCTGCGTTGTCGCGCTGGGAACCGTCCCCTGTGGGAGCGGCCTTGCGTCGCGAAAGGGCTGCGCAGCAGCCCCCAGCAATCTCGATTGCGGCTCGGAATCTGGGGCCGCTGCGCGCCCCTTTCGCGACGCAAGGCCGCTCCCACAGAGGGACAGTTCCCTGCTCGACAAGGCTGGGCGATCTCCAGCAAGAACCTGACAGCTCACAACATCAGCGTGCCACTGGCCACGCGCCGAGCCATCCCGCCGATCTTCACCCGCTCCCCTTCCAGACGACAGAACAGCTCACCGCCCCGGGCCGAGCACTGGAAGGCATGCAGTTCGTGTTTGCCCAGGCGCGCCGCCCAGTACGGAATCAGCGAGCAATGGGTGGAGCCGGTGACCGGGTCTTCCGGGATGCCGATGCCCGGAGCGAAAAAGCGCGACACAAAGTCATACCGCTCGCCCGGCGCGCTCACGATCACCCCCGGCCCCGACAGACGAGCCAGCGCCGCCATGTCCGGCGCGCAATCGCGTACTGCTCGCTCCGACCCGAGCACCACGAACAGCTGGCGGGTCTGGTAGACCTCGCGTACCTCGCACCCCAGCGCTTCGGCCACCGCCACTGGCTCGGTCAGCGGCTGCGGGTCGAAACGCGGGAAGTCCAACCACAGGCGGCCATTCTCACGGCTGACGCTCAGCAAGCCCGAACGGCTCTGGAACTCCAGGCGCGGCGACTGCTCACCGTAGACGTCGAACAGGACATGGGCGCTGGCAAGGGTGGCGTGGCCGCACAGGGGGACTTCGGTACTCGGGGTGAACCAGCGGATCCGATAGCCATCATCCTCGGCCACCACGAACGCGGTTTCGGCGAGGTTGTGTTCGGCGGCCACCTGCTGCATCAGGCCATCGTCGAGCCACTGCTCCAGGTGGTAGACCATGGCCGGGTTGCCGGCGAAGGGGCGGTCACTGAAGGCGTCCACCTGATGAAAATGCAACTGCATGCCACGACTCCTGTATCTGGCGGGAAAGGCCACGAGCATGCGGCATGCCGCCAAGGCCCGACAGTGACAGAGTCATGGAACTTCCATCAGTACAGATGATCAGCCGCGACCGATCTCGGCGAACTGTGCCTGAGTATGGGTGGCCAGCACCGTGGCGGCCAGTTCCACTTCCAACCCACGGCGGCCAGCACTCACATGAATCGTTTCATGTTGTTGCGCGGATTGATCGATAAAAGTGCGCAGGCGCTTCTTCTGTCCCAGCGGGCTGATGCCCCCAACCAGGTAACCCGTGGCGCGCTGGGCGGCCTGCGGATCGGCCATCTCGCACTTTTTTACCCCCGCCGCATGGGCCAGTGCCTTCAGGTCGAGGGTCCCGACCACCGGCACCACGGCCACCAGCAGTTCGCCCTTTTCGCTGCTGGCGAGCAGGGTCTTGAACACCCGTAGCGGGTCCAGGCCCAGCTTTTCCGCCGCCTCCAGCCCATACGAGGCAGTTTTCGGATCATGTTCGTAACTGTGCACGCGGTGCTCGGCGCGCGCCTTCTTCAAGAGGTCCAGGGCGGGGGTCATCAACGGCTCCAGTCGATCACAAGTCGCCCGGTACTTTAGGGCAATTCCAGCGGTGCAGCCAGCGCAGGTCCCAGGCTAGAGCAGCGGCCATGGATTCACGACCCGGCGTACCAGTCAGATTGTGGCCAAGCGTTCATTTTCGACCTTTGACATCAGCGTTTCTTGTCTATATTTTTTCGTTTATGAATAAATGGTGCACCTATAAGGTGCACTTCCTGTACCTGCCCGGCGTCAATGGGGATCGACTCCGGGCTTTTTTGCTGTCGAGCGCCCAGCGCCTCACAACAACAAGAACCGAGGTCACACATGACAACTGCTCTACGCGAACCAACGCTATCCGCGCAATGCCTGGCCGAGTTTCTCGGCACCGCCCTGCTCATCTTCTTCGGCACCGGTTGTGTCGCCGCGCTCAAGGTCGCCGGCGCCAGCTTCGGCCTGTGGGAGATCAGCATCATCTGGGGGGTCGGCGTAAGCATGGCGATCTACCTGACCGCCGGCGTTTCCGGCGCGCACCTGAACCCGGCGGTCAGCATCGCCCTGGCCGTGTTCGCCGGTTTCGACAAGCGCAAGCTGCCGTTCTACATGCTGGCTCAGGTGTGCGGCGCGTTCTGCGGCGCGGCCCTGGTGTACTTCCTCTACAGCAACCTGTTCTTCGATTTCGAACAAAGCCACGCCATGGTGCGCGGCAGCCAGGCCAGCCTGGAGCTGGCCTCGGTGTTCTCCACCTACCCGCACCCGGCGTTGTCCACCGGCCAGGCCTTCCTGGTCGAAGTGATCATCACCGCCATCCTGATGGCCGTGATCATGGCTCTGACCGACGACAACAACGGTCTGCCACGGGGCGCCACCGCCCCGCTGCTGATCGGCCTGCTGATCGCAGTGATCGGCAGCGCCATGGGTCCGCTGACCGGCTTCGCGATGAACCCGGCGCGGGATTTCGGGCCTAAACTGATGACCTTCCTGGCCGGCTGGGGCGAAGTCGCCTTCACCGGCGGGCGCGATATTCCGTATTTCCTGGTGCCGGTGTTCGCGCCGATCCTCGGTGCCAGCCTGGGCGCGGCCCTGTACCGTGGGCTGATCGCCCGCAACTTGCCGACCACCCAGGCCGCCGCCCAACAGTCAGACGATAATCCTCAGGGCGATACCCAGGTTTCCTGATACCCGCGCCGGGCCCGGGCCGCAAGGCCGGCGCCCGCCACGCCCTGACCTACTCCCATATTCGTGCAAGGCCACCGACATGACCGATACCCTGGACAAGAACTACATCATCGCCCTGGACCAGGGCACCACCAGTTCGCGCGCCATCATCTTCGATCGCGACGCCAACGTGGTGGGCACCTCGCAACGTGAATTCGCCCAGCACTACCCACAGGCGGGCTGGGTCGAACATGACCCGATGGAAATCTTCGCCACCCAGAGCGCGACCATGGTCGAGGCCCTGGCCCAGGCCGGCATCAGCCACGCCCAGGTTGCCGCCATCGGCATCACCAACCAACGCGAGACCACCGTCGTCTGGGACAAGGAAACCGGCCGCCCGGTTTACAACGCCATTGTCTGGCAGTGCCGCCGCAGCACCGACATCTGCGCCCAGCTCAAACGCGACGGCCATGAGCAGTACATCCGCGAGGCCACCGGCCTGGTCACCGACCCGTACTTCTCCGGCACCAAGCTCAAGTGGATCCTCGACAATGTCGAAGGCGCCCGCGAACGCGCCGAACGTGGCGAGCTATTGTTCGGCACCATCGATACCTGGCTGATCTGGAAATTCTCCGGCGGCAAGGTGCATGTCACCGACTACACCAACGCTTCGCGTACGCTGATGTTCAACATCCATACGCTGCAGTGGGACGAGAAGCTGCTCGATATCCTCGGCATTCCACGGCAGATGCTGCCTGAAGTGCGCCCATCGTCCGAAGTCTATGGCAAGACCAAGAGCGGCATCGATATCGCCGGTATCGCCGGCGACCAGCAGTCGGCGCTGTTCGGCCAGATGTGCGTGGAACCGGGCCAGGCCAAGAACACCTATGGCACCGGTTGCTTCCTGCTGATGAACACCGGCGACAAGGCGGTCCAGTCGTCCCACGGCCTGCTCACCACCATCGCCTGCGGCCCCCGCGGCGAGGTGGCTTACGCCCTCGAAGGCGCGGTATTCAACGGTGGCTCCACCGTGCAGTGGCTGCGCGACGAACTGAAGATCGTCAACGACGCCTACGACACCGAGTACTTCGCCAGCAAGGTCAAGGACAGCAATGGCGTCTACCTGGTACCGGCTTTCACCGGCCTGGGCGCGCCGTACTGGGACCCGTACGCCCGCGGCGCGCTGTTCGGCCTGACCCGTGGCGTCAAGGTCGATCACATCATCCGCGCCGCCCTCGAGTCGATCGCCTACCAGACCCGCGACGTGCTCGACGCCATGCAGCAGGACTGCGGCCAGCGGCTGTCCGAGCTGCGCGTGGACGGTGGCGCGGTGGCCAACAACTTCCTCATGCAGTTCCAGGCCGACATTCTTGGCACCTGCGTCGAGCGCCCGAAAATGCGCGAGACCACGGCGCTGGGCGCGGCCTACCTGGCGGGCCTGGCCTGCGGTTTCTGGAGCGGCCTGGACGAGCTGCGCGACAAGGCGATCATCGAGCGCGAGTTCAGCCCGCAACTGGATGAAGCGGCGAAAGAGAAGCTGTACAAGGGCTGGCGCAAGGCTGTCGATCGCACCCGCGACTGGGAAGATCACGACGCCTGATTCAGGATGGCCGGGGCTGCTGCGCAGCCCCAGTTGACCAAAGGGCTACTGGTCGTCCTCCCCTTCCTGCGGCATCATTGCAGAATTTGTCCGGCAGCCCCAAAGGACCGCCCATGAATCTGCCCCCACGCCAACAACAAATCCTCGAGCTCGTCCGCGAACGCGGCTACGTCAGCATCGAGGAGATGGCGCAGCTGTTCGTCGTCACCCCGCAGACCATCCGCCGCGATATCAACCAGCTCGCCGAGGCCAACCTGCTGCGCCGTTATCACGGTGGCGCGGCCTACGACTCGAGCATCGAGAACACCGCCTACGCCATGCGCGCCGACCAGATGCGCGACGAGAAGCAACGCATCGCCGAAGCCGTGGCCCGGCAGATTCCCGACCACGCCTCGCTGTTCATCAACATTGGCACCACCACCGAGTCCATCGCCCGCGCCCTGCTCAACCACAACCACCTGAAGGTCATCACCAACAACCTGCACGTGGCGGCGATCCTGGCGGCCAAGGACGACTTCGAGGTGCTGGTGGCCGGCGGCACGGTCCGGCGCGACGGCGGCGTGGTGGGCCAGGCGAGCGTAGACTTCATCAACCAGTTCAAGGTCGATTTCGCCGTGGTCGGCATCAGCGGTATCGACGAGGACGGCAGCCTGCTGGACTTCGACTACCAGGAAGTACGGGTATCCCAGGCGATCATCACCAACGCCCGCCAGGTGCTGCTGGCGGCGGACTCAAGCAAGTTCGGCCGCAATGCCATGGTCCGCCTCGGATCGATCAGCCTGATCGACTGCCTGGTGACGGATCAGGCCCCCTCTCCTGCCCTGACTCAATTGCTCAACCAGCACAAGATTCGTCTCGAGGTGGTTTGAAGCAAAGGGCATGGGGGGCGAAGGGCGCAGGCTTCAGCCCTTGTAGTGCCTGTGAGATCGAGCGCCGCGCGGGTGACGCTCGATCTCAACCCCCCTGAAAATCTTCAACCGTTCCCCCCACTTTTTCACAAATGTTCATTTACCTGTCATCCGATCAGTTTTTTCTATAAAGACTGACTGGCAGCCGCCTGTTCATTGCGCTAGTATTTTCGAAAACGAACATCAATGTTCATATTCGATGTGAACAGCCTCAGGAGGCCTTGCCCGTGTCCCAGCCCGTTTCGTCCCAGCAACCACTCCAGGACTGCTACGACCTCGCCGTAATCGGCGGTGGCATCAATGGCGTCGGTATCGCTGCCGATGCCGCCGGGCGCGGCCTGAAGGTGTTCCTTTGCGAAAAGGACGACCTGGCACAGCACACCTCCTCAACCAGCAGCAAGCTGATCCACGGCGGCCTGCGCTATCTGGAGCATTACGAGTTTCGCCTGGTGCGTGAAGCACTGGCCGAGCGTGAAGTATTGCTGGCCAAGGCGCCGCACATCGTCAAGCCCATGCGTTTCGTGCTGCCCCATCGCCCTCACCTGCGCCCGGCCTGGATGATTCGTGCCGGCCTGTTCCTCTATGACCACCTGGGCAAACGCAAGCGCCTGGGCGCCTCGCGCAGCCTGCGCTTCGGCCCGGGCTACCCGCTCAAGCCAGCCATCACCCGCGGCTTCGAATACGCCGACTGCGCGGTGGACGATGCCCGTCTGGTGGTGCTCAACGCCATGGCCGCCCGAGAAAAGGGCGCGCACATCCACACCCGCACCCGCTGCCTGCGCGCCGAACGCGTCGATGGCCTGTGGCAGGTGGAACTGCAGCATGCCGACGGCAGCCTGCAGAGCATCCGCGCCCGGGCACTGGTGAACGCTGCCGGCCCTTGGGTCGCCAGTTTCATCAAGGACGACCTCAAGCTAGATTCACCTTACGGCATCCGCCTGATCCAGGGCAGCCACCTGATCGTGCCGCGCCTGTACGAAGGCGAACACGCCTACATCCTGCAGAACGAAGACCAGCGCATCGTCTTCTGCATTCCTTACCTGGATCGCTTCACCCTGATCGGCACCACCGACCGCGAATACAGCGGTGACCCGGCCAAGGTGGCGATCACCGAACAGGAAACCGACTACCTGCTCAAGGTGGTCAACGAGCACTTCAACCACCAGCTCAGCCGCGCCGACATCCTGCACACCTATTCCGGCGTGCGCCCGCTGTGCAACGACGAATCGGACAACCCTTCGGCCGTGACCCGCGACTACACCCTGGCGCTGTCCGCCGCCCAGGGCGAGGCGCCGCTACTGTCGGTGTTCGGCGGCAAGCTGACCACATACCGCAAGCTGGCCGAATCGGCCATGGCCGAGCTGCAGCCATTCTTCACCCAGATGCGCGGCGGCTGGACCGCAGGCGCACCACTCCCCGGCGGTGAAAGCATGACTACCGCGCCAGCCCTGGTCGATGCGCTGGTGGCACGTCATGCCTGGCTGCCACTGGATATTGCCAAGCGTTGGGCCACGACCTATGGCAGCCGTGTGTGGCGCCTGCTCGACGGTGTCAACGGCCCTGAAGACCTCGGCCAGTCGATGGGCGGTGGCCTGTTCACCCGCGAGGTCGACTACCTGTGCTGCGAAGAATGGGCCAGCAGCGCCGACGACATTCTCTGGCGCCGCACCAAGCTGGGCCTGTTCACCAGCGCGGTCGAGCAACAGGCACTGGCTGATTACTTGCAACAGACCCAGGGCAACCGCGTGCAGGCTGCCTGACGCCAAACCGGTAAAGTATGGGTTCGATCATCATCCATGGGGCCGCTTTGCGGCCCCAATGCATCTGACTGCTGCGCCTGCGTGCCCATTCGTTCGGATTTCCGAATGCGCGACGTGCCACCCTTTCGGAAATCCGTACGACACATACTGTCGTAAAGGCATCAAAAAACATTAATCCCCAGCATTTTCGCGGCGTTATGATCGACATCAGAGCTTGGCACGACTAATGCTCTACACTTGGAAGCCGAATGCACCACGCTTCATGCTGTATTCGTTGAACGAAAGAGTCCGCCAACGGCTCCATAAAAAAAACAAACACGTCGAGGAAAATTTGATGCGCATCGTTCGTCAATTGCTGGGCGCCGCCATCGCGGCAGCAGTCATTTCGTCGCCTGTCATGGCCGAAGAGCTGACCGGCACCCTGAAGAAGATCAAGGACTCCGGCACCATCACCCTGGGCCATCGCGACTCCTCCATCCCGTTCTCCTACCTGGCCGGCAAACCGGAACCGGTAGGCTACTCCCACGACATCCAGTTGGCCGTCGTCGAAGCCCTGAAAAAGCAACTGGGCACCGACATCAAGGTCAAGTACAACCTGGTCACCTCGCAGACCCGCATCCCGCTGGTGCAGAACGGCACCGTCGACCTTGAGTGCGGCTCCACCACCAACAACGTCGAACGCCAGCAGCAGGTCGGCTTCTCGGTGGGCATCTTCGAAGTCGGCACCCGCCTGCTGACCAAGGTCAAGGATGGCCAGCCATCCTATAAAGACTTCGCCGACCTGGCCGGCAAGAACGTGGTGACCACCGCCGGCACCACCTCCGAGCGTATCCTCAAGGCGATGAACGCCGACAAGCAGATGAAGATGAACGTGATCTCCGCCAAGGACCACGGTGAAGCCTTCAACATGCTCGAAAGCGGCCGCGCCGTGGCCTTCATGATGGACGACGCCCTGCTGGCCGGTGAAATGGCCAAGGCCAAGAAGCCGACCGACTGGGTCATCACCGGCACGCCACAGTCGTACGAAATTTACGGCTGCATGGTGCGCAAGGACGACCCGGCCTTCAAGAAAGCGGTCGACGAGGCTATCGTCGCCTACTTCAAGTCGGGTGAAGTCAACAAGAGCTACGACAAGTGGTTCCAGCAGCCGATTCCGCCAAAGGGCCTGAACCTGCAGTTCCCGATGAGCGACGAGCTGAAGAAGCTGATCGCCGAGCCGACCGACAAGGCCGCGGACGAGAAGAAGTCCTGACCTGCGGCAAATAGTGGCCTGAAGCGCATCCACGCGAATCCATCCAACAGGCCACTTAGTTAGTGTCTAACCTTTACATCCGAGGGCGTCGAACGCCCCCGGATGTATCGAGGTGCCCGTGAAACAACCGTCTGAGGGGAAATCCCGATGAATTACAACTGGGACTGGGGCGTGTTCTTCAAGTCCACCGGCGTGGGCAGCGAAACCTACCTGGACTGGTACGTCACCGGTCTGGGCTGGACCATCGCCATCGCCATTTCCGCCTGGATCATCGCCTTGCTGCTGGGCTCGCTGCTCGGCGTGATGCGTACCGTGCCAAACCGCCTGGTGTCAGGGATTGCCACCGCCTACGTCGAGCTGTTCCGCAACGTGCCGCTGCTGGTGCAGCTGTTCATCTGGTACTTCCTGGTGCCGGACCTGCTGCCAGAAGGCCTGCAGGAGTGGTTCAAGCAGGACCTCAACCCGACCACCTCGGCGCTGATCAGCGTGGTCATCTGCCTGGGCCTGTTCACCGCCGCCCGTGTCTGCGAGCAGGTGCGCACCGGCATCCAGGCACTGCCCCGCGGCCAGGAGTCGGCCGGGCGCGCGATGGGCTTCAGCCTGCCGCAGATCTACATGAACGTGCTGCTGCCCCAAGCCTACCGGATCATCATTCCGCCGCTCACCTCGGAATTTTTGAACGTGTTCAAGAACTCCTCGGTGGCCTCGCTGATCGGCCTTATGGAGCTGCTGGCGCAGACCAAGCAGACCGCCGAGTTCTCCGCGAACCTGTTCGAAGCATTCACCCTGGCCACCCTGATCTACTTCACCCTGAACATGGGCCTGATGCTGCTCATGCGCATGGTCGAGAAGAAAGTCGCGGTACCGGGCCTGATTTCCGTGGGAGGCAAGTAAATGGACATGGATTTCAGTGAAATCATCCCGGCCCTGCCCGCCCTGTGGGACGGCATGGTCCTGACCCTGCAACTGATGGTCATGGGCGTGGTCGGTGGCATTGCCCTGGGTACCATCCTTGCCCTGATGCGCCTGTCGTCGAACAAGCTGCTGGCCAATATCGCCGGCACCTACGTCAACTACTTCCGCTCCATCCCGCTGCTGCTGGTAATAACCTGGTTCTACCTGGCGGTGCCGTTCGTGCTGCGCTGGATCACCGGCGAAGACACCCCGGTGGGCGCCTTCACCTCCTGCGTCGTGGCCTTCATGATGTTCGAGGCGGCCTACTTCTGCGAAATCGTCCGCGCCGGCGTGCAGTCGATCTCCAAGGGCCAGATGGGCGCCGCGCAAGCGCTGGGCATGAGCTACGGCCAGTGCATGCGCCTGATCATCCTGCCCCAGGCGTTTCGCAAGATGACCCCGCTGCTGCTGCAACAGAGCATCATCCTGTTCCAGGACACCTCGCTGGTCTACACCGTCGGCCTGATCGACTTCCTCAACTCGGCCCGCTCCAACGGCGACATCATCGGGCGCTCCCATGAGTTCCTGATCTTCGCCGGTGTCGTCTACTTCCTCATCAGCTTCTCCGCTTCCTGGCTGGTCAAGCGCCTGCAAAAAAGGATCACCGTATGATTTCCATCAAGAACGTCAACAAGTGGTACGGGGACTTCCAGGTGCTGACCGACTGCAGCACCGAGGTCAAGAAGGGTGAAGTGGTGGTCGTGTGCGGTCCGTCCGGCTCGGGCAAGTCGACCCTGATCAAGTGCGTCAACGCGCTGGAACCGTTCCAGAAGGGCGACATCGTGGTCGACGGCACCTCCATCGCCGACCCGAAGACCAACCTGCCCAAGCTGCGCTCGCGGGTCGGCATGGTGTTCCAGCACTTCGAGTTGTTCCCGCACCTGTCGATCACCGAGAACCTGACTATCGCCCAGCGCAAGGTGCTCGGCCGCAGCGAGGCGGAAGCCACCAAGAAGGGCCTGGCCCTGCTCGACCGCGTGGGCCTCAGCGCCCACGCCAAGAAGCACCCCGGCCAGCTGTCCGGCGGCCAGCAGCAGCGCGTGGCGATCGCCCGCGCCCTGTCGATGGACCCGATCGTCATGCTGTTCGACGAACCGACCTCGGCGCTGGACCCGGAAATGGTCAACGAAGTACTGGACGTGATGGTCGAGCTGGCCCACGAAGGCATGACCATGATGTGCGTAACCCACGAAATGGGCTTCGCGCGCAAGGTCGCCAACCGGGTGATCTTCATGGACAAGGGCAACATCATCGAGGACTGCCAGAAGGAAGATTTCTTCGGCAACCCGAACGCCCGCCACGAGCGCACCCAGCACTTCCTGAGCAAGATCCTGCAACACTGAGTCGGCTACAGTGACGCTGCCCGGCCACCTGCCGGGCAGCGGATGCTGGTCGTGACAAGGCCACTGTGATGAAATGCGATCCTTCGCTCCTTCGCCCTGCCCAGCCTGCCGTGAAATCCCGTCTGATCCGCCAACTGCTTGTCCCGCCCCTGGTCATCCTGCTGATGGTCGGGCTGGGCTTTGCCGGCTTCCTGATCAGCGAGAGCAACGGCATCCGCACCCTCAGCGAGAACGGCGAGCGCCAGCTCGAGCTGCACGCACGTACCGTCGAGAGCGAAATCAGCAAGTACACCTACCTGCCCAGCCTACTGGAGCTGGAGGACAGCGTCTCGCGCCTGCTCACCGACCCCGAGGCCGGTGATCGCCAGGCCGTCAACGAATACCTCGAAGGCCTGAACCGGCGCAGCCGCAGCCGGGCGATCTTCGTGCTCGACACCAACGGCCGGGTCCAGGCCACCAGCAACTGGCGCGACGCCGACTCCTTCCTCGGCGAGGACCTGGCGTTTCGCGCCTACTTCCAGGTCGCCGTGCGCGGCGAGCCGGGACGCTTCTACGGCATCGGCAGCACCACCGGCGAAGCTGGCTACTACCTGGCCCACGGGCTGGAGGAGCACGGCAAGATCATCGGCGTGGCGGTGATCAAGGTGCGTCTGGACACCCTCGAGGAGCGCTGGCAGCGTGCCCGCCTGGAAGCCTTCGTCAGCGACGAGAACGGCATCATCATCCTCTCCAGCGACCCGGCCCGGCGCCTGAAATCGGTACGGCCGCTGACGCCGCAGATCAAGGAACGCCTGGCGCGCAGCCTGCAGTATTACTGGTGGCCGCTCAACGAACTGCAACCGCTGGCCCGCGAAACCCTGGCCGACGGCGTGGAGAAGCTCACCTTCCCGGCCAACAGCGAGACCGATCAGGGCAAGCAGCGTGAAGTGTCCTACCTGGCCCAGACCCGCCGCCTGGTCGACACCCCCTGGCATTTCACCCTGCTCACCCCGCTGCAGGACCTGCGCCGCGAATCGATGATGCAGGGCATCCTGGTGGGCGTGGCCTTCGCCCTGCTGGCGATCCTGGCCATCGCCTGGAACGAGCGGCGCAAGGTGATCGCCACCCGCCTGGCCGCCCGCGAGGCGCTGGAAGAAGCCAACAGCCAGCTGGAGCGCAAGATCACCGAGCGCACCGTCGACCTGCGCGCCAGCAACGAGCGGCTCAAGGGCCAGATACGCGAACGTCGGCACGCCGAGCAGACCCTGCGCCACGCCCAGGACGAACTGGTCCAGGCCGGCAAGCTGGCAGCCATCGGGCAGATGTCCACCAGCATTGCCCACGAGCTGAACCAGCCGCTGGCAGCCCTGCGCACCTTGTCCGGCAACACCGTGCGCTTCCTCGAACGCGGCGCACTGGAAACCGCCAGCGCCAACCTGCGCACCATGAACGACCTGATCGACCGCATGGGCCGCATCACCGCCAGCCTGCGCTCGTTCGCCCGACGTGGCGACGATAGCGGGCAGGCCTCGCTGGAAAAGGCGGTGGAGGCCACCCTTCAGGTGCTGGCCAACCGCATCAGCGCCTGTCATCTGCAACTGCACCGACAGTTCGACGACCAGCTGCTGGCCATCGACCAGACCCGGCTGGAACAGATCCTGGTCAACCTGATCGGCAACGCCCTCGACGCCATGGCCACCCAACCCCTGCCGCAACTGTGGCTCGAAGGCGAGGTACAAGGCGACAAGTACCGCCTGCGGGTGCTCGACAACGGCCACGGCATCGATGCCGAGGCACGCAAGCACCTGTTCGAACCCTTCTTCACCACCAAACCGGGCGAGCATGGCCTGGGTCTGGGCCTGACCCTGTCGGCGAGCCTGGCCACCGCCGCCAAGGGTACACTGAGCGTCGAACATCCTGCCGGTGGCGGCACCGCGTTCGTGCTTGCCCTGCCCCTGGTCACGCCCCCTAGCGAATTGGCTGAGCCTCTATGAAACAAGCACCTCTCACCGTCCTGATCGTCGAAGACGACCCGCACGTGCTGCTCGGCTGCCAGCAGGCGCTGGCCCTGGAAGACATCGCCTGCGAAGGCGTCGGCAGCGCGGAGCAGGCCCTGGAGCGCATCGGCGACGATTTTGCCGGTATCGTCGTCAGCGATATCCGCCTGCCGGGCATCGACGGCCTGGAACTGCTCAACCGTCTCAAGGCCCGCGACCGCAGCCTGCCGGTGGTGCTGATCACCGGCCACGGCGACATCGACATGGCGGTCGGCGCCATGCGCAACGGCGCCTACGACTTCATGGAGAAACCCTTCTCGCCCGAACGTCTGGTCGAGGTGGTGCGCCGGGCCCTGGAACAGCGCGGCCTGTCCCGCGAGGTATTCGCCCTGCGCCGCCAACTGGCCGAACAGAGCAGCCTGGAAGGGCGCATCATCGGCCGCTCGCCGGCCATGGAGCAGTTGCGCGAACTGATCGCCAACGTCGCCGACACCTCGGCCAACGTACTGATCGAAGGCGAGACCGGCACCGGCAAGGAGTTGGTCGCCCGCTGCCTGCATGACTTCAGCCGGCGTCAGGGCCAGCCGTTCGTGGCGCTGAACTGCGGCGGCCTGCCGGAAAACCTGTTCGAAAGCGAGATCTTCGGCCACGAGGCCAATGCCTTCACCGGCGCCGGCAAGCGCCGTATCGGCAAGATCGAGCACGCCAACGGCGGCACGCTGTTCCTCGACGAGGTCGAGAGCATGCCGGTCAACCTGCAGATCAAACTGCTGCGCGTGCTGCAGGAGCGCACCCTGGAACGCCTGGGCTCGAACCAGAGCATCCCGGTGGACTGCCGGGTGATTGCCGCGACCAAGTCAGACCTTGCCATCCTGGGCCAGAGTGGCCAGTTCCGCAGCGACCTGTACTACCGGCTCAACGTTGTAACCCTGGAACTGCCGCCGCTGCGCGAGCGTCGCGAAGACATCCTGCAACTGTTCGAGCACTTCCTGCAGCAATCGGCGCTGCGCTTCGACCGCGAGGCGCCGGAGCTGGACAGCCAGACCCTGTCGCGGCTGATGGCCCACGACTGGCCGGGCAACGTGCGCGAGCTGCGCAACGTCGCCGAGCGCCATGCCCTGGGCCTGCCCGCGTTCAAGAAGGGCCCCAGCGGCGGCGCCAGCCAGGGCCTGGGCTTTGCCGAGGCGGTGGAGGCGTTCGAACGCAACCTGCTCAGCGACGCCCTGCAGCGTACCGGCGGCAACCTCAGCCAGGCCAGCCTGGAGCTGGGCATGGCCAAGACCACGCTGTTCGACAAAGTGAAGAAGTACGGCCTCGGCTGATCGGCAACCTGACCCTGGAAGTTCAACGTGGACCTGGTATTCAAAGCGGCCCTGGGCGCCGGCGTGGTGGTGCTCCTGGCAATCCTGTCGAAGACCCGCAACTACTACATTGCCGGCCTGGTGCC
This sequence comes from Pseudomonas mosselii, assembly GCF_003205295.1. GTDB lineage: Bacteria > Pseudomonadota > Gammaproteobacteria > Pseudomonadales > Pseudomonadaceae > Aquipseudomonas > Aquipseudomonas mosselii_B. Next base: position 43,310 of record NZ_QJRP01000021.1, read on the forward strand.
GCTGTTTCCCACCTTTGCCCTGATCGCCCACTACATCGTCGGCAAGGGACGGTCGCTGGAAGACCTGAAGACCACCATCCTGTTCGGGATGTGGTCGATCATTCCGTACTTCGTGTACCTGGCGACCTTGTATGTGCTGGTCGACCGCCTGCGCCTGGAAGCGTCGCTGGCACTGGCCACGGTGGCCTGGCTGGTGGCGGCGACGGTGCTGGTAAGCCTCTGGGTAAGAATGCACTGAGCGTACCGCGGGGCTAACGTGGGAGCGGGCTTGCCCCGCGATGGGCTCTAGAGCCGGGCGATATGCGTGACATCCTGCCGATGCGCCTGCAGGTAGGGTAGGACTGCCCCCAGCAACGGCGCCTTGAACGGCTCCTGGAAACGATGCGCCAGCCCCGGAATCAGCCGCAACTGGCTGCCCTGGATATGCGCCGCCAGATGCACCCCGTGCATCACCGGCAACAACGGATCGGCGGTGCCATGCACCACCAGCGTCGGCACCCGTAGCTGGTTAAGCAGTTCGACCCGGCTGGGCTCGGCAAGGATCGCCATGATCTGGCGCTTGACCCCTTCCGGATTGAACGCCCGGTCATAAGCCACGGCGGCTTGCTCCAGCAGCACGGCACGGTCGTCCCGCACATCGGGGCTGCCCAACGCCGCCAGCAGGTCGGCCTGCTGCTCGATGGCCACCTCGCGGCTCGGCGCGCTGCGCCGCGCAAGCAACTGCACCAGCGCCGGATCCGGCGCCGGCAGGCCAGCGGCGCCCGAACTGGACATCACCAGGGTCAGGCTGCTTACCCGCTCCGGGGCCATGGCCGCCAGGTGCTGGGCGATCATGCCGCCCATGCTCACCCCCAACACATGGAACTGGCGGATCTCCAGGGCATCCATCAGGCGCAGGCCGTCACCGGCCATATCGGTGAGGGTATAGGGCGCCGACACCTGCAGGCCCAGCTTGTAGCGCAACAACTCGATGGTCAGGTTCGCCGAGGCCGGCAACTGGTTCCAACGTGACAGCCCGACATCGCGGTTGTCATAGCGGATCACCCGAAACCCCTGGAGGCACAGGGCCTCGACCACATCGTCAGGCCAGTGGATAAGCTGCCCGCCCAGGCCCATGACCAGCAGCAGCGCGGGATCGCGCGGCGCGCCGATGCTCTGGTAGACCAGGCTCAGCTCACCTAGCTCGGCACGTTGCACCGGCACATGAACGTCACAGCGGCCACCGGCGAAAGTTGCCGGCACGCTGACCATCAGAAAGAAGAAAAGTAGTAAAGCCCGCATGAAAAGAAACACCAGAATGCAAATCCCCAGTAGAGCGCGAGTCTGATGAAATCCATTCAAGCGCGCTGCCACAGTTCAGTGACAATTTGATGAACCCTGCCGAGCGGTAAGCGACGAGCATTAACTAACACCTGCGGTGCTCCTGGTGGACGCTCAATTGCCAGGCCAATTCCGGCCTCAAGCAACGGTGTCATCGCCCCATGAACATTATCCCCAACACGCCCGCCTTCGAGCCTGCGAGCGCGCGATTTTCTTTTATGGAGAGCCCCGCGGCGCATGTCGCCGTCGAGCAGTGGCGAACCCTGCTCGCCACCTTCAATGGCCTGCTGGACAACGCACCAGGGGTGCGCGAAATCATGCGTACCCTGCTCGCCGACACGTTCAAGGTGGATCCCGACATCACCGGCCTGGTGTTGCGCACCGATGACGACTTCGCCTTTATCAGCCTCACGCACCTGCATGCCTTCGTCCGCCATCACCCCACACCACCCAGTGATCTGGACACCGTCGCCGAGGTGCGCGGGACACCGGATGTCGGCCCCGTCCTTGCCAAGCTGCGCCCTAGCGAGCTGTACGCACGGCTGGCGACAGTGGATGCATCCCGCTCGGTCCGCGAGCGCTGGAACACCTACTGGCAGGCCCGTGCCGCCGGCACGCCTCTCAGCCGCCAGGAGCACGCCAGGAAACAATATGTCGGGCATTTCGACGCGGCACTGAAGATTGCCACCCTCGAGCAGGCATTGAGCGAGGCACAGCTGCGCCCAGTACAGACGGTGGTGGACAATCCAGAATGGCGGGTCAAGGACGGCCAGCAGGTTTGCATCCAGAGCCTCGTCGGACACCCCGGAAGCCTGGTCTTCAGTCTTGCCGACGAGCCCGCGCGCGTGCTCTATCGTCCGGCCGGGCAGCCCGTCTTCAGCGGCTACGAAAACCAGGCCAGGCTCGAAGCGGCACTCTCTCCCGGCACACCTACCGACCTCAAGTACCTCACGCTCGATGGCATTGCCGATGGTTTTACCGCCCTGCTCGACGAACTGCTGGCCGCCACCCTGGAAACCCTGGATCACGACCCGGGGGCCGACATCAGGCAGCATGCCGAGTTCGCGCTGAGCCGCGCGGACGACCTGAATCTCCAGCGGCGCTCGCCCGGCGTATTCGCCAGCCCCCCCGTACTTGAAGCGGACACCGAGGACGACAGCCAGCCTTCGCTCTTCGATTTCGGGGCCCTCACCAAGGACATTCCCCACTCGGTGCGCTCACGCCAGGTCAACGACCAGCTCGAACGGCTGTCGAGTCTGGACGAAGCGACCTTGCAACAGCTCAGGAACCACGAGTCCAGCCTGCAAACCGCGCAAGACAATGCCCTGGTGGCGATCGATGCGCATTTGCAATCCCCGCGCTGGCATTCCGACGCGGCAGCTGTCCTCCCTTCCCGCGAGCTGGTCGACGCGCACTTCAAGGCAATGCGTGCCCATGGGCAGATCCAGCATCTGCTTGGCCAGATCGACGCGACCGAACTGGGCTGGATCGAGGCATTGACCCACCGCAATGACACCGCGGGCTCGGTCGCCTGCCCAAAGCTCGAGCAGACCGAGCCGCCTGCCACCGATGTCGACAACACGCACCGCCTGATGGACGCATTGGTGATCACCCATCCTTCGGCATTGGACGCCCGCCCCACAACCCGGAGCCTGCTGATGTATTGGGCAGGTGAACACGGCGGACTGCTGCGTTGCCCCGACCAGACCGCGCTGGAACAGTGCCTGGGCGTCAGCAAGGACAATGGCCAGTCGCTGAGCTTGCAGCCAATCAGCGGCGATGCCATGGCGCAAAGCCTTGCCCACAAGTTCGCCTCGGCACGTCAGAGCTGCGCACGCATTCTTCAGGACGAGGGCATTCACGCGCTCAAACAGGCGTTACCACGCATCAGCCAGGCATTGAAGTCGGACCTGCAGGTTCCAGGGCACGCCGCCAGGGCCGTCGCCCATGGCCTGCTCGAAGAACAGTCACATGCCGTGAAACTGGCCGGGGCCGCGCCCTCCTGGCTGAAAGCCATGTCGACCACCACTCGACAAGCACTGGTGGAGGTGCTCAAGCGCTACATCAGCGCCATGCGCAGCAGCCGTGCACTGCTCGCGCGCGACTTGCCAGTTCGGGAAGCGTTCTGCCGGGCATTGATCAACCGAAAGTTGAAGGAAGATTTCGATACCGACGACGCCGGTCAGATCTACCTGGACCTTCCCATACGGGTTATCTCGCAGAAGGATCCGATCGTCGGCAGCGGCGCGCAGGGCGTTCCTGCGAAGCTGAAGGATACCCCCAGCCAGGAACGTACCCAGGTACCCTTGCAGACGGTGCTGCTAGAGAACATTGATACCGAGATGGCCCGTCGTTTGCCGTTCCTGAAGGTGCAGGTCGCCTCCGCCAGCGCCGACACCGTGCGAGTCCTGACATCAGGCCTGACCTCCAGTTACGTCCAGGGCCTGGCGACGGCCCTCGATCTGGCACAAGCCTACGAAGACCGGATCCGCCAGGCGTTCCTGGGCCTTGACGAGACAGAGCATGCCTGGGCATACCGCCGGGAAACCTTGCTCGAGCCCGTGCGGCTGATGCTGCAGATCCAACGGCTGCTCTTCCATGAACGCGGTTACCTGGATGACCAGAGCCAGACCATCCTGGCCCTCGCCAGCGAAGGCCGGTACCAGGCCGACGGGCACGACATACGCCTGCTCGCGGCCCGGCTGACCAGCGGTGGCCCGGACACGGCGGACCAGCCCGTCACCCTGTCCGGCGTCACCTTCATCGAGGACCAGGCCAGTGGCGTTACCCTGCTCTATCAGACCGACCATCCCTCCAGTCCGGTACGCCAGCACCCCAGCCTGGAGGACGCGCGCCTGAGCCTGTACGACCGCAGCAAGATCGAGCAAGAACAGGAGTATCTGATCAGTCGCGCACTGCTCGGCAATCCCGACGCCCACAGGTCGCGCCTCGCCCAGGCCCACACCAATCGCTTCAGCGGCATCATCGGCCTGGGCGCACAGTGGCCCGCCAGCACATCCCTGGCGCAATTGCTGCTCGATAGCGAAATGGGCCGGCTGATCGAGGCGAACCGTGCCACCTCTCGCTCCAGCCGCGACCTGTGGCAGGAGAATTTCACCTACCAGAGCGGCATGGTTTTCAACTACCTGAAAATGGCCTTGGGTTTCATTCCCTTCGTCGGCACCGCCATCGGCCTCTACGATGTGGTCGACGCCATGCACCGGGCGGCCAAATCCTTCACCCAAGGTGAAATTGCCCATGGCCTGGACGAGCTGGAAAACGCGATCACCTCGCTGATCGACGCCGCGATGGACCTGGTGAACGGCGTGGGCTTCAGCCCCAGCGCAGCCCTGCGCACCAGCAAGCAACGACAACTGCGCCAGCTCAAGGGCCACAAGCCAGGCAGCCACTACCTCTCTACCGCAGCCGGGCAACGCCTGAAACGCCTGCGAGGGTACGAGTACGATCAACCGCTGTCGCTGCATGGCTTGCCATGCGCCACCTCGGGACGTTGGCGCGGTGTGTACCGAACCGGACAAGGGGATTTCATCCTGATCGAAGGCACCCCCTTCCAGGTCGAGTGGGATGCCACCCTGCACACCTGGCGCCTTAGCGGTAATACCCGATCCTCCTGGAAGATGGCGGTCGGCCTGGATGAACTGGGACGCTGGGACACCCACTTCGCCTTGCACGGCGTTCATGTGCGCGGCGCCGGAGGTGGTGGTGGACAAGCCGCCAGCCACATTGCCGACACCTTGGATCCGCTCTGGCCTGCCGCCATCAAGGCACGACTGCCGCTCTGGTGGCGTGATCGGACCTACCGTTTGCGCAAGCAGCTGCAGGACTCGATCAGTGCCCGCACACACACCCTGAGCAAGCTCGGCAAGGACCTCGAGTCGAGAACGGCAGCGGAAAATGCCATGGACGATACAGTGCTAAGGTCGAGCCTGATGCGCTACATCGACGAGGCACGCCGTAATCATGCCGACTACGAAGGGCTTCAAGGCGTTTCGAGCAGGGCAAGACGAAGCGAGGCGAAGAAACTGGCGAGCGAGATGGCCGAAGCGATCTGCGAAGGCAACTATCACCTGCGGGTTCACGCGCACAAGCGCTTCCTCAGGCACCTGGAGGAGATCAAGCAGCTCATCGACACGCTTCAGGGCGTCTCCGGCCAGCTCACCCCCGACCTCGAACGGCCGCGGATGGTGGCCTTGACCTCGCAGATGCTGCAGCTGCGTCGACGGATGCGGGAGATTCGCCAGAGCACACTGATCGAGGTGGATGAGCTGAGCATGCGCTTGGAACAGTTGCGGCACTGGGAGGCCAAGACCGCCCGGCCTCGCAAGCGCCTGAAGCTGTTCGACGCCATCGACAACGATCTGATGCGCCTGACCCGCCCGGCCCTGGACTACCTGCTGATCAGTCAGCTCACCGCGCTGATCACGCGGGCACCGGCAACGCTGGATCTGTCGTGGGTCAAGTTGCAGAAGCTCATGCACGATCCGCTGATCGAACTGGACCGTGCCCTCCATGCCCTCCATCAACTGCCTGGCGTGCACTCCAGCAAGCATCAGCGACAGGATATCCTGGGCACCGCACTGGGCAAGATCGACGGCTACCGAAGCAAGCTGCGCTATTGGCAGGCGAGCTACGGCCAGTTCTTCGACACGGCGTCGTTCGAACGGTTGAAGAGTGTCCTGAAGCGGCACACCGAGCACTACCGCATGCTTGTGCGAGAGCCAAGCCCGACACCTCGCTCACCAACCCGACAAGCCGATGCAAGCACACAGCGAGTCTTCGAGACCACGGACAACCACTACCTGATCGGCGAACCGCGCCGACAGGCCAACGAATTCCGGATTACCGGGCCGAGCGGGCATACCGAGATCTACATCGAGTCCGCCCCGGGCAAGTTCACCCTGAGCAACCCACTTGCGTCACCCAGGTCCAGGGCCGCGACAATGGCGGAGCTCGAGGCTGAAGCCAATCGGCACCTCGATGGCCTTGCCGGCTATCGCCAGCAGATCGAGCGCTATGCCCGCACAGGCATGGACGGCGCCAGCCTGGAGGACCTGATGCGCTTCAAGGCCCAGGATTTGAACGACCTTGCCAGTCAGATCAACGCCATGGACGCCTCCGCTGCGCTGCTTGCCAGGCTGCGCCGGGAAGTAGCGTCGCTCATGGAAGACGGACGCAAACTGCATGTCCGCCAATACATGACGAGCCATCGCCCCACCGCGGCCATGCTTGGCTACCTCCTGGACCAGCAGGCCGTCGATATCGAGCGTATCGGCAGCCTTGTCCCCCTGGGCAAACGGCTGGACGGTCGCCAGGATTTCCTCCAGGAATTCGTGGTGCGTGATCTCACCCAGCAACCACCGGCCGACCTCTGGTTCGCTCACTTCCATTTCAGCAAGGCACAACCGCGATTCACCGAGTTCGAAGCGGCTCACCTGAAGATTCCGGCGCAACGCTACCTGGGCGGCGAGTGGCAGGCGACCCACGTCGAGGACATCTGGCGAGGCGAGATCGGCCGCCCCATGGCCGTGCGGCATTTCCAGCCGTTGTTCTGACCATCGACAGGGCATCCCCAGGGATGCCCTGTTTCCCGTCCAGGCGCATCGACAACCGCGTGAACATGAGAGAAACTCAACATCCCCTGCCCTCGTGTCCCGGAGTTTGTCGTGCTCGAAATGCGTCACCTGAAAACCCTTCATGCGCTGCGTGAGGCCGACAGCTTGGTGGAGGCCGCCGAGCGCCTGCACCTGACCCAGTCGGCGTTGTCGCACCAGTTCAAGGAGCTGGAGGAACGCCTGGGCCTGCCGCTGTTCGTGCGCAAGACCAAACCCATCCGTTTCACCAGCGCCGGCCTGCGCCTGCTGCAACTGGCCGACGCCACCCTGCCGCTGCTGCGCGGCGCCGAGCGCGACATCGCCCGCCTGGCCGGTGGCACCGCCGGACGCCTGCACATGGCCATCGAGTGCCACAGCTGCTTCCAGTGGCTGATGCCGACCATCGACCAGTTCCGCGATGCCTGGCCGGAGGTGGAGCTGGACCTGGCCTCGGGCTTCGCCTTCGCCCCGCTGCCGGCCCTGGCCCGTGGCGACCTGGACCTGGTGGTGACCTCCGATCCGGTGGACCTGGCCGGCATCACCTACGTGCCGCTGTTCACCTACGAGGCCATGCTCGCCGTGGCCAACCAGCATGCGCTGGCCGGCAAGCCATTCATCGTGCCCCAGGACCTGCTCGACCAGACCCTGATCACCTACCCGGTGGAACGCGACCGCCTGGACATTTTCACCCGTTTCCTGGAGCCGGCCGACATCGAGCCGGCGGCGGTGCGCACTTCGGAGCTGACGGTGATGATGATGCAACTGGTGGCCAGCGGCCGGGGCGTGTGCGGCATGCCGCACTGGGCGCTGCACGAGTACAGCTCGCGGGGCTACGTGAAGGGCAAGCGCCTGGGCGAAAAAGGCTTGTTCGCCACGCTCTACGCGGCGGTGCGCACCGACATGCTCGATGCACCGTACATGCGCGACTTCCTGCTGACCGCCAAGGACACCTCGTTCGCCACCCTGGACGGGGTCAGCGCGGTGCGTTGAGGCCTTCGCGCCACAGCGGCAGGATCAGGTCGCGGGTCAGTGGCGCCAGGTCCAGGTCCGGCGTCTGCTCGGCGCTGAGCCAGGTCACCTCTTCGATTTCCGCCGCTGGGGTTACCGTCTCGGTGCATTGGACGCGAAACAACTCGGCCTGCACCTCGAAACCCGGTTCGTTGGCGGCCGGGGCGCTGAAACGGCCCAGGTGGATGGCCTGCTCCGGATCGACGCGCAGGCCCAGCTCCTCGTGCAACTCGCGCACCAGCGCCTGGGCCGGCGACTCGCCTGCATCGATCTTGCCCCCGGGCTGCATGAACGCCTGGGTGCCGCGCTTGCGCACCAGCAGGGTGCGGCCTTGCGCGTCGATCAGCAGGGCGGCGGCGATGCGGATGGTGTTGGACATGGTGGACTCACGGGCGGATGAAAGGGCGCAGGATACCTGACAGGGCCCTGTCGCGGGGAAAGCCCGCTCCCACGAGTACTCGGCAGGGGCAGACGAACGGCCCCTTGCCAATCCGCCGGCAACCCGCCATAACCATCCCATGAACCTCCCCGCCCACCAGCACCCGGTGCTCGGCCTGTTCCACCCCGCCGTCGCCACCTGGTTCCGCCAGCGTTTCACCACGGTCACCGAGGCCCAGGCCGGCGCCTGGCCGTTGATCCATGGCGGCCAGTCAATGCTGCTGGCCGCGCCGACCGGCTCGGGCAAGACCCTCAGCGCCTTCCTTGCCGTGCTCGACGAGCTGTTCCGCCAGGGCCTGGCGCAGGGCGGCGAACTGCCGGCCCAGACCCAGGTCGTCTACATCTCGCCGCTCAAGGCGCTGTCCAACGACATCCGCCTGAACCTTGACGCACCGCTCGAAGGCATCAACCGGCAGATCGAACAGCTCGGTCTGAAAGCCCCGCGCATCACCACCGCCGTGCGCACCGGCGACACTTCGCAGAAGGAGCGTGCGGCCATGCGCAAGCTGGCGCCGCACATCCTCGTGACCACGCCGGAATCGCTCTACGTGCTGATGGGCTCCGCCTCGGGCCGCGAGGGGCTTGCCTGCGTGCACACGGTGATCGTCGACGAGATCCACGCGCTGGCCGGCAACAAGCGCGGCTGTCACCTGGCGCTCACCCTGGAGCGCCTGCAGACCCTGGCGGGTCGGCCGTTGCGGCGCATCGGCCTGTCCGCCACCCAACGCCCTGTGGAGCGCGTGGCGCGTTTTCTGGTCGGGCATGAACGCCCCTGCGCCATCGTCGATATCGGCCATGCCCGCCATCGTGACCTGGCCCTGGAGGTGCCACCCGTGCCGCTGGGCGCGGTGATGGCCACGGATGTCTGGGAGCTGGTCTACGACCGCCTCGCCAGCCTCGCCCGCGAGCATCGCACCACCCTGGTGTTCGTCAACACCCGGCGCCTGGCCGAGCGCCTGACCCGCCACCTCGGCGAGCGCCTGGGCAACGACGCCGTGGCCGCGCACCACGGCAGCCTGGCCAAGGAACATCGCCTGGCGGCCGAGCAACGCCTCAAGGGCGGCGAACTGCAGGTACTGGTGGCCACCGCCTCGCTGGAACTGGGCATCGATATCGGCGAGGTCGACCTGGTCTGCCAGATCGCCTCACCGGGTTCGATCGCCGCCTTCCTGCAGCGGGTCGGGCGCTCCGGCCACCAGGTCGACGGCGTGCCCAAGGGACGCCTGTTCCCCACCTCACGTGACGACCTGATCGAGTGTGTCGCCCTGCTCGACTGCGTGCGCCGGGGCGAGCTGGACGAACTGCACATCCCAGCGGCGCCTCTGGATGTGCTGGCCCAGCAGATCGTCGCCGAAGTCAGCAACCAGCCCTGGGAAGAACGGGCGCTGTTCGACCTGCTGCGCCGGGCCAGTCCCTATGGCGAGCTCGACGAAAGCCACTACCAGGCCTTGCTGCGCATGCTCGCAGAAGGCTTCAACGGCCGCCAGGGTATTCGCAGCGCCTACCTTCATCGTGATGCGCTGAACCACACCCTGCGCGGTCGACGCGGCAGCCAGCTGACTTCCCTGACCAGCGGCGGCACCATCCCCGAGACCGCCGACTACGCGGTGCTGCTCGAACCCCAGGCGCTGAACATCGGCAGCGTCAACGAAGATTTCGCGGTGGAGAGCATTGCCGGTGATATCTTCCAGCTGGGCAACGCCTCCTATCGCATCCTGCGGGTCGAGCCTGGCCGGGTACGGGTGGAGGACGCCCACGGGCTGCCGCCGACCATCCCGTTCTGGCTGGGCGAGGCGCCGGGACGCAGTGACGAGCTGTCCGCCGCGGTGGCCCGTCTTCAGCAGCGGCTCGACCAGCAGTTGCAGGTCGGCGATAACCCGCAGGCCCGTGCCTGGCTGCAAACGACCTACCTGCTGGATGAGGCCTGCGCCGAGCAACTGCTCGACTACCTGTGCCGTACCTGGCAGGTATTGGGCGCCCTGCCCTCGCAGCAGACGCTGGTGATGGAACGCTTCTTCGACGAGTCCGGCGGCACCCAGCTGATCATCCACTCCCCCTACGGCAGCCGGATCAACCGTGCCTGGGGCCTGGCCCTGCGCAAGCGCTTCTGCCGCACGTTCAATTTCGAGCTGCAGGCGGCGGCCAGCGAAGACGCCATCGTGCTGTCGCTGTCCAGCAGCCATAGCTTCGAGCTGGACGAGGTATGGCGCTACCTGAACAGCCGCACGGCCGAGCCGATCCTGGTCCAGGCCCTGCTGGACGCGCCGTTGTTCGGCGTGCGCTGGCGCTGGAACGCGGCGGTGGCTTTGGCCTTGCCGCGCCATGTGGGCGGACGCAAGGTGGCGCCGCAGATCCAGAGAATGAAGAGCGAAGACCTGGTGGCCGCAGTGTTCCCCGACCAGATCGCCTGCCTGGAGAATATCGTCGGCGAGCGGCAGATCCCCGACCACCCCCTGGTGGAGCAGACCCTCGACGACTGCCTGCACGAGGCCATGGACAGCGAGGGATGGCTGGCGTTGCTGCAGCGCATGGAAAACGGTGAGGTGCGCCTGCTCAGTCGCGACCTGCCGGTCCCCTCACCGTTGGCCTCGGCCATTCTCAACGCCCGGCCCTACACCTTCCTCGACGACGCTCCGCTGGAAGAGCGGCGTACCCAGGCCGTGCTCAACCGACGCTGGAACGACGTGCACAGCGCCGACGACCTGGGTGCGCTGGACGGCGACGCCATCACCGCAGTCCAGGCCGAAGCCTGGCCACAGGCGGACAACGCCGACGAAATGCATGAGGCGCTGATGAGCCTCGGCGCCATTACCCAACCTGAAGTCGAGGGCAATCCCGGTTGGCCGCAACTGCTGCTGCGACTGGCCAAGGCGGGGCGCGCCTGTCATCTGGATGCCGGGGAGCGACGCCTGTGGTTCGCCCGCGAGCGCCTGCAGGCAATGCTGATCCTGTATCCCGACGCACGCCCGAATCCGGACGTTGCGGTGTTGCCGGGCTTCGCCGATCCGCCCGACCTCGACACGGCCCTGGTCGAGTTGCTGCGCGCCCGGCTCAGTGGCTTCGGTCCGTTGACCTTGGCCGAGATCATCGAACCGCTTGCACAGGCAGCGGGTAATGCCGAACAGGCGCTGGCCCGCCTGGAAGGCGAAGGCTATGTGATGCGTGGCCACTTCAGCCCAGGCCAGACTGGCCTGCAGTGGTGCGAGCGGCACCTGCTGGCACGCATCCACCGCTACACGGTCAAGCGCCTGCGCCAGGAAATCGAGCCGGTCAGTCTGCAGGACTTCCTGCGTTTTCTGTTCGACTGGCAGCACCTGGGCGGCGAAACCCGACTGCGCGGGCAACAGGCGCTGAGCGAAGTGCTCGCCCAGTTGCAGGGTTTCCCAGCTGCCGCCAGGGCCTGGGAAAGCGACCTGCTGCCGGCACGGATCAAGGACTACAGCCCGCACTGGCTGGACGATGCCTGTCGCAGCGGCCAGTGGGCCTGGAGCCGGCTGGCCTCCACACAATCAGCCAGTACCCTGACCAGCACGCCACTGGTGCTGCTGCCGCGCGAACACCTGGGGCTGTGGCGCAGCCTGGCGCCCACACCAGACCTCGAGCAATTGGGCGCACGTGCGCGGCGGGTGTTGCAGACGCTGCAGGAACAAGGCGCACTGTTCTTCGATGAGCTGGCCCAAGAGGCCCACCTGCTACCCAGCGAGCTGGAGATAGCCCTGCAGGAGCTAGTCGGTTCGGGCCTGGTCAGCGCCGATGGTTTCAGCGGCCTGCGTAGCCTGATCACACCCGCGGCCAAGCGCACTTCGCGCAACAGCCGCCGCGGCCATCCTGCGCTGTCGAGCAGCATGGTTCACGCCGGACGCTGGGCGCTGCTGCGTCGTTCGAGCACCGCCGTGGACGTGGACCTACGCCTGGAACATGTGTCTCGCAGCCTGCTGCGCCGTTACGGTGTCGTCTGCTGGCGCCTTCTGGAGCGCGAGAGCGATGTGCTGCCACCCTGGCGTGAGCTGTTGCGCTGCTACCACCGCCTCGAAGCCCGCGGCGAGATCCGTGGCGGGCGCTTTATCGCCGGGCTGGCGGGTGAGCAGTTCGCCTTGCCCGAAGCGGTAGGGCTGTTGCGCCAGGTACGCAGACGCTCGCCGCAGGGCGAGCTGGTGGTAGTCAGTGGCTGCGATCCGTTGAACCTGGTGGGTACCTTGTTGCCTGGGGCCAAGGTACCGGCGGTGGCGGGCAACCGGGTGCTGTACCGGGAGGGTGTCGCGGTAGCCACTCGCGTGGCGGGCAAGTACCAGTTTCTTGTCGATGCGCCAGCCACCGAACAGGCGCAATGGCGCCAGCATCTGTTGCGCGACACACCACCTTAGAAAATCGTACAGAGTACGCCTGGCAGCATCACCAACGTGGGAGCGGGCTTGCCCCGCGATGGGGGGTGGCACCGGCTTCGCCGGTGATCGCGGGGCAAGCCCGCTCCCACGCTGGTAATGCTTGCAACTCTGCTCCCTACGCGACAGCACAGCCCAAAAGGCCAGGTGATTGCCTACGAGATCAACGCTTGGCCTGGAAACCGGCGAAGCGCTTGTTGAACCCGGCCACACGCCCTTCGACCGTGGTCTTGCGCTGCTGCCCGGTGTACACCGGATGCGAGGCACTGGACACATCCAGCGCCACGTACGGATAGGTCTGCCCATCGCTGTGCACATGGGTGCGATCGGTCTCGACCGTCGAGCCGATCAGGAAGAACACATCGGCGGCAGTGTCGTGGAACAGCACGGGGCGATAAGCGGGGTGGATACCAACTTTCATGGGGGCAATCTCCTGCGAGTTATGGATACTTTATAACATAACTCAATGCGAATGATTTTCGATACCTGAATTTTCATTTTTCCTCACCCGCCCCACGCTGGCATAGCGGCGCCCAACCGGGCTATGGTCGGGCTTTGCCCCAGGCCCCTGAGCCTGACCGAGCCATTCGCAAGGACACCGTATGAGCCTGTCACTCCTCAGCCGTTACGCCTTTTTTGCCGCCTGCGTGCTGTTCACCCTCGCCAGCCTGCCATTCCTCGCCCACGACTGGTTGTGGCCGTTCACCCTGACCACCGGGGTGCTCAGCCTGATCGGCGTGTTCGACCTGCTGCAGCAACGCCACGCGGTACGCCGCAACTACCCGATCCTGGGCAACATCCGCTACCTGGTCGAGGGTATCCGCCCGGAGATCCGCCAGTACCTGCTGGAGTCCGACAGCGACGCCCTGCCCTTCTCCCGTGCCCAGCGCTCGCTGGTCTACGCCCGGGCCAAGAACGAAGCCTCGGACAAACCCTTCGGCACCTTGATCGACGTCTACGAGTCGGGCTTCGAGTTCATCGGCCACTCCATGCGCCCGGCGCCGCTGGCCGACCCGGCGAGCTTTCGCGTCAGCGTCGGCGGCCCGCAGTGCGCCCAGCCGTACTCGGCGTCTATCTTCAATATCTCGGCCATGAGCTTCGGCTCGCTCAGCGCCAACGCCATCCGCGCTCTCAACCAGGGCGCCAAGCTGGGCAATTTCCACCACGACACCGGCGAAGGCAGCATCAGCCCCTACCACCGTGAACACGGCGGCGACCTGGTCTGGGAGCTGGGCAGCGGCTACTTCGGCTGCCGCACCGCGGACGGCCGCTTCGACCCCGAGCGCTTCGCCGCCCAGGCGCAGAACCCGCAGGTTCGGATGATCGAGATCAAGATGAGCCAGGGCGCCAAGCCCGGCCATGGCGGCATCCTGCCCAAGCACAAGGTGACCCGGGAAATCGCCGAGACCCGTGGCGTCATGATGGGCGAGGACTGCATCTCGCCGTCGCGCCACAGCGCCTTCTCGACCCCGATCGAGATGATGCAGTTCATCGCCCAACTGCGTGAACTGTCCGGCGGCAAGCCGGTGGGCTTCAAGTTCTGCCTGGGTCACCCGTGGGAGTTCATGGGCATCGCCAAGGCCATGCTGGAAACCGGCATCCTGCCCGACTTCATCGTCGTCGACGGCAAGGAAGGCGGCACCGGCGCCGCCCCCGTGGAGTTCACCGACCATATCGGCGTGCCGCTGCGCGAGGGGCTGTTGTTCGTGCACAACACCCTGGTCGGCCTGAACCTGCGCGACAAGATCAAGCTCGGCGCCAGCGGCAAGATCGTCAGCGCCTTCGACATCGCCAGCGTGCTGGCCATTGGCGCCGACTGGGCCAACTCGGCGCGCGGCTTCATGTTCGCCATCGGCTGCATCCAGTCGCAGAGCTGCCACACCAACAAGTGCCCGACCGGCGTGGCCACCCAGGATGCCCTGCGCCAGCGTGCGCTGGTGGTACCGGACAAGGCCCAGCGGGTGCTCAACTTCCACCACAACACCCTGCGCGCCCTGGCCGAGATGCTCGCCGCAGCGGGCCTGGAACACCCGGCGCAACTGGAGGCCAAGCACCTGGTGCGGCGGATTTCGGCCACCGAGATCAAGCTGTTCTCGCAGATGCACGTGTTCCTCAAGCCGGGCGAGTTGCTGACCGGCGAGGTCAATGGGCAGTTCTATTCGCGGATGTGGCAGCTGGCCCGGGCCGACAGTTTCGAGCCGCACAGCGAGGTGGCGGCCTGATAGATCCTGGGGCTGCTGCGCAGCCCTTTCGCGACACAAGGCCGCTCCTACAGGCGATCACGCAATCCTGTAGGAGCGGCCTTGTGTCGCGAAAGGGCCGCAAAGCGGCCCCGATGTTTTCAGATCAGGAGGCAGTACTCGCCACGCCCTGGGCCTCTTTCGGCGCCAGGCGCAAGCTGTAATACAGCGCCGTCAGCAGTACCAGGAACGCCGGACCGATGTACAGGGCCACGCGGGTATCCTCGAAGTACGCCATCAGCCCCACCACCAGCACCAGGAACGCCAGCGCCAGGTAGGAGCTCAGCGGCCACAGCCACATGCGGTACTTCAGCGCGTTGCGCTCGGCGGTGCTCAGCCCGGCGCGGAACTTCAGCTGCGCCAGCAGGATCATCACCCAGGTCCAGATCGCGCCGAAGGTGGCGATCGAGGTCACCCAGACGAACACCTTCTCCGGCACCAGGTAGTTGGCCAGCACGCCCAGCAGCAGCGCGGCGATCGACAGCAGCAGCGCATTGCGCGGCACGCCGCTCTTCGAGGTGCGGGCGAAGGTGGCCGGGGCCTGGCCGTTCTGCGCCAGGCTGTAGAGCATGCGCCCGGTGCTGAAGATGCCGCCGTTGCACGACGACAGCGCGGCGGTGATCACCACGAAGTTGATGATGCCGGCGGCGGTCTTGATGCCCAGGCGCTCGAAGGTCATCACGAACGGGCTGCCCTGGCTGCCGATCTCGTTCCACGGGTAGATCGACAGGATCACGAACAGCGCGCCCACGTAGAACAGCAGGATGCGCCAGAACACCGAGCCGATGGCCTGGGGGATGGTCTTCTGCGGGTTGCGCGCTTCGCCGGCGGTCAGGCCGATCATTTCCACGCCCAGGTAGGCGAACATCACCATCTGCAGCGACATCAGCACGCCGGTCACGCCATTGGGCATGAAGCCGCCGTTGCTCCACAGGTTGGAAATGCCCATGGCCACGCCGTCGTTACCGAAGCCGAAGGCGATGATCCCGATGCCGCCGAGCACCATGGCAATGATGGTGACGATCTTGATCAGGGCGAACCAGAACTCGAACTCGCCGAACGCCTTGACCGCGATCAGGTTGATCGCGCCCATGCTGCCCAGGGCCATCAGCGCCCAGATCCAGCGCGGCACGTCGGGGAACCAGATGCCCATGTAGATGGCCACCGCGGTGATCTCGGCGACGCAGGTCACCAGCCACAGGAACCAGTAGTTCCAGCCGGTGAGGAAGCCCGCCAGGGGGCCGAGGTAGTCTTGCGCGTAGCGGCTGAAGGAGCCTGCCACCGGGTTGTGCACGGCCATCTCGCCGAGGGCGCGCATGATCACCAGGATGGCCAGGCCACCGATGATGTAGGAGAGCATGATGGCGGGGCCGGCCATTTCGATGGCCTTGGCCGATCCCAGGAACAGGCCGACGCCGATACAGGCGCCAAGGGCCATCAGACGGATGTGCCGTTCGCCCAGCTCGCGCTTGAGCGGGCCGCCCTGGACGGACTCGTCGTGGGCAGGATGGTTGCCGACTGGCATAGCAATACAACCTCATTTTGTTATTGGATTTGACCTTCGTGCAGTACCGGCCGCGCCGATAGGCGGGGCGTCGTCTCGCCAGGTCGCCTTGTGGGCGGGCCTGTCCACCGGGCACAGGGCACCGGCGGGTCGAAGGGGGCGAGCAGTATAGGAAGCCATTTGCAGGGCTTTTCACTATATACAGCAGGATATTTGGCGAGAATTCTCGGCTAAATAGCCTTCAACGGAGGGGCATCATGGCCTCGCTCCGCCCATGCACAGGAATGGGGCAGCTACATTAGCAACATTGCCGAAGAATGGAAGTCGCACCAAAGGCGCATGTTCATACGTGATTCTTCGAAGCCTCCTACAAATTTTTCACCAAACTGGACCAGCGTCTAAGCTTCAGACAAGTAACGCGAAAACACCTGGCCGGACTCAAGACTATGGGCGCACTGTGGCAATCGGAACCAACCGGAACGGAAGCACCCAAAGCACCTCAGGCTGAAGCCCCCTTGCCCAAGACCCCACGTCAGCGCCGCCTGTGGTGGCGTCTGATCCTGCTCATCCTGTTGATCGGCCTGGTCGCAGTGGGCCTGGCAGCCTACGACGAGTTCCAGACCTCGCGCCTGCAATCGCGCGAGTTCAGTCGCCTGGCCGGCACCCTGACCTATGCCCTCGAACCCGGCCCCAGCGACGCCATCATCTACCCGGGCGACGGCCCGTTCGACAAGCGCCTGGGCTACAGCGCCCTGGGCGAGTTCCTGCCGCGCCTGCTCAAGCGCGATTACCTGATCAACCAACAGGTGCGTTTCTCCCCGGCGCTGATGAACTACGTCGATCACGGCCTGTTCGTGCCCTTCGTGGAGAAAATCCAGGCCGGCCTGTCGATTACCGACTGCCGCGGCGACATGCTCTACCAGTACAACTACCCGCAGCACCTGTACCCGAACTTCGCGGCGATCCCGCCGGTGATGGTCAACAGCCTGCTGTTCATCGAGAACCGCGACCTGCTTGATCCGAAGGACCCGCAGAACAACCCGGCGGTGGACTGGCCGCGCTTCGCCAAGGCCGCCTACAGCCAGGTGGCCAAATACCTGGCCCTGCCCGGGCAGTCGGCCGGCGGCAGCACCCTGGCCACCCAGCTGGAGAAATACCGGCATTCGCCGGACGGGCTGACCGTCTCGGGCGCCGAGAAGATCCGCCAGATGATTTCCGCCAGCGTGCGCGCCTACCAGGGCGGCCCCGACACCACCGAGGCCCGCGAACGCATCGTGCGCGACTACCTCAACAGCGTGCCGCTGTCGGCGGTGCCCGGCCACGGCGAGGTGCACGGCATGGCCGAAGGCCTGCGGGTGTGGTACGGCGCCGACTTCGACCAGGTCAACCAGGCCCTCACCTCAACGGCCAGCGACGAGAAGAGCATGGCCGAGCGCGGCCTGGCCCTGCGCCAGGTGCTGTCACTGATGATCGCCCAGCGACGCCCTTCGCACTACCTGTCCAAGGGCCGCATCGAGCTGGCCGAGCTCACCGACTCGCACATCCGTGTACTCGCCGCCAACGGTGTCATCGAGCGCCCCCTGGCCGACGCGGCCCTGGCCAGCAAGGCCGTGTACCGCGACTGGGTGGCCCAGCCGACCATCGTGCCGATCATCACCAACAAAGGCATCAGCCTGGCCCGCAACCGCCTGGCAGCCATGCTCAACCGGCCGCTGTACGACCTCGACCGCCTCGACCTGTCGGCCACCAGCACCCTGCAGGCCGACCTGCAGGTGCAGGTCAGCCAGTACCTGAAGAACCTTGCCGACCCGGAGTTCGCCGCACAGATCGGCCTGATCGGCGAACGCCTGCTCACCGCCAAGACCACTGACCAGGTGAGCTACAGCTTCACCCTGTTCGAGCGCACCGCCGATGGCTCGCGGGTGCGGGTGCAGACCGACAGCACCAACCAGCCCTTTGATATCAACGAAGGCAGCAAGCTCGAGCTGGGCTCCACCGCCAAGCTGCGGGTGCTGACCACCTACCTGGAGATCATCGCCGAGCTGCACGACAAGTACGCCGGCAAGCCGGCGGCCGAGTTGAAGAAGGTCCCGGTGGCCGAACTCGACCGCATCACCCAGTGGTCGCTGGAATGGTTGATGCAGAACAGCAAGAACCAGAGCCTGGACGCCATGCTCGACGCCGCGCTCGAACGCAAGTACTCGGCCAACACCGGCGAGGCCTTCTTCACCGGTGGCGGCATGCATGTGTTCAACAACTTCCGCAAGGAAGACAACAACCGCAACCCGACCCTCAAGGATGCCCTGCGCGAGTCGATCAACCTGCCGTTCATTCGCCTGATGCGCGACATCGTGCGCTACGTCACCTACCAACAGCCGTTCAACCGCGAACCGCTGCTCAGGGACGACAGCGACCCGCGCCGCCAGGAATACCTGGCGCGCTTTGCCGACCGCGAAGGCTCCAACTACACCATGCGCTTCTGGAAGAAATACCAGCGCAAGACCTCGCAGCAGCGCCTGGACACCTTCCTCGACAGCCTGCGCGTGACCCCGCAGCGCCTGGCCGCGGTGCACCGTTACCTGTTCCCCGAGGCCGGTCAGGAGACCTTCAACGCCTTCGTCCGCGCCCACAGCAAGGAAGACAAGAAGGCCTTGGCCAAGCTCACCGACGGCCGCCTGGTGGAGATGTACGAAGCCTACGGCCCGGGCAAATACGACCTGCCCGACCAGGGCTACATAGCCAAGGTCCACCCGCTGGACCTGTGGCTGCTCGGCTACCTGCTGAAGAACCCCGGCGCCTCGCTCAAGGACGCGCTCAACGCCAGCCGTTTCGAGCGCCAGGAGGTCTACAGCTGGCTGTTCAAGAGCCGCCACCAGGGCGCCCGCGACAGCCGTATCCGCACCATGGTCGAGATCGAGGCGTTCACCGATATCCACCAGCGCTGGAAGCGCGTCGGCTATCCGTTCGACCATCTGGTGCCGTCGCTGGCCACCGCCATCGGCAGCTCCGGCGACCGCCCGGCGGCGCTGTCCGAACTGGTCGGGATCATCCAGAACGACGGCGTGCGCCTGCCCACGCTGCGCATCGACACCCTGCACTTCGCACAGAACACCCCCTATGAGACGCAACTGATCAGCGACCCGGACCGTGGCCAGCGAATTCTCCCGGTGGAAGTCGCCCGGGCGCTCAAGGGCGCGATGTCGCAGGTGGTCGACGCCGGTACTGCGCGGCGCATCTCCGGCAGCTTCAAGCTGCACGACGGCACCCCGCTGGTGATGGGCGGCAAGACCGGCACCGGCGACAACCGCATCGAAAGCTTCGGCGCCGGCGGCCGGCTGATCGGCTCGCGTTCGCTGAACCGCACCGCGACCTTCGTGTTCTTCCTCGGCGACAATCACTTCGGCACCCTCACCGCGTTCGTCCCGGGGCGCTCGGCCGAAGCCTTCAAGTTCACTTCGGCGCTGCCGGTGCAGGTACTCAAGGGCATGGCGCCGATCCTCATGCCATACCTGGAGCCGGGCAATCCCACCGCCTGCAAGGCGCCGCAGGTGACGGGCCAGTCATGAATCATCAAAAAAATAGATGATAATCATCTGCATTTGAAGGCTTGTCTTTAGATATATCTTGAGTAATATCTTGCGATATATCTAAACAGACGGAGCCCTTCCCCATGCGCGACCACGACCCCTTCGAACGCCGCCCTGGCCGCGGCGAACGTGGCCCGCGGGTGTTCGCCCCGGGCGACCTGAAGCTGCTGATGCTGTCGATGCTGGCCGAGCAACCCGGCCACGGCTACGACCTGATCCGCCAGATCGAGACCCTCTTCGACGGCAGCTACAGCCCCAGCCCCGGGGTGATCTACCCCACCCTCAGCTACCTCGAGGAAGCCGAGCTGGTCACCGGCGCCATCCAGGGCAGCAAGCGCCTATACGCCATCACCGATGCCGGCCGCAGTGCCTTGCAGGACCAGGCCGTCGCCCTCGACGGCGTGCGCATGCGCATCGAGGTGAGCAAGCGCGCCCTGCGCGGCCACGACCGCCCGCCGGAAATCCACGAAGCCGTCGGCAACCTGCGCCACGCCCTGCACATGCACAGCGGCCGCTGGACCAGCGAAGAGATCGAGCGGGTGCGCAACCTGCTCAACGACACCGCCAAGGCCATCGCCTCCGGGCCGGCCACCCCTGTTACGGAGAACACTCCATGAGCGACACCATCCATCGCGTCAACCACGAGATCCGCCAACGCCGCCTGGAAGTGCTGCGGGTCACCGAGCTCACCCCGCGCATGCGCCGCATCACCCTCGGTGGCTCGGAGCTGGCCGGTTTCACCAGTGTCGGCACGGACGACCACGTCAAGCTGCTGTTCGCCTGCACGCCCGAGGAACAGCAGGCCATTGACGCGCGCAACCTGGGTCGTGACGGCGGCGCCCGACCGACCATGCGTGAGTACACGCCACGGCGCATCGACCTGGTGAACAACCAGCTGGATATCGATTTCGTCCTGCATGGCGACGGCCCCGCCTCCACCTGGGCGGCCCAGGCCGCGCCCGGCCAGACCCTGGACATCGCCGGCCCGCGAGCCTCGATGGTGGTGCCGGATATCTTCGACAGCTACCTGCTGGTTGGTGATGAAACGGCCATCCCGGCCATTGCCCGGCGCCTGGAGGAACTGCCGGCGGGCCGCCAGGTGCTGGCGGTGATCCAGATCGAGGACGAGCAGGAGCGCCAGACGCTGACAAGCAAGGCCCAGGTCGAGGTGATCTGGGTGCGTCGACACCAGGAGGATGTGTTGGAGCGGGTGAAGCACCTGGCGTTGCCCCAGGGCCGGTTGTATGGCTGGGTGGCGCTGGAGAAGGCACTGACCCGCCAGGCCAAGGCGCTGCTGCTGGAGAAAGGCGTGCCCGAGGATGCCCTCAAGGCTGCGGCTTACTGGCGAGCTGACGGTACCGCCGACGACGAATGATCGGGATCTGCACACCCCGGTGTAGGAGCGGCCTTGCCGAGGCGTCGGACCGGCCGGAAAAGGCTGCAAAGCAGCCCCGGGATCTCAGCGCCTAGGCAGAAATTACCGGGGCCGCTGCGCGGCCCTTTCCGGCCGGTCCGACGCCTCGGCAAGGCCGCTCCTACAGGGATTGCATATGGCCAATCTCATGAAGGCCTGCGCCTGCGATCCAACCCCAGCAGTACCAGCCCGATCCCCCAGAACCCCGCCAGCACCATCAAGGCATTGCTCAGCGCCTGCCCATATCCCAACCGTGCCACGTCGATGAACGGATAGGGATAGACCCCGATCTCATGCCCGCGCAGCAGCACGAAGGCGAAATACAGTGCCGGGTACAACGCCCAGGCCGCCAGGTGCCAGAGCCGCAATCGCCCCTTGGGTACCTCCAGCCACCAGTACAGGAGGAACACCAGCGGCATCACATCGTGCAGCAGTTCGTCCGCCAGCCACTGCCAGCCCTGGGGCTGCCACAGGTGGCGCAGCAACAGGCTGTAGGCCAGCGCCACCAGCAGGATGCTGGCGGCGATGCACGAGCTGACCGCCGGCGACAGGAACCAGCGCCTGACCGCCGACTCGCGGCCGAACGCGGCATGGCTGAGCACGGTGGCCACCAGCGTGTTGCTCAGCACGGTGAAATAACAGAACAGGTTGACCAGCCCGCCGATCAGGCTGGCCTGCTCCTGCCAGCGCGCCAGCAGCACCAGATACAACTGGATCGCCAGGCCGGTCCAGCCGAGGACGGCCGCCAGGGTCAGCCAGGGCCGGCGTGGCATCAGCCTTTGCGCTGCAGCTTCACGTACAGCTGCTCGACCTTTTCCCGTGCCCAAGGGGTCTTGCGCAGGAACGCCAGGCTCGACTTGATGCTCGGATCGCTCTTGAAGCAGCGGATGTCGATGCGCTCGGCCAGGCCCTGCCATTGGTAGTGCGCCACCAGCTCGGTGAGGATCTGCTCGAGGGTCTTGCCGTGCAGCGCGTTGTGATTGGCCGTGCTCATGCCAGTGCTCCAGGTTCGGGAAGGTGCGCACCTTACACGAGTGTAGTGGGGTAGTGGCATCTGCAGCCTGTACGGCTGTGCCTTGTAGGAGACGCCCAACCCTTCGGGCCACGCTGTCGCGCTGGGAACTGTCCCCCTGTGGGAGCGGCCTTGCCGAGGCGTCGGACCGGTCGGAAAGGGGCGCGCAGCGGCCCCAGCTTCTGAGCCACCATCAAAATTGCCGGGGCTGCTGCGCAGCCCTTTCGCGACGCAAGGCCGCTCCCACAGGCTGGGCGATTTCCTACAGGTAAACATGTCGCCCGACAAAAGACTGGCCAGTACCGAATAGCTTGTGATGAAATGTTATAAAGTAACTATTAACAATTCTGCCAAGGAACGCCACATCCCCATGCGTCACATGCCGCTGCACCTCTCCCCCCTTGCCGTCGCGCTCTGGCTGGCCTCCACCTCCAGCCAGGCCGTCGAACTGCAACCCCAGGTGATCACCGCCAACCCGCTGGGCAACGCCCAACTGGCCGCGCCCAGCACCGTCCTCGAGGGCGACGACCTGCTGCAGCAGCAACACGGCAGCCTCGGGGAAACCCTCAACAAACAGCCCGGCGTCGCCTCCACCTGGTTCGGTCCTGGCGCCAGCCGCCCGGTAATCCGCGGCCTGGACGGCGACCGTATCCGCATCCTGCGCAACGGCGTCGGCGCCCTGGATGCCTCGTCGCTGTCCTACGACCATGCAGTGCCACTGGACCCGGTCACCGTCGAGCGGGTCGAGATCGTCCGCGGTCCGGCCGCGCTGCTGTATGGCGGCAACGCCATCGGCGGCGTGGTCAACACCTTCGACAACCGCATCCCCGACTCGCCTATCGACGGCATCCACGGCGCGGGCGAGCTGCGCTACGGCGGCGCCGACACCACCCGCAGCAGCGCCGGCAAGCTGGAGGCCGGCAACGGCGCCTTCGCCCTGCACCTGGACGCCAACAGCCGCCAGTTCAACGACCTGCGCATCCCCGGCTACGCCCGCAGCTCGAAGGTGCGCGATGCCGACGAGCCCGGCAGCAAGCATCGCCTGAAAAACAGCGACGGGCGGCAGGACGGCGGTGCGATCGGCGGTTCCTATCACTGGGACCATGGCTACACCGGCCTTTCCTATAGCCGCTACGACAGCAACTACGGCTCGGTGGCCGAGCCCGGCGTGCGCCTGGACATGCAGCAGGACCACTACGGCTTCGCCTCGGAACTGCGCGACCTCGACGGGCCGTTCAGCTCGGTCAAGGTCGATGCCGGCTACACCGACTACCAGCACCGCGAAATCGAAAGCGGCGAAGTGCACACCACCTTCAAGAACAAAGGCTACGAAGCGCGCATCGAGGCCCGTCACCAGCCGCTGGGCCCGGTCGAGGGCGTGATCGGTGCCCAGGTCAGCCGCAACGAGTTCTCCGCGCTGGGCGAGGAAGCGTTTGTCCCGCATACCGACACCGACAGCCTGGCGCTGTTCCTGCTCGAACAATGGCAGGCCAGCGAACGACTCAACCTGAGCCTGGGCGCGCGCCTTGAGCACACTCGGGTCGATCCGGATGCCAAGGGCAACGAGAACTTCGCCGGGGCCGACAGCGCCAGCAGCTTCAACGCCTTCAGCCTGTCCTCGGGCGCGGTGTACCAGCTCGACCCGATCTGGTCGCTGGCCGCCAACCTCGGCTATACCGAGCGCGCGCCGACCTTCTACGAGCTGTACGCCAACGGTGCCCACGTGGCCACCGGCGCCTACGAGATCGGCGATCCGAACCTGAACAAGGAAAAGGCCATCTCCACCGACCTGGCCCTGCGCTTCGACAACGGCACCCACAAGGGCAGCGTCGGCGTGTTCTACAGCCACTTTCGCAACTACATCGGCCTGATCGGCACCGGCAACCTGCGTGAAGGCCATGATCACGGCCACGACGATCATGACCACGATCACGACCATGATCATGACCACGGCGATATCCCCGAGTATGCCTACCAGGGCGTGCGGGCACGCTTCTACGGCATCGAGGCCCAGGATCGCTGGCAACTGCTGGAAAACCGCTACGGCAGCTTCGCCCTGGAACTGTCCGGCGACTACACCCGGGCCAAGAACCTCGACAGCGGCGAGCCGCTGCCGCGCATCGCGCCGCTGCGCCTGAACAGTGGCCTGGTCTGGGAGCTGGACCGCTGGCAGGCGCGGGTCGATGTACAGCACGCCGCGTCACAGCACCGCAAACCGGCCAACGAGACCCGCACAGACGGTTACACCACCCTCGGCGCCAGCCTGGGGTATCGCTTCGACATCGGCCAGAGTGAATGGCTGGCCTTCGTGCGCGGCGAGAACCTCACCGACCAGACCGTGCGCTATGCCAGCTCGATCCTGCGCGATATCGCGCCGGCGCCGGGGCGTAGTGTGCAGGTAGGGCTGCGCACTTCCTTCTAAGGCTCCTCTGTGGGAGCGGGTTTACCCGCGAATGCGTTAGTGGATTCAACATTGCATTCGCGGGTAAACCCGCTCCCACAGTGGCCCCTGTACCTCGAACTGTTACCTAGTGAGCAACAATCCCCTGCGACATTTTGTCTTTTTTTCTTACAACTTCCCCTATATCCTCCCCGCCGCAAGCTGAATCGCTTCACTCGATACCCAACGCAGTCATTTCCCTTCGAAGATCTCGCACTTCGTTGCGCTTGCCGTTTCCTCAACAATCAAAAGATAGCGCTATCTCATGCTCCAGCTGCCCAATACCCGCTACTCCGGCCTCGCCCTCGCCACCCTGCTCGGCGCCCTGTCCCCCACCACCAGCGCCAACGAGATGTTCGCCAAGGACTCACCGTGGATGCTCGGTGACTGGGGCGGCACCCGCAGCGAGCTGCTGGAAAAAGGCTATGACTTCACCCTCGGCTACACCGGCGAGATGGGCAGCAACTTGCACGGCGGCTACAACCATGACCGCGCCGCGCGCTACAGCGACCAGTTCACCTTCGGCGTGAACATGGACCTGCAGAAGATCCTTGGCTGGCACGACACCGAGTTCCAGCTGACCGTCACCGAACGCCATGGCGACAACATCAGCAACGACCGTATCAACGACCCGCGCGTCGGCGGCTTCACCTCGGCCCAGGAAGTCTGGGGCCGTGGCCAGACCTGGCGGCTGACGCAGATGTGGATCAAGCAAAAGTACTTCGATGGCGCGCTGGATGTGAAATTCGGCCGCTTCGGCGAAGGCGAGGACTTCAACAGCTTCCCCTGCGACTTCCAGAACCTGGCCTTCTGCGGCTCGCAGGTGGGCAACTGGGTTGGCGGCATCTGGTACAACTGGCCGGTCAGCCAGTGGGCCCTGCGCGTGCGCTACAACCTGAACGACGAACTCTACACCCAGGTCGGCGTGTTCGAGCAGAACCCCTCCAACCTCGAAAGCGCCAACGGCTTCAAGCTCAGCGCCAGCGGCACCCAAGGCGCGGTGATGCCGATCGAACTGGTCTGGAGCCCGCGGGTCAATGGCCTGAAAGGGGAATACCGCGCCGGCTACTACTACAGTAATGCCAAGGCACAGGATGTACTCAAGGACAGCAACGGTGCGCCGGCCGCCATCAGCGGCGCCGCCTACCGCAGCAGCTCGAGCAAGCATGGCCTGTGGCTCGGCGCCCAGCAGCAGGTGACCGCGCTGGCCTCGGACCAGTCGCGTGGCCTGAGCCTGTTCGCCAACGCCACGGTGCACGACAAGAAGACCAATGCCATCGACAACTATGTGCAGGCAGGTGTGGTTTACAAGGGGCCCTTCGATGCCCGCGCCAAGGACGACATCGGTTTCGCCCTGGCCCGCGTGCACGTCAATCCCGGCTACCGCAAGAACGCCCGCCTCATCAACCAGGCCAACGGCCTGGACGACTACGACAACCCCGGCTTCCTGCCCGTGCAGGACACCGAGTACAGCGCCGAACTCTATTACGGCATCCACCTGGCCGACTGGCTCACCGTGCGCCCGAACCTGCAGTACATCCGCCATCCGGGCGGGGTGTCGCGGGTCGACGACGCGTTGATCGGCGGCCTGAAGATCCAGAGCAGCTTCTAACCCGACCCTTTCACACTACGGAGAACAGACGATGAGCACTGACGGTGCCAAGAATGGAACCCGCTGGCTACCGCGCCTGATGGGCGTATTGCTGCTGCTGATGGGGCTGGCCCTGCTGGCCGGCGGCATCAAGCTGAGCCAGCTGGGCGGCTCGCTTTACTACCTGATTGCCGGCATCGGCTTCGCCCTGTCCGGCATCCTGCTGCTGGCCAAGCGTCGCATCGCCCTGGGCCTGTATGGCCTGGTGCTGCTGGGCAGCACCGCCTGGGCGCTGCTGGAAGTCGGCCTGGACTGGTGGCAGCTGGTGCCACGCCTGGCCATCTGGTTCGCCATCGGCGTGGTCCTGCTGCTGCCGTGGGCACGCCGCCCGCTGGTCGGCCCCGCGTCGAAGGTCAACACCGCCCTGCTCAGCGTCGCCGTGGTCGCCTCCGGCGCCACCGCCGTGGCCAGCCAGTTCACCCACCCGGGCGAGATCCGTGGCGAGTTCACCCGCGACAACAGCGAGATGGGCAGCGCCGCCCCGGCCATGCCGGACGGTGAATGGCAGGCCTACGGCCGCACCGAACACGGCGACCGTTACTCGCCGCTGCGCCAGATCACCCCGCAGAACGCCTACCGCCTGGAAGAGGCCTGGCGTATCCGCACCGGCGATCTGCCGAGCGAAAACGACCCGGTGGAGCTGACCAACCAGAACACCCCGCTGAAGGTCAACGGCATGCTCTATGCCTGCACCGCCCACAGCCGCCTGCTGGCCCTGGACCCGGACACCGGCGCCGAGATCTGGCGCTACGACCCACAGGTCAAGAGCCCCACCGGCACCTTCAAGGGCTTCGCCCACATGACCTGCCGCGGTGTCTCGTACTACGACGAGAACAGCTACGTCAGCCGTGACGGCAGCCCCGCGCCGAAGATCACCGACGCAGGCCAGGCCGTGGCCCAGGCCTGCCCGCGCCGCCTCTACCTGCCCACCGCCGATGCCCGCCTGATCGCCATCAACGCCGACACCGGCAAGGTCTGCGAAGGCTTCGCCAACCAGGGCGTGATCGACCTGACCCGCGGTATCGGCCCGTTCACCGCCGGTGGCTACTACTCCACCTCGCCGGCGGCGATCACCCGCAGCCTGGTGATCATCGGTGGCCACGTCACCGACAACGAGTCGACCAACGAGCCGTCCGGCGTGATCCGCGCCTACGACGTGCACGACGGCCACCTGGTGTGGAACTGGGACAGCAACAACCCGGACGACACCAAGCCCCTGGCCGACGGGAAGCTGTACAGCCGCAACTCGGCCAACATGTGGTCGATCGCCAGCGTCGATGAAGACCTGGGCATGATCTACCTGCCGCTGGGCAACCAGACCCCCGACCAGTGGGGCGCCGACCGCACCCCGGGCGCCGAGAAGTACAGCGCCGGCATCGTCGCCCTGGACCTGGCCACCGGCAAGGCGCGCTGGAACTACCAGTTCACCCACCACGACCTGTGGGACATGGACGTCGGCAGCCAGCCGACCCTGGTACACCTGAAGACCGACGACGGCGTCAAGCCGGCGGTCATCGTGCCGACCAAGCAAGGCAGCCTGTACGTGCTCGACCGCCGCGACGGCACGCCGATCGTACCGATCCGCGAGATCCCGGTCCCCCAGGGCGCCGTGAAAGGCGACCACACCGCGCCGACCCAGGCCCGCTCCGACCTCAACCTGCTCGGCCCCGAGCTGACCGAACAGGCCATGTGGGGCGCCACGCCGTTCGACCAGATGCTTTGCCGCATCCAGTTCCGCAGCCTGCGCTACGAAGGCCAGTACACCCCGCCATCCGAGCAGGGCAGCCTGGTCTACCCGGGCAACGTCGGCGTGTTCAACTGGGGCAGCGTGTCGGTCGACCCGGTGCGCCAGATCCTCTTCACCTCGCCGAACTACATGGCCTTCGTGTCGAAGATGATCCCGCGTGAGCAGGTAGCCGAAGGCAGCAAGCGCGAAAGCGAGACCAGCGGCGTGCAGCCGAACGCCGGCGCGCCATACGCGGTAACCATGCATCCGTTCATGTCGCCGCTGGGCATCCCGTGCCAGGCGCCAGCCTGGGGCTATGTGGCGGCCATCGACCTGTTCACCAACAAGGTGGTGTGGAAGCACAAGAACGGCACCACCCGCGACAGCACCCCGGTGCCGATCGGCATGCCGGTGGGCGTGCCGAGCATGGGCGGCTCGATCGTTACCGCCGGTGGCGTGGGCTTCCTCAGCGGCACCCTGGACCAGTACCTGCGTGCCTATGACGTGAAGAACGGCCAGGAGCTGTGGAAGGGCCGCCTGCCGGCAGGCGGCCAGGCCACGCCGATGACCTACACCGGCAAGGACGGCAAGCAGTATGTACTGGTGACCGCCGGCGGCCATGGCTCGCTGGGCACCCGCATGGGTGATTACATCATCGCTTACAAATTGGCTGAGTAAACGCTGCTCCCTCACAGGCACAGCCCTGTGGGAGCGGCCTTGCGTCGCGAAAGGGCTGCAACGCAGCCCCGGGACTACTGTACAGATCGCCGGGGCCGCTCTGCGGCCCTTTCGCGGCACAAGGCCGCTCCTACACCATTGAAACCCATCTTCCCCTGCCCCATCTAAGCACCATAGCCATTCACGCAGGTGCCCCATGAGCGACCAGCAGGATTTCCCGGAACATCCCGACGAACACAGCGAAGTCGAACACCTCGATACCTCGGCCACCCCCGGCCACCACCTCGCCCTGCCCGGCCAGCAACTGCCGGACAAGGTCTACGTGATCCCGATCCACAACCGCCCGTTCTTCCCCGCGCAAGTGCTGCCGGTGATCGTCAACGAAGAACCCTGGGCCGAAACCCTCGACCTGGTCGCCAAGACCCCGCACCACTCCCTGGCCCTGTTCTTCATGGACACCCCGCCGGAAGACCACCGCCACTTCGACACCAAGGCCCTGCCCGAGTACGGCACGCTGGTGAAGGTGCACCACGCCAGCCGCGAAGGCGGCAAGCTGCAGTTCGTCGCCCAGGGCCTGACCCGGGTGCGCATCCGCACCTGGCTCAAGCACCATCGCCCGCCGTACCTGGTGGAAGTCGACTATCCACGCCAGCCGGCGGAGCCCACCGACGAGGTCAAGGCCTACGGCATGGCCCTGATCAACGCGATCAAGGAACTGCTGCCGCTCAACCCGCTGTACAGTGAAGAGCTGAAGAACTACCTCAACCGCTTCAGCCCCAACGACCCTTCGCCGCTCACCGACTTTGCCGCCGCCCTCACCTCGGCCACCGGCAACCAGCTGCAGGAAGTGCTCGACTGCGTGCCCATGCTCAAGCGCATGGAGAAGGTCCTGCCGATGCTGCGCAAGGAAGTCGAGGTGGCCCGGCTGCAGAACGAGATCTCCGCCGAGGTGAACCGGCAGATCGGCGAGCACCAGCGCGAGTTCTTCCTCAAGGAGCAGCTCAAGGTCATCCAGCAGGAGCTGGGCCTGACCAAGGACGACCGCAGCGCCGACCTGGAACAGTTCCAGCAGCGCCTGGAGGGCAAGACCCTGCCTGACCAGGCGAAAAAACGCATCGACGAGGAAATGGGCAAGCTGGCCATCCTCGAGACCGGCTCGCCAGAGTACGCCGTTACCCGCAACTACCTGGAATGGGCCACGGCCCTGCCTTGGGGCGTGTACGGCAAGGACAAGCTCGACCTCAAGCACGCGCGCAAGGTGCTCGACCGCCACCACGCGGGCCTGGACGACATCAAGGAGCGTATCCTCGAGTTCCTCGCCGTGGGCGCCTGGAAGGGCGAGATCAGCGGCTCCATCGTGCTGCTGGTGGGCCCACCGGGTGTGGGCAAGACCAGCATCGGCAAGTCCATCGCCGAATCCCTGGGCCGGCCGTTCTACCGCTTCAGTGTCGGCGGCATGCGCGACGAGGCCGAGATCAAGGGCCACCGCCGCACCTATATCGGCGCCCAGCCGGGCAAGCTGGTGCAGGCGCTGAAGGAAGTCGAGGTGATGAACCCGGTGATCATGCTCGACGAGATCGACAAGATGGGCCAGAGCTACCAGGGCGACCCGGCCTCGGCGTTGCTTGAGACCCTCGACCCCGAGCAGAACGTCGACTTCCTCGACCATTACCTGGACCTGCGCCTGGACCTGTCCAAGGTGCTGTTCGTCTGCACCGCCAACACCCTGGACTCGATCCCCGGCCCCTTGCTCGACCGCATGGAAGTGATCCGCCTGTCCGGCTACATCACCGAAGAGAAGCTGGCCATCGCCAAGCGTCACCTGTGGCCCAAGCAACTGGAGAAGGCCGGCGTGTCCAAGGCCAGCCTGGGCATCAACGACAACGCCCTGCGCGCGGTGATCGAAGGCTACGCCCGCGAAGCCGGGGTGCGGCAGCTGGAAAAACAGCTGGGCAAGCTGGTGCGCAAGTCGGTGGTCAAGCTGCTCGAGGACCCCGGGGCCAAGATCAGGATCGCCGCCAAGGACCTGGAGCCCGCCCTGGGCATGCCGGTGTTCCGCAGCGAACAGGTGCTGGCCGGCAAGGGCGTGATCACCGGTCTTGCCTGGACCAGCATGGGCGGTGCGACCCTGCCCATCGAAGCCACCCCCATCCATACCCTCAGCCGCGGCCTCAAGCTCACCGGGCAGCTGGGTGAGGTGATGAAGGAGTCGGCGGAGATCGCCTACAGCTACGTCAGCTCGAACCTGAAGCAGTTCGGCGGTACGCCGGGCTATTTCAACGAGGCCTTCATCCACCTGCATGTCCCTGAAGGCGCCACGCCGAAGGACGGCCCCAGCGCCGGCGTGACCATGGCCAGCGCCCTGCTGTCACTGGCCCGTGACCAGGCGCCGAAAAAGGGCGTGGCCATGACCGGCGAGCTGACCCTGACCGGGCAGGTACTGCCGATCGGCGGGGTGCGCGAGAAGGTGATCGCGGCGCGGCGGCAGAAGATCTTCGAGCTGATCCTGCCGGAGGCCAACCGTGGCGATTTCGAAGAATTGCCCGAGTACCTGAAGGAAGGCTTGACCGTGCATTTCGCCAAGCGCTTCGCCGACGTGGCGAAAGTGCTGTTCTAAAAAGACCAGGCCCGCTTTGCGGCCCTATCGCCGGCAAGCCGGCGACAGGGCCCGCACAGACCACACAAACTTCTGACAGCTTCGGTTATCCTCAGGCAACTTCAGCCTCAGGAGCCAACATGATCGCCCCTCGCCTGCTCGTTCCCCTGGGCCTGGCCCTGCTCACCGCCTGCGCCCAGCACCCGCAACGCACCGTCGAACTGGACGGCGATAGCGAGTGCCCCAAGCGCCTGGTCGTCGGCCAGACCATGACCCTCACCCTGCCCAGCAACCCCACCACCGGCTACCGCTGGCTGCTGCAGAACCCGGCCCCGGACATCCTGCGCAGCCTCGGCCCCGAGGTATACAACTCACCGGAACAAGCCGGCATCGTCGGCAGCGGCGGACTTTCCACCTGGCGTTTCCAGGCCAAGGCCGCCGGCGAGGGTCACCTGATCCTGGTCTACCAGCAGCCGTGGGCCCCGGAAGTGCGCCCGGTGCAGACCTTCGATTGCGCCATCCGGGTCAAGTAAGCGGGCGGCGCCGGTCAGCGAGTCATGCAAGCTTGCCGTGGTTTGGCTAGAATGCCGCCCCTGTAGATTGCCAGCCGCCTGGACCCACCCGTGAGCAAACAACCCGACCGCCTATTCGCCCAACCCCTGGAGCAGGTGCCCGACTTCGTCTTCAACGAAGACGTGGTGCAGGTGTTCCCGGACATGATCAAGCGCTCGGTGCCCGGTTACCCGACCATCGTCGAGAACCTTGGCGTGCTGGCCGCGCGCTTCGCCCAGCCGAACTCCGCGCTGTACGACCTCGGCGCCTCGCTGGGCGCGGTGACCCAGGCGCTGCGCCGCCATGTGCGCACGGACGGCTGCCGGGTCATCGCGGTGGACAACTCCGCGGCCATGGTCGAACGCTGCCGCCAGTACCTCACCGCCCAGGACTCGATGTTCCAGGAGCTGCTGCCGGTGCAGGTGCTAGAGGCCGACATCCTCGCCCTGCCCTTCGAGCCGGCCTCGGTGGTGGCGATGAACTTCACCCTGCAGTTCGTCGCCCCCGAGCAGCGCCTGGAACTGCTTGGCCGCATCCGCCAGGCCCTGTTGCCGGGCGGTGCGCTGATCCTCTCGGAAAAACTGCGCTTCACCGACGCGCAGGAGCAGGACCTGCTCAACGAACTGCACCTGGACTTCAAGCGTGCCAATGGCTACAGCGAACTGGAAATCGCCCAGAAACGCAGTGCCATCGAGAACGTGATGAAGCCCGACACCCTGGAAACCCATGAGCAGCGCCTGCGCGCCGCCGGCTTCTCCAAGGTCGTGCCCTGGTTCCAATGCCTCAACTTCGCCTCGCTGATAGCCCTGCCATGATCGATCTGTCCCCCCTCGTCCGCCGCCTGGCGGGCACGCCCCTTGCCACCTGGTCCCAGGGCCTGCAGGCGCAACTCGAAGCCAAGCTGGAAAAGGGCCACGGCGACCTCGACCGCTGGCGCGGCGCCCTCGAGGCACTGCCGCGGCTGACCCCGAACGAGATCGACCTGGTCGACGGCCTGCGCCTGGACTGCGCCTGCGACGACGCCACCCGGGCGCAGATGCGCCAGGCACTGATGGGCCTGTCGCCCTGGCGCAAGGGCCCGTTCGACCTGTTCGGCGTGCATGTCGACACCGAGTGGCGCTCGGACTGGAAATGGTCGCGGGTCAGCCCGCACCTGGACCTCAAGGGCAAGCGTGTGCTCGACGTCGGCTGCGGCAACGGCTACTACCAGTGGCGCATGCTCGGCGCCGGCGCCGACATGGTCATCGGCGTAGACCCCAACTGGCTGTTCTTCTGCCAGTTCCAGGCCGTGCAGCAGTACCTGCCTGAACTGCCGGCCTGGCACCTGCCGTTCGCCCTCGAGGAGCTGCCGGCCAACCTCGAAGGCTTCGACACCGTGTTCTCGATGGGCGTGTTCTACCACCGCCGCTCGCCCATCGAGCACCTGCTGGCGCTCAAGGACTGCCTGGTCAAAGGCGGCGAACTGGTGCTGGAAACCCTGGTGATCGAGGGCGACGAAAACCAGGTGCTGGTGCCCGAGGATCGCTACGCGCAGATGCGCAACGTCTGGTTCCTGCCGTCGGTACCGGCCCTGGAGCGCTGGTTGCGCCGCGCCGGCTTCAGCGATGTGCGCTGTGTCGATGTCAGCGTGACCAGCGTCGAGGAGCAGCGCAGCACCGAATGGATGCGCTACCAGTCGCTGGGCGACTTCCTCGATCCGAACGACCACGGCAAGACTGTCGAAGGCCTGCCGGCCCCGCGCCGCGCCACGCTGCTGGCACGCAAATAAAAAAGGGCGCCCGTTCGGGCGCCCAGGTTCACCTGCGCCGAGGAGCTGTCGCGGCGCAGGTGTGGTACTCAGTCCTTGGCCAGTTCGCGGGCCTTTTCCTCGGCCTTGCGCTCGCGCTCGGCCAGCGCCTGCTGCTTGTCGCCGTACAGGCGTGCCTGGTCGTCGCGGAACGCTTGCCAGAATTGCTTCGAACGCTCCGCGCCGCCTTCGGCGAAAACGCTGGTGCTGCCCAGGGCGAGAATCGCCAGCAGCAGGTACTTGGTCAGGTTCATCGTGCTTGCCTCGTGATAACCGTTTCGACAGGACCATCATCGCAAGCGGCAGCTAACGCCAAGGTGAGGCGGACATTACAGTCCTGCAAGACAACCGCATCGCGGGGAAAGCCCGCTCCCACAGGATCGCCCTGTCAGGCACATGACCGGCGCATTACAAATCCGTTATTCCCGCCGCTTGCCCATTCGCATCCAGTAACATCCTCGCCGCTTGACCCTGATGTCACTACAGGGTCGAGAATCGCCCCTTTCCACACAGAGCCCGACCATGCGCCTACTGATCATCGAGGACGAACCCCGCACCGCCGACTACCTGCAACAGGGCCTGCGCGAGAACGGCTACGTGGTCGACTGCGCCCATACCGGCACCGACGGCCTGCACCTGGCCCGCCAGCAGCCGTACGACCTGGTGATCCTCGACGTCAACCTGCCCGGGCTCGATGGCTGGGGCGTGCTGCAGCGCCTGCGCGCCGAGTCGTCGACACGGATCATGATGCTCACCGCCCATGGACGACTGGCCGACCGGGTCAAGGGACTCGACCTGGGCGCCGACGACTACCTGCTCAAGCCCTTCGAGTTTCCCGAACTGCTGGCGCGCATCCGCAGCCTGTTACGGCGCAATGACCAGCACCTGCAGCCGAGCACGCTGAAGGTCGCCGACCTCGAACTCGACCCCGGCCGCCATCGAGCCTGGCGCGGCGGCCAGCGCATCGACCTGACCGCCAAGGAATTCGCCCTGCTGCACCTGCTGATGCGCCAGAGCGGCGAGGTGCTGTCGCGCACACAGATCATCTCGCTGGTATGGGACATGAACTTCGACTGCGACACCAACGTGGTGGAGGTGTCGATCCGCCGCCTGCGGGCGAAGATCGACGATCCGTTCGAGGACAAGCTGATTCATACCCTGCGCGGCGTCGGCTATGTGCTCGAGGCGCGGACGTGAAGCGCCCCAGCCTGTCGTTGCGCCTGGGCCTGACCGTCACCCTGCTGGGGGCGGCGCTGGTCCTGCTGCTGGCGTGCCTGGCGGTGTTCGCCCTCGACCATGAGCTGGACAGCCGCGCACGCAAGGACCTGGCGCGCAAGATGCAGCAGGTCGAGCACAACCTGCGCGTCGACCTGCGCAGCGACGACCTGGGCGCTCGTGCCCACCCCCTGCTCGACCTGGTCATGGGCCATGACAACCTCAGCCTCAGCGTGATGGCCGTCAACGGCCGCCACCCTGCCCTGCTCAGCCTGGGGCCGGCGCTACAGTCGCAGCACCTGCTGGACCTGGAAGCCGACAAGCGGCTGACCTTCCATACCTGGCGCGACGACGACGGCAACCAGATCCTCACCGCCAGCCGCCTGATGCGCCTGCGCGACGACACCCCGGTCAAGGTGCTGATGTCACTCAATCGCAGCGACGACAACAGCCTGTTGCAGGCCTACCTGAACTCGACCCTGCTGGCCCTGCCGCTGCTGCTGGTGCTGATCGGCATCGCCGCGTGGAAGCTGGTACAGCGCGGCCTGCGCCCGCTGCGGCATTTTCGCCGGATCGCCGGGCAGGTCTCGACCCAGGACCTGGAACACCGCCTGCCGGACGAGGGCCTGCCCGCCGAACTGGCCGACCTGGCCCGTGCCATCAACATCATGCTCGACCGCCTCGACCAGGGCGTGCGCCAGCTGTCGCAGTTCTCCGACGACCTGGCCCACGAACTGCGCACGCCGATCGGCAACCTGATGGGCAAGGCCCAGGTGACCCTGGCCCGCGAGCGTGACGGCGACAAGTACCGCGAGGCGCTGGAAGACAGCGTCGAGGAACTGACCCGGCTCAACCGCATCATCAACGACATGCTGTTCCTCGCCCAGGTCAGCCAGCCGCAGACCCAGGTGGCGCTTGTGCCGGTAGCGTTGGCCGACGAGGTGGCCCGAGTCAGCGAGTTGTTTGCCTTCAGTGCCGAGCTCAAGAGCATCTCCCTGCACCTGCAAGGCTGGGGTACCGCGATGGCTGACAAGCTGATGTTCCAGCGAGCGCTGTCGAATCTGCTGAGCAATGCGATTCGTCATGGCCCTGAAGGCCAGCCGGTGGCCGTGGGGATTGAGCGAGTCGGCGACCAGGTCTGCGTGTGGGTGGAAAACCGTGGGCCGGGGATTGGCGAGGCGCATTTGCCGCACCTGTTCGAGCGGTTCTACAGGGCCGGGGCCGGGCGTTCGCGATTGGAAGGCGGGACGGGGT
>NZ_QJRP01000022.1 GCF_003205295.1 Pseudomonas mosselii
TCGACTGGTGGCTGGAGCAGCCGCTGCAAGTGAGCTTCCTGCCGACACCGGTCGCCGAGCAGGCACTGCGCCGCGAACGCCAGCACCCGACCCTGCGCACGCTGCTGGTCGGCGGTGATCGCCTGCGCCAGTTCGACCGCGATCCGGGCTTTGCGCTGGTCAACAACTATGGCCCGACCGAGACCACCGTGGTGGCGACGTCGGGGCAACTGCAACCGGGCGGCGCGCTGCATATCGGCAAGCCGACCGCCAACACCCGCGTCTATGTACTCGACGAGCAACGCCAACCCGTGCCGGTGGGGGTGACCGGCGAGCTGTACATCGGTGGCGCGCAGGTCGCCCGCGGTTACTTCAACCGTCCCGAACTGACCGCCGAGCGCTTCCTCGACAATCCGTTCAACAGCGGCCGGATGTACCGCACGGGCGATCTGGTGCGCTGGAGTGCCGACGGCACGCTGGACTATCAGGGCCGCAATGACGACCAGGTGAAGATCCGTGGCGTGCGGGTCGAGTTGGGCGAGATCGAAGCCGCGCTGAAGGCCCAGCCGGGTATCGCGGACGCCGTGGTGCTGGTGCGTGACGAGCGTCTGCTGGCCTGGTTCACCGAAGCTGCCGTGGTCGATCTCGACACCTTGCGCCAAGGCTTGCAAGCCAGCCTTCCGGGCCATTTGATGCCGCAAGCCTTCGTCCGCCTGGACGAGCTACCACTGACCAGCCACGGCAAACTGGACCGCAAGGCGCTGCCGGACCCTGATCCTGCAGCCCTGGCACGCCAGGCCTATGTCGCTCCAATCGGCGCGGCCGAGGAGGCCATGGCCGCGATCTGGGCTGAAGTCCTGGGCATCGAACAGGTCGGTCGCCACGACAACTTCTTCGAACTCGGTGGTCACTCGCTGCTGGCGGTGAGCCTCACCGCGCGCCTGCGTCAGGCCGGCCTGCAAGCCGACGTGCGCACTCTGTTCGGTCAGCCGACGGTAGCGGCACTGGCGGCGACCCTGGGCCATGGCCGCCAGGTCGAGGTCCCGGCCAACCGGATCCCGGCCGGCTGCACCCAGATCACCCCGGACATGCTGCCGCTGGTGGACCTTGAACCGGCCGCCATCGAGCGCATCGTCGCCACGGTGCCGGGCGGCGCGGCCAACGTGCAGGACATCTACCCGCTGGCGCCGTTGCAGGAAGGTATTCTCTACCACCACCTCAGCTCGCCGGAGCACGACCCCTATGTGCTGCAATCGCGCATGGCCTTCGCCAGCCGTGACCGGCTGCACGCCTTCGTCGATGCCCTGGGCAAGGTCATCGCCCGTCATGACGTGCTGCGTACTTCAGTGCTGTGGGACGGCCTGCCGCAGGCATTGCAGGTAGTCTGGCGCCAGGCTGGGCTGGCGCTGTTCGAGGTGGCCGATGAGACTGCGGTGCCCCATGCACTGGCCCTCGACCGGGCGCCGCTGGTGCGCTTGGACCACTGGCCGGACGCGCAGGGCGCCGGACGGCATGCCGTGCTGCAGTTCCACCATATAGTCCTCGACCATACCGCGCTGGAGGTGCTCGGCCGGGAACTGGTCGGCTATCTGCAAGGTGCGCCGGTGCCCGCCGAACAAGGCGCGGCGTACCGCAACTACGTGGCCCAGGCGCGGCTGGGCGTCAGCCAGGCCGAGCACGAGGCGTTCTTCCGCGAGCAGTTGGGCGATATCGACGAGCCGACCCTGCCGTTCGGCCTGGGTGATGTGCAGGTCGATGGGCTCGGTATCGAAGAGGCTCAACTGTGGCTGGACGAACCCCTGGCCAGCCGTCTGCGCCAGCAGGCCCGGCAGCTGGGTATCAGCGCCGCCAGCCTGTTCCACTTGGCCTACGCCCGCTTGCTGGCCGCCGCCAGTGGCCGTGACAGCGTGGTATTCGGCACCGTGCTGCTCGGTCGCCTGGAAGGCGGAGCTGGAGCGGACCAGGCGCTGGGCATGTTCATCAACACCTTGCCTCTGCGCCTGGACCTTGCAGGCACCAACCTGCAGGACGCCGTGCGTCAGACCCAGCAGCGCCTGAGCGCCTTGCTCGCCCACGAGCATGCCTCGCTGGCTCTGGCCCAACGCTGCAGTGGCGTGCCGGCCCCGGCGCCGCTGTTCAGCGCCATGCTCAACTACCGCCACGGCAGCCAGGCGGACGAGGACCAGCGCCAGGCCCTACAAGGCATTGAGACCCTCGACAGCAACGAGCGCAGCAACTATCCGCTGAGCCTGAGCGTGGACGATATCGGCGAACGCTTCCGACTGGTTGCCCTGGCCCCGGCGGCGGTCGGTGCCGCGCGTGTTTGCGAGCAGATGCACCGGGTGCTGGAGGCCGTGGCCGAGGCCTTGGCCCATCAGCCACGGCAAGCGCTGCTGCAACTGCCAGTGCTGTCGGCCGAGGAACGCGACCAGTTGGTGCACGACTTCAACCGCACGGCGCAGCCCCACGACCTGAACCGGACCCTCCAGGAATTGTTCGAGGCCCAAGTCTTGCGTAGGCCTGAGGCCGTTGCGCTCAGCGCCGAGCACGGTGAACTCAGCTACGAGCAGCTCAACGCCCAGGCCAACCGCCTGGCCCATCAACTGATCGCGCTGGGCGTGCGGCCCGACGATCGGGTGGCGATCTGTGTCGAGCGCGGTCTGTCGCTGGTGGTCGGCCTGCTGGCGATCCTCAAGGCCGGTGGCGCCTATGTGCCGCTCGACCCGGATTACCCGGTCGAACGGATCCGCCACATGCTGGTCGACAGCCAGCCACGGGCGGTTCTGGTGCAGGCGGCCACCCGGGCGCTGATGGGGGATCTACCCCTGACGCAAGTCGACCTCGACCAGCTGGACTGGACCCGTCAGCCGAGCCACAACCCGCAGGTGCCGGGCCTTACCGCCGCCAACCTGGCCTATGTGATCTACACCTCCGGTTCCACCGGGCTGCCCAAGGGGGTGATGGTCGAGCACCGCAACGTGGTCAACCTGGTGCACTGGAGCGCCGGGCTGTTCCCGGGCGAGGGCGCGTTGCTGCACAAGACCCCGGTGAGCTTCGACGCCTCGGTGTGGGAGCTGTTCTGGCCGCTGTGCAGCGGCGTGCGCCTGGTGTTGGCGCGTCCGGACGGCCAGCGCGACCCGCAGTACCTGGCCGAGCTGATCCGCCAGCAACAGGTCGGCGTGGTGCAGTTCGTGCCGGCGCTGCTGCAGCAGTTCCTCGAACACGACGCCAGCGCGGCCTGCGCCAGCCTCAGCGATATCGTCTGCGGCGGTGGCGAGCTGTCCGAGGCCTTGGTGCGCCAGGTGCGCGAGCGCCTGCCACGGGCAAGGCTGCACAACGTCTACGGCCCCACCGAAACCACGGTCGATTGCAGCGTCTGCACCTTGCACCCGCAGGATCCGTTGACATTGGGCGCAATGCCGATTGGCCGGCCGATCGACAACACCCGCCTGTACGTGCTCGACGGCCACGACCAACCCGTGCCGCTGGGCGTTGCCGGTCAGCTGCATATCGGCGGCGCCGGGGTGGCGCGTGGCTACCTGGGGTTGCCGGAGCAACAGGCCGAACGCTTCATCGCCAGCCCGTTCGCCGACGGCGAGCGGCTGTACCGCAGCGGCGATCTGGTACGCCAGGCCGCCGACGGCAGCCTGATGTTCCTCGGCCGCACCGACCACCAGATCAAGCTGCGCGGCCTGCGCATCGAGCCGGGCGAGATCGAGGCCTGTCTCACTCGGATACCTGGGGTGCGCGACGCCGTGGTGCTGGTGCACGACGCCCAGCCGGCCGGCCCGCGCCTGGTGGCCTATGTCACCGGCGCCGCGCCGCCCGCCGAGGTTCTGCGCGAGGCGCTGCTGGGGCAACTGCCCGAGTACATGGTACCGGCGCTGTTCATGGCCCTCGACGCCTTGCCGCTGACCCCCAATGGCAAGCTGGACCGCAAGGCGCTGCCGCAGCCGGACCTGCCGGCGCGGGCCTACGAGGCGCCGCAAGGCGATACCGAGCAGCTGTTGGCGCGTATCTGGGGCGAGCTGCTGGGCGTGGAGCAGGTAGGCCGCCACGACAACTTCTTCGAACTGGGCGGCCACTCGCTGCTGGCCGTGACCCTCACCTCGCGCTTGCGCGAGGCGGGCCTGGAAGCCGACGTG
Source organism: Pseudomonas mosselii (assembly GCF_003205295.1). Taxonomy (GTDB): domain Bacteria; phylum Pseudomonadota; class Gammaproteobacteria; order Pseudomonadales; family Pseudomonadaceae; genus Aquipseudomonas; species Aquipseudomonas mosselii_B. The sequence continues at coordinate 4,125 of NZ_QJRP01000022.1, forward strand.
CGCAGCCTGTTCGAACACCCGACGCTGGCAGACTATGCCGCCATCACAGACAGAATGGAGATCGTCCTGTGAGCATCAACGAACTACTGGCGACCCTGGCCGCCAACAATGTCCAGCTGGCCCTCAAGGATGGCCAGCTGGTGGTCCAGGGCAATCGCCAGGCCCTGAGCGACGCCGCGCTGGTGGCGCGGCTGCGCGAGCACAAGCCGGCGCTGCTGGGGATGCTCGAACGTGGCGAGTACGTGGCGGCGCGCCAGGGCAGCGTCGAGGTACCGGAAAACCGCATCCCCGCCGGCTGCGCGCGGATCACCCCGGCCATGCTCAGCCTGGTCGAGCTCGACCAGGCCAGCATCGACCAACTGGTCGAAGGCGTGCCCGGCGGCGCGGCCAATGTGCAGGACATCTACCCGCTGGTGCCGTTGCAGCAAGGCATGCTGTTCCACCATGCCAGCGCCGGCGACCACGATCCCTACGTGATGCAGGCGCGCTTCGTGTTCGCCAGCAGCGCCCGGGTCGAGGCCTTCGCCCAGGCCCTGCAAGGGGTGATCGACCGTCACGACATCCTGCGCACCTCGGTGCACTGGAAGGCCCTGGAGACGCCGGTGCAGGTGGTCTGGCGCCAGGCCCGCCTGCGGGTCACCCAGCTTGCCGAGGGCCAGCTGCCGGACAGCGGCTTCGACCTGACCCAGGCACCGTTGATCCGTCTGCAATGCCAGGCGGCGCAGGCGGACGGGCAGGTCCACGCGACCTTGCAGTTCCACCACGTGGCCATGGACCACAGCGCCCTGGAAGTGGTGCGCCACGAGATGCTCGCCTTCCTGCTCGGCGAAAGCGCCCGGCTGGGCCGTCCGCTGCCGTTCCGCAATCATGTGGCCCAGGCCCTGCTGGGCGTCGGCGAGGCCGAGCACGAGGCGTTTTTCCGCGACATGCTCGGCGGTGTGGACGCGCCGACCCTGGCCTATGGCCTGGCCGATGTGCAGGGGGATGGCGCGGCGCTGAACGAGCACGCGCTGGACCTCGACCTGGCGCTGTGCCGCGAGCTGCGCGCCCAGGCCCGCAGCCAGGGGGTGAGCGTCGCCAGCCTGTTCCACCTGGCCTGGGCGCGGGTGCTGGGCGGCCTGACCGGGCGCGACCAGGTGGTGTTCGGCACCGTGCTGATGGGCCGTCTGCAAGGCGCCGAAGCCACCGACCGGGCGCTGGGCATCTTCATCAATACCTTGCCGCTGCGGGTGGACCTGGACGACGCTGACCTGGCCAGCGCGATCAAGGCCACCCACCAGCGCCTGAGCACGCTGATGCGCCATGAGCACGCGCCCCTGGCCCTGGCCCAGCGCTGCAGCGGCGTGGCGGCGCCGACGCCGCTGTTCAATGCCTTGCTCAACTACCGCCACAGCGCGGCCTCGGGGTCCGAAGCGGTGCTGCGCGCCGGCTGGGCCGGGATCGAGATCGTGCACGCCGCCGAGGCCACCAACTACCCCTTGACCCTGAGCGTCGACGACTTCGGCGAAGCGTTCCGCCTGACCCTGCTGGCCAGCCCCGAGGTGCCGGCACGGCGCGTCTGCGCCTACCTGGAGCAGACCCTGCGCAGCCTGCTCGCGGCGACGCCCACCGCTGAAGTCAGGGCGTTGCCGATGGTGCCTGCCGACGAGCGTGAGGAGCTTCTGGAAACCTTCAACCAGACCCCGGGCATCGAACAGCCGCACGGTCCGTTGCATCGGCGTATCGAGGCCGTGGCCCAGGCCCATCCCCACGCCCTGGCCGCCACTGCCAATGACCATTCGCTGACTTATCAGCAACTGAACCAGCGCGGCAATGCCCTGGCTCACCACCTGATCGGCCTCGGCGTGCGCCCCGATGACCGCGTGGCAGTGTTCGCCCGCCGTGGCCTGGACACGCTGATTGGCCTGGTCGCGGTGCTCAAGGCCGGCGCCGGCTACGTGCCGGTGGACCCGGCCCATCCGGACGAGCGTGTGCGCTACCTGCTCGACGACAGCGCGCCAGTGGCCGTGCTGACCCAACAAGCGTTGCGCGGCCGCCTGGATGGGATCACGGTGCCCGTGCTGGCGCTCGATCAGCCTGACTGGCCGCAGCGGCTGGATGATCCAGCCGTCGCCGACCTGGGACCAGAACACCTGGCCTACGTGATCTACACCTCGGGCTCCACCGGGCAGCCCAAGGGGGTGATGGTCGAGCACCGCACCCTGAACAACCTGGTGGACTGGCACTGCCGGGCCTTCGACCTGTGCCTGGGCCGGCACACTTCAAGCCTGGCCGGTTTCGGCTTCGACGCCATGGCCTGGGAGGTCTGGCCGGCGTTGTGCGCCGGGGCCACCTTGCACCTGGCACCCGCCAGCGAGGGCCACGAGGACCTCGATGCGCTGCTGGCCTGGTGGCGCGCCCAGCCACTGGATGTCAGCTTCCTGCCGACGCCGGTGGCCGAATACGCCTTCAGCCATCAGCTCGGGCACCCGACCCTGCGCACCCTGCTGATCGGCGGCGATCGCCTGCGCCAGTTCAACCGCACCCAGACCTTCGCCGTGGTCAACAACTACGGCCCGACCGAGACCACCGTGGTGGCCAGCTCCGGAGTAGTGGAGGCGGGGGGCGCGCTGCACATCGGCGGCCCTGTGGACAATGCCCGCCTGTACGTGCTCGACGCCGGGTTGCAGCCGGTGCCATTGGGCGTGGCGGGCGAGCTGTACATCGGCGGCGTCGGGGTCGCCCGTGGCTACCTTGGCCGCCCGCAGCTGACCGCCGAGCGCTTCCTCGATGATCCGTTCGCGGCAACGCCGGGCGCGCGCATGTACCGTACCGGCGACCTGGTGCGCTGGCTGGCCGACGGCACCCTCGATTACCTGGGGCGCAACGACGACCAGGTGAAGATCCGTGGGGTGCGTATCGAACTGGGCGAGATCGAGAACCGGCTGAACAGCCTGCCGGGCATCGGCGAGGCCGTGGTGGTGGCCCGCGAGGACCAGCCTGGCCAGCCGCGCCTGGTGGCCTACTTCACCGCGCAAGCCGGCCTCGAGGCACCCTTGCCCGAGGTCCTGCGCACGCAACTGCTGGCCCATCTGCCGGAGTACATGGTGCCGGTGGCCTTCGTCGCCCTGCAGGCGCTGCCGCTGACCGCCAACGGCAAGCTCGACCGCCGCGCCTTGCCGGCGCCTGAGCGTTCGGCGCTGTTCGAGCGTGGCTACGTGGCCCCCGAGGGCGAACTGGAAACTGCCCTGGCCCAGCTGTGGGCCGAACTGCTGCAGGTGGAGCAGGTTGGCCGGCATGACCATTTCTTCGCCCTGGGTGGCCATTCGTTGCTGGCCATGCGCATGGTGTCCCAGGTGCGCCTGCGCCTTGGCGTCGAGCTGACCCTGGCCGAGCTGTTCGCCAACCCCGAACTGGCCGCCGTGGCCCAGGTGCTGGCGAGCGCCGGGCACAGCGCGCTGCCGGCCATCGTCGCGGTGCCCCGCGAGCAGCCCCTGCCGTTGTCGTTCGCCCAGCAGCGTCTGTGGTTCCTGGCCCAGCTGGAGGGCGGCAGCCAGGCCTACAACGTGCCGCTGGCCCTGGGCCTGCGTGGCTCGGTGGATGCCGACGCGCTGGAGCGTGCCCTGCTGTGCATCGTCGCGCGCCACGAAGGCCTGCGCAGCCGCTTCGTACCCGCAGGCGACAGCGCCGAGGTGCACGTCGCCGCCACGCCGCTACCGGGCTGGCTGCGGCGCCTGAGCCTGGCGCCCGATGACCTGGCCGCGCACCTGCAGGCCGAGGCCACCGCGCCGTTCGACCTGGTCGAAGGACCACTGTTGCGCGCCAGCCTGCTGCGCCTGGAGGATCAGCACCATGTGCTGCTGCTGACCCTGCACCATATCGTCGCCGACGGCTGGTCCCTCGGCGTGCTGACCCGTGAGCTGGGCGCGCTGTACCCGGCCATGTGCCAGGGCCTGGACGATCCGTTGCCGGCCCTGGCCATCCAGTACGGCGACTATGCCGTGTGGCAGCGACGCTGGCTGGCCGGTGAGCAACTGCAACGCCAGGCCGACTACTGGCGCCAGGCCCTGGATGGCGCGCCGACCCTGCTGAGCCTGCCGAGTGACCGGCCACGACCGCCACGCCAGGACTTCAGCGGCGCCAGCCTGGCGCTGCAGCTGGATGCGCGCCTGGGGGCCGGCCTGCGGGCCCTGGCCCAGCGGCATCAGGCAACTCTGTACATGGTGCTGCTCAGTGCCTGGGCCGCGACCCTGGCGCGCCTGTCCGGGCAGACAGAGGTGGTGGTCGGCTGCCCGGTGGCCGGACGCGGCCATGCCGAGCTGGAGCCGCTGGTGGGGTTGTTCGTCAACACCCTGGCGCTGCGCATCGACACGTCGGGTGCGCCGAGCAGCGAGCGCCTGCTGGTCCAGGTCAAGGCCCGCCTGCTCGATGCCCAGGCGCATCAGGACCTGCCGTTCGAGCAGGTGGTAGAGATCGTCCGCCCGGCGCGCAGCCTCGGCCATACGCCGTTGTTCCAGACCACCCTCAACTGGCTGGCCACCGAGGGCGCCGCGCCGAGCCTGGCGGGATTGCGCCTGGAGGGCGTGGCCCAGGCCAGCCAGGTGGCCAAGTTCGACCTGTCGCTGAGCATGGGCGAGCAGGGCGAGGCGTTGGTCGGCAGCCTCGAGTACGCCACGGCGCTGTTCGATGAAAGCACCGTGCGCCGTTTCGCCGGTTACTTCGAGCGCCTGCTGCGGGCCATGGTCGCCAACGACCAGGCGCCCCTGGCCGAGGTCGAACTGGTCGGTGACTTCGAACGCCGGCGTCTGCTGCATACCTTCAACGGCAGCACCCGGGCATTCCCGGCCGACCAGACCCTGCCGACCCTGATCGAGGCCCAGGTGGCCCGTGCCCCGCAGGCGCCGGCCGCCGTGGCCGGCGATGCACGCCTGAGCTATGGCGAACTGAACCAGCGCGCCAACGCCTTGGCCCATCACCTGATCGAACGCGGCGTGGGGCCGGACGACCGGGTGGCGGTGGTCGCCCGGCGCGGCCTGGACACCCTGGTGGCGCTGCTGGCGGTGCTCAAGGCCGGTGGTGCCTATGTACCCGTGGACCCGGCGCATCCGGATGAGCGCCTGCGCTACCTGCTCGAGGACAGCGCCCCCGTGGTGGTCCTGGCCCAGCAGGCGCTGCTGGCGCGCCTGGACGGGCTGACCGTGCCTGTGCTGGCCCTGGACCGGCCGGACTGGCCGGCGCGCACGGACAATCCCGAGCTGCCCGGCCTGCTGGCCAGCCACCTGGCCTACGTGATCTACACCTCCGGCTCCACCGGGCAGCCCAAGGGCGTGATGGTCGAGCACCGTACCCTTGCCAACCTGGTGCACTGGCACTGCAAGGCCTTCGAGCTGGGCGCCGGCGAGCACACCGCCAGCGTCGCCGGCTTCGGCTTCGACGCCATGGCCTGGGAGCTCTGGCCGGCCCTGTGCGCCGGCGCGGTGCTGCACCTGCCGCCGGCCGAGCTGGGCAACGAGCAGCTCGACGGGCTGCTGGCCTGGTGGCTGGAGCAACCGCTGAAGGTGGCCTTCCTGCCGACACCGGTCGCCGAATATGCCTTCACCCAGGGGCTGCGCCATCCGACCCTGCGCACCCTGCTGATCGGTGGCGACCGTCTGCGCCAGTTCACCGGCGACCCGGGCTGTGTGGTGGTCAACAACTATGGCCCCACCGAAGCCACGGTGGTGGCCACCTCCGGCCTGGTGTTGCCGGGCGGCGCGCTGGACATCGGCCGGCCGATCGCCAACGCCCGTGTCTACCTGCTGGACGAGGCACGGCAACTGGTGCCTTTCGGCGTGACCGGCGAGCTCTACGTGGGCGGTGCTGGCGTGGCGCGCGGCTACCTGAACCGGGCGCAACTGACGGCCGAGCGCTTCCTCGACGACCCGTTCAGCGAGCAGCCCGGCGCACGCATGTACCGCACCGGCGACCTGGCTCGCTGGAACGCCGACGGTACCCTGGACTACCTGGGCCGCAACGACGACCAGGTGAAGGTGCGCGGCCTGCGCATCGAGCTGGGCGAGATCGAGGCGCAGTTGCTGGCCTTGCCTGGCGTCGCCGAAGCGCTGGTGCTGGCCCGCGAGGACCAACCCGGCCAGCCGCGGCTGGTGGCCTACTACATTGCCAGCACCGAGGCGCAGCCGGTCGGCGCCCTGCGTGCCGCCCTGCAACAGCGTCTGCCGGCTTACATGGTACCTGCCGCGCTGGTGCGCCTGGATGCCTGGCCATTGACCGCCAACGGCAAGGTCGACCGTCGGGCGCTGCCGTTGCCCAAGCGCGAGGCATTGGCCAGTCAGGCCCACGAGGCCGCCGAGGGCGTGCTGGAAACGGCCCTGGCCGAGCTCTGGTGCGAGCTGCTGCAGCTGCAGCGGGTAGGGCGTCAGGACCGCTTCTTCGAACTGGGCGGCCATTCGCTGCTGGCCATGCGCATGGTCGGACAGGTGCGTGCACGACTCGGCCGGGAGTTGTCGCTGGGCGAGCTGTTCGGCGATGACCGCCTGCTGGCGGTGGCGGCGACCCTGGCCGAGCGCGGCGGTGAGGTGCTGCCGGTCATCGAACCGACGCCCCGTGGCCAGTCCCTGCCGCTGTCGTTTGCCCAGCAGCGCCTGTGGTTCCTGGCGCAGATGGACGATGCCAGCGCCGCTTACCATATACCCCTGGGCCTGGCCATGCGCGGCCCGCTGGACCGTGCGGCGCTGGAGCGGGCACTGGCGCGCATCATCGAGCGTCACGAAAGCCTGCGCAGCCACTTCACCCAGGAAGGCGCCGAGGCGCGGGTGCGGGTGGCCCCAGGGCGTGGCGGTTTCGCCCTGGCCTGGCACGACCTGCGCGGTGCCGCGCAGCAGCTGCCCGAACTGATGCAGGCCGAGGCGCTGCTGCCCTTCGACCTGGCGCACCAGTTGCCGGTGCGTGGCCGCCTGCTGTGCCTGGAGGCGGAGCATCATGTGCTGCTGCTGACCTTGCACCATATCGTCGCCGACGGCTGGTCGATGGGTGTGTTCACCCAGGAGCTGGCGGCGCTGTACCAGGCCTTCAGCGAAGGGCGCGACGACCCGCTGCCGGCGCTGGCGATCCAGTATGGCGACTATGCCCTGTGGCAGCGCCGCTGGCTGGCCGGCGACGCGCTGCAGCGCCAGGGCGAATACTGGCAACAGGCACTGGCCGGCGCGCCGGTGCTGCTGACCCTGCCCACCGACCGGCCGCGGCCGGCCCGCCAGGACTATCAGGGTGACCGGGTCGAGATACGTTTGGACCGGCGTCTGAGCGAAGACCTCAGGGCGCTGTGCCTGCGCCATGGCGTCACCCCGTTCATGCTGTTCGGCGCCGCCTGGGCGGTGCTGCTGGCGCGCCTGTCCGGCCAGGCCGAGGTGGTGATCGGCACGCCGGTGGCCAACCGTCGGCAGGCCGAGGTCGAAGGGTTGATCGGGCTGTTCGTCAACTCCCTGGCCCTGCGCATCGATACCGCCGGGCTACCCGATGTCGGCGCGCTGCTGGCCCGGGTCAAGGCCTGCGTCAGCCAGGCCCAGGACCATCAGGACCTGCCGTTCGAACAGGTGGTGGAACTGCTGCACCCGCCGCGCAGCCTGGCCCATACCCCGCTGTACCAGGTGTCGCTGGCCTGGAACGGCGTGCCGGGCGAGGCCTTGCAACTGGGCGACCTGCAACTGGAGGCGCTGGGCGGCGCGCAGATCTTCGCCAAGTTCGACCTGACCCTGAGCCTGGGCGAGACCGCCGACGGCTACGGCGGCGCCCTGGAGTTCGCCACGGCGCTGTTCGACCGAGCGACCATCGAACGCCATGTCGGCTACCTGGAGCAACTGCTGTGGGCGATGGCCGGCAGCGACCAGGCGGTGCCGGCGAAGGTCGAGCTGCTGGGCGCCGCCGAGCGTCGCCAGGAGCTGGTGACCTGCAATGCCAGCGAATTGGTCGGTGGCCTGCAGCAACCGGTGCAGGCGTTGTTCGAGGCGCAGGTGGCGCGTACGCCGCAGGCGTTGGCGGTGCAGGCCGAGGACGGCCAGATGAGCTACCGGCAACTGAACGAGGCGGCCAACCGCCTGGCCCATCAACTGATCGCCCAGGGCGTGGTCGCCGACAGCCGGGTCGCGGTGTGCCTGGCCCGTGGGCCGCAGCTGCTGGTGGGGCTGCTGGCGGTGCTCAAGGCCGGCGGCGCCTACGTGCCGCTGGACCCGGGCTACCCCGACGAGCGCCTGGCCTACATGCTTGCCGACAGCGCGCCGCTGGCGTTGCTGGTGGATGCCGGCAGCCGCGGGCGCTTCATCGACAGTGCCGTGCCACGCCTGGACCTTGGCCAGCCGACCTGGACCGGCCAGTCGCCGGACAATCCGCAGGTGAGCGGCCTGGGTGCCCGCCACCTGGCCTACGTGATCTACACCTCCGGCTCCACCGGCACGCCGAAAGGGGTGATGGTCGAGCACCGCAGCCTGTGCAACCTGGTGCATTGGAGCTCGCGGCTGATCGCCCCGACCGTCGAGGGCGCGCTGCTGCACAAGACCCCGGTGAGCTTCGACGCCTCGGTGTGGGAATTGTTCTGGCCGCTGTGCGCCGGCCTGCGCCTGGTGCTGGCGCGTCCGGACGGCCAGCGCGATCCGGCCTATCTGGCGGCGCTGATCCAGCGCCAGCAGGTCAGCGTGGTGCAGTTCGTGCCGGCACTGCTGCAGCAATTCCTCGCCCTTGAGGCCAGCGCGGCCTGCGACAGCCTCACTGATATCGTCTGCGGCGGCGGCGAGCTGACCACGACGTTGCTGCAACAGGTGCGCGAGCGCATGCCGCAGGTGCGGCTGCACAACGTCTATGGCCCGACCGAGGCCACCGTCGATTGCAGCGTCTGGACCCTGGAACCCTGGCAGCCGCTGCCTGAAAGTGCGCCACCGATCGGCCGGCCGATCGCCAATACCCGGCTGTACGTGCTCGATCGCAATGGCCTGCCGGTGCCCCGTGGCGTGGTGGGCGAGCTGCACATCGGCGGCGTCGGCGTGGCCCGTGGCTACCTGGGCCTGCCGGAACTGGACGCCGAGCGCTTCGGCGACAGCCCGTTCGTGGTCGGCGAGCGCCTGTACCGCAGCGGTGATCTGGTGCGCCGCCGCGCCGACGGCGAGCTGGAGTTCCTCGGCCGCGACGACTTCCAGGTCAAGCTGCATGGCCTGCGCATCGAACTGGGCGAGATCGAGGCCTGCCTGGCCAGTCATCCCGCCATACGTGAAGTGGCGGTGCTCCTTCGTGGCGAGCGGCTGGTCGCCTGGTTCACCGCCCATGACGATGCGCCTGGGATCGAGTCACTACGCCGGCATGCCCTGGCGCAGTTGCCGGACTACATGGTGCCGTCGGCCTATGTGGCGATGCCGGCCATGCCGCTGACCGCCAATGGCAAGCTCGACCGCCAGGCGCTGCCCGAGCCCGGCGCCGAGGCCGTGCTCAGTCGTGCCTACGAGGCGCCGCAAGGGGAAGCCGAAACCCATCTGGCGGCGCTGTGGGCCGAGCTGCTGAACGTGCCGAGGGTAGGGCGCCAGGACCACTTCTTCGAACTGGGTGGCCACTCGCTGCTGGCGGTGACCCTGATCGCCCGTCTGCGTGCCGAGGGCCTGGAGGCGGATATCCGCGTGCTGTTCGCCGAGCCGACCCTGGCCGCCCTGGCCGCGACCCTGGGCCAGCATGGCGGGACCCGGGTGCCGGCCAACCGTATTGGCGCCGACTGCCGCCGCATCACACCGGACCTGCTGGCGCTGGTGGCGCTGGAGCAGGCGGCCATCGACCGCATCGTCGCCCAGGTCCCGGGCGGCGCCGCCAACGTGCAGGACATCTACCCGCTGGGGCCGTTGCAGGCGGGGATTCTCTACCACCACCTGGCCAGCGAGGGGGATGATCCGTACCTGTTGCAGGCGCGTTTCGCCGTGGCCGACCGCGCGCGGCTGGAGGCGCTGCAGCGGGCCTTGGACCAGGTGATCGCCCGTCACGATATCCTGCGTTCCTCGCTGTACTGGGACGGCCTCGCCGAACCCGTGCAGGTGGTGTGGCGCCAGGCATCGCTGCCGGTACAGGAGGTGGCGCCGGGGGCGCCGCAGGTCTTGCGCCTGGACCTGACCCGCGCACCCATGCTGCGCTTGCTGCACAGCCAGGACCCGGCCAGCGGGCGCATCACCGCGACCCTGCTGTTCCACCACCTGGTCATGGACCACGTGGCCCAGGATGTGCTGCGCGCCGAACTGCAGGCCTGCCTGCTCGGCGAGCAGCGCCAGTTGCCCGCGCCGGTGCCGTACCGCAACTACATCGCCCAGGTGCTGCAAGGCGCGGGCGAGGCCGAGCACGAGGCGTTCTTCCGTGAACAGCTGGGCGACATCGACGAGCCGACCTTGCCCTATGGCCCGCATCCGCGGGCTCATCAGGGCGCCGAGGCCGAAGCCCGGATACTGCTGGACGACGGCCTGGCGCGGCACCTGCGCGAGCAGGCGCGGCTGCTGGGCGTCAGCGCCGCCAGCCTGATGCACCTGGCCTGGGGGATGGTGCTGGGGCAGTTGTCGGGGCGCGACAGCGTGGTGTTCGGCACCGTGCTGCTCGGTCGCCTGCAGGGTGGCGAAGGCGTGGAGCGCGCCTTGGGCGTGTTCATCAACACCTTGCCGCTGCGCCTGGAGGTGGGCCGCCTGCCGGTGCGCGAGGCGCTGCTCGACACCCACCGCCGGCTCACCGGGCTGCTTGTGCACGAGCATGCGCAACTGGCCCTGGCCCAGCGTTGCAGCGCGCTGCCGGCCGGCGCGCCGCTGTTCAGCGCCTTGCTCAACTACCGACACAGTGCCACGGCCCTGGTCCGTGACAGCGCGGCCGGGCGCGCCTGGGAAGGCATCGAGCTGCTGCATGCCGAGGAACGCAGCAACTACCCGCTGGCCCTGAGCATCGACGATCTGGGCGAAGGCTTCGGCCTGACCGCGCAGTGTGCGCCGGGCCTGGATGCGCGACGCCTGTGCGGCTATCTGCAGCAGGCCCTGGAAAACCTGGTCGAGGCCCTGACTCAGGATCCCGAACGAGGCCTGGAACGGCTGGATATCGTGCCGGCCGGGGAACGCCAGCGGTTGCTGGTGGGCTTTAACGCCACGCAACGTGATTACCCGCGAGCGTTGCCGGTGCAGCGCCTGTTCGAGCAGCAGGTGGCGCGGCACCCGCTGGCGCTGGCGGCGCGCCACGATGAACGCCAGCTCACCTATGGCGAGCTCAACGAGCAGGCCAACCGCCTGGCCCATTGGCTGATCGGCGAGGGCGTGGCGGCAGGCGATCCGGTGGCGATCCTGCTGCCGCGTTCGTTGCCCTTGCTGGTGGCGCAGCTGGCCGTGCTCAAGTGCGCGGCCATCTATGTGCCGCTGGACATCAACGCCCCGGCCGAACGCCAGGCGTTCATGGTCCAGGACTGCCAGGCCGTGGCGCTGCTGACCCTCGGCAGCCTGGCGGCGGAATGCGAGGCGCGGCGCATCGACCTGGACTGCCTGGCCCTCGACGACCAGCCGGCGCACAACCCGAACCTTGCGCAGGACGCCGACGCGGTGGCCTATGTGATGTACACCTCGGGCTCCACCGGCACGCCGAAGGGGGTGCGGGTGACCCACCGCGGCATCACCCGGCTGGTGCTGAACAACGGCTATGCCGACTTCGATGCCAGCGACCGTTTCGCCTTCGTCTCCAACCCGGCGTTCGATGCCGCCACCCTGGATGTCTGGGGCGGCCTGCTCAACGGTGGCCAGGTGCTGGTGATCGATCACCAGACCCTGGTCGAGCCAACGCAGTTCGCCACCGCGTTGCGCCAGGGTGGCGCCAGCGTGATGTTCGTCACCACGGCGCTGTTCAACCAGTATGTGCAGCTGATCCCCGAGGCCCTGGCCGGGCTGCGGGTCCTGCTGTGCGGCGGCGAGCGCGGCGAGCCCGCCAGCTTCCGGGCGTTGCTGGCGCGGGCGCCGAACCTGCGCCTGGTGCACTGCTACGGGCCCACCGAGACCACCACCTTTGCCACCGCCTGCACCGTGCGGGCCGTGGCCGACGGCGCCGAGCATGTGCCGATCGGCGGCCCGATCGGCAACACCACGGCCTATGTCCTCGATGCGCACGGGCGGCTGTTGCCCGAAGGCGTGACCGGCGAGCTGTACATTGGCGGCGACGGCGTAGCGCTGGGCTACCTGAATCGCCCGCAACTGACCGCCGAGCGTTTCCTGGACGACCCGTTCGGTGCTGGGCCTGGCGCGAGGTTGTACCGCACCGGCGACCTGGCCCGCTGGCGTGATGACGGCCAGCTGGAGTGCCTGGGGCGCACCGACGACCAGGTGAAGGTCCGTGGTTTCCGTATCGAGCTGGGCGAGATCGAGCAGCACCTGGCCCAGTGCCCGGGCGTGGACGAGGTCGTGGTCATGGCCCAGCGCCTGGAGCAGGGACCGCTGCGCCTGGTGGCCTGGTACACCCGTACCGACGCGGCCCTCGACGGCGTGGCGTTGCGCGGTTTCCTGCGCGAACGGCTGCCGGAGTACATGCTGCCAGCGGCGTTCGTCGCGCTCGAGGCGTTACCGTTGACCAACAATGGCAAGGTCGACCGCCGGGCGCTGCCGCTGCCGGGCGCGCAGGACCTGGCCGTGACGCTGTTCGAGGCTGCGGCCACGCCCGTGGAGCAGGCGTTGGCCGCGCTGTGGGCGCAGGTGCTGGAGGTCGAGCGGGTGGGGCGGCATGACAGCTTCTTCGAACTGGGCGGGCATTCGCTGTCGGCGATCCGCCTGGTGGGCGAGATGCGCCAGGCCGGCCTGCACACGACCCTGGCGGAGCTGTTCCAGCACCCGACCATCGCCACCCTGGCACCGCGCCTGGGCGACGGTGCGCACGAGGACGAAGGCCTGGTCACGGTGCGCGCCGCGGGCAGCCAGCCTGGACTGTTCCTGATCCACGAGTTCAGTGGCCTGGACCTGTACTTCCCGGTCCTGGGACGGCATATCGAAGGTGATTTCCCCGTCTACGGCCTGGCTGGCGTCGCCCCCGGGGAAGCGCAGCTGAACACCATGGAGTGCCTGGCGGCACGCCTGGTAGGGCGGATCCGCGCTGTGCAGCCGCACGGGCCGTATCGGCTGGCCGGCTGGTCGTTCGGCGGCGTGCTGGCCTACGAGGTGGCCGCGCAGTTGCTGGGCGCGGACGAGCCGGTGGCCTTCGTCGGCCTGATCGACACCTACGTGCCGCGCCTGAGCGACCAGGGCAAGGCACGTTGGCAAGGGCCGCACCTGCTACAAGGGCAGCTGTTGTTGCATTGCCGGGTGCACTGGCAGGCGCAGGGCGAGGCGGGGGCCGCGCAGTTGGCCGAGATCGAGGCATTGCAGCCCGGGGCGTTGACGTTCGAAGCACTGCTTGCCCACTGCCGTGATCGCCAGCTGCTGGTGCCCGGCCTGGTCCAGGCCAGCGACGGGCAATTGCGCCACTTCTTCGAGCGTCACCTGGCCCATGGGCATGCCCTGGCCCACTACCGGCTGGCACCGTTGCCGGTGCCGCTGCACCTGTTCGTGGCCGAGCAGCGCAGCGCCGGCATCGTCACCGACAGCCCGACCCTGGGCTGGGCCGAGGCCTTGCCGGGGCAGGCGTTGCATTGCCTGAGCGTGCCGGGTGATCACCAGAGCATGGTGCAGGATCCGCAAGCGGCGGTGCTGGGCCAGGCCATCGCGCAGGCGTTGCAGACCGCACCTGGTGGCGTTCGGCCGACACACCAGCCGCTGCTGGCGATCCAGAGCGGCACGCCGTCCCATGTCCCGGTGTTCTGCGTGCCGGGGGCCGGCGACAGCGTGACCAGCTTTATCGGCCTGGCCGAGGCGCTGGGGCCGGATTGGCCGGTGCATGGCCTGCAGGCCCGGGGCCTGGCCGCGGGCGAGGTGCCGCACAGCACAGTGGAGGCCGCCGCCGACTGCCATGTCCGGGCCATCGAGGCGCTGTACCCCGAGGGCCCGTTGAACCTGGTCGGGCATTCGTTCGGTGGCTGGGTGGCCCACGCCATGGCGGCACGCTTGCAGGCCAAAGGGCGCGAAGTGCGCTCCCTGACCCTGGTCGACAGCGAGGCGCCGGGCGCAGGGGGCAGTTGCGGCAAGCCGTACACCTTTACCCAGGCCCTGCAGCGGCTGATCGAGTCGCTGCAACTGTCCACCGGCAAGTCGTTGGGCATCGAACCTGCGGCCTTTGCCGAAGCCGACGATCAGGAGCAACTGCGCCAGTTGCACGCGGCCATGGTGCGGGTCGGCCTGATGCCGTCACGCTCTTCGGCGCAGGCACTCGAGGGCGTGGTGCGGACCTTCGCCACGGCCCTGCGCACGGTGTACCGTCCCGAGGGTGGGTTCAACGGCCTGGCGCGGCTGGTGCTGGTGGCTGATCCGAGTCTGGACGTCGCCGGCAACCAGCGCGAGCAGCAGGCCATGGAGGAGGGCTGGCGCGATTGGCTGCCGCAACTGGAGGTGTGGCAGGGGCCGGGTAACCATTTCAGCATCCTCAAGGTGCCGGATGTGTTCAGCCTGGCGGCGTGGTGGCATGACGGGCAGGCCCTGCATCACGGCAGGGTGAAGCAGTAACACCGTCGTGGGCGCGGGGCATGCCCGCGCCCACGGGACCTCATCGGATTCTGGAAGAACGGTTTTATGGAAAAGACGAAGTTTCGCAAGATCACCCTTGGGGTCGCCGCAGTCCTGGTCGCCGGCATCGTGCTGTACGCGGTGCAGGCCCCGGCCAAGCCGCCGCAGTACATCACCGCCACGGTCGAGCGTGGCGACATCGAGAACGCGGTGCTGGCCACCGGCACCCTGGAGGGCATCCGCCAGGTGGATGTCGGCGCCCAGGTCTCCGGGCAGCTCAAGTCGCTGAAGGTCAAGCTCGGCGACAAGGTCAGCGAGGGCCAGTGGCTGGCCGAGATCGACCCGCTGGTGCCGAAGAACACCCTGCGCCAGGCCGAGGTCGACGAGGAGAAACTACAGGCTGAGCGGCGCTCGGTGCAGGCCAAGCTCAAGCAGGCGAAGCGGGTCTACGAGCGTTACGAGGTGCTGCAGGACGACGAGTCGATCTCGCGCCAGGACTTCGAGAGCGCCGAGTCCGAGTTCGAGGTGCAGCAGGCCAACCTGCGCTCGCTGGACGCGCAGATCAAGAGCGCCCAGGTACAGATCGACACCGCCAGGGTCAACCTCGGCTACACCCGCATCGTCGCGCCGATCAATGGTCATGTGGTGGGCATCGTCACCCAGGAAGGCCAGACGGTGATCTCCAACCAGCTGGCGCCGGTGATCCTCAAGCTGGCCGACCTCGACACCATGACCATCAAGGCCCAGGTGTCCGAGGCCGACGTGATCCACATCAGCCCCGGCCAGCAGGTGTATTTCACCATCCTTGGCGACGACCAGCGCTACTACGCCAAGCTGCGCGGCACCGAGCCTGCGCCGCAGAACTACCTGGAAAGCAGCGACAAGAGCAGTGGTGCGGCCAAGCAGGCCAGTGCGGTGTTCTACAACGCGCTGTTCGAGGTGCCCAACCCCGAGCACCGCCTGCGCATCTCGATGACCGCCCAGGTGCGCATCGTCCTCGACACCGCCCAAGGCGTGCTCACCGTGCCGGTGGCGGCGCTGGGGCCGCGCGACGCCGACGGCAGTTTCCCGGTACGGGTGATCGACGGCAAGGGCTTCGCCCAGGTGCGCAAGGTCCAGGCGGGGATCAACAACAACGTCAAGGTGCAGGTCAAGGACGGCCTGGCCGAAGGCGACCGGGTGGTGATCGGCGAGCCGGTGTCGGGCGAGGCGGGGGCGTGAGCATGAACATGACCGTCGAGCTTTCACCGCACCTGGCGCGGCCCGCGGACCAGCAGCAAGCGCTGCTGCGCCTGCAAGGGGTCAGCCGCAGCTTCATGGCCGGCGACCGCGAGTTCCTGGCGCTCAAGGGCATCGACCTGGAGATTCATGCTGGCGAGCTGGTGGCGATCATCGGCGCCTCGGGCTCGGGCAAGTCGACCCTGATGAACATCCTCGGCTGCCTGGACCATGCCAGCGCGGGCAGCTACCAGGTCAGCGGCCAGGAAACCCGCGACCTGAACGACGACGCCCTGGCCGCGCTGCGCCGCGACCATTTCGGCTTCATCTTCCAGCGCTACCACCTGTTGCCGCACCTGGATGCCCTGCGCAATGTGGAAATTCCGGCGGTGTATGCCGGCGTGCCCCAGGCCGGGCGCCATGCCCGCGCCCGCGAACTGCTCGGCCGGCTGGGCCTGGCCAGCCACCTGGCGCACCGCCCGAGCCAGCTGTCCGGCGGCCAGCAGCAGCGGGTGAGCATCTGCCGGGCGCTGATGAACGGCGGCGAGGTGATCCTTGCCGACGAACCCACCGGCGCGCTCGACACCGCCAGCGGCAAGGAGGTGATGAATATCCTGCTGGAGCTGCACGGCGCCGGGCACACGGTGATCCTGGTGACCCACGACCCCAAGGTCGCCGCCCATGCCGAGCGGATCATCGAGGTCAGCGACGGGCAGATCGTCAGCGACCGCCGCACCCGGCCCGAAGCGCCGACGCCGGCCGCCGGGGCCACACCGGCCCGCGAGCAGGCGCCGCGGCGGCTGGTGGCCAGCCTGGGGTTGTTCCGCGAGGCCTTCAAGATGGCCTGGATCGCCCTGGTCTCGCACCGCATGCGCACCTTGCTGACGATGCTCGGGATCATCATCGGCATCACCTCGGTGGTTTCGATCTCGGCCATCGGCGAAGGCGCCAAGGGCTACGTGCTCAAGGACATCCAGGCGATCGGCAGCAACACCATCGACATCTACTCAGGCACCAGTTTCGGCGACAGCCGGGCGAAAGCCATCGAAACCCTGATGCCGGCGGATGTGACGGCGCTCAACGAGCTCTACTACGTCGACAGCGCCACCCCGGTGATCGGCCAGAGTTCGCTGGTGCGTTACCGCAACATCGACGCCGACGTGCAGCTCAACGGCGTCAGCGAGCAGTACTTCCAGGTACGCAACATCCCGCTGGCGTCGGGGATCGTGTTCAGCGCCGACGATGCCCGGCGTCAGGCCCAGGTGGTAGTGATCGACCACAACACGCGCAAGCGCCTGTTCGGCGACGGGGTCAACCCGCTGGGGCAGGTGATCCTGGTTGGCAAGCTGCCTTGCACGGTGATCGGTGTGACCGCCGAGAACAAGAACCTGTTCGTCGCCGGCAACTCGCTGAACGTGTGGATGCCCTATGAGACCGCCGCCGGGCGCGTGCTTGGCCAGCGCCATCTGGACAGCATCAGCGTGCGGATCAAGGACGGCATGCCGAGCAAGCGGGTCGAGGAAGAGGTCAACAAGCTGATGCTGCAGCGGCATGGGACCAAGGATTTCTTCACCAACAACCTCGACAGCATCATGCAGACCGTGCAGAAGACCAGCCGCTCGCTGACCCTGCTGTTATCGCTGATCGCGGTGATCTCGCTGGTGGTGGGGGGGATCGGGGTGATGAACATCATGCTGGTGTCGGTTACCGAGCGGACCCGGGAGATCGGCATTCGCATGGCGGTGGGGGCGCGGCAGTCCGATATCCGCCAGCAGTTCCTGGTGGAGGCGGTGATGGTCTGCCTGATCGGTGGGGTGATCGGGATCGGTCTGTCCTATGGGATCGGTTATCTGTTCGCGTTGTTCGTCAAGCAGTGGGAAATGGTGTTTTCGCTGGGGTCGATCATCACGGCGTTCGTGTGTTCGACGCTGATCGGGATCGTGTTCGGCTTCGTGCCGGCGAGGAACGCGGCGCGGCTGGACCCCATCGAGGCGTTGGCGCGGGATTAGACGGCCTTGCCCCTGGCGCACGGCAATGGTTCATCATGTCGCATATGGCATTCGTGCGTTTCTCGTGCACACTGTGTAAGGCCATGTTGTCAGTGGCGTAATCCATGGTACGAGGGACGCAATGAGCGGACGTTGTCTGGGCCTGTCTGTGTTGTTGTCGTTCGCCTTGGCGGTGGTGCCCAAGCTCGCCGGTGCCGCTGACGCCTGCCAGCACCTCACCGCCACCGGCAACCCGGACTATCCACCCTACCTCTGGCGTGATCCGCATGACCCTGAACGGCTGATAGGCGCCAACGCCGACCTGCTCAAGCAGGTGGCCAAGGAGCTTGGACTGGTGGTGGATGTGGTGTATGTCGGGCCTTGGTCCAGAGCCCAGGAAGAGGTGAATACCGGGCGTATCGACATGCTCGCGGGGTATTTTCGCACCCAGGCTCGGGAGCAACTGGTGGATTTCGTCAGCCCGCCGTTCCTGTTCAACTCCAGCGTCGTCTGGGTACGCAAGGGCGAGGGCTTCGCCTACCGCGACTGGTCCGACCTCAAGGGGCGACGCGGCGGGACGCTGGTCAACAACAGCCACGGCCAGGCCTTCGACGACTATGCCCGGGCGCAGCTCAACCTCGAGGCCGTGCCCAGCGTCACCCAGGCCTTTCAGAAGCTGCTGCTCAAGCGCAGCGAGTATGTGATCTTCGAACACTACCCCGGGCTGGCCCTGGCCCGCACGCTGGGCAAGGAACAGGCGCTTGAAGTGCTCGAACCGCCGGTCTCCAGCGAGGGGTTGTACCTGGCGGTGTCGCACAAGTCCGGCTGCAACAAACCGGCGTTGCGCGACCAGCTGGCGCGCAAGATGAAGGCGCTGGCCGCAGGCCCCTTGCCCGAGCAACTGGTGGCCGAAAATCTGCAACGCTGGCAACGCCAGCAGGCCGGCCAATAGGCTTTGCGTCATTTGCGCGCTTGCGGTCCAGTGCCTTTGATCTAAGGCGTGGCAGCCGATGGCCTATGCTGTTGCGGCGAACCACATCCCTGTTTCCCTAGCGAAGGTGTTCATTCATGAGCAAGCCTACTGTCGTACTGGTACACGGTTTCTGGGGCGGGGCCGCCCATTGGGGCAAGGTGATCGTCGAGCTGGCGCGCAGGGGCATCACGCATGTCCGCGCCGTGGAGCTGCCGCTGACCTCACTGGCGGATGACGCCGAGCGCACGCGC
The DNA here is from genome assembly GCF_003205295.1 of Pseudomonas mosselii. Lineage (GTDB taxonomy): Bacteria > Pseudomonadota > Gammaproteobacteria > Pseudomonadales > Pseudomonadaceae > Aquipseudomonas > Aquipseudomonas mosselii_B. Next base: position 23,149 of record NZ_QJRP01000022.1, read on the forward strand.
AAGATGGTGGCGCAGGTCGGCGGGCCGGTGCTGCTGGTCGGCCACTCCTATGGCGGAGCGGTGATCACCCAGGCGGGCAACCAGGCCAATGTAACGGGGCTGGTCTACATCGCGGCCTTCGCACCCGATGCGGGCGAAAGCCCAGGCGCACTGACCCAGCAGCATCCCCCGCTGGCGGCTCCGAACCTGGCGCCGGACAGCGACGGCTACCTGTGGATCAAGGCCGACAAGTTCCATGAGAGCTTCTGCCAGGACCTGTCGGCGGACGAGGCGCTGGTCATGGCGGTGACGCAGAAGGCGCCGCTTGCGAGCACCTTTGGCGACACCATCGTTGATCCGGCGTGGAAGCACAAACCGTCGTGGTACCAGGTCTCCAGCCAGGATCACATGATCGCACCGGCCAACCAGCAGATGATGTCGGCGCGGTTGCAGGCGCGCAAGGTCATCACCCTGGATGCCAGTCACGCGTCGCTGGCCTCCCGGGCCAAGGAAGTCGCCGCGTTGATCGAGGAGGCGCTGGGCTAGCTCAGCCCTTGCACCTGGCCACGACCACCTGGCAGGTGTGCGGCGTGCCGCCCGACCTGCCAGCGTAGCGCACGCAGCTGTCCAGCGACTTCTTGCTGGCCATGGCGAGGGTGGGGCCGAAGGCCAGGCCACCCTCGCCGCTGCTGGGCAGGGCCTTGGCATAGCAAGCGGAGCCTTGTGCTGCGTAGCGGGTGGTGGCGTGTTTGCTCGAACAGCCTGCGCTCAGGGACAGTGAGGCGGCAAGCAGGGTGAGCAGCACTGCCTGCCTGGGGCGGGTGGCCATGGCGAGCTCCTGGGGCGGCGTGGTTTCAGGGTGTGGGCCTGTTTAGATTAGCTGGAGTCGCTTCGCTTGGCGTGGGTTTCGTCATGACGCTGTCGCGGGGCAAGCCCGCTCCCACGCTATCTTCCAGGTCATTCAGGCATGTTTCACAGCGTGGGAGCGGGCTTGCCCCGCGATGAGGTCCGAGACGACCAATGGCAATATGCCTTCAATTACTGGGCAATGCGCTCTAGCCCAGTCCCTGCGGCGCCTCCGGTCAATCATTGGATCCACTCAGACCCGCGAAAACCCCGTGCGTTTCGCCAAAGCTTGAGTACAATTATCGGCTTTTCCCGGGCCGTTCTTCGGCCTGCTCCTGGAAGTGCGAATGCTGATCGGTAGTTACTCCTCCTCGCTGGTGTTGATCTCGCTGTGCGTGGCCATCCTTGCCTCCTATACGGCCCTGGACCTCACCGGGCGCATTGCCACGGCCAAGGGGCGGGCGGTGTACTTGTGGATGGGCGGCGGGGCGTTCGCCATGGGCATCGGTATCTGGTCGATGCACTTCATCGGCATGCTGGCGTTCAGCTTGCCGATCGAACTGGGTTATGACACCACACTTACGGTCCTGTCGCTGCTGATCGCGGTGGCCTCCTCGGGCTTTGCCCTGTGGTTGGTGAGCCAGCCGAAACTGCCGTGGCTGCAGTTGGTATTCGGCGCCTTGATCATGGGCACCGGCATTGCCTGCATGCATTACATGGGCATGGCCGCACTGCGCATGCAGCCGGGTATCGACTACGATCCGACGCTGTTTGGCGCATCGCTGGCCATCGCGGTGGGTGCCTCGGCGGCGGCGTTGTGGATCGCCTTCCGCCTGCGCCAGCACACCCCCTATGTGCGCCAGATCCGCGGCGTCGCGGCGGTGGTGATGGGCATCGCCATCGTCGGCATGCACTATACCGGCATGGCCGCGGCCAACTTCCCGGCGGGCAGCTTCTGTGGCGCGCTGACCACGGGCCTGGCTGGCGACGGCCTGGACTACCTGGTGCTGATCACCACCCTGGCGGTGCTGGCGGTGGCCCTGCTGACCTCGGTGCTGGATGCCCGCCTGGAGGCGCGCACGGCGGAGCTGGCACGTTCGCTGACCCTGGCCAACCAGGAACTGACCCAACTGGCCCTGCACGACACCCTGACCGGATTGCCCAACCGCACGCTGCTGGCCGACCGTATCGACCAGGCCATGGGCCGGGTGGCGGAGCAGGGCGGCTGCTTCGCCCTGATGTTCATCGACCTGGACGGTTTCAAGCCGGTCAACGATGCCTTTGGCCACCATGTCGGCGACCTGCTGCTCAAGGCCGTGGCGGCGCGTCTGCGCGGCCACCTGCACAGCCAGGACACCCTGGCGCGGATCGGCGGCGACGAGTTCGTGCTGTTGGTGGAGCTGGACGAGCCGGACGACGCCATGAACGTCGCGGTCAAGCAGGTCAACCTGATGGCCAGGCCGTTCCGCGTGGCCGAGCACGACCTGCAACTGTCGGCAAGCCTGGGCATCGTGTTGTACCCGGGCAACGGGCTGGACCAGCACGAGCTGCTGCGCAACGCCGACGCGGCCATGTACCACGCCAAGAGCGCCGGTAAGAACGGCTACAGCTTCTTCGACGCCTCGATGAACAGCAACGCGCGCCAGCAACTGCAATTGCTGCAGGATCTGCGCACGGCCCTGGAGCACCAGCAGTTCCGTCTGCACTACCAGCCCAAGTTCGACGCCGTGCAGCGCCAACCTATCGGTGCCGAGGCCCTGCTGCGCTGGGAGCATCCGCAACATGGCCTGATGCTGCCGGACCGCTTCATCGGCCTGGCCGAGAAGACCGGCCTGATCATTCCGATCGGCGAGTGGGTGCTGGGCGAAGCCTGCCGGCAAATGCGCCAGTGGCTGGATGAGGGCAACGACGGCTGGCGCATCGCGGTCAACCTGTCGGCCATCCAGTTCTGCCATGCCGGGCTGGTCGACAGCGTGGCCCAGGCGCTGAACGAGAACGGCCTGCCGGCCAACCGCCTGACCCTGGAAATCACCGAGACTACCGCCATGCGCGATGCCGACGCCAGCCTGCATGTGCTGCAGCGTCTGTCGGACATGGGCGTAGACCTGTCGATCGACGATTTCGGTACCGGGTATTCCAGCCTGATGTACCTCAAGCGCCTTCCGGCCAACGAGCTGAAGATCGACCGCGGCTTCGTGCGCGACCTGGAGCAGGACAGCGACGATGCGGCGATCGTCTCGGCCATCGTCGCCCTGGGCCAGGCGCTGGGCTTGCGGATTGTCGCCGAAGGGGTGGAAACCGACCGCCAGCAGGACTTCCTGACACGTCTGGGGTGCGACTCGCTGCAGGGCTACCTGCTTGGCCAGCCGGTGCCGCCCGAACAATTCATGAAGGGATTGCAGGTGTTGAAGGCACGCCAGGAACAGGCAAGCTAGACGGCGCTGCGCATGGGGCTGGTCAGCAGGTCGAAGGTTTCCATCTCGGCCTCCACCGCCTCGATGATCCGCTCGACATCGGCGGCGGGCATGATGGTGGCGCAGGGAATGCCGGCGATCGCCAGCAGGGTTTCGCCAGTGGCCCGGTCGAACAGCCGGGCAACCATGCTGCGCGGGGCGTCCATGCTGGCCTCGAAGCCCAGCGGATGGAAATGCCAGCGCATCACCTGGCAGGCGTTGGGGAACGTCATCTTGTTCATGCCAGCCTCCTTGTTCGGATCCTGAACGCGGTGATTCCGTAGCAATAGCACTGTGGCCGTCCTGGCCTGTCGGGACTCTAACCATAGCACCTGCCATGGCAGTATTCGCTGGAAAATATGGCAGATGTACTAATACATGACGCCAGTCACAGTCCTGTAACGATGAACGGTGGGTGTTCATTGGCTGGGGCAAACGTTTTCCCCGCAGGTGGGCGGCTGGCAGCGATGGTCGCTCTGCTATGGTTACCGGCAGTGCTTTTCGGACCAGCGGTGCCGGCCGGCAGACAGGGAGACAGTCATGCGTTATTCCACGCTCACCCAACGTATCGCCGGTCACGCGGTCACCGCCTGGGACATTCACTACCAGGCGCTGGAACAACGCCGGCAGGGGCGCGAAATTTTCCTGCTGTCGGTGGGCGACCCCGACTTCGACACCCCGGCCCCGGTGGTCGAGGCTGCTGTGGCCAGCCTGCGGCGCGGCGATACGCATTACAGCGATGTGCGCGGCAGCCTCGCCCTGCGTGAAGCCGTGGTGCGCCATAGCCTACTGCCTCTGGACCCCGCGCAGGTAGTGGTGACCGCTGGAGCGCAGTGTGGTCTGTTTGCGACCTTCCAGTGCCTGTTCGAACCTGGCGACGAGGTGATCGTCGCCGACCCCATGTATGTGACCTACCACGGAGTGTTCGGCGCCTGCGGTGCCGTGCCCATACAGGTCGCGACAAGAGCGGAGCAGGGGTTTCGCCTGGACCCTGCGGCGGTGGCCAGGGCGATCACCCCTCGCACCCGGGGCCTGTTGCTCAACAGTCCGCACAACCCGACGGGCGCTGCGATCGCCCTGGCCGACCTGGAGTGCCTGGCGCGGTTATGCCGGGCGCACGACCTGTGGCTGATCTGCGACGACGTCTACCAGTCGCTGCTGTACGACGGCGAGGCGCCAAATCCGCTGGATTTGCCGGGTATGGCCGAGCGCTGTGTGTCGATCGGTAGCCTGTCCAAGTCCCATGCCATGAGCGGCTGGCGCGTCGGTTGGGTGATCGGCCCGCCGCTGTTCGCCCGGCACCTCGGTACCTTGGTCATGAACATGCTGTTCGGCCTGCCGGAGTTCGTCATGCATGCGGCCTGCGTGGCCCTGGACCAGACCAGGGATGACGTGCGGCGGATGCGCGAGATATACCGGCAGCGACGGGACAGGGTGTGCGCGGTGCTGGAAGGCTGTCCCGGCATTCTCGTCCATCGGCCGGTCGGGGGGATGTTCGTGATGCTCGACATCCGTGGCACCGGGCTTGGCGCCCAGGCGTTCGCCCAGCACCTGCTGGACGAGGAGGGCGTGGCGTTGTTGCCGGGGGATGGTTTCGGGCCGAGCGCGGCGGGGCATCTGCGCCTAGGGCTGGTGCTGGAGGCCGCTGTGCTGGAGCAGGTGTGCCGACGCATCGCCGCTTGCGCGCTGCGGGTGCTAGCCGAGCAGCCCGGCGGCGATGTTGATGGTGAAGCCGAGGATCGCCGTGTTGAACACGAAACCTACCAGTGAGTGGGCCAGCACCACCCTGCGCATGGCCCGCCCGGCAACGCCGATGTCCGAGGTCTGCACGGCGACGTTGATGGTGAACGAGAAGTAGTGGAAGTCCCAGTAGTCCGGGTTGCGCTCGCCATCGGCGAAACGCAGGGGCGGCTCATGGCGGTCGCCGGTGTAGAACAGCCGGGCGTAGTGCAGGCTGAAGATGCAGCCGATCAATAGCCATGACCCGGCCACCGTCAGCCCGGTGTACAGGTAGTGCAGGGCCAGTGCGCCGCCCTCCAGGCCGCGGCTGGACACCAGTTGCAGGGTGACGGCGGCCAGGCTGGCGATGGCCGAGACACAGACGGTGATCAGCACCAGGCCGGCGTTTTCATCCTCGATGCGGGCGACCTTGCGTACCCGCTCGGCATTGGCCCGCAGGCTCAGCCACAAGGCCATCGCCAGGTACAGCCAGACGCCGAGGTTCCAGCCGGCGAGGATATGCTGCACGGTGTCGCCGGCGGGAATCAGCCAGCCGCCGAGCAGGCCGGCCAGGGTGGCGACGCTCAGACGGGGATGGGTGCGGGTGAGGTGGTGAAAGGCCATGCGGTCCCTTGGCGGATGGGCGTGGGTTGAACTGTAGACCAGATGTGGCCCTATCGCGGGGCAAGCCCGCTCCCACGCAACTCATTCAATGCGCGCAGCCCATACAGGTCGTTCAGCCCGGCATGCCATCCACCCGTGCCCGCAACAGGATCGGCAGGTAGTGCCAGAGGAACAGCAGCAGCGCCGCGCTGCCGAACAGCACCGACAACCCCAACCCCAGGGGCGTGAACGGTGTCACAGCGACCCGGGCCAGCGCCGCCAGCTGGATCAGCGCGAACGCCCAGCCAATGCTGCGCGGCACCGCCAGCGGCCGCCCGGTATGCCCCAGGCTGACCCGGGCCATCATCGCCACGATCAGCCCGGTCATGGCGCCGACCGTCAGGGCGTGGGCGGCCAGGCTCGGATTGATCGCCACCCCGGCATGCCACAGGGCCAGGCCCAGGCAGGCCGGGATCAGCCACGCGTAGGCCAGGTGCAGCGACCACAGCAGCGGCACCCGCCACAGGCCTCGGTCATGCCACAGTGCCAGGCGCACGCCGTGCAGCACCGCCAGGGCGGCGAACAGTGCGGCCATCAGTGGTTGCGGCGCATCGTTGAGGCCAAGTACGTAGGTAAGTGGCAGCGCCACGCTGCCCAGCAGGCAGGTGCGGTCCAGCCATGGGCGGGCTGGTGCCGGGCTCATGTTGCCCAGGCCGCGCCGGGTGAAGAATGGAATCACCCGGCCGCCGATCACGCTCATCATCGCCGCCACCAGCCACAGCCCGGCCAGCACGCCGCGCCGTTGCCACAGCTCGCTGCCCTGCAGCCAACCTGCCAGGGTCAGCCACTGGCAGGCGGCGATCAGCAGCACCAGGGCGACGATGGGGTAGTTGTTGCGCAACCGTCGCTGGATGATCGGTCGCGCCAGGGCCAGCGCCACCAGGGGCAGGAAGGCGCCTTCGATCAGCACCAGCAGCCAGGCCGGCAAGGGCAGGAACCAACCGAGCCGGCCCAGCAGCCAGAGCAGGAACAGCCCCTGCAGCGGCCGGCCGCTCAGGCCCGGGATGCCGCTCCAGTTCTGCACGGCGGTGAGCAGGAATCCGGCGACGATGGCCACGGCGAAGCCGAACAGCATTTCATGGCGATGCCAGGCGAGCATGCCGCCGGCCGGGTCGAGTTCGAGCGCGCCGGTCAGCACGCCAGCCCACAGCAGCAGGGCGAGCAGGGCGAACAGGCTGCCGCCGAGGAAGAACGGACGAAAACCCAGGGCCCAGAGGGCCTGGCGGGGGCGAGCGGTGATCGGCTGGACGAGCATGGCGGGGACCTTGGTTCGATCGGAGCGGTTGAATGGGGTACCATCACGAACCATGCCAGCGTTCAAAGGCCTTGAATATCAAGGTGATGGCACCGCGTGAAGTCATTATGACTCTTTTTGCTTGTAGTCTTTTTGACCTTTATCAGGGTTTAAATGACTCGCTTTACGCCGCCTTGCGCTCGCCGCGCATTCGGCTTCGCTACAGGATCCCCGCTGTGACCGACCTCCTGCGCAATCCGCTGTTGCAGTACCTCGCCCGACTGGCCCCGTCCAGCCAGCTGACCATGCGCTACATCCTGCAGGACGCCGCCGACCGCCTGGGCTTTGCCGATGGTGATATCGCCGACGTACCCTGGCACCGCCTCGAGCCCGGCCATGTGATTGCCCTGGTCGCGGCGCTGCGCGCCGATGGGTACGCGCCCAATACCTCGTCGCTTTACGTCAATGCGGTGCGCGGGGTGATGAACGAGGCCTGGCGCCAGGGGCTGATCGACCACGAGCAACTGCTGATGATCCGCGAGGTCAAGCCGGCCGGCGGCAGCCGCCTGCCGCCGGGGCGCAACCTGCGGCGCAACCTGATCCGCGAACTGATGGATGTGTGCGCCGCCGACCCGCGGCCACAAGGCGTGCGCGACGCGGCGATCCTGGCGTTGCTCTACGGCACCGGCATGCGCAAGTCGGAATCGGTGGACGTCGACCTGGACCAGGTGGACTTCCAGGAGCGCAGCGTGCAGGTGCTGGCCAAGGGTAACCGTCAGCTGGTCAAGTACGCCCCGGGCTGGGCCTTCGACAAGCTGCAGGCCTGGCTCGACCTGCGCCGCCAGCACCTGCCCGCCGGCGAGCGCGACGACAGCTTCCTGTTCAACCGCATCCGCCGCGGCAGCCATATCACCCGTGCGCGCATCACCAAGCACGCGATCTACTACATCGCCCGCCAGCGCGGAGCGCAGGTGGGGGCCAAGATCATGCCCCATGATTTTCGCCGGGCGTTCATCACCCGGGTGATCGAGGAGCACGATCTGTCGATCGCGCAGAAGCTCGCCCACCATGCCAACATCCAGACCACGGCGAGCTATGACCGGCGCGATGACAACGAGCGGCGGCGGGCAGTGGAGCGGTTCGACTACTGACCAGGACCGAGTCCGTCAGTACACCTCGGCATAGCGCAACACCCGCCCACGTCCCTGTTGCTTGGCTGCATACAATGCACGGTCGCCCATCGACAGCAGCCGCGACAGCTCACCTTGCGCCGCCGGCCGGCTGACGATGCCTATGCTCACGCCCAGCAGCCCCGGCTCCAGCAGCTCGAGCCCTGCGAATCCGGCGCAGATCCGCTGCGCCACCCGTTCGGCCTCGAGCTCGCTGGCGCCGCGCAGCAGGCAGGCGAATTCCTCACCGCCAATGCGCGCAAACAGGTCGTCCCGGCGCAGGTGGCGAGCGGTTTCGCGGGCGAACGCCAACAGGACCTCGTCCCCGACGGGGTGGCCGAAGCGGTCGTTGATCCGCTTGAAGTGGTCCAGGTCGCACAGCAGCAACGCCACCGGCAACTGGCTTGCCGCGCCGTGATCCAGCAACTGAGCGCCGCGCTCCATGAATGCCCGACGGTTGTCGATGCCGGTCAGCGGGTCGCTGTAGGCTGCGGCGCGCAGCAGGATCTCGGCGCGCTCGCGGACCATCGCCAGGGTCACATAGGAGATGCCGATGGCGAACAGCATCGACTCGAACAGGATGAAGGCGAAGAAGCCCGGGCTGGCGCCGCCGCTGTTGATGGCGTGGTCGAGGGCGACACCGTCCTCGAGCAGCGTGCGCATCAGGTAGAGCGCTGCATGCAGGGTGGTCAGGATCAACGCCGGGGTATAGGACACCTGCAGGCGCACCCGTGGGCGCAGCAACTCGCCGATGCTCAGGCAGGTGTAGCCCAGGGTCAACAGTGAATACGCCTTTACCCGCAGGCCGAGATCGCCGTAAAAGCCCGGCCACAGGCTGAACAGCCACCAGAGTACGGCACCGGCCAGCAGCAGCGGCCAGTGCGGCTTGCGCCCGCCGAGCACGCGCATGGCTGTCCAGCCCAGGCCGGTACCGACCAGCAGGACGATGTTGCCCAGCACCAGGGCCAGGTAGTCCATGTCAATGCCACGCAGGGCATTCAGGCTGACCCCCAGGGCCGAGAGCAGCAGCATCGCGCCCAGGTAGCCCAGGCTCGGATCGCTGGCGCAACGCCGCCAGGCGTGCAGGGTCAGGATGCCCATCAGGGCCAGGATGAAAACGGCGACCAGGATCAGGGTCGGCAGGCTAAGCGGCACGATACAAGGGCTCAAAGGGCAAACCGGCGATGCTAAGCCATGCGCATGGCCATTTGCTACCTTGCTCAGTGAATGCTCGACGCCAGCTCGAAGATCGGCATGTACATGAGGATCACGATCAGCCCGATCAGCAGGCCGATAAAGGTCATCAGCAAGGGCTCGAACAGCTTGACGAACCATTCGACCCAGCGGCTGATCTCCTGGTCGTGGAAGTCCGCGCAGCGCTCGAGCATCTCGCCGAGGTTACCCGACTGCTCGCCAGCGCGCAGCAGCCTGAGTGAAACCGGCGTGATCAGTTGCCCGGCCTGCAGCGCATCGGACAGCGGCAGGCCCTCGGCGACCCGCCGACTGGCCTGTTCCAGGCCTTCGGCCGCGCTGCTGCCCAGCAATCCCCGGGCCATGCCCAGGGCGGTGAGGATGGGAATGCCGCCTTGCAGGAGAATCCCCAGCGAGCGATAGAAACGCGCCAGTTCGTACATCACCAGGCGCTGGTGCAGGGCCGGCATCCGCCGCAGCAAGCGGCCGGCGCCACGGCGCAGCGCCGGATGACGACGCAGGGCGACCAGCGCGCCGATGCCGATGAGCGTGCCCAGCCCCAGGGGCAGTTGCTGGGCATGCAGGAACAGGCCGATGCGCATCAGCACCCGCGACAGCCAGGGCAGTTCGGTGCCCATGCCCTCGAACACCAGGCTGAAGCGCGGCACTACATAGCCGAGCAGGAACAGCACCACGCCGCCGCCCACCAGCAACAGCAGCAGGGGGTAGACCGAGGCGCCGACCAGCTTCTGGCGCACCAGGTCCAGCCGCTGGCGATAGCCGATGTAGCGGTTCAAGGCGTCGGCCAGGGCGCCGGTGCGTTCGCTGGACTGCACCAGGGCCACGTACAGGGCGGGGAACACCCGTGGCTGCTGGGCCAGGGCCTGGGACAGCGAGCGCCCCTCGTACAACTGACGCACCAGTTGCTCCAGGGTTTTGCGCGTGGCACCGCCCGGAGCTTTTTCGGCCAGGCTTTCGAGGGCATCGATCAGCGGCAGGCCGGCGCCGAGCAGGGTGGCCAGTTCCTGGCTGAACAGCATCAGGTCGAACGCCGCCTGGCGGCGGCGCAGGGCCAGGCCCTGGCTGCGCACGCTGAGCACGCGCAGGCCCTGGTCCTCGGCCTGGCGCCGAGCCTGGTCGCTGTCCTCGGCTTCCACCTGCAATTGCACCACGCCCTGGCTGCCCAGGGCCTTGAGCTGATAGCGCATGGCCGGGCTCCTCATTGCCAGCTGGTGATCTCGGCGTTTTCCCCGTCACCGCCGGGCTGGCCATCCTTGCCCATCGACAGCAGGTCGTACTCGCCGCCGTTCTCGCCGGGCTGCTTGTAGATGTAAGGGCGCCCCCAGGGGTCCTGGGGCACCGCTTTCTGAAGGTACGGCCCCGACCAGCGCGCTTCGCCACCGGGCGCGACCACCAGGGCTTGCAGGCCCTGTTCGCTGCTGGGGTAGTGGCCGACTTCCAGGCGATAGAGGTCCAGGGCCTTGCCCAGGCCTTCGATCTGCGCCCGCGCCACCTTGGCCTCGGAGCGGCCCAGCTGGCTGAAGTACTTGGGTGCGACGATGCCGGCCAGCAGGCCCAGCACCACCAGCACCACCAACAGTTCGAGCAGGGTGAAGCCGCGTTGGCTGTGGATCTTGCGCTGCATGGTGAAACCCTCCCGTGCGTTTGTCCCTGCCATGCAACAGCCGTGCACGTCTGCACCGAGCCCTTGCGCCATGCGCGCTGGCGGGCGGCACGACCCTTGCCTCATAGCCGTAAAGCCCGGGTCGACGGGGCATTTCCCCCACATCGGGGGCCACTCTTGATCTTGTGCGACGGGAGGCAACCGACATGCGTGGACTGATCCTGGGACTGGCGGCGGGGCTGATGGCGTTCGGCGCCCAGGCCGACATCTACATCGCCAGCGATGGCAAGGGCGGCTTCGTGCTGTCCAACGTGCATCGGCCTGGACGGCACTATGAGCGGGTGATCAAGGAGAGCGGCTTGGCTGGCAGGCCGGTCAACGCCCAGCTGGTCACCGGCCGGCCATACGCCGACCTGGTGGCCGCCGCCGCCCTGGCCAACGATGTGTCGCCGGCGCTGTTGCATGCGCTGATCAAGGCCGAGTCCGGCTACAACCCCAAGGCCCGCTCGGCCAAGGGGGCGGCGGGGCTGATGCAGCTGATGCCGGACACGGCGAAGGAGATGGGCGTGGCGGATGTGCTGGATCCGGCGTCCAACGTGCAGGGCGGGGCGCGCTATATCAAGCGCATGCTCAAGCTGTTCGACAACGACATCACGTTGGCGGTGGCGGCCTACAATGCCGGGCCCGATGCCGTGCTCAGCCGGGGGCGGGTGGTGCCGCCGTTTGCCGAGACGCGGCGGTATGTGCCGGCGGTGTTGCGTGAGTATCGGTTGCTGCGGGGGTTGGCTGAGGATGCGCCGCTTTGAGTGGGGTGGGGTTTCTAGGTGTTCGCCGTAAGTTTTGCAGCGCCTATGAGATCGAGCGCTGCAAGGTTACGACAAGCCCCTGGCAGCCCTCACACGATCAATAGCTCCCCCAACACCCCATGCTTCCCCCAACTCTGGGCTATAACCTCTAGAGGTGCCCAGCCGCGGAGCCCGCCATGGACCTCGCCCCACGTCCCGACACGTTGCCGCTCGCCGACACCGGCCCGGCGCGCAAGCCGTTCAACATGCTGCGCTGGTACGCCTGGGTGAGCCTGGCCATCATCCTCTCGGTGGGTGTCGGCCTGGGCCTGATCTCCAGCCGCTTCATCATCGACGAAAGCGTCGAGCGCGACGCCTTGCTCACCGCGCAGTTCATCACCTCCATCGCCGACGCCGAAGTGCGCCATGTGTCGATTCCCAACGTGCGGACCATGGGCGAGCTGCTCGACCCGCGCACCGACCATGCCTTGTCGGACGTCGATCCCGAGGCCCGACGCCGGGCCCGGGGCGAGTTTCTCGACCATATCGCCCACCTGCCGGACATGCTCCTGGCCAACATCTACGCCCCCGATCGCACGGTGATCTGGTCGAGCAACCCGGCGCTGATCGGCAAGCTGATCGAGTCGGATGACGACCTCGACCGGGCCTTCGAGTACAAGATGCGGGTGTCGGCCAGCTACCACGACTTCGAGCAGGCGCGCAGCGAACAGAAGTTCGTCACCCCGCCCGAGCAGCTGTTCATCGAGAACTACATCCCCCTGTTCGATGCCGACGGCAAACATGTCACGGCCATGGTCGAGATCTACAAGGAGCCCCATGACCTGATCGTGCGCATCGAGCATGGATTGCTGTTGATCTGGCTGGCCATCGCCGTGGGCGCAGGGCTGGTCTACATCGGCTTGTACGGCATCATGCGCCGCGCGGCGCGGCTGATGGCGGTGCAGCAGAAGCGGCTGATCGGCAACGAAACCTTCGTCGCCCTGGGCGAGGTATCGTCGGCGGTGGCGCACAGCCTGCGCAACCCGCTGGCGAGCATCCGCTCCAGCGCCGAGCTGGCCCAGGCCTTCGACGAAGGCCTGGCGCAGAAGAACATCAGCGATATCATCAACCAGGTCGATCGTATGTCGCAGTGGGTGCGTGAGCTGCTCCAGTCGCTGCGCCCGCTCGGCGACGAGGCCGTGCCGGTGGATGTGGCCCAGGCCCTGCGCGACAGCCTCCAGGCCTATGGCCAGGCGCTGCAGCGCGGTGGCGTGCGGCTGGTGCTGGCCGAGCTGCCGTCGGTCCGGGTGCTGGGCCAGCCGGCCTTGCTCGGGCAGATCTTCAACAGCCTGATCGCCAACGCCCTGGAGTCGATGGAGGCGGGCGGAGAGTTGCGCGTGGAAGTGGTGCGCCACGACCGGCGCACCCTGAACCTGCGCCTCTCGGACACCGGCAAGGGCATGAGCGAGCAGCAGCAGCGCATGGCCTTCCGGCCATTCTTCACCACCAAGCAGGGTGGCGTGGGGGTGGGGCTGATGCTGGTCAAGCGGATCATGGAGCGCTTTGGCGGTTCGGTACGGTTGAGCAGTCGCGAGGGAATGGGGACTCGGGTGTTGCTGAGTTTTCGAGTCGCTGTTGCGTGATAAATTGCTTGATGTGTATCTATTAAGTTTTTGTTTTTATAGAGTTTTTTGAATGTGGGTATTAATTCCCCAAAAGCGGGGGATTTTTCACCGTTTAACATCAGATATCTAATGTAAATATATGTTTTATAAGCCAAAACTAATTTTTAGTTGTCCTGGCTGAGTTTTTGCTACACCCGATTCAGGCCTGAGACAGCACTGTCTGTCCGGCCTCGATGGAGTCACGTTGCTACCACCGGTAGCAAGCGTATGCCGATAGTCCTCATCGGCCCCAGGCGGGAGCGACGCGATGCAGACGCTCGAAAACGATGTCCCCGACAAGCCCGGCACCTCTGCCAGTGGGTTGGCCGTGCCGCTGCGCGAGTTCAACCTGCTGCGCTGGTTCTCGCTGGTCAGCCTGCTGATCATCGCCTCGGTCGCCGGCGGACTGGGGTACGTCTCGACGCGTTTCGTGGTGCGTGACAGCGTCGAACGCGACGCCATGCTCACTGCCCAGTTCATCCAGGCCATGGCCCAGGCCGAGGTGCGCCATTCGCAACTGCCGCCGGGCACCACCATGGGCGAGCTGCTTGACCCGCGCCTGGATCAGCAACACCTGCAGTTCACCCCGCAGCTGGCCGAGTCGACCCGGGTCGAGTTTCTCGACCACGTCGAACACCTGCCCGACACCCTGCTGGCCAATGTCTATGCCCGCGACCGCCTGGTGGTCTGGTCGACCAACCCCAACCTGATCGGCAAGCGCATCGACGAGGACGACGACCTGGAGCATGCCTTCCACTCGCGCAAAGCGGTATCGGCCAGCTACCACAAGGCCGACGAGGACCGCGAGGAGCAGAAGTTCCAGCGCGAACCCCGGCACCTGTTCATCGAGAACTACATACCGTTGTTCGACAGCCAGGGCGAGCAGGTGCTGGCGATGGTCGAGATCTACAAGGAACCCCAGGACCTGGTGCGGCGCATCCAGCGCGGCTATGTGCTGATCTGGGCCTCGACCCTGGTCGGCGGGGCGTTGATCTACTTCGGCCTGTTCTGGATCGTGCGCCGCGCCGCCAGCCTGCTGCGCCACCAGCAGGACCGCCTGGTGGCCAGCGAGACCTACGTGGCCCTGGGCGAGATGTCCTCGGCGGTGGCCCACAGCCTGCGCAACCCGTTGGCCAACATCCGCTCCAGCGCCGAACTTGCGCAGGACATCGCCAGTCCGGCGGCGCAGAAGAACATTGGCGACATCATCACCCAGGTCGACCGCATGTCGCGCTGGGTCCGTGACCTGCTGGTGTCGCTGCGCCCGACCAGCGACGAAGCCGAGTCGGTGGACCTGGTGGCGGCCATCGAGGATGCGCGCCAGGCCTTCGCCCCACAGATAGAGCGCAACGGCGTACGTTTCGCCTTCGACGGGCCGCCGGCGCAATGGGTGGCCAGCCAGCCGCTGCAACTGACGCAGATCCTCAACAGCCTGTTCGCCAACGCCCTGGAGGCCATGCCCCAGGGCGGCGAGCTGCGCGCCGAGGTGCGCCAGCTGGAGGGCCAGGCCCAGCTGCAGCTCAGCGACACCGGCAAGGGCATGAGCGAGCAGCAGCGGCGCATGGTGTTCAAGCCGTTCTTCACCACCAAGCAGGGCGGGCTGGGTGTCGGCCTGGCCCTGGTCAAGCGGATCATGGAGCGCTTTGGCGGCGCGGTCGAACTGACCAGCCGCGAAGAGGAAGGAACCCGCGTCAGCCTGACTTTCAACATTGCAGCGGGAGGGGACCATGGAGCACAGCATCCTGGTGGTCGAGGATGATGAAATCCTCGCCGACAACATTCGCACCTACCTGGGCCTGAAAGGCTTCGAGGTCACGGTGTGCCACAGCGCGGAGCTGGCGCTGGAGCAGATCAAGCGCGCCCGGCCCGACGCCGTGCTGACCGACAACTCGCTGCCCGGCATGAGCGGCCACGACCTGCTGCGCACGCTGGTGGCGCAGGCGCCGGAGCTCAAGGTGATCATGATGACCGGCTACGGCAACGTCGAGGACGCCGTGCTGGCGATGAAGGAGGGGGCGTTCCACTACCTGACCAAGCCGGTGGTACTGGCCGAGCTCAAGCTGATGCTGGACAAGGCCCTGGCCGCCGAACGCATGGAGCGCACGCTGTCGTTCTACCAGGAGCGCGAGGCGCAGAAGTCCGGGTTGCAGGCGCTGATCGGCGAGTCGCCGGCCATGCTCGAGCTCAAGCACACCCTGCGCCAGTTGCTCGACGCCGAGCAGCGCATGGCCAGCGGCGACCTGCCGCCGGTACTGGTGGAGGGTGAGACCGGCACCGGCAAGGAACTGGTGGCCCGCGCCCTGCATTTCGACGGCAGCCGGGCCAAGGGGCCGTTCATCGAGTTCAACTGCGCCTCGATTCCCGCCAACCTGCTGGAGGCCGAGCTGTTCGGCCATGAAAAGGGCGCCTTCACTGATGCCAAGGAACGGCGCGTGGGCCTGGTCGAGGCGGCCGATGGCGGCACCTTGTTCCTCGACGAGATCGGCGAGATGGACCTGGTGCTGCAGGCCAAGCTGCTCAAGCTGCTGGAGGACCGCACCATCCGCCGCATTGGCGCGGTCAAGGAGCGCAAGGTCGACCTGCGGGTGATCAGCGCCACCAACTGCAACCTCGAGCAGATGGTCCAGCAGGGCAAGTTCCGCCGCGACCTGTTCTTCCGCCTGCGCATCATCGCCCTCAAGGTACCGCGCCTGTACGCGCGCGGGCAGGATATCCTGCGCCTGGCCCGGCACTTCCTGGCCCACCACGGGCGGCGCTACGGCAAGCCCAACCTGCGTTTCTCGGCCGAGGCCGAGGCGCTGATGCTGGGTTACGGTTGGCCGGGCAATGTGCGCGAACTGCGCAACATGCTCGAGCAGACGGTGCTGCTGGCCCCCAGCGAGGTGATCGGCGCCCATCAGCTGAACCTGTGCCTGACCCTGGTCGACGAGCCGCCGGCGCAACCTGCGCAAGTACTGGCGTTCGAAGCGCCGCGCCAGGAGCCCCCGGGTACCGCAAGCCTGCCGGACATGGAGCGCGACATGGTCTGCCGCACGCTTGATCGCACCGACTGGAACGTCACCAAGTCGGCACGGCTGCTGGGGCTGTCGCGGGACATGCTGCGCTACAAGATCGAGAAGCTAGGGCTGACCCGTCCAGACAAGCGCCAGTGGTGACCAGCCCTACGCGATCCCTGTAGGAGCGGCCTTGTGTCGCGAAAGGGGTGCGAAGCGCCCCCAGGATTCGCGCATCAAGCTGATATCGCCGGGGCCGCTGTGCGGCCCTTTCGCGACATAAGGCCGCTCCTACAGGGATCCGCGAAATGGGCTCAAGGTTTCCCAGTGCTTCCTGACCCACCACCGTCACGCCCCATCCCTTCCGACCCACTGCCCCCCATCCCCGGCAGATCACGATCATCGTTCTGCTCGGCCGGCGGACTGTCCGGGTCATTGCCCTTGATCCGCGGGTCGGTATCCCGCGGCATGGGCTTCTCGATCGGATTGAGGGTGCTGTCGACCCCCGGCTGTGGCGCCGGGTTGTGCGGGTCATCAGGGTAGGTGGCGCCGGTACCGGCGGCCAAGGCCAAGGGCGAGGCGAGCAGGGCGGCCAGGAGGAAGGCGTGTTTCATGGGGCAGGCTCCTTTGCGACGGAGAAAGCGGCCCTGCCAGCGCAGGGCCTCTGTCTCACTTGGGCCTGTGGCCCGTCAGCAAGGTGCCATGACGGCGACCAACGGTCACACCACCAGCGACAGCAGCATGATGAAGATGATGCCGACCACCGAAAGGATGGTCTCCATCATGCTCCAGGTCTTGAAAGTCTCGGCCACGGTCATGTTGAAGTACTGCTTGACCAGCCAGAACCCGGCGTCGTTGACGTGGGACAGGATCAAAGAACCTGCGCCGGTGGCCAGCACCAGCAGCTCGCGGTTGACCCCAGGCACCAGGTCGATCACGGGGGCGACGATGCCGGCGCCGGTGATGGTGGCCACGGTGGCGGAGCCGGTGGCGATGCGGATCACCGCCGCCACCAGCCAGGCCAGCAGGATCGGCGAGATCTCGGCCTGCACCGCCATCTGCCCGATGACGTTGCCGACGCCGGTGTCCACCAGCATCTGCTTGAAGCCGCCGCCGGCGCCGACGATCAGGACAATGGCGGCGGTTGGGGCCAGGCTCTGGTCGAGCATCTTCATGATCTGCTGGCGGTTGAAGCCACGGGCCGAACCAAAGGTGTAGAAGGCCAGCAGCAGGGCGGCGAGCAGGGCGGTGATCGGGTGGCCGATCAGGTCCATCCACTGGCGCACGATGTGCTCGGCCGGCAATACCACGTCGGCGAAGGTTTTCAGCAGCATCAGCGCCACCGGCAGCAGCACGGTGATCAGGGTCACGCTGAAACTCGGCAGGTTCTGCTGGTTCGACTCGCGGGCAATCTGGTCCATCAGCTCCTGGGACGGGTTGCCCGGGATGTAGCGCGAGATGAAGTTGCCGAACAGCGGGCCTGCGATCACCGCGGTCGGCAGGGCCACCAGCAGGCCGTAGAAGATGGTCTTGCCGATGTCGGCGTGGAAGATGCCGATCGCCAGCAGCGGCCCCGGGTGCGGCGGCACCAGGCCGTGCACCACCGAAAGGCCCGCCAGCAGTGGGATGCCGATCTTCACCAGCGACACGCCGGAGCGGCGGGCGACGATGAACACCAGCGGGATCAGCAGCACGAAGCCGATCTCGAAGAACAGCGGGATGCCCACCAGGAAGGCGGCGAACATCATCGCCCAGTGCACCTTCTGCTTGCCGAAGGCGCGAATAAGCGTCTGGGCGATCTGGTCGGCACCGCCGGAGTCGGCCATCAGCTTGCCGAGCATGGTGCCCAGCGCCAGGACGATGCCGACGAAGCCGAGCACGCCGCCGAAGCCGTCCTGGAACGACTTCATCACCTTGGCCACCGGCATGCCGGAGGTCAGGCCGAGAAAGCCCGCGGCCAGGGTGAGGGCGACGAAGGGGTGAACTTTGAAATGGGTGATCAGCAGGATGAGCCCGACGATGGTGACCAGTGCGTCGAGCAACAGGAAGGTATCGGTAGCCAGTCCGAACATGGTTCGTGAACCTCGGTCTTTTCGTTGTTGTTTTGGTGTCGCGTGTCTTGCGTCATTACGCCTGCGAAGGCATGGAGACAGCGCTGTCTTTGGTGAGCCGGAAAAACCGCCGGATCAGGCAGTCCGCGCCAGCACCTGCTCACCGCAAGGCTTTAGCCATTGGTGCACGTCCTCGGCCAGCGTAATC
Source organism: Pseudomonas mosselii (assembly GCF_003205295.1). Classification (GTDB taxonomy): domain Bacteria; phylum Pseudomonadota; class Gammaproteobacteria; order Pseudomonadales; family Pseudomonadaceae; genus Aquipseudomonas; species Aquipseudomonas mosselii_B. Next base: position 41,728 of record NZ_QJRP01000022.1, read on the forward strand.
AGCGGGCGGGTGGCATCCAGGGCCAGGGTCAGGGGTTCTGCGTGCGGCGGTTCCAGCGCGGCGAACTGGCTGTCGATCAGGCTGGCCGGCATGAAGTGGCCGGGACGGGCCAGCACGCGCTTTTCCGCTTCCTGCGGGGTCAGTTCGAGGAATACGAAGCACAGTTCGGGCACGGCCTGGCGCAGGGTGTCGCGGTAGCGGCGCTTGAGAGCCGAGCAGGTCAGGATCGGGCGTTCGCCGGCGGCCAGGGCGTCTTGCAGTTCCTGGCCCAGGCGCACCAGCCAGCCGGCGCGGTCGTCGTCGTCCAGGGGAATGCCGGCACTCATCTTGGCGATGTTCGCGGCGGGGTGGAAGGCATCGCCTTCGATCAGGCGGCCGCCGCTGCGGGTGGCGATGGCGGCGCCGACGCTGCTTTTACCACAGCCGGCTACGCCCATGACCACGATCGCGGACAGGGAAGGGTTCATCTGTACCTCCTGCTGGGTGAGATAGCGCTGTCTTGGCTGGGACGAGCCGAAAGCCATGCGCCACCCTCCCGGGTGTTATTGATCTTGTCTTTGGCAGTATGGACGCTGAACGCATGCCTGCCAGGCTCTGTCCGAAATGTACCTGCACTCGCCCATACTGCGTTGAAACGGGGCTCGGAATGCTCATGTACTCCAGTACACTCCGCTTCCTCCCCCCCGTTTCGCCTTGTCTGGCCTTCGCGCAGACACATTTCGCACAGACCCTACCAAGATTGCATTGCCTGCATTCAGAGACAGCGCTACCTTAGTGACCGTTCCCCATTCCTGCAAGCGGTAAAATTACAACACTCATGTCCCGCACTGGCTCGCGCACTACCGGTCGTCCCACCCTGGCGGAAGTCGCCAGGCTTTCCGGGGTTTCCCCCATCACCGCCTCCCGCGCCCTGCGCGGCGTCAGCACGGTCGCGCCGGAACTGGCGCAGAAGGTCATGGCCGCGGCGGCCAGCCTGGGCTACGTCGCCAACCCGGCGGCGCGGGCCCTGGCCTCGGCGCGCAGCCAGTCGGTGGTGGTGTTGATCCCGTCGCTGTCCAACCAGCTGTTCATCGACACCCTCGAGGCCATCCACGAGGTGATGCGCCCCCGTGGCCTGGAAGTGCTGATCGGCAACTATCACTATGATATCGCCGAGGAAGAGAATCTGATCCGCAACTACCTCGCCTACCAGCCGTGCGGCATGCTGCTCACCGGCTTCGAGCGCAGCGAAGCCTCGCGGCAGATGCTCGTCGCCAGCCGGGTGCCGTGCGTACATATGATGGAACTGGGCGGAGAGACGGATGCCCTGTCGGTGGGCTTCTCCCAGCACGAGGCCGGGCGCGCCGCGGCACGCCACCTGCTCGAGCGTGGCCGGCGGCGCCTGGGCTTCATCGCCGCGCAGCTCGACCCGCGGGTGATGCAGCGCGCCGAGGGCTTCCGCCAGGCCCTGGCCGAGGCAGGGCTGCAGGCGCCCGAGCTGGAAATGCTCGATCCGCAGCCCTCGTCCATCGGCCTGGGCGGCACACTGTTCAGCCGCCTGCTGGCCAAGGCGCCGGATGTCGACGGCATCTTCTTCTGTAACGACGACCTGGCCCAGGGCGCCGTGCTGCAGGCCCTGCGCGAAGGTATCGAAGTGCCGCGCAGGGTGGCGATGGTCGGTTTCAACGACTTGCCGGCCTCGGCGCACATGGTGCCGCGCCTGACCTCGATCCGCACCCCGCGCGCGGCGGTCGGGCGTGGCGCGGCGCAGGCGTTGCTGGCGCTGCTCGATGGCAAGCGGGTGGCCACCGGGCAGCAGGACCTGGGGTTCGAGCTGATGGTGCGGGAAAGTTCCTGACACGGTAGACGCTGGGCCGTATTGCCGTAGGGAAAACCGGCAATTGCCCATGTAGTCGGTAGCCGCCTGATACTTTTGCCAGTTGCCTCCGCCCTTCTGGCGGACGATGCTGTCATCAGATAACAGGGGGACTAAACCATGGCGGTAACAACCCGTTTGTTGCAATTGGATAGCCAGGGCACTGTAACGCGAGCACGCGCTAACTCAGGTAATGTAGATCTTGGGTACTCCGCTTATGGTCTGAATGCAGTGCCTCTGGCTTCCACCCCGTTATCGAGGTTCAACGGCCAATTCCTCGAATCGTGCAGTGGTCACTATCTATTGGGAAACGGCTATCGAGGATATAACCCGATACTGATGCGTTTTAACTCTCCAGACAGTTACAGCCCGTTTGGCACCGGAGGATTGAACGGTTTTGCCTACTGCGCCGGCGACCCCGTCAACCGATCAGACCCGTCCGGGCATATGCATCGCATCAAGTCATCGGTGAACGGCCTGATTGCGAACAAGACAGGCAACGCGAAACCCAAGGCTGCCCTGACGGGTTATCGGCGCCTGTCGGAGCAATTCGAAAGTGTATACCCGTTCTCTGCGGGGGCTCTCGCGAATCCCACCGCTCCGGCCTTCGATGAGTTAAGTTGGCGCGGCTCACTATCATCTCTCGCTTCGGACTATGCACCCAGCGCGCCACCCGTCTCCGAGTTTGCCAGACGCCATTCGAGTGCGTCACAGGTCTCGGATCAAGTACCTTCTGCGCCACCGGTAAGTGAATTTGTGCGACGTGCTTCCTTGGAGTCGGTCATTTCAGCCTACCTACCATCAGCTCCGATGCTCGAAGACGCAGCAGATCGGCCCTTGCAAACGGGGGGCGTGCAGCTTCCAAAAGCTCCAACGTCCGCTGTTCAGTCCTCCCTGGCAGTAACTGGACAAAAAGTAAGAGAGGCTGATTAGCCTCTTCTGAACTCGCCCGCACAAAACGGATAGCACTTTGCACAGTCTGGATATCACCATCCCACCAAGGGACCTGACTTGACCCGGCCTGAACCAGCGCAAGCAGGGCGAGGCGGGCGACGAGATCAAGACCATGAGCGCCGGCGCCTGGGCCAGGCAGGGCGGCGGCTTCTCCTCCTTCGAGCACACGGCCGTCTGCTGCTCTGGACCCGCTGGGCCAACCCCGAGAACCACCCGGCCACTAAGCAAAAAGTCGGGGTCAGGGCAATGCGACAGCGAAAAACGATGGGCGGATAGCGGACAGCTCAAGGGCTGGTGCGTGCGATCAGCGGACACGGCTCACTGCACCGGCAGGAAGTTCATCAGCAGCAGGCTCTGCGCATAGTTCAGGCCGATTCGCCGGTAGCGTTCGTCGAGCATCTGCGCCACCAGGTCCAGGCGAGCGACGACCTTGCCGAACTCCACCGCGAAGCTCAGGTTGCTGCCCTGCTGGGAGATCTCGTTGGAAAACAGCAGGAGCACGCCATTGGCATCCTGGCGCTGGCTCAGCATCCAGGTGGCTTTCTCGATGTTGCGGGCGGCATTGTTGATGAACAAGGGGTCCAGGGTGTCCGTCATGTAGAACTCGGTGCGTCCACCATGGGCGGTGACCAGCATGCTGCCAATGGCGTAGATGAACGCGCCGACCCGGTCGCCGCGAAACTCCGGGCTCAGGGCATGGCTCAAGGCGGCCAGGTCGCGGCGTTGGCCCAACTGCGGCAGCGGTTGGCGCTGTTCGATGGCAATGCGAATCTGCCGCGCCGCCGTGGTGGCGTCGAGGTAGCCGGACAGCTTCCACTGGCTGGGGTTGCGCAGGTAGAGCTTGTCCATCAGCAGGTACAGGCTCTGCAGGTTGTCGCGCATGGCCAGGGTGGCCATGCGGTCGACACTGGTCTGGAACAACTCGTCCGGTTTGCCGTTGCCGATCTGGGTGAGCATGTCGCGTCCTTGCTGTTGAGTGCAGGCAGCCAGGCACATGAAAGCAGTTGCCAACAGCAGGCGGCGGGGAAACTGAGCGGGTGGTCGTACGGCCATCGGCACCGGTGGGAGTCGTCGGTCCTGCCGGGGATCGGCGGGACCTGGCCATCGATAGAGCGCAGGAAGGCGAAAAAGTGCGATATCGCAGCTCTTGCCTCACGACAATTCGTGAGGCAAGAGCTGCGCGGGTCAGGCGACATCGACCAGCACGATCTCGCTGTCTTGCAGTGCCATTACTTTCAGCACCGTCTCCTGCTCGATCGCCACGCCGTCGCGTGCCTTGGCTTGGAGCCCGTTGACTTCGACCAGTCCCTTGGCCGGTACCAGGTAGCCGCGTCGACCCTCATCAAGGCGGTACTCGGCGCTTTCCCCGGCGCGCAGGGTGGCGGCCACCAGGCGTGCGTTGGTACGGATGCGCAGGCTGTCCTCATCGCCCTCGCGGCCGCTGGCCAGGGTCACGAAGCCCTCGCCACGCTCGCCCTTGGGGAACGGCCGGGTGCCCCATGACGGCGCGTCGCCGACCTTCTCGGGAATGATCCAGATCTGGAAGATCCGCGTGTCGACCTTCTCCAGGTTGTACTCGCTGTGGACGATGCCGCTGCCGGCACTCATTACCTGGACGTCCCCGGCCTCGGTACGGCCTTTATTGCCCAGGCTGTCCTGATGGGTGATGGCACCTTCGCGCACATAGGTGATGATCTCCATGTCACGGTGCGGGTGGGGCGGGAAGCCGGCACCGGCGGCGATCAGGTCGTCGTTCCAGACCCGCAGGTTGCCCCAGTTCACCCGAGCCGGGTCATGGTACTCGGCGAAGGAGAAGTGATGATGGGCGTCCAGCCAGCCGTGGTTGGCGTGGCCAAGGCTCTGGAAGGGTCGCAGTTGCAGCATGATGATGCTCCTCAGATTCGGTGGAATGGGGCCATGATGCGGCTTTGAAAGATCGATAAAAAGCGTAAATATCGGCTGTATATTATCTATTAATTCGATTTAAATTGATGTGAATCAGCATGCGTTTCATCGCCTAATTGACTGATACATAAGCATTCGCTGGCACTTTCTTGCGGATGAGGCGAACATGCCCGCTGTTCTGATTCTCAATGGAGTGACCGTGCCTCACGAGCATCCCCAGGCCCCGGCCGACCTGACCCCGCCCGCCCAGTTGCCCTGGCTGCGCCGCCTGGCGGCCCGCCTGTTGGGGCGCGGCCTGTCGCGGCTGCAGGCGCAGCACCGTGACTCCTGGTTCCTGGGCCACGCCACGGGCCAGCGCAACGGCCATGCCGATGGCCTGCGCGAAGGCTACGAGCGGGGCCGGGTGGACGGCTACGAGGCCGGGCGCCAAGTCCTGGTGATCCGTGATACCCGTCCTGAGCATGTTGCCGTGCCGGGCCAGGACGACAACCTGTTCGACGATTGGCGCCTGCCGCTGACAGCCGAGCTGAAGAAGCGCTTCAAGGCCGACGTCGCCCAGCGCCTGCCGGCCGAGGCGCAACCGAGCGCGGCGCAGTGGAAGCTGATCTTCAGCGATACCCCGTCCACCTGCGTGGTGGCCGGCGCCGGGGCGGGCAAGTCGACCTCGCTGGTGCTGCGCATCCTGTTGCTGCGCCATTACCTGGGCTTCGAGCTTGATGCCCTCACCGTGGTGACCTTTACCCGCGAGTCGCGCAAGGACTTCATCCAGCGTCTGCTGCAAGTGTTCGCCCAGTGGCAGGTCGAACTGTCGCCGGCCCAGGGTCGCGAGCTGGTGCGCACCTTCCACTCGCGCATCCTGCCGCTGGTACGCAGCCTGCCGGGCTTTGCCCAGGTGCGGGCATTCGAGACCCTGGGCAGCGAGATGCCTGTCGGGGGCGAAGCCAACGCCGACAGCAACCCGTTCGACCTGCGCCTGAACGACGCCCAGCGCCAGCAGCTCAACCTGTGTTACCGCGACCTGATGGGGCAGAGCCCGCGTTTCGCCGAGTTGATCGCTGCGCTGCGCCAGGAAGCCCTGCTGCTCAAGCCGCTGGACCCGGATCACCCGGATGTGCAGAAACGCGCCCAGGTGACCCAGCTGGCGGCCCAGCGCGACGAAGAGCTGTGCGATGTGATCGAGGATCTGTGGTTCGCCGCCGGGGCCTGGCCGATCAAGGGTATCGAACCTTGCCGGGACACGGTGCAGATCCGTGGCAGCCGCTTTCATGTGCACGGCCGCCTGGAAGGGCTGGATGCCTGGGTGGTGTTGGGCTTCGACCCGGCCGAGAGCGGCCAGTACCAACGCCCGGGCGCCAAGCTGGCGGTGCGTGCGGAGTGGGCGGTCAAGCGAACCCTGTTTCAAGCCTTTTGCGACAAGCCATTGATATGGCTGGATAACTATTCTTCTGCAAAACGGCTGGCGGCGTCTCTGGCGGGTGATGCCGTGGCGGGGCCGGGCTTCGAGTACAAGGTCAAGGGCGAGCTCGCTCCGGCGCCGCTGCTCGACGCCTTCGTCACTGCGGCCAGTTTCATCGAGAACCTTGGCCTGGACGTGAATGCCGCGGTGGCGGCCATGAGCTTCCCGTCCGGCGACACCGACGCGACCTTCTTCGAAGCCCTGGCCCTGTACTGGAAGGCGCTGGAGGCGCACCTGCTGGCCCAGTCGCCGCCGGTGATGACCTACAACCGCATGTTCGCCCTGTTCGGCGAGAACAACCCGGAGAACCTTGGGCTGTTGCCCGACCCGTTGCTGCGCCCACTGGCGCACCTGATGATCGACGAGTTCCAGGACGTCTCGCCGCAGATTGTCAGTTGGCTGCGCGCGAGCCTGGTCGAGATCCGCCGCCGTGGCCCGGCCCTGCATGTCGGGCGGGTGGCGCAGCATTCGTCGCTGATGTGCGTGGGTGATGACTGGCAGTCGATCTACGGCTGGCGCGGCAGCTCGCCGAAATACTTCATGGAGTTCACCAAAGCGTTCCCGTCACCCACCAACACGCGGGTGATGCTGGTGGAGAACTACCGCAGCCAACAGCACATCATCGATGCCGCCGAACACCTGGTCAAAGGCGCGCCGGCCATCACTGGCAAGAAGGCCAGGGCCGCAGGGCTGGCGGCTGAGCTGCCGCTCGCGCCGGTAAGGGTCTTCGATCGGGACGAGGCGGCACTGGCCGAGACCGTGATCGAACACTACGAGCGTGGCGAAACGGTCATGATACTGTTTCGAAAAACTAGCGATAAGTTATTGATAAATCAATATTTATTGTCAATTATCAAGGCTGATTCTGGCCTGCCGCCCGGCCAGCGACGTCTACGCCAGCTGACCTATCACAGCGCCAAAGGTCTGCAGGCTGACGCGGTGTTCATGCTGGGCGATTGCCAGTACCTGACCAGCTCGCCGTACAAGAACCAGGTCTACCGCCTGGCCGGCCTGGGCAAGCCAGGTGACGCCCAGGCGTTCGACACGGCGCAGAAGGAAGAGGTGCTGCGTCTGGCCTATGTCGCGGTGACACGAGCAGTCCGGCATTGCTACTGGCATGTGGAAAAGGCCAGCGGCGAGGTGGCCTGCCAGCCGCGTGCGTCGAACCAGGTGCAGGGGCGGCAGGTCTTCTTCGAAGACCTGCGGGGCCAGTAGGTTCAGTTGTTGGGGTCGCGACGCCTGGTCAGGCGAAGGTAAAGCGCGTCTTCGTCCTCCTCCAGGCCCAGAGCCATGCGGTTCATGCCCGCGACATACTGCTCACTGGTGATGCTCTGGCGCAGGGGCTGGCCATCTTCACCCAGGGGGCTTCGGCCCAGGGCCTGGGACAGCGCCTCGATCACCGGGGGTTCGAGCGAGCCGTCCAGCTCGTTGCCTTCCAGGTAGTCCATGCCCACGTCCCAACGGCGCCTTAGCGAGTTGAAGCGAGCACTGAACTCACGGCGCAGCAAGCGACGCCAGGTAGGGTGACGTGAAATCCACTGGCGGCGCATGACGGCGTTGTCATCCCGGATCTCGACCTCGTCACGTACTGCTTCCTCGGTCCTGTTCGAGACCTCGGCGATCTGTCGATACAGCATGTCCTGCTGGGGCTCGGGGAAATCCAGTGTCGTCGACAGGCGGGTGCGTAGGTCCAGACGAATCTCGATCAGGTCCAGGCCTTGGCCCAGACCGTTGTGCAGCACGTCGTCCGACAGAGTGTCGAAGCGATGCAGGGGCGGCAGCGCTGGCCTGGCGCCCCGTTGGCCCAGCGGTCGGGCGCGCCAGGTATCCACCGCGCGCAGGGCATCGCGTCGCGCCAGCCTGGCGCTGTACAGATCCTGAGCCAGGGCATTTACCTGGTCACGCCGGAACAGGCGCCGAAAGAACTGGAACAGCGGCGGTGTGGCAACCTCGTCCCCTGCGATCCCGTAGCCGGTCTTGATTTGCGCGGCCTCATCGAAAGCCATGACTTCGACTTGCAGGGAGCTGAAACCATCGGCACCGGCATCGCCACAGCTCGCCGGGAATTCAGAGGCCACCTCGTTCAACCGCGTGCGCAAGCGGGTATTGGCGGCGGCGCGGTCAAGCAGTGTCCAGACCTGGCGGGCGAAGGCCCTGGGCTGGCGCAGCGCGCTGGCCGACATGCCGACCTGTTCGATCACCTCGCGCAGGCTGGTATTGTGGTTCTCTTCAAACAGCCTGTCCCAGGTGGTCTGTTGGGTTTCGCTCGCGCCGCCCAGCCAGTCGATGCGCTGCGGGGTAGCAGGGAGATTCGCCTCGAGCATTTCTTCTTCGACGCAGGCGCCAATCACTCTCAGGCTTTCGCGGGTGCGCTCATCCAAAGGGTTGTAGTTGAAGCGCCAGTGATAGGCGGGACGTCTGGCCAGCAGTTCGTCAAAATAGGCTGAATTGAGGAGAGTGTCGTAATCGGGGACTTGCGCGATGCGATTCGCGCTCAGGTCCACTTCGCGCAGCATGCATGGATTGCGCTGCATCAAGGCACTCAGGCCACTGGGCCACTGCTGCAACTGGCCGTTATCCAGACGCAGGGTGGCCAGGTTCTCCATGCCGCTCAGGTCTGGACTGAGGCCCAGCGGATTCAGGCTCAAGTGCAAGTGTCGCAGCTCGCGCATCGAACCGAACGCACCTGCCATGTCCGCATCCAGCACAATGCGGTTGACCCGCAGGTCCAGGATCTCCAGGCGCAGGCCGGCGATCATCTGCAGGTCCGGCTGGGTAAGGGTCAGGCGGTTTCGGGGCAGCTCCAGGCTGCGCAGGTTGATCAGGGTCGGCAACACTTCATGGGCGGCAGCCGGCAGTTCGCCCAGGCGCGCACCGCTCAGGCGCAGTTCCCGCAGTTGCGGGGCGTTGCGCAGCGCTTGCAGAACGGAGGTGGCGCTCAGTTGCGGGCTGCTGCGCACATCGATTCGCCGCAATGCCGGGAAGGCCTGCAGGAAGTCTGCGGGCATCTCGATCACATTGAGATTCTCCAGCGTCAGCGTGGTGATGTGGTCGAAACGTGTCGAAAGTGTTGGCAGCGCATCGAGGGTGAGGTTGGACAGGCTGAGCATCTCGCCGTCCAGACGCTGCCAGGCCCGGATCAGCACGTCGGCGGTCCTGTTGAAGTGCGCGCCGACTTCCTCGCCCCAGTCATCGGCACCCGTGCTGGCCCAGGTGTGGAGCTGTTCGCGCAGTCCCGCCAGTTGGGCACGTAGCGCTTGAATCTGTTCGGTCACGTTGCCTCTGGCGCGCAGGGTGCCTAACATCTGGCGAACCTCGCGACTGCTGAGTCCGGGGTACAGGGCATGCAGCTCGCGTTCGGCCCGGGAGGCGAACACGCCGGGGCTCAGGGGGTAGCCATACCTGCCATCGCTCAGGCGCAGTGGCGAGCGAACGCCGGAAAGTGAGGGTTGCTGGCCAATCAGTCGGGCGGTGGCGGAGCGATCGGCGAGTGCCGCGTAATAGCGTTGTTGCACAGTCCAGTCTGGGTGTCGATACAGAAGACTGTCGCTGATGAACTGACTATCGGTGTTGGCCAGGCTGCTGCGATACAGCCCAAGGATTGCACGGTCCAGCCGCGCGCGCGCCTGCAGTAGCCGTGCTTCCTCGGCAATACGCAGAGGAACCCGGCCTGCAAGCAGATTGTCCTGTTCGGCGGAGTTGGCTTGATTGGCGAGTTCGTCGAGTGCCTGTCGAGGGAGGTTGGGAAACTGACGACCGATGGCCAAGCCTGCAGGGTTGGATGCCTTGGGTTGGCTGCTGTAGAGGCTGTCGAACAGTGACGCCCGCTTTGCGCTCAATTGATCGGCCATCAGCGTCTGCAGGGCCTGTTGGCGCCGCTCGCCTGGGGTACCTTCGGGCAGTAGCGCCGCCACCGTTTCTTCGTCCAGGCCCTGCAGTATGATCCTGGCCAGGTCGCCGTTCTCCAGATCGCTGCGGGTGACCTGTATCACACGTTCACCGAGCCGGTTGCGTCCATAGCGGGTGGCGCTGCCCGTCGGTTTGTCGCCATCGAACACCTCCAGCACCACATCCTCGGGCCAGCCAGGCAGTTCGTCGAGAACGCTGATGGCGAACTGTTTGTAGGCAGCCAACGGACGACCCTGGCGGGTTCGGGCGATAATGTCGCCGGCGGTGATGTCGGCCTTCAGCCGTCGCAGGGCGTCCTCGAGCAGCGCCGGAGGACGCCTGCCGTCGGCGTGGACTTGCTCCAGCACACCACGGTCCAGTGCGCTGCTGTCAAGTGCGGCCAGCAGTTCGTCATCGGTCAACCCTTTGCAAAGTGGGCCGAGACGGCGCATCAACTTGACCCGGGGCCATTCTTGCGGCTGCTCGTGCGCCATGCGCCAAGCCCCTTTGCCATTGCCGTGCAAACGTGGCTGGTAGGCCTTGGGGGCTTGCGGATGGAGGATTCTCCAGTTCTCGGCGACGTCTTTGCGGACCTCGTGGAGGATGTCGTCCAGCTCCACGAAATGCCGGTCGTCATACTGCAGGATGCCTTCGTCATCCGGTTGCAGGTCCACCGGCAGTTTGACCGGACTGCGGTACGACTCTAGCTGCGGGTGCCATAACCGCTCCTCGCCATCGAGCCAGAGACTTTCCATCCAGTCGACGAATCCGGAAGCTTTCGCCAGCTTGGCGGCGCCGGCGATGGCGGCCACGCTGCCGAAGTTGACGAGCAACGATTCGAGCTGGCTCACGGCCTCAGCGTTGTCACCTTCGGACCAGGCCTCGAAACCGTGGAAGATGCTGCTCATGACCTGGCCGGCGCCCACGGCCAGCATGGCGACGTCCAGGCCGGGGACGAACATGGCCGCCACCCCCAGCAGGGTCAGGCCGCGGTCGCCCCACAGCATCAGGCGTTCGCGCCGGGCCTTGGCGTCGATGTCCGCTGTGGGTACTGCCACGCCGCGAGCGTCGTCGTGCAGGCGTTGCACATGGTCGTTGAACAGCTTGGGCCAAACCGGAAAGGCAATGGCGGTCTCACGAATTGCCAGCGCCGGGAAGCCGGCCGGGCGCGCAGGCGATGAGTCACCTGTCTTGCCAGCTGTTTCCTGTTCTTGCCAGGGATGCGTGCCGGGCTCTGTCTCGCCAAAGGCGGGGGAAGGTGTTTCGAGGGGGATCACGTCGTCCCGGTGGCTTTCGAACAGCCTGGCCTTGAGCTTTCTCGCCATTTTCGGTCGATCCTTCAGGGCGACATGCTCGAGAAAACGTTCGAGATAGTCGGGCTCCAGCAGCCGACGACGCAGGTACCTGCCGAAAGCCAGCCGGTTGATGAATTCCTGTACAGGTTGATCGTCGTCGAAGGGCAGGTAGGCGATACAGGACGGATTGGGCTGGCCGTTGGAGGTCAACAGCCACAGATCGTGCAGTTGGATGCCCAGCATGCTCAAGGTTTGCACCGAGGCCGTTGCCGTGCCGAAGCTCGGTGCTGCGTCGGTGGCGCAGAGCTGGCGCAAAGCTCCGAGGCCCTCATCCGTCAGGTGCCCGCGCAGACGGGCGATCAGCGCCTGTACGGCAAGCTCATCGCGCCGGGACTGGCTCCACAATGGTTGCAGTACGGTTTTTCGCGAACCGCCATAGATGCCTTGCAGGTGCTGCTGATAACGTGTGCCCAGGTCGAGCGCACGGCAGTGGCTGACGAAGGCGCTGGTATTCAGACCTGGAATCGCGCTGCTGTCGTCGACGCTGACCTGCAGGGTGCTGAAGGGGCCGACTTCTGTCATGCCTTCGAAGTTGTGCAGGGCGGCTTCGAGCAGGCTGGTGAGGGTGGCGGCGCCGGACGGTAGCTCGGTCAGGACAGTTGGGCGAGGCATTTCATGGGAGGCATCCGGATCAGGGAACTCGCCCTCAAGGCTGTGTGTGAAAGGCTGGTGCCTGAACTGCGCTTGCGTGACAGATACCTGGACACCCAATCGCGCCTTCAGCAAAGGTTCACAGAATTCGGTGATGCCCTGCAGGCCTTGCAAGGCCTCGGTCAGAGCCTTGCCGCTGACCGTTCGCTGTTTGATGGCCTCGCGCAAATCGTCCTGTTGGACAGGGGGCGCCTGCACGAACCAGTCCTCGAGCTGCCCGTCCGGCTTGACGTGCTCTCGATGTGCCCGACGCAACAGCCTTTGAGCATGGATGGGATGCAGGTGCCTGGCCCATCCTGGCAGGTTGCGCAGGATCTGCTGCTGGTGGAAGGGAGGATCGATGCTGTGCATGGTCGCATTCCAATGAGGGTGGGCGACCATTCAAGGGCAGGAGCAAGGGCCTGAGGCGGTACATAGTTGAGTCGCCTCCAGGGCGATGGCTGACATGCTCGGCACCGTTTGGCCCACAGCGCCTGCGGTGGACACACCGTCGGCCATTGACGGCGACGGCCTAAGGTCAGCCAGCGGGGACGCTGCTATGGTCTAGACAAAGCCTGAACGTGGAGCACTGCCATGCCAGCTTTCACCATCCTGCATATCGACCATCTCGTCCTGCGCGTCGGCGACCTGGAGCGCAGCCTGGCCTTCTATCATGAACTGCTCGGCTGCCCGGTACGCAAGCGCCGGGACTCGCTGGGCATGATCCACCTGGGGGCCGGCGACGGCCTGATAGACCTGGTAGCGGTCGACGGCCCGCTGGGACGCCAGGGCGGCGAGCATCCCGGCCCGACCGGGCACAACGTCGATCACTTCTGTCTGCGCGTCGAGCCGTTTGACGAGTCGGCGCTGAGTACACTGCTGCGCGATGCCGGGGTACGGGTCGAGGCCGCGGAGAAACGCTACGGGGCTGAAGGCGAGGGTATCTCGCTGTACTGCTACGACCCCGATGGCAACCGTGTCGAACTCAAAGGGCCGCCAATTCAGGCATAAAGGTGCTGCAACGCTCACGCAGCCTGCTGGGCGACATGATGAGCGCAGCAACCTACGGTGCGTCCGGCCCGAGTAGCAATCCAGCCTGCTGGCGCTTGGGCAAGCGTCGCACCACCAGTTGGTGCGACCGGCGCAGCAGGTCGCTCAGCTCGTCGCGGCCCATGGGGTAGGGTGGCAGCATGCTGATCCACTTCGCCCGCGCCAGGTACGGAGCCGGGCGAATGCCGGGGCGGTCGCAATAGCCGAGGAACAGCTCGTCGGCCACCTTGAACGACAAGCCGGCGCCGCCCAGGTCCTGCACGGCGAACATCTTGTTGCCGGCGACCGAGAACACCCGGATGCCGCCCCATTTATAGTCCTCCCGCGCCCCGGGCAGGGCCAGGCACAGGGCCGCCACCTGCTCTTCGGACATCCTTTTCTCAGACATAACGCTCTCCACAGGCCTCGAACGAGGCGGCCAGGTGATCGATCCACGCGCGTACCGCCGGCAGCAGGCCACGGCGGTGCGGATAGACGGCCTGCAGGTAGCCGCCGGGCAGCGACCAGTCTGGCAGCAGGCGCACCAGTTCGCCACGGGCCAGTTCCTCTTCGCAGAACATCGACGGCAGGGCGGTGAAGCCCAGGCCGGCGCGTACCGCGGCGTTGCGCACGACGAAATCGTCGATGGCCAGCCGTGGCTCCAGGGCGACATCCTCCTGGCGGCCTTGGGGACCAATCAGACGCAAGTGCACCAGGCGATCGGCTTCGGCCGCGCCGAGCACCGGCAGGCTGGCCAGTTCGGCAGGTTCGCGGATGTGGTCGGCAAAACCCGGTGCGGCCACCAGTTGCATCTGTGCCTGGCGCAGGCGCCGGGTGACCAGGGCCGGGTCTTCGTCGCCCAGGTCGCGCACCCGCAAAGCCACGTCGATGCCCTCGGAAATCAGGTCGACCCGGCGGTTGATCAGCACCATGTCCAGTTGTACCTGGGGATACTGGGCGAGAAAGCGACTGATCACATCCGGCAGAAAGGCGTGGGCCAGGGCCACCGGGCAGGACACCCGCAGGCGGCCTCGGGGTTCGCTGGACATGCTGGCCACGACCTCGTCGGCCATCTCCGCCTCCAGCAGCATGGCCTGGCAATGGGTCAGGTAGCGCTCGCCAACGGCGGTGAGCTTGAGCTGCCGGGTGGTGCGTTGCAGCAGGCGGGTGCCCAGGCGCTCCTCCAGCTCGGCGATACGCCGCGACAGGCGCGACTTGGGAATACCCAGCTGGCGCCCGGCGGCGGCGAAGCCACCGGCTTCGACCACCCGGGCGAAGTAGAAGAGGTCGTTGAGGTCTTGCATTTGGCTGTCTCATTGTTCTATCAGTGGAACAAACTAACGCGTTTTTACCGACTTATCAGCTATTCGATGTGCCGATAGGATTGCCCCCATCGTGATCGCCCACCGCCGCGGTCTTCATTCACAGGAGAGTCCCATGAAACTGTTGCATATCGATTCGAGCATCCTGGGCGACAATTCCGCCTCCCGTCAGCTGAGCCGCGAAGTGGTCGAGGCCTGGAAAGCCGCCGACCCGAGCCTTGAAGTGGTCTACCGCGACCTGGCCGCCGACGCCATCAGCCACTTCTCCGCCGCCACCCTGGTGGCCGCCGGCACCCCGGAAGAGATGCGCGACGCCGCCCAGGCCCATGAGGCCAGGCTGAGCGCCGAGACCCTGGAAGAATTCCTCGCCGCCGACGCCGTGGTGATCGGCGCGCCGATGTACAACTTCACCGTGCCGACCCAGCTCAAGGCCTGGATCGACCGCGTGGCGGTGGCCGGCAAGACCTTCCGCTACACCGAGGCCGGCCCTGAGGGCCTGTGCGGCGACAAGAAGGTGATCCTGGTGTCCACCGCCGGTGGCCTGCACCAGGGCCAGCCGACCGGTGTCGGTCATGAGGACTTCCTCAAGGTGTTCCTCGGCTTCATCGGCATCACCGACCTGGAAATCGTCCGCGCCCATGGCCTGGCCTATGGCCCGGAGCACCGCGCCAAGGCCATCGACGCCGCCCAGGCGCAGATTGCAGGTGAGCTGTTCGCCGCCGCCTGATCGCCACTGCGCACCCAAAGCCGACTGCCGCCCAGCGCGCCAGTCGGCTTTTTTCATCCATTTTTCATGTGCCGCCAGCCAACCGGGTTCTATGCTGGCATCCATACCTGAGCACCGCGCAGTGCCTTGCGACGAGGAGCGCCCTGCGATGAAGCGAACCCGCATGCTGATGGCGCTGTTGCTGCTGGGCAGCCTGCTGGCCCGCGCCGACGCGGCGCCGTGGGCAGCCGGTTTGCACCGCCTGACCCTCAGCGACCCGGTGGACGCCCGGCCCATGCAGGCGTTGGTGTTCTACCCCTCCAGCGGCGAGCCGCGTCCGGTGCGCATCGAGGGCTATCAGACCCGTGTCGCCGAAGAGGCGCCGGTAGCCATGGGCCAGTTCCCACTGCTGGTGATCTCCCACGGCAACACCGGCAGCCCGATGGCCTTGCATGACCTGGCCAGCGGCCTGGCCCGCCAGGGGTTCGTGGTGGTGGCGGTGGTCCACCCCGGCGATAACAGCCGCGACCACAGTCGTTTGGGTACCCTCAGCAACCTCTATGGCCGCCCCCTGCAGATCAGCGCCGCGATCACCGCGGTGCGAAACGACAGGCTGCTCGCGCCGTACCTGAACGACGGCAAGGTCGGGGTTATCGGCTATTCCGCCGGCGGCGAGACCGCGTTGATTCTGTCCGGTGCGCGGCCCGACCTCGAGCGCCTGCGCCGCTATTGCGAGCAACGCCCCACCGACGCCGATGCCTGCAAGACCCACGGCGTGCTGATTGCCGACCACAGCGAGCTGGCGCCTCGCGCCGATCCCCGAGTGGGCGCGGTGATGCTGATGGCGCCGCTGAGCCTGATGTTCGGTCGTCACGCCCTGGCCGGCGTGCAGGTGCCGGCACTGATCTACAGCGGTGACAACGATCAACTGCTGGCGCTTGAGCACAATGCCGATGCCCTGGCGCGCAAGCTGCCGGTCACCCCCGACTACCGCCTGCTGGCCGGCGCCGGGCACTTCGTGTTCATGGCCCCTTGTGACGATGAGCAGCACCAGCGCATGCCGGTGCTGTGCAAGGACGCCGCGGGCGTCGACCGTCGGTATATCCATCGCTCGCTGCGCGGCGAGACCACCGCCTTCTTCAGCCAGGCACTGGGCGCGCCGGAGCCCGCCGAGCGTTCAGCCGCGGCGGGCCAGCAGCAGGGTCAGGCCCACCCCTGACAGGGCGAGCAGGGCGGCGACGCAGAAGATCGAGGCATACCCCAGGTGCACCGCCACCGCGCCCATCACCGGGCCGGCGATGGCCAGCGCCAGGTCGAAGAACACCGCGTAGGCGCCCAGCCCGGCGCCACGGCTGCTGCTGGGCACCTGGCGGATCGCCTCGACGCCCAGGGCCGGGTACACCAGCGACAGGCCGAAGCCGGTCAGCCCTGCACCGACCATCGCCCACAGCGGTGTGGGCGCCAGCCACAGCAGGCTCAGGCCGAGCACCTCGGTGGCCATGCAGGCGATGGCCACGTTGTAGCCGCCGTAGCGGTTTACCGCATTGACGAACAGCAGCCGCGACAGGATGAAGCACAGGCCGAAGGCGCTCAGGCACCAGGCGGCGCCGATCCAGCCACGCTCCAGGTAGTACAGGGTGACGAAGGTGGTCAGGGTGCCGTAGCCGATCGACGCCAGGGTCAATCCCACGCCACAAGGCGCCACGCGGCCGAATGCCGACCAGAACGGCAACCGCTCACCACGCACCACCACCACGTCCGGTCGCGTGCGCAGCACCAGCAGTGCCAGCAGCGCCAGGCCCAGCAGTGCCGGACCGAGCACGGCGAAGCTCAGGCCATCCACCAGCAGCACGCCGGCGGGCGCGCCGATGGCGATGGCGCCATAGGAGGCGATGCCGTTCCAGGAAATGACCCGGGCGGTATGTTCCGGCCCCACCTGGCCGATGCCCCAGCTCAGCGTCGCGACGCCGATAAGCCCCTGGGCGATGCCCAGCGCCAAACGGCCACCCAACAGCAGCGCCAGGCTCAGCCAGGGCAGGGCGAGGGCCCAGGCCGACAACAGGGTCAGCAGGCCGCAGCCGGCGATACCGTAAAGGCCGTAGCGGATCGCACGCTTGCCGCCGAGGGTGTCCGCCACCCGCCCGGCGAAGGGCCGGCTGAGCAGGGTGGCCAGGTACTGCAGGCCGATGGTCAGGCCGGCGATCACCGCGCCGAAGCCCAGCTGGTCGTGCACATGGCCAGGTAGCACCGCGATCGGCAGGCCGATGCAGAGGAAGGCGATGAAGGTGTAGAAGACGATCGAGAGGATCTGCAGGGTGACGCTGGAGGCGTGTGGCGCGGTCATGGGCTCGTTCGCGGGCGGGCGGTGGGGCTGTGCCCATCATGGCCGCTGCGCAACGGAAAAGAAAGCAGGCTAACTAATTAAACGCATCGCGGGGCAAGCCCGCTCCCACAAGGGTATTTGAGACACTTGTGGGAGCGGGCTTGCCCCGCGATGAAGGTTACCCAGCGTTGGCTCAGACCACCACGCCCTGGCTGCGCAGGTAGTCGTCGTAGGTGCCGCTGAAGTCCACCACGCCATCGGCTGTCAGCTCGATGATGCGGGTGGCCAGCGACGACACGAACTCACGGTCGTGGCTGACGAACAGCAGGGTGCCCGGGTAGTTTTCCAGCGCCAGGTTCAGCGCCTCGATCGATTCCATGTCCAGGTGGTTGGTCGGTTCGTCCATCACCAGCACGTTGGGCTTCTGCAGGATCAGCTTGCCGAACAGCATGCGGCCCTGCTCACCACCGGAAATCACCTTCACCGACTTGAGGATCTCGTCGTTGGAGAACAGCATGCGCCCCAGGGTGCCGCGGATCACCTGCTCGCCGCTGGTCCACTGGCCCATCCAGTCGAACAGGGTCACGTCGTCTTCGAAGTCGTGGGCGTGGTCCTGGGCGTAGTAGCCCACCTCGGCGCTGTCGGTCCACTTCACTTCGCCCTTGTCCGGTGTCATTTCACCGACCAGGGTGCGCAGCAGGGTGGTCTTGCCGATGCCGTTGGGGCCGATGATGGCCACGCGCTCGCCGGCTTCGATGGTGAAGCTGAAGTCCTTGAACAGCACCTTGTCGTCGAAGGCCTTGGCCATTTTGTCGACGATCACTGCCTGGCGGTGCAGTTTCTTGGTCTGCTCGAAGCGGATGAATGGGCTGACCCGGCTCGACGGCTTGACCTCGGCCAGCTGGATCTTGTCGATCTGCTTGGCGCGCGAGGTGGCCTGCTTGGCTTTCGAGGCGTTGGCCGAGAAGCGGCTGACGAAGGTCTGCAGTTCGGCGATCTGGGCTTTCTTCTTGGCGTTGTCCGACAGCAGCTGCTCGCGGGACTGGGTCGCGGCGGTCATGTACTCGTCGTAGTTGCCCGGGAACAGGCGCAGCTCACCGTAGTCCAGGTCGGCCATGTGGGTGCAGACGCTGTTGAGGAAGTGGCGGTCGTGGGAAATGATGATCATGGTGCTGTTGCGCGCCGTGAGGATCGTTTCCAGCCAGCGGATGGTGTTGATGTCCAGGTGGTTGGTCGGTTCGTCGAGCAGCAGCACGTCCGGATCGGAGAACAGCGCCTGGGCCAGCAGCACACGCAGTTTCCAGCCGGGAGCGACTTCACTCATCGGGCCGAAGTGCTGTTCCAGCGGGATACCCAGGCCCAGCAGCAGCTCGCCGGCGCGGGATTCGGCGGTGTAGCCGTCCATCTCGGCGAATTCGGTTTCCAGCTCGGCGACGGCCATGCCGTCTTCCTCGCTCATCTCCGGCAGCGAGTAGATGCGGTCGCGCTCGGCCTTGACCTTCCACAGCTGCTCGTGGCCCATGATCACCGTGTCGATCACGGTGAATTCTTCATAGGCGAACTGATCCTGGCGCAGCTTGCCCAGGCGGGTGTTGGGCTCGAGCATCACCTGGCCGCCGGATGGCTCCAGGTCGCCGCCGAGGATCTTCATGAAGGTCGACTTGCCGCAACCGTTGGCGCCGATCAGGCCGTAGCGGTTGCCGTTGTTGAATTTGACCGACACATTCTCGAACAGCGGCTTGGAGCCGAACTGCATGGTGATATTGGCTGTAGAAATCAAGTGCTTGTCCTGCGGGGGTTCCAGAGGTGTATTTAGGCCCTGTCGTCAGTTTTGGGCCAGTTCTGGGCCAATTCGACTCGGGGCGGCAGCTTCTCCAGCTCCCTCCAGTCCGAGGAGGAGCTGATCCATTTCGCGTAGGTAGAGAGCAACATCTCGACGCCATGGCCGAGCGGGTTCGCGATGAACGCTTCGGTTCATCCCAGCCATCAGGCACATGGTTGCGTAGGTGTGGCGGGTGTCGTACTGCCGGCGTTCACGGATGTCCAGCGCCTTGGGCGCTGATTTGAAGTGGCGGATTGTAACACTTGGTTCGTTGATCCACAGCCCACCTTTGCTCGGCTGGAACACAAATGGGCTTGTGGGGTCGCAGGGTTGCGAGGCCATTGGTCGCAAGCCTGCCAGGCGCCGCGACTTTTTATGGCGTTGAGCGCTTGATCATTGCAAATTTGAACGTGCGGATGGAAAGGGCCTCATTGCGAGCATCCTTTTCATTCTATTTATTCATCGAGTAGCTACGGTACGGGGCCCCATGCAGAATGACCAGCACTGTACAGCGTGCCAGTCATTCTGCAGTTGACAACTGCTGCTGGTGTTACATGTTATTTACTGCATATAGCGGATTGAGCGTTTGGCCATGGTCCTTTACAAGGTTGTCTTCAACAACGATCTTGCTGGTTTGGGAGATGTAGTAGGTTTTCACTTGGGCGTTCATTTTTACGGCCATCAAGTATCCTCGTGCGTCGCTGCGGTCCCAAGTATCAGACTCCGCTTGCGCTATGGAATAGTAACTGTCATTGCCGTCGTTGCGCCATGTGCTAACTGCAACGTCAATTGATGTGCTGGCGCCGTTTGTGATCGTGAGCTTCATGATTTAAATCCCTTTGGTTTGTAGATTCCATGGGTTGGCTCCCTATTTACATTTTGCAGACTTGCCACTGCTACTTGTGATTAGTAGTTAGGTTAACTCATGGTGGTATTTTTACAGGGAAGAGAATACATGCCTGTGGCCGATTTGGATTGTTGTGTTACGCAGTTAAGACCATGGAATAATTAAAGCAAGTAGTTCTATGGTTTCCACAGCCCCTGTGTTTGGTCGACTTGCTCGCGCGGGCTGATGCTCGAACATTTAGACGTGGATCGGCATGCCAGGCTCGAAGCCAGCGGTATCGATTGCCGGGGGACAAGGTGACTCGTGCCACGCAGCAGCGTCTATGAAGGTCTGCGCAAGGAAGCAATAAGGATGTTACGTGGTCAGGAAGTCGATTTCACTGGTGCTGATAGCCTGCTTGAGTGGGTGCATGGCAACCGCCATGCGCATGGATTATGACAAGCACCGTTGCCCCTACATCGGCCTAAGGTTCGATTGGTGGCTGGTAGGCACATCCAAAGGAAAGCTGATCCCTTTTCTACTTGTAGACGCGCCGTTTTCCCTGGTGGTCGACACCGTCTTCTTCCCCTTCGAGTATCAATACACCTGTAACCTTTAATGTGCCGGTTCCGTCCACATTCGGGTGTGATCCAGCCTGGCTTAATCTGGCCAGTGTCGGTATCACTGGCAGAGGTCGTTGCTGGTCTTGCCTGCCTGATGAACCCATCCCTGGTCTTGCGCTGACATCAAGGCCGGCCGCAGCCAAACCATGGTAGATTCCTGCCTCCAACAGGGAGGTGCCAATGAGCAACCGTGGGAAGGATCGTCAGATCGACAACATCGAGTTCAACGTCAGCGACATCAAGCGCAGCAAGGATTTTTACGGCGCGGTGTTCGGTTGGACCTTCATGGACTACGGTCCGACATACACCGAGTTCAGTGATGGTCGGCTTACCGGCGGCTTCACCACGGGCGAGCCGGTAAGGCCCGGAGGGCCTTTGGTCATTCTGTACGCAGACGATCTTGCCAAGGCCGAGAACAGTGTCGTGGCGGCGGGCGGCAAGATCAGCCGGGAAGTGTTTTCGTTCCCAGGTGGAAAACGGTTCCACTTCATCGACCCAGATGGCTACGAGCTGGCTGTCTGGACCGCTGCAGATTGAGATGGACCGAGCCAACCTGAAGGCTCTTGCCAGCCGCTTATCCTTCACTGAACCGGTTCGATCAGTTCCGTTCCCTGGTTGCGTACGTTACCCACTGCAGCGACCACCCGGTACCACTCAAAAGCCTCTGCCGGTTCGCCCAGGTTGAGCAGCAACTGCTCGGCATGTTCACCGGGCACAGGGCCCGACATCCATTCGATAGCCAGGCCAGATGACAGCACCACCGGTCGCCGGTCGTGCACGTCGACCAGGCCGCCCCGGGCATCGGCGGTGATGATCACGAACCCGTCATGCTCGTTGCCGGCGAACTGGCCGATGGCGGCGCACAGGGCAGGGCGGCCGTCGCGCCGGTGGATGTAGTAGGGCTGCTTCTTCGACCCGCCTTCATCCACCCATTCATACCAGCCGTCCACCGGGATGATGGCCCGGTATGGCCATATCGCCCGGAAGAAGGCGCTGTGCGCCACCTTCTCGATGCGGGCATTGATCGGCGCGACGCGGTCGGTCGCCCAGTGTGGGCGCCACCCCCATCTCACCAGGTCCGCACGCGGGCCGGCGTCGTCTACCCGAAGCACCGCAACCAGCGTGGTCGGTGCAATGTTGTAGTGACCGAGCGGCTGCTCACCGACGTTGTTGCGCCAGGCCTGTGGCATGCTCAGGGTCTCTACGAAGTCATGGATTCCGCGGTACTGGCTCAGCCTGCCGCACATTTCCCAGCCCTCCTGCTTGAACTCCTGGGGCTTGTTCAGTCAGTGGTCGATCCCTCAAGCGCGGCTCTTCTCATGCCTGCCTGGCGAACCTCTCGCGGCGGCAGCGGTTTCGCCGCGCTGGGCCCATCGCCACAATGCATTCCTTTCAACTCGCTGGGCGGAATGTGGACATGCAGCTGCCGGCGGCGCTGCTGGATGATCTTCTGGATGCGTCTCATGGGGGCACACCTTGATGAGCATCCTTGCGTAGAGCCGGAGGGCATGACCATCAGTAAACGCCTGTTTGCCCAAAACACCCGTCTCGCCTGACCAATGGACGTGGCCCTGATGCTGGCAGGCTGGAATGGGAGTTGCTTGATCCCAGGAAAGCGATCATGCGGGGAGAGCAGACATGTTCCAGAATGACTTCTATTTCATGAGCTTCGTCGTGGCTGCCGTGCTGGCTTTGGATGTGCTGGCGGTTTTCGTGTTTCTCCAGGCCGGTGCCTGACCCCCATTGCTGGGGATACGGCCCCTGAACCGGGGCTTGTGCCTGCAAGCCACGGCAACATCGACCCTGCAGCCGGGCATGGAATATGATTCAGCCTTTGCCGGCTAGGGATGTGCTGATGGGATGGTTGGATCGTGTGAAAGCAACGAGTGAGCGGTTCACCGCTCGGCAACGCTGCTGGGTTGGCGGTGGCCTGCTGGCCGCTTGGTTTGTCGGGATTTTCGCGTTCCCCGGCGTCGACCTTGTGTTCCTGTATGTCGCGGCGATGCTTATGTTCTTTAGCGCAGTGACGGTCCGGATCAACAAGCGGTGTTGAGTCGGCTTCACATGTCAATGATGACCAAGGTCCCATGGCTCCCCGGCAGTACGGCGTGGGTTATGCCTGCCTGGGCCATGTAGATCTGCCCGGCGGCGACATCGATGGTGTCACCTTGGACGGCGAGCCTCAGCAACCCCGAGATGACCAGCAGCCCCTCGGTGTAGTCATGCACTTCTGCCGCGGCGGACATCTGGTCCATGCGTAGCACGTTGATGTTCGAACGCCCCACCTTTCCCAGTACGGTAGATTTCCACGCCTGGGGCAATGTCCTCGATATCGATTCAAGATCCAGTAGTGGCATGGCAACCTCCTTGTTTGTCATGGAGGGTATACCGGACTTTGATCCTTAATGACAGACTTTGAATCTATTAGAGTGTTTGCGAGCATGAATTGACATTCAATTGAGTGATCCGTTTGTCTGCTGGATAAGCCGACTCACTGGACGCTAGTAGACTCATCCGTGCAATAAGCAAGTCCCACTCATAAGGAGCATGAGTCATGGCACAGCAACAAAAGGCTTTTGATGAAGAACTGGCCGCCGATGTTCAGGTACCTCCAGGTTATACCTACCTGAGCAGCGGTCGTTGCGATGTGAAGGGCAAGGAAGGAGAGCGGGCCGGCGCGAACTTTGTCGAGGCGCAGATCCAGCAGTACAAATCCTTCATCCTCAGGACCACAGCCGGTGCGGGCACGTTCATGGTGCGCCTGGACTACTCTGGTGGCAGCGACAAGAACCTGCAGTACGTCAGTATCGATGCGAACTACTCCACCCAGGAGACCTTCAACATTCGCAGCGTTTCGATGAGCAACCTGCGTGGCTTGTTCGCCGCCGGCAAGAGTTCGGCCAACCTGAGTTTCTACGTGTTCGGAAAACCTTGATCGATTGAGATCGACCTGCATGGATTCCGGTCGGTTCACGGCCGGAATCCAGTAAACGTGCTCAGGAGTACCAGAGCAACGCGGTGGCCACATCGATTACCAGCCCTGTGAAGACCCAGGTGGCCGCCAGCGCTACAGCGATCAATGGCGTTGCTTGCCTGGTAAGCCACATGGCCAGAAAACCGCCGACCAACGCGCCGGGGAAACTGAAGAAATACCACAGCCAGGCCATCGCCTCGGCGCGCCCCCCCGTGGAGAACCAGATCCCGAACAGGCTCAGGTAGAGTGCCATCGCTATCTGCGCGCCCGCGATTACCGCCCATGATCCTCTGAAAATCAGCAAGACACCCAGCACGATGGCATGCGGTGCCAGCGTCAGCGCGAAGTTTTCCCAGAAGTAATCACCGGATCGAGTGAGGCAGGCTGTGCTGGTCATGGCCCAAAGTACACCCAGCAAGACCGCCCAGCAGGTAACGCGTTGCTCTGGAACGGTGATTATCGACGTCATTGCGAGAAATCCCTTTCAAAATGCGTTGCGCATTCTATCGATGTCATCCAGCCAGGCCCAGCACAGCGAGCACCAACCTTGCGCTGGCGATTGTGCTAGTGTCCTGTCTCGGGTATCGACCGACAAGACTTTGCACAGGGCGATACTAGCCATGCCTGGTAGACGGGAGTTCCACCTTACCCATGTTCATCGAAACGCCGCGACTTGTTCTACGCCCCTGGGCGGAGCGTGACATCGAAGCCTTCGCCCTCGTCAATGCCGATCCTGAAGTCAGGCGCTACTACTACCCCGCGATTCTGTCTCCCGATGAAACCCGGTCGATGCTCGCGGACTGCGATCACCATCTGCAGGTCCATGGCTTCGGTTTCGTCGCTGTCGAACGCAAGACCGATGGCGCGTTGGTCGGCGGGCTTGGACTGTCCTTGACCGGGGATGAGATACCGGGCGGCCCGCACGTCGAAATCGGCTGGATCCTCGGACGCAACCACTGGCGACAGGGGTATGCATTCGAGGCGGCCAGTGCTTGCCTGGAGCACGGGTGGTCGACGCTTGGGCTAAGGCAGGTCATCGGCTACACCTCCAGCATCAACACCCCGTCACGGGCATTGATGGAGCGGCTCGGGATGCATTCGGATCCGGCTGAGGATTTCCCCGACCCGACGGTGCCCGAAGGCAATGCACTGCGGCCGCATGTGCTCTACCGGATCGACAGGCCCGCCTGAAACCCATCAGCCAGGCGATATAGCGAACCGGCCTACCGCGCCCGTCACCCGGGGCTAGTCTTGTAGATCGTAAGCAGACTATTAAAAAGGGTGGTAGGTGTCTGACCCTGTCCAGGGCTTGCTACTGGGGTGGTTGGAGTCTGTATGAGGCGTTTGATGATGGCCGTGGCCGCCGGCCTGTTGCTGGCCGGCTGCGCACATGATCCCGATATTCGCGCGGGCCGAGACAACACCTTCGGCATGACGTCGAAAAGCCCGCCGGAGTACCTGAACTGCGTCAAGGCCGAGCTTCCTGATACGGCCATGACCTATGTCGTGCAGAACCAGGACACCTTGGAACTGTTCGTAGCCAGCACCGACCCGAACAAGGCCGAGGGCCTGGTCAAGGTTCAAGGCGCCGCCGGGCGGCAGCAGTTCTCGGCGTACCAGCGTGATGCCTGGTATGACAAGGGGCGTCTGCTCGATGCTGCGCTGATGTGTTCGCGGGTATGATCGCAGCTTAGCGGGGCGCGCCCGTTTCCATCGCGCCCCATGAAGCGATCCTGTCCCACTTCACCTCAAGGTGCCTCTCATGTTGAACGGACTCAACCATCTCACCCTGGCGGTTTCCAACCTGCCGGACAGCATCGTGTTCTACCAGCAGGTCCTGGGCTTCAGGCTCGATGCACGTTGGGACCGTGGTGCCTACCTGAGCCTGGGCGGTCTGTGGCTGTGCCTGTCGGTCGACCAGCTCGAGGCGGGCGACTTGCAGCGCAACTACACCCACTACGCGTTTTCCATTCGCCAGGCCGATTTCGCGGCATTCGCCCAGCGCTTGCATGAACATGCCGTGCAACTTTGGAAACAGGACCGCAGCGAGGGCGACTCGCTGTACTTCCTCGACCCGGACGGCCACCAGCTCGAAGCTCATGTCGGCGATCTGCAGTCGCGGCTGGCGGCCTGTCGAATCAAGCCATACGCGGGCATGGCGTTCTACGACTGACGCATCCGCGCCATGCACAGCGCATCGACGTACACCCCGTCGCGCACGCCGTAGTCGCGCAGCCGGCCTTCGGTCTCGAAGCCGAACTTGCGATACAGCGCCAGCGCCGGCTCATTGTCGGCGTAGACGGTGAGCTGGACCCGGCGCAGGTTCATCCAGTTGTCGGCAATGTCGAGGATCGCGGCCATCAGTCGCGAGCCTACGCCCTTGCCTTGCCAGGCCTGGGCAACGCCCATGAGCAGCTCGCCCAGGTGCCCCTGACGGATGCGTGTGCTTTGGTCGAGGCCGATGTTGCCGATCACCTGGCCTTGGTGCACCGCCACCAGGCGGACCTGCCGCTCATGGTAGGCGGCCAGGCGCTCACGCCAGACTTCGACGGACTGGTAAGGCATCTGCAGCACCTGGCGGCACACGGCCGGTTCGTTGTAGAGCGCGGCGATGCCCTGTAAGTGCTGCTCGGCAAAACGTTCGATGACGATGTCGGGCGATACGTCGGTCACTGTGTTTCCATCCTTTGAAAAACGAGTGGCGCCTCAGTGTACGGGGCGCAGGCCTGGGCTGGCCAGCGGCGATGGCTGGGCAAGAAAGCGGATGCGCCGGCACGCCGTGATGGGTACAGTGCAGTGATCGTCGTCCTGCCGGAGCCTGTCATGTCCTGTGCCTTCACCCTCATGCAATCGCCTGTCGGCACCCTGACCCTGGTGGCGCGGGGCGAGCGGCTGGCCGCCGTGCTGTGGGAGCACGAGCGGGAGAACCGCGTGCGCCTGGGCGACCTGCACCGCGACGACCAGCACGGCGTGCTGCGCGAGACCGCCCGCCAGCTGGGCGAGTACTTTGCCGGGCAACGCCAGCGCTTCGAGCTGGAACTGGATTTCGCCGGCACCGAGTTCCAGCGTGAGGTCTGGGCGGCGCTGTTGAACATTCCTTTCGGTGAAACCCGCAGCTACGGCGAGATCGCCCGGCAGATCGGAAAGCCTGATGCGGTCCGAGCGGTGGGCGCGGCCAACGGGCGCAACCCGATCTCGATCATCGCGCCATGCCACCGGGTGATTGGTGCCTCGGGTAGCCTCACCGGTTTCGCCGGCGGCCTGCCGGCCAAGCAATTCCTGCTGGCACTGGAAGGGCGGCAGAGCCTGGCGCTGGATTTCTAGGCGTCAGCCGAGCCAGAAGCAGAGCAGCGCCAACACGAGGGCCAGCAGCGTGCCGGCAAACAGGCTGTAGTGGCGGTGTGCGCGGCGGGCGTGGGCTTCGACTTCTCGCAGGTACTGCCCTGGAGGCGGGGCGTCCGGGCGATGGCGCAGGCCTTCGGCAATATCGGCCAGGCGCCCGCGAATCAGGGTGCCCACCAGGTACCAGGCGCTGGTATAGCTGGCCAGGATCACCAGCACGTACTTCATAGGGGCGATACCCCGGCAGTGCCTGCTGGTGAGACCGGTCGTAGCATGCAGGTCCTCATGGTGCATCCGTCCTTGGCATGTCGTCGGTTGACGAGGATACAATCGATGGGCGCCGACTCCCAGCGCCGATGTGTCGATTTCATGGACGAGACCACAATGACCCATGCCGCAGCCATCCCCGCCGACTCGCAGATCGCCCCCCATGCCGCGCAGGCGGGCTTTCGTCATTGCCGGGCAATCGACCTGACAGACGACGGGCAACCCGCCATGGCGCATTTCCTGCGCCTGATGGCGAGCATGCCTGGCTGGATCGACGAGCTGATGGTGTTGCGCAACCGTCTGGTCGGGCTGTTCGGGCTGAAGAACCTGGGCCGGCTGACCGCCATCGACCCGGCCCGGTCTCCAGGCAGCTACCAGCCTGGAGAGCGGGTGGGCATCTTTACCTTGGTCAGCAACAGCGAGCATGAGGTGCTGCTGGTCGACTGCGATCATCACCTGGACGTGCACATCGCCCTGATGCGTCGCCCGACGGCCCCGGGGCGCTGCGAGGTGCTGGTCAGCACCGTGGTGCGCACGCACAACTGGCTGGGCCGCCTGTACATGTTGCCGGTGGCGCCGTTCCATCGGCTGATCGCGCCCATCGCCCTGCGCCGGCTGGCGCTGTGACGATCAGGACGGCGGCGCGAAGCGTTGACGGAACCAATCACCGAGCATGGCCTTTTCCGCATACAGCCGGTCGTTGCTACCCACGCGCCCCGGGCGGCTGAGGTACATCTTGTCACTCAGGTGCTCCTGGGCTTTGAGCGCGGGTTGCCCGGGCTGTTGGAGGGTGTAGTCGAGGTCGATGCTGGGCCAGGTGACCTCGCGCATGAAGCGCACATCGTAGGCCTGGCTGTGCCAGGGCTCGAAGCGTCCGGCCAGGTCGATGTCGCGAATGTCGATGAGCAGTTGCTGGCCGGGCCGCAGGTAGCGCTGGCCGAGCTTCTGCAGGTGCTGGGTGAGGGCCTTCATCACTTGCGGGTCGGCGCCTTGGGGGTAGCCGCGGTTGTCGAGGCTGGCATCGCGGAATTTTTCCGGGTGGTCGAAACGCACCTCGACCTGCGCGGTCGGGGTGCCCTGTGCCATGCTGTCGAATGCCAGCACCAGCAACAGGGCGCTGGCCAGGGTGGTACGCATGATGCACCTCCGGGTTGGGGCGGCTTGCCTGCCTATTTTACGCCGGTGCGGGGCATAAGCAGAGGATTGATGCAATGAGTGCTTTCCGGCGGATGGCCGCCAATACCCGCGGGCGTGACCTGGCGGTGGGCGATATTCATGGGCATTTCGAGCGCCTGCGCGAATGCCTTGAGGCAGTGGATTTCGATCCGGCGGTCGACCGGCTTTTCAGCGTTGGTGACCTGGTCGACCGTGGGCCGGCCAGCCCGCAGGCGCTGGAATGGCTGGCCAGGCCCTGGTTCCATGCGGTCCAGGGTAACCACGAGTCGCTGGCGGTCAATCACTTGCGCGGCGGGCGGGTCGACCTGGACATGTACCGGGCGGCTGGCGGTGGTTGGTTCCTCGACCTGCCGAAAACAGAGCAGGCGCGTTTCGTCGAGGTGTTCGAACGGTTGCCTATCGCGTTGCAGGTCGACACACCCGATGGTCCGGTCGGGCTGCTGCACGCCGACAGCCCGTTCGACGACTGGGAACTTTTGTGCGCGAACCTGCAGGCCGGATGTGAACCGCAGGTGCGCGAGGTGTGCCAGTGGTCGCGACGGCGCCTGAAGGAGGGTGACAGCCGCCCCGTGAAGGGCCTGCGGGCCTTGCTGGTCGGGCATACGCCAGTGCTGGAGGTTAAAGTGCTGGGCAATGTCTGGCACCTGGACACGGGTGGCTGGAGCCGTGGCCATTTCAGCCTGCTCGAGATACAGGGGCTGAAACTGCTCAGCCCAGGGCCAGGTGCATGAGCACGCCGCTGGCGAGCAGGATCAGCACTACCCCTGAAGCCCGTTCCAGCCAGGGCAGGGCGCGGGCGAAGCGGTGCAGCACCCGCTGATTGCCGATGGCCACGGCCACCAGCAGGTCCCAGGCCAGGACGATAACGAACATCCAGGTGCCATAGGCTAGTTTGGCCAGGGCGCCGCTGCTGGCGATCATGCTGGCCAGGCTGGCGTAGAACAGTGCGTTCTTCGGGTTGAGGATGCCCGAGGCGAAGCCCATGCCCAGGCTGTTCAGCCAGCCACTGGTGCACGATGAAGGGTTGGCGGTGGCACCCGTCAGGCCACTCTTGCCAGCTTGGCGCAGGAACAGTTGCCCGATGTACAGCAGGTAGCCGCAGCCGGCCAGTTGCAGGGCGACGAACAGCGGGCTGCCGTCGCGCAGGAATGACACTCCAGTGAAAGCCCCGCAGATGAACACGCCATTGGCCAGGGCGATGCCTGCGCAGGCGCCACTGGCCACCCGCCAGCCGGCGCTGGCTGAGGTCCGGGCCACCAGGAAGAAGTCCGGTCCTGGGGAGAGCAGGGCGAGAAAATGGGTGGTGGCGATGAGCAGGAACAGTTGCATGGTCGGGCTTCCAGGGAGAGGAAGCCGCAGTCTGTGGCTGGGCGACAGGGCGGGTATTGAAGATTATTGCAAGGCTGCGCGGTATGTCCCCGGTGTTACCCCGGCATGCGCCTTGAACACCCGCTGGAAGTGACTCTGGTCGGCAAAGCCCAGGCGATACGCGACTTCAGCCAGCGCCTGGCCCCGGCGCAACAGTTGCCGGGCCTTGTTTATCCGGGCGTTGAGCAGGTAGGCATGTGGCGTCATGCCGGTGGCGATGGTGAAGGCGCGGATCAGTTGATAGCGCCCCATGCCCGCCAGCCGTGCCAGGCCATCGAGGCTCAGTTCGGCCAACGCCTGCTCCTCGGCATGGGCCAGCAGGTCGCGGAGTGTCGAAGGTGGCAGGGGCGGCGCAGGTGGCAAGTCCGGATGGATGGAGAAGTCGTTGTCGCCAAGAAAGGCCACCAGTGCCGCCTCTTTCTCGAACACAGTCGCCCGGGAAAACAGCAGGGTGTTCAGCGCGCAGAACCGCCGGTACAGCGCCGCCGAGCGGCTGACCCGGGCCGCTGTGCCGGGCTGGTCAGCGGCAATTCCCGATTCCAGGCGCAGGCAGCGCAGCCAGCCGGTGTCCAGGTGCAGCATCTGGTAGCTCCAGGCCTGCCCGGGCTCGGGGTTGCAGGCATGAACCCGTTCGGCTGGCACGAACACCAGGGTGCCCGGCGTCAGGCGCACTTGCCCGGCACCGGCTCCGGTGAAGCAACTATGACCGGCATCCACCGCACCGATGGAAAAACTCGGGTGGCTGTGGGCCTTGTAGCAGGCGCGGCTATGACAGGCGCGTCGGCTCTCGACGTAGGGCAGGGTCGAGTCGTGCCAGATTTCGCTGCTCGAAGGGGTCATGCAGAGAGGGCCTGGAGGTGGGCGCAGGGCGCCAGTCTATCGCGTGCCTACTGTTCTGGCTATTTGCCGCGTCACTGTGCTTGACGCGCTTGCCCGCCGGACGCGACGCTGCGACGGTCCCTGCTGGAGAAGAATAATGGACCTGTCGAGCCTGCTGCTGTTCATCCCCGCCTGTTTCGCCCTGAACATGGCGCCGGGCCCCAACAACCTGCTGTCCCTGCACAATGCCAGCCGCTACGGTCTGCGCACCGCCTGCGTGGCCGGCGGCGGTCGCCTGATCGCCTTCAGCGGCATGATCGCCCTGGCGGCCATGGGCCTGGCCGTGGTGCTGCACACCAGCGAGTACCTGTTCCTGGCGATCAAGGTGCTGGGCGCGGGCTATCTGTTCTATATCGCCTGGCAGCTGTGGCGGGCGCCGGTCGGCGAGGCGGCGGTGGCCGGCGAGCAGCCGCGCGGCACCTGGAAACTGGCGCGCCAGGAGTTTTGGGTGGCGGCGGGCAATCCCAAGGCGATTCTGATCTTTACCGCTTTTCTGCCGCAGTTCGTTACGGTGGGCAGTGCCACCCCGGTGAGCGAGCAGTTCCTGCAACTGGGCGTGCTGTTCCTGTTACTGGAGTGGGCGGCCATCGCCATCTACGCCGGGCTCGGCGCCTACCTGCAGCGCTGGTTTGAACGGCCCGGACCACGACGGCTGTTCAACCGGGTCAGTGCCTCGCTGCTGGGGTGCGCGGGGCTTGGCCTGCTCGCGGCTCGTCGCTGATCTGCTGTTTTTCAGCGCAGCTGAGTATTGCCGTACTTTGCGCTTGCTGAGACCTTTCCATGTTTCTGCCCGGAGCTTTTTCGCCGGGTGACAAGCGGTGGGTCTATCCCGGGAGCGTGGTGTGAAGTGGTGGAGCAAGGCTGGTCGGCAAGACCCGCAGATCAAGGAGCTGAACCTCGCTCTCGAGCGTAGCCGCTCACAGCTGGCGGCGTCGGAGCAGCGCGCCCGCGAGGCAGAATCGAAGGCCACGGAACTGGCACGGGAGAACCAGGTGCTCGCCCACCTGGCCGCAAACCTCTCGGCGTTCTCGCATTCCCTGGAAATGACCCAGACCTCGTTCGCCAGCCTCGCCCACAGCATGGAGCAGGAAAGGCAGTACGCCATCCGCATCCAGGGTATCGCCAGCAGCAACCAGGCCAGCATTGATGCCATCGCGACCAATCTTGAGCAACTGGCCGATGCCTCCGGCGAGGCGTCGGAGAAGGTTGGCAGGCTCGATCACCAAGCCCAGCAGGTCGGTGGTGTGCTTGAGATCATCCGCGAGGTGGCGGACCAGACCAACCTGCTGGCCCTGAATGCGGCCATCGAGGCGGCGCGGGCCGGGGATGCCGGGCGCGGCTTCGCCGTGGTGGCGGATGAAGTCAGGACCCTGGCCAGGCGCACGGCGGACGCCACTGCCGAAATCGGCACGCTGGTCTCGGCCATTCGAGCCGACAGTGCGCAAAGCCGCGGGCATATCGCCAGCCTGGCCGAGCATTCGTCATCGTACAGCGGTGTTGGCCAGTCGGCTGCCAGTACCATGCGCCAGTTGCTGGACATGTCGACGGTGGCGGAAGGTTCGGCATCGGTGTCGGCGCTGCGCAGTTTCTGCGAGCTGGCCAAGCTCGACCACCTGATCTACAAGTTCCGCGTCTACAAGGTGCTGTTCGGGGTCTCGCAGGAACGCGGCTCGGACTTTACCGACCATACCCACTGCCGCTTGGGCAAGTGGTATCGCGAGGGGGACGGGGCCCTGCACTATGCGCATCTTGCAGGATACAAGGACATCGACGCGCCCCATGCCGCCGTGCACCGTTGCGCATTCGACGCCATCGATGCCCATGCCAGCGGCAATACCGCAGCGATGCTCAAGGCAGTGGCCGACATGGAGAGCGCCAGCCTAGCCGTGCAGGAAGGCTTGGAGCGCGTGGTAGCCAGTGGCGAAGAATCGCCGGCGCTGCTGCAAAGGCGACGCGCCGATGAGGCTCAGTCGCGATAGAACGTCTGTACCAGGTGATAACCGAACTTGCTCTTGATCGGCCCGTGCACCACTCTCAGGGGCTTCTTGAAAATCACCTGGTCGATGGCGCCGACCATCTGGCCCGGGCGCACTTCGCCCAGGTCGCCGCCGCGCTTGCCGGAGGGGCAGGTGGAGAACTTCTTGGCCAGCACGTCGAAGGCCTCGCCGTTGGCGATGCGCTGCTTGAGCTTTTCGGCTTCGTCAGCGGTCTTGACCAGGATGTGGCGGGCTTGGGCTTTCATGGGCTTACCTGTGCTTCGGGGCAAAAGGTCGACATTATGCCTGATGTCACCATCAGCGTAACTCCGGGCGGTCGCGGAACTGCTCCAGCGCCTCGGGATTGGCCAGGCCATCGGTGTTCTTCACCGGCAGGCCATGCACCACGTTGCGGATCGCCAGCTCCACCAGCTTGCCGCTGAGGGTGCGCGGGATGTCGTCGACCTGGGCGATCACCGCTGGCACATGGCGCGGCGTGGTGTACTGGCGAATCACCTGGCGGATACGCTGGCGCAGGGCATCGTCCAGTTGCAGGCCGTCGCGCAGGCGCACGAACAGCACCACGCGCACGTCGCCGTGCCAGTCCTGGCCGATGGCCACGCTCTCCAGCACCTCTTCGACCTTTTCGACTTGGCGGTAGATCTCCGCGGTACCGATGCGCACGCCGCCGGGGTTGAGCACGGCATCGGAACGGCCGTGGATCACCAGGCCACCGCCGGGTATCTGCTCGGCATAGTCGCCCTGGCACCAGATGCCCTCGAACTGGCTGAAATACGCCTCATGGTAGCGGCTGCCATCGTCGTCGCCCCAGAAGCCCAGTGGCATCGAAGGGAAGGGCTGGACACAGACCAGCTCACCTTTCTCGCCAGTGATCGACTGCCGCTGTTCGTTCCACACGTCCACCGCCATGCCCAGGCCCTTGCCGGCGATTTCCCCACGGCGCACCGGCAGCAGCGGGTTGCCGAGCACGAAGCAGGCAACGATATCGGTGCCACCGGACATGGACGCCAGGCACACGTCGGCCTTCACCTTGGCGTAGACATAGTCGTAGCTGTGCGGTGGCAGGGGCGAGCCGGTGGAGAGGATCAGCCGCAGGCTGTCGAGGCGGTGGGACTTGGCCGGTTCGACACCGGCCTGCTCCAGCGCGGCAAGGTACTTGGCGCTGGTGCCGAAGGCGTCGATCCCTTCGGTGTCGATCAGGTCGATCAGGTGCTCGGGGCCCGGATGGAACGGCGAGCCGTCGTACAGCACCAGGGTGGCGCCGACCGCCAGCCCGCTGACCAGCCAGTTCCACATCATCCAGCCGCAGGTGGTGTAGTAGAACAGTACGTCGTCGGCCTTGAGGTCATTGTGCAGGCCGTGCTCCTTGAGGTGCTGCAGCAGCACGCCGCCGGCGCGGTGGACGATGCATTTGGGCACGCCGGTGGTGCCGCTGGAATACAGGATATAGAGCGGGTGATCGAAGGGCAGCGCGGTGAAGGTCGGCGTACCGCCGGGGGTGAAGTAGTCGGCCCACAGGTTCGTCGGCGTGCCGATGAACTCATCGACACGGGTCTGCGGCCGGGTATGCGGCACCACCAGCAACTGCTCGACGCTCGGTAGCTGGGCCACCACCTGGTTGATCTTCTCCACCTGGTCGATGACTTTCCCGGCATATTGATAACCGGCGCAGGCCACCAGCAGCCTGGGCGCGATCTGC
This sequence comes from Pseudomonas mosselii, assembly GCF_003205295.1. Classification (GTDB taxonomy): domain Bacteria; phylum Pseudomonadota; class Gammaproteobacteria; order Pseudomonadales; family Pseudomonadaceae; genus Aquipseudomonas; species Aquipseudomonas mosselii_B. The sequence continues at coordinate 76,124 of NZ_QJRP01000022.1, forward strand.
CCGAAACGGTCAATGATGCCGTGGGTGCCGAACTCCGGCGAACAGCTCGACCAGACCGCGCCAAGGCTGGTGGCGGCGAGCATGGCCACCAGGGTTTCCCAGGTGTTGGGCATCACCGCGGCGATACGGTCGCCGGGCTGGATGCCGGCCTGCCTGAAGGCCTGTTGCAGCCCGGCGACCTGGGCGGCCAGCTGGTTATGGGTGAGGCTGTGGCGGCTGCCGTCCTCGCGCACGGCCACCACGGCCGGGCGGTCGTCGCGGCGTTGCAGCAGGTGTTCGGCGACGTTCAGGGTGGCGCCGCGAAACCAGTGGGCCTCGGTCATGTGCTCGCCTTCCTCGAGGATGCTCGTCGGTGGCGTGTGCCAGCGCACATGGAAGTACTCGGCCAGGGTCTGCCAGAACTGCGGGCGCTGCTCGATGCTCCAGCGGTGCAGGGCGGCGTAGCTGTCGAGCTGGAGGTTGAAGCGCCGGTTGACCCGGCGGCGGAAGGCTTCCATCCGGCTCGCTTCGATGCGGGAGGTGCAGGGGCGCCAGAGTACGTTGTTCATGCCGGGACCCTCGGTGATAGTCGATAGTGGGTACTACGCGCCTCTTCAGGCCAACGCAACCCCTGTAGGAGATCACCCAGCCCGTCGGGCTGCGCTGTCGCGCAGGGAACTGTCCCCCTGTGGGAGCGGCCTTGCGTCGCGAAAGGGCTGCGTAGCAGCCCCAGGTTCTCAGTGTTGATGCAAAGATCGCCGGGGCCGCTCTGCGGCCCTTTCGCGACGCAAGGCCGCTCCCACAGAAAAGCGCATAACCACGATCATCATGCTAGAAGCGTCCTTACTCCACTTTAGCCGCTTACTGGGCGAGCCAGCCGCCATCGACGTTCCAGGCGGCGCCGCGCACCTGGCTGCCGGCCTCGCTGCACAGGAACAGCACCAGCTCGCCGAGATGCCGCGGCGTGACGAAGGCCAGCGAAGGCTGCTTCTCGGCCAGCAGGTCGTGCTGTGCCTGCAGAGGGTCGCCACCGTTGGCGGCGCGGTCGTCGATCTGCTTCTGCACCAGCGGGGTCAGCACCCACCCCGGGCAGATGGCGTTGCAGGTAACGTTGCAGGTGGCGGTCTCCAGGCCTATGACCTTGGTCAGGCCGACCACGCCGTGCTTGGCGGCGACGTAGGCGGCCTTGCCGGTGGAACCCACCAGGCCGTGCACCGAGGCGATGTTGATGATCCGCCCCCAGCCCCGCGCGCGCATGCCCGGCAGGACCAGGCGGCTGCCGTGGAACACCGCCGACAGGTTCAGCGCGATGATCTTGTCCCAGGCCTCCACCGGAAACTGCTCGACCGGCGCCACATGCTGGATGCCGGCGTTGTTGACCAGGATGTCGATCGCGCCGAATTCGCGTTCGGCCAAGGCGAACATCTGCTCGATCTGCGCCACGTCGGACAGGTCGGCGGGGTGGTGGGCCACCTTGACCCCGTGCTGCCTGATCTGGGCAATGGCGGGCGCCGGGTCGCCAAAGCCGTTGAGCAGGATGTCGGCGCCGGCCTCGGCCAGCACCTGGGCTATTCCCAAGCCGATGCCGCTGGTGGAACCGGTGACCAGTGCGGTCTTGCCTTTGAGCGTCATGCCGTTCTCCTTCATACGATGCCGGTGGCGTAGAACGTGGCGATGACCACGAACACGGCCAGGGTCTTGATCAGGGTAATACCGAAGATGTCCTTGTAGGCCTCACGGTGGGTCAGGCCGGTAACCGCCAGCAGAGTGATCACCGCGCCATTGTGCGGCAGGGTGTCCATGCCGCCGCTGGCCATGGCGGCGACCCGGTGCAGCACCTCCAGCGGGATGTTCGCCGCGTTGGCGGCGGCGATGAAGCTGTCGCTCATGGCCGCCAGGGCGATGCTCATGCCGCCGGAGGCGGAGCCGGTGATGCCGGCCAGCAGGGTGACGGTGATGGCCTCGTTGACCAGCGGGTTGGGGATGCCGCGCAGGGCGTCAGCCAGGACCAGGAAGCCCGGCAGCGAGGCGATCACCGCGCCGAAGCCGTATTCCGAGGCGGTGTTCATCGCCGCCAGCAGGGCGCCGCTCACCGCGCTTCTGGTGCCTTCGGCCAGGCGCTGGCGGATGGTGCCGAAGGCGCACACCAGCACCATCAGGATGCCCACCAGCAGGGCCGCCTGCACCGCCCAGATCGCCGTGAGCTTGGCCACGTCGCTCTGCACCGGCGTGGCCATGCCTGGCAGTTGCAGGGTATGACTGGTCCCGTACCACTGCGGAATCCAGTGGGTGAACAGCAGGTTCATCACCCCCACCAGCAGCAGCGGCGCCAGGGCCAGCCAGGGGTTGGGCGGGGCGATATCATCGGCGGTTTCCGGCTCGTTGCGCAGGTTGCTGCCGTAGCCTTCGCCTTTGCGCTGAGCCTTGTTGCGCTGGCGTTGCAGGTAGAGCATGCCGGCGCAGAACACGAACAGCGTGCCGATCAGCCCCAGCCAGGGCGCGGCCCAGGCGGTGGTGTTGAAGAAGGTGCTGGGAATGATGTTCTGGATCTGCGGGGTGCCGGGCAGGGCGTCCATGGTGAAGGAGAACGCGCCCAGGGCGATGGTCGCCGGGATCAGCCGTTTGGGGATGTTGCTCTGGCGGAACATCTCGGCGGCGAACGGGTACACCGCGAACACCACCACGAACAGCGACACGCCGCCGTAGGTGAGCAGGGCGCAGACCAGCACGATCACCAGCATGGCCTGGCGGGTGCCAAGCAAGCGGATGGCGGCAGCGACGATCGAGCGCGAGAAGCCCGACAGCTCGATCAGCTTGCCGAACACCGCGCCGAGCAGGAACACCGGGAAGTACAGTTTGATAAAGCCGACCATCTTCTCCATGAACACCCCGGTGAAGGCCGGGGCCACGGCGGTGGGGTCGGTGAGCAGCACGGCGCCGAGGGCGGCGATGGGGGCGAAGAGGATAACGCTATAGCCGCGGTAGGCGGCGAGCATCAGCAGGGCCAGGGCAGCGAGGGCGATGAGCACGGTCATCGGGGTTGTTCTCCAACTGTTGTTTTTATGGTTGGAAGGACGGATAGCGGGAATCGTGCCATCTTGTTAAGTCATTGATATATAAGT
>NZ_QJRP01000023.1 GCF_003205295.1 Pseudomonas mosselii
TTGAGCTGGGCATAGCTCAATTGACGCTCGCCATGGCTGACCGCCGGCGCCAGCGGCGTGCGCGCAACCTGAGCCTCGAACAGCTGGACCAGGTCTCCTGCCGGCGTCGGCATGGCCGTTTCGTTCCCGGCTGGCGACAACTGGCGATGCTCATCGAATACCAAAATATCAACGCTGTCGATCATCGACTGGGGACCATCGTCCATCCTGTCCGCCAAGGCATGTAGCGATCGAAGCATGTAGTTGCCCATCCGCTGCGCTGGAATAGGGGCACCGACGTGCGCGATGAGCTCCATGGCGTCGTCAAATGCCTCGACCGTCATGCAGAAGGGATAGGTAACCCCAACTCGCCCACCTAACCACTGCACACCAGCAGGCAGAGGATCAGGATCGGCAAAGTTTGCAAGGTTGCGTCGGTAATTGAGCAGTGCACTGAACAAGGGTGCAGTGGCAGGCAGTGAGCTACAGCGTTGGGCCAAGGTCAACGGCGCATGTTCGTGGCGCAACAGAAGCGCCAAGGAAGCATGTGCATTACGAACCGCGTCATCGACTGAGATGCCCTTGAGCTCAAGGCAAAAGGGTAGCGTATTGATCAGCAGCCCCATTGCTTGCTCATCGAAAGCCGAGGAAGATGCCCGCCCTAGCAATACCGTGCCAAACACCGCATAAGGGCTTCGACTGGTTCGAGCAACCACCAGCCCCCAAGCGAGATGGCACAAGCTGCTCAAGCTGACCCCAAGCCGACGCGCGTGATGGCTAAGGCGCTCCAGAAGCGGCTTTGGCACCCACTGCCGATGCTCCTGCAAATGCTCAGGTGATACCTGCGCGATCTCAAAAGGCAGACTTGGCCTGACAATCGGCTGAAGATAGTCACGGAAAAATCGCTCATGACGCCCAACCACCGGCCCAAGGTAGGTATGGGCCACAAATTCTCGGTAGTGCCGCACAGGCGGTAGCGAACAATGTGGGTCGGCTAGCAGCGAAACCACTTCATCATTGAGCATCTGCAGCGTTACATGATCGCCTATCAAATGATGCAAGCGCATGTGCAGCAACCATCTTCCTTCGCCGGGATCTTCGGCCACAGCGACCCGCAACAGACCAGCCTGGGTGATATCGAGGAGATGCTTGCGTGGGTCGAGACGTTCGCGAAGTTGTTCGAGAACAGGGCCATTCCGGGAAGTCAGTTCAACCAGCGTGGTACGCAAGGGGGCGTGACGCCAGACGACCTGCACCGGAGCAGGTAGGTCACGCCAATGAATGGATGTGCGCAAGATATCGTGGCGCTGAATGACCCGCTCGACGTTCTCCAGATAGCGATCAAGCAGGGTACGCTCTGCAAAGGCAAGCTCGAAGACCATTACATAGGGGTCACCTTCAGGCGCCAACAGGTGATGGAACAGGATGCCATCCTGCATCGGTGACAATGCGTAGATATCTTGGATATTGGAGCAGCCTTGAGGCACCTGGCTGACCAGCGAATCAATATCTTCCTGAGATAATGCAATCAATGGCAGCATCTCAGGAATGATTCTGGAGGTCTCGGCAGTGATCAGATTTTCAGGTACGTGGACGCTGCCAGCCTCCCGCAAAACATCAGCCATATCCGCCAAGCGGGGGCTGGCGAAGATCGAATGGATGTCCAGTTCCAAGCCGTACTTGCGCAGCTTTGCAACCATTGAAACCGCCAGCAGGGAATGCCCGCCAATTTCGAAGAAGTTATCCGTGCGCCCCACTTGCTCAAGCCCAAGCAGATCACTCCACACATCGACCAAAACCTGCTCGAATTCAGAACGTGGTGCCGTGTCGTGCGATGCAGTCGACACCACTCGGTCGGGAGCAGGCAACGCCTTGCGGTCAATCTTGCCGTTGGCCGTCAATGGCAAGGCCTCAAGAAACACCAGTACACTCGGCAGCATGTGTTCCGCCAATGTTGCCCGTAGGTGAGTACGCAAGGCCGCAATCAACCCGCTCTGATCGGCCTGGCGTGGCACAACATATGCCACCAGCCTCTGGTTCCCCTCTGCGTCAGGGCGAGCATCAACTACGACTTGCCTGACCTGCTCGTGCCTGGCCAACGCCGACTCGATCTCACCAAGCTCGATACGCGCGCCGCGTATCTTGACCTGAAAATCACATCGCCCCGCATACTCAAGGGTACCGTCAGCCCGCCAGGCCCCCAGATCGCCGGTCCGGTATAGACGTCCCCCTTGCATCGCCCCATAGGGATCTGGCACAAATCGCTGAGCTGTCAGCGCAGGGCGATTGAGATAACCGCAACTCACGCCTGCACCACCGATGTGAATCTCCCCCACAACCCCGACGGGCAGTAACTCGCCAAAGGGGCCTAGCACATACACTTGAGTGTTATCGATAGGGACGCCGATAACCGCATCTACTTCATCAGCCGTGTCGAACCGATGGCAGGTAGACCATATCGTGGTCTCAGTAGGGCCATAAAGGTTCCAGAACGACCCGGCGTACTCGAGCAGGTTCTGCCGCAACCCCGCTGACAGTGCCTCTCCACCTGAAAGAATCTTCAGCCTGCGCAAGGGCCAGCCATGTTCGGCGAACATACGCCAGGTGGATGGGGTCGCCTGCATCACTGTAACGTCATGGTGATCGACAGTTCTCGCCAGCGATTGCGGGTCGGCGGCGGTCTGCCTGGATGCAAGCAGTAGAAGAGCACCGTGAATCAGCGGATGAAAAAGCTCGAGCGCCGCGATATCAAATGACAATGTGGTCACAGAGAGGAACGTGTCTTCGGCGCAGAGTGGAATCCGACGCTGCATGGCCCTTAGCAGATTCACAAGATTGCGGTGCTCCACCATTACACCCTTGGGCATGCCTGTTGAGCCCGACGTGTAGATCACATAGGCGAGCCCACGTTCCGAGACCTCGGGAAGGCTTTCCTTGGCCGGCACCGGCACATCTGGGCCATACCATGCACACGGATCAAGCCTTGCGCAGCCCGCTAACAAAGGAAGGTCACGTAGCGTATTCTCCCCAGCCAGAAGCACTTGCGGGCCACAATCGCCGAGCATGAAGCTGATTCGCTCGATCGGGTGACTGGGGTCCAGCGGAACATACGCCGCGCCGGCGCGAAGAATGCCCAATAACGCAATGGGTATGTCAAGACCACGTTCGAGCAGCACGGCAACACGCGTCCCGGCACCGACGCCATGCTGGGTCAACATATGCGCCAGCTGGCGAGAGTAAATCTCCAGCTCGCGATAACTAAGCGCTTTATCCCCATGCAAGGTTGCGCACTTCTCCGGGGTGCGCAGAGCCTGTCGCTCAAACTGTTGATGCACAAGCAATGACTGGGTCAACGGCGCCTGTGTGTCATTCCAGCGATAGAGCGTTTGTTGAACCTCATCGTGCGAGAGCATGCGCAGTTGGTGAACCGCGACATCAGGGCGCTCCACGATATCCTGCAGCAATGCTTGAAAATGTCGCAGGAGACGATCGACTGTGACGTCATCGAACAGGTCGGTGTTGTATTCCATGCTGCCCAGCATGTCCCCTTGCTGGCTATTCGGCAGGAAGGTGCAGGTGAGATCGTACTTGCTCACCTGTACAGGAACGTCCAACGGAGCAACACGTAAACCCGGGATGTTGATCGCCCCTCGGGTAGCGCTCTGCATCACCAGCATGACTTGGAACAAGGGCGAATGGCTCAGGTTACGAGGTAGCTTGAGCTCGCTTACCAACTGCTCGAAGGGGACGTCCTGGCATTGATAGGCCTGCAGGGCCGTGATTTTCACCTGCTCCAGCAATTCGCTGAAATTCGCTAGAGGCTCGATGCGTGTACGCAAGACCAGCGTATTGACGAAGAAGCCAATCAGCGGCTCGAACTCCACCCTGCCACGCCCTGCAACGGGAACTCCGATACACACATCGCTCTGCCCACTGTAGCGATGCAACAGTACGCAGAACGCGGTATGCAATACCATGAACAACGTTGCCCCGCGTGATTGAGCGATCGCCGTCAAGCGAGCGACCAGATGCGACTTCAGCCGAAAAGGGAGACTCGCCCCCCGATAGGTCTGCACAGCAGGACGTGAACGATCCGTGGGTAAGCTCAACAGCTCTGGCGCCCCTGCCAGTTGCCCCCGCCAATACTCGACCTGGGAAGTCAGAAAGCCGCTTTGCACCTGCCTGCGCTGCCATACCGCGTAGTCGATATATTGCAGAGCCAAGGGCAGAGGCTCAGCGGGGCCGCCCGCCAAACCGCGAGCGTAAAAGTCGGCCACTTCTTGCACCAACAACGCCATTGACCAGTCATCGGCAACGATGTGGTGAATATTGAAGTACAGGACATGCTCGCAAGGCTCCAGATGGACGAGCCCCACTCGTAGCAACGGTCCGTGTGCCAAGTCGAACGGTTGGTTCGCCTCAGACTCCAGCGTTGCGTCAAGTTGCGCGATACGCGCCGTCGGCGCCCATGTTTGCAGGTCGATGACTGCAATCGGCTGCGCTGACTTGAGGTGCACGCGCTGCCGCGGCTCACCGCCGACTTCGATGAACGTGGTACGCAATATCTCGTGGCGCTCAAACAAGGCATCGACCGCTTGCTGCAGCAAGCCGACATTCAACGTGGCGCCTTGAAGACGAACGGCAGCAGAAATCGAATAGCGTGCTTCACCTGGGGAATAACGGTCGAGAAACCACAGACGCTGCTGGCCCGAAGAGAGCGGGAGGGGGACAGAGCGCTGCTCGACCGACAAACGCATCGGCGCGCCATGTTCGCGCAGCAGGCTGACCAGCGCCGCCTTGTTATCGGTAATCAGTTGCCTGAGCACCGGCGTCAACCCGCCCTTGGGCGCTTTCACGCTGAGTTGCCCATTGGCGTTTACGCCAAGGCGCACTCCTGACCGATCCAGTGTCCGCAAGATGTCGACTAAAGGGTCCTGCGGAACAGCTAAACCGAAAGCGTGCACAGTGAATGACTCCAATCCATGAGAAAAAACACGCACCAGCGTAGGCCGTTCAGCGCCATACCCTGAGAGGAAGCTGCAGACTTGCCAGGCCGTCAGCAGGTACAACCATCAACGACTCGCACCTCTATATTGCGCACAAGCCAAAAGAGACACTGTCAATCCGACCTCTTACGGCTTCGCGCCAAACACCGCCGCCGGAGTGCGCATCGCGAGCCCCCTATAGTCTGACCCGACCACCTTGAGATCAGTCAGCTCACCATTTTCCATCACTACGATCTGGTCGGCCGCGTCGAAATACCGATCATCATGAGTGATTACGACAACCGCCTTACCTTCGTCCCGCAACATTGGGAGAATCCGGCGATAAAAGACTTCCTTGAATCCAGGATCCTGATCTGCTGCCCACTCATCGAAGATGTACAGGGCTCGGTCTTGCAGCAAAGCCACCAGTAACGCCAGACGTTTGCGCTGTCCGTCGGACAATGCCAACGTAGAGAAGACGCCGTCACTGATCGTCACCTTGTCTGCCAGCCCCAATGCGCGGAGATACGCACACGCCCTGTCATGAGTCTGCTGCGACACAGGGCACAGTAATTGTTCGAACAGATGGTAGTCAGAATAAATGGCCGAAATTTCCTGGCGAAACGCTGCCCGTGAAGAATTGTCAACAGCGCGACCGTCGAATGAAATACACCCACTCAAGGGTGGGTAGTGCAGCGAGATCATCTTGCACAGTGTCGTTTTTCCGGATCCATTACCGCCAACGATGAAGGTCAAGTCACCGCGTTTCAAGGTCAAGGAGACAGGCCCGACCTTGTAGGTCTCCCCAGACACTCGAGACTCATGCTGAAAGGTGATGCGCGACAACTCCATGCATGTCCAAGGCTCGGCAGGTTCTGCATTTTCAAGCGAGCGATCCTCGGACAACTCGCTGAACAATGCTTCAAGCTGGCGCAGCGCAGTCTTGCCCATGACCACTGGGAGTGCAAGATCAATGATCATCGCCACAGGCCCCGCCACATAGAGCAGCGCCATTACAACCCCTACCAACTCCGTCGAGCTGACCGCATGGTAATTGACAAAAACAAATGAAACGACGCCGATCAGGAAAAAACTCAGCAGATCTCCATAAGAGTTCGCTGCAATCAAAAATGCATAGGTGGTTCTATCAGACTTCAGCAAGTCCCGCTCATGCGCAAGCACCACATTGTCCATGTAGTGCTTCAATCCTTGAGCGTCCAGCTTCAGCTCCTTGGCTCCGTATATCAAGCTGGCCATGGCACCTTGCAGTTTGCCGTAGGTTGCACGTGATTTGGAAAAACTGCGCTTGCCAAAGAAGACCGGCAGTTGATGCATGACGACACCCACGCAAATTGCCTGAATGACAAATATGAAGACCTCCATATTCAGCAGCGCCAGGAAAGACAGCATCCCCAGCAACGTGACACTGCTCATCAACAAATCGGGAAACAACTGGCCCGCCAAGACCACGCGACGAACATCCTCGGTCATGGCGGTCAGAACCCTGGAGTGGCCGACGCATTCGAGGTTGTGCAAGTCAGCACCTGATATCTTTCGGTACAATTTGACGCGAAGGTTCAAACTCATCTCCGCGGAGATTCGCGCCAGCAGCACGCGCGAAATCGTACGGGCCAGCACGATGATCCCGCACAGTGCCAGGAATACGGCTGCCATCTTGTGGTTGGCGATTTCAATCGACAGGAAGGTATAGCGTGCCTCGGCTACAGACGAAAGACCATCGCCCTGGCCACTCAAGACGCTCAATACAACTGGAATGAGAAAGGCGTAGCAAACCCCTGCCAGAGAGCCCAGGATCAAGGCAATGAACAATCGATTGGGCGCCTTGCGCCCAAACTCACTGATGAACATCATGCCGACGACCACTCCCCGAGTTATCTCCGCCGTCAGTCCAGCGCAGCGGCATGTGATGATACTGCCCCTGAGCGAATGGGATGAGCATATCGTCGTAGTGGGCGCTCAGCACGTTCCCCGATTGCCCGGTGGAGTTCATGTACGCGTACGAATTACCCTCTCCCCCCATGCTCATGACCTGACGAAAACCTGCCCCAACATGCTTCACATAACCGTTGGCATTCATGAATGAATAATAAGAGACATTCACTGTATCTGTAGACCCAGGCGCCTCGACGCCCCGCTCGAAAAACGCTTTGAACGGCCGCACGAGACTAAACGGAGTGTGTTCGTAGCGTCCATGTTGCAGGTCGCCCCAGCGCCACTCACTTACTACCTTGCCTTTGAGCTTTTCCAACTCATCCAACGCCAGATCCAAGGACTCGTAGAGTGCCGCAGCACAAGGCCTGGGTATTTCCTTGAGATCGCACCACGCGCCGGTCGTACCATCCAGTGCCGCATATACATCATCCGTGCTTAGCCGTGCAAAGAGTGCCTCAACATCAACGACATGCCCACGCTGATTGAAAGGAACACGGGTCTTTGCCGCAAAGACCCGATCGACCAGGTGACGGGTCCATACATTGAATATTGTCGCGGGCACACTATCTAGAGACATACTCCCGTCCCAATCACGCAGACGCGCCAACGCAAGGCGTTGCCGAGGCGTACGCCCCTCGAGTGTCGCCAGGGCAGTTGCCAGTCGCAATGCGGGCAGGCTCAAGACATCCTGCTGTATCCGCTCATGAGTCTGCACATCGATACCGTCAGAGCGTTCGAGGCTTTCAAGGATCAATTGGCGAATACGCAAGGCCCGCCCTGGAGGAGCCCAATTACTGGAGATGAAGTAGGGATAATCCGCTCCCGTCATGTCGTCATTCGCCGACACCAAGTACCCTTCAGGGGGATTGAAGCGCTGAGGCATTTTTTCGAAGGGAATAAAGCCAACCCATTCATACTCGCCAGTTTCGCCAGAGACGGGCACGAGCCCATGCCCTTGCTTACGTATAGGAATGTGACCCGCCCCCTGATAACCGATATTTCCTTGAACGTCAGCGTACAAAAAATTCAGCGCCGGTGAAACGAATAAGGACAACGCCGATTTGAAGGCCTGCCAGTCCTTGGCGTAGTTCAAGCGGTATAACGCTTCGTAGGTAGTATCTTGGTCATCCAGTGCAACCCAGCGCAATGCCGCAACCGCTTCGAGTGCTGGATCCATGCCTGTGATAATCGGCCCATGAACAGTGCTTCGAACTTGCAAGCGGACAGGTTCGAGTGCAGTTCGAAGTGCTGCTGGAAAATCCGCTTTAACCTGTATCTCCTCAGAGCGCACCTCAAGCGGTAACCATTGGCCGTTATGGAAATATTGACCTGGCCGCTGCGCATCCAGCCTCTCAAAATACAGATCCTGTACATCAGCGGTCATACTGGTAGCCCCCCAGGCAATGGCACTGTTCAGCCCCAACACCACCACCGGCAACCCGACCAGGCTCATACCGGCACTCTTGAGTCGTTTGCCTTCAAGTTCGACTGGATACCACCAGGACGGGATGCTCAGCCCTAGATGTGGATCATTGGCAAGCGTGGCTCGGCCGTCTGCGGCCAACCGCGCCGCTATGACCCAGGCATTGCTGCCAAGCCATTTTCCTCCCAGTTTGATATCTTCCCGCACGGCGCGCTGCCCTTGAGCGACCGCAACCAACGCTTGAACATGGGCGTTATCTGGCACGCCAGGACTTACTGCCAGGCCTGCCTGATGCCTATTGAAGAGGAAATTGACCTGATCAGGATTGAAATAGGCACTGGCGATATAGCGCTGCACTTCGTCGTCGAAGTTACCCGACAAATTCAAGGCAAATACCTTGATCCAAGCCAAGGAGTCCAAGGGTGTCCACGGCTGCGGCTTTACCCCGAGCACAATGAATTCGGGTGGCAAGGCCTGCTGTTCGGCCGTCCAGGCGTTGACACCCTCGGCATACGCCTGAAGGGACGCGCGCGACGTTTCGCTCAGGGATTGCCATGCCTTGTCAGCCGCCCGGTAAAGCCCCAATGTTCGAAACCAGGCATCCTGCTTGATCGCGCCGCGACCAAGGAGCTCGCTCATGCGCCCTTGTGCGATACGGCGCTGCATCTCCATTTGCCATAAACGGTCCTGCGCCTGGGCATAGCCTGCCGCATAAAATACCGCGAGATCCGATTCGCCGAGAATATGTGGCACGCCTTGCTCATCGCGGGTAATGGTCACAACCCCCGCTTCAGGGCCTTGCCAAAGTAATGTTACCGTTGATTGAGGCAATGATGAATGCAGATAATGCAAACCCAACCCTAGCGCGACCAACAAGGGAAACACGATAAATAGAAACAGGCGAGACAACAGTGGAAACTTATTGATCACAGCGAATCCCTTCTCTGACCAGGCTACAACGACTCCCATTAGATGCCGGCCTTGCGCCTGCGCAAAGCCACCTGCCGGGTCACTCAACTATCGGTACGCTATCCGTACCTTACGCCTCTCGTCACCGATGCGCCGCAATTGGTGTTCCTCGCCTCGTCGCAGACCACCCACCCCTAAAACGCCTCAGGCAACGAGATCGGTGTTTTCAACCGGATTCAGCAAGGTTTTACCGGGATTTTCCAGGCTTAAATGTTTCTTGTTACCTGCCGAGTGTTCGGCATCCTAACAGCAATGGACGGCGGGAATCCACCGCCCAACAGCCCGACAGAAAGGGGCCAAGCCCAGGTCGACTTTTAATCAAGGCGGCTGTCACAGGTCCTGAGCAGCGCAGCGCAGCATACCTCAGCCCCAGCGCTCCAGGGCGCACACGAAGTGACGGGCTTGTCGTCGCTTACGCAGCGCAGGCATGACCTCGACAAGTGAAATTTGCTTATCTCGGTTCTGGAAATATGTATACTCCCTGGCGTTACGGTCACTAGCGAACAGTGCTCAGGCATCGCACAGTTGGCCGATATGCACCAGCACCGAGCGCCAAGTCAAAGGATATGATTGCACATGGAAGTACATGACCTCATCGGAGTTGGCTTCGGTCCGTCCAATCTGGCATTGGCCATTGCGCTGCACGAGCAGCATCACGGTCAGCGCGCCCCAACTGTGCGCTTCCTCGAAAAATCAGCCAACTTTACGTGGCATGAGCATATGTTACTGCCTGACACGCGGATGCAAGTAGCATTTCTCAAGGACCTGGTATCACTGCGCAACCCCAAGAGTCACTTCTCGTTCATCAATTACCTTCATGAGAAAGGTCGCCTTCAGGCATTCATCAACCTGAAAACCTTTTATCCCAGCCGTCATGAATTCAGCGATTACTTGACGTGGGCCGCCAGTCACTTCGATGACCGCATCGACTATGGCCATGAAGTCATCACCGTCACGCCAGTGCTGCAAGCGAGCGCTGTCAAACTGCTGAAGGTGCATACCCGCGACGCCCAAGGGCAGGAACAGTTCTACCTGACGCGCCATCTTGTCCTGGGCGTGGGCGGCAGCACGCGAATTCCTGAACCGTTCCTACCCCACCAGCATGACCCGCGCATCTTTCATTCCAGCCGTTATTTGAAACACATTGCTCAGCACAGGCATGCCCAGCGTATTGCCGTGGTCGGCGGCGGCCAGAGCGCTGCGGAAATATTCATGGACCTGCCCAATCATCTGCCCAACGTACCGTGTGATCTGATCATGCGCCAGAGCGCCTTGCGGGTCTCGGACGACAGCCCTTTCGTTAACGAAATTTTCGACACCCAGGTGGTCGACTATCTCTACGAGAATCCCGAACGCAATAGCGCTTACCTCAAAGACTTTCGCCACACCAACTACGCCGCGGCCAATCTGGATCTGGTCGAGCGCATCTACCAGTTCATCTACCAGCAACACGTCAACGGCGTGGAGGGGCATCGCGTACTCAATGATCGGACAATCACTGCAGTCGAAACCTCGGCGCAAGGCGTGGCCATCACATCAAGCGATGCACGCAGCAACAGCTGCTCTACCCAGCAATACGACATGGTCATACTCGCGACGGGCTATGAACGCGACCATCACCGCGAGCTGCTTGAACCTCTGGCCTCGCACCTGGGAGATCTACGAGTTGACCGGCAATACCGCCTGCATACGCCTGAGGACTTTCACCCCTCGATTTTCCTGCAGGGGGCCTGCGAAAGCTCGCACGGCCTGAGTGATACCCTGCTGTCGATTCTCGCTATCCGGTCGGCAGAAATCTCTCATGCGCTAACAACACGGTTGCACGCCTGCGAAGAGCACTGAACTGCGCTGGCGAAGGCGCGCAGATCATGATAACCGCCACTCCACAGCCTCTCGTGCATGTGGCTTTCGCCCTGATATGTCGGCGCGTGCCTCAGTCCTACCCGAAAGATCGGCAGCCGTGAATGCGAGCGGAACCTTGACGCGTTGCACGAACGGAATCTCGTATGGCTCTGCCCGCTTCCAACTCAAATAAATAAAGCGCGCCTTCGCCGCACCATGAACGAAGGGCCCGGCAAAATCGATCTGCCCGTCCGCCTTGGGCCGCACTTGAACTTCGCATGTAAATTCATGAGTGCCATCCTGGCGCCGCACACCTCGATGAACCACTTTTTCCTTATCTTGCAGGCCAACCTCGGCCGCCTCCTCGAACTCAGGCAACGCCCCGTAGGAAAGAACAACTGTCACACAGGTAGGCAAAACGCTCACTTTCTCTCCTTGATCTGGTGTTGTCAGCCTGGCACCGACCGCGCGGCTGATGGCTCATGCGCGGCCGGCGAAGGCTTTGTTCAGGGGGTAGAATCAAAATTCGAATGTTTCGAACTCATCTGCCATGTGCTCGTTGATACGTGCCGCGAAGGCATGCAGTACAGGCACTTCGAAGATATCACTCATTGACAGCTCAATCTCGAATCCATCACGGATACGTGCCACCAACTGACCGACCAGCAATGAATGACCGCCTAGCTCGAAGAAGTCATCATGACGGCTGATTTCCTCGACCCCCAGCAACTCTGACCATGTGTCGACCAGCCAGGACTCGGTGTCGTTGATTGCAGGCTCGTAAAGGCGCCTTGAAAAATCCTCCATTGCCGGCCCTGGCAATACGTTTACATCGACCTTGCCATTTACTGTCAACGGTAGATGCTCAACCTGCACGTAAGCGACCGGCACCATGTAGGCTGGCAGTATACCGGTCAAATACTCACGAAACTCAATTGGTGAAGGCGCCATTTCCTTGGTTTGCCTGAGGCGATAGTAAGCAACGAGTCGAATACCACCGCTTGGCTGAGGCATGGCAACCACATGAGCCCCCCCGACGGCAGGATGCATGGCCAGGCGTGAAGAAACCTCTCCCAGCTCGACACGAAAGCCACGAATTTTTACTTGTTCATCTGCGCGCCCGGCATACTCCAGCTCGCCATTTTCCAGCAACCGCCCAAGGTCGCCACTGCGATACATGCGGGCTCCCGGCCGAGCGGCGTACGGGTCGGGCACGAAGCGCGCCGCGGTCAATCCCGGCAGTCGATGGTAGCCACGGGCAACACCTTCCCCCGCAATCCAGATCTCACCCAGGGTGCCACTGTCGGCGGGCTCGAGCTGCTCGTCCAGGATATACACATGTCGCCCCACAATCGCCTTGCCTACCGACTTCTGCGCCCAAGGTCGCACATCTTCATCGCCCAGGCGATGCCAGGTCGTATGGATCGCCCCCTCGGTGATTCCATACATATCGATAAATTGTGTCTGGCCAGAAGCATCAGCAGCGAGCCAAGCGCCAGGTAGCGTCGGGTCCAATTGCTCGCCACCGAAAATCACTCGACGTAAACCATGGGCTCGAGGCGCACGCAAGTGTTCCTCCAACACTTGCGCGAAAGCACCCGGTGTCTGGCTGAGTACCGACACTCTCTTCTCACAGAGCCAACGGTATAGCGCATCGGGCGCGCGGGTCAGCGCAGCCGGTACAATCAGAACCCGCGATCCGGCGTGCAGGCCACCGAACAGTTCCCATACCGAAAAATCGAAAGCGAACGAGTGGAAGAGGCTCCAGATATCGCCCCGGCCTGCACCTATGGCGCTTACCAATACGTCCAACAACGAAACCACCTGTGAGTGCTCCACGACCACCCCTTTCGGACGGCCCGTCGATCCCGAGGTGTAGATCACGTAGGCCGCGCAGCCTGGGGCGAAACCCGCGACATCGGTCTCGAGCCCGTCGGCGGCAAGCGCCTCCCACGATGCACGTTCCATGTGATAGTCGAGGCATGCAACGCCGCTCAATGCGCCCAGCGCTTGCCTGCCTTGACCATCGATGATCGCCAGCACAGGCTGGCTATCGTCGAGAATCTCCAGCATGCGGCTTTTGACCGAGTGCGGCTCGAGCGGCACATAAGCACCGCCCGCCTTGAGTATCGCCACGATACTGATGACCTGCTCGATGCACCTGGACATCGCCACCGCGACGTGACTGCCAATGCCAACACCGCGCGCGCGCAAATAGCGCGCCAGTTGATTTGAAGCCGCATCGAGTTCAGCGTAACTGAGATGTCGCCTGGCATCTTCGATCGCAACAGCCTCAGGGGTTATTCGCGCCCAGTAGGAGAGGCGACTGTGCAGGCAAGTCGAGCGGCTGAGCGTGGCGTCGACAGCGGTTTCCAGCAACTCGGATGGCCCGCCTGGACAAGCTTCGTAAAATAGGTCGCGCTCTTCAGTCAGCGCCTCGAGCACCCCCTTGAACGCTTGCTGGAACTCAACGACAGCGCTCTCATCGAACAGCGCTGTTGCGTACACCCATGTCCCCTCAATCGCATCAGTGCGCTCTTCCATCATCAAGGACAGATCGCATTGAGTGGACTGTATCTGCGGATGAACTTCACTGATTTCCAGCCCCTTGAGCCGAACATCGGTAGTTGGCGTGTTTTGCCAAACGAGCATCGCCTGGAACAAGGGATTGTATGCACGACTACGAACAGGGCTTACTGCGTCAACGATCTGCTCGAACGGCACGTGCTGCCGTTCCTGTGCATCGATCGTCAGTTGCCTGATACGCGCCAGCAGTTGCACCACCGAAGGTTTATCGCCCAGACGAACATGCAAAGGCAAGGTATTGACGAAGCAACCTATGAGGTTCTCCAGCTCAAGGGCTGGTCGGTTGGCGGATGGCGTGCCAATGACTACAGACGCCTGTCCTGCCAGCCTGTCCAACAATACGGCATAGGCGCCCAACAAGATCATGTACAGCGTTACGCCGTGACGCCTTCCCAGCTCACGCAATGCAGCCGTCAGGGCATTATCGAGCGTAAAACTTAAACATTTCCCTGCCGGGTCCTGAACCGCTGGGCGCATTTGCGCAGGTAGCTTCAGACAGGTTGGCGCCCCCTCCATATGCTTGCGCCAGAACCGAAGGTCGTCATCCTGCACGCCAATGGTTTCACGCTGCCACACTGCGTAATCCGCGTATTGCAGCGTCATCGGTGGCAGGGGATAGGTCTCGCCGTGAGCGAAATGACCATACAAACTGGACAACTCGCTGGCGAGCAAACTCATCGACCAACCATCGGCGATGATGTGGTGCATGGAGACAAGCAGGATGTGCTCGTCAGCCGCGACCTCAAGCATGGTCGCTTCGATCAAGGGCCCGCGGGTCAAATCGAACGGTCGCTGGGCAGCCTGGGCGAACACCTGGGCCACCCGAGAGTCGGCGCTTTCTTCGAGTGCTACCCTGTCGACGCACCAATCGAAGGCCGCCTGGGCAGGGACAACGACGGGTTGCACGTTACCCCGCTCTTCGAAGAACACCGTTCGCAATATCTCATGGCGCTCGATCACCTCCGTGAACGCGGCCTTCAGTGCCGCCACATCCAGCGCCCCACGAATCCGCAAGCCGCCTGTCAGGTGATAGGCCAGACTCTGGCGACGATCAATTCGGCTCAAGAACCACAGCCGCTCCTGGGCAAACGACAGCCTCGCCGGGCCTGTTCGAGGCTTGACCGCCCTCCCCTCTAGCAGCTTGGTTCGCTCCAGTGCCAGCACGAAGTCGTTGAGCGAGGAATGGGCAAATACATCACGAACACTGATCGATGCCTGCGTCAGGGCGCGGATTCTCGACACGACCCTGATGGCCAGTAGTGAATGGCCGCCCAGTTCGAAAAAGTCGTCATCGACGGCGATCGAATCGCAGCCCAGCAGCTCCCGCCACACACCGGCAACCAGTGCCTGCGCCGGTGTCAATGGTTGTGACGGTACACGCTCATCGGAGCGTTTGGCGTCAGGCGAGGGCAGTGCGGCGATATCGACCTTGCCATGTGTGTTGACCGGCCATTGCGCCACTTCAAGGTAATGGGCCGGCACCATGTACGAAGGCAGAAGCGCTCCCAGGGCGGCACGCAAGCGCTCGCTGTCGAAGGGCACATTGTCCTCTGCGATGATGTAGGCAATCAATCTTTGCTGATCAGCGATGACCCGGGCATCCTGAACCCCGCCGACGCCACGAAGTGCCGACTCCACCTCCCCTGGCTCGATGCGATACCCTCGCAACTTGATCTGCTTGTCATTACGGCAAATATATTCAATGTGCGCGGTAAGGTTCAGCCTTCCGATATCACCTGTACAGTAGAGGCGCGAGCCGGGCGGGCCAAATGGGTCCGGCACGAATCGAGCGGCAGTCAATGAAGGTCGATCGAGATAACCTCGCGCAACACCTTCACCGCCAATGCAGATCTGCCCGGCAACGCCTTGCGGCGCCATACGCCCGTAGCGGTCAAGAATGTATGCATGGCTGTTCTCGAGTGCTTTGCCAAGGGGGACCGGCACCCCTGTTCCGGCGTGGTCCTCGACCAGATCCATCATGATGGAGTTGACCGTCGTCTCGGTCAGCCCGTAGCTGTCGCAAAGGCGTATGCCTTGAACCGCCGAATCCTTGAACCAGTCACGCAATGCGTCATGCCGCAACTTCTCGCCCCCCGCCAGGACGATACGCAGAGGCGGCCTGGGCAGGCACCTCGGATCATCTGCGGCAATTTGGCGGGCCCAAAGATGCCAGAATGCTGTCGGCAAATCTGCCACGGTGACACGATGACGTGCCAGATAGCTCACGAAAGCGTCGTCAGGCGCCACCGGCCCGTCCGGACGCATCACGATTGCAGCCCCCACGCTGAGGGCAGGAAAAATTTCGGCGATGGCATTGTCAAACGAAGGCGAGGCGAAATGCAGCACTCGGTCCCCTTCTCCAAGCCGACACCAGCGTGCATGGGCACGTACGAAAGCGACGACGTTCCTATGTTCTATGGTGACGCCCTTCGGCTCCCCTGTAGATCCCGAAGTGAACATCGTATAAACGGCCTGCTTGGGCAACACGTGTGGCAGTAGCGACGATGCTTCGAGATCCTGGCTACCAGGCGATTGATCCAACTGGCGAAGATCAACATGAGCGAGCCCCATCTCAAGAGCCAACCCAGCGCCTTGTCCCACGCTCAATACCAGAGAAGGTTTTGCCAAGAGGGTCAACAAACGCAGTCGCGCGTGCGGATAACCAGGGTCGAGCGGTATGTATGCTCCTCCAGCCTTCATCGTCGCCAGCATCGCCACGATCATATCGATCCCTCGCGGCAAGCACAGCGCAACCCGGTCTTCTGCGCACAACCCAAGGTTGCGCAGGTACCGCGCCAGTCTGGTCGCTCGCAAGTCCAGTTCAAGGTAGTCGATGGTCTGGGCATCGCTGATCAGACACGGCGCGTGAGGCGTCCGTGCTGCTTGCGCCTCGAACAACCCATGCACTGAGCCGCCGTCCAGACCCTGGTCGTCATCGGATCGCCTGTGCTCTGGAACGAGGCGAGCCATTTGCTCATTCGGGATCACCTGCAGATCGCTGAGAATCTGATGTGGCCCGTGCTCCAGCGCATCCGCCAACCGCTCCAGGGCTTGCTCGCAATATCGTGCAATCCATCCTGGTTGCAGGTCGACCAATGTCTGCACCTTCAACACCAAGTCCTGTCCTGAGTCATCGACCGTGAGCACCAGAGGGAAGCTTGTGCGCTCGGTGGCCAGTTCATGACTTGAACTCCCGGCCAGTGGAGCAGTGGGCGATGTGGGAAGGTAACGGTAATCGAATAATGCCCCGGTCAGCGCCCCGGCACCCTCAACCCCACTACAACGACGGGCCAGCGAAAAGGAAGCGTGCTCGTGCTCGATCAACTCGCCCAGCATGCGTTGAGCGCGGCTCAGACCTTGGCCCACGTCCAGGCCCTGCAAGTTCAGACGAAATGGCAAGGTATTGACCAGCATCCCCAGCATGTTGGAAGTGCGAACCGAGTCATTCATTCGCCCGGACAACACGGTGCCGAAAACCACGTCCTGTATGCCACCAAGACGAGAAAGCACCAATGCCCACGCCAAGTGCAGGATCGCTGGGACGCCGACCCTATGACGTCGCGTAAGCTCACGCAGTCGCGCAGTCAGCGAAACGCTCAGCATTATCCTCGCCTCACCGATCTGCGCCCGCGCATCCACCGCCTCCAGTAGGCCGAACGGGGCAGTCGGCTCACGCAGATCGCCAAGCCGTTCGTGGAAAAACGCTTCATCGCGGTGTGTGCCGAGTGCCCGTATCTTCAGCGCATAGTCCGGAAACTGATTCACAGCAGGCAAGCTGTTCCAGGCACCGCTCATGATCAGGCACAGTTCGTCCTGCATCAGGCGCAGGGAGGTGCGGTCACCCACCAGATGATGAGACAGGATCAACAGCGACCAGCCACCTGAGTCTGATCGGGCGAAAAGCCCTCTTATCAGCGGTGCGGCAGTGACGTCGATACGATGCTCTGGCCCTATCTGAGCAACAAGCCATTGATCGCTGGCGCCCTGCGCTGGAGCATGAAGCTCCTGCATTGGCAGCTCGACGTCGCGCAGCACCACCTGCAGGGGCATGGTCAGCCCATCCCATAGAACCGCCGTTCTGAGAATCGCATGGCGCTCGACCACTTTGCCTAACGCCCAGACGAATCGATCAAGCGCATCGCGAGTGGCAAAATGAACAACCTGATGAAGCACATAAGGGTCGGCATCACCTGCCAGAATATGATGATACAGCAGCCCTTCCTGCAATGAAGTCAGCGGGTAGATCCCGACAAGGTTCTGTTCACCACCCGGCACCCTGCAAACAATAGATTGCCGATCGCCGGCCTCACACATGAAGGTTGCTGTTTCATCCTGATGCCCCGAGTCGATCAAATTCCGCTCGACAAGTCTCTGACGTAGCGTTTCGCGCTGCTCCGCGGTCAACGACCCCGCATTGACGTAGGGTTCATCACGCATACATTCTTCCCTGAACAATTAGTCTGATTGGCACCCCGCTCGACAACGACCGTGGCGCGCTGAAATGTCGATTGATAGAGTCGCATAGTTCCTTCTAATATGTCTTGCCAAACGACAGCGCCAAGACAGTCGAATAATTCCTCTATAACGACCTCGGCCTCACTGATCATGTCAAATGCACTGCTCCCACCCGCGCCGTTGCCGATCGATATCGTGACCGCCCCCACGCGCGAAACGCTTGAGCTGAATTATGTCTGCCCAGGCAGGCCGGTGCTGGTTCGCGGCGTGACCGATCATTGGCGTGCGCGCTTGGAATGGTCACATGATTACTTGGCCGAACACGCAGGTCATACAACTGTGACCGTCAGCCGCCGCAGGGGCGCTGATGCACAGCATATGCAGCTTGCCGCATACTTGAAGTATCTGGAGCGCCCCCCGGAAGCCGACCCGCTCTACCTCAGCAATTGGGTGTTCGAACGCGACTGCCCCCAGCTCTTGAACGACTACGAACAACTCGAACTCTTCGAGCATCTCGAATCGAAATTGCCCGAGCACCTACGCCCGCAATGGCGCTGGATGTTCATCGGGCCGACGGGGTCTGGCACTCATCTGCACGTCGACGTCCTCGACACCAGCGCCTGGAATGTCGTGATCACGGGCCGTAAACGCTGGCGCTTCTACTCTCCCGAACAAAAGGCCTTGATGTATCAGGGTGGCGTGAACACCTTCGAGCCAGATCTCACAGCCTGCCCGCGCTTCGCGCAGGCCCAGGCGATCGAATGCGTACAGGAACCTGGCGATCTCGTGTTCACACCCAGTGGCTGGTGGCACCAGGTGATCAACGAGCGCGGCGGTATTTCCATCACAGAGAATTTCATCGATCGAGCTAATCTCGAGCGCGTCAAGCAGGCGGCAAAACGTGCAAACCTTGCCTACTTGGACCAGGCCGTCGCCGCAATCGGCTAAACGTGCCGCGCCGGTCTGAAGATCGCGTTCACCGAAGCAAATCAACGACTCTCGAAAGATCCAGCGATGCATTATCGACCCAAACACTGCACAGCTGACTCAACCGGTTGAGCAAGGCTTGTGCTTGAGCGCCCGAGCAGACCTGTGGCTGATAACGCAAGGTAAATCGCACACCCTGCGCTTGCTCGCACACCAAGACCAGTGGATAGCCCTCGTTGATATGAAACTGCATGTCCTCTACCTGCAACCCTGTCGCGCCACCAAATATCCGGCCCACAGGGGCATGATTTTCATGCACGTAAATGGCATTGAAAAGCGCCGAGTCGGCAGGCCAACCAACACAGCGCTTGATTTCAGGAAGCGAATCATGCGCGTGCCGTTGCAGGTTGGCGATACTGGACTGCATGGCCCGCGTCCACTGCTTCAAGGTACGACCACCGTTGATCGTTGCCCTGAGAGGCAGTGTGCTGATCAGGTTGCCCACGGTATCGATGTAGTCCGAACGTTCAGCCTGTCGTCCGCAGGTAACGAGGCCCACCAGCAGATCACGACGCTCGAAGGTCACCGCAAACGCAAATGCAAACCAGGAAGCAAAAGCGCTGGCAATGGTCACTTGGGCGTCGGCCAGCGCCACGCCAAGCGCGTCGGTGCATTCCCCTGAGAGCTCAAGCAGCAGCTCCTCGGGCATTGCTGCATCCTGCCGCTGATCGAACAGCGCAGAGCATTCCAGATGCGCGAGATAATCAGCCCAGAACGACTGCTCGCGCCGCGCCCGTGCCTGGGTATCGAGCAGGAAATGGCGATAACTTGGATCCTCTGCCAGTTGCAGTGCTGGCTTCCCCGCAAGCTGGGCATAGAGTTCTGCAAGCTCTACCATCAGGCATTCCTGAGCACGTCCGTCGGCAATCAGGTGATGCTGTGTCCAAATCCACACATGCCGCTCCGCGGATAACCTCACCAGGCAAACGCGCAGCAAAGGCGGACGCGAAAGATCGAATGGCTGTTCACGCTCGCGACGCTTGTACTGGAGGAGCTGAGCGTCAGTCGCAGGCTCGCCCGGCGACTCATAGCGCAGAACCAGCGCTACATCCTCATGAATTCGCTGGCTACGGCAAGCAAGAAGGTTTTCTGGAAATGCCGTACGCAACGCAGGATGTCGATTCACCAACAGGCGCAGGGCGGCCTCAAAACGTGCGGGTTCGAGCGGGCCAACCAGTTCACAGCTGAATTGCGAAACATAGAGCGAGGCCTGCGGTGTCGCCAGACAGTGGTACAGCATGCCCTCCTGAGCGGCCGTGGAAGGATAGACCCCTCCCTGGGGCTGATCTGTCGACGCGACGCGCCCCAGGGTGACCGCACTGCTCGCATCACAAGATGCCAGATGCTGGGCAAGGGCGCGAACCGTAGGGTGATTGATGATGTCCTGCATGGTGACATCCAGCCCTGCACGTCTTGCCCGAGCCGAGATACGGATGCTCTTCAGAGAGTCACCACCCAACGCGAAATAGTTGTCCTGTACCTGAACTGGACGGGCAAAAGACTCACTCCAGATAGCCAGCAGTGTTGCCTCGAGACTGGACAGCGGCTCCTGCCCCCCATCTACTCCGGGGTCGCTCGATGCAACCTGCGCTTGCCCAAGAAGCTCGGAGACAAACCGCTCTTTTTCCTGTTGCTCATCGAAACTGGAGGGTGTTGAAGGGCTATGCATAAGGATTGTCCAGAGGAGCAGTAAGTGAAAGACGGGCAGGTGATAAAACGGCTTCAGCCAGCATGTCGTCTATGGTGTCGTGCTGGGAAAGAAATTCAAACGTAGTGGCGATGACCGCGCGAATTCGCTCGACATGGGCAAGCTCGACATGCCGTGCGTCATAATCGAACAGAATCCGCAGGCCGTCGCCAAGGTAATACTGGTTGAAGTGGACAGTCAGCGGTACGTAGGTCTGATCGGATGCATAGTGGCTGGCCACCTTCAGCTCAAGCGCCTGCAAGGCGCGATACACATGGAAATGCGTGTATACGAATAGGGTTTGGAACAATGGACGCCCGCCATTCATTGCAACCAGTCGAGCATAGGGAAAACGCCGGAATGGTAAATAACTCGTCTCTGTTTCGAAGCACTTGCGCAGCAATTGCCCCCAGCTCATCCCCTGAAGATCGATGGCAACAGGGAGCAGGTTGTTGAATACACCGATGGATCGGTCGCCACCGCTGAGCTCCGGCCTGCCATTGAACTCCACGCCGCCACGCTGCAAGGTGCCGTTGGTGACGCGCGCCAATGCGTAAAAGTAGACCGCCATCAACAGACTCTTCAGGGGTACGCGCGCCACCTGGGCAATAGCCTTCAAACGCTCCACCGATCGCGCAGTCGCCTGCCAGGTCAGTCGACTGTGCGGCCCTCGAGCTGGTATCGAGAGCGCCTGCGCATCAGCAAAGCGACCTTGCTCAAGCACCTTGGTCCAGAACTGAGCATGGGCCTGACTGGCCAGCGCCTGGCGCTCCAATGCCACGAATTCGGCATAGGCGAGCGGTGGACGCCTGATCGCATTCGGTACCCTGCCCATGCTAAAGGCTGAGTAGGCTTCAAGAAGCTCGGTCAACACGGTTGCCACGCACCAACCATCGAGCGAAGCGTCTGCAAAGGTAAGTTGGAATCGCTCGTGATCGAGCAAGTGAACAGTGCAACGGAAATGCGGTGCCGTTTCCCACGAAAAAGGCCGCTTTTTCTCCGCCTCTATCCAGGAATTCAGCCGGCGCTGACGCTCCGATTCGGGCAAGTCAGTCAGGTCCTCGACCGCCAGATCCAGCTCCACGAAACGATGAAGTATCTGTACGGGTTCGGCGAAGCGCTCCAGGTCAACCGAGGCTCGCAGGAATGCGTGCTCGGTAACGACCTGGCGCAGTGCATGGTGGAGCGCAGATTCATCCCAACGGGCAACAAGTTCAAGCGTCGTTACAAAGACTTCATAGTGATGATCATTGAAGAACTTGTATATGATCCCCCGCTGCAGGTAGCTGAGGGGATAGGCATCCTCGACCTCGGCCGTTTCCAGGAGCGCGCGGTCGTGCTTGCCCAGCAGGCTGAACGGTGCAATGGCGGGAACGACAGGCTGCAAGTTGCCCACACCCGCGACGGTCGCTTGTACCCCAGCGAAACTGCTGCTACGGAACAACGCCTGCACTGACAGCGCAATGCCAACGTCCCGCAGGCGACCTATCAAATGCAATGCCAGGATCGAGTCGCCACCGCACTCGAAGAAATCATCTGCATCGCAAGGCGCAGAGCCGCCCAATACCGCTTGCCACTGCTTCGCAAGCTGGGCGCGAAGGCCAGTCGCGTCGACAACCGGTGAATCGCCGCCTCGTCGTTCACTGAGCAGCTGTGCACGATCCACCTTACCGTTGGGAAGCAACGGCCACCCTGTCAGCAATCGCCACTCTCGCGGGACCATGAATTCCGGCAACCATGTCCGCGCATGCTCCTCGATCTCGCGCCTGGTCAAGGCTACCTGTTCATCGACCTGCAGGAAGGCGCAAAGCCGCTCAGGCCCGCCCTCCTCCACGAGCATGACAACCGCGTTGCGAACTCCCGGCAAAACGCTCAACGTTTGTTCGATTTCCCCGAGCTCGATGCGATATCCCGACAGCTTGACCTGGCTGTCCAGGCGACCGAGGTAAATAATGTTGCCGTGTTCATCGAAGCGAGCCAGGTCACCGGTGCGATAGCACCGCGAACCACTGCCCCAGGGCGACGGGATGAATCGGGCAGCAGTCAACGCCGCCTTGCCGACGTAGCCAATCGCCACTTGTGGCCCGCCAACCACCAACTCACCTTGTGCGCCTGGAAGGACCGCCTTCCCCTGCTCGTCGACAATCGAAACCTCACAGTTGGGTGCGGGTCGCCCGATAGAAACACCCGTTGAGTCTGCAAACAGCTCTGTATAGGTGACGTCGATTCCCACCTCGGTGGGCCCGTAGAAGTTGAAAAGGCGTACATGCGGCGCACAGGAGAAAAATGCTTGCACATGAGACAGCAGCATCGCTTCGCCACTGCACACCACGTGCCGTAATCCTGCGATCGCCTTCTGCACACTATCGATGCCCAGCCAGTGACTCAGCACGGAGGGTACGAAATGCATGATGGTGCCACCGTTGCGCACGACTGCCTCGGCCACCTCTTCAGGGTATCGTTCGTGCTCGGGCTGAATGCAGATGGCCTTGGCACCCAGCATCAAGGGGACCAGGATTTCCCAGAGCGACACATCGAATGTCCAGATCGTCTTCTGCACGAAAACGTCTTGTGCTGAAAGCGCAAGGCGGTCGATCATCCAGTCCAGTCGATGATCAAGCGCTCTGTGGTCGACCAGGACCCCTTTGGGTTGCCCTGTGCTACCGGACGTATACAGCAGATAAGCACCCGCATCGGCGCAGGCAATTGCGTTCAACGAACCGCTCGACGGCATTTCTTCACCGGCGCCCTCCGGCATATCGATCACGGGAAGGCCGAGGGGGGCTGACGCGGTTTGCGCGATAACCGCCACCGCACCACTGTCACGCAGCATGTAGTCACGCCTGCGCACAGGTGTTGATGGATCTATGGGCAGATAGACCCCGCCTGCAAACATCACCCCCAGACAAGCCGCCACTCCCAGTGGACTACGCGGCAGCATGACGGCTACCACGACCTGGCGCGTACCGGTGGCAAGCGCACGTACTTGACGTGCGTAGGCATCAGACGTGGCCAGCAGACGCCCATAGGTCCATGCTTCACCTTTACCAGCCGGAATCAGAGCAATCGCATCGGGTTTTGCCAAAGCCTGGCCGACAATACGCGACAGGGTGGACGGCGCAGGACTGCCCGCTTCCCTTCCCCACGCCTGCAATCGAAGGGCTAGCGCCGTCGGCAGCACCATCGCCGCCGACAGAGGCTGATCAGTGCTCAGTGCGATGAAATTGAGCGTCGAATGGAATTGCTCGACCCAAGCGCACACCAACTGGGAGTCCAGCATGTCACGACGATAGTCGACGCACAGTTGCAGATGCCCATCGCATCCTAATAGCTGAACCTGCAAGGGGTAGTGCACGAAAGCCGATGGCATATGCAAGGGCGAAAACGTCAGGCCGGCAATGTCGAAAACAGCTTGCTCTCGCTCAAACGCCACGTCGATGGCCTGCGCCCCGACATCGAGCCCCGCCAAGTCGAAATAGGCAAACACGGCATCGAAGCAGGTGCCCGATGTACTGCCCCTGGCGGCAAAGTCGGCACCCAACCGTGAAAGGGGCAAGGCCTCGTGAGACAACGCACTGGTGAGCCGGTTCCTGACCTCAATCAGCGCATCATTGATGCATGCATCGGCTGCCACACTGGCTTCCATCGGCACCAGGTTGGCGAACATGCCAACCGTGTCACGATAGCGTGTCGTACGATTGAGTAGGGCGACGCCATATCGGACACGCTCTCGGCGCGAGAGAATGCCAAGGCTTGCCTCCAGTGCCAGTTGCAACACACAACCGACCGTGACACCCGCAGCGGCCGCCCGGGCATGAATTGCCGCAACCAGCTCTTTGGGCAACTCACTGCGATGGCGGTTCGCTTCATAGCTATCCAGGCCTTGGGCGGCGATGGGCAGACGCGGATCAAAGTCCGGGTTCAGCTTGGCCTGCCAAAACTGCACATCAATCTCGGCCTGCCGCGATCGCAGGTAAGCCTGATGTTCCTGGCAAAACTGCCGATAGTGTGGTGTATCCGCCGATGAGGGCACGTGCTCATTGCGTGAGGCGTCTTCATACAGGGCGAAAAGATCACGCCAGATGATGACGAACGACCAGAAGTCGGCAATTGCATGGTGGACCTGAAGCAGAAGAAGCGCCCCGCCCCCGCATCGAGGCAGCAATACGACGCGGTATAGTCGCGCAGCATCGATGGCTATTCCCCTGGCATTCCAAGCATGCAGTCGGGCGAGCGCGCTCTGTTCCTGCGCACTCGGATCTTCAACTACGAGTGCAGGGACACAATCGGTATCGACGACGTAACTCAACTCACCAGACGCGGAACACAAATGTCCACGCAAGGCTTCGTGCTGTTCCTCCAGCCTGGTCAAGGCGAGCCGCAGCGTGTCCGGATCGATATCCCCATTGATGCACACTGCACGTTGCAGGGTGTAGATCGGCTGAGCGGCCAATGTTTGTGCGAACACCAAGGCTCGCTGATAATGGGTTGCCGCAACACGGCGGCCTGTAACCGCTGGCGGTAGCGCAACGGCCTGAGGTGCCGGTATTCGAATGTCGTCGAGCAAGTCCTGAAGACGCGCACCGGCATACATCCTTGCCCGGTCAAGCACACAGGCAAAACGACGCTCTAACTCGAACTGGATACGGACGATTGTCAGCGAATCGGCTCCCAACTCGACCAAGGTTCGCTCCAGATCAAGCTCGCTTGCAGGGCAGCCAAGCAGGCGAGCAATGGTTTGCAACGGGTCTGAGAGGGCTTGCGCCTGGGGCGAAGGACCATTTTCAACTGCGTATTGCCGCTGTGCGCAGACGACAAGCGTACCCGGCAAGGGATGCACGTCGAACAGTTCGCGCACGCGATCACGCTGTAGCTTGCCACTGCTCGTGCGTGGCAAAGCACGGGGAGTGAACAGCACTTCGGAAATGGCGATCGGGAACAACGCCTCGATCCCTGCGGCGCAGCGTTCGCCAAGCGCCGCCAATTCATCCGGAGCAACGGCACCGGGCCGTAACTGGAATACGAGCGCGACCGTCTGACCGCCATCCAGGCTCAACGCCGCAGCGCAATTGGGCATGAAGCGCGTGTCGAGTTGCAGCATGGCAAACTCGATGTCGGCGAAGAAGTACTTGCGACCCGCCACCGTAACCGCGCTACCTACCCTGCCCAGCACGTGGACACCGGCATTTGCCAAGTAACCCAGGTCTCCTGTTGCCAGGTAACGTCTCGTGGGGTCGTGGGGCAGTCGGTGGTCAAAAGCAGCGCGGTCGATTTGCCCGCTGCGCAAATACCCTTCCGCCAGACTGGAAGCACTGACCCAGATTTCTCCCACCTGACCATGCTCGCATTCGTGGCCGCTTTGCGTATCGATGATCCTGATGTCGACATCGCCCTGCTCAGGTAACCCACAGCTGGCGAGCGCACCGAAGGTTGCAAGAGACGCGTGTGCAGGGAGGTTCTCTGTCGGCACTGGGGCTTCATGCACCAGGCCTCTGCACGCACTTATCATGAGGGTGGTTTCAGCCATGCCATAAGCAGGACACAGGGATTGCCTGTCGAAGCCGTGGCTGGCAAACCGGTTTGCGAAGCTCTCCAGCGTGTGATGGCGTACAGCTTCCGCACCGCAAACAGCGCTCGACCAGCTCGAAAGATCGATCCCCTGTATCTCATGTTCCGGTATATGCAGGCAAAGCTCATAGGCGAAATTCGGAGCACTACTGACCGTGCCACCAAATTCGTCAATCACCCGCAACCAACGGGAGGGGCGTTGCATGAAGGCTGCGGGTAGCATATGTACACTTGTCGCACCCAAGTAATAGGGCAGCAGCAACTTGCTGACCAGACCCATGTCATGGTGTAGCGGTAACCAGTTCACGAACCGCGAATGCTCATCGAAGCCAAACGTACGCATCAACAAGCCAAATTGCGCCTCAAGCGCCTGTCGACTGACAACCGCCCCTTTCGGATCACGCGTGGAGCCTGATGTGTACTGGACGAAGGCGATCGGGAAGTCCATGCGCGCAGCTGAGCGAAAACCACCCTCGAAGCGCTCCCCGATCGCGATCACCGACACATCGGTTTGCTTGCGCAGCACATCTATCGCCGCATGTTGCTGTTGAGCCGCATCGACCAACAGCGCGCGGGCCTGGCTATCACGAGCGATTGCAAGCAACTGGTCGCCAACGCTGAAACGCTTGAAGTTGGATGAGAGGCCGATCGGCACGGCACCGATGTACTGGCAGGCCAGGAATGCGGTGGCGAAGCGGATGGGGTCGCGTAACGTGATCATCACATGCTGCCCGGCGCGCACGTCACAACCATGATGAAGAAATGCTGCAGCCTCGCGAACGGCGTCGTCCAATTCCGCGAAGGTGCACGAAGTGGAAACATTCACGCCATCGCGCAGATAATGGAGCGTGTTTGATCGCGCGCGCCCAGCCTGATCGAGCTTGCGAATCATACCAGCCCCTCAGCAACCTCAGGCCTGAGACGCCATTGCAGCCGCCCCCGAGCAAGCGCACAAGCGTGGACGCCCTCCCATGGCGTACAGGCCGCCACTTCGAGGCCTCGCCTACAAAGTGCTACTTGAAGCAGAATAAGCTGGACAATTGACTGCATGTTCCCTCGCTTTGCCATTCAATTCCCTTGAGCCGACCCGCGAAATCAGCGGGGCGACCATCAATCCCTTGCGGTCAAGGCCACCAGTCGTTCAACGATGCGTTCTGCATCACGCGCGATATGCCCGACACTCTGCGCGTCCGGAAATGTGCCGATCAACAGTGGGCCGATTGCGAACAGACTGCCCTCCCCTGGTGCTGCAGCGACGTCGGCTGGCACCATCTCACAAGTGCATGGATTCACTTTGACCCCGCCCAGCTCGATGGTCTCCCCCGCATCCTGGGCGTAGACCGCGCAAGCCAGGCCGCGATCGTAAAGATGACGTAGCACCGGTGAAACCGTTCGATCGAGCCGCACATCGGGCCCCGCAGCAGCGACCACCAGATCGAATTCTCCAACGGTCCTGAAGATGCCAGCGTCATCCAGAACGTCGAGGCGCTGGACATTGCGCTGCCGGTCCTCACACAAACGGTAACCCTGCGGCGCAGCGAGGATGTCAAGCGAGCCGGCCTCGAACAAGGCGTCGAGGCGTAGTGCATTCTCACGCGCCATCGGCATGGCCGCACGATAGTAGCGAGAGCGCTGTGACAAGAACCTGAGCTTGTCACGATCACTGAACCTCGGGAACGCCTCACTCAATACTGGCAATCCACCGAACAATCCGGTCTGCCACGCCAGCACTGCTCCATCCGCCGTTTCGCGTAGATCTTCCTTCAAGCGCTGAGCGGGTTTTCCCGCACAAAGGCGCTGAAGTTTTTCTGCCAACGAGCCGCATGTGTCTTCCTTTTCGCCGAATGCGGCGAACAGGATCATCTGTTCGACTGCCGCAAGATCCAGCCGACCCTCGGCACGACACTGGGCGATGGGCTGGCCCAACACCGTCTTGCACAGCGCATCAACATCTATCGGCGGTGGCGCAGATCCCCAGACTTTCGGCAGCTCCCCACTACTGGATAGAACGCTCAGGTGCAACATCCCCTGATTCTCGATCGCCCCCAGACCAACCGCGACATCCACAGCCGTCAGGTAACTGCCCAGGATCAAAACTCGTCCCCCGCCCTCGGCAATCCGCGCATCGACCAGGTCACGAAGTCGATTGAAAGGCCAAGGGCATTGAAATACCCCGTCAAGAGGCTTTTTCTCGGCGAAGGCGCTGTGCCCTATCGCCAGCACCACGTGTCTGGCACCCGGCAGCCCAACGTGCTCGCCTTGCACGGACCAGCCTCCGGCAGCAGGTTCGATCGCCTTTATAGTTGTGTGCAACCGGGCGGTTACCTGGGCTCCCAAACTGCGTAAAAAAGCCACGATCCGTTCGAATCGGCCCCATTCTTCGCGACCGACCTGGGCCCGTACCGAGGGTGCGGCCAAACTCGACAAATGCATGTCGCCTACCACATCAGGAGACCAGGCCAGCCCAGTACCCCAATGCCTGCCTTGTTCATAGATGCTGATTCGCAAACCGGCTGGCAACCGTCCGGACACAATC
Source organism: Pseudomonas mosselii (assembly GCF_003205295.1). Classification (GTDB taxonomy): domain Bacteria; phylum Pseudomonadota; class Gammaproteobacteria; order Pseudomonadales; family Pseudomonadaceae; genus Aquipseudomonas; species Aquipseudomonas mosselii_B. The sequence continues at coordinate 28,971 of NZ_QJRP01000023.1, forward strand.
GCATGGGCAAGGGCCAGCAGCACATACTTGGCTGACTGGCCTGCGCCGATGATCGCTACATCATCTGACACGCTCATTCGTCCTCGTTCAACTGTTGATCGATGTAGCGTGCCAGAGAAGCGACACTCGGAGCGTCAATCACATTCCCCAGTGAGAGGCTTATGCCAAAGACGTCACGCAAGGCTACGATCAGGCGGCTGAATGATAGTGAATGGCCGCCACTCATGAAAAAGTTGTCGTGCACGCCAACCTGCTCTACCTCCAGCACCGAACACCAGCATTTCGCCACCCTGGCTTCGGTCGCGGTGCGAGGCGCCACGCAGACGGCCTGTAAATCGGCCTGGGCAAGTTCACCAAGCACTTTTCGGTCAACCTTGCCGTGCGCGTCCAATGCCAGGTCCGCGAGCACGACGATTCTGGCTGGGCACATGCTCAACGGTAACTTGAGCCGTAGCGCAGCGCTCAGTGCCTGGACGCTGAAATGGTTGGGTGACACGGGCACCACGAATGCGACCAGGCACGGCGATGGCTCGTCCAGCTTGATCAGCGTGGCCTGCTTAACTCCAGGTTCGGCGGTCATGGCAGCGATGATTTCCGCCCGATCGATGCGCACACCGTTGAGTTTCAACTGATCGTCCCGCCGCCCTACGAACTCGATGGCGCCGTTTGGCAGGCGCCGCACCCAATCGCCGGTGACGTACATTCTCGCACCCTCGCGAGAAGTGAACGGGTCCGGCAGGAAAGCAAGGGCAGTGGCGCAAGGCGCCCCCACTATGCCCCTCGCCAAACCTGCGCCACCAATGCACAGCATGCCAACACCGGCCAGAGGCGTCGGGCGGCCGGCATTGTCCACAACATAGAACACGTACTCATCCAACGGCTCACCAATGGGCACGGTTCTAGGATGCATGTCATCGACAGCGTGATACAGGCTGGCGTTGATACAGGTTTCAGCTGGCCCGTACGCATTGATCAGCGTTCCACCGTGCTTGGCCACCTCAGCAACCAACGAACCCTCCAGAGGCTCGCCGCCGATGACTACATGCGCAACCTTTGCCAAGGCAGGCGCGCCGCCCACATGCAGGCAGCGCGACAGGAGGCTGGGAGTCATCTGCACCATGCGCGGAGGGAAGGTTTCCAGCGCCGCGATGATCGCGCGCTCAGACGCCCCATCAGACTTGTCCAGCAGGTGCAGTCGCGCGCCACGGCAGAAGGTCAGCATCCACTCCCAGAGAGAGGCATCGAAGGTTGCAGGCGTGCGCCCCAGTACGCGCTCGCCCGGCGCGAGGGGGAAGTGACGGGCCAAGGCATCTATCTGGTTGGCGAGCGAGGCATGCGACACCGCAACCGCTCGTGGCTCCCCCGTGGTGCCCGAGGTGCATATGACATAGGCCAGCACCTGCAGCGGCCAGTTGCGCACTTGGGCCTGATCGGAAGGAGCACCCAGTGTCGTTTGCACGCGGATATGTCCATCGTGATCGACAATCGCTTTCACCTTGGCCCGCTCGATGATTTGCTGCCTACGTGCCGCCGGCCCCTGTTCGTCGAGCGCGACGAAATGGGCGCCAACGCGCCAAACAGCCAGAGCGCCGATCAAGTAGCGAACCGGATCGGCAACGGACAAGCCAACGCAATCCTCGAGGCCAACCCCGATGCCTCGCAGGGCTTGCGCCTGCTCGACAACACGCTCGCCCAGCTCACGGTAGGTCCAGGTCTGAGTACCGTAATCGATAGCAACAGCCTGCGCCTGCAGTTCGATGACCTGTTGGATACGATCGCAAACCGTGATTATCGTTGGAGCGGGGGCTACACATGGGTTCGACGCCGCCCATCCATCAACTTGCTGGTCGAGCATATTCAATTGAGCGACAGTAACCGATACATCCGCGATGGCCCGAGTCAGTGTGTTCTGAAGCGCTGTCAGAAGAAAATCGACTGTCGCCTGGGAGTAGCGAGAAGGGTTTGCGCTGAGTGCAAGCGAAGATTGCGATTGCGCACTCTGGGCGACGGTCACCTCCAGCTGGCTGGATGGCGCGAAACAGGCATGCAGGTGCTCATCCCAGCTCACGCCTTGACTTTGCCCACTCTGCAACTTGCGCGTTGAAAACCGCGCATTGAGTCGATCGGCATCAATCGTGAAATGCTGCTCCAGGAAACATTCCTTCCATTCAGCACACTCATCCATTTTCCTGAATACGTGCTTGACCAGGCCGGCGAACGGTGTGCTGCTTGAAACGTCGAATGTCACCGGCAACTCGTAATCCAGTCGACCGATAAGCGCCTCGAACATATCCTCACGGTTACCAATCGCGACAACCAGGTCCTTGGATCTATCTGGCAAGAGGCGTTCGAGTACCACCAACCACGCACTGAGAACCAAGCTATTGACGCACACCTGAAGCCGACTGGCGATCAATTCGAGGCGCCGTGCAGTTGCTTCAGTCAATACGCGGGTAGAAAAGGCCGCCTTGGCAGTGTCCGATACTCGCAACCGCTCTTCGATCGGCAGCTCCAGAAGTGGCTGGAATGAGGCAGCGGCACGCGTCCAGAACTGCTTGCCGAATTGTGCCTCTGGACTGGCTATCAGCTCGCGATGCCAGTTCATATAGTCCGTATAGCGAATGCTGCCTTCCTGCACCTGCCCGGCGCTCAACGCCTGTTCAAGAACGCGGTTGACGAAAAGGGACAAACCGTCTGCATCAAAGACCCAGGAACAGCAAACGGCTACTAACCACTTCGTCTGGTCAACGGTCACCAATGCCAAAGCACAAGCAGAGCTGGCCAGTTGCCGAGCCTCGGCCATATGCTCGCAAGCACTTTCCAGGCTTGATGCATCGATGGCCTGCACACAGCACTCACCATTGAGGCCGGGGAGGCAAAGTTCGACATGCGACAGAACATCCGCGGCAGACGATCGCAGCATCTCGATGCTGACGACACCTGAAAGTGAAAAGGTACAACAGATGATCTCAGAGGCATCTCTGCTTGCAGCACGACGGCCATACGCCTGCAATTGCGGCAGAGACAGTGAGGAAATGCTCATGTTTGTTCTTCCTGAACACGCAATGGGTGATGCAGTTTCGCCCACTCGATCTGATCCAACTGGGAAAAATAAATGACCCGCGCACCTGCTCCGGCATACGGAGCACGACCATGAGCCATGGACAAGTTATCGATCAGCAGAACATCGCCAGGCTGCCACTCGATTGAAACTGAATGCGCGTCGTAAGCTTGCCCGATCGCTGTAACTATGTCGAGCGAGACAGGCTCACCATTGGCATAGCGTGTATCGTTTATCAGACGATGTTCCCGCCCCTCCGCTGCCAAAGCTTCACGCGCGTGCGGTGGCAGATTCGAGTGATGGAAAAAGAACAAATGATTGGTCCAGCAGAGCATGCCAGTACGAGGGTGTGCCAGCACACACGGGCGCCGTTGCGTCGTGGTCAATACACCGTTGTCCTTCCACTCCAACCGTATGTCATCGCACGCAGCAATGGCTTCGACAGCAGCCCGATCACTCACGCCGAAAGCTTGTTGCCAAGACATGCCAAAGTACGGATGGTAACTGCGTACCAGCTCATATCCATCGCGGGCAAAGGGTGACCGAATAGCCTCAGGCAACATTCGCCAAACCGCTCGGCAATCGGCAAGCCACGTAGCGCCGCCGGATTCCGAGGGCTGAACGCAGTGAAAAAGCAGTTTGGCCGGCATTGCCCGTTGGTAGGAGCTCTCGTTGTGAAAGGCAATGGGATAGGCGCCAGGGTACTCCGTGGCAGTGAATACATTGCCTGAAATACGCGTGCGTGGAGACGTTTCTTCACGGCTGTTGGTGGGTGTACAACCGAGCCATTGGCCAAGCAGTTCGAGTTCGCGTGCCCCGCCGACTTCAAAACCGCGGAACAGCAACGCGCCTCGCTCGGCAAGTTTTTCATCGACCCAACCCGCATGCCGACGAAAGACCTCCGCCAGCCGAATATCCGGTCGTGCAGGCGTGAACGTTGACAAGAAAGGCACCTCAGCATCCACCTGCACCAGGCTGCCTTGCCAGTCAGGCATTGATCCGCTCACCTGAACCGAACGGTCGAGCGAAAACTGCTTTTTCCATTCATGCATCGCTGCCACTCCCGCTAGTCCGTGCAAACCGCTTTTGCTTCATTCGTGCGAAGGCTGCCCGATGCCCCGTGCTAAGTTGCTGGTCCCGGGCTTGCAGAACACGTATGAACTCACTGCAGCACGCGCCGGGCGTGTCGACGGCAAGCTGGGCAAGCTGCAGATACAGTACATCGAATTCACTGGCCAGGACTTCGGTATGTGGCAAGACACGGTAGGCCACGCTCACGCGAAAGACGCTTCCTGCGTCGCTCATGTAACAGACGAAAGGAAGGTCCTGCTCTTGCTCGATGTGGACATGGTTTGCCACTACCGAACACCCGGGCAACGAAAACGCAGCATGCGTGTTGTTGTGGAACCCGAAAAGGTAACTCAAGCCCGACAGTCCGACGGCAGTCGCTTGAGCATCGATTTCATGGTGTGCCAGCCATTTGTGCGCCAGAGCGCCGCGTAGGGTCCTGCCAACCTGCGTGACCATCGTCATGAAGGTGCTGGATGGCTCTACACCGTGCACGATGGGCAAACGGTTGACGAATAGACCGATCGTGCCCTCGAACTCGGCGGCATCACGAATCGACGCATCCAGACCGATGCACTCGGCACCCGGCGATTGCTTGGCCTCCAGCAGCAGACGAAACAGTGCAAACATTGTCGAGTACAGTGTTTCACCGCAACGCCGAGACAACGCCTGCAAACCAGCGATCAAGGGTGCCGGCATCGTGAACTCGAACGAACGCATGGTACCTGGCCCGCTGCCCAGTGAGGCTCGCTCGAGGCTCGGACGCCCCGACATCGCAGCGATATCCTTAGCGCGGCACATCTCCATGCGCCACCAATCACGTAGCGCCGCCCGCCCTAGCGTTGCAATCGTAGCCCGCTCATAGGCAACGAATGCGGGGTAACCCAGGCCCCCAGCACGCTCAGGTAACGCCTTGCCGCCATGCAATGCCTGGTAGCCACTACAGAACTCATCGACAATGATTGCGAAGGAAGTGCCATCATTGACGATGTGGTGGCGGCGCAATGTTACCAAGGTATGCTCATCGCCCAAGGCACAGAGGTTGACGTCAAGCAATGGGCCCGCCGACAAATCGAAAGCGCGCCTGGCCTGCTCTGCCGCTATGTGACGCATTAACGTGCACGGGCTCTCGGGCATGTGCCCGATACCACGCTCGACCGACACCGCGATGGGGCGGTAGGATCGCACGTGCTGAAGAGCGCAGCCATGCGCTTCGCTGAAGCCCGTACGCAGGGCTACATGACGCTCCATCAAGGCGTTGACGACTTCACCCACGATGCCTGTGTCCAATTTCCCATGGAGCAGGACACAACTGGTCAAGCCGAACCGAGCACTGTGGGGGCGAGCCCGCTCCACAGCCCATATCTCTTCCTGGGCATTGGATAGCGGAACGGCAAGCGAGGTGTCAGATCCAAGGCATGTGGCGCCGAGCAATTGCCGTAATTCGGACTGATGGCGACCCAGTGCACGCAGCAAGTCACTCGACAGGCTCTCCTTCGGGCCCTTGACCTGCAGCATCCCCTCCCGAAGCAGAACACGCCCCCCTTTTCGATAGAGCTCGACAAGCCGTTCGAAAGCCTGAGCGTCAGAGTTCAATACTGACCTCCGAGGACGACGGCTTCTCAGCGATTTTCCCGTCGATGCAGGCCACCAGCGCGTCGAATGTCAGGGTATCGAGCAATATGGAGAGCGAAAGATCGATACCATGAGCCTGCTTCACCAGGGCAACCAGGCGCAACGCCAGCAGCGAATCCCCCCCTGCATTGTAGAAATTGTCGTCGCCGCCTTGAACAGGTACGCCAAGCAGCTCCTCCCATATCTGCGCAAGTGACTGGGCGGTATCGCGCGATGCAAATGCCACCTCGCTTTGCTGAGAGGAAGTGTGCACTGCAGCACTCAGTTTCAGGCTATTCAGATAGCGCCCGTAGTCGGCGTGCGTCGCATGCCGTTGATACTCCAGAAGAGAGGTCAAGTCCTGGGCGCATACCACTACTTCTTCATGATCGCCGGCTATGATCCTGAGCAACAGATCGACACCCTGCCCGGCGGACAGACTCTGCAACCATTGGCTGTCGCTCCAGGTGCCCGTCGCGTTGTCGCGACTGACATCGCTCAACGTATAGCGTGCCTGGAACTCTTTCTGGGCCTGCGCCCACATGCCATCTGTCTGCCAGTCGGTCCAGTTTATGCAAATGAAGCGGCATTCGGCATTTGCCGCCTGCGCGCGCGCATGGGCGTTCAGGTAGCCATTGCCAATGACATAGCCCGCTTCCCCGAACTTCGCCTTGTGCAAAACTGCACCGATAGAGGAGAAATTCACGTGAAAAGCGGGGCGCAGGTGGGCAAATGCCTCGGTGACATTGGCAACACCCTGGGTCTTGGTGCGAACCGAGCGCTCGAGCATGCTGAACGAACGGTTGCGCAAGACGCCTTCACGATCGACCTCCCCCGCCAGGTACAGCACACCATCGACCTTGCCATGATGCTCACCGATCCGCCGTGCAGCAGCGAGCATCGCGTCACGGTCATTGCAGTCAAGCTGCTCAAGCAACAGGGAAGATGCCCGGGCACGAATCGTATCGAGCTGTCGACGGATCACCACCTGCCGCTCATCGTCCTGGGACACGGGATGATCGAGCCACTGGGCACGGTGGACGATAACCAGATGGATGGCAAAGCGGCTCACCAGGGCCTGCGCGACAGTCAGCCCGATCCCCCCCAGTCCGCCGACCAGCACGAGCACAGCACCGTCCAGATCAGGCTCGCCCTGCGCAATGCTCACAGGTGCGTAGTACGGCTCCCAAAGGTAACGACCGCGAACAGCCAACGTTCCTGAAGCGTTGGCGCAGGTACACGCGGAGGCAAACATTGGCGGCAGCTCACCTGCGATGGGCAGCTCGACATGGCGCATATGAAACTGGGGATACTCCAGCTCGATCATCTTCGACATGTCATAAGCCAGGCTCTGGGAAGCCTGCAAGGTCTCATCACCGGCTATCCGGAAAAGACCACGGGAAATGACCAACCATTCGATGTCTTTATCAGGCTGCAGCTGATCCAAAATCCTCGCAGTCCAGTGCAGGGTACCGAGCGAGGTGCTTATCGCTTCATCCGGCTGATCGCCTGGCTGCGGACGGGTCCAGGCGTACACCACCCGATCGATCTTGCCATGGCGTTGCATGCAAGCCTCTATCGCCCGTCGAACATGCGCCTCACTGCCCGCTGAAACGAGATGGTCATCGGGGGACAAGGCATCACTCGATTCTCTGACCACGGCCACAAGCTGCGCCTGGCTTTGCTCGGAGAGTCTTTCGATCCCGCATCTGAGCGTCGCGTCATCGACGAATGCAAGCACGATGTCGCCACTTGGCCATCGCTGTCCAGTCGCCCCCGTAACACGTTGCCATCGAGCAGAATACGTGTGCTCCGTTGTAGACGGATTGGGCATCGCCCGTCCCGACGCAGGCGCTGCCTCATTCCCACGCTCCAGGCGGCACTCGGTACGCCGATAGGGATAGGCGGGTAGGTGCAGGCGCCGCGACGTTTCGGGGAAGAGACCACTGAAATCTATCGACTCACCAGACAACCATGCATTTACGCGGGACGCCAGCTCACCCTCTTCAACCTTGCGCCGTGCACCTTGTACCAGCTGCGAGAGCAAATCATCCACGTCTTTGCAGATGAACGCTGCACGGTGATCATGAAGCGTTCGCCCCACGCTCAGGGTGTAAGCCAAGTCCACCAGGTCAGGTCTGTGGGATTGGACAAATACCTGCAGCGCCTTCACAACCTCGTCCAGGATGTCCGGCCTATGTGCACTCAGCAGAATGGGTACGGCCGCCATTGCTTGGCCTGGCCGTTGGACCGGCTCAGGGGCAGGCTCCAGAACAACGAAAACATTCGTGCCGCCCATGCCAAGAGAATTCACCCCCACGTAGCGCGCCTGCTCACGTTCGAACAGCGCGCCACCGGTGGGGACGACATGAAAGGGCGAGGTTTGCCACGGGATCAGTGGATGACCTTCGCTGAACCCGATCTGAGCAGGGCGTATACGCTCGGACACGCACAAGGCAGCTTTGATCACGCTCGCTATGCCACTGGCAGTATCCAGGTGGCCGATGTTCGCCTTGACGGAGCCCAGAGCGCAGTATGGAGCACGCTCGAGGTTCGTACCGAAGGCTCTGTGCAGTGCATCAAGCTCAATCGGGTCCCCCAGCGCCGTACCGGTGGCATGCGCTTCGATGAATGCGAATGCTTGTGGGTCAGCCTGAGCCGTTGCAAGGGCATGGCGAATCGTTTCCACCTGCCCTTCGACCGAAGGCGCCGCGTATCCGACCTTGCGCCGCCCATCATTGCCGCAGGCACTTCCGGCGACGGCGCAATACATGGAATGGTTGCTACGCACTGCATCGTCCAGGCGCCTGAGCACGACCACCCCAACCCCACTTCCACCAACCGTACCGCTCGCATCTGCCGAGAAGGGCCGGCAGTGCCCATCCTTGGAGTAGACTCCACCTTCACGATAGACGTGGCCTTGACGTTGCGGGAAGAGAATGGACGCCCCCCCGACAACGGCGATGTCACACTGGTAGGTAGCCAAGGCCAAACAAGCGAAATGGAGTGCTGCCGCCGAACTCGAGCAACCACTGCCGACGCTGACTGCAGTGCCCGTGAGCCCCAATCGATAAGCAATGGTGGTTGCAATGTGATCCTTGTCATTGCCCAGCAAGGCACCCAGACCGTCAATGTTCTCTTCAAGCAGGTGCTCCAGAAGATAGGTGCTCATGCTGGCGGAAAAGAACACACCGACCTTGCCGTCACCGGCTGTCATTCCAGCGCAGCCTGCATCCTCCAGGGCTTCATGAGTGCACTGCAGCGCAATGCGCATCTGCGGGTCCAGGCGGCGAGCCTCACCCAGCGTATAGCCGAAGAGTTCGTAGTCAAACGCATGCACATCCGGCATGACGGCCTCGGCTCCGACAACTCCGCCTTCCGACAGATCATCAGGCGCATAGCGACTGCGCACGGCATGCGCTGGATCGAACCGCTCGACCGACTCTACCCCTTCTAGCAAATTCGCCCAGTACCCGCGTACGTTCGTTGCTCCTGGAAAGCGGCAAGACATGCCGACGATCGCAGCCTTGCCCAGCCATTGCTCTTCATCTTCAAATTGATTCATCGTTTCCATACTTGACCTTGTGACGACGCAAGGCCGCCCGGTAGTTTTTGGCATTGAGCGAAGACGTTTCATCTATCGTGGAACGAACTGAATGGTCTAGCCGAGCCGCCATTTGCTCCACGGTGGTATAGGTGAACAGTTCGATCACACTGAGCGTGTCAGCACCACTTTCCTTGCCCGGCAACCGGTCATGGAGCGCCAGCAGCAGCAGTGAGTTGCCACCAGCTTCGAAAAAGTTGGTGCGTATATCAAAACCCGTGTGTCCGAGCAGATCGGCCCAAAGTTGCACAAGCAAGCTCTGCGTCTGGTTCGTCGGCTGTCCTGCTGTCGAAGGTCGTTGCTCGAGCGCTTGAAGCCGCGCACGCAGTGCCGAGGCGTCAAGCTTGCCTGCGGGCGTACGCTCGAGGAGATCACTGATGACAAAACGTTTAGGGATCATGGCGCGAGGCAAACGCTCAAGACAGAAGCGGCGCAGATCATGCTCCTGCAGTTCGCCCAACCTGGCCTCGACGAATGCGACAAGCAATGCGTCGCCCTCACTGCTGCAGACGAACGCGGCCCTCACCTGTGGATGATCGAGCAAGGCCCGCTCGATTTCCTCCGGTTCCAGTCTCACGCCCAGGCTTTTGAGCTGCCGGTCCCGGCGCCCTACATAATTGAGCACGCCCTTGCCATCAACAAACACGCTGTCGCCCGTCAAGTACATACGCGCGCCACTCTGGTCGCTGAAGGGGTCCGGCACGAAACGCGCGGCAGTGAGCGCCGGCATATTTCGATACCCGCGCGCGATCAAGCCACCGATAGCCAGTTCACCGACAGCTCCATCAGGCAACAGAGACCAGTCATCTCGTACCACATGACATCGAAGACCATCGCGAGCAACGCCGATAGGCACCTGCTCCTGCCCCGCGACTTTGTGGATGCTTGTATACACCACTGCTTCGGTGGGCCCGTAAAGGTTCCACACCGAGCATTTGGGAACTTCGCTCGCCAGCAAGGCGGCCAAGGCCGGGCTAAAGACCTCACCGGCTACAAAAAGGTGTGTCACAGGCTCCAGCGAAATACCTGTCGCCAGTGCTGATCGCAGTACCGAAGGAACGGCAGCAAACCCGCCGATGCTCAAGCCCCGCAGGCGGTCGTGATAGGTGTGCCCATCATTGATGAACAGCGGGCAACCTGCCACGAGGGGGGCGAAGACCTCGAACAACGAAACATCGAACGACGCATGCGTTAATACGTTGAACGCAGCGATGTGGCTGATATCGAGCGCGCGAGTTGCCCAGTCGACAAAACTGGCGAAGGCGCCATGGGAAACGCTGACGCCCTTTGGTTCGCCAGTCGAGCCAGACGTGTACATCACATACGCCAGCGAGTCGGCATGCACGAGGGCCATCACCTCGTTCTGCAGGCAGAGCTGCATCGCTGCCAGCGGCTGATCGAGCACCATCACTGGTATCCCCATACCGTGAGGAGCATGAGGTGCCACCAATGACGGATCGCAAACCACCAGCAACTGGATATTGTCGCGCTGGCAGATCATTTCAACGCGGTGCCATGGAAGGTCGGCGTCGAAGGGCACGACGCAAGCTCCGGCTCGCATTACCCCCAGCAGCGCGCCGATCATCCGAGCGTCCAGACGCCCCCATACCGCAATGCAGGCTTCACCCTGGAATGCCATTGTCGCCACACACTGACCGATGTAAGCAGCGAACCGGTCCAGCTGGCCATAGGTAACGTGTTCGATGCCAGTGATCGCGACAGCATCAGGCCTGCGTCTTGCAATGTCCGCAATCCACTGTGGCACGCTCCCTTTGGGCGCTATCTGCGTCAGCCGGTCGCCTTGCGGAGATTGCGCGCAGGCAAGCGCCATGCGCTGCTCGCAGGTTGAAACATCCAGAGCGCACTGTTCAAGCAAACGCGCATAATCAGCCAGCATTTGCTCGCAGATGAGCTTATCGAGCACATGCGGACGATATTCGAAAGCCAGATGCAAAACCCCGTCGCTTCGACTCGCGCACGCCAACAGATTCGCCTTGGCCTCTCGGTTGCGTAACCCTAAAGATACGCCTCGCAATGCCCCCATCCGCAAGTTCATGGCCGGGCCAGTCATCACGAAGAGGGTACCGAGTAATTCAGCACGCGCTCCGCTGTTGCGCGATGCATACTCTACCAATACGCGATCCATCGAAGGATAGTCCGGCGACATCGCCTCCTCGACCTGCTGGGCAATGCAACGACAGAGGTCCGAAAACACCCGATCAGGTTCGATCCTATCGCCGATCAGTGCCAGTTGCTGGACGGGCCCAACCACGCGCATCAATTGCTCGTCCAGGCGTGCTGTCACAGGCGTGACGAGTGATGCGTCGCGGGTAGGCGAGTAGCGCGCCTGCAACATGACGAAAGCGGCCAGCAAGAAGGTGAATTCGGAAACCTTCAGTGAGCGGGCGGCATCACTGACGGCAGCACTCACCTCAGGGGTAAGCTCACACTGCTCCAGAGCAGTCCAATCGCCGTTGCCCGCTTCATAACGCAACAAACGGCTCGGCTCGGCACTGCCCCTTTCCAGACGTTTCACGCACTTTTCCAGCAATCGGGACCTGCCGTCGCTGCCCGTTTGTTGCCGCTCCCACGACACGTAATCCCGATAAGCCGACGGTGCCGGCAGAACTGCCGTGCCGTCGCTGTACAAGGATGCAAACTCCTCCACCAGTTGCGCGGTAGACCACTCGTCACATACCAGATGGTGCAGGACCCATAACAGGTAGACACTGCCGTCCCTTGCACTGACTACACGAACCCGAAAAAGCCCGCGCCTCGATACATCGAACGGCCTGCCTGCCTCGTCCTCCAGCCATTTGCGAGCGACCGCCGAAGGTGCCTGGCCAGGTTCATCCAGAACGGACAGGGCGACAAGATCCAACTCAGCCTGCGCCGAGATGACGCCCACCAATTCTCCCGCAAAACGTTCGAAGCCCTGCCTCAATACCTCGTGGCGCTGAACCATCACGATCATGCAGTCACGCAGCCGATCGATATCCACCGGCCCATGCAGCTGCCAAGCCATCGGGACTGAGTAACTCCCCCCCTCTCCTGCGATCATGTGTGCAGCGTAGATTCGTTGCTGCGCACGCGAGGGAGGCACAAGGATCAGGCGCTCGACCATCAGCCGCTCAACAAGTGCGTCCCGCACTTCAGAGGCCAGGGCCTTGAGCCGATCGGTCAAGGCTCCAGGAGGGCCGGCGTAACACAACCGGCCCTGTTCACTCCAAAGCATAAGACCTGCGGCAACGAGCTCCCCGGCGACTTCAGTGGCGTTACAGCGTGCCACTTTCAAGTTCTTCATGCTTCCTCTCACTGCCCTGGGCCACATGTGCCTCCAGCGCCTCTGCCAACTGAGCGATATTGTCCATCGCCGCCAACAAGGTGCGAACGGGAATATCAACATCCAGCGTACTGCGCACTTTCGCGGCGATACGCAAAGCCGCAAGCGACTCGCCCCCCAAGGCCATGAAGTCGTCGTGAATACCCACCCGCTCCACATTCAGGGCGGTTTGCCAGATGCCCGCCAACATCGCCTGCAGCGGCGACTTTGGCGCGGCAGACGAACGGTCGACCGCAGCCAGGGCAGCCGAATGCTCAAGGGACGCCAGATCAACCTTGCCGGTGCTGGAAACGGGGACCGCATCAACGAATACGAACTGAGCAGGCAGCATGTATTTCGGTAGGTTCTGCTTGCAGAATGCCTTGAGTTGATCCACCGAAAGTGCCTGCGCGGTATCACGTCGGACAATGTAGGCGACCAGTTGCTTGATCCCATTGATCGCCTTGACCGCGGCGACGGCCCGATGGATCTGAGGATGTGTGGCCAGGACATGCTCGATCTCACCTGGCTCTACCCGGAAGCCCTGGACCTTGACCAGACGGTCGCGGCGAGCCAGGAACTCGATGTTGCCTTCAAGATCCAGCCGGACCAGATCGCCGGTTCGATAGAGCCGTGCTCCAGGTACATCGCTGAATGGGTCCGGCAGGTAGACGGCAGCCGTCTGCGCCGGGGCGCCCAGGTAGCCCTGCGCAACGCCTGCGCCACCGATGTACAACTCACCTGGTACACCCACCGCCACCGGATGCATGCGCTCATCGAGCACATAGAGCCTGGCGCCGGGAATGGACCGACCGATCGGCATCGTCGAAACCGGACGATAAGGCTGTCCCCGCCATACGCTCGCCCAGACCGTTGCTTCTGTCGGTCCGTACTCGTTGTACACGGTGACACCCGGAATTGCCGCAGCACGCTCATAGGTGTCGCACGGGAGCGCTTCACCAGCAGAAATGATCTGACGCAGTTTCAGAGTTGCAAAATCATCCGTTGCCAGCAATGTATCGAGCAACGACGGTGTACACAGGGTCATCGTCACGTGCGATGCACTCAGGTACTGAACAAGCCCGGCCAAGTCCAGCAGGGTTTCCTCTTCAGGAATGACCAGCGTCGCTCCCCCTACCAGCGCACCGAATATGACGCCAACGGCGCTGTCGAAAGCCTGTGAGGACAGCAGCGCGCAGCTATCCTGTGCCCCCAGCTCGTAGTACGAGACCCGGTCGTGCGTCGAGCTGTCCAGGTTCGCGTGGGAGACGACCGTGGCTTTGGGAGCGCCAGTCGAGCCAGAGGTAAAGATGACATAGGCAGCACTTTGCGCCGAAACAGGCACGTCTTCGAAGGCACCCACAGCAGTGCCAGCATCGGAATAGCGAATGAAACGAATGTCATCATCCAGGCTCGGTGCCAGCTGCGCATGCGCGGCGTCATCGCATACCACCAGGCGCCCGATCTTCCTGATCGCAGAGGAAAGCCTTGCAGCCGGCTGATCGACATTGAGCGGCACATAGGCCGCGCCGCACTTGAGAATACCCAGCATGGCCACGATCGCTTGCAGTCCGCGAGACATCAATACCCCGACCATGTCCGCGGGACGCACATGCTCTTCTTCCATCAAGCGCTTAGCGAACCGGCCTGCCATGACGTCCAACTCCGCGTAGGTGACGCGAAGCTGGCCACTGACAATGGCAATTTGCTCCGGTGTGCGACGTGCATGCTCGGCGATCTGTGCCACGACCGACTGGAATGGGCGTCGTTCGAGGTTCGCCGCAGTGCGGGTTGCTCCAAGCACCTGATCGAGCTGCCCACGAGGCAGGAAATCGTCAGCATGGTAGTTGGCCGAAGGATCCTCGACCATTGCCGTCAGGACAGCAAGGTAGAAGTGCCCGGCGACGTCCATTACCGCCTTGTCATAGCGCAGATTGTCGTACTCGAGGCGAACGCGCAGATCTTTGTCGAATGGCGTCAGGAACGCATTGACACAGAAGGGGAATGTAGATTCCGCATAGACCTTGAGCCCCAGCATCTTGAGGTTTGGCCAACGCTGCAGCTCGTCGGTGACATGGTAGTGGTTGAAGAAGAACAACGTTTCGGAAAGCGGTTCGCTCCCGTGCTGGCGCTTGACTTCCGCCATAGGGTAACGCCGGCGTGCCAGCACCTCATGCTCGCTATGCAAGGTATCGAGGATCAACTCACGCCAGCTGCCTCCCGGCAGGCTCATGCGAAACGCCAGGCTGTTGACGAAAAGGCCTATGACAGCATGGCTATCACGATTCTCCGGCCGCCCGTTGGAAACGGTATACGACATGACGTCATCGACACCACCCAGCAGGCTCATCACCTTCATGTGAGCCGCCAGCAGAACGGACTTGAGTGGCACGGCAAGCTCACTGGCCAGTTGCTTGACGGCGTCGGACAACTCGACGCTGATCGGCACCTCGAACTTGATGATTTCGCGCTGACCGAGGTCCGCCCGGGGTGGGACGAAACTGGGAAGCCGCATGACCGAGACATCCCGCATACGATCATTCCAGAACTCGCGGTAACTGTCGTCATTGACCGCTTGCTGCTCGAGCAAAATCGAATCGCGGAAAGTCGAACGCAGTGCCGGCAACTGGAAGTCTTCACTATTGATACTGGCCATATAGCGATTGACCAGTTCAGTCACCATCAAGGCATCGCTCCAGCCATCGATGATCTCATGGTGGAAGCTGTAGCTCAGCTGGCAGCTACCTTCAGAGAAGTGATGCAGCATGAAGCGGATCAGCGGGTACTGCTCAATTTCGAAGCCACGTTTCTTCTCATCTTCCAACCAGGCGTCCACGTAGTCCTGATGCGTCTGCGGATCGACTTGCCTTAAATCGAGGTAACCAAACTCCGGCTCGCTTGCCTTGTGCACTAACTGCAGCGGACGGCTGAAATGAGTCAAGTCGAACGAAGTGCGCAGCAACGGGTGACGGGCAACGAGTTCATGCACGGCTTTGCGCATCGCTTCGAGATCAACGGGCATCTCTACATGGTATGAGCAGATGGCGTGATAGACCGCCGACTTGGCAGCGAACTCGCGGTGGTAGATCATCCCTTCCTGCAGAAGATTCAGCGGGTACGCGTCCTCCACATCGGCAGGAACTCGCGCTCGATCCTGCTCCGACACCAGGTAAAACGGTTCGGAAACAGGCAGGTCGACAGGCGCTGTCGTCTCGCGTACGGCCTTGGCTAGCGAACGCACGGTCGGGTAAGTGTGCAGCGTTGCAATCGTGAAGCGCACACCGCGCTGTTCAGCCAATGCGGTGACTTCGATACTGCGCAGAGAATCCCCACCGAGGGCGAAATAATTATCGTCCAGCATAACGACATCGCGTTGCAATACACGTTGCCACACAGCAATCAGCGTTTCTTCGATACTGTCCGCGTGGAGCTCGTCGGCGGCTTGCGCTTGCACGATTTCCAGTTCGGCAAGGTTGCGACGATCGATTTTGCCATGGGCTGTGACAGGCAGCGCAGACAACGCAACGATGCGCGACGGGCGCATGTAGTCTGGCAGCACATCACTCAGGTGTCTGGCCGCCGATTGCTCCACCTCCGCGGCCCCAGCCTGAGTCTCGACGAAGAGCATCAGGACATTGTTGGCACCTTCGCGCTTGACGATTGCAGCGGCGTTGCTCACTTGCGCAACTGCCAACGCCTGCGTTTCGATTTCCGTCAGTTCAATGCGGTAGCCATTGACTTTGACCTGGGTATCCGTACGCCCGAAATAGACAAAGACACCGTCATCACGCAGTGCTCCCATGTCCCCGGTCCTGTAGCAAAGCCTCTCGTCCCAAGCCACTTGCTTGAGCTTTTTCGCGGAAAGCTCAGGATTGTCCAGATAACCGGACATGACACCCACTCCGGCGATCAGGAGCTCCCCCTGCATGCCAGCAGGCACCTGTATCCCATCTTCATCTACGACGTACATCGCCATGCCATCGATAGGCTTGCCGATTGCCACACTTTCCCCGTTAGCCGAAGTCGTGCCATCCCATGCTTGAACACAGCAACCGACGGTGGCTTCGGTCGGCCCGTACTCATTGTAGATACGGCATTTGGGGGCAATTCGCTCAAGGGCTACACAATCGCGGACGAGCAGCTCTTCTCCACCGATTACGAAGACATGGGCCACTGTACAAGTACGTTGCTGAGCATCGAACCAGTCAATGATAGCCCGCACGTGAGTCGGGGTGACCTTCACTACTGCGGGTTGGCCCGCATCCGCCAGGCGATGCAGCAATGCCTCCAGAGCCGAATCGCCTGGAAGGATGTCTACGCAACCGCCTGCGACAAGCGGTACCAGGAAGCTGGTGATGGAAAGGTCGAAGGTCGTCGCCGTATGCCATATTGCATCGTAGACGCCCTTGGTGGAGTAGCTTCGTGCAGCCCAGGTCAGGTAGTTGGCCAGGCCTTGGTTGGTTATCTGCACACCATTGGGCTCACCGGTCGTACCTGAGGTATGCAGAACGTACGCAATTTCATCACCAGCGCCAGACGCCTGAGGCTGTGCCAAGGTCTGATCCTGCTCTTCGCACAGTTCCTGAAGCGAAAGCGCAGGCCAGTCGATACCTGGCAATGCCGTGTTTCCAGCAGTGAGAACCAGTGCCGGCGCGCAGCGGGCCATAATGGTTCGCAAACGCTGGATCGGCGAGTTCGGGTCGATCGGTACATACGCGGCTCCGACCCGCAGTGCTGCAAGAGCGGCGACAATGAACTCCACCGAGCGCGGCATGAACAATACGATAGAGTTACCTGGCTGTACGCCTTTCGACAGCAGGGCACTGCTGGCAGCCTGTACACGCTCGGCCAGCTCTCGGTAGCTGATGGTTCGTACGCCCTCACGCAATGCGTCAGCATCAGGTGCTTGGCGTACCTGATCGTCGAACAGCGACAGCGTGGACGTAAGGGTTGCTTGTTGATGATCCATAATCATTTGCTTTGTTCCATTCGTAGTTTTATTTATACAACCCGTTCGCCGCCTCGCTTCAGCGAATTCGGATCAGGCAAGCATCTTCACGTAATGTTTGCGCAGCCCCGCGTAGGCATCACGGCCATGCGCGGTCAGCATATTGTCGATGAGCAATACGTCACCTCGTTGCAACATCAACCGATAGAGCACCCGCTCGTAGGCATCCTTAAGCGTCTGATAGGTGTGCGGTTCGATTGCTGAGCCGTCTGCATACAGCGTCTGGAAGGGATAGACATCTGGTCCGTACAACTGGTTGAAGGCCAGGCGCGTCGTCTCGGAAAGCGAGTATGCATTGAAGAAAACCCCGTGGTTGAACCAGGTCGACTGCTGGGTATGGGGGTGCCTCGATGACCATGTCGCAGAGCGCTCGACAACCAGCTGATCTTGCTCCTTGAACCATTTATAACCACGTAACGCGAGCAACCGGGTTAGCTGCTCTTCATCCTGCACGGCAAACGCTTGGCGCCAGTCGTAGCCGATACCTTCGATGAAACGACGCCTGTACCTCAGGCCCTTGGACTCACAGGTTTCGCGCAGGGCGGCGGGAATCTGGTCATGCACTTGCCGGGTATCGGCAAGCATCATCGCCCCCCCCGTCGAAGCAGGATGTTCGCAATAGAACGCAAGAAATCGCGGCCAGCGTGAAGCGTAGGCGTTCTCGTTGTGGAGAAATATTGATTCACGTGCGGGATACTCGGTCGCGGTATACAGATGCGCGTCCACTTCAGTTCGAGGCGTACTGCGTTCTTCATACTCCAGCGACTCACTGCCCAGTACGTCCAGGGCGGCAGAAAAATGGCTGGCAGTGGCGACACTAAAGCCGCGAAACACGATCGCCCCGACATATTGCGCCAGATCAGTCAGCCTACCCGCGGCCTGGCTGAACAGCGCTGATAAATCCATGTTGGCCAGCGTCGCACGCACCACCACGCATGCGGCTTGCGCATCGGGCAATTCAAGCTCGACACCTGAGGGCATCGATGCCTGGCAAGCGCTCACTCGCCTTTGAACCTCCGCTAGTGAAAACATGCAGGCCTCATATGCGGGTGGAAATCTGCAGGCGCTTGAGGCCATCGAGCTCAACCTTCTGCGCGCCAAGCTCAGTCATGTAGCGGCGGAGTTTTCCGCCCAGGAAAGCATCTGGCAACAACCGGGGTTCGGCACTCTGCTCATCCATGTAAATCCCTTTCAAATGCGCCTCTCTGAGCAACTCCGCCACCCGTTCCTGCAAACCTTCGCCTGGTTGGCTGGTCGACGAGCACGTGCCTGGCACTTGTGGATGAGGGAAATCGAAAATCAGCACGATCCGATCTTCATCACTCAGATTCCACACCTCATGCTCATATGAATCGTCGAATACGACGCACCGCCCGACCTGCCAGCGGACCGTTTCAGAACCGACGCGCATCATCGCGTCGGCAGGTGTGTTGATTCCCATATGCAAGCGCAGACGCCCGTTGGTCTCGCCACAATGCGGCACGATATGCGTGCCTGGGATGATTCTGGATAGCATCACGACCCCGGCGCCAAGCAGCTCGCTGGGCAATTCGTTTAGCACGGCGAAGGTTGCAGGCAAATGACGGGCAGCACGCTCTGAACGCACTCCTGCCTCGAAAAAGACCAACTGCTGCCACTGCCCTCCCGACTCAACCAAGGGCTCCTCGACATCGGAAAAGTTCTCGAAGCCTGCTGCCACAGCGGCCATCACTTCATTGACAATGATTTGCCCATGAGTCTCAAGGTGACGAGCCACTTCGAAGTCCGAGGCGTGGTAAAGCGCAGGGCCGTCTATTTCCTTCATGTAACGGATTGGTCGTTGCAAGGCGCTTGGGAAATAGCCTAGCTCGGCCATCAACTGTGCGAGTCGTCGTGCCGCCGCCCAATCGGCGTGCGCCGCCATCTGCCCGATCAGCTCATTTGCACGAATACGCAAGCCTTCTTCCGTGCTGTCCTTAATCATTGTTTGCTCCATTCAACACCCCGGAACCATCCGGCATAAGTGCTACTCACCATGCCCCGGCACTGGCAAATCGCTTGACGATGTCGAGTGTTTCACCGGCGCATTCACGATGAAAGAAATGACCGCCCACCACCTCACGCACATGCAAACTCGCTCGCGTATGCGCCCGCCATTGCTGAGCACTTTCAATGTCATGATCTTCATCGTAGCGACCGAACAGTGCCACCACAGGACACTCCAAGGGCACCGCACCCGCATCGTAAACATAGCGATTGAACAGCGTGAAATCCGCCGCAATCACCGGCATGAAATGCTGAATGAAGTCCTTGTCCTCCAGCACTGCGTTATCCATGCCACCCAGGCGGCGAATCGACTCCATCAGTTCGGCCTGGTTGGTAAATTGCGTCTTGTCCTTGCGCACGGCAGAAGGCGCATAGGCTCCTCCTGTTACCAAGACTTTCGGCCCAGGGGCTCCCGCACGCTGCAAGCTTTTGGCAACCTCGTATGCCAAGAGCCCGCCCAGACTGTGCCCATAGAAGATGAACGGCTTGTCGCCCCAGCCGGCCAACACTTGGCTGATCTGCTCAACCAAAGGCTGCCAATCCATGAACGCTGGCTCATGCATACGCTGCTCACGTCCGGGCAGCAACACACCGTAGATCCCAACACTTGAGGGAAGGTAATTGCTCCAGGCGTGATAAATCGAAGCCCCTGCCCCAGCATGAGGAAAACAAAGCAAACGAACCCGTTCATCGGTTCCGCTCGACAGGAGCCTAATACAGTCATTGGTCATCAGACGATCCTCCAGACGGCGGCGCAGCCGCTGAAGCCGATTGCCTGGCACAAACAATCGGATACGATGTGCGCAGGGTCAACCGCCCTTCCTTGCGATACAAATCGTTGCCCCCTGCTCGTGAGTAGCAATCGAACACCATGTCGGCGCAAGCCCGGTGAAACGTCTCCTCACTCAGCTCATTGGAAACCAGCACAGCGGCTTGTCGCTGCCATGCGTTGCGCAACAGCGCAACCACATCACTTTCATAATGGTGCTGTGCAACGTCGAACATTTGAGCGAAACCTGCGTTATGCAACCACGCCATCAGCACTTCGGTACTGGCCCAATAGCGAGCACTCATTTTTGTTGCCTCAGCACATAACAGGGCCACACGATTTCGAAGTTCGCAGCCAAGCGCAGGGCTCGTTTCATATTGCAAAATGAACAACCCATCCGGTCGCAGGTGCTTGTGCACATTAGCGATCATCGCTTGTTGCGCGACTTCGTCGTTGTAATGCAACACCAGGCGCATGAGGATGATATCCGCCGGTTCCCCCTCGTAGTGGGAGAGGTCACTGACGACGGCCTCGATACCTCGAGCCCGAGCACTGGCGACGAAGCCGGGGTTGGCATCGACAAGCAGGGCATCGCATGCCACCCCCTGTTCGGCCAGTGCCTTCATGCACCGCTCCAGCAGTAGCCCCTGCCCCCCCCCGAAATCCAAGATGCGCAATGGCCCACGTGCCGGAGGAAGGTTGGGTAGCATTGCCGTCATGGCAAAATGATCCGCGTCGCGAACCGACCCAAAAAAGGGATGGCTGGCTTCCAGATCAAGATGCCCGGCGATATCGTCTAGCGTTCCTGGTATTGTCAGTACCATGCTCAGCGCGCGTTCTCTTGCATCCAGCGACGCAGGCTCAGCGGGCGCATGTCGGTCCAGACCTGGTCAATATGGTCGAGACAGGCTTGTCGCGTGCCCGACGTGCCTTCCGCTCTCCAGCCAGCGGGCAACTCGCGATTCTGTGGCCAGATCGAATATTGTTCTTCGTCGTTCAGCACAACGCAGAAAGTGATTTGATCATTATCGTCAAACATCAAGTTTTCCTTCCTTTGATACTCAGTGTGAGAATGTTGCTTCAACGGCGCATCACTGGCGCCTCGATATCGGTGACCGCCTGCGGATGATCGGATGTTGCATTCAACTCATCGATCATCGCCTGCACCTCGTAAATGGTTTCGACCCAACGGCTATTGCTTCGCACAAGCCGGGTCATTGCGCCTACCGTCGGCTCCGCCATAACGTCATGCAGCCGCAGCTCGATGAAATAAAGCTCGTACAGACGGGCGAGAATGCCCAATGCATCAATTGAGGTTCCGCCGATTCGGAAGAAATTGGACTCGAGCGAAACCTGGGGCACTCGCAGCACATCACACCAGATCATGCGAATAGCCCGGTCTACCAGGTCCATGGGTTCTGTGGCAGCCTTGATATCGCTGTCATCAGCGGCCTGGATGAGTGTGGGGCGTTCGCCATTCTCGACATTGATCGCGGCAGGCACATGAGCGAGGTGCTCAGCCACGTACTCGGATAGCAATACCGAAGCGAGTTCAGCATCGGCGCTGGCGTCACCTTGGGGAATGCGTTGCTGCCGAGGATCGAGCGCGCCGGCCAACACTGCACACCTGACCCCGTCGCTGCCAAGGTTGGCCATGCCGCTGGGCGTGAACCCGAGCATGCACATGCCAAAGTCCCGCTGCGGGGCCTGCATCATCAGGTTCTGCGCGTGGCGACCGATCGCCAATCGTGCCAGTCGCTGTTGCTGGGCATCAGCCACCTTGGCTTCGACGTACAGTTCCAGCAGCCACTCACTGCTACCGCCGACGAGCCCGTCAAGGACGGGATTCGGCCCGCAGAGCAACTGTTCAGTGAGCAACGCTCCCCGCTCATGGCAGATCATTTTCAGATGCGCACCTTCTCGTCGATAGATGCGGGTACCTACACTCAGCGGCATCTGCGTACAAAGGTGCCCAGGCATGTCCTCTGCCAGCAATGCGGCGCCAGCCAGGGGTTTCAGGCCCGGAATGGCCAATGCGCCATCGTTCACGCACTCCTGCATGCACAGGCCACGCTGGCGAGCTGCCTGGTCGAGCACTGCAAGCATCGCCCCCGCTTCCAACTGGGCGAATGCCTCTGCCTCGTCACCATAAAGCAGCGCTATGCGTTCGAGTTCGGCGGCCAGTACCAGATGAATGCCTTCATCTGGTAAAGCACTCCCTATCTCATGCGCCAAGCAGCGCGTGAGGCTGCGTGCAATAGGATCGAGCACGTACCAGCCGGCTGCAAACCCGTAACCTTCGGCTACACCAAGGTAGGCCTGCACGGCATAGCTGCTTCCGGCGGAAGGGTATGGATACTTGGGAAACAGCATCGAATCGCTGTCAACCGCCGCCAGACTAGCGACCCACATCAATATGTCGGCAGGTTCGATGCTTCGCGACACCCGAACCGTGGCCGGGCGTGTGTACGCTGACTCGACCCACTCCAGGATGGCAGCGTCAGGCATGGCGCGCCCCCAGAAGGAGCGATAGCTGCGGCGGGAAAGCACTTGCGCCCTGGAGGCATCATCCCTCTCAGGCAACGTGCAATTGATCGCGGTACTTCTTGAGTCGATCATCCGTTGGCGTTTTTGCTCCAGGCGCTCGACCCACGAAAGCGAGCTGGCCGGCATGTCTGCCGCTCTGTTGGCCCAGAGCTCCAGCGCTGTCGGTGCCAGGCGCACGCCGACCGTCAGCCCATGTCCCTGCCCAACCGCCTGCCGCCAGGCTTCGGCCACCCGGGGATGAGCTTGCAGGCGTCCGAGCAAGGCATCGAAAGGTTCCTGCCCTGCTCGAATACGTGCCATATGATCGCGGCAGTCCGCAATCAGGGGGGCAGGCGCCTCCAGCTCGAATGCGTGCCAGGCCTTTGGGTCATCGCTCAAGCGCTCGAGCGCAGCCACATAGAGATTGAAAAGCGACTGCACCAAATGTTGATCGAGTACATCGTCGCGCACGTCCCAGGCCAACAGCAGATTGCCGTGCTCTTGGTAAACCTGATGATCGAGCCAAACCTGTGGCGTCTGCGTCAGTGCATACACCACGTCACCCTGAACATTTTCAAGTGTCAGTGATGCACCACTGTTTACCGGAAGTACAAGTGCGCTGGTAAACACCACCGGCGCCAACGCCACCCGTCCTCGGCGCCTCGACAAGTCTTGAAGCACTTGCACGCCGCTATATTGACTGTGGTCCAGATCCGAGAGAATCTGCCGACACAAAGCGCCGATCGCCGCGTCCAGAGCCTCACCATCGTTGCACCTGTATTCGAGCAGGAAGGTGGAAGCAAAATCACCCACGATATCGTTGATGTCAGGATGGATTGGCGGGCGATTGAAGTGAGTGACATTGATCAAGAACGAAGCATTGTCACAGGCCAGGCGCAACACTCGCCCGAATACGGTCAACAGCATCGACGAAGGGGTCGCGCCGCATTCCAGGGATCGCATTTTCAAGCGCTCCCACTGCGGCGACTCGATGACCTGTGTATAACGAGTGAATCGGGCAGCGGCGCTTTCGTCACTACCACCCCGTACCGGCAATGCCGGAGGTGGCGGCAAGCTGTCGAGCCGCTCCTGCCAGTAGCCGCGCATGCGCGCATAGTGCGGCGACTGGCGCAGCGAGGCCATGTACTTGACATAATCGCGGAAAGAGAACGCCAACACTGGCAGCGTATTTCCATCCTCTCGATAGAAAGCGAGAAGATCGCGCGCAATAAGGTTGGTGCTCCATGCATCGGCGATAATGATATCGAGGCTGATATGCACGCGCACCACATCATTAGCATGCCGGGTCGCCGTGATCGAGAACAGCGGCCATATCGCCGGATCATTTGCCGCCAGCGACAGCCTTCGACGGGTGGCTTCCAACTTTTGGGCCTGGCAATGAAGCGGCTCATCACGCACGTCATCCACGACGATGTGATAGCGCGGTACACGCTCCAGTATGCGTTGTTCGCCCGCCTGCAGCACACAGCGCAACATGCCGTGCCGCTCGATGATGCAATTTACGGCTTCCTCGAAGCGCGCCAGCTCCAACCCGCGATAATCGATCTCGATAAAGGAATGGGCGACAACGGCGCCGAGCGTCATATCGTCACGGCGCCCGACATGATAGGAGCGCTGGATATCCGTCAGCGGGAATGACTCGAACTGCTCGGCTGCCTCGGCGGCAATGGCCATGGGCAGGGGCTCGACCGCCCCACCGCTCGCATCACGGCAACGTTCGACGTACTCGGCAATTTCCTGCAGAGTGGGATGGTCGTAGATCGTCCGAGCAGTCAGATCCAGGTTGAAGATCGAGTTGAGCTTGGCAACGAAACGTGTAGCGATGAGCGAGTCACCGCCGCTGCTGAAGAAGTTCTCCTGTTTTTGCGGATGCATCACAGCCAGCATGACCTGCCACAACTCGGCGACGACCGACTCGACGACAACATCGCTCGAGCCTCGTTCACGTTCGAAACTGTCTTCAGGTAAGGACTCATTCTGCAACAACGCACGGTCGACCTTGCCATTGGCACCCATCGGCAACGCCGTCAGCACCTGTATGGCAGCCGGGACCATGTAGCCCGGAAGATGCGCCTGTGCATGATCCTGCAATGAACGCCGAATCTTGGCCTCATCGCTTAGGTCGACGCCGGCGGCCAATACAACATAGACGTTGAGTTGCCGCGCCTGGTTGAGTATGGCAACCGCACTCTTCACCATCGGATGCCCTTGAAGCACACCCTCGACCTCGCCCAGTTCGATTCGCAAGCCATTGAGCTTGACCTGCCCATCCCGGCGCCCCATGAAACGAATGTTGCCATCTTGCAGATAACAGCCGATGTCACCTGTCCGATAAAGGCGGTCGCCGGTGATTGGGTGGCGAATGAACTGAGCGGCTGTTTTCTCCGGGGACTCCCAGTAGCCGCGCGCAAGTCCCACTCCGCTGATGTAGATCTCCCCAGCCACCCACACCGGACAGGGTTGTAGCAGTACATCGAGTACATACATGTTCTGGCCGGGCAAGGCACGGCCATAAGGGATGCTGGGCCACTGCGGGTCGACAGCCTCGATTGGGAAATAGATCGACCAAATGGATGCTTCGGTCGCCCCCCCAAGTGATACCAGTTGCATGTCAGGCACGATCTGGCTCAAACGGGCATGAAGCGTCAGCGCGATCCAATCACCACTCAGAAGCGCCAGGCGAAGACTCGCGAGAGAATCACCTCTACCTTTGCAGTTATCGACCAGCAATTCCATCAACGCGGGAACGGAGTTCCACACGGTCACGTTGTGCTTGCAGATGATCTCTGGCCAGCGCCAAGGGCGCGCACTTTCCTGGGAGCTCAGCATCACACAGGCGCCGCCGACGAACAGGGGCCCCCAGATGTCATATACGGAAAGGTCAAAACAGAGCGAAGACACGCATAGAACACGGTCATGTGCCGTCACACCGAACAACTGGTTGACGGACTCTATGGTGTTCAGCACCGCCCCATGCTCGATCACAACACCTTTGGGAACGCCCGTGGTACCCGATGTAAATATGATGTAGGCAATGCCATCTGGCAAAGCCTCGACAGGACGTTGACTCGGCGATATCTCAAATGCAGCGCTACCCAACACTACACCCGAACAGCCATCTGGCAGGCTCTCGCTCGCCCCTGGATGGGTGATGAGCAACGAAAGCCGAGCAGCCGAGATGACCGCATCACGACGCGCCTGAGGCCATGCACGGTCAATCGGCACATACGCGCAGCCACCGAGGTTGATCGCAAGCATTGCGACCACCGCTTCCCAGCCTTTATCCAGCAGCAGACCGACTCGTCCTCCAGGCTGCATGCCGGCGGCATCCAGCGTCGCCCGCAAGCGAAGCGCCAAGTCCAGCAGCCGTGCATAAGTCAGTGTCTGGTCAGCGGCGATGACCGCGACATGATCCGGATAGCGGGTGGCGGTCTTGATGACTTGCTCAGGCAGGGTTCTTCTGGGCACTTCCCAGCATGGCAAAGGCAGCCTGGCATCCTCGACGCGTGTGCGAAGGCCTCTCTCCCAGGCCTCATCCTGGGTTGCCAGGGCCGAGAGCAGGCGCCGATAGTACGCAAACATCGACTCGACGACGCCATCCTGGAACGCTTCATCCACTGCATCCCAATTAACAATCAGCTCACCGTCTGCCTCCTCGATCTGACAGTCGATCCATACGTTCGATGTCTGCGTAACGCTATGGACAAGCTGACCGGAAAGCCGGCTGGTTTTCAGGCTACTCGCCTCCGGCAGACCCAAGGCGCTGGTGAACACAATGGGCAGGGCGATTCGCTCTCCGCCGTTGCGTCGTGTCAGCTCACGCTGAACCTGTACACCGCCGAAAGCTCGATGCTCGAGTACCTCGCGCAGCTGAGATTGCACCCGCGCAAAGGTACCAGATGCCACTTCGTTCGCGCAGGGCTCACAATTGAACAACAGCGACGATGTGAAGTCGCCAACAACCTTGTCAATGTCAGGGTGCAGTAACTGGCGATCGAATAATGTCAGAATCAGCGAAAACGACTCGTTGGCACTCCACGTTTCGATGGCCGAAGCGTAGGCGCCCAACAGCACACTGGTAACGGAGACCTGCGATTGCCTGGCGCGCGCCTGCAAGCTTTGCCACTGGACACGGGAAAGTCTCATTCCACGTCGATTGAAACGCAACGACGCCTCATGGTTCGAACGGTAACGCGAGACGGGCAATTGCGGTGTCTTGCCCAAGGAATCCATGCGCTCGAACCAGTATGCCTTGGCCCGCTCGAATGCCAATCCCTGCTGCGCGGATTGACTGGCGACCACATAATCGCGGAACGACAACCCGATCTGCGGTAATTGCACGTCTTCCCGCTGGTAACTCGCCTCTAGCTCGCGCATCAAGAGTCGCGCACTGAAGAGATCGATGAACAGCATGTCGAAGGCAAAGAACAACCGATAGCGCTCGCCTCCCAAGCTGGCTGCCGCTACCCGGAACGATGGCCATTGCCCCGGTTCGAAACGGGTGCTGGAAAACTCGTCACGGTACTGCTCCAACTTTAGGGCCACGTCCGGCGCGGCCAGTTGAGACAGATCCAGGGTTTCGATCTGATAAATCGGTACCTCTCCAAGAATCCGCTGCGCATCTTCACCTACGAGTACTGCACGCAACATATCGTGGCGAGTGATGCAATCGTTGAACGCCTGGGCAAAATCAGGTAACGACAAGGCGTCGTAGTCCATCGAGAAAGCACAGATGGTCGACATCTGCTGCTGACCTACGACGTCATGACCAATTCGATACGCCTGCTGCATCAACAACAACGGGAATGGCTCGTATCGTGATTTGAGATCCACCGCCATCAGCTCATGCCGGGCACTTCCTGCGAAGGCATGCCCTGCGATGAAGGCAGCCGTGTCACGGACCGTGGGAGCAGCGAAAAACTCAGCCAGACGCAGTGAGCAGCCGAACCGCAAGTTCAACGTATCGACCAATCGAATTGCCAGTAGAGAATGGCCCCCCACCTGATCGAAATGATCATCGAGCGACAACCTCACGCCGCCCAGTACCTGCGTCCAAGTCGCCATGACCTCCCGCTCCAACACGGAAATCTCGGCATGGCTCCCAGAGGCGTCATCGACAGGCAGCGCAAGCGCCCTCAGCACACGCCCATCGCGCACGACCTTGCCCGAATCGGTACGCGGCAGGTCTGCAACGTTCAACCAGAGGTTTGGAATGGCATGCGCAGGAAGCAGCGTTCGCGCGTGCTCATTCAGCCGTGACTTGGACAAGGCGGTATCAACGGAACAAAACGCAGTCAAACGCCCAGGGTCGGACTCATCGATAATCACGCAAATGTCGCGCAGCCCCTGAAGTTCACGCATGGCCGCCTCGATCTCCAATACGCTGGTGCGCATGCCACGCACCTTGATTTGCATATCGAGACGTCCCAGGTAGTGACAGACTCCCACCTCGTCCATGAAACCATAATCGCCGGAGCGGAATATCCTGCCGCCTCCGGGAGCCGGCCAGAACCGTTCTGCGGTAAGCGTCGGCGCAGCATGGTACCCCCCTCCGATGGCACTCCCACCGACGGCAATCTCGCCAGGCGTACCTCGTGGCAGCACGTTCCCCTGGGAATCAATGATGCAGAGTGCAGTATTGCTGATGGGCATGCCTGCCGACAGTTTCCCGCTACCAACCACATGCCAGGTAGCATCGGCGGTAACCTCGGTAGAGCCGTACAGATTGACAAGCGAAACTCCGGGAAGAAGCTTGCCGAACGCGAGGACTGTCGACTCCGGCAGCGCTTCGCCACTGCAATGCACACGCTTCAAGGCCAGATCTGACCTGGACACTTGCGTATCCAAAAGCGTCTGCAGGTAGGAGGGAACAACGGTCAGGTGAGTAATCTGCTCAACTGCAAGCAACTGCCAGAACTGGCGAGGATCGCCTAGCGACTCCTCCGGAGCCACGACTGCGCAAGCACCACCGAGAATGGGGGCAAGCATTTCGATGATGGAATCGACGAACATTGGCGGGCTGCGCAAGACGACACGATCATCGGGCTCATAAGGCGCACTGCTCCATTGCCAGTGGAGTCGATTGAGCACCGCGTCCGCCAGACCATAAGCACCCTTGGGCAGGCCAGTACTACCGGACGTATAGATGAGATAAGCAGGAGCATCAGGACCATGACGACGAGAGGATGGGGCATGCCAAGGCTCAAGCGCACCACGCAGGTTGACGTCCAGCGCCGAACTGCCGGGCGCAACCTTGTCCAGGCGTTCAAGACCTCGGCAATCGGTCAGTATCAAGGCTGGAGCACTGTCGGCGATCTGCAAGGCAAGCCTGGCATCAGGGCAGGTAGGGGGTAGCGGTACATAGCAGTGCCCCTCGGATAGAATCGCGAGAACCGACACGACCAATTCGATCGAGCGGTTCAGATGCACCCCTACCCGTACCCCTTGCCCTTCCAGGTGCCGCATCTGGGTTACAAGGGCATCTACACGCTGCTTCAACTCACCGTAACGTATTGCCGTGGATCCAGCGCGTATGGCTTCTTTCTCGGGCTGAAGCCGAACGGTCGCATCGAATATCTGAGCAAAGGACGAAACCGGCCAGGCACGACGCTCGCCAGCGGCAATGCTGGGGCGCTTGACGCTTGCGCGCTGCAGTTCAACCACCGGTTGATCGGGAGTGCCGAGCAACCGCTCGCATAAATGAATGAAGCATGCACCCAAGCGCTCGACTGTTGCTTCATCGTAAAGCGTGGAGTTGTACTCCAAAGAGACCGCAAACGTGTCGGCTTGCTCGGCAACCATGAAGGTCATGTCGAATTTTGCCGGCGCTTCAGGCAATGCCAAAGGAATGAGCTCGACACTATCGAGTGCCGCAACCGGCGCCTGATTCTGATAGACAAAAACAACAGAGGGCGCCAGCAAATGCCCCTTTTCGAAAGCCTCCATGCGCAATCTGTCAAACGGATAGTCGCGATGTGCGAAGGCGGTTTGCCAGGAAGAGTGAACATGGCGCAGATACGAAGAAAAAGGCAACGCTGTATCGGCTACAGGCCGCACCAATACATGATCGACGAAGCAACCGACTACATCGAACCAGCGGGCATCTTCACGATACCCGACCGTCACGGGAATGCACCAGTTGCCTTCACCCGCCTGGTTTTCTTCGACTAGCAGTCCCAAGACCGCCAGGAATACCGTAAATGGCGATGTACCTGATGACGCGCACAAGCCCCTGAGCTGCAACGCACTGGCTGGAGCAAGCGAAAAGAACTGTTTGCGCCCCACGCTCGGTTGATCTGTCGCCGGCACGCGATCGCTGGGAAACGCCGCACATTTTCGCTTTTCAATGAAGTCATGCCAATAATCATGGGATGCCTTGAACAAGGGCTGCGAATCGAGCGCCAGACGACGGGTATGTGCATATTCAAAGAAGCTGGCCTTGGCTTGAACAGGTACAGCGCGTTGCTGATAGTGCCGAATGAGTTCTGCGAGCAGTATGCCCTGTGACCAACCATCCGAAACGATATGGTGCACGACCAGCACCAGGACGCACTCATCTTCATTCAAGATGAACTGAGCACAACGCAACAGCACACCCTGCTGCAAATCGAAGGGCTTGCCGACTTCACGCCTTATCGCCGCGTACAACCTGCGCCAACGCTCCGAGCGCCGGTACATTGAGAGATCTTCGACGATAAGAGGAGCGGTACAATCCGATGCAGCGTATTGCCAAATTTCGCCATCACGCTCGACAAAACAGGCACGTAGAGACTCATTGGATAACAGCAAGTTCTTCAGCGCCGACGCCAGTGCATCGGCATTCACGGCAGCTTTTACTTGCACGACAATAGGCGAGTTGTATGCTGCCTCTTCAGGCGCCTGCTGCTCCCTCAGCCAGAGAGATTCCTGCAGATGCGAAACGCGAAAAATATCGCCAGACGAAACAGACTGACTGCTACCTGGGTTCATCCTTGAACTAACTGATTCCATTACAGTCGCTTCGCCACTCAAAAAATAATGAACCCACAACAACAGGCAATGCCTGAGCGCTCCATCGAGCGCCTGTCAGGCAGGCTCAGTCGTGCGGCTGCTCGTCGTCAAGAGACTCGCCAAACTTGAGAAGATTGCCATCGGGATCCAGAACATAAAGCTCGGCAGTACCCCATGCAGTGCGCGTGACCTCCTGAAGGTCCGGCAACACCTCCTTCAACGCCTCGTGAATCGCCCCGATATCTGACACCCTTATATAGCAGGAAGTGGTTTCAGCGACACGTTTGTCTTCACACTTCCAAAAATGCAGCTCCACCTCGCCCCAGGCAGCCATACCATAAGAAAAGTCTTCAAGATGACGCCCCTTGAAGCCCAGAGAACGGTAGAAATCAATCGTTCTCGCAATATCGCTGGACGCCAGCATCGGAACGGCTTTTAGAAGAACTTCCTTAACGGCTGCCATAGTACCTCCTGAGAAAATTCACTGACGCCTTCATTAGGATTGCCCATAAAAGCGGGCATCACAACAGGAGCAAATTGATCACCAAACGCCTTGGAAAAACAAGACATCAAAGCGTTCACCCAGCAATTAGCGAACATCAGAATGCCAGCACGAGATACCATGGCACGCACCATGCAGAGCACTGGACGTGCGAAGTACTGATAGAGAGGAGGCCAATGGGCCTTTAGAGTGAGTTGCCATGTACACTCCCTGTAACATATAGCGTTGAGCCCAATAATACGCACACATTCAAGAAAATCAATATGCTCGCCAAAAAACCTTCAGCCGCATTTCGTGCTGAGTGAGGGCCCTGCTGCCGACCTAGCCTCTAACCTGCCCTCCCTAGACACTTCAGCCCCCGGATCTAGCGTCCTGGAGACGTGTTTCTGATTGATGACAAATTGAACGTCGCTACCGAAAAGACCAGTCGACCGAAGACATTCACAGGAACTCCTCCTACACTGGCTTTTCGTGCGCTCCACGCCCGATCATTCAAAATACAATGATAATCATTGTCATTTGACCATTATTAAGTACCACACCTTGCCCATTCAAGAGTGAGATCAACGATGGCTGAAGAGTCACCAATTGTTCCAATTAATCAAATAGGCCGATTTAGCATTAAACGCCTAGGTGAATTGCTGGCGCTGACACACAACAAAGAAACAATATTGACTGCCAGGATTGAAAGTATCGACGACGTATTCGGCGGAAGCGTATTATGGCTGGACTCGCCTACAAGAGACGAAGCGCTGGTGGCGCTTGTCCACCTTCTGGCCACACTTGCCTCCGACGACCATATTTTTTTACAGAGTGACTATTTATGCAACGATCTGGCCGACAGCGCTTTACAGGTTAAAGCGATCGGCCACGCTTCATTTCGCTGCCTCTTCTCCAAGGCCGATGTCCTCCAACCACACCCTCGAAATCATCACCCTGCCACCGACAGTGTTTCCGCCCGGCTTGACCGACCGGCCAAGCCTAGAGGCGAGCTCTACTATCGTTCAACGCCAATATTGCAGGAGGCTTTGAGTTTTAGAAGCCTGTGCATTGATAGCGATCTTGAGCTTTTCAATAAATGGCAAAACGATCCCAGAGTTTCGCATCACTGGCAAGAAAAGGGCGACCTTGATCACCACCACAAATACTTAAGCCAGATTGATGATGATCCTCATATATACTCAATGATCGCCTGTTTCGAGCGCGAGCCTTTCGCCTACCTTGAGGCCTATTGGGCAAAGGAGGACCGCATCGCGCCCTTTTGCGATGCCCAGGATCATGATCGCGGGTTTCACCTGCTTGTCGGTGAAAAGCGTTTTTTAGGACGCCAGCGAACAGACATGCTGCTCTCATCAATCGTCCACTACTTATTTCTCGATGACGCCAGAACTCATCGGGTCGTGGTTGAACCCCGGTCAGATAATGCAAAAATGATTGCATTACTTCAACGCCACGGATTCGTACTGGAGAAATACTTTAACTTCCCGCACAAGGAAGCTGCATTAATGACGATCACACGCGAGGCTTTTTTCAATCAAAATGATTTATACAACGCTCATCCAATGCTTTCAATCGGTGTCAAATCGGAGATGAACAGTCGCTAGTGCCCTGTCTCCGAAATACGTTCTCTTTTGACGAGTGGCCTGGGTGTTCGGCCAAGGCGCCGCGACGAGTCATAGCAGGGCTATGGCGAGGAGTGGCAACGCTGGCCGGGCGCCCAGGACACCGTCAAAAGTGAACAGCTTATTTCCGAGACAGGACACCAGGTAAGCCCCGAACAAGTGCCCCCGAGCCCGAAACAGCCAACGTTTCGACGGCGCAGCACGAACTGCTCCATCTCTGTCAGGAAGTGCTCACGGCGTGTCTGCTTGCACTTACCGGCATACTCGAAATCGGAGAAGCTCATCTGACTCACGGGCAGGGCTTGTGGGGTTGGCTGAGCGAACGGCCATTTGAGCGCAGGTCAGGTGGCCTGTGCTGACTTGATCGGAGAATCCCAAAGCAGTTCAACAGCTGAATCGGGATCCAATCATGACAGGTGGGGCCAGTCGTCGCCGTCCATCGCCACACGAGTACTTCATCACCCTTGGATATGCCAATGGACACAGCGGTTACAGCCGATGTTCCGCTGCCTGTGCAAGCGAATCAGGAAAAAACACTTGCCGATTCAAACTACGACCAATAAAGTCGTAGTTATTCGACAGGCAGTGAACGCCTCATCGAAGACCCTTTTCCTATCCTTGCGGAGCACCCACATGACCTCTCGTATCCTGATCATCGGTGCCGGCTTTGCCGGTGTCTGGAGCGCCCTGAGCGCCGCTCGCCTGCTCGACCAGGCCCCGCGCGGCGACGTGCGCATCAGCGTGCTGGCCCCGCAGCCGCAACTGCGCATCCGCCCTCGCTTCTACGAAGCCGACGTCCACACTTTGCAGGCACCGCTGGAGGCGCTGTTCGACGTGGTGGGCGTGGAGTTCATCCATGGCACCGCCGACAGCATCGACAGCGCCGCCCGCCAGGTCGGCTACCGCGATGCCGATGGCCAGCCGCAGCAGCTCGCCTATGACCGCCTGATCCTCGCCGCCGGCAGCCAGGTGGCCCGCCCTGCCGTGCCGGGCCTGGCCGAGCACAGCTTCGATGTCGACCAGATGGAATCGGCCGTGCGCCTTGAACAGCACCTGCACGGCCTGGCCAGCCTGCCCGCCTCGCCGGCGCGCAACACCGTGGTGGTCTGCGGCGGCGGCTTCACCGGCATCGAGACCGCCACCGAGATGTCGCCGCGCCTGCGCGCCATCCTCGGTGAAGGCCATGCCCGCGTGGTGCTGATCGACCGTGGCACCAGCGTCGGCGCCGCCCTCGGCGCCGGGATCACCCCGGCCATCGTCGCCGCCAGCGAGCAGGCGGGCGTCGAATGGCTGACCGGAACCTCGGTGGTGGCGGTGGATGCCGGCGGCGTCACTCTGGACAACGGCGAGTACATCGCCAGCAAGACCGTGATCTGGACCGCCGGCGTCAAGGCCAGCCCGTTGACCGCGCAGGTGGCCGGCGAGCGTGACGGCTTCGGTCGGCTGCGGGTCGACGACCACCTCAAGGTGATCGGCCAATCGCACATCTACGCCACCGGCGACGTGGCCTGGGCCGCGGTGGACGAGCTGGGCAACCACGCCCTGATGACCTGCCAGCACGCCATCCCCATGGGCCGCCACAGCGGCAACAACGCCATGGCCGACCTGCTGGGCGTGGCGCCGGTGGCGTACCGCCAGCCCAAGTACGTCACCTGCCTGGACCTGGGCGACTGGGGCGCGGCCTACAGTGAAGGCTGGACCCGCGAGCTGAAGCTGCAGGGCCAGGAAGGCAAGGACCTCAAGCGCCAGATCAACTCGGTATGGATCTACCCGCCGGCCGCTGATCGCGCCTTGGCCCTGGCGGCAGCCGACCCGCTGATTCCGATCGTCGAGTGAACGAAAACAACAGGCCCGTCCCGGAAGTGACGGGCCTGTTTGCATACGTCATTACATTGAACGACTGGTCAATAATAGTGGCGTTATGTCATCATTCCGAAAAAACAACATGAACCGTGAGGATATAACCCCCTTCGCAGTGCATCGAGAGCCTTTCCAGCCGAGCCCGGTCCGTCCGCGCTCTTGACGCCTGCAGCCACCGTCAAGGAGCGTCGCATGCAGTTACGGAACATGAAGATCGGTATTCGGGCAGCTGGAATGTTCACCCTGCTCGGGATCCTGGTCCTGGCCCTGGGTCTGGTCGCCCTCTACGAGACCCGCCGAATGGACAGCGCCAGCGACGAAATCCGCGTCACCTGGATGCCCGCCGTGCTCGCCCTGGGTGAAGTCAGCAGCAATCTTGGCCGGGCCCGCGCCCTGACCCTGCGCAGCGTCCTGGAGGACAGCAGTAGCGCCCGCCACGCCACCCTGGACAAGATCGCCCAGGTCAACCAGCAACTCGAGAGCGACCTGAAGGCCTACGAGCGCACCATCATCGCTGCGGATGACCGCGCCTTGTTCACCACCTTCATGGGGTTGAGCGAACGCTACCACAGCCTGCAACAAGCCATTCGCAGCGCCGCCGGCAACGATCAGCTGGACGAGGCCCGACGTCTGGTCAACGGCCCGCTGGCCGAGTACGCCGACAGCATGATGAAGGCCCTGGCCGCGCTGATCGACTACAACACCAAGGGTGCCGAACAAGCCTCGCTGCGCAGCAGCGCGGCCTCCGACGAAGCCTTCAGGCTGATCATCGCCGCCATCGCCGTGATCACCCTGGCGCTGATCGGCATCGCCACCCTGCTCACCCGCAGCATCGTCGTGCCCCTGGCCGACGCCGTCGCCGTGGCCGAGCGCGTCGCCACCGGTGACCTGACCCGCGAAATCGTGGTGCTTGGCCGCGACGAACCGGCACTGCTGCTGGGCGCCCTGAGCCGCATGCAGCACAGCCTGCGCGACACCCTGCGCCGAATCGCCGCGTCTTCCGACCAGCTGGCCTCGGCCTCCGAGGAGTTGCACACCGTCACCGAGGACACCAGCCGCGGCCTGCACCAGCAGAGCGCCGAGATCGACCAGGCCGCCACCGCGGTCAATCAGATGACCGCCGCCGTCGAAGAGGTGGCGAGCAACGCGGTGAGCACCGCCGACGCCTCCCAGGGCGCTGATCGCACCACCCGCGACGGCCGCGACCAGGTCAACCAGGCGCTGGCCTCGATCCAGCATCTGGTCGATGACGTGACCGGCACCTCCGGGGAGATCGAGCAACTGGCCAGCCACGCCAACCAGATCAGCCAGGTGCTGGACGTGATCGGCTCCATCGCCGGGCAGACCAACCTGCTGGCCCTCAACGCCGCCATCGAGGCCGCCCGCGCCGGTGAGGCCGGCCGAGGCTTCGCCGTGGTCGCCGACGAGGTGCGCGCCCTGGCCCACCGCACCCAGCAGTCCACCGCCGAGATCGAACAGATGATCGGTGGCATCCAGACCGGCACCGAGCGTGCGGTCAACGCCATGCACAACAGCCAGGGCCGCGCCAGCGGCACCTTGGCCGTGGCGCAGTCGGCTGGCCAGGCCCTGGAGCTGATCGCCGAGGCCATCGCCACCATCAACCAGCGCAACCTGGTGATCGCCACCGCCTCCGAGCAGCAGGCCCAGGTGGCCCGGGAGGTGGACCGCAACCTGGTGAACATCCGTGACCTGGCGATGCAGACCTCGGCCGGCGCCAACCAGACCAGCGCGGCGGCGCAGGACCTGTCGCGCCTGGCGGTGGAACTGAACGGGATGGTCGCGCAGTTCAAGGTCTGAAGCGTCCCGGAAAGCATCGTGGGACCCGTCCGTGCGTCCCGCGATCACTCCACATCGGGTTCCGCGCGAAGGAGAAATAGGAAAAAACGCTACACGTTGTGATACCTGGCGTCTACTCGCCTCCCCAAGATCCCATCATGCTCTTGATGTATACATTTCTCTTACATCAAGGAACATCCATGCTTCTACGAGACATGAAAATCGGCAAACGGGCAGCCTGCCTGTTCACCCTACTGGCTGCTCTCGTCCTGTCCATGGGAAGCGTCGCGCTATATGAGACCCAGCAGATGGACAGCGCCACCGACGAAATCCGTATCAACTGGCTTCCGGCTGTGATCGCGCTCAACGAGGTCGGCGCCAGCCTCACCCAGGAACGCGCCGCTACCTTGCGCACAGCCTTGGAGGATGGCACCAGCGAGGGGGCCAGCATCCAGTTGCTCAACCGCATCGACGAGGCGTTGCGCCAGAGTCTGCGGGCGTACGAGTCGACTATCGACGGCGAAGAGGACCGCGCGCTGTTCAATTCCTTCATCGCGGCGCGCAAACAGTACACCGACCTGCAGCAGCAGGTACTAGGACACATCAGCGAGGGCCGCATGGCAGAAGCCAGGCGGCAGATCAGCGGCCCGCTGCTCCAGCGTGCCGACCAGATGATGGAGACGATGGCGGCACTGGTGGCCTTCAACTACCAAGGTGCGCAAGCTGCCTCACAGCGTAGCAGCGATGCCGGCGACGATGCCTTCCGTGTACTCGTCGTTTCACTGGTGCTGATCATTCTGGTACTGGTCGTCATCGCCCTGCTGTTCACCCGCAGTGTGGTTGCGCCCCTGACCGAGGCCGTCGCCGTGGCCGAACGCGTCGCCACGGGTGACCTGACCCGCGAGATCGCGGTCGTCGGCCACGACGAGCCGGCATTGCTGCTGCACGCCCTGCGACGCATGCAGCAGAGCCTGCGCGACACCATCGGCAAGATCGCCGCGTCCTCCGACCGTCTGGCCTCGGCCTCCGAGGAGCTGCACAGCGTTACCGAGGACACCAGCCGCGGCCTGCAGCAGCAAAGCACCGAGATCGACCAAGCCGCCACCGCGGTCAACCAGATGACCAGCGCCGTCGAGGAAGTGGCGAGCAATGCCGTGAGCACCGCCGAGGCCTCCCAGGATGCAGACCAGACCACCCGAGAAGGTCGAGACCAGGTCAACCAGGCACTTGCCTCGATCCAGCACCTGGTCGACGACGTCACCGGCACGGCAGGGGAAATCGAACAACTGGCCAACAGCGCCAACGAAATTACCCGGGTACTTGATGTGATCGGCTCGATCGCCGGGCAGACCAACCTGCTGGCTCTCAACGCCGCCATCGAAGCCGCTCGTGCCGGTGAGGCCGGTCGCGGTTTTGCGGTGGTTGCCGACGAGGTGCGTGCCCTGGCACATCGCACCCAGCAGTCCACCGCCGAGATCGAGCAGATGATCGGGGGTATCCAGAGCGGCACCGAACGTGCGGTCAGCGCCATGCACAGCAGCCAGGGCCGCGCCAGCGGCACCCTGGAGGTGGCGCAAGCGGCCGGTCAGGCCTTGGAACTCATCGCCCGGACCATCGCCTCGATCAACCAGCGCAACCTGGTGATCGCCAGTGCCACGGAACAACAGGCCCAGGTGGCGCGCGAGGTGGATCGCAACCTGGTGAACATCCGCGACCTGGCACTGCAGACGACGACCGGGGCCAACCAGACCAGCGCCTCGGCCCAGGACCTGTCGCAGTTGGCGCTGGAGCTGAACGGGCTGGTCGCGCAGTTCAAGGTCTGAATAGCATCGCGGGTCAAGCCCGCTCCCAAAATGGTGCGCTGGCATCTGTGGAAGCGAACCAACACGGCCCACACAAAACCCCTCGCCAAGTGCCGCGTCTCGGTGCACCCTGATGCTCTCACGCACAAGGACCCGCACAGCTCATGGCGAAATGGCTCGACGGTGGCGGCCTCATGGCCGAACGCATCCGCAACCACGACTGGTCGTCGACCACACTGGGCCCCCTGGCCACCTGGCCTGACGTGCTCAAGACCACGGTCGCCCTGTGCCTGGCCTCGCGCTTTCCCCAGGCCGTGCTCTGGGGCGACCAACTGATCACCCTGCACAATGATGCCTTCAGCGAGATCCTCGGCAACAAACCCTCGGCCCTGGGCCGGCCCTTCAGCGCGGTCTGGCAGGAAGCCTGGAGCGATATCCGCCACCTGGCCAAACGCGCCCTCGATGGCGAAGCCGTGTACATCGAGGACTTTCCCCTGTTGATCGAGCGCCACGGCAGCCCGGAGCGCGCCTACTTCACGTTCTGCTACAGCCCCATCCGCGACCACGACGGCCAGGTGGTCGGCATGATCGACACGGTCACCGAAACCACCGCCAGCGTGGTCGCCAACCAACGCCTGAACTTTCTTGACACCCTCAGCCGGGCGGCGGCCAATGCCACCGATCCGGAGCGGATCATGGCCACCACCACGCGCCTGCTGGGCGAGCACCTGCACCTGTCGAGCTGCGCCTACGCCATGATGGACCCCGACGAGGACGGCTTCACCATCTGCGGCGACTGGGTCGCGCCAGGCTCGCCGCGCCTGCTCGGCCAGTACCGCCTGGGCGACTTCGGCGAGCTGGCCGTCAGCCGTCTGCGCGCCGGACTGGCGCTGGTGATCAACGACAACCTCACGCAGTTGCCAGCCCGCGAATCGGCGACCTTCCAGGCCATCGGCATCACCGCGACCGTCTGCATGCCATTGATCAAGGAAGGCCGCCTGACTGCATTGATGGCCATCCACGACAAGCTGCCAAGGACCTGGACGCGCTACGAGCAGACCCTGCTCAACGAGGTGACCGGACGCTGTTGGGCACATATCCAGCGGGTCAAGGCCAACGCGCAGGTGCGCGAGGCGATGACGGCCCTGGAGGCGCTGAACGCCACCCTCGAACAGCGCGTGGAGGAGCGTACCGACCAGCTCCTGCACACCGAGGCCGTGCTGCGCCAGACCCAGAAACTCGAGGCCATCGGCCAACTGACCGGCGGCGTGGCCCACGATTTCAACAACCTGCTGACCATCATTCGCTCATCCATTCACTTCCTGCAGCGCCCGGACCTCGATGAGACGCGCCGCAGCCGCTACTTCAAGACCGTGTCCGACACCGTCGACCGCGGCGCCAAGCTCACCGGGCAACTGCTCGCCTTTGCCCGACGCCAGGCCCTCAGCCCGCAGGTGTTCGAGGCAGGCCTACGGCTCGAGGCCATGGCCGAGATGCTCGACACCGCTACCGGCGCGCGTATCCAGATCAGCCTGGAATTGCCCGACACGCCCTGCCATGTGCACGCCGACCTCGGTCAACTGGAAACCGCGGTGATCAACCTGATGATCAATGCCCGCGACGCCATGGCCGGCGCCGGCACCTTGCGCCTGCGCCTTGAAGGCGACCAGCATTTGCCTGCGCTTCGCGGCCAGCCGGCACA
Organism: Pseudomonas mosselii; assembly: GCF_003205295.1. Taxonomy (GTDB): domain Bacteria; phylum Pseudomonadota; class Gammaproteobacteria; order Pseudomonadales; family Pseudomonadaceae; genus Aquipseudomonas; species Aquipseudomonas mosselii_B. The sequence goes on from NZ_QJRP01000023.1 coordinate 69,263, forward strand.
GGACGGCCCCTTCGCGGCGATCTCGGTGATCGACGGCGGCGTGGGCATCGCCCCGCACCTGCTGGAGCGCATCTTCGACCCGTTCTTCACCACCAAGGCCTCCGGACAGGGCACCGGCCTGGGCCTGTCGCAGGTGTTCGGCTTCGTCAAGCAGTCCGGTGGCGATGTGCGGGTGGTCAGCATCGAAGGCCAGGGCACCACCTTCACCCTGTACCTGCCACAGGTGGCCCAGCCCGCCGCCGAGGTACCCGGGGTGACCGCGCAGCCCGCGCCACAGGGCAACCGCAAGCGCATTCTGGTGGTGGAGGACAACCCGGATGTCGGCAGCTTCACCGCGCAGATCCTGCGCGACCATGGCTACCAGATCAGCTGGGCGACCTCGGCCGAGGACGCCCTGACCCAGATCGCGGCGGCCCAAGGCGGATTCGATGCGGTGTTCTCCGACGTGGTCATGCCGGGCATGGGCGGCCTGGCCCTGGCCAGAGAGCTGCGCCGCAGCCAGCCGCAGCTGCCGGTGATCCTCACCTCCGGCTACAGCGAAGCGATTGCCGAGGGGGGCCACCAGGGCTTCGCCTTCCTGGCCAAACCCTATTCCGCCGAGCAGGTGTGCCAGATGCTGGGGGATATATTGGCTAGGACTTGAGCAGCCGCGCCAGGCTCTGCCCCAGTTCGTCCTGGCGAAACGGCTTGCGCAGCACCTCGAAGCCATGCAGCTCGCGTGGCGTCAGGTTGGCATAGCCGGTGATGATCAGTACCGGCAATTGCACCAGCCGCTCGCGCACCTGCTGGGCGAAGCGTACACCGGTGGTCTCGGCCATGACATGGTCGGTCAGCAGCACATCGGGCAGCAGCCCCCTGTCCAGCAACGCCAATGCCTGGGCTGGCCCCTCGGCCTCGGTCACTTCGTACCCCAGGGCGCGCAGTTGCAGGAGCGTGGCCTGGCGCACCAACGGCTCGTCGTCCACCAGCAGCACGCGGGTCTGGCCTTGCGCCTGGGGAACCTTGACCGGCCTGGTCGCTTCATCAACCACTTCCTGCTCGCTGGCCGGCAGCCACAAGGTCGCTTCGGTGCCCTCTCCCACACGCGAGCGAATGCCGAAACCGCCGCCGGACTGCAGCGCCAGCCCCTGCACCATCGGCAGCCCCAGCCCGGTGCTTCGGCCGACGCCCTTGGTCGAGTAGAAAGGCTCGATGCAATGCGCCAGCACCTCTTCGTTCATGCCACAGCCGTTATCGGCGACCCGCAGCCACACCTGTGTCCCCGCCTGCAGACCGGGCGGTCTGGGGGCACCATCGCCGTCAATACCGGCGCGTATGGTCAATTTCCCGCCCTCGCCCATGGCATCGCGGGCATTGACCACCAGGTTGAGCAAAGCCAGTTCGAGCTGGTGCGGATCCACCAGCACCCCCGGCAGTGCCGTCTCGACAGTGACCTCCATGGCGATGGTCGGGCCCAGCGAACGAGCGATCAGCTCGCGCATGTCCCCCACCAGCGCCGCCAGCGACACCGTCGTCGGCTTGAGGGTCTGCCGCCGCGCGAAGCTGAGCAGGCGCCCGACCAGATTTCGCGCCCGCTCCGCCGCCTGCAAGCCACCATCGATCAGTCGCTCGGCGCGCTCCGGCTGGGGATGGCGGCGCAGCAGTTCCAGGGAGGCGATGATCGGTGTCAGCATGTTGTTGAGGTCGTGGGCGATGCCGCCGCTAAGCTGGCCGATCATCTCCATCTTGCGTGCTTCGTGCAGTTGCACCAATGCGGCCTCGCGCTGGGCAAGCATGTTGGCCACCCGCTCTTCCAGGTTTTCGTTGAGCACATGCAGGGCGCGCTCGGCGCGGGCGTGAGTGACCGCCACCCACACTTGCCGGGCAGCTTCCTCTACCAACAGGCACTCACTCTCGACCCAGGCATGGGGGGTATGAAAATGCACCGCAAGCATTGCCTCCAGATGCTCGGCACGTAGCACCGGGACGTGCAGCGTGGCCCGCAGGCCCTTGAACCGTGCCGGTGCACTCTTGCTAGCCTCATAGTTGCGCTGCACCACCTGGCCAGCCAGCAGCGCCTCGCGCAGCGCCGGGTCCAGGGCCGAGTACTGGTTGAAGCCGACCATCGATGGCACCTCGGCGGCCCATTCCTGAGCGACCCGATAGCGCCGGCCATCGCCCAGGTCTTCGCCGAAGCAGACCCGGGCCGCACCCAGCTCCTCACCCAGACGGCGCACCGCGTGGGCCTCGATACGCTCGGCCTCGCCCAGGCCTGGCAAGGCCTGGCGCAACTCCTGGAGAAACGCCTGGCGTTGCTGGAAACGTACCCGCTCGGTGGTGTCGGTGACGATGCACAGCACACCGCCCACGCCGCCGTCGGCCTCACGCACCGCGGAGTAGGACACGTCGAAATACGCGGTTTCACCCGGGCCATGCCGCTCGATATAGAACGGCCGGTCCCGGGCCGAAAAGGTCACACCGGTTTCACGCACCCCGCGCAGCAGCGGCTCGAGATCGTCCCACAGTTCGCTCCAATGCTCCTGCCCAGGTCGGCCCAGCGCCCCGGGGTGCTTGCTGCCAATGGTCGGCCAATAGGCATCGTTGTACAGCGCGATGTACTGCGGGCCCCAGAACAGCACGATCTGTGCCCGCGCCGGCAGCAGCATGGCCACCACCGACTGCAGCACCGGTGACCAGCCGTCTGGCGCCCCGAGCGGGGACTGCCGCCAGTCCATCGCCTGCAACAGGGAGCTGACTTCGCCACCACCGCCCAGGAAGCTCGGCAGTGCTTGCAGGTTGACCGTCTTGCTATCCTGGCGCGCTTTCATGTCTCGGTAGTCCCGGGCACGTTTTCTTTCCTCTGAGGGTAGGAAAACGCCCAGGGGCAAAACGTTCCATCGGATCGACGCCGACGATCAACGGCGCCCTTCGGCCAGCATGCGCAGCGCCAGCGCCGCCAGCACCGTGCCCATCAGCCAGCGCTGGACCTGCTGCCACACCGGCCTGCCGGCCAGGAACACGGCGATGGAGCCGGCCATCACCGCAATCAGCGCGTTGACCGTGACACTGATGGCGATCTGCGTGCTGCCCAGCACCAGCGACTGCGCCAGCACGCTGCCGTGGCCGGGCTCGATGAACTGCGGCATCAGCGACAGGTACATGACCGCGATCTTGGGGTTCAGCAGGTTGGTCAGAAAACCCATCATGAACAGCCGCCGCGGGCTGTCCGCCGGCAGGTCGCGGACCTGGAACGGCGAGCGTCCACCCGGGCGCAGCGCCTGCCAGGCCAGGTACAGCAGGTACAGCGCACCGCCGATGCGCAGGGCGTCGTAGGCGAACGGCACGGCCATGACCAGCGCGGTGATGCCCAGCGCGGCGCAGAGCATGTAGAAGACGAAACCCAGGGCCACGCCGGCCAGCGAGATCAGCCCGGCACCACGCCCCTGGCAGATGGAGCGGGAGATCAGGTAGATCATGTTGGGGCCCGGGGTCAGCACCATGCCCAGGCTGATCAGGGAGAAGGCCAGCAGGTTGGAGGGTTCGGGCATTGCAAGTCCTCTTTGTCGGTAGCGCCATACCTGGCATTTTTGCCAGTTTCGCTGGCGAGGGGCGCACATTAACGTGAAACAGTCATACCTGAACAGCGGGAGCATCGGTGAGCTATCAATCGATCAAACTACTGGCCAGCGACGCGGCACGATCGGTGCTTGGGAGCGCAAGCCATCGGTTTGCCTATTCGGCCTATGGATACGATCCGGTTCGCGACGCGAGGTGTCCACAACTGGGATTCAATGGCTTTGTTCAGGATCCGCGGGCGGGACTCTACCTGCTCGGCAACGGGTATCGTGGATACAGTCCGGTGCTGATGAGGTTCTGCTCGGCGGACAATTTGAGCCCCTTCGCTGCGGGGGGCATCAATGCCTATGCCTATTGTGAGGGTGATCCTATCAACTACATCGATCCTCGTGGACGCAGTCGCAATACTGTCAGGATCAATCTGGATTTTCACACCACTGCAAAACGCAAAGTACTTATCAGCGCCACGCCTCACTATGACATGGCGTTCCTTCAGGCAACCAACCCGCGCTACAGAGGGACGATAGAAGAAGTCACCGCTGGCAATGCGCTGAACCTCGCCCTCCAATTGCCAGATCCGAGGACTACCCCTCCCCATATCATGGTTTTACCGTCGCACATCAGCCAAGGTATCCAGACCGGCAGCAAGGAATTGATCACGGATGTCGCAAATCAAGGCAAAAAACTAGCAGTATCTGCTCAGCAGCTAATCAAACAGCCATCGAATCAAAAACTCGAGCGATACGAACTGGAATTGGAGGCCTACTCGGAAGGCCGCAAAATACTCATCGAACATTTGCAAAGCGAGTTGAAGAGAATAAAAGGCTTTTGAGACTTGCCAACATCTGCTCCATCCCCAGCTCGCTTTAATCTCTTGCAATTTGATCCTTGATGCGGCCAAGGCGGTGGTCGAGGCGTTGCTCGACGGCGTGGAAATGCAGCAAGTGGAAAAGGCGCGCCTGCGCACGGTCTGAAACCGTGCAGGTCGATGCGCCTGCCTCGACCTGCCTACAGGCTGACACCCAGCGCCCGGCGCAACGACTCGCCGCGGGCGTCATCCGCCGCGCTGACCAGGGCGAAGTTGTAGTCGCCATGGGACCAGTAGCGGGCCTGCAACTGGCCGTCGGTGCGCTGGCCGCTGGGCATGCGCTCGAAATGCTCGCCGGGCGAACGCAGGAACAGGCTGATGCGCTGCCCCTGGCGGTCCTGGAACACCAGCAGCGCCGCCGGCCCCGCCTCGTTGCTCAGCAGGCGCGCGCCGACCGGCTGCAGGCCATAACCGGACAGGTCCGGCAGCTGGCCGACACGGTTGAAATGACGCCCCAGCCATTCCTGCAGCCGCCCCGGATCGCTGGCCTGGATATCCAGTGCGGCCGCGTCGGCGAACAGCCGGTGGGCCTCTACCGCGTCGGCCATGGGCAGCATGCCGGCGAACAGCGTCGCCTGACGCGCCTGCCAGCCACCCAGGCCGCCCAGGCTCACCGCCAGCAACAGCACCGCCGCCTGTGCCAGGCGCCATTGCCGGCGCTGGCGCAGGCGGCGACGCAAGGGCGCCAGGTCCAGCGCCGGATCACTGGGCTGCTCGCCGAAGCCCGCCAGGGCCGCCCGCAGGCGTCGGGCATCGCCGCGCCAGGCCTCGATCCGCGCCGCCTCCTGTGGATTGGCCGCCAGCCATGCCTCGACCTCGACCCGGCGCGCCGGCTCCAGGCGCTCGTCGACGTAGGCGTGCAACTCGTGCTCGGTGGGGATCAGGCGTGTCATTTGAGTCTCCGCAAGGCCGGGGGCGTGGGGTTGCCCTCGGTCAGTTCACGCAAGGCGGCGCGGGCACGCGACAGGCGCGACATCACCGTACCGATGGGAATGCCGAGGGTGTCGGCCGCCTCCTTGTAGCTCAGGCCCTCGACGCTGACCAGTAGCAACAGGGCGCGTTGCTCTGCCGACAGCCGGGCGAAGGCGCGCAGATCGGCCTGGGCCAGCACGATGCTTTCGATCTCGCCACCGACCGGCTCCTCGGCCTGGGCCCGACCGAACCACGCCAGCCAGCGGGCATGCAGGCGCTCGCGGCGCTTGCCGTCGAGAAATAGCCGGTAAAGGATGGTGAACAGCCAGGGTCGCAGGCTGTCGGCATCGCGTTGCTGGCCACGGCGGCTCAGGGCGCGCTCGACCGTGGCCTGGACCAGGTCGTCGGCGCCGCCGGGCTCGCGTGTCAGCCACAGGGCGAAGCGGCGCAGGCGTTGCAGCAGCTCACGCCATTGTTGGTCGTCCAGATCGTGCATGGTCGGGTTCCGGGCCCCAATGGGCAGTCAGTGTAATGGGCAGACGGCCCGGCACGAAATCTATTCCCCGGCGGGAATAAATCGTTCGCCCTTGCGTCGTACCGGCTCATTCCACCTGACCGGAGCGTCCCCATGACCACTTCCCTGCATGGCCCCGCCAAGGCCCTGCGCCTGGCCGTCATCGGCGCCACCCTCGCCGCCCTTGGTGCGGGCTTCGCCTATGCCGCCGGCTGGATCGGCGCGCCGGGGCTGACCCCGCAACGCATCATCGACACCTTCGAGGCCCAGGCCGGCCACTACCCCGGCTATCGGAAAAACCATGCCAAGGGCCTGTGCGTCAGCGGTTACTTCCAGGCCAGTGGTCAGGCGGCGTCGCTGTCCAGCGCCCGGGTGTTCAGCCAGGCCCAGGTGCCGGTGATCGGCCGATTCGCCATCGGCGGCGCCAACCCGTTCGCCCCGGACACCGCCATACCCGTACGCAGCCTGGCCATCCAGTTGAGCAGCGATGACGGACAGGTCTGGCGCACCGGCATGAACAACCCGCCGGTGCTGGCGGTGAGCACGCCCGAGGCGTTCTACCAGCAGGTACTGGCTGGGGCCCCAGACCCGGCCACCGGCAAGCCGGACCCGGCCAAACTGCAGGCGTTCTTCGCCAGCCACCCGGAAAGCGCGGCGTTTCGCCAGTGGGCGGCCAGCTACAAACCCAGCGACAGCTTCGCCAGCACCGCCTACAACAGCATCAACGCCTTTCGCCTGATTGACACCCAAGGCAACGCCCACCCGGTGCGCTGGACCCTGGAGCCGCAGACAGCGTTCGCCGCCCTGCCCGCCCAGGTCGATGACAAGCAATTCCTCCAGCACGATCTGCAGCAGCGCCTCACCCAGGGGTCGCTGCGCTGGACCCTGCGCCTGCCCCTGGCCGAGCCCGGCGACCCGGTGGACGACCCCGCCCGCCCCTGGCCCGCCGAGCGCCGCAACATCGACGCCGGCACCCTGGTGCTGGAG
>NZ_QJRP01000024.1 GCF_003205295.1 Pseudomonas mosselii
GCGTGGGGTGGCGAGGGTGGGGTGCTGCTGTGGCAGCAGTTGGGCAGCAGCCGTTGCCCGGTGAGCAGCAGGGAAACGCAATCCCCCCTGTGGGAGCGGCCTTGCGTCGCGAAAGGGCCGCACAGCGGCCCCAGAATTTCAACTCAATGGCTCAAATGGTCGGGGCTGCTAGCGCAGCCCTTTCGCGACGCAAGGCCGCTCCCACAGGTGTTGCACCCCTGCCAGCCTAGTGTTCGATGGCGACCTCCCCGGCACTGCGCAGATACGCCGCGTACAACCCTGCATACACCCCGCCGGCCTCCACCAGCGCGGCATGCCGGCCCAGTTCGACCACCTGCCCATGGCGCACCACGGCGATCCGGTCGGCGTCGCGGATGGTCGCCAGGCGGTGGGCGATGATGATCGCCGTGCGGCCCTGGCACAGCCGGCGCAGCGCCTGCTGGATGCGCCGCTCGGTGTGCACGTCGACCGCCGAGGTCGCTTCGTCGAGCACCAGCACCGCAGGGTCGGCCAGATAGGCACGCACCAGGCACACCAGCTGGCGCTGGCCGTGGCTCAGGTGGCTGCCCAGCGGGCCGGCTTCGGTGTGGTAGCCCAGCGGCAGGCGCTCCAGCACCTCGTCGGCACCCAGCTCGCGGGCGGCGGCGATCAGTTGGGCATCGTCGGCCCCGGGCCGGGCCAGGCGCAGGTTGTCGAGAAGTGTGCCGCTGAACAGCACGTTGTCCTGCAGCACCACGCCGACGTTGCGCCGCAGGTCGCGCTGGGCCAGCTCGCGCAGGTCGGTGCCGTCGAGCTTCACCGCGCCGCGCTGCACGTCGTAGAAGCGCGTGAGCAACTGCACCAGGGTGCTCTTGCCATGCCCCGAGGGGCCGACGATGGCCAGCACTTCGCCCGCCGGGATATGCAGCTCGAGCCCGTCGAGCACCGGGCGGGCGCTGGTGTTGTAGGCGAAGCCGACCTGTTCGAAGTCCACCTGGCCACGGGCCCGGCCCAGCGTCCGAGGCTGTGCGGGGTCGAGCACCTGGGCACGGGTGTCGAGCAGCAGGAAGATGCGCTGCGCCGAGGCGCTGCCGGTGGCGTAGCGCTCGAACAGGTCCGACAGCTCCTGCAGCGGGCCGAGGAACAGGAACACGTAGAACAGGCTTTCGGCCACCTGGCCGACGCTCACCCGGCCTTCGGCCAGGCCGAAGGCGCCCACCAGCAACAGCACGGCCATGCCCGCCGTGCCCAGCAGCGCGGTGAACGGCGCGAACCAGCCGGTGCGCAGGCTGCCGTGGATCAGCGCCTGGTTGAAGGCCTCCAGCAGGTGCCGGTAGCGCCGCTGGTTGCTGGCCTCGCATCCGCACTGCTGGATCAGCCGCACGCCGCTGACGCTCTCGACCAGGTGCGCGGTGAAGCGGCTGCGTTGCTCGGCGACCTTGGCCCAGTTGCGCTGCGACACCCGCTTGAAACGCCAGGTGGCCAGCGCCAGCAGCGGCACGGTGGCCGCCAGGCTGTAGAAGAAGCTCGGCTCGATGCGCCACAGCATGACCCCGGCCAGGCCGCAGCGCAGCAGGGCGCCCAGCAGCTCCGGCGGGCCTTGCACCAGCAACGGCTCCAGCGCGTCGACGTCGCGGTCGGCGCGGGCGATGATGCGCCCGGCGCGGGTCTGGTCGAAGTAGCTCACCGACAGCGCCTGGACATGGGCGAACACCTGCACGCGCAGGGCGTTGAGCACACCGATGGCGGCGCCGCCGGCAATGAACTGCGAGACGCCCGCCAGCAGGAAGCGGCCCAGCCAGCTGGCGGCCAGGCCCAGGCCGAGCCACAGCACCAGGCGTTCGTCCAGCAGCCAGTGGCCGGCGTTCTGGATCAGCCCGCGGTCGAGCAGCTCGCGGACGAACCACGGCCGCAGGAACACGGTGAACACCAGCAGCAGCTCCAGGCCGATCACGCTCAGGATCGCCCCACGGATCGGCCGCAGCAGCGGCAGCAAACGGCCCAGCATGCCGCGGTCGAGGGCCTGGCGGGCCAGGCGTTGTTCGATATCGATATCGCTTTCAGCCATGCTCGATCCCCAGCAGGTCGCGGTAGTGGGCGTTGCTTGCCGTCAGCTCGGCGTGGCTGCCGCTGGCGCCGATGCGCCCGCCGTCGAGCAGCAGCACGCGGTCGGCCAGCAGCAGGGTGGACAGCCGACTGGTGATCAACAGCAAGGTCGGCGTGCGGCCGGCCTGGCTGCGTTGACGGCGCAGGTTGTCGAGCACGCGACGCTCGCTCTGGGCGTCCAGGGCGCTGGTGGCGTCGTCCAGGCACAGGATGTCGGGCGCGCCGAGCAGGGCGCGGGCCAGGCACAGGCGCTGGCGTTGGCCGCCGGAAAGGGTCACGCCACGGTCGCCCAGTGGCGTATCCAGGCCGTGGGGCAGGCGCTCCAGCACGTCCTCGGCGGCGGCCTGGCGCAGGGCCTCGCGCAGCTCGCTGTCGGTGGCGTCGGGCGCGGCCAGGCGCAGGTTGGCGGCGAGCGAGTCGCAGAACAGGAAGCTTTCCTGGGGCAGCACCTGCACCCGGCGGCGCAAAGCCGCCAGGTCGAGGTCGCGCACATCGTGCCAGCCGTGAGCGTCGCTGCCGACCCGCACGCTGCCACCGTCCACCTCGGCCAGGCGCGGCAGCAGGCTGGCCAGCAGGCTCTTGCCGCTGCCGGTGGCGCCGACCAGCGCCACCACCTCGCCGGGGCGCAGCTGTAGCGAGCAGCCGTGCAGCAGGTCGCGGCCGGCATCCGGCGCACGTACGCGCACCTGCTCCAGCTTCAGGCCCAACGGCCCTTCGGGCAGTGCGCACTGACCGCTGATGATGGCGGGCCGCTCGTCGAGCAGTTGCCAGATGCGCTCGGCGCTGGCACGAGCATCGGCGAAGGTCTGCATGACCCGGCCAATGCCTTCGATGCGAAACACCAGGGTGGTGGCCACCAGCAGCGAGGTCACCAGCTCACCGATGCCCAGGCGGCCGGCGGCCACCTGCTGGGCGCCGTACACCAGGATCCATACATGGCCGAGGGCGACCACCGCCTGCGGCAACGGAATGCGCGAGCTGGCGTAGGCCAGCGCCGCACGGGCATGGCCGCTGAACAGTGTCACCTGCTCGGCGAAACGAGCGACGCGCCGCTGCTCGAGGCCGAACGCCTTGATCACCCGCACCCCGCCGATACCTTCGGCCAGATCCTGGCTGACCTGGTCATAAGCCGAGGCCACCGCCCGATCAAGGGTGACGAGGCGCTCGGTCTGACGTACGAACAGCCACAGCCCGGCGCCGGTCAGCAGCAGCGGCACCAGGCCCAGCAGCGGGTCGTACCAGCCCAGCAGGCCAACCGCGGCCAGCACCACCAGTGGCGTCTCGACGATCTGCCGCCAGAAGGTGATCAGCGCATCGCGCACCTTGTCGGCATCGCGAGTGGTGCGGGTCACCAATTCGCCCATGCCATGGCGCCAGTGGTAGGCCAGGTGCAGGGCCTGGACCTGTTCGAGAATGCGTTCGCGCAGGCGCGTCAGCAGGGCCTGGCTGAGCACCAGCGATAGCACCGCGGCGGCGTACTGCAGCAGGCCGCGGGCCAGGGCGATGGCCAGCAGGGCCCACAGCCAGTGCCAGCCCAGGCTGGCGTCCAGGCTGCCGTCGGCCAGGCGGGTGACGGCGCGGCCGGCGCCGACATCGTCGACCGCGTGGCCGATCAGCCATTGCTGCCAGGCCAGGCCCAGGTTGCCGGCGATGTACAGGGTGGTGACCAGGGTGAAGCGCCAGGGCATCTCGCGGTAGATGGCCAGGGCGCGCAGGAGGGGGTGTCTGGAGGTCATGCAGGGCTCGGATCTGGTGGTGGCGGGAGGTCTTCGAGGTCGCCGGGGGCGCTGCGCGCCCCTTTCGCGGCACAAGGCCGCTCCTACAGGAATCGCGCGGTCTCTGTAGGAGCGGCCTTGTGCCGCGAAAGGGCTGCGCAGCAGCCCCAAGGGCGCAACCCCTCAGCGACGTGTAGCGCCTTGCGCTTGCTTGGCATTGAGCACCGCCGTGTACTCCCCCGGATCCACTCCGTTGAGGTAGTAGTTGCCGACGTTGTGCAGGCGCCAGCGGATCGGGTCGTGGGTGGTGTGCACCCGGGCGTCGCGCCAGAACCGGTCCAGGTTCCACTTGCTCAGCGAGGCGCTGGCCCCCAGCAGCGAGAACAGGTCGCTGGCGATCTTCAGCGCCGCCGCGTCGGCATGCGCCCGGGCGGTGGCCACGGAGAGGATCAGCTCATCCTCCAGCGCCTTGTCCGCCGGGTCGCGCTCATGGGCGTCGAACACCCGCGCCGCCTCGCGCAGCACCGACTCGGCGCCGCGCAGGGCCACGGCGTACTCGCCGACCTGGCGGATGATGTGCGGCTCGTCGCTGGCCCGCTCGACGCCGCTCTCGACCCAGGCCCGGGCGTGCTCGCGCAGGTAGTCCAGCGCCGCCTGCAGGGCGCCGGCGGCGATGCCGCTGTCGATGGCGGCGTGGAGGATCTGCGGGAAGGTCAGGCCGGTGCGCTTCATCGGCCCACTACGGAAGGTGACGAAGCGCTCGTCGAGGACGATCTCGTCGAACTTCACCGTGCCGCTCACCGAGTGCTGCTGGCCGAAGGCGTCCCAGTCATCGACCAGGGTCAGGCCGGGGGTGTCGCGGTGCAGCAGCACGCCGGCGCCGCCGTCCTCGCTGGCGGCGGTCAGCGAGATCCAGTCGGCCAGGTAGGCGCCGGTCGAATAGAACTTGCTGCCGTTGAGCACCAGCTTGCCGTCGGCGCGGCGTTCGACGCGGGTCTTGAGGGCGAACTTGTTCTTGCCGCCGACCTCGGCCAGGGCATTGCCCAGGCGCTTGCCGGCCAGCACATCGGCCAGCACGCGGTCGCGGACCTCGTCGGGGTAGCCGCCGAGCACGCCGCGCAGCATCACGTTGTGGATCTGCAGCAACTGGCCGACGCCGCCGTCGGCGGTGGAGACCAGGCGCACGGTCTCGACGATGGTCGCGACCGAGGCGCCGAGGCCGCCGAACTGCGTGGGTACGCCGATGGTGGTGAGGCCGCTGCTCGACAGCAGCTCGGCCTGGCGGCGGGGCAGTTGCCGGTTGTTGCCCGGGTCGGCGGCGAGGGTGGCGATTTCGCCGGCGACCTGGCGGGCGATGTCGATGGCTTCGGATTCGTCGGTGATGCGCCGGGCTGGTGGGTGTTCGATGGTGGTCATGGGTTACCTCGATGGCGGTGTATGGCCCATCGCGGGGCAAGCCCGCTCCCACGAATCGGTTGTGGGAGCGGGCTTGCCCCGCGATGCCTGCAAACGCCAGAGCAACTTCTTTGCCACAGCCCTGAAGCCCACGCAGTACCGGGCTTTCAGCGCACCCTTGCTGCTCCGGCAGCACCTCTGATCGTCACTTCTGCTGATCAGGCAACACCCGCTCCGCAATCCTGCATCCTGGTCAGCAGTCGCCATCCTGGCCATCACCGAAAAGCCCGGTATTCCGGGCATCCCAGCCCTTGGCACGAGCGCTGCAATGGTCCTTGCACGACGTCCAAGGAGCCACCCATGACCCTCCCTCAAGCCACTCCCAAACCTGAAACCCTGGAGCGCCTCTGGTTCACCCGCTGCCCGGTGCCCACCGCCTCGGGCATCGCCTACAAGCTCGGCTGGCTGCAAGATGAATTCGCCGCCGACGGCCTGCCCATCGATACCCTGCAGGAGGCCCGCCAGCTCGGCCATCACCACTACGATCACCAGCTTCCCGGCCTGTTCCGCGAGGGCGGCAACCTGCCGGCCCTGGCCGCCCGCGCTGCCGGTGCGCCATCGAGGCTGATCGGCCTGACCTGGATCGAGGAGTGGCAGACCATCCTGGTCCGCCCCGACAGCAACATTCGCCGCCCTGAAGACCTGCGCGGCAAGCGCCTGGCCCTGCCGGCCTGGGGCGACAACCGCCCCGGCAGCATCGCCCGGGCCATGAGCCTGCATGGCTACAAAGGCGCGCTGGCCTCGGCGGGCCTGGGCTTCGATGACGTGCATCTGGTGGAGGTGGCGCTGCTCGACACACTCGACGCCGGCACCCCGCAACTGGGCCTGCAACGGCTGTGGTCGGGCCTGGATCCGTTGGTGCGCGGCGAGGTGGACGCGGTGTACGTCAAGGGCGCCGCCGCCGCCGATGCCGCCCGCCGGCTGGGCCTGGTGGTGGGCATCGACCTCGATGCCTTGCCCGACCCGCGCCACCGCATCAACAACGGCACGCCGCGGCCGATCACCGTGCACCAGCGCCTGCTCGACGAGCACTTCGACCTGGTGACGCGCTTCCTCGCCCAGACCCTGCGCGCCGCCGACTGGGCCGCCGGCAACCGCGATGCGCTCAACGCCATCCTCGAGGACGAGACCCGCGCCGGCAGCCAGGGTGTGGCCGACGCCTATCGCGGCGACTTCCACACCACCCTGGCACCGGACTTGTCGCCCCAGCGCCTGGCGTTCCTCGACACCCAGAAAACCTTCCTCAACCTGCATGGCTTCCTGGAGCGCGACTTCGACCTCGCCGACTGGGTCGACCACCGCCCCCTGCAAGCCGCCCACGACCTGCTGGCCCAGCGCCGCGCCTGATACCGGAGACCGACCATGACCGTACTGATCAACGAACGCCCCTTCACCGCCGAGCTGCAGGCCTTCACCGACCAGGTGCTGGCCGAGGCTGAAGCGGCCTTCAGCGTGTTTCGCGAAACCCGCACCATCACCGCCAACGGCACCGTCGGCTTCATCGAGCGGGTGCCCGGCGAGGAACTGCTGGTGTCGGTGAACTACGGCGGCCCGTGGAACCACCGCAAGCCGCTGGAGGCGACGGTCAGCGACTTCGCCGGCAATGTCCTCCTTGGCAAGGGCAAGGGAGGGCTGGGCCGCTACACCAAGCTGTTCCAGACCCACGCCGACATCACCACCGTGTCCCACGTGCACAGCCCCTACCTCGGCGCCTGGGCCCAGACCCACCGCAGCCTGCCGTTTCACTACGTGCCGGTGCAGCGCTACCAGCTGGCCCGCGAGCTGCCGGTGTACATCGACCGCCGCCAGGCCGAGGTGGATTTCATCCTCGAGCAGATCGCCGCCAACCCGTTCAACCTGGCCATTCTCGAAGCCAACGGCGGCGCCACCGTGTGGGGCAAGCAGGGCCTGCGTGCCACCGCCGAATTCATCCTGCTGCTGGAGGAGGGCGCGCAGATCCAGCTGCTTGCCGACGCCCTCGGCGGCTCGCGTCCCTATGGCCCGGGCGTGCTCACCCAGCAGTGGAAGATGAGCGGCCTGTACGAGCGCGCCAGCGAACTGGGCCTGGTGCCCGGCATCGACCGTCGCAACTGATCCCTCACTTTTTGCGCAAGGAGCACGCCCATGGCGGTCAAGATCCTCTGGTACCTCACCACCCCCGACGGCCCCTATCCCTGGGAGCCCGAGGGCCGCTGGCGCACCGACTTCCAGCATCTCAAGCAACTGGCCGTGGCGGCCGACCGGCTGGGCTACTACGGCTCGCTGCTCGGCTCCAGCCCCAACGAGAGCCTGGCGGTGTCGGCGGCGCTGATCGATGCCACCGAGCGCTTGAAATTCCTCGTCGCCCAGCATCCCGGCGAACTGTCGCCGGCGGTGCTGGCCAAGTGGGCGCTGACCTTCGACCAGTTCTCCAATGGCCGGCTGCTGTTCAACGTGGTCAACGGCAATGACGCGGGCCTGGCGACCCTCGGCGTGCATTACCCACACGATGAGCGCTACGACTTCAGCCTCGAGTACTGGCGGGCGTTCCAGGGCTTCTACGCCGGCGACACCGACGGCTACGCCGGACGCTACGTCAAGCTCGCGCCACGGGCGCCGGCAGCGGCCAGCCATCCGTTGGGCGGCTGGCATCCGCCAAAGCAGAAGCCCGGCATCCCGTTGTGGGGCGCCGGGACCTCGGCTGCCGGGGTGGCCCATTCGGTGCAACTGCTCGACGTGTACCTGAGCTTTGCCGACACCCCGCAGAAGCTTGGCGACAAGTTCCGCCGGGTGGCCGCCGAGGCGGCGAAGATCGGCCGCGAGCTGACCTACGGCACGCGCCTGCAGGTCATCGTCCGCGAAACCGAGGAAGAGGCCTGGGCCCACGCTGAAAAGCTGCTGCAGCGCACCTCGCTGGCCACCGCCCGCGCGTCCATCGAGCGCCAGCTGCCACCGGGCGAAACCCTGGAGACCTTCGTCAGCGACGACCCGCGCATCCAGCGCAACCTCGACAGCATCCGTGCCGGCCGCCTGCCCGCCGCCCGCGACCTGGAGATCCACCCCAACGTCTGGCTCGGCCCGAGCCTGTTCGGCTTCAACATCCTCGGCCCCGCTGCCGGCACCTATCTGGTCGGCAGTGCCGCGCAGGTCGCCGAGCGCATCCGCGAGTACGAGGCGCAGGGCACCTCGGCGTTCATCCTCTCGGGCTTCCCGCTGATCGACGAGGCGCAGCGGGTCGCCGACCTGCTGTTCCCGCTGCTCGACCTGGACCACGGTTTCGAGGTGCCGCGCCTGGGCGTGGCGCCGAAAGCGACCGTGGCCGAACCGGCATAAGGGGGCACGATGAGCGAGCTGTTCACCCGCCGGGGCTTTCTCGGCACCAGCCTGGCCGTCGGCGGCGGCCTGCTGCTCGGCGGCTGCGACAGCGGTACACCGGCCGCAGGCCCGATTGCGCCGTCGAGCACGCCTGTCCGTGGCGGGCGCCTGCGCGTCGGCATCATCGACGGCGACCAGTCGGGCAACCTGGACGCCCACAAGCCGGTGGGCGGCGGCATCATCCGCGGCTGGGCGCTGTACGCCAAGCCCTGGGAATGGAACGCCGACGTCAGCACGCGCCTGGCCCTGGCCGAGTTCGCCGAGCCCAACGCCGACGCCAGTGCCTGGACCATCCGCCTCAAGCCGGGGTTGGAATTCCACCACGGCAAGACCGTGGGCGCCGACGACCTGCTGTTCTCGATCCTGCGCCTGACCGACCCGCAACTGGCCTCGCCGTTCGCCGGGCTGGTCGGCGCCATCGACCGCCGGGCCTTGCGCAAACTGGATGAGCGCACGGTGCAGATCCGCTTCAAGGAAGGGCAGAGCTTCTTCCCGCTGGACGAAACGCTGATCAGCTTCGGCGGCGTGGTGCCCACCGACTACCACCCGGTGAGCAATCCGGTGGGCGCCGGTCCTTACCGGCTGAAAAGCTTCATCCCCGGCCAACGCTCGCTCTACAGCCGCTTCGAAAACTACTACAAGCCCAACCGGCCCTACGCCGACGAGCTGGAGATCATCGAATTCAAGGACCAGGTGTCCCGCGCCGCGGCCTTGCGCGCCGGGCAGATCGACGTGGCCAGCGGTGTGCAGGCCGAGCACAGCGCCTTGCTCAAGGCCGACCCGCGCCTGCGCCTGTACGCCTCGCCGACCACCTCGTTCACCGGCTTCAACCTCAACCTGGCCAAGGCGCCGCTGCAGGATGTGCGTGTGCGTCAGGCCCTGCGCCTGCTGGTCGATCGCCAGGAGCTGGTGGCCCGGGGGCTCAATGGTTTCGGCCGGGTGGCCAACGACCTGTACTCGCCCCACGACCCCACCTACAACCACGCCATCGCCCAGCGCCCCCACGACCTCGACCAGGCCCGCGCCTTGCTGCGCCACGCCGGCCAGGCCGACCTGCGCCTGGAACTGACCACGCCCGCCGGTTCAGGCGTCAACGCCGCGCTGGTGTTCGCCCAACAGGCGCAGAAGGCCGGGGTACAGGTCAAGGTCAGCCAGGTCGACGGCTCGCTGTTCAACGGCCCGCAGCGCGAGCAGTGGCAACTGTCGCCGGGCGCCACCCCGGCCCGTGGCTTTCTCGCCTCCGGCCTGCACAACGATGCGCCCCAGGCCATCTATAACCGCAGCAACTTCCATGACCCACGTTTCGCCGCGCTGTTCCGCGAGGCCCTGGGCCAGCCCGACCTGGCCCGGCGCCGGGCGCTGGTGCACGAGGCCCAGTCCATCCAGCACGAGCGCGGCGGCCTGCTGATCTGGGGTTTCAGCGACGTGCTCGACGCCGCGTCCGCCCGGGTCGGCGGCCTCACCCCCGAACAGACCACCTTCGCCTCCTGGCGCTTCGACGAGCTCTGGTTGAACCATGCCTGACCACCTGCACCGCCCACCCCGCACGCCGGCCTGGCTGGCCTGGTTCCTTGGCCGCCTGGGCCAGGGCCTGCTCACCGCCTGGGTCATCAGCCTGGTGGTGTTCATCGCCACCCAGGCGCTGCCCTCGGACCCGGCGCGGGTGATCCTCGGCCCTGACGCGCCACTGGACAGCATCCTCACCTTGCAACGGCAACTGGGCCTCGACCGGCCGCTGCTCGAGCAATACGCCCGCTGGCTCGGCGCCGCGCTGCGCGGCGACCTGGGCGTGTCGCTGGACTCCCAGGTGGCGGTGGCCACGCTGTTGTTCGGCCGCCTGGGCCACACCCTGGCGCTGCTGGCCGGGGTGCTGGCGCTGGTGGTGCCGCTGGCCGTGCTGCTGGGGGTGACCCTGGCGCTGCGCCGCGACAGTGGGTTGGACCGCTGGGCCCTGTCGCTGCTGATCCTGCTCAAGGCGACGCCAGGCTTCCTGCTGGCCATCGGCGTGGTGCTGCTGTTCTCCATGCCCGGCATGGGCTGGCTGCCGGCGGTGTCGATCCTCGATCCGCAGCGACCGCTGTGGACGCAACTGAACTACCTGGTGCTGCCGGTGATCGCCCTGGCGCTGTCGAGCCTGCCGTACCTTACGCGATTGGTACGCGCCTCGATGATCGAGGCGCTGGAGTCGGACTACGTGATCGCCGCGCGCCTGCGCGGTATTGCCCAGCGGCGCATCGTCTGGCGTCACACCTTGCCCAACGCCCTGGTACCGGCGATCCAGGGCGTTGCCCTGACCTTGCGCGTGCTGGTCGGCGGCGCGTTGCTGGCCGAGGTGGTCTTCAGCTACCCCGGCATCGGCACCGCCCTTAACGCAGCGATCCAGATGCGCGACCTGCCGATGATCCAGGGCATCGTCCTGGTGATCACCCTGGCGGTGGTGCTGATCAACCTGCTGGCCGACCTGCTGACTGTGCTGCTCACCCCCAAACTGCGCACCGCCCGCCGCGTGCGCCTGATCCGTCGCAACCGTCGTGGCCTGCTGCCCTGGTGGCGGCGCGCGCGCGGCATGCCCGCCCAGGAGGCGCCCCATGACTGATGCCCGACTGCTCGCCGACCCACAGGTGCGCCGTGGCGCCCTGATCACTGCGCTGGTGGCGCTGCTGGCCCTGTGCGGGCCGTGGCTGGCGCCGTTCGAGCCCACCGCGATGGTCGGCCCGGTGTACGGCCCGCCCGTGGCGGGGGCGCCCTTGGGCCATGATTTCCTCGGCCACGACCTGCTGTCACGGCTGCTCAGCGGCGGCCTGTCGGTGTTGTGGATGTCGCTGGCGGCCTCGCTCGTCGCCTTGCTGGTGGGCGGCAGCCTGGGCCTGCTCGCCGGTTTTTCGCGGCGGCGCCTGGACCAGGCGATCAGCTGGGCGGCGGACGTGTCGCTGGCGTTCCCCGACCTGATCCTGGTACTGCTGATCGTCTCCATGCTCGGCCGCGCCCCGTGGCTGATCGTGCTCACCGTGGCCATCGCCTTCACCCCGGGGGTGATTCGCCTGGCCCGCGGCAGCGCGGTCACGGTCGCCGGGCAGGAGTTCGTCGAGGCGGCGCAGATGATGGGCTATCCGCGCTGGCGCATCCTGTTCGGCGAGATCCTGCCGAACATCCTCACGCCGCTCCTGGTGCACTTCGGCAACATGCTGACCTGGGCCGTGGGCATGCTGTCGGGGTTGGGGTTTCTCGGTTATGGCGTGGCGCCGCCGGCGGCCGACTGGGGCCTGATGATCAACGAGAACCAGGCGGGCCTGCTGATTCAACCTTGGGCGGTGCTGGCGCCGGCGTTGCTGATTGGCGTATTCGCCTATGGCACCAACATCCTCGCCGAAGGCATCGGCCGGGTCAGTGCACGGATTGGGGAGAAACAGTCATGAACGCCGCCGTCGAGATCGAAAGCGTGCTGCGGGTCGATGACCTGCGGGTGGAACTGGCGGGGCAGGTGGATGTGCTGGCGGGGGTGTCCTTCGGCCTGGCGGCGGGGGAGATCGTCGGCCTGGTGGGCGAATCCGGCTCGGGCAAGACCACCCTGGCTACCGCGTTGCTGCGTCATGCCCGGCGCGGCGCCAGGATCGTCAGCGGGCGTGTCGAAGTGGCGGGGCAGTCGCTGCTCGAACTCGCAGGCGAGGCCCTGCGCCAGGCCCGCGGCGGCCTGGTCGGCTATGTCGCCCAGGACCCTGCGACCGCGTTGAACCCGGCATTGCGCATCGGCCGGTTGTTGCGCGAGACCTTGCTGGCCCACCAGCCACGCACTCCGGCCGAGGACCTGCGCCGACGCATCGCCCAGACCCTGCTCGATGTCGGCCTGCCTGATAACGATGCCTTCCTCAAGCGTTTCCCGCACCAGCTGTCCGGGGGCCAGCAGCAGCGGGTGATGCTGGCCCTGGCGTTCGTGCTACGGCCCAGGCTGATCGTGCTGGACGAGCCGACCACCGCCCTGGACGTGACCACCCAGGCCCATGTGCTGGCGACCCTCAAGCGCCTGTGTCGCAGCCAGGGCGTGGCGGCGTTGTACGTGACCCACGACCTGGCGGTGGTCCGCGACCTGGTCGACCGGGTGCTGGTGATGTACGCCGGGCGCCTGGTGGAAGTGGCCGGGCGCGAGGCGCTGTTCACCCGCCCGGCGCACCCCTATACCCGCGCGCTGCTTGCCGCCATCCCCGATGTCGCCCGGCGCCAGCCGTTGCAGGCGATCGCCGGCCACGCGCCGGCCCCCGGGCAGCGCCCGCACGGTTGTGCCTTTGCCCCGCGTTGCCCGCTACGGCGAGCGGAGTGCGTGGTGATCGAGCCGGGATTGGTGCGCCTCGAAGGCGGCCAGCAGGTGGCCTGCCTGCTGCCGCATCAGGTGCCATTGGATGTCTCGGACCAGATGCCCGTGGCTGCGCTGGCCGCGCCTTCGGGGCCGGTGTTGCTGGAAGTGCAGGCGCTCGATGTGGCCTACGACCGCCAGGTGCTGTTCGACGTGTCGCTGCGCGTCGGTGCGGGTGAGTGCCTGGCGCTGGTGGGCGAGTCCGGCTCGGGCAAGACCAGCCTGGCCCGGGCCATCGCCGGCCTGGGCGAGAACGTCCACGGGCAGCTGCGCTATGCCGGCCAGGCGCTGGCCGTGGCGGCCCGGCAGCGCGATGGCGAGGTCCGTCGGCAGATCCAGTACGTGTTCCAGAATCCCTACCGGGCGCTGAACCCTCGGCACACCGTGTTGCAGACCCTGGCCACGCCGCTGGCGCACTTCTTTGGCGTGCGCGGTGCCGAGGCGCGGCGGCGGGTCGAGGCGGCATTGGCGCGAGTGGCGTTACCGGCCAGCGTTGCCGAGCTGTATCCGCACAGCCTGTCCGGCGGCGAGCGCCAGCGTGTGGCGATCGCCCGGGCGCTGGTGTGCGAACCGCGCTTGCTGGTGTGCGACGAGATCACCTCGGCGCTGGATGTGTCGGTGCAGGCTTCGATTCTCGAGCTGCTGAGCCAGCTGCGCGCCGAAGGCCTGGCCGTGCTGTTCGTCACCCATGACCTGGGCGTGGTGCGGGCGATTGCCGATCGGGTGCTGGTGCTGCGCCAGGGGCGGGTGGTGGAGCAGGGGACGGTGGAGGGGGTGCTGGATCGGCCACGGGAGGCCTATACCCAAGCGTTGCTGGCGCACTCACCGAGTGTGTATCGGGGCAGGTGATTGTTCAGGTTGCGCGGCTGAGGTCGTCGGGGTGTTCGGCGATAGCTTTGCAGCGCCTATGAGATCGAGCGCCGCCCGCGCGGCGCTCGATCTCATAGGCGCTGCAAAGCTATCGCCAAGCACCTGGCCGCCCACACACGATCCCCCTCAGAACTGATAATCCACCTGCGCCAGCAGCGTACGCCCCGGCATCGGCTGCAGGAAGGTATTGGTCGACCCCGCCAGCCCGCTGACGAAGTTCAGCTCGTCGGTGAGGTTCAGCACCCGTACCGTCGCCCCCCACTGCGGCTGGCGGTAGTACACCGCCAGGTCCAGGTTGTACGCGTCGGGCACCTTCACCGTCCTGCTCAGGTTCAGGTACCAGTTGCTGGTCCACCACCCCGACAGCTCCACGCCAAAGCCCGAGTCGAAGCGGTAGTCCACATAGCCGCCGGCGTTGTACTCGGGGATCTGCACCGCGTCGAAGCGGCCCGAAGGGCGCTGGTTGAGGCTGTTGTTGTCGCCGAACACCGTGCCGTTGTCGGGGATGAACCCGGCCGAGGCGAACCCCGCCTGGCTGGTGAACTCGTTGTAGGCGCTGATCCGGCTGAGGTTCAGGCCCCCGCGCAGATGCTGGTCCTGGTAGCGCAGGGTGGCCTCGACGCCTTTGACGATCAGCCGGGCGATGTTGTTGTTGCTGTCCGGTGCCTGGTCGCGGGCCTGGCGGTAGCCGGCCAGGGTCAGGAACAGCTGGTCGGGCACCGCCTCGACCTTCAGCCCCACCTCGTGCAGCACGCTCAGGCTCTGGAACGCCAGCGGGTTGAGCTGGTTGGCTCCGGCACCGCCGCCCCAGCCCAGGCCGTTGGTGAAGAAGCCGGTGTTCACCGCCAGGGAGCGGTCGAAGGTGTAGTACAGGGTGCTGTTGTCGCTGGGCTTGACGTAGGGGCTGACCTGCACCGCGAACAGCCGATAGTTGTCCGCGTCCTTGCGCGGGTTGCCGCCGGCCAGGGTGAAGGGGTTGTCGATGCGCGCGTCGATCCAGCTGCGGCTGGCGCCGATGTTCAACCCGAAGCGCTCGCCCAAGCGCAGGTTGTGCTGGCTGAACAGGGTCTTGGTGGTCCAGGTGCTCTCGGCGGTGTAGGGCGCGACGGACTCGGCGTACAGGCCATGCCCGGCCGGGTACATGGCCGGCAGGTTGAGCCAGCCGTAGACGCTTGAGAACTGCGCCGTGCCGGGTTGGCCGATCCAGGCTCCATTGCCGCCGGCCGGGTTGCGGCCGGCCAGGCCGAGCAGGTCGCCGGGGTTCTTCAGCGACGGGTCCAACGTCAGGTCGTAGGCGTTGATGGTCGAGCCGAAGCTGTTGTTGGCGGCGATCGAGCGGTTGTGCTCGCGGCGGTAGATCAGGCCGCTGTTGCTGTCGTCCACCACCGTCAGGCCGCCCAGCTGCCACTGGCCTCGGGCGCGGAATTCGAAGCGATTGTCGAAGATGTCGTCCTTGCCCTGCACCTGGAACGCACCGACTGCATCGGTGGTGTCGGTGGAGCGCTGGTAGAAGGTGCTGTTGGCCAGGGTGATGGCCGGCGTCAGTTCGCCCTCGACGCGCAGTTGGGTGGTGAAGCGCCGCGAGCGATTCTCGTCCTCGGCGCGCTGGCCGGCCTGCGAAGACAGCGAGGTCAGGCCGTTGCCCGCCAGCGACGGGTCGTAGACCCAGCCGCGCAGGCTGCCCGGGCTGGCCTGGGTGTTGGGGTTGGCGCCCTGCAAGCTGCCGTCGACTACCGCGTATTGCCCTTGTGCATTGTGCTGGCGCCGCACCCAGCCGAGCACCTGGGCGTCGCTGGCGCCGGAGGCCAGCACCGGCGACCACAGCGTGTTGCCATTCTGGATGATCGGCGTGGCGCGCCCGGCGTGGTACTTGCCGTGGTCCACCAGTTCCTGGCTGGCGCGGTTCCAGCCATGGGTGATGTTGTAGTCGAAGTAGTCGTCGTAGGCGGCGTTCCAGTCCACCCGCAGGTTGTCGTTGCGCCAGGCGAGGGCGCCGTAGAAGGCGTCGAAGTTGTTCTCGACATTGTCGTAGAAGTCCTCCTGGCGCTGGCGGGTGATGCTCACCCGGTAGGCCAGGCTGTCGCTGAGCGGGCCGGTGTTGTCGATGCTGAACTTGCTCGCGTCGCGGGATTCGCCGTCGGGGATCCAGCTGCCGATCTCGCCCGACAGCCGGGTGCGGAACTGATTGAAGTCAGGCTTCTTGCTCAGGTAGTTGATATAGCCGCCGCTGCCGCTGACCGAGCCGTAGGTCACCGACGAGGGGCCGGCGACGATGTCGGCGCCCTCGACGGCGTTGAAGTTGGCCGGGTGGCGCACGCCGTAGGCACGCTGGCCGTCCTGGAACACCTCCGAGGCCTGGCCGCGGATCTGCGGGGCGATGCCGGCGTTCTGGCCGCCGCCCCGTGTGATGCCGGGGGCGTACTTGACCAGGTCGTCGGCGCTGCGGATCGGGTCGCGGGCCAACTGCGCGGCGTTGATCTGGGTGACCGAGCGCGGGGTGTCGAGCACCTTGGTTTCCAGGCCGCCGTAGATCGAGGATGGCGGCCGGGTCGGCAGGGCGTCGTCATCGGCCTGGCCGGCCTGGACGGTGACGGTCTGCAGCACGGTGTCCTCGGCGTGCAGCGCGGTGCTGGCCAGGGCGAGCAGGGTCAGGGGGAAAGTGGGGTGCAGGGCAATGCGCGGCATCGGGGCGGGGCCTCGTTCTGATCGTGTGAATAGAAAAGGAGAGGGCGCAGCCGCGCCTGCGGTTGAGGAGTTGACGCGGTCGCTGTAGGAGATCACCCAGCCGTTTGGGCTGCGTTGTCGCGCGGGGAACTGTCCCCGGTGGGAGCGGCCTTGCGTCGCGAAAGGGCTGCGCAGCAGCCCCCAGCAATTTCGATGGTGGCTGGAATCTGGGGCCGCTGCGCGCCCCTTTCGCGACGCAAGGCCGCTCCTACAGGGGGCAGTGCTAGCCCTTGAGCCACAGACTCTCGAAGCGCCAGGTACTGAACAGCGAGCGCTCGGGCTGCGCGCCGCCGACCCGGGTGCTGACACCATCGAGCAGGTCGGCATAGCCCCAGATCAGCATCCCGCCGCGTTCGTACTGCACCCGCTGTGCCCGGTGCACCAGCGTCTTGCGCCGTTCGAGGTCCGGCTGGGCCATGGCCGCGAGAAACGCCTCGCTGAACTCGGCATCCTGGAAGTGGGTCTTGTTGGCCACCGCGAACGGCGCGTCGGTGTGGATCGCGCTGGCCAGGAACGGCGCGCCGATGCTGCCGCCGGTGCTCAAGGTCCAGTCGTCGCGCTGCGGACCCTGGAAGGTCGCCAGGTCCACCTGCCTGACCTTGAGCGTCACCCCGACCCGCCGCGCCTGTTCGGCCAGCACCAGCGCCGAGGCCAGGCCCGGCCCGGGCGTGGTCACCAGTTCCACCTCCAGGTCTGCCTGCCCCGCCTCCTTCAGCAGTTGCACGGCCCGTTGCGGGTCGTGGGGACGTGGCCCAAGGCTGTGGTCGAAGGTCGGGTCGAACGGCGCGTACAGGTCGTTGGCCACCCGGCCCTGGCCGTTGAGGGCGCGACGCACCAGTTCCTCGCGGTCGGCCAGCAGACGGAACGCCTCGCGCACCCGCGGATCGTCGAACGGTGGGCGGGAGGTGTTCATGTCGAACGACAGCCAGTTGCCGCTGACCGAGGTCAGCAGGCGCAGGCGCGGGTCGGCCTGCAGCACCTGCAGGTGCTCGGTGGCCAGCACGTTGGCCAGGTCGATCTGCCCGGCGCGCAGGGCGGCCAGGCGCCCGGTCTGGTCCTTGAAGTCGATGATCTCCAGCTCGTCGGCGTAGGGCTTGCCGGGCTTGAAATAGTTGTCGAAGCGGGTGAACAGCGAGCGCTGGCCCGGGGTGAAGCTCTTCAGCTTGTAGGGGCCGGCACCCACCGGATTGGTCACCGGGTGATAGTCCACCGGCACGATGCCGCCGAAGTTCACCCAGGTTTCCGGCAACGGCAGGTAGCTGCGCCCCTCGCGGAACTCCAGGCGCACGGTGCGTGCGTCGAGTTTGACCAGGTTGTCGCGGTCGACCCAGTGCAGCAGCGCCGCGTAGGGCGAGGCCAGCTGCGGGTCGGTGAGGCGACGGATGGAGAAGATCAGGTCATCGGCGTCGATCGTCTTGCCGTGGTGGAATTCCAGCCCGGGCTTGAGGCGCAGGGTCCAGCTGCTGGCGTCGGCGTTGGGTTCGGCGAATTCGGCCAGGGCCAGGCGCGGCTGCATCTGCTCGTCCCATTCCCACAGCTTGCTGTACAGCGCGAAGCCGCGCACGATGCCGCCGCCGATGGGCTTGTGGGCATCGAGGTTGCCGGCCTGGTTGGCGTCGATGATGCCCAGGCGCAGGCGCCCGCCATGGCGCGGCTGGTCGGGAGCCGCGCTGGCCGGGGCGTCGCCTGGACCGCAACCGGCCAGCAGGCCGCCGGCGAGAATGCCGGCGCTGCCGAGCAGGCGCCGGCGGCTGATGGGGTAACCGTCCGTGGCCATGGTGTCAGGCTCCGTTGGCGGCGTGCAGTTGCACGGGCGAGGTGGCGGGGCGGGTGAGCGGGGCGCGTTGGTCACGGAAATGCGGCAGGATGTGTTCGCCGATGCGGTAGGCCTCTTCCAGGTGCGGATAGCCGGCGAGGAAGAACAGGTCGATGCCGATGGTGTGGTATTCGCGGATCCGCGCCACCACGTTGGCGTGGCTGCCGACCAGCGCGCAACCCGGCGGGATGCCGATATAGCCGAAGCCGGTCCACACGTTGGGGTGGATGAAGAAGTCATCGAAGGCCCGCGCTTCGCCCTGCTCGGTGTATTCGTGCTCGTAGCTCAGCTTGCGCGCGGTGCGCAGCCCGGCATGAGCGGCCCGGGCCTTGACCGTGCCCTTGGCCACGCCCTCGTCGAAGAAGCGTTTGGCCTCGGCCAGCGCGGCTTCCTCGGTGTCGCGGGTGATGACATCGATGGACAGGCCGAAACGGATATCGCCGCGCCCGTGCTTCAAGGCGCGTGCGCGGATATCGGCGATCAGCGCGGCGATTTCGTCGGGATGTTCGGCGCGCATCAGGTAGAAGTCGGCGTGCCGGGCGGCGAACTCCCGCGCCGCCTCGGACGAACCCGCGGTGCAGATCAGCGGCAGCTCGGCTTTCTTCAACGGCCCGCGCAGGCCACCGCCTTCGGCGCTGTAGTAGCGGCCCTGGTAGTGGAAATCGGGGTTGTGCCAGTAACCGCGCACCACGTCCATGAACTCGGTGGCGCGGGCGTAGCGCTCATCGTGCCCTTCGAAGTCGCCGACCTGGCGCTGGATCGCGTCCGAGCCGCCGTTGATGATGTTCCACACCAGCCGGTTGCCGGTGGCGCGCTGGTAGGTGGCGGCCTGCTGTACCGCCACCCAGGGCGTGTAGTGGTACGGCTGGAAGGCGGTGACGAACTTCAGCGTGCGGGTCTCGCGGGCCAGCAGCGAGCACACCGTCCACGGTTCCTCGCCGGTCGGCGCGTTGACCATCAGCGCGCCGCCGAAGCCGTTGATCTCGGCGGCACGGGCCACCTGGCCGAGGTAGTCGATGTAGCTGAAGTGATCGCCCACGGCGAAGCCCGAGACGGCCCCGGTGCTGGGGCCGCCGGCATGCCAGTCGCCGCGGTTGCGCGGGTCGCCCGGGAGGAACTGGGTCTCGCCGTGCAGCGGCAGGCGGGTGAAGAATTCGAGGCTCATTATCGCGCTCCTGGCTTACTGGACACTGGGGTTGCAGATCGGGGTGACAGGCTGGCCGCTGATGACCTGGCGGGCGAACGGGATCGAGTCCCTGAGCGAGGCGTTGACCGTCTCGCTGTGGCCCAGGCCCTTGTACAGGTGGCCCTGGACCACGGAACCGGCCTTGCAGGCATCTTGCATCAGCGCCACCTGGGTGCTGGCGGCGGGGGTCTTGTCCTCGGCACCGGTGCCGATGAAGATCGGTTGCGCCAGCTTGAGGGTCGGGTACGACACCTGGGCCATCCAGGCCTTGAGCTGGTCGCCCTGGTAGTCTTTTTTTGCATTGGCCGGGGTCAGCCCGCTGCCGACCACATCGCTGACCAGGGCGGACAGGCAACTGCTGCGCGCCTGCTCGAACAGCGGCAGGGCCTTGTCGGTGTAGAAATCGCGCGGGTCGATGCTCGGGTCGTACTGCTGCGCCGCCAGCAGGGTGTAGAAACCGTAGGCCAGCGCCGGGTCGACCTTGTTCACATCCTGCTCGCCAACGTTCTTCGCGCCGATGGTGTAGATCACCCCGGTGCCGATGCTGCCCTTCACCCCCAGGTCCGGCGCGTAGGTAGCCGCATAGGCGCCGGCGGCGAAGGCCCCGGCGCCGCCTTGCGACTGGCCGACGATCAGCACCTTGTTGGCCAGGCCCGGCACGCCGGCGACCACGGCCTTGGCCGCGTCTAGGATGCCGTAGGCGGCCATGCGGTTGTTGAGCAGCGGGTGGCCGCCGGGTACGCCAAGGCCCTGGTAGTCGGTGGCGACGATGGCATAACCCTCGTCGAGCCAGCGGTTGAGGTACTGCACGTCACGGTACGAACGGCCAGCCCAGGACGGCGCGCAGATATCGGCGACGCCCACGGTGCCATGGCCCCAGCTGGCCACCGGCCAGCCGCCGGCGGGCGCCTTGCCCCTGGGGATGAACAGCGCGCCGGAGACCACGATCGGCGTCTTGCCGTCGATACCGTCCAGCGAGGTGTAGAGGATGCGTTGCGCGCTGGCGGCGTTGGGCAGGCTCAGGGCGCTGTCCAGCGGTTCGCTGCGCAGCAGCTTGCCGGGGGTGGCCGGGATGGCCTTGCTCCAGGTGTAGAACGCCGAGACCCGGCCGTCGCCCTGTTGCGGGTCGGGCTTGGGGGCGAAGGTGTCGGCGGCCACGGCGGCGATCGACAAGGCCAGGGCCGACAGGCCAAGGGCGAATGTAACGGGCAGTTTCATGGGCAGATCTCTTGATCAGTGTTGGCTGAGCTGGGCGTCGAGGGACGGCCAGTAATGGGTAAGCTGCAGGTCGCTCAGGGCCTGGCGGGTGAAACCGGTGGCCAGGTCCGGGCCGATGTCGTAGGGCGTGCGGATCAGGCGGTTGTCCAGGGCATAGCGGGCCAGCGCCTGGTAGTGGGCCTTGAGCTGGGCATCGCTCTTCGGCGCCCAGCGCGCCTGCCAGCCCACCGGGTCGTCCTGGTCGTCGCGGCGCAGCACGCTCTCGGCCACCCCCGCGCGGGACGACAGCTTGTAGTAGGCGTCGCGGTTCTGTTCCTGGGAGATCCACCAGGCGGCCTTGACCCAGGCGGTGGCCACCAGTTGGGTGAGGTCGGCGTGCTGCTCGACGAAACGGTCGGTGGCCCACAGGTCCGAGACCAGTCGCCAGTCGTCGGCGCCTTGCTTGGTCGACCAGAGGATGCGTGCCACGCCCTTGTCTTCCAGGGCATAGGCCTCGTTGAGCAGCACCGCCGCATCCACCTTGCCCGCCGACACCGCCGCCGCGCCGACCTGCGGGTTGAGGTTGGCGATCTTGAAGTCGCTCAGTTGCAGCCCTTGGCTCACGAGGAAGTTGCTGAAGGCGAATTCCCACGGCCGACCACGGTGCAGGGCCAGGCGCTTGCCCTTGAGGTCCTGGATACCGCGGACGTTGGAGTTGGCTGGCACCACCAGGTACACGTTGTTGCCACTGCCGCCGGGCACCACCAGCTTGCCCGGCACGTTGCCGGCGCCAGCGATCACCGAGGGCAAGTCGCCGCGCACGGCGAAGTCCAGGCTGTCGTTGCTGAAGCCTTCGTTGATCTGCGGGCCGGCGCCGGCATGGGGCAGGGCGACCCAGTCCAGGCTGATGCCGCGCTGGGCCAGCTGCTGGGCGAGCCAGCCATCCTCGATCACCCGCCCGGGGATACCACCGAACACCGGCACACCTCCCTGGGTGAAGGCGACAATGGCGATGCGCACGGACTTGGGCGGCTCGCCGGCCCAGGTGGTGAGGCTCAACAGCAGGCCGAGCAGGGCGAGGCCATGGCGCCAGAGAATTTTCATGATGTTGTGCTCCCGACAGTGTGCGGGCCGCGTGCTTGAGCGGCCCAGGCGTTCGTCAGGCAGGAGCGAAATACATGCCAGGGCGCCGCTGGCAGGGCTGCAGCCCTTGTGCGGCAAGGGTTACGCGCTACAGCGAGGGCATTGTCGCGCGGTTCGAAGTGCTGATCGGCAGGCAGGCCGTTGCTGACCGGTTGTTGCTCTAGCAGCACTGCAACGATTGGTTTTCTTTATATTCTTTAATCGAATATATAAATATTTATTAATAATTTTTCGGTCTAAATTGTTTCATGCACTATGAGGGCGCGCACACACTGCCAGGAATGCCCCCATGTCGCTGATTACCCATCCCAATGCCCGCGAGCTGACCAAATCCGTGCGCGCCACCGTGCTCGTGTTCAAGGACCCGCGCTCCCAGGAACTGCTCAGCCGCATCGAGCGCCTGGCCCCCAGCGAAGCCAACACCCTCATCATCGGCGAGACCGGCACCGGCAAGGAGCTGGTGGCCCGCCATATCCACAACCTCAGCCGCCGCCATCGCGAGCCTTTCGTCGCGGTGAACTGCGGCGCCTTCGCCGAGACCCTGGTGGAGAGCGAGCTGTTCGGTCACGAGAAGGGCGCCTTCACCGGCGCCACCTCGAACAAGGCCGGCTGGTTCGAGGCCGCCAACGGCGGTACGTTGTTTCTCGACGAGATCGGCGACCTGCCGCTGAACATGCAGGTGAAGCTGCTGCGCGTGCTGCAAGAGCGTGAAGTGGTGCGCCTCGGCTCGCGCACCCCGGTGCCGATCAACGTGCGCCTGGTGGCGGCGACCAACGTCAACCTGGCCGACGCCGTGGTGGCCGGGCATTTTCGCGAAGACCTGTTCTACCGCCTGCACGTGGCGACCATCCGCCTGCCGCCGCTGCGCGAACGGCCGGGGGACATCCTGCCGCTGGCCGAGTTCTTCATCGAGGAGCATTGCCGGCGCCTGGGCTACGAGCGCGCCAGCCTGAGCGTCGAGGCCGAGCGCAAGCTGCTGGCACACAGCTGGCCGGGCAACATACGCGAGCTGGAGAACGCGATTCACCATGCGCTGCTGGTGTGCCGCCAGCAGCAGGTGGCGCCGGGGGACCTGCACCTGGTGGACATGCGCCCGCAGGCACTGGGGCAGCCGGAGGTGGCCGGGTTGCCGGCGCCGGGCGCGGTGGCACCGGTGAGCCTGGAAAGCGCCTTGCTGGCGTTGTTCGAACAGAACATCCCGGACCTGTACGAGCACATCGAGGAGACCGTGTTCCGGGCGGCGTACCGTTATTGCCATGGCAACCAGTTGCAGACCGGGCGGTTGCTGAACATCAGCCGCAATATCGTGCGGGCGCGGTTGGAGAAGATCGGGGAATTGGGGGGACGCTGAGCGAGTGCTGGCGAATGACGGCCATGCGCGTTTCCGTGTATGAGATCGCCCGGCCCTATGGGAGTAACTGTCTTGCTAAATTTCTAGAATCTGGCGCGATCCGTGTGGGAGCGGCCTTGTGTCGCGAAAGGGCTGCGCAGCAGCCCCGGCGATACCAGCTTGATGCACAAATCCTGGGGCCGCTACGCAGCCCTTTCGCGACACAAGGCCGCTCCCACAGGGGGACAGTTCCCTGCGCGACAGCGCAGCCCAAAGGGCTGGGCTGTTCTCCTACAGGTGTCGTGAATGCTACACGCCTGCCGGCCGTCTTGCCATCGACCCTGCTTACGCTGAGCACTTCACCGACCCTGACCTTGCGTCGGGGACTGGCCTTGCCGAGCACTGTCCGGGCGCCATCAGCCTCGACACGTACCAGTTCACCGTCGTCGACACACAGAATGCCGCATGGGCTTTCTTGTAAGGCGCGTAGGTAGGCCGAGTGCGTGGCCAGGGTGGCGAGCAGAGGAATCTGTTGCTCAAGGGCATCAAGAGGCCTCATCGGGCTGTCCTGGAGTGGAGTCGCCCTGCAGTCTGGCACAGCGCTGCACTCACTGTTTCCCTGGTCCGCGTAGTCCGTTTCCCAAACCTGAAGCGGGGCCGTCGAGCGGCCCCGCAGATCCGGCGTCGGTCCTCAAAAGCCGAAGTCACTCAGCCCAGGGTGATCGTCCGGGCGGCGCCCCAGCGGCCAGCGGAACTTGCGCTCGGTCTCGCTGATGGGCTGTTCGTTGATGCTGGCGTGGCGGTTGCGCATCAGCCCGTCCTCGGCGAACTCCCAGTTCTCGTTGCCGTAGGCGCGGTACCACTGGCCGCTGTCGTCGCGGTACTCGTAGGCGTAGCGCACGGCGATGCGGTTGTCGGTGAAGGCCCAGAGCTCCTTGATCAGGCGGTACTCCAGCTCGCGGTTCCACTTGCGGGTGAGGAAGGCCTGGGCCTGCTCGCGGCTGCTGCAGAACTCGGCACGGTTGCGCCAGCGGGTGTCGAGGGTGTAAGCCAGGGCCACCTTGGCGGCGTCGCGGCTGTTCCAGCCGTCTTCGGCCAGGCGCACCTTCTCGATGGCGGTTTCACGGGTAAAGGGGGGCAGTGGCGGGCGGGTCATTGTGCTCGATCCTTGTGGGGAGTGGGTGTGCAGGACCGAGATTAGACCTGTCGCAGGGCAGGGAGAATCGGTGCGCCGGACACTTCATAATTGTGCTCGGAGGAACAATCCGCGCGGGAGTGCCAGGCTTGGCTGTCTATAGTTACCCCACAAGCGACCCCCAGCCCCACTGGAGCCCACTCATGAACCTGATCAGCCGCGAACCCTGGTGGCTCGTCCCGCCCAAGCCCGGGCAGACCGAGCAGGACCTGCACTGGGGCTACCTGGAAATCTACGCCGACGGCCGCACCGTGTTCGTCGACCAGCGCCCCAGTGAGCGGGAGCTGGCCGAACGCAAGAGCTGCCGTAACTTTCCCGACGCTGAAAAGCCCTGAGTCAACCTTCGAGCTGGGCCAGGCGCGCCTCCAGCGCCGCGACCCGGGCTTCCAGCGCCTCGATGCGCTCGTCCGCCGCGCTGGCGGAGCGGTTGCCGCCGTCCTGCTGGCGGGCGGCGAGAATCGCCTCGATCTCGGCCGGGTCGCCCAGGGCGTGGGTGTAGCGGTCTTCGCGCTGGCCGGCCTGGCGCGGCAGGTGCAGGGCCAGTTCGCGCGAGACCAGGCGTTCGAGCTGGTGCTGGACCTGATCTACGTCCTCGAAGGCGTACAGGCGGTTGCTGCGGGTCAGCAGCTCGCTGAGGGTCTGCGGGCCGCGCAGGAACATCAGCCCCATCAGCACCAGCTGCGCCGGCACCAGCTCCAGGGCCTTGTCCACTCTATGCTCCCAGCGGTCGGCGCGGCTGCCCATCTGCAGGCGCGCCATCTCCTGGCCCTCCAGGTTGCGCAGGGCCTGGCCGACCTGGCCGGGCGTCAGGTTCATGACGGGTTCGCGGCTGGTCTTCTGGTTGCAGGCCAGGACCAGGGCATTGAGGGTCAGGGGGTAGGTTTCCGGGCTGGTGGCCTGCTTCTCGATCAGCGAGCCGAGCACGCGGATCTCGATGCTGCTGAAACGGCCTTCGCCGGTGGTTTCGTGTTCTGACATGGCCCTGTCTCATTGCGAGGAAAAGGCCACTAGCCTAGGTAAAGCGTCGGGCTTAAGCAATCACTGCCGCCGTCGCGGGCCAGGCCTGCACGCATCACTCAGGGTATGAGCGATGGCGCAGCCGACCCGCTGCGGCGACAGCGGTCAGGCAGTGCTGCCCAATGCCGGGTCGCTGGCCTTGCCGCGCCCGCCCAGCCACACCAGCAGCAGGCCGGTCGCCGCCAGCAGGCCACCGGCCATCGGCACCGCCGCATAGCCCAGGTCCAGGCTGATTACCGCGCCACCCAGGGCGGCGCCGACGGCATTGCCCAGGTTGAAGGCGCCCACGTTGATCGACGATGCCAGCCCCGGCGCTTCGGCGGCGGCGATCATCACCCGCATCTGCAGCGGCGGCACCACGGCGAAGGTGAACACGCCCCACACCAGCAGCGCCAGCGCGGTGCCGACATGGCTGCCCAGCACCAGCGGCATCAGCAGCATGATCGCCGCCAGCGCGCCGAGGAAGATCCGCGCGGCGCCGTCCAGCGACCAGTCGGCCAGCTTGCCGCCCAAGCTGTTGCCGAGGGTGAAGCCGACGCCGATCAGCACCAGGCCGAGGGTGACGAAACTGTCGGAGGCGCCGGTCAGCTCGGCCAGCACCGGGGCGACATAGGTGTACAGGGTGAACATGGCGCCGGCACCCAGTACCGTGGTGGCCATGGCCAGCAGCACGTTGGGGCGGGCGATCACCGCCAGTTCCTTGCGCACATGGGGCACGCTGCCGCGCTCGCCCTTGGGCAGGGCGTACCACAGTGCCGCGATGGCCAGCACGCCGAGCACCGCGGTGCCGGCGAAGGCCATGCGCCAGCCGACCTGCTGGCCGAGCCAGGTGGCCGCCGGCACGCCGCCGATGTTGGCGATGGTCAGGCCCATGAACATGGTGGCCACGGCGCTGGCCTGCTTGTCCCGGGGCACCACGCTGGCGGCCACCACCGCGCCCAGGCCGAAGAAGGCGCCATGGTTGAGGCTGGTGATCAGGCGCGAGAGAAGCAGGGTGTAGTAGTCCGGCGACAGGGCCGAGAGCAGGTTGCCGACGGTGAAGATGCCCATCAGCATCATCAGCGCGGCGCGCTTGCCGAAGCGGCTGAACAGCAGGGTCATGATCGGCGCGCCGACCATCACGCCGATGGCATAGGCGGTGATCAGCATGCCCGCGCTGGGGATGCTGGCGCCCACGCCCTCGGCGATCACCGGCAACAGGCCCATGGGGGTGAACTCGGTGGTGCCGATGCCGAAGGCGCCGATGGCCAGGGCGAACAGCACCCGTCTGGGGGAAAGCGTGCTCATTGGGAGCTCCGAAAAAAGCGGTTGAGAGCGGGGTAGTGGGCTTCCATGCCCGGCGGGTATCAGTCCCAGGCCGGCGCCAGGCCGTCCGGGCTGACTTCGCGGCCGTTGCGTTCCAGGGTAGCGATACGCGCCATGTCGTCGGTGTCCAGGCGCAGGCTCTGGGCAAGCAGGTTGCTGGCCAGGTTCTCGCGCTTGGTGGACGACGGAATAACCGCATAGCCCAGCTGCAAGGCCCAGGCCAGGGCCACCTGGGCCACGGTGGCCTTGTGCTTGGCGGCGATCTCGGCCAGCAGCGGATCCTTCAGCACCTTGCCGTAGGCCAGGGTCATGTAGGAGGTGGTGGTGATGCCTTGCTCCTGGAGGTAGGCCGTCAGCTTGCGGTTCTGCAGGTACGGGCTGAGCTCGATCTGGTTGGTGGCGATCTCGCCCTGGCCGACCACGGCGATGGCCTGGCGGGTCAGCTCGATATTGAAGTTTGAGACGCCGATCTGGCGGGTGAGACCCTGGTGCTTGGCCTCGGCCAGGGCCTGCATGTACTCGGGCAGCTCGACGCCGTTGCCCGGTGCCGGCCAGTGGATCAGCAGCAGGTCGACATGGTCGGTGCGCAACTTGGCCAGGCTCTCGCGCAGGCTGGGGATGAGCTTGTCGGTGGCGTAGTGATCGACCCAGATCTTGGTGGTGATGAACAGCTCGTCACGCGGCACACCGCTTTCGGCGATGGCCTGGCCGACCTCGGCCTCGTTCTTGTAGATCTGCGCGGTGTCGATGGTGCGGTAGCCCAGCTCCAGCGCCGACTTGACCGAGTCGATGACGGCCTGGCCGGTGAGGCGGAAGGTGCCCAGGCCGAAGGATGGAATGCTCATGGATCTGCTCCTGTCGAGTGAGGGGGTCGAAGCCCGGACAGTGGGGTCGGCTTCGACGGGTGAGCGCAGTTTGCGCCGTTAGGCGGGATTGATTAAGACGCCGGTAAGTCAAGGTCCTTTGACCTGGAGTCATGAATGGGAGGGCGGGTTGTGATTGGCGGCCGGGCAATAGGGGTATCAGGCAGGGTGACGCATCCGGCATCATGGCAAACCTGCAGGTGGTTGTGATTGAGCAAAGGCGGCTAGGCAGGCCCGAGCGCGGATCGACGAAGCTGTGGCCTGCCGTATTTCCAGGAGCACACTGACCTTGCCCGTCAACGTCCATTACAAGTCCCGCTTCGACGCCGTGCTCGCCTATATCCAGGACAACCTGGAAGGCGATCTGTCGGTGGAGGCCCTGAGCGCGGTGGCGCACTTTTCGGCGTTCCACTTTCATCGGCAGTTCAGCGCCTATGTGGGCGTGCCGGTTGCCCGTTACGTGCAGTTGATGCGTCTGCGCCGCGCGGCCCACCGGTTGCTCGGCCAGCCAGGCCAATCGGTATTGGCGGTGGCGCTGGAGGCGGGCTTCGAAAGTCCGGAAGCGTTCAGCCGGGCGTTCCGCCGGGCCTTCGGGCATGCGCCCAGTGCGTTCCGCCGCCGGCCCGACTGGCAGGTATGGAATACGGTGTTTGCCATCCCTCATTTTTCCAGGAGCATCACCATGCAGGTACGAATCGTCGATTTCGCCGCCGTGCGCCTTGCGGCGCTCGAGCACCGTGGGCCGGCCAATCAGGTCAGCGAAACCGTACGCCACTTCATCGACTGGCGCATGAGCAGCGGGCAATCGCCCGTGGCCAGCAGTCGCAGCTTCGGCATCCCCTACAACAACCCGGACACCACCGCGCCGGAAGATTTCCGCTTCGCCATCTGCGGGGAAATCCACGAGGCCGTGGCGCCGAACGCCCAGGGTGTGCGGGAGTCGAGCTTGCCCGCCGGGCGCTGCGCGGTGGTGCGGCATGTCGGCTCGCCGGACCATATCGGCGAGACGATCTATCCGCTCTACCGCGACTGGCTGCCGGCCAGTGGCGAGGAATTGCGCGATCATCCGCTGTTCTTCCATTATCTGAGCATCTACCCGCAGACGCCGCTGGAGCAGTGGCAGACGGATATCTACGTGCCGTTGCGCTAAAGCACGGTCAGCCCCAAACGCAACAGCCCGCCGGATGGCGGGCTGTTGCGTTTGGCCAGGAGCGATCAGCGGCGGCGGAACAGCGGCAGCGGCTCGTCGGTGGCGCCCTGGTAGGTCACCGAGAAGTCCTTCAGGCTCTGCAGCGCGTCTTCCGGGTCCTTGTCGGCACGGATGGCGAACGCGTCGAAGCCGCAGCGGGCCATGTAGAACAGCTGGTCGCGCAGCACGTCGCCGATGGCGCGCAGCTCGCCCTTGAACTTGTAGCGGTCACGCAGCAGGCGCGCGTTGGAGTAGTTGCGCCCGTCGGTGAAGGCCGGGAAGTTCAGGGCGATGACCTGGAAGTGCTCGACGTCTTCACCGATTTCCTCGGCTTCCTCGTCGCTGTCCAGCCAGATGCCCAGGCCGCCATCGCGGGCCTTGAGCAGGCTCGGATGGTCGCGCCACAGCTGCAGCGGCACGATGTAGTCGTCGCAGTTGGTCAACTCGTCGATCGAGACGTCCTTGGGCAGCAGGTGCCAGGTTTCGTCGACGATCTGGTTGTTCTTAATGATTCGCTGCATAGACGCGTTCCTTGAAGGGGTCGATGCCGATCCGCTGGTAGGTGTCGATGAAGCGCTCGTCTTCGGTGCGCTGCTCGACGTACACATTGATCAGCTTCTCGATCACGTCGGCCATGTCGTCCTGGGCGAAGGAAGGCCCGAGGATCTTGCCCAGGCTCGCGTCACGGGCGGCATTGCCGCCCAGCGAGACCTGGTAGAACTCCTCGCCCTTCTTGTCCACGCCAAGGATGCCGATGTGGCCGACGTGGTGGTGGCCGCAGGCGTTCATGCAGCCGGAGATGTTCAGGTCGAGCTCGCCGATGTCGAACAGGTAGTCCAGGTCGTCGAAGCGGCGCTGGATGGACTCGGCGATCGGGATCGACTTGGCGTTGGCCAGCGAGCAGAAGTCACCGCCCGGGCAGCAGATGATGTCGGTCAGCAGGCCAATGTTCGGGGTGGCGAAGCCTTGCTCGCGCAGTTCCAGCCACAGCGCGTGCAGCTGGCGCTGCTCGACATCGGCGAGGATGATGTTCTGCTCGTGGGAGGTGCGCAGGTAGCCGAAGCTGTAGCGTTCGGCAAAGTCCGCGACGGCATCGAGCTGCTTGTCGGTCAGGTCGCCCGGGGCGACGCCGGTGGGCTTGAGCGACAGGGTCACGGCAACATAACCCGGCTTCTTGTGCGCGCGGGTGTTGCGCGAGCGCCAGCGGGCGAAGCCCGGGTGCTCGGCGTCCAGGGCGCTGTAGTCGACATTGTCGAGGGCCAGGTACTCGGGGTCGACGAAGTGGCGGGCAACGCGCTGCACCTCGTCCTCGGTCAAGGTGGTGCTGCCACCGCGCAGGTGGGCCATCTCGGCCTCGACCTTCTCGGCGAACACTTCCGGGGTGAGGGCCTTGACCAGGATCTTGATCCGCGCCTTGTACTTGTTGTCACGGCGGCCGTAACGGTTGTACACGCGCAGGATGGCGTCCAGGTAGCTGAGCAGGTCCTGCCAGGGCAGGAACTCGTTGATGAACGAGCCGATCACCGGCGTGCGGCCCAGGCCGCCGCCCACCAGCACGCGGAAGCCCAGTTCACCGGCGGCGTTGCGCACCGGCTCCAGGCCGATGTCGTGCACTTCGATGGCGGCGCGGTCGTCGCTGGAGCCGTTGACGGCGATCTTGAACTTGCGCGGCAGGTAGGCGAATTCCGGGTGGAAGGTGGTCCACTGGCGGACGATCTCGCACCACGGACGCGGGTCCACCAGCTCGTCGGCGGCGACACCGGCGAACTGGTCGGTGGTGACGTTGCGCAGGCAGTTGCCGCTGGTCTGGATCGCGTGCATCTGCACGGTGGCCAGCTCCGCGAGGATCTCCGGGATGTCTTCCAGCGCCGGCCAGTTGTACTGCACGTTCTGGCGGGTGCTGATGTGCGCGTAACCCTTGTCGTAGTCGCGGGCGATCTTCGCCAGCATGCGGGTCTGGCGGGCGTTCAGCTGGCCATAGGGCACGGCGACACGCAGCATCGGCGCGAAACGTTGGATATACAGGCCGTTCTGCAGGCGCAGAGGGCGGAATTCTTCTTCGCTCAGCTCACCGGCCAGGTAGCGGCGGGTCTGATCACGGAACTGCTTGACGCGGTCCTCGATGATCCGCTGATCGTACTCGTCGTATACGTACATATAAGTCCTGTCTCAGGCTAGCATGCAGCTAATCGCGCGCACGGCCGCGCACTCCGGGTCGGAGCCGAGGCACGATAGCAGAGTGGGTTTATGCGCTAAAGTGATGTTTTTGCATATGAAAAGAACCATTTGGACTAAGTGAGACTGACTGGCATTTGTCCGCGCCGGTACATCGCGGCGCTATAATCCGGGGTTTGCTCTGCAGGGAAGTAACAGCATGCTCAAGGCCTTGTGCCAGAGCCTGTGCCTGAGCCTGCCACTGGCAGCGAGCGCACAGGCCGCGTCCGTGGTGTTCCTCAACCCGGGCTATTCCAACGAGACGTTCTGGGTCGATTACTCGCGCTTCATGCATGCCGCCGCCAAGGATCTGGGCATGGCCTTGCGCGTGCAGTACAGCGAGCGCCGCGCCGACCTCGCCCTTACCCAGGCCCGTGAAGTGCTGCAAGGATCGCAGCGCCCGGACTACCTGGTGCTGGTCAACGAGCAGTACGTTGCCCCGGAGATCATCCGCCTGTCGCGGGGCACCGGGGTCAAGCTGTTTCTGGTCAACAACGGCCTCACCGACAGCCAGGCGCACAGCATCCAGGCGCAGCCGGACAAATACCCCGAAGTGCTCGGTACCCTGGTCAGCAATGACGAGGAGGCCGGCTACCAGATGCTCAAGGCCATGACGGCGCAACTGCCGGCCGAGGCGCAGGCGGTCGAGCTGCTGGCCTTCGCCGGCGTCAAGACCACGCCGGCCTCGCAGTTGCGTGTGCAGGGCATGCGCCGGGCGCTGGCAGAGTCCCCCCAGGTGCGCCTGCGCCAGGTGGTGTACGGCGGCTGGAGTCGCCAGCGTGCCTTCGAGCAGGCGCAGATGCTGCTGGAGCGCTACCCCGAAACACGCCTGGTGTGGTCGGCCAACGACCAGATGGCGTTCGGCGCCATGCAGGCGTTCGAGGCCCGGGGCAAGGTGCCGGGGCGCGATGCCCTGTTCAGCGCGGTCAACAGCTCGCCCGAGGCCCTGCGGGCGCGGATCGACGGGCGCCTGAGCGTGCTGATGGGCGGGCACTTCACCCTGGGCGGCTGGGCCATGGTCATGTTGCATGATGACGCCCAGGGGCTGGCGGTGGGCCGCGACGGCCAGCGTGAGCATAGCGTGCCGGCCTTGCAACTGATCGACCCGGACAAGGCCCGACGCTGGCTCAAGCTGCTGGAGCAGGACAACCATGGTATCGATTTCCAGCGTTTCAGTGCCGAGGGCAGGCCGGCGGAATTCCGCTACCCCTTTCTCACGTCACCCGTCGACTACTAAAAGACCCTGCTTGAGGGAAGGGCATTGCTGGACTTAACTGCTGCTTGTGAAGTGCATTCCCATAACCACTACAAGAGGCAATGCAATGGGAAACTCTACCAAGGTCCGCAAAGCTGACAGCAGTGTCGATGCCTGGGCGATCCTGTGTCTGATCGTGCTGGTGGTGGTCACTGCGGTGTACTGGGTCAGCCATCAGTAGCGCAATACTGCTCGAGACCGTGAGTAACACCTGAACCGCCCGCGGAAGGGATATCCGCGGGCGGATTGCGTTTGGGGCGGCTAATGCGTACCCCTGTGGGAGATCGCCCAGCCCTTTGGGGGCTGCGCTGTCGCGCAGGGAACTGTCCCCCTGTGGGAGCGGCCTTGTGTCGCGAAAGGGGTGCGAAGCGCCCCCAGATCTGCGCACCAAGCTGATATTGCCGGGGCCGCTATGCGGCCCTTTCGCGACACAAGGCCGCTCCCACAGGGGCTAGCTAAATCAATGAGTTACGGTTTGTTCCATGAGAGCGGCCTTGTGCCGCGAAAGGGCCGTGCAACGGCCCCAGGATGTTGACGTTGAGGCAAAGATCCGCAGCCCTTTCGCGGCACAAGAGGCTTGCGCTTAGCTTTAGCGCGCCGTCAGGTGCATCGCCAGCTGCACCAGGCCGATCAGCACGAAGATGAAGATCAGCGTGAACATCGTCCCCATCACGATGAAATGGCTGGCCTTGCCATAGGTGAAGTCGCGGGCGCGGTTCTTGCCGCTCTGCACGCCGAAGGCGGCGGCGAGGATGCTCTGCAGCATCTGCCAGAAGGTCGGTGGCTTGCCGTGTTGCTGGTCGTCCATGAGTGGCTCCCTGGTTCAGAGGCAATCCCCCACAGTGTAGGCGACTCAGGCCGATGCCATGGCCGGATCCGCCTGTTCCTGCTCGTCCTGGGCCACCACTCGCTCGCACAGTTCGATGATCTGCTCGCGCATCCAGCGGTTGGCCGGGTCCTGGTCGGTGCTTTCGTGCCAGTACAGGTGGGTCTCCAGCGCCGGCACCTCCACCGGCAGTGGCTGGTGGCGCAGTTGGTGGCGTCGGGCGAAGCGCTCGGGCACGGTCATGACCATGTCGGTCTGCTGCAGCACCTGCGAGGCCATCAGGTAGTGCTGCGAGCGCAGCGCGACACGGCGCTGCACACCCATCTTGCCCAGGGCCAGGTCCACATAGCCCAGACCGTTGCGCCGGCTGGAGATATGGATGTGGGTCATGGCCAGGTAGCTGTCCAGGGTCAGCTTGCCGTCGGCCTGCGGATGGCCGGGGCGCATGGCGCAGACGTAGCGGTCCTGCATCAGCTTGACGTGACGCACCTGCGGGTCGGTGTTCAGCGGCGCGTCGACGGCGAAGTCCAGGCGCCCGGCGGCCAGTTCCTTGGTGGTCTCGCGGCGCTTGCACAGGAAGCTTTCGATCACCAGTGCCGGCGCCAGCCGGCGCAGGCGCTGGAACAGCGGCGGCAAGATCACCGCCTCGGTGAGGTCGGTCATGCTGATGCGGAAGGTCTTGCTGGCCTGCAGCGGGGTGAAGATGCGGCTCTCCTGCACCGAGGTGCGCAGCAGCGACAGCGCGTTGCGTACCGGGCCGATGATGTTCTGCGCCATGGGCGTGGGCACCATGCCTTGGGCGGTGCGCACGAACAGCGGGTCGTTGAAGGTCTCGCGCAGGCGCGACAGGGCGTTGGACACCGCCGGCTGGGTGATGCCGACGATCTGCCCGGCGCGGGTCAGGTTGGCTTCGGTGTAGATGGCATCGAAGACGATGAACAGGTTGAGGTCGACCTTGCTGAGGTTCATGGGCGCCGCTCTTCGTTGGAGTTATCGGGGGATCATATATTGGTTATGAATGTTTATACACGTAGAAAATAGACTAGGTGGATGAAGGGTGGCTGTTCTAGGCTCAGGTTCATGTTCTTCATTGACTGAAGGTAGCCCCGATGGATTTCGCCTATTCGCCCAAGGTCCAGGCACTGCGCGAGCGTGTCAGCGCATTCATGGATGCATACGTCTACCCGGCCGAGCCGGTGTTCGAGCGCCAGGTCGCCGAGGGCGACCGCTGGCAGCCCACCGCCATCGTCGAGGAACTCAAGGCCAAGGCCCGCGCCGAAGGCCTGTGGAACCTGTTCCTGCCGGAGTCGGAGTACGGCGCGGGGCTGACCAACCTCGAATACGCGCCACTGGCCGAGATCATGGGCCGCTCGCTGCTGGGGCCCGAGCCGTTCAACTGCTCGGCGCCGGACACCGGCAACATGGAAGTGCTGGTGCGCTACGCCAGCGAGGCGCAGAAGCGCCAGTGGCTCGAACCGCTGCTGCGCGGCGAGATCCGCTCGGCGTTCGCCATGACCGAGCCGGACGTGGCCTCCTCG
Organism: Pseudomonas mosselii; assembly: GCF_003205295.1. Taxonomy (GTDB): domain Bacteria; phylum Pseudomonadota; class Gammaproteobacteria; order Pseudomonadales; family Pseudomonadaceae; genus Aquipseudomonas; species Aquipseudomonas mosselii_B. The sequence continues at coordinate 34,626 of NZ_QJRP01000024.1, forward strand.
GACGCTACCAACATGGCCGCCACCGCCGTGCGCGACGGTGACGAATGGGTGATCAACGGCCGCAAGTGGTGGACTTCCGGCGCCTGCGACCCACGCTGCAAGGTGATGATCTTCATGGGCCTGTCCAACCCCGACGGTCAGCGCCACCAGCAGCACTCGATGATCCTGGTGCCCACCGACGCACCCGGGGTGAAGATCGTCCGCCCGCTACCGGTGTTCGGCTACGACGACGCGCCCCACGGCCATGCCGAGGTGCTGTTCGAGAATGTGCGCGTGCCCTATGAAAACGTGCTCCTTGGCGAAGGCCGCGGCTTCGAGATCGCCCAGGGTCGCCTTGGCCCGGGCCGGATCCACCACTGCATGCGCTCGATCGGCATGGCCGAACGCGCCCTGGAGCTGATGTGCAAGCGCTCGGTCGAGCGCACCGCCTTCGGCCGGCCCCTGGCCCGGCTGGGGGGCAACGTCGACAAGATCGCCGACTCGCGGATGGAGATCGACATGGCCCGCCTGCTGACCCTGAAGGCCGCCTACATGATGGACACTGTCGGCAACAAGGTGGCGCGCAGCGAGATCGCCCAGATCAAGGTGGTGGCGCCCAACGTCGCGCTCAAGGTGATCGATCGGGCCATCCAGATCCATGGCGGGGCCGGGGTGAGCGGTGATTTCCCGTTGGCGTACATGTATGCGATGCAGCGCACCCTGCGCCTGGCCGACGGGCCGGATGAAGTGCACCGGGCGGCGATCGGCAAGTACGAGATTGGCAAGTACGTGCCCAAGGAAATGCTGCGTAGCGGGCATTGAGGTAACCCATCGGCCCGCTCCCACCGTGGGAGCGGGCTTGCCCCGCGATGATGAATCAGGCTGCCGCCATCTTCGCGCTCATTTGCCGACGACGATAGGCACTGTCCCGGCTGGCCAGCCACCAGTACAGCGGCGAGGTGATCGCCAGCCCCACCAGCCACGACAGGTCGGCGCCGTTGATGTGTACGGACACCGGCCCGACATACAGCGGCGTGTTCATGAACGGGATCTGTACCGCGATGCCCACCGCGTAGGCGATCAGCGCCTGGGGGTTGTAGCGGCCGTAGATGCCGCCGTCGACCTTGAAGATCGAGTCGATGTCGTAGTCGCCCTTGTGGATGACATAGAAGTCGATCAGGTTGATCGCGGTCCACGGCACCAGCACCACCAGTAGCACCAGCACCATGTCGACGAAGTGGCCGATGAAGTCCGCCGAGGCGAACACCGCCACCACGCAGCAGGCGGCCAGGACGATCAGCGACAGCACGGCGCGGCTCTTGGCGGTGGGGATCCAGCGGTAGGCGAAGGTCTGCACCAGGGTGATGATCGACAGCACCGCGCCGTACAGGTTGAGGGCGTTGTGGCTGATCACGCTGAGCAGGAACAGCACCAGCATCAGCGGGCCAAGGGTGCCGGTGGCGAGCTTGACCGCGTCCATGGTGTCCATCCCGGCCGGGATCGCCAGCACCGCGACCGCGCCGAAGATGAACGACAGGCTCGAGCCCAGGGCCGAGCCCAGGTAGGTGGTCCAGAAGGTCGAGGACACCTTGACGTCGGCCGGCAGGTAGCGCGAGTAGTCCGACACGTAGGGGGCGAAGGCGATCTGCCACAGCGCCGCCAGCGACACGGTGGCCAGCCAGCCGGCCAGGTTGAAGCCGCCGCGGGTGAGGAAGTCGTCGCTCTGCACATGGCTGAAGATGTAGCCGAAGCCGACCACGATGCCGATGCCCAGCACCCAGGTACCGATGCGGTTGAGCACATGGATGAAGCGGTAGCCGATGATGCCGATGATGCCCGAGCCCAATGCACCGATGACGATGCCCACCGGCACCGGCACGCTGTCGACCACGCCATGCAGCGACTTGCCGGCCAGGACGATGTTGGAGGCGAAGAAGCCGATGTACATCACGCCGGCGATCACCACCACCAGCAGGGCGCCGAGCGAGCCGAACTGGGCACGGCTCTGGATCATCTGCGGGATGCCCATCTGCGGGCCCTGGGCCGAGTGCAGGGCCATGAGCACGCCGCCGAGCAGATGGCCGACGAGGATCGCGACGATGCCCCAGACCAGGTTGAGGTGGAACAACTGCACGCCGAGGGCGCCGGTGACGATGGGCAGCGGCGCGATGTTGCCGCCGAACCACAGTGTGAATAGATCCCTTACCTTTCCATGGCGGTCTTGCGGCGGCACGTAGCCGATCGTGTGTTTCTCGATGAGGGGTGCCGAATTGGCTGCACTGGTCATGACTGACTCCAAGGCAAGGTGGGGCATCGGGGGAGGCCCGGGTGCGTGCCGGCAAGGGGCGACGCGTTCTTGTTGGAGCGATGATGCGGGGCGGGCGGGTATCGAGAAATTAGTAAATTTGTGCTCATGAACCTTAAAAAACCTAAGGCTGGCAAAAGGATAAGAGGGGGACGGCAGCAAGGAGGGTGCCAGGTGGCCGGAGGCCTTGGCGGGCGAGGGCTGGGCAGGATCTTCGGGTTTGTGAGAGGACCGTTCTGGTGCGCGATGCGCGATAACTGGGCGTGTGGCACCGGCTTCGCCGGTGCTCGCGGGGCAAGCCCGCTCCCACGAGAGGTCCGCTGCAATGAAGGGGCGCAGCGGCTATGCTGTCTAGTGCGGGGGTTCAAAGGGGGATCACTTCATGGCGACGCTGGAGCGGGCCATTGCGATGGCCATCAAGGCCCATGAAGGGCAGTTCGATAAAGGCGGTGCGGCGTACATCCTCCACCCGCTGCGGGTGATGGAGCGGGTGATCACCCCGGAGCAACGTATCGTCGCGGTGCTGCACGACGTGCTCGAAGACACCCCGCTGACCCTGTCCGACCTCGCCCGCGAAGGTTTCCCGTTGAAGATCCTCGCCGCACTGCTGGCGCTGAGCCGCCGCGAAGGGGAGAGCTACGAGGCCTTCGTCATCCGCCTGGGTGTCGACCCCCTGGCGCGTCAGGTCAAGCTCGCCGACCTGGCCGACAACAGCGACCTTTCGCGCATCCCTTGCCCGGGCCCGGCCGACCTCGCCCGGTTGTGCCGTTACCAGCAGGCCAGCGCCTATCTGCAGACGCTGGCCTGAGGGCCCTCAGCCGCAGGCCTTGAGGTTGACCGGCCCGACGAACTCGTTGCCACGGCCCATCACGCACGCCACCTGCTGGTTGCGCTGCAGCTCCCAGGCCTGCGGCGGGTAGGTCTTGTTCCAGGCCTCGAACAGCTGGCGGTCCTGCCTGGACAGCCTCAGGTCGTACTGCTTGCTCATATAGAAGTAGGTGCGCGCGATCATTCCGCGGATCGACGGGCGCGGCATGACCTTCTTGGCCTTGAAGTCGACCTGGGTCAGGCAGCTGCCGTACTGGCCATGCTGCTCGGGCAACCAGCCGAAGCTGAAGTTGCTGCGGTCGCCGTTGACCTCGCCGATGCTCGGCACCAGGTTGTGCAGGTCGGCCTCGGCGCGCTGGTAGACCTTGTCATGGCGCGTGCAGTTCTTGCGCCCGCCGTCCTGCCAGCACTGGCGCTGGTGGCCGATCTGCCAGGCCGGGACGATGTGCTCCCATTCGATGCGCGAGGCACGGTTGAGGTTCTTGCGCGGCGCGTAGCCGCAGGAGGCCAGGTCGACCTTGTTGCCCTTGTACTTGCAGCCGCAATAAAACTCCGTGGACTGCGGCGCGTACAGCTTCCAGGCGACCTTCTTGGCCTCCTGGAAGGTGCGTGGGGCGTCGGCGTGGGCGAGGGGGGCAAGCAGCAGCAAGCAGGCGGCGAAAAGCGAAACTCTCATGCGCGGTCAGTCTTCCTTCGGCACGGTCCAGAAAATCTGCACGCCGCCATCGTCGCGGTGGGCGAGGGTGACGTTGTCGTTCTCGGCGATTTCCTCGAGCAAGGTTGCCCAGTCGTCGGGCGACTCGTGCTCCAGGCGGAAGATCAGGGCGGCGCGGCTGCGCTGGGCGGTGGGGCTGTTGATGATCTTCTGGATGCGCTGACCCAGTAGTTCATAAGGGCTTGGCGACGCGGAGGCGGGTTTGGCCACGGGGCTGTTCCTTGTTTTGCTGTATGTGCATACAGTATTTCACTGTAAGCCGTTTCGCAACAGCAGGTAGGATGAAAGCCGTATAAGACCGTGGTAGAGGGATTGGTTCCTTGAATATTGGCCCTTTCGCGGGTAAGCCCGCTCCCACAGGTCCAGCACAAATCCTGTGGGAGCGGGTTTACCCGCGAAGAGGCCGGTGCAGAAAACACACCGGCTAGTTTCAAGCGCCGATCAATATTCCCAGAAGATCCGCTGCAGCTCCTTGCTGTCCTGGGTCTTGGTCATCGCGACCATGGCCAGGATCCGCGCCTTCTGCGGGTTCAGGTCGTGGGCCACGACCCAGTCGTTCTTGTCGTCAGGCTGTTCGGCGTTGCGCAGCACGAAGCCGCCCTGGTTGACGTGGGACGAACGGATGATCTGCACGCCTTCCTTGCGCAGCTCCTGCAGCGCCGGCACCACGCGCGACGATACCGAGCCGTTGCCGGTGCCGGCGTGGATGATCGCCTTGGCGCCACCCTGGGCCAGCGCCTTGTAGGCGGTGTCGGTCACGTTGCCGTAGCCGTAGGCGATGTCCACGGCCGGCAGCTTGCTGATGGTCTTGATGTCGAACTCGGAGTTGACGGTGTGGCGCTTGGCCGGCAGGCGGAAGAAGTACGACTTGCCTTCCACGACCATGCCCAGCGGGCCCCACTGGCTCTTGAAGGCTTCGGTCTTGATGTTGACCGCCTTGCTTACGTCGCGACCGGACTGGATCTCGTCGTTCATGGTCACCAGCACGCCCTTGCCGCGGGCGTCCTTGCTGCTGGCCACGGCCACGGCGTTGTACAGGTTGAGCATGCCGTCGGCGGACATCGCGGTGCCCGGACGCATCGAGCCGACCACGATGATCGGCTTGTCGGTCTTCTCGACCAGGTTGAGGAAGTAGGCGGTCTCTTCCAGGGTGTCGGTGCCGTGGGTGATGACGATGCCATCGACGTCCTTGCTGTCGGCCAGTTCGGCGACGCGCTTGCCCAGCTTGAGCAGGTCGTCGTTGCCGATGCTTTCCGAGGCGACCTGCATCACCTGCTCGCCGCGCACGTTGGCCAGGTCCTTCAGCTCTGGCACGCCGGCGATCAGCTTGTCGATGCCTACCTTGGCCGCCTGGTAGGTGGCGCTGTTGGCGGCGCTGGCGCCAGCGCCGGCGATGGTGCCGCCGGTGGCGAGGATCACCACGTTGGCGAGTTTCTGTTGTTGCGCGGCTTCCTTGGCGGAAACGGTGGTCGGCAGTACCAGCAGCAGCGCCAGGGCGCTCGGTGCGAAGGTCTTGATAGCGGTTTTCATCATTTCTGCTTCTCTCTTCCTGGAGGAGATGTGCGTTATGTCGCACTGGGGTAAAGGCAGATTTCGTACCAGCAACTACCGTTCGTCGTATTTCATCTTGAAACCCCTGTTTTGACTGGGGGTACCCGACGCGACCACAGGGTCATAGGTGGGGCGAGTGTTCGGCTGACCGAATTTTTGCAGGAAAGGTGTTCGGTTTTTCGGACGAATTGCGGATAATCCGACGCGCGTGGCTGTGGCTGCCTACGCAATGGATTTGACAAAACTGGCGCCTGTTTCCATAGTTGCTTACCGCAAACGTTTGCGATCCGATAAAAACCACAAGATTCGGAGTCATTTCCATGAAACTGCCGTTCCCCGGCCGTCCGCTGGCCCTCGCCATTTTCTCCTCGCTGATCTTCTCCCTGTCCACTGCCCACGCCGAAGAAGCGCCCAAGGTCGCCCTGGTGATGAAGTCCCTTGCCAATGAGTTCTTCCGCACCATGGAAGACGGCGCCAAGGCCTACCAGAAAGAGCACCCGAACGATTTCACCCTGGTGGCCAACGGCATCAAGGACGAGACCGACACCGGCAACCAGATCCGCATCGTCGAGCAGATGATCGCCACCGGCGCCAAGGCCCTGGTCATCGCCCCGGCCGACTCCAAGGCGCTGGTGCCGGTGATCAAGAAGGCCATGGACGCCGGCATCACCGTGATCAACATCGACAACCGCCTCGACCCCGCGGTGCTCAAGAGCAAGAACATCAGCGTGCCGTTCGTGGGCCCGGACAACCGCAAGGGCGCGCGTGAGGTCGGTGACTACCTGGCCAGGAAGCTCAAGGCCGGTGACCAGGTCGGCATCATCGAAGGCGTGCCGACCACCACCAACGCCCAGCAGCGCACCGCCGGCTTCAAGGACGCCATGGAAGCCGCGCAGATGAAGATCGTCTCGGTGCAATCGGGCAACTGGGAGATCGACAAGGGCAACGCCGTGGCCGCCTCGATGCTCAACGAATACCCCGATCTGAAGGCGCTGCTGGCCGGCAACGACAGCATGGCCCTGGGCGCCGTCTCGGCCGTGCGTGCCGCCGGCAAGACCGGCCAGGTGCAGGTGGTCGGCTACGACAACATCAACGCCATCAAGCCGATGCTCAAGGATGGTCGCGTGCTCGCCACCCTCGACCAGGCGGCCAGCCAGCAGGCGGTGTTCGGTATCCAGGCGGCATTGAAGATGCTCAAGGGCGAGCAGCCGGGCGTGGATGCCGACAATGTCATCCAGACGCCGGTCGAGCTGATCACCCAGTAATTGCCTGGCGATGCGCAGGCCCTGTGGGAGCGGGTTTACCCGCGAAGAAGACCACGCGATGGATGGCACCGGCTGCGCCGGTGTTCGCGGGTAAACCCGCTCCCACAGGGGCAGTCGTTGAATCAAGAAGTCGTGGTTTTTCTAGGAGAACAATGGCCATGTCAGTACCGGCCAATGAAACCGTGCTAGCCGTCAGCGGCCTGGGCAAGACCTACGCCCAGCCCGTGCTCGGCGACGTCACCCTCGAGCTGCGCGGCGGCGAGGTGCTGGCCCTGACCGGCGAGAACGGCGCGGGCAAGTCGACCCTGTCCAAGCTGATCAGCGGCCTGGAGATCCCCACTACCGGGCAGATGGTCTATCGCGGCCAGCCCTACAGCCCCGGCAACCGCGCCGAGGCCGAGCGCCTCGGCGTGCGCATGGTCATGCAGGAGCTCAACCTGCTGCCCACCCTGACCGTGGCCGAGAACCTGTTCCTTGACAACCTGCCCAGCCGCCTCGGCTGGGTCAACCAGAAGCGCCTGCGCCAGCTGGCCAGCGCGGCCATGGCCCAGGTCGGCCTCGACGCCATCGATCCGGATACCCCCGTGGGTGAGCTGGGCATCGGCCATCAGCAGATGGTCGAGATCGCCCGCAACCTTATCGGCGACTGCCATGTGCTGATCTTCGACGAACCCACGGCCATGCTCACCGCCCGCGAGGTGGAGCTGCTGTTCACCCAGATCGAGCGCCTGCGCCAGCGCGGCGTGGCCATCGTCTATATTTCCCACCGCCTTGAAGAGCTGCAGCGCGTGGCCCAGCGCATCGCCGTGCTGCGCGACGGCAAGCTGGTGTGCGCCGAGCCGATCCAGCGCTACAACAGCGAGCAACTGGTCAACCTGATGGTCGGCCGCGAGCTGGGCGAGCATATCGACCTCGGCCAGCGCAGCATCGGCGCGCCGCTGCTCAAGGTCGACAAGCTCAGCCGCGGCGACAAGGTGCGCGAGGTGTCGTTCGAGGTCAGGGCAGGGGAGATCTTCGGCATCTCCGGCCTGATCGGCGCCGGGCGCACCGAGCTGCTGCGCCTGATCTACGGCGCCGACCGCGCCGACAGCGGCCAGGTCGCCCTCGGCCAGCCGCCGCTGCCGCTGAACATCGATTCGCCCAAGGCCGCGGTCAAGGCCGGCATCGCCCTGATCACCGAGGACCGCAAGGGTGAAGGCCTGCTGTTGAGCCAGTCGATCAGCGCCAACATTGCCCTGGGCAACCTCGGCGCCGTGTCCCGCGCCGGCGTGCTCGACCGCGACGCCGAGCGCGCGCTGGCCGAGCGCCAGATCGGCGCCATGCGCATCCGCAGCGCCAGCCCCGCCCAGGCCGTGGGCGAGCTGTCCGGCGGCAACCAGCAGAAGGTGGTGATCGGCCGCTGGCTGGAGCGCGACTGCCAGGTGCTGCTGTTCGACGAGCCCACCCGCGGTATCGACGTCGGCGCCAAGTTCGACATCTATGGCCTGCTCGCCGAGCTCGCCCGCCAGGGCAAGGCCATTGTCGTAGTGTCCAGCGACCTGCGTGAGCTGATGCTGATCTGCGACCGCATCGCCGTGCTCAGCGCCGGTCGCCTGATCGACACCTTCGACCGCGATCATTGGACCCAGGACCAACTGCTTGCCGCCGCCTTCGCCGGCTACCAGAAACGTGATGCCCTGCTGCATGACGCAGCCCCCAGGATGGACGCATGAAAACCACAACAAACACCTCGGGCAGCGCGCCCGTGCGCCGCAGCGGCACCTATTTCGGCCTGGGCACCTACCTGGGCCTGGCCGGCGCCTTGCTGGCGATGATCGTGCTGTTCTCGATGCTGAGCAGCCACTTCCTGTCCTACGCCACCTTCAGCACCCTGGCCAACCAGATCCCCGACCTGATGGTGCTGGCGGTGGGCATGACCTTCATCCTGATCATCGGCGGCATCGACCTGTCGGTGGGCTCGGTGCTGGCCCTGGCCGCCTCGACGGTCAGCGTGGCGATCCTCGGCTGGGGCTGGAGCGTGCTGCCCGCCGCGCTGCTGGGCATGGCCGTGGCGGCGCTGGCCGGCACCGTCACCGGCAGCATCACCGTGGCCTGGCGCATCCCCTCGTTCATCGTCTCGCTGGGCGTGCTGGAGATGGCCCGTGGCCTGGCCTACCAGTTCACCGACTCGCGCACCGCCTACATTGGCGATGCCTTCGCCTGGTTCTCCAACCCCATCGCCTTTGGCATCTCGCCGGCCTTCATCATTGCCTTGCTGGTGATCGTCGCCGCCCAGCTGGTGCTGACCCGCACCGTGTTCGGTCGCTACCTGATCGGCATCGGCACCAACGAAGAGGCCGTGCGCCTGGCTGGCATCGACCCGCGCCCGTACAAGATCCTGGTGTTCGCCCTGATGGGCGTGCTCGCCGGCCTCGCCGCGCTGTTCCAGATCTCGCGCCTGGAAGCCGCCGACCCCAACGCCGGCTCCGGCCTCGAGCTGCAGGTGATTGCCGCCGTGGTGATCGGCGGCACCAGCCTGATGGGCGGGCGCGGCTCGGTCATCAGCACCTTCTTCGGCGTGCTGATCATCTCGGTGCTGGCCGCAGGCCTGGCCCAGATCGGCGCTTCGGAGCCGACCAAACGCATCATCACCGGGGCGGTCATCGTCATCGCCGTGGTACTCGACACTTACCGCAGCCGGCGCGCGAACCGGCGGAACTGAAACCATGGCAACCATCAAAGACGTCGCGGCACTGGCGGGGATTTCCTACACCACCGTGTCCCATGTACTGAACAAGACCCGACCGGTCAGCGAGCACGTGCGCCTGAAGGTCGAGGCGGCGATCGCCGAGCTCGACTACGTGCCCAGCGCCGTGGCCCGCTCGCTCAAGGCGCGCAGCACCGCCACCATCGGCCTGTTGGTGCCCAACAGCGTCAACCCGTACTTCGCCGAGTTGGCCCGGGGTATCGAGGATGCCTGCGAGCGCAACGGTTACTGCGTGATCCTGTGCAACTCCGACGACAACCCGCAGAAGCAGCGCAGCTACCTGCGCGTGCTGTTGGAAAAGCGCATCGACGGGCTGATCGTCGCCTCGGTGGGCGAGGATCAGGACCTGCTCGACAGCCTCGGCGGCGTGCGTACGCCGATGGTCATCGTCGACCGCGCCCTGGACGGCGTCGAGGCCGACCTGGTGCGCATCGATCACGAGCAGGGCGCCTACCTGGCCACCCGCCATCTGCTGGAGCTGGGCCACCGCGAGATCGCCACCATCGGCGGCCCGGTGGATACCGGTGTCAGCCAGCTGCGCCTGGCCGGTTTCCGCCGGGCGATGGCCGAGGCCGATGTGCGCATCGCCCCCGGCCATGTGCTGCACAGCGACTTCACCAGCCCCGGAGGGCATGCCGCCGCGGCGCGCCTGCTCGACGGCGAGCGACCCACGGCAATCTTCGCCGGCAACGACATGATCGGCTTCGGCGTGTTGCGCGCCGCCGCCGAGCGCAATATCGACGTACCTGGCGAGCTGTCGGTGATCGGCTTCGACGACATCGAGCTGAGCCGCTACGTGTACCCGGCGCTGACCACCGTCGGCCAGTCGATCCGCGAGCTGGGCGAGAGCGCCGCCGGCCTGCTGCTGTCGCGTATCGTCACGCCGCAGCGCAATGGCGCCGCCGAGCAGCGCATCGTCGCCCCGCGCATCGTCTTGCGTGAATCCACCGGGCCGCGCCCGGACCTGTTCAACGATTACCGTTAAGGAATACCCATGAATGCCAAGGTGGTGGTGGTCGGCAGCCTCAACATGGACCTGGTGGCTCGCGCCCAGCGCCTGCCCCGGGGCGGCGAGACCTTGCCCGGCGAAAGCTTCTTCACCGCGCCTGGCGGCAAGGGCGCCAACCAGGCGGTGGCCGCCGCGCGGCTGGGCGCCAGCGTGGCGATGGTCGGCAACGTCGGTGACGACGCCTATGGCCAGCAGTTGCGCCAGGCGTTGAAGCGCGAGGGTGTCGATTGCCAGGGCGTGAGCCTGTGCGAGGGCGTGTCCAGTGGCGTGGCGCTGATCGTGGTGGATGCCGCCAGCCAGAACGCCATCGTCGTCATTCCCGGCGGCAACGGCCTGCTCGGGCCCGAGTCGGTGAGCCGTTTCGACTCGCTGTTGCAGGGGGCCGAGGTGATCATCTGCCAGCTCGAAGTGCCCACCGCCACCGTGGCCTGGACCCTGGCCCGTGGCCGCGAGCTGGGCAAGACCGTGATCCTCAATCCGGCGCCGGCCAGCGGGCCGCTGCCGGCGGAGTGGTACGCCTACATCGACTACCTGATCCCCAACGAGAGCGAGGCCGAGGCCCTGGCCGGGGTGCAGGTCGACGACCAGGACAGCGCCCGCCGGGCAGCTGAACGCCTGCGTCAGCTGGGCGCGGGCAAGGTGATCGTCACCCTAGGCGGCGACGGTGCGTTGCTGGTCGACGGCGCCGGCAGCCGGCACTTCCCGGCGCCACAGGTGCAGCCGGTGGACACCACGGCGGCTGGCGATACCTTCGTCGGCGGCTTTGCCGCGGGCCTGGCGCGCGGTCTGCCCGAGGATGAGGCGATCGGCTTTGGCCAGCGTGCCGCCGCGTTGTCGGTGACCCGTGTCGGCGCGCAGCCGTCGATCCCGTACCTGAAGGAGTTGACGCCATGAAGAAGACGCCGCTGTTGAATATCGCCCTGTCGCGGACCATCGCCGGGCTCGGCCACGGCGACATCCTGGTGATCGGCGACGCTGGTTTGCCGGTGCCGCCGGGCGTGGAGCTGATCGACCTGGCGCTGACGCCGGGCATCCCGGATTTCGCCAGCGTGCTGCGCGTGGTGCTGAGCGAGATGCAGGTCGAACGCCATGTGCTGGCCGAAGAGGTGTTCCAGGCCCTGCCGCCGGGGTTGGCCGAGGTCGAGCAACTGCATGCCGGCGGCGAGCTGGGCCAGCGCCAGGTGCTCAGCCATGCCGATTTCAAGACCCTGTGTCGCCAGGCCCGGGCCGTGGTGCGTACGGGGGAGTGCAAGCCCTACAGCAATATTGCCCTGGTGGCAGGCGTTACCTTCTAGACCGAATGCGAGGGCTGCGCCCTGCGATAGGCCGCAAAGCGGCCACCCCTGAATCCATCCCCTAGCAACAAGGAGTGCTGAATGTCCCTCAAAACCCTGCTCCAAGGAGCCGTCCTCATGTCCGCGCTAGCCGCCACCGCCGTCATGGCCGCGCCCCGTGACCTGATCATCGACACCGACCCCGGCGCCGACGACGTGGTGGCCCTGCTGCTGGCCATGGCCTCGCCCGAGGAGCTGAAGATCCGCGCCATCACCACCGTGGCCGGCAACGTGCGCCTGGAAAAGACCTCGCGCAACGCCCGCCTGGCCCGTGAATGGGCCGGCCGCGAAGAGATCCCGGTGTACGCCGGGGCAGGGCGGCCGATGGTGCGCACGCCGATCTACGCCGCCAACGTCCATGGCGAGGAAGGCCTGACCGGCGTCCAGGTCCACGAACCGAAAAAGCCCCTGGCCAACGGCAATGCCGTGCAATACCTGATCGACACCCTGGGCGCCGCCGAGCCCCACAGCATCACCATCGCCATGCTCGGCCCGCAGACCAACCTGGCCCTGGCGCTGATCCAGAAGCCCGAGATCGTCAACGGCATCAAGGAAGTGGTGGTGATGGGCGGTGCCCACTTCAACGGCGGCAACATCACTCCGGCTGCCGAATTCAACCTGTTCGCCGACCCCCACGCCGCCGAAGTGGTGCTGGCCAGCGGCGTCAAGCTGACCTACCTGCCGCTGGACGTCACCCACAAGGTGCTCACCAGCGACGCCCGCCTCAAGCAGCTGGCGGCAGTGAACAACAATGCCAGCAAGCTGGTGGTGGATATCCTCAACGCCTACATCAAGTTCGACATGGACAACTACGGCATGCCCGGCGGCCCGGTGCATGACGCCAGCGTCATTGCCTACCTGCTCAAGCCTGATCTGTTCGAGGGTCGGCAGGTGCACATGGTGGTCGACAGCCGCGAAGGCCCGACCTTCGGCCAGACCGTCGCCGACTGGTATGGCGTGCTCAAGCAGCCGGCCAACGTGACGTGGATCAAGGAGGGCAACGCCCAGGGCTTCTTCGATCTGCTCAGCGCCCGCCTGGCTCGATTGAAATAGCCTCATGCGGCGCGTGGCGCTCGAGCACTTGCTCGATGAAGCTGCGCGCCGCGTCACCGCCGCGGTCGCGCACCAGCAGGTCGACGGCGATCAGCATCAGTTCTTCGGGCGTGCTCGGGCTGTAGGCGCTCTGGCCCTCGTCCCACTTGACCTTGATATCGGCGTCGATGCTGTGGCTGCTCATGGGGCGGTTCTCGCTGGGGCCTGGGTGATAGGTCGAATACCGCGTCCTGGCGTTCGAAGGGGAGGCGTTGCGCGCTCCGCTTACTTGCAGTAAATCATGCCTTTGCGTGACAGGACCTGCGACTTAAGCATAAGGGGCGCGGTTGGCCGAACCGGCGGTTCGGTGCAAAATCCGGTCACGATTGCCTTTCGCGTCAAGTGGCCGAGTCAGGCAGAATCGTGCGGTTGTGCAACAAATGCCTGGAGGAATTGTCGCATCAGGCAGTTCCCGGATTTATTTAGGAGGATTCATGTTCCGTACCCGCGCTTCCCTGGCGACCTTGCTGGTGGCTTCCGTTCTGGCAGGTTGCAGCACTGGTGGCTCCTCGGGCGGCAGCAGTGCCCAGGCCACCCCGGCCGGCAATGACGGCCGCTGCGAAGCCAGTGGCGCCGACTTCACCATCGGCAAGCTGGCCTCGCCAGAGTTGATGGAGCAGGCGCGCAAGGCCAGTGGCTCGCAGATGGCGCGCATCCTCAAGCCCCACGACATGATCACCCTGGAATACCGCTCCGAGCGGCTGAACCTGAATGTCGACGACAAGGGTGTGGTTACCCGCGTCAACTGCGGTTGATCCAAGCCCGGCGCTGCCGCCCCCTGTAGGAGCGGCCTTGCGCCGCGAAAGGGCCGCAAAGCGGCCCCGGCGATCTGTGTTGTGGCGAAGAACCCGGGGCCGCTACGCGCCCCTTTCGCGACACAAGGCCGCTCCCACAGGGCGGGGCGGCCAGCCTGACCATTCAAGGTAGCCGATTCCGACGGGCTGCAGCGCAGCCAATAAAAAACCCGCCACAAGTGGCGGGTTTTTTTGCAGCTATCCGAAAATTACTCCGGACGAACCTGCGCAGCCTGCATGCCCTTCTGGCCTTTTTCGGCTACGAAGGAAACAGTTTGGCCTTCTTTCAGGCTTTTGAAACCGTCGGTTTCGATGGCCTTGAAGTGTACGAACAGGTCGTCGCCGCCGCCTTGAGGAGTGATGAAGCCGAAGCCTTTCTCATCGTTGAACCACTTGACGGTGCCGGTTTGGCGATTGGACATGGGGTGAATCTCCAGAAACATGATTTTTTATCGGGGTGCAGTGTCGCGGTAGCTTCAGCAGCACCGACGACACTATAGTCCATTTCTGCGTATCTAGCGCCTTTTACCTTCGCAGGATGTTGATCCAGCGCAAAAGATGCGTGCAATGGCCAGTCAACCCTGCCTATTTTGCGGTGCAGGTGGCCCGTACTGCCTGCTGGGCCTTCTGCATCAGATTGGCGTCAACGCCATCCTCCGCGGTGGTGAGGTCATTGATTTCCTTGTCGGTGAATTTCTCCTTGATCACTTTGGCGCCACATTCGCAGTGCTTCTTCGCCGTCGCCGCGTCCACGCCCTGGCCGCTCGCCACCTGTTGGCATTGAGCCATGTAGGGCGCCTCCTTGCCGGCGGGAAAATTGCCTGCGTTGGCAGCCAGCGGCAGCAGCAGGGCGCTTGCGGCGCAGGCAGCCAGAAGGGACTGAAGTCGCATAACCGAACACTCCTTGGGTAAAGGTCTCATCAAGAGTAGGTTGCTTCAGAAGGTCTGATAGGAAATTTTCCGCACAAGTTCACCCCGGCGGCGTAATTTCCAAATATTTCTGCGACCCGGTGCAACCCGCGTGCTAGCATGCTCGGCTTGCGGCTCGCCACTGGCGGCCTGCAACTTTTACCTTCCAGTCACTCTGGTTCGTCCCTGGCAGGCCGAAAGGTCTCTGCCACTGTGAGGCAGGCTTTCCCGCGGGAAAGGCAGGGCGGATCTTGTACTGGCTCATCCCAACCCACGTGACCTTTGGTAGGGGTCACCACTAGGAGAGGAGGCGCCATGCCCATTATTACTCTTCCCGATGGCAGTCAACGCACGTTCGACCAGCCGGTATCCGTAGCTGAAGTCGCCGCATCCATTGGTGCTGGCCTGGCCAAGGCCACCTTGGCCGGCAAGGTCGACGGCAAGCTCGTCGATGCCTGCGACAAGATCGACCACGACGCCACCCTGCAGATCATCACCCCTAAAGATGAAGAGGGACTGGAGATCATTCGTCACTCGTGCGCCCACCTGATCGGCCACGCGGTGAAGCAGCTGTACCCGACCGCCCGCATGGTGATCGGCCCGGTGATCGACGAAGGCTTCTATTACGACATCGCCTACGAGCGTCCCTTCACCCCGGACGACCTCGCCGCCATCGAAAAGCGCATGCAGCAGCTGATCGACACGGACTACGACGTCGTCAAGAAGATGACCCCGCGCGCCGAAGTCATCGACGTGTTCACCCAGCGTGGCGAAGACTACAAGCTGCGCCTGGTCGAGGACATGCCGGATGAACAGGCCATGGGCCTGTACTACCACGAAGAATACGTCGACATGTGCCGTGGCCCGCACGTGCCGAACACCCGTTTCCTCAAAGCGTTCAAGCTGACCAAGCTCAGCGGCGCCTACTGGCGCGGCGATGCCAAGAACGAGCAGTTGCAGCGCGTGTACGGCACTGCCTGGGCCGACAAGAAGCAGCTGGCCGCCTACATCCAGCGCATCGAAGAAGCCGAAAAACGCGACCACCGCAAGATCGGCAAGCAGCTCGACCTGTTCCACCTGCAGGAAGAAGCCCCGGGCATGGTGTTCTGGCACGCCAACGGCTGGACCGTGTACCAGGTGCTCGAGCAGTACATGCGCCAGGTTCAGCGTGAAAACGGCTACCAGGAAATCAAGACCCCGCAGGTCGTCGACCGCATCCTCTGGGAGCGTTCCGGCCACTGGTCCAACTACGCCGAGAACATGTTCACCACTTCGTCGGAAAACCGCGACTACGCGGTAAAACCGATGAACTGCCCGTGCCACGTGCAGGTGTTCAACCAGGGCCTCAAGTCGTACCGCGACCTGCCGCTGCGTCTGGCCGAGTTCGGTGCCTGCCACCGTAACGAGCCGTCCGGCGCCCTGCACGGCATCATGCGCGTGCGTGGCTTCGTGCAGGACGACGCGCACATCTTCTGCACCGAAGACCAGGTGAAGAAAGAAGCCGCCGACTTCATCAAGCTGACCCTGGACGTATACAAGGACTTCGGCTTCACCGACGTCGCCATGAAGCTCTCGACCCGCCCCGCCAAGCGCGTGGGCTCCGAAGAGCTGTGGGACCGCGCCGAAGGCGCCCTGGCCGACGCCCTGAACGAGTCGGGCCTGGAGTGGGAATACCAACCGGGCGAGGGCGCGTTCTACGGTCCGAAGATCGAGTTCACCCTGCGCGACTGCCTCGGCCGTAACTGGCAGTGCGGCACCCTGCAGTACGACCCGAACCTGCCCGAGCGCCTGGACGCCAGCTACATCGCCGAAGACAACAGCCGCGTGCGCCCGGTGATGCTGCACCGCGCCATCCTCGGTTCGTTCGAACGCTTCATCGGCATGCTCATCGAACACTACGCCGGCGTGTTCCCGGCCTGGCTCGCGCCGACCCAGGCGGTGATCATGAACATCACCGACAAGCAGGCCGATTTCGCCCTCGAAGTGGAAAAAGCCCTGAACGGTAGCGGATTCCGTGCCAAGTCGGACTTGAGAAATGAGAAGATCGGCTTTAAAATCCGCGAGCATACGTTGCTGCGGGTCCCTTATCTTTTGGTTATAGGGGATCGCGAAGTCGAAACGCAAACCGTCGCTGTGCGCACCCGCGAAGGCGCAGACCTGGGCTCGATGCCCGTCGCGCAGTTCGCTGAGCTGCTGTCGCAAGCGGTTTCCCGGCGTGGTCGCCAAGAATCGGAGTAATGACTATTAAGCGTGAAATGAGAAACGATAAACGAACTGCACCGAAAGCCCCGATCAACGAGAATATCTCGGCACGCGAGGTTCGGTTAATTGGTGCTGACGGCGAGCAGATTGGCATCGTCTCGATTGATGAAGCGCTGCGTATCGCTGATGAAGCGAAGCTGGATCTGGTGGAAATCTCTGCAGACGCGGTACCGCCCGTCTGCAAGGTGATGGACTACGGCAAGCACCTCTTCGAGAAGAAGAAGCAGGCCAACGAAGCCAAGAAGAACCAGAAGCAGATCCAGATCAAAGAAATCAAGTTTCGTCCAGGGACGGAAGAAGGGGATTACCAGGTAAAACTACGCAACCTGGTACGTTTCCTTAGCGATGGGGACAAGGCCAAGATCTCTCTGAGATTCCGCGGCCGTGAGATGGCCCACCAGGAGCTGGGCATGGAGCTGTTGAAGCGGGTCGAAGCTGACCTCGTGGAATACGGCACCGTTGAGCAGCATCCGAAGATGGAAGGACGCCAGCTTATGATGGTCATCGCCCCCAAAAAGAAGAAGTAATCTCCCGGGCACGGCAGGCCTGATGATTATTGTGTAATTTTTATTCGAATGCGGAGTTCCAACATGCCAAAAATGAAAACCAAGAGCGGTGCTGCGAAGCGCTTCCTGAAGACGGCTTCCGGCTTCAAGCACAAGCACGCTTTCAAGAGCCACATCCTGACCAAAATGTCGACCAAGCGTAAGCGTCAACTGCGCGGTGCCAGCCTGCTGCACCCGTCTGACGTGGCAAAAGTCGAGCGCATGCTGCGCGTTCGTTAATTCTGGTTAAGATAGAGGAAGTTACTCATGGCTCGTGTTAAGCGCGGCGTTATCGCTCGTAAGCGTCACAAAAAAATTCTGAAACTGGCTAAAGGTTACTACGGTGCACGTTCGCGCGTATTCCGTGTAGCCAAGCAAGCGGTCATCAAGGCAGGCCAATACGCCTACCGCGACCGTCGCCAGAAGAAGCGTCAGTTCCGCGCACTGTGGATCGCTCGTATCAACGCCGGTGCCCGCACCAACGGTCTGTCGTACAGCCGTCTGATTGCTGGCCTGAAAAAGGCGTCGATCGAAATCGACCGTAAGGTTCTGGCCGATCTGGCAGTGAACGAAAAAGCGGCGTTTGCTGCGATTGTCGAGAAGGCTAAAGCCGTACTGGCTTAAGTACCCACGACAATCATCCGGCGGCGCCTGCGCCGTCGGGTGTAAAACGTCATCGGATAGGGGAAGAGCCTTCAAAAGCTCTTCCCCTATTTTCGTATCTGGAGTCTGTACATGGAAAACCTGGACGCGCTGGTCGCCCAAGCCCTCGAGGCCGTGGAACGCGCTGAAGACATCACTACCCTGGAACAGATCCGGGTCCAATTCCTCGGCAAGAAAGGCGAGCTGACCCAGGTGATGAAGACCCTGGGCAACCTGCCAGCCGAAGAGCGCCCCAAGGTTGGCGCGCTGATCAACGACGCCAAGGAACGCGTCACCGACGTGCTCAACGCACGCAAGGCCGGTTTTGAAGAGGCCGAGCTCAACGCTCGCCTGGCCGCCGAATGCATCGACGTGACCCTGCCAGGCCGTGGCCAGACCACCGGTGGGCTGCACCCGATCACCCGTACCCTCGAGCGCATCGAGCAGTTCTTCACTCACATCGGCTACGGCATTGCCGAAGGCCCCGAGGTCGAAGACGACTACCACAACTTCGAAGCGCTCAACATCCCCGGCCACCACCCGGCCCGGGCGATGCACGACACCTTCTATTTCAACGCCAACATGCTGCTGCGCACCCACACCTCGCCGGTCCAGGTCCGCACCATGGAAAGCACCCAGCCGCCGATCCGCATCGTCTGCCCAGGCCGTGTGTACCGCTGCGACTCGGATATCACCCACTCGCCGATGTTCCACCAGGTCGAAGGCCTGCTGATCGACCGTGGCATCAACTTCGCCGACCTCAAGGGCACCATCGAAGAGTTCCTGCGGGTGTTCTTCGAGAAAGAACTGGCCGTGCGCTTCCGCCCGTCGTTCTTCCCCTTCACCGAGCCGTCCGCCGAAGTCGACATCCAGTGCGTGATGTGTTCCGGCAAGGGCTGCCGCGTCTGCAAGCAGACCGGCTGGCTGGAAGTGATGGGCTGCGGCATGGTCCACCCGAACGTGCTGCGCATGTCCGGCATCGACCCGGAAGAGTTCCAGGGCTTCGCCTTCGGCATGGGTGCCGAGCGCCTGGCCATGCTGCGCTATGGCGTCAACGATTTGCGTCTGTTCTTCGACAACGACCTGCGGTTCTTGGCTCAATTCCGCTAGGCCCAATCGACGCAACTTTCAGGAGAACAGCATGAAATTCAGTGAACAGTGGCTGCGCGGTTGGGTAAACCCGCAAGTCTCCCGTGACGAACTGGTCGCCCGCCTGTCCATGGCCGGCCTCGAAGTCGACAGCGTGACCCCCGCTGCCGGCCAGTTCAGCGGCATCGTGGTGGGCGAGATCCTCACCACCGAACAACACCCGGACGCCGACAAGCTGCGCGTGTGCCAGGTGAGCAACGGCGCAGAGACCTTCCAGGTAGTCTGCGGCGCCCCGAATGCCCGCCCAGGCATCAAGATCCCGTTCGCCATGATCGGCGCCGAACTGCCGGGCGACTTCAAGATCAAGAAGGCCAAGCTGCGCGGCGTCGAGTCGTTCGGCATGCTCTGCTCGGCGGCTGAACTGCAGATCACCGAAGAAAACGATGGCCTGTTGGAGCTGGCCGCCGACGCCCCGGTGGGCCAGGACATCCGTCAGTACTTGAACCTGGACGACGCCAGCATCGAGATCGGCCTGACCCCGAACCGCGGCGACTGCCTGTCCCTGGCGGGCCTGGCCCGTGACGTCAGCGCCCTGTACGACGTGCCGGTCACCCGCCCTGTGGTGCCAGCCGTACCGGCCGCCCACGACGAAGTGCGCCCGGTCGAAGTCAGCGCCCCGGCCGCCTGCCCACGCTACCTGGGCCGAGTGATCCGCAACGTCGACCTGAGCAAGCCGACCCCGCTGTGGATGGTCGAGCGCCTGCGCCGCAGCGACGTGCGCAGCATCGACGCCGCCGTCGACATCACCAACTACGTGATGCTCGAACTCGGCCAGCCGATGCACGCCTTCGACCTCGCCGAAATCAATGGCGGCATCCGCGTACGCATGGCCGAGGAGGGCGAGAAGCTCGTCCTGCTGGACGGCCAGGAAGTCGCCCTGCGCGCCGACACCCTGGTGATCGCCGACCATACCCGCGCCCTGGCCATTGCCGGCGTGATGGGTGGCGAGCACAGCGGCGTCAACACCGAGAAGACCCGCGACCTGTTCCTGGAAAGCGCCTTCTTCGAGCCGATCTCCGTCGCCGGCAAGGCCCGTTCCTACGGCCTGCACACCGACGCCTCGCACCGCTACGAGCGCGGCGTGGACTCGCAACTGGCCCGTGAAGCCATGGAGCGCGCCACCGCCCTGATCCTCGAGATCGTTGGCGGCGAAGCAGGCCCCGTAGTCGAGACCGTGAGCGAGCAGCACCTGCCGAACATCGCGCCGATCACCCTGCGCGCCGAACGCATCACCCAGATGCTCGGCATGGAAATGGACGCCCCCCAGGTCGAGCAACTGCTCAACGCCCTGGAGCTGAAAACCAGCGCCAATGGGGCAGGGCAGTGGACGGTCACCGTTCCAAGCCACCGCTTCGACGTCAGCCTGGAAGTCGACCTGATCGAAGAGCTGGCCCGCCTGTACGGCTACAACAACCTGCCGGTGCGCTACCCGCAGGCCCGCCTGGCCCCGCAAGCCCGCCCGGAAACCCGCGGCGAGCTGCCGAACCTGCGTCGCCTGCTGGTCGCCCGCGGCTACCAGGAAGCCATCACCTACAGCTTCATCGACCCGAAACTGTTCGAGCTGTTCACCCCAGGCGTCGAGCCGCTGCTGCTGGCCAACCCCATCTCCAGCGACATGGCCGCCATGCGCGCCTCGCTGTGGCCGGGCCTGGTCAAGGCGATGCAGCACAACCTCAACCGCCAGCAAGACCGCGTGCGCCTGTTCGAAAGCGGCCTGCGCTTCGTCGGCCAGCTCGGTGACCTCAAGCAGCAGCCGATGATCGCCGGCGTCGTCACCGGCAGCCGCCAGCCAGAAGGCTGGGCGAACGGTCGCGACGGCATCGACTTCTTCGACGTCAAAGCCGATGTCGAGGCCCTGCTGGGCTACTCCGGTGCCCTGAGCGACTTCAGCTTCGTCGCCGGCAAGCACCCAGCCCTGCACCCAGGCCAGACCGCCCGCATCGAGCGCGATGGCAAGGAAGTCGGCTACCTCGGCGCCATCCACCCGGAGCTGGCCAAGACCCTCGGCCTCGACCGCCCGGTGTTCGTCTTCGAGCTGGTGCTCGGCGATGTAGTCGAAGGCCGCCTGCCGAAGTTCAGCGAACTGTCCAAGTTCCCGGAAACCCGCCGTGACTTGGCCTTGATCGCAGGTCGTGATGTAGCTTCGAGCTCCGTGCTTGAAGTAATTCGTGACAATGCAGGCGAATGGCTCACAGACCTCAGGCTGTTTGACGTCTACCAGGGTAAAGGCATTGATCCTGATAGAAAAAGCCTGGCCGTCGGCTTGACCTGGCAACATCCATCGCGCACTCTTAACGACGATGAGGTGAATGAAACCCTGCAAACCATCCTCACCTCGCTTGAACAAAGGTTGAACACCACGTTAAGGAAATAACGGCATGGGTGCTCTGACGAAAGCTGAGATGGCCGAAAGGCTGTACGAGGAGCTGGGGCTTAACAAGCGTGAGGCCAAGGAGCTGGTCGAGCTGTTTTTCGAAGAAATTCGGCACGCGCTTGAAGACAACGAGCAGGTCAAGTTGTCCGGTTTCGGCAACTTCGACCTTCGCGACAAACGCCAGCGGCCGGGCCGCAACCCTAAAACAGGGGAAGAGATCCCGATCACCGCGCGCCGCGTCGTCACCTTTCGTCCAGGGCAGAAGCTGAAAGCCCGGGTAGAGGCCTATGCTGGAACCAAGCCATAACGACGAGCTGCCCCCCATCCCGGGCAAACGCTACTTCACCATCGGTGAAGTCAGCGAGCTCTGTGCGGTAAAACCGCACGTGCTGCGCTACTGGGAGCAGGAGTTTCCGCAGCTCAACCCGGTGAAGCGGCGTGGCAACCGGCGGTATTATCAGCGCCAGGACGTGCTGATGATCCGCCAGATCCGCGCTTTGCTGTATGACCAGGGCTTTACCATTGGCGGGGCGCGGTTAAGGCTCTCCAGTGATGAGGTCAAGGATGAGTCCAGCCAGTACAAGCAGCTGATTCGGCAGATGATTGCGGAGTTGGAGGATGTGTTGGTGGTGCTCAAGAAGTGACCAAAGCCGACGAATGGAAAGTTTTTTTAAAAAAAGCTTCCATTAATCAAAAGGTTAGGGTACATTTCTTCTCGTTCTCGGCAACATTGAGAACCGCCTTGTCGGGGCGTAGCGCAGCCCGGTAGCGCACTTGCATGGGGTGCAAGGGGTCGAGTGTTCGAATCACTCCGTCCCGACCATTATTGAAACGAAAAAGCCCAGTCGGAAACGACTGGGCTTTTTTGTGTGCCAAAAATTTAGGTTGTGCATTCAAGGTTCAAGATGAGACTGCCATGGCTGATGGCTGATGGCTGATGGCTGATGGCTGATGGCTATTGCGAGACACTCTAAAAGCGATATCCTTAGCTATCAGTCAAAAAATGCAGCATGCATCGTAAGGGTAGTAAATGGAATTTTCTCCTAAGGTGAGCCAGAAATTTCTCAATTTATTCAGGCATTTGGATACTCAATGCTGCGAGGCAGGGACAAGTCACCTAAATTTATTTGTACTGGATATCAGAAGTAATCGTTTTATATATGAAGCTCTAGTGTCAGAACTGTATGATGTAATAATAACTTATGCCCTTTCAAATACGAGGTTGAAGGAGTATCAGGGAACATACGGAGGGAAAGCGTTTGTTGAAGCTAGAGAAAAGCTTAGAAAGTATAGTCAGAATGATGGTGAGTTAGGAGAAATTCTTCTATATTCTTTCTTAGAAACGCACCTAAAAGCACCGAAATTGCTTTCAAAACTGGAGATAAAAACTTCATCAAATGACTACGTGAAAGGTGCAGACGGAGTGCATCTTCTATCCCTCCCGGATGCACAGCACAAAATTTTGTTCGGTGAGTCGAAAATGCGTCCTAAGCTGTTGGATGGTGTTTCCGATGCTTTTCGATCAATAAAGAAATTCTCTTCGGAAAAGCTAAATTTTGAGACCACACTAGTAGACTCGCAGCTTCTGAAAGAGGCTGTTACTGATGAAGAGTACTTTTTTTTAAAATCAATTTTGTTGCCGTCTGAAAGCGACCAATTAATAGATGTTGACTATGCGTTTGCTTTGTTCATTGGCTATAATGTTGAAATCTCTGAAAGTGAAATAAAACTCCCGAACGATAAGTTTAGAAGCTTGGTCTACGAAAAAGTTAGTTCTGAAGTTTTTGAGTCGTTTACGAATATTCAGGCCGCTATTGAGCGTCATGAATTGTATGGTTATGACTTCCATGTTTATGTTGTTCCATTTACAAAATTAGATGAGACTCGTCAGCTTCTAATAAAAAGACTAGCGGAGGCGTAAGGTGGAAAAGACCGTTATTGAGCGGTTGGCAACGGACGTCGTCATCTCTCCGTACTTTCGTAAGTTGTACGAGCTCGCTCAAAGAAATAGAGATTTTTGCACGTTCAACTTACCTTGTGAGGAGGTCACAGAAAGGCAGGTTGTGCATCTTTTGAAGTTCGCCGATATACTGTCTGCGTCACCTGTTGAGCTGAATAGAGGCTTAGCTTATCGAGTTGTTAGTAATCTGTATGAGTCCAATTCGAATCTAGAGGCAGTGAGGGTCTATCTGCACGCGATTTTGAATAAGTTGGGGATTTGGCCGGGTCTTGAACTTCTTCCTGAACAAAAAGAATATTTTGATTGTTTGCCGATAGAGCGAAAGCTTGAGTCTCATATAAAGCGGGAGTTGCAAAGGGTTGACGGGACGCGACTATCTTTTACAGATAAACAATACGAATTGTTCGGCAAATTGAGAAGTAGTCAAAGCTTGAGCTTTTCAGGCCCCACCTCAATGGGGAAGTCATTTGTCATAGTTGAATTTGTTAGAAGTATTTTGCTCGAAAAGGGAAGGCAAGATATTGTAGTTATGGTGCCTACTCGAGCACTTATTGCTCAGATGGTTTCAGATATTTATGGTCGGTTGCGTGAATTACTAAGCTCAGAGGGCTACATTCTGGCGACTAATTCCTATGCAACATCTTACCTAGATGCGGATGCATCGAAACGCTATATATTCATATTGACTCCTGAGCGGATACTTAGTCTTTTAAATGGAGCCCCAAAATATTCTTTCGGTTACCTTCTAGTAGATGAGGCTCACAAACTGGCTTCTAAGAAAGACGGAAGAAGCATAGTTTCGTATCAAGCTATTGAGCAGTCGCTCGAGAGGAATGGGAGGTTGCGGCTATATTTTTCATCTCCTAATATTCTGAATCCAGAAGTACTATTAGCGCTGTTCAATAAGCCGATTAACGTTTTTAAAACTTCGGAAGGGGCTACGGGGCAGAACCTTTATTTTGTGGATCTTGTCAATAAAATAGCTAAGGGTATGCATAGGGATCTAACTCTTGATATGTCTAGGGAGGTATTTGTCAAAAAAAGGTCCGCATATGATGTTATTCTTAATGTTTCTCGGGGAGGGTCGAAAATAATATACTGTAGCTCCATTGCTGGGGCGCTGACTAGGTCTCGAGAATTTAAAGCTTTTTTGGTTGGGCGAAAAAGGATAAAGGTTGATCCGGTATTGTTGGACGCGGCCTCCCAAATAAGGGAGTTTATTCATGCGGACTATGAATTGGCCGATCTAATTGAGTGTGGTATCGCTTTTCATTACGGAAAACTGCCTCAAGCTATTAGGCAATTGGTTGAGCGGCTTTTTAGAGAAGGTAACATAAGTTTTTTATTCTGTACCTCAACTCTTCTTGAGGGAGTTAACCTTCCTGCAAAGACAATTTTTATTATGTCAAACAAAAAGGGCCCCTCAAAATTAGAGACTGTGGATTTCTGGAACCTTGCAGGTCGAGCTGGCCGCCTTACAAAGGAGTTTTCTGGAAATATAATATGTCTTCGTGATGATCAAGAACACTGGAAAAGTTTGGAGCTGCTGGACGAAAGAAAAAGAGAGGTAGAAATTTGGCCTTCTGTACTTCCAATGACTATAGAGGAGAGGAATGCTGTTATTGCAAGGCTAGATCAAGATGACTATGTTGGTCATAAATTATCAGGTCGAATCTCTGATATTGTTCGTCTTGATATGCTTAGGCGTGAAGATGGATATGTGAGTCCGCTCTTAAGTTATCTCGAGGAGAATGAGCAAGGTAAAATCTTGGCGCGCGCTCGCTCAATCAATAGTGATATTAGTATTCCGCTTAATATTGCAAGGGCGAATCATTACATTGGTTTGGAAATCCAAGATCACGCATTTAAGGTTATTGCCAGGGAGGAGAGTATTGATCTTCGCTTGAAGCCATGGCCAAAAATTCCTGAAATAGAAACAGTTTTACGGAAAATTTTCGATCTATACAGGTTTGACTTGCGCGAGAAGAAAATTAACCCAAATAGTATTCCTTATTACGCATGGTTGATGCATAGATGGATGATTGCGGGTGATTCTCTCAATTCATTGATTGCCGGCTCTCTTAGCAGAGAGGGGGGTAAGGTTAGAATTGGTAAAAAACTTGTTAAAATTGATCCTTCTAATAAGGCGCACATAAGTGTGGTGGTTAACAATTTTATCGAAGATATTGAGCATAAGCTTAAGTATATTTTTGAGAATTACTTGGGGCACTATTACCAATGTTTGCACTGGAAGTATGGGGATAATGCTGGTGCTAATTGGGCTCAGTTCTTGGAGTTTGGGACAAATGATAAGGTCGTTTCGGCAATGCAGTTAGTTGGACTTTCGAGGCATACTGCGCTATTTTTGAAGAAGCGCTATGGTGAAGCAGTGAAAGTCGTGAATGGTTCGGTGAAAGGAGTTGATTTTAATAGGCTTTTGCGTGAGCTCAACAAAGGGAGTGTCTACTATGAGGATATATCTCGAATGGTTGCTTAATTATGGGGCTTCTTGTTTTTAAAGAAATACGCTGGGTTGCTGCTGGGCTTACAACTTATGTTGTAAGCCGCAAGCGAGAGGTCAGTTAATCTCAATAAGTTTAAGTTGTTTCTTCAGTTTTTCATTTTTTATGGTGCCTAGAATTCCAGAGTGAATTTCTCGGTGGCAGGCAGGGCAGATAGCTCCTATATATCGAGGGTGGTCCAGTCCGCCATCGGAGAGCCGGTTTACATGGTGTGGCTCCAGATAGGGGGTACCATCCTTCTTCATGAATGGAGCTGGCTTTCCACAGCTCTCACATAGACCTTTTGCACGCATAAGGACATAGTGGGTGACCTTTCGGTTACGCTGATAAATTTTGCGATGCGCTGATTGGTCGATTGTATTCGTTACCGGCTTACATGCAGCAAAGGCAGCTATTCGAGCCTCTGCTAACGAATCTGCGAGCTCAACCTCTGCCTCCAACTCAGTTTCGACATTTAGCTCTGGGCTGCCCACAGGTACCAATCTGAATACAAGAGCAGTACGATCCTCACCATCAATATCCGGTTGGATTCGTTCAAAGACGTCGGCGCAGCAGAACTCACCTATATAGCGATTACCTTTCCCTTTACCGAGCGATTTGAACAGATGAAGCGCACGACCTGTCTCAGCATGCTCAGCGACAGCTCTGTTGCCACGGTTCAATGTCATAGGCCCACGCTGCCCTTCACCGGTGTAGAGAAACGCACCGTTCTCCCAGCGGTCGGCATAGCCGTATTGCTCGCCACTATCGCCTGTAAACAAGAAAATCGCCGGGTAGGTAGCAGATGCCGCTATGCCGCTCTGTCGGCTACCCCCGAATGGTCCGTTGATTTCAGTCACTCGATCGTAAATGGCCCCAGGCTCGAACTACAGGACTACTTCTAGACCAGTGCTTTGCAGCTCGATGATGGTAAACCCACGCTTTTCTAAATAGCGGTTTGTGAGGTGTCCGCCAGGGAATTGGCCCACTGCGATACCGGTAGCCAAGGAGACTATTTTCTTTGCTGGATACGATGTACCCCCTACAGCAATCGCGTAGCGGTGGGGCAGGTTCGTCTCCCAGCCAAGCCACTCTCGTCTTCCTCTAAAGTCGCGGTCAAATTCCAGCAAAGCCTCGTCAATACGTTCCTTCGATACAGCTTTGATCGCCACGTGTGCTGCCCTTTGTCGCCGATGTTTGTAGGAAATTTCCCCATCGTCGCCAAAGTGATCAAACGGTTCAAGAAAAACTGGCAAAGCGCCACTGCTATAGTGGTGGCCTCGCAAGAGATCGTATGCATTCCAGGGACATACGCCTTGTGTCAGCAGGCATGCCCAGGGGCTCCGGAATCGGATTTTCCCTCTTCTCTGTAGTCCGTTTCCGAAACATACTCCTAGCGCTTTGCAGCCATTGCAGCCGTCTCATCAGCCATCTAGTCTCGCCAAGTCGCTACCAAACCCGCGACACGGCTTTGACAGGCCGTAGCTGATAGAAGGATTGCACGTTGTCGCTTATGGCGGCTGTACGTGGGGCACCTCGTGTGCGCCGGGTTCCTTCATCCTCGGTCTGTCAACCCACGTACCGCTGCCACCATTCTGTTTGACAGCAGGATCTTGGCGGTTCTATCCCGATGAAGGAGTGTAATCATGCTAAAGATCGTCCCCGATCCACCGCTACACGACAAATACACCACCCACACCCTCGAAGACCTTTTGGTCCAGATCTCCGAATACCTCGTCTGCGCCCTGACCGTCAGCCAGCAGACCGTTCTGCTCCACGCCAAACCCCCAGGCCAGGTCCTGACCCTCGCCGCCATGCACGAAATCGACAGCGCCCGCACCCTGGTGGAAGTGGCGCTAAGCCGCGTGCAATCCCGGCACTGACCTGGCGAGCCTGGGCTCGCACTTGATGTTCACCGATCAGGCCCCGCGCCGTTCGCGGGGCCGCAGGAGGAATGGTATGGATAAGGAATTGCAAATCCCGCGCATCAAGAAACTCGCCACCACCGGCGTCGGGCATTTCGGCGAAGGCGTGGAGGTGGGGGTGTAAGACCCGCTGTTCCGCGTGGTGGCGGGGCATCCGCTGGACCATGCGGTGGAGCAGGCGACCGTGCTGATGTGTGCGGTGCACAAGATCAGTGATCTGGCGATGGTGGAGACTGATCATCTGCCTACGTTGCTGACGGCGGTGCATTACCTCAGTGGTATGGCCAAGGCGTTGGCCCAGGATGTGAATCATGTGCTGACGGTTCGTTTGCCGGCCGAATAGCGATTGAGTAAATCGCCCGGGCAATATTGCCTGGGCGCTTTCCCATTCTGAGTTTGTGAGGGAATATTCAGCTGCACTAATCCAGCGCTACAGAGCAACGTTGTGCGCTGTACCGCCGACGACACCGTATTCAGCTATAGGCCCGCCCATGGATGTGACCATTGAACCGAAGATCAAAAACGCGCTGCACGATCTATTCGCCGCTGTCGGGCAACTGCAGGCGGCCTATCCTGGCAAGCCTTTTACTCTGGACGGCAGGTTGGTCGGCGATATCGGCGAGGTGGTGGCGAGCCTGGCGTACAGGCTGACGCTCAATGACGGGCTCACCAAGCATCACGATGCGGTTTGTGATGCAGGGCGTAATGTGCAAATCAAGACCACCTTCGGCACCACCCTGACATTTCCCGTGCACCACGTGCCTGACTATTACCTCGGTATTCGCATGAACCGGGACGGCACGTTTGAAGAGGTCTACAACGGTCCGGGCTACTTGATTCAGCAGCAACTGGCTGGACGTAGGCCTACGCGTACGGGGTTGCATGGGAATCTGATGGCCATGCTCAGGCGGCTAAATGGCACGGTGGCTGAGCAGGATCGGATACCGCGGCGTTGAGCGGGGTTGGTTTGGCAGGGTGGGCCCTCAGCTCGCTACGAAGCAGGCCCTGTGGTGGATGGCACCGGCTGCGCCGGTGTTCGCGGGTAGGTCCGCTCCCACAGGATTTGTTTTTCGCCTTGTCGCTATGGCGCCAGGTTCACGCCGTTACAGCGGCCCTTGGTGGAGAAATCGTTGATCTGCCGCGCCTTGTTCACCGACATCAGGATCGTGCAGCCACCAGGATGGGCCACGTCGTCCCAGTAGTTGGTATGGACCATCACGTTACCTTGCATCTCGGCGGTGCTGCCGACCACCTCCTTTTGCACGTAGGTGGTATCGCGGTACCAGCCCAACTGCACCCCTGCGCCGCCGGGCAACGGCTCCATGCGCATGGGCGGGCCGAAGAAGTCGATGGCCTGCTTGGCGTCGCGCCCTTGCCATTGGTTGCCCGCCATCAGCTCCGGCAGGGTCGGGATGCAGCCGGCCAGCGCAGGCAGCAACAGGCCAAGGACCAGCAGAGGGCGCGTGCTCATCGTGGGGTGTTGCCCAGCATGTCGTCCAGCTCCTGCACCGCCTGGCTGTTGGCCTGGACGCCGATCAACTGGATGAACATGGCCTGGATGGTGGCGACCATCTTCGCCGCCGGCATCTTGCCGATCGACAACATCTGGTTGCGCGCGCGGTTGTCGGGGGCGCAGACGAAGGCGAAGGTGCGCTGCAGCCAGTAGTCCTTTGGTGCGGCCCAGTCTTTAGCGTTGGTTTTCACATCGCGCACGGCGCCGTCGAAGCGACGAATCGCCCGGGCGCTGTCCAGGCGGATCTGGCGCTGTTTGCATTTGACCTGCACCTCGTAGGCGGCGAGGGTCGGGAAGGCCGGGTCTTCGAACAGCTGCATGACCTGGGCCGATTGCACGCCACCGGGCTTTTGCAGGATGCCGGCGGCATCGGCGACGTAGACCTCGTTGTGCAGGCGTTCGCCTTTGCCGTAGATGATCCAGTAGTCGCCCGCGGCTTGCTCGGCCAGGGCCGGGGTGCTGCAGGCCATGGCCAGGATGGCCAGCCATCGGCAGGGGAGTGGAAGGCTGTGACGCATGGAGTCCTTTCCCGATTTATGTAATCAAGAAGGGACTATACGAGCGCTGGGTGAGCAGGGTCGATTAGGGCGGTTGTGCTAATGGCCAAAGGCTTGTAGCGCGGTGAGGCAGTAAGCGGAGTCTTGGATGGTGGGCCGTCGGATTCGGGATTGTGGATTGAGCGGAAATCGCTGGGACCGCTTTGCGGTCCTTTCGCGACGCAAGGCCGCTCCTACAGGGGGGCGGCGTATGGATTGGCTGGCAGCTCATGGTCGAAGGGCAGGTTCGGGCCTGTTCGCGAGCAGGTGATCGCTGCGGCATGGATTGCGTAGGCGAGGATTGCATCGATGGTTTTATGGGGGAGCGTCGCTATCGCGGCCGGGCTGTCTGCTCCGAGACGAGCCAGGTAGGCGAGCACGGCGGCTTGGAAGGTGTCACCGGCGCCGACGGTGTCGCTTACCGGCAACGACATATCCGCTGGGCGCTGCCATGAGCCATGTGCGCAATGCACACTGGCACCGTCTGCTCCATGGGTGATGAAAACGAGTCGGCAGCGATCGTTTAGCCAGCCTCGTGCCACGTCACGAGTCTCCCGGCCCGGATAGAGCAAGGCGATGTCTTCCTCACTGGCCTTGATCACATGCGCATGTCCGGCAAACGCCTCCACCTGCCGCCGCCACAGCACCACATCCGGCTGCGGATTAAGCCGCACATTCGGATCAAGGCTGATCAGCCGCCGGTCCCGCTCGCGCTCCACCAGCGCCATCAGCGTATCGGCCACGGGCTTCACCACCAGGGTGTACGAGCCCACATGGATTCCCCGCACACACTCATCCAACTCCGGCAGATGCGCCAGCATTACCTGCCGATCCGCACACCCTTCACCGCGAAACTGATACTGCGCCGAGCCATTGGCATCCAGCCCGACCATGGCCAGGGTGGTCGGCGCATCGCTGGTCACCACATAGCGGCAGTCCACCCGTTCCTCTTCCAGCACCCGCCGCAGCCGGGCACCGAGGTAGTCGCTGGACAACCCGCCGAACAACGCCGATTCCACGCCCAGCCGACGCAGGCCAACAGCCACGTTGAACGGCGACCCGCCGGCAATCGCGGTAAACCCCAGCTCGTTGTTGCGGCTGCTGTTTTCCACGCTGAAGACATCGAACAGGGCCTCGCCACACACCAGGTACATGCAGTTCTCCAGAACGAAAGACAAGGGAAGGATACCTGCACTCATCGTGCAGGCAGTTGATTCCGGTAGCGTTGATAGGCGACCTCGTACTCGGCCTGTTGCGCCGGGCGGGGCAGGGTGCGGGTGCTTTCGTCGAGGGCGACGCAGCGTTTGCACAGGGTTTCGAGGCTGTCGCCCTGGCCCAGCTGGCGACCGAGGCTCCAGGCGGCCTGGATCGCGGCGCCCAGGGCGGCGGCTTCGGTCTGTCGGGGGCATACCACCGGCAGGCCGAGCAGGTCGGCCAGTGTCTGGCGCCACAGCGGGCTTTTCGCCGCGCCGCCGACCAGGCGGATTTCGCTGCCTGGCAGGCCGCTGGCGCGCAGCAGGTCGAGGCCGTAACGCAGGCTGAAGCTGGTGCCTTCGAGCACGGCGCGGCAGAGGTTGGCGCGGGTCAGGTTGGCGCTGGTCATGCCGTGCAGGCTGGCGGTGGCTTCGGGCAACGCGGGGACGCGCTCGCCGTTGAAGAAGGGCAGCATCAGCAGGCCGTCGGCGCCGATCGGGGCTCGGGCGGCGAGTGCGGTGAATTGGTCGAGGTTGAGTTCCAGCAGGTAGCGCACCAGCGTGTTGGCGCTGGTCAGGTTCATGGTGCAGATCAACGCCAGCCAGCCGCCGCTGGAAGCGCAGAAGGTCGCCACTTCGCCCAGGGGGCTGACGTGGGGTTGGTCGGCGTAGGCGGCCAGGGTGCCGGAGGTGCCGAGGCTCAGGGTGATCATGCCGGGGGCGATATTGCCGGTGCCGATGGCGCCAAGCATGTTGTCGCCGCCGCCCGTGGCCACCCAGGTCTGTGGGCTCAGGCCGAGTGCAGCGGCAGCCTGTTCGCGCAAGGTGCCGATGCAGTCGCCGGATTCGACCAACTCAGGCAGCGCCGCCAATAGACGCTCGCCCGGCTCGATGTGCTGAAGGACATCGGGCGCCCAGGTTCGCCTGCGCACATCGTAATAGCCGGTGCCGGAGGCGTCGCCGGGTTCGGTGCAGGCGCGGCCGGTCAGCCAGTGATTGAGGTAGTCGTGGGGCAGCAGGATATGGGTGAGGTGGGCGAACAGGTTGGGGTGGTGACGCTTGGTCCATAGCAACTTGGACAGGGTATAACCCGGCGCGATCACCAACCCGAGGTGTTCGAGCGAGCCTTGGGCACCGCCGAGCGCATCGAGCAATGCCTGGTTCTCGGGCGCGCTCTCGGTATCGCACCAGAGCTTCGCCGGGCGCAGCACCTGGCCCTGTGCATCGAGCATCACCAGGCCGTGCTGCTGGCCGGACACGGCCAGTGCGCGGATCGCGTGGCCATCCACACCGGCTTCTCGCAAAGCAGCGGCCACCGCCGCACGCAGGGCTTCCAGCCAGTCGGCTGGGTCCTGCTCACGCCGGCCGTCACGGCCTTGGGGCGGTGCATGGGCGGCGCTGCCCAGGCCGAGCACCTGGCCGCTGCCGGCGTCCAGCACCAGGGCCTTGGTGCCCTGGGTGCCGCAATCGATGCCGAGGAACAATCCGTCCATCTCGAAGGGCTCCGTGTCAGTCGCCGAGGACCTGGCGCAGGGTTTCACTCACGCCGACTTCGCGCAAGCTGTCGTACAGGCGCTCGAAGGCGCTGACGAAAGCCTTGGACGCGGGGATGGCGGTGCCGAAGATCGCTTCGTCACCCAGCACCCGGGCGGCCAGGCCGTCGTGCTGTACCACCCGGGCCTGGCAGTCGGCGGCGCGGGGGTCGGGGATGCTGTAGCGGGTGCCCTGTTCGTCCTCGCCGCGCAGGTACAGGGCCCAGGCGGCCACCACCAGGGCCACGCGCTCCAGGGGCTTGCCGTCGGCGATCAGGCGGTTGGCGGTGGGCACGATGAACTTGGGGAACTTCGACGAGCCGTCGGAGCACACGCGCTCCAGCTGGTCGGCGATGGCGCGGTTGGCGAAGCGTTCGCCGAGGCTTTGCTTGTAGCGCTCAAGATCAATGCCGGGCACCGGGGCCAGTTGCGGGGTTACGTCCTGGTCCATGAAGGCGTGCATGTAGCGGCGCAGCAGCGGGTCGGCGAGGGTTTCGTGGACGAAACGGTAGCCCTGAAGGAAGCCCAGGTAGGTGAGGGCCAGGTGGCTGCCGTTGAGCAGCTTGATCTTCATCTCTTCATAGGGCGTGACGTCGCGGGTGAACTGCACGCCGACCTTTTCCCAGGCCGGGCGGCCGGCGACGAAGTTGTCTTCCACCACCCATTGCAAAAACGGCTCGCACACCACCGGCCAGGCATCGTCGACGCCATGGCGTTCGCGCAGTTGCTGGCGGTGGGCGGGGCTGGTCATCGGGGTGATGCGGTCGACCATGGCGTTGGGGAAGCTGACGTGGCCGTCGATCCACCGGGCAAGGTCGTGGTTCTGCAGGTGGGCGAAGGCCAGCAGGGCTTTGCGGGCGACGTCGCCGTTGTGCGGGAGGTTGTCGCACGACATCACGGTGAACGGCCCGCTGCCTGCCTCGCGGCGGCGGCGCAGGGCTTCGCAGAGGAAGCCGAACACGCTTTGTGGGGCTTGCGGGTTGGCCAGGTCGTGCTGGATCTGCGGCAGGTCGGCGCGGAATTCGCCGGTGCTGTCGTCGATGCAGTAGCCGCCTTCGGTGATGGTCAGGGAGACGATGCGGATATTGGGTTCGGTCAGCTTGGCCAGCAGCGGTTCGGCGCCGTCCTCGGCCAGCAGCATGCCGTTGATGGCGGCGATTGCGCGTACCTTGGTGTCGGGCTGGTCGCCCAGTTCGAACAGGGTGTAGAGATGGTCCTGGCCGGCCAGGGCGTCGCGCATGGCGCGGTCTTCGCCGCGTAAGCCGATGCCGCAGATGGCCCAGTCGAGGCCTTCGCCGCAGTTCATCAGGGCGTCGGTGTAGGCGGCCTGGTGGGCGCGGTGGAAGCCGCCGACGCCGATGTGGGCGATGCCCTGGCATAGTTGGGTTGGGTCGTAGGTGGGGCGGGCGACGGT
>NZ_QJRP01000025.1 GCF_003205295.1 Pseudomonas mosselii
CCACCTCATGAACACTGCGGGCAGAAAGGCACTCTTCGATGAGTGCCTGCTTGAGTGCCAGGTTGTATTTCGTCATGGAACACCCTCCGGTTGGGGATCAGGTGTCCAACTTTCGGGGGTCAGTTCAACGGCGGGTAACTTTTTGAAGGATCAAAAAGTCACCAAAAAATCCTCGCTCCATTCATCCGGCCCTCCGCTTCGCTCCGGGTCCCCTCACTCCGGTCTTGCTCCCGGGAGGACCGCGCTGCAGGGCCCATCCTGGGCCCCAGCGCTTGACGGGCATCCATGCCCGTCACCTCCCTGCGCAAGACCTCCGTTCGGCCTCCTGAAGTCGCGAAGTTACGAGCGGCGCCTGGACTGGCGCAGCTGTCGCTAGTTTAAATTTAATTAATCTCTCGAACGCATCGCGGGGCAAGCCCGCTCCCACGCAATAGCCGTCGTTATATAGATCTCTGTAGGAGCGGGCTTGCCCCGCGAAAGGGCCGGAACAGCCAATACATAAATACTGGTCTAACAACTAACTTCGCGCTTCTTGCTCTTGCTCTTGCTCTTGCTCTTGCTTCTAAGCGCGCGATAGTCCAGGCAACACCAATTGCGACTTCAGGAGGCCGAGCGGAGTTCTTGCGGAGGGAGGTGACGGCCATGGATGGCCGTCAAGCGCTGCGCCCCAGGATGGGGCGTTCAGCGCGGTCCTCCCGGGAGCAAGAACGGAGCGAGGGAACCCCGGAGCGCAGCGTAGGGGCCGGATGAATGGAGCGG
This sequence comes from Pseudomonas mosselii, assembly GCF_003205295.1. Lineage (GTDB taxonomy): Bacteria > Pseudomonadota > Gammaproteobacteria > Pseudomonadales > Pseudomonadaceae > Aquipseudomonas > Aquipseudomonas mosselii_B. The sequence goes on from NZ_QJRP01000025.1 coordinate 760, forward strand.
GGCGGCTTTGGTTACTTTGGCCAAGACCAAAGTAACCCGCCGTAAGGGCGGAAAGGTGACTAAATGTCGTTATCTTCTACGAATGCGCATAAAAATATCAAAACAACCATCCCAGAACCAGAACCAGAACCCACACCCCCCAAAAAAAAAGGAACCGCAGCGCCAGGGAGAACCAACACCGCGGTCCAAGGGGGAGCCCGTCACTGCTGGGTAACAGTCGCCATATTGGCATTACCATACTGCGTAATATTGGCCGTCTGACTCGCACCGCTCTGGTCGACAAACACCTGGTTGTTATTCCCCGCCTGAGTCACGTAGGCCAGGTTGACCCCATCGGCCTGCTTGATGGTCGCCTCGTTCCCATACCCCTGCAGCTGGTAGGTGTAGCTCTGGTTGCCACTACCCGACTGCTCGACGGTAATGCTGCCGCCGCTACCAGCAGCCAACCCCTCGGCATAGTTGCCAGTCCCCCGCTGGTCGGCGATAAGCAGGTTGTCACTGCCATTCTGTTCGAAGTACAGCTCGTTGTTGCTGTCGGCCTGGCGGGTCTCCATCTGGTTACGGTTGCCGTTCTGGTTCAGCCGCGCGACCTGGGCGTTGCCTTCCTGGGTGATATTGACCCCGTTGCCATGACCTACCTGGTTGATCTGCGCCTGCTGCCCGACGCCGAACTGCCCGCCGGACTTCTCGCCCTTCCAGTTGCTGGCCATGATCTTGTTGGCGTTGCCCACCGTGCTGATCGTCAGGCTGTGGTTGTCACCGGTCTGGTAGGTGAAGTGCAGGTTGTTGTTGCCCACTTGCGAAATACTGGTCACTGCCTGATTGGTCTCGTACTGGTCCGACCAGCTGGCGTTGCCACGGCCCGTCTGGCTCAGGCCGGCGCTGTTGTCCTGGCCGAAACTCTGGTCGATGTAGCCTTCGTTGGCATGACCGTTCTGGTAGACACCGGCCTGGCTGGCGGCCTGGTTGTCCTGCCACACTTCAACCGAGTTGCCGGTACCGTACTGGTCGATGCCGATGGTGCCGCCCAGGCCGTCGCGCTGGTCGCCGTAGGCCCAGTTCTGCTTTCCCTCCTGGTAGATGGCGATATCGCCGTCCTGGTGGGTCAGATGCTCGGCGGCGGCCTGGTTGTCGGTGCCGCCTTGCATGATCGAGCTCTTGTTGTTGCTGCCGCCGAACAGCTGTTCGACGGTGGCACTGTTGCCAAAGCCCGACTGCAGGGTGGTGGCCTTGCTGCCGGTCTGCGTGTCCTGCCAGATGATCGACTGGTTGCCGCTGCCGGCCTGGATCTGCAGCGCCTCGTTGTTTTCACCCACCGACTGGCTGGCGAATGCATCGTTGAGCTCGCCGCCGGCATGCTGGGTGATCTGGCTGCCGTTCTCGTACAGCTGCTCGGCGTAGCCGGCGTTGAACGAGCCGGTGGCGCTCTGCTGGATGTGGCTGGTGCTGGCGTCCTGCAACGCCATGTGGTTGTGGTCATGGCCGGTCTGGTTCTGCGTGGCCGAGGCAAAAGGCGCTTGCGATTGCTTGACCTCGGCGATGTTCTGGGCGCCTTGCTGGTTCTGGGTCGAAACGCTGTCGTCGGCCATGGCCTGGCCGGCAAGGGCCAGGACGATGGCAGCGCTCAGGGGGGCGAGCTTGTGCATGGTGTTGCCTCCAGATCTGTCGTGTTGGGCCTAGCGGTATTGGGTGACATGGACCTGCTGGCCGTTGCCGGCCTGGGTCACGGTGCTGTTCAGCCCCGTGCCGCGCTGGTCGATGGTGGCGCTGTTGTGGTTGCCGATCTGCTCGATGGCGGCGCTGTTGTCGCTGCCGTTCTGGCGGATCGTGGCGTTGTTGCCCTGGCCCTGCTGGCTGATCGCGGCCGTCAGGTCGCTGCCTTCCTGCAGGATGTACGCCTCCTGCGCGCTCCCGGCCTGGACGATCCGGCCCAGCAGGGCCTGGCCGTTCTGGTCGAGGGCGGCGCGGTTGCCCGTGCCCAGCTGCTCGATCACCGCAACCTGGCCGGCAGCGGTCGGCAGCAGGCGCAGCACCAGCGGCTCGCCGAGGTCGCTGCCGACGGCGAGGTCGGCGTTGTCCATCAGGTCGTCGGCCAGGGCCTGGCCGGTCAGGGCCAGGCTCAGCAGCAGTGGGTACAGGGCGTTCATGGCATCCCTCCGTTTACTGCACCACCACGTTGACCGTGCGCGTGGTGCCCTGGCTGCTGGTCACCGTGGCGGTCGGCGCGGCGGTGGGCACCAAGGTCGTGCTGTTGCTCACCGTCAGGCGCCAGCGGCCGGTGACCGGCACGGTGGTGGTACCGAGGGTCTGCACGCCGGTGGTGGTGGTCACGCGCACGGTGATGGTGTTGCCGGTGGTCACCGAGGATGTGCCGCTGATATCCCAGTTGAAGCGGTTGTTCGAGCGCGCCGTGACCGTCGCCGCGGTGACCGCGAAGGTCTCCTGGGCCGGTCGTGGCGACACCTGCACGGTGACCGTGCCGGGCGTCGAGGTGGCGCCGATCGAGTCACGGGCGATGTAGCTGAAGCTGGTGGTGAAGGCCGCGCTCACCGTGGCCGGCGGCGTGTAGGTGATCACGTTGCCGTCGGTGCTGACCGTGCCGCGCCCGGCCGGGGTCGGCTGGGTGACGCTGGCGATGGTCAGCGGCAGGTTGCCTTCCGGGTCGGTGTCGTTGGCCAGGGCATTGATGGTCAGTGGCACGCCGAGGGTGGCGACGCTGTCGGCCACCGCGCTTGGTGGACGGTTCGGCGCGACGTTGACGGTCACCGTGGCCGGGGTCGACTTCAGGCCCTTGGCGTCCTGGGCGCGGTAGCTGAAGGTCGCCACCACTGGCGCGGTGGCGCCGGTCGGCGGGGTGTAGGTCACCGCGGTGGTGCCGTTGAGTACCACGCCACCCAGGCCGGTACCCGGCTGGGTGAGGTCGGTGATGCTCAACGGCACGTTGCCGTCCGGGTCGCTGTCGTTGGCCAGCAGGTTGAGGGTAATCGGCACCCCGACACTGGTGCTGCCGCTATCGGCCTGGGCCACCGGGGCCTGGTTCTCGGCTGGCACCGGGGCATTGCCGACCACCACCACCGGCTCCACGTCGACACCGCCATGGGCCGACTTGACGGTGATGCTGGCGGGTGGCTGGGCCAGATCGTTGACCGTCAGGCTCTGCTGCACGCCGGACTTGGACATGCGCCCGAAACCCTGTACCAGCAGGTCGGGTACCACCACTTCATCACTGGAGCGGGCCTCGACCAGCAAGCGCTTGGCGCTCCAGTCGTAGCGTGCGGTGCCGACCTTGACCACGTCGCTGAGCTTGCTCGACAGCGCCGTCGGCCGCGTGGTGCCGGCCGGACTGCTGGCGGTGACCACCACCACCGACGGTGGCACGGCCTGGCTCAACTGCTGGCTGAAGAACAGCCCGTTGTTGTCGGCGAGCATGCTGAACTGGCACGGTGACGGCGGCGAGCCGATCAGCGCCAGGCCGTTGCGCAGGCACAGGCTGGCACTGTTCGGCGCCTTGGCGAAGACCTCGACGCGGGTGCCGGCGGCGTTGCGCTGGTAGGTTGCGCGTTCCAGCGTTACCGGGGTCTGCTGGCGCTGGTCGAGGACCTTGCCGGAGACGGTGAAGACGTTGGTCTGGATGGTCCCTGCCGGGCCCTGGATGCGCACGAAGTTGGTGTTGTTAGGGCTGCCGGTCACCGCCTCGGTGATGTTCGGGTCGCCGACGAAGGTCTCGGTGGCGCCGGTGTCCGGGTTGACCTCGGTGTACGGGCCGCCGACACCGCGCAGGAACGGGCCGAGGTTGCCATTCAGGGCGCCGCTGAAGTTGCCCGGCGCGCCGATGCCGATGTCGCGGGTGATGTTGATCGCCCGCCGGCCGGCGGTGGTCACGTTGACCGTCTCGACCCCGAACGGGTGAGTGATGGTGTAGGTGCCGGTGCGCGGCACCGAGGCACGGATGCGGATGCGGGCGAAGCTCTGCTGGTCGCCGTTGACCGGGTTCTCGGCGGCGAAGGCCGCCTCGAGGCCTGCGACATAGACTTCCAGCTCGTAGCCGCTGTTGCCCACCTGCGGGATCTCGGTCTCGGCCAGGAACCAGAACATCTCCGGCGGCCAGTTGTCCGGGAACACCAGCGGCAGGGCGTCGTCGTAGACCCCGGGCTCGGGCAGCAGGGTGCACATGTAGGCCGGGGCGCCTGGCGCGCCCGGTGCCCGCGAGCTGGTGGCGCGTGACTGGCACAGTTCCAGGGCAAGGTTGTTGGCGTCCTTGTACCACATCGGGTAACCCCCGGTGGCGAAGGTATAGGGGCCCGGATCGACCTCGCTCAGCGCGGCCCAGGCTGCGCTGCTGACGGTGAGGGTGAAACCGGCGGCGCACAGCGCCCGACGCGACCAAGTATTCATGCGGCCTCCTTGAAGGCGGTGTCTGTTCATGGCACCAGCACCACGTCTTCGTTGTCGCTGCCGCCGTGGCTGCTGGTGACTTGCACCTGCGCAGGCGGGATGGGTGACAGCCCGGTGGTCAGGGACTTGACCGCGCCGTTGCCGCTCAGGTTGCCGATCAGCGCGCCGTTGCCGGTGCGGGCGGTGAGGGCGGGCGGGCTGGTCTCGTCGCTGCTGCTGGCAACCAGGGTCAACTGGCCGCTGGCCAGGCTGTATTCGGCGCGGCTGATGGTCACCAGGTCGGTCAGCGGCATGGCGGCGCTGGTCGGTGTGCTGGTGGCGATGGCCAGGCTGTTGTCGGCGGTCACCTGCAGGGTCAGCGGCAGGGTCGGGTTGAGCGCCGACTGGGCGTACCAGGCACCGGTGCCATTGGCCTCGCCCAGGGGCAGGCTCGGCGTCTGGCTGGTCAGGGTGACCGTGGCCGGCGCCGGCGGCGCCATGACGAACACATCCTGCTGGGCCCGCAGGTCGCCGTTGACGGTGTGCCGCGAGTAGGTGCTGCGCTGCGGGATCAACGGCGTCGGCCGGTTGACCGTGGACAGCTTGCCGGAAATGGCGAACAGCTCGGTGCGCAGGTCGAGGCCGTTGGGGCCTTCGATGCGCACGAAGTTGGTGTTGAACGGGCTGCCGGTGACCGGCTCTTCCAGGTTCGGGTCGCCGATGTAGCGCTCGCTGGCACCGGTGCCGGGGTTGGTTTCGGTGTAGGGGCCGTTGACGCTGCGCAGGAAAGGCCCGACGTCGCCTTTGAGCGCGCCGCTGTAGTCGCCGGGAGAGCCGATGCCGATGTCGCGGGTCATGTTGATCGCCCGGCGCCCGCCCGCCGGCACGTCGAACACGTCGACGCCGTAGGGGTGGGTGATGGTGTAGGTACCGGCCACCGGCACATCGACGCGGATGCGCACCCGGGCGAAGCTGACCTGGTCGCCATCCACCGGTTCCTCGGCGGCGAAGGCAGCCTCGATGGCCGAGCCGAAGCTCAGGTCGATGCCGCGGGCGGCATCGACGATGGCGGCGTCGGCGGTGAACCAGAAGGCCTCGTCGGGGAAGTTGCTGGGGAAGACGATCGGTTGGGTATCGTCGAACACGCCGGGTGTGGGCAGCAGCGTGCACATGTACGAAGGTGCGCCGGGGGCACCGGCGACCCGTGAGCTCACCGCCTTGGACAGGCACAGGTCGAGCACCCGGCCATGGCTGTCCTGGTACCAGGCGGGGAACTTGCCGGTAGGCAGGGTATACGGACCGCTGTCGACCGCATACAGCGCAGCCTGGGCCGGTAGCTGGAGCAGGCCGGCGAAGATCGCCACGGCCAGCGGGTGGGGAGTCGGTCGGTGCATGAGTTGCTTCCTCCTGCAAACGGGCCCATGGGTTGGGGCGTCTGCAGAGGCATCGGCAACTGTTGTGCCAGGTTTTTCAGGGGGAGGTTGAAGGGCTCTGGGTCAGGGGTTTCAGCGCTTCTGGCAAGTGTTCGGCGAGGTATGGCGGGTGGGCGGAGGGACCCAGGATTGGGGAATGGGGCCAGAGCTGCCAGCTGTTCGCCGCGAAAGTTTCTGCGCCTGGGAGATCGTGGTACACCTGATGACTCGGCGGCAAATCTGACGCACACTGCCGAAAAATCCGATGCCCATTGCCCCGCCCGTGCGGGGCACCCCTGGAGCACGCAATGGCGCGACAACTTCCAACAACAACCGCCAACGACCCGCTGCAGCAATCCCGCCTGGTCCGCCTGAAGCTGGCCAGCGAAGGCGAGCTGCCTTGCGGCATGTTGCGTGATGAGATCGACGCCTCCTGGCGCCGCAGCCTTGGCCACGGCCTGGACTGCCTGCAGGGCGAGCAGGTGGGCCTGGGCATCCGCCATGGCCTGGACCTGCGCGCGCTGCTGGAGCACAACCGCCTGCTGATCGACGCGGTCACCCCCGAACTGGATTACCTGGTAAAGCGCCAGGGCAAGAGCGGCATCGTCATCCTCGGCGATGCCCAGGCCAACGTGCTGGCCATCGAGGGCCAGAAGCACGTGCTCGCGCGCGAGGGCCTGCGCGACCTGCACCCGGGCAGTTGCTGGAGCGAAGCCCTGCGCGGCACCAACGCCATCGGCACGGCGGTGGTCGAGGGTCAGCCGACCCTGATCAACTGCGGCGAGCACTATCTCGACCGGCTCAGCCCGTTCTCCTGCACCTCGGTGCCCCTGCGTGACCCGTGCGGCGAAGTGATCGGCGTGCTCGACGTGACCCGCGAAGGCGTCATGGCCCAGCCCCAGGACAGCCTTTCCACGCTGCTGCTGGCCGCCGGCAATATCGAAAGCCGGTTGTTCGGGCTGTATCACCCCGAGCACCTGGTGCTGGCCTTCCACAGTCGGCCGCAGTACCTGGCCAGCGCCTGGCAGGGCCTGCTGGCACTGAGCCTGGAAGGCGAGGTGCTGGCGGCCAACGACAATGCCTGCCAGTTGCTGCAGATGCCGCGCCAGACACTGCTTGGGCGGCGCAGCAGCGACCTGCTGGGCGAGCGTTCGCCGGCATTCATCGCCCGCCTGTGGCAGGGCGGTGTCAGCAGCGTGCAGACCGCCAAGGGCGAATTCTTCTTCCGTGCCTTGCAACTGCCACGGCATGGCCGTATCAGTGGTCCTACGCCCGCCGCCAGGCCGGCCGAACCGGCCAAGGCCCAGGCCCTGGAGGCCCTGGCCGGTGGTGACCCACGCCTGGCACGGGGCCTGCGCATGGCCCGTCAGGGCCTGGCCAATGGCTTGCCGGTGCTGCTGTTGGGCGAAACCGGCACCGGCAAGGAAGTCGCCGCCCGTGCCCTGCACCAGGCCGGCCCGCGGGCCGACAAGCCGTTCGTGGCGGTCAACTGCGCGGCGATTCCCGAGGGCCTGATCGAGTCCGAGCTGTTCGGCTACCGTGAGGGCGCCTTCACCGGCTCGCGCCGTGGCGGCATGGTCGGGCGACTGATGCAGGCCCATGGCGGCACGCTGTTCCTCGACGAGATCGGCGACATGCCCCTGGCCTTGCAGGCCCGTCTGCTGCGTGTCCTGCAGGAGCGCCGGGTGGCGCCGCTGGGGGCCGGCGACGAGCAGGACATCGACGTGGCGCTGATCTGCGCCACCCACCGTGATCTCAAGCGACTGGTCGCCGACCAGCAGTTTCGCGAAGACCTCTACTATCGGGTCAACGGCGTATCCCTGCGCCTGCCGGCACTGCGCGAGCGCGACGACCTGGCGACGCTCATCCAGGGCCTGTTGGACAAGTCCGGGGCCAGGGGCGTGAGCCTCGATGCGCCCTTGGTGGCGCTGCTGGAGAACTTCGACTGGCCGGGCAACATCCGTCAACTGGAGATGGTGGTGCGCACCGCCCTGGCGATGCGTGAGGAGGGCGAGCAGGTGCTGACCCTCGACCATCTCACCGACTGCCTGCTCGATGAACTGGCCAGCGGCGCCGCGCCGTCCGGCAGCCTGCGCGACAACGAGCTGGAGCTGATCCGCGCTGCCCTGGCCCGCCATCAGGGCAATGTCTCTGCAGCGGCCGAGGCCCTGGGCATCAGCCGCGCGACGCTGTACCGCAAGCTCAAGCAACTGCGTGGTTGAGCCATGGGCGGACTGTTTTCCCGGCTGATCGAATCCAGCAACCCGGCGCTGATGCGTCAGGCGCTGGCCTGGCTGTATGGCTTTGTGCGTCCACACCGTGGCGCCATCGGCGTGCTGCTGGCGCTGTCCCTGGGCGCCTCGCTGCTGGCCCTGGCGCAACCCTGGCTGGTCAAGACGCTGATCGACGAGGGGCTGCTGGCCAAGGACTACCAAACCCTCTGGCACATGGCGGCGATCATGATCGTCGCCGGCTTGCTCGGCACCGTGCTGGCGGGGGTCAACCGTTACCTGCATACACGGCTGTCCGGGCGCATCCTGTTCGCCCTGCGCGACGACCTGTACCGCCACCTGCAACGGCTGTCACCGACTTTCTACGGGCGGCGGCGCACCGGCGACATCCTGTCGCGGCTGGACGGCGACGTCGCCGAGATCCAGCGTTTTGCCGTGGACTCGCTGTTCTCGGCGGTGTCGGCGCTGATCGGCCTGGTCGGCGCGGTGGCCCTGATGCTGATGCTGTCCTGGCAGCTGTCGCTGCTGCTGGCGCTGCTGATTCCGCTTGAGGTGCTGTGGCTGCGCTGGATGCGGCGCAAGGTCGAGCGCGAGGTGCGCAGCCTGCGCGAGCGCTCGGCGGACGTGTCGTCGTTCCTGGTCGAGACGCTGCCGGCAATGAAGTTCATCCAGGCCGCCGGCCAGCAGCAGCGCGAGGCCGAACGCCTCGACCGGCTGGGGCAGGGTTACATGGGGCAGTTGCTCAAGGTGCAGGTCACCGAGTTCTTCACCCAGGCGCTGCCCGGCACCCTGACCTCCTGGTGCCGGGCGTGCGCGTTCCTGGTCGGCGGCTGGTGGGTGATCCAGGGGACCTGGCAGCTGGGCGCGCTGATCGCGTTCTCCACCTACATGGGCATGGCCGTCGGCCCGGTGCAGAGCCTGCTGGGCCTGTACGTGGCGGTGCAGCGGATGGCCGTGAGCCTGGGGCGGGTGATGGAGCTCAAGCAGGAGGCGGTCGCGGTGCGCGAGGCGGATGATCCCAAACCCATGCCGCAGGGGCCCGGCGAGCTGCGCCTGGACGCGGTGTGCTTCGCCCACGACGGGCGCCAGGGCCAGGTGCTGGACCAGGTCGATGCCTGCCTGCCGGCCGGGGCCAAGGTCGCCATCAGTGGCGCCTCTGGCGTCGGCAAGTCGACGCTGATCGACTTGTTGCAACGCTTCTACGACCCCGATGGCGGACGCGTCCTGCTCGATGGCGTCGACCTGCGCGAGCTGGACCTGCAAGCCCTGCGGCGACGCATCGCCGTGGTCAGCCAGGACATCGTGCTGTTTCGCGGCACCCTGGCGCAGAACCTGGCCTACAGCACGCCCCAGGCCAGCCGTGACGACCTCGAGCGGGTGGTGCGCCTGACCCGCCTGGAGAGCCTGGTACAGAGCCTGCCGCTGGGGCTCGACGGCTTGCTGGGCGAGCGTGGCCAGCAGCTGTCCGGTGGGCAGAAGCAACGCATTGCCATCGCCCGGGCGCTGCTGCAGCAGCCGGCGATCCTGGTGCTGGACGAAGCCACTTCGGCTGTGGATGAAGCCACCGAGCGCGAGGTCATCGCCGCCATCGACCAGCTGTTCGCCGGGCGCACGCGGATCCTCATCAGCCACCGCGCCTCAACCCTCGCTGATGCTGACCTGCACCTTGAGCTGCACGGCGGGCAGTTGCGCAGCAAGGAGCCCGTCAACCATGGCCGCTGAACCATGGATTGGCGTGATCGACAGCGGCTGCTCGCCGGAGCAGGCAACCGGCCTGCTGGATGCGCGACGCTTCTGGCTCGAAGAGGGTATGTTGCGCGAGGGTGACTTGCTGCCGGACGCCTTGGGCCATGGCAGCGCCGTGCTGGCGAGGCTGCGCGCCGAGTCCGGCGCCCAGCCCGTGCTGCTGGCCCAGGTGTTCGCCGGGCAGGGCTGCACCAGTGCCTTGCAGGTGGCGGCTGGTCTGTTGTGGCTGGTGGAAGCCGGCGCAAGCGTGGTCAACCTGAGCCTGGGCCTGCGCCAGGACCGCCCGGTGCTGCGCCAGGCCTGCGCCGAGGCCGTGGCCACCGGGGTGCTGCTGTGCGCCTCCAGCCCGGCGCGGGGCGAGCCGGTGTACCCGGCCAGCTACCCTGGGGTCATCCGCGTGACCGGCGATGCCCGCTGCGCTGCCGGGCAGTGGTCGTGGCTGGACACGGCCCAGGCCGACTTCGGCGCGGCGGTCGGCAGCGATGGCGGGGCAGGCGCCAGCCTGGCCTGCGCCGCATTCAGCGGCCGGGTGGCGGCCCTGCTGCGCGAGGAGCCCGGCATGACCCAGGAGGCGCTGTTGCGGTGGCTGAAAACCCATGCTGCGTTCGCCGGCCCTGAGCGCAAGGGGCCGATCAATGCCTGAATCGAGCATCCTGATACTCGGTGCCGGACCTGCCGGCGCAGCCACGGCGCTGGGGCTGCGGCGAATGGGCTATGCCGTCACGGTGGTGTCCGACTGGCGCCGCTTCGCCGCGGTGGAAGGCGTGTCGCAGCGGGTGCTGGAGGGCCTGCGTCATGCAGGCCTGGGCGCCGCCCTGGCCGAGGCCACCACGCCGGCCACGCGTCAGGTGCACTGGAACGGCGAGCGGCTGCAACCGAACCAGGAATGCCTGCTCGATCGCCAGCGTTTCGACCAGGCCCTGCGCGACGACCTGCGCCGCGCCGGTGTCGAGCTGATCGAAGGGCGTGTGCGCGAGGTGGCGCGGGGGCAGGGGTACCGGTTACACCTGGACGACGGTCGCACCCTGCACGGCGAGTTCCTGGTCGAGGCCCGTGGTCGCCAGGCCCCGTTGAGCAAGTGTCGCCTGCGCGGGCCGGAGACCGTCAGCCTGCTCAACCTCTGGCAGGCCGCGCCCGGCACGCCGGCCTCTGCGGTGGAGAGCCTGGACGACGGCTGGGCCTGGATGGCGCGACTGGCCGATGGCCGTTGCTACTGGCAGGTGACGCTGGATGCGACGGCGGCGCAGCTGCCGGGCAAGGCGGCCTTGCCCGAATACTGTGCCGAGCGTCGGCGTGGTTCGGCGCTGGTGGCGCAGCTGTTCGATGAGCAGGCCTTCGCCCCTGCGCAGGTGCATGCGCGCAGCAGCACGGCGATCCTGGCCGGCGCCTGCGCAGGCGATGATTGGCTGCGAGTGGGGGATGCGGCGATGGCGGTAGACCCGCTGTCGGGTAACGGGATCTTCCAGTCGTTGTCATCGGCCTTGCAGGCGCCGGTGGTGATCAACACCTTGTTGCAGCGGCCTGAGCACGCGGCCCAGGCGCTGCGCTTTCACCAGGAACGGATTGAGCAGCTGTTCCTGCGCTTTGCCCGTATTGGCCGGGATTTCCACGATCAGGAGCAGTCGCGGGCGACGGCCGCGTTCTGGGCTGCGCGCCGCGAATGGCCGGATACGCAGCCGATCCATGCCCAGGCCGCCTGGAGCGCTGTGACGGTGGAGCGTCGGCCGGTGTTGCGTAATGGCTTCGTGGAGGAGGCCGAGGTGGTGGTGACGGCAGACCAGCCGTTGGGGGTGTGGCACTTGCAAGGGGTTGAGTTGGCGCCCGTGGTCCGTGGGGTGCAGGCGGGGCTGTCGCTGCAGGCGTTGTTGCGTGATCGGCCTGCACAGCAGCAGATGATGGTGCGGCGGTGGTTGTTGGAGCAGGGGTGTCCTTGAGACTGTGGGGCTGCTGCGCAGCCGCTTTCGCGGCACAAGGCCGCTCCTACAGGTGTTCGCGGTCCCCTGTAGGAGCGGCCTTGTGCCGCGAAGGGCCGCGCAGCGGCCCCATGATCTGGAATCAGAAGAAGGTCCCGACCACCAGCTGCAGGTAGGTCCCGCTCTCCCGGCCACCCAACTGCACGCCGCCATCCTGCGCACTGCGCTGCGGGGTATAGAACCCCACCAGCGGGCTGATCAGCCAGTGCTCGTTGACCATCCATTCCACATACAGGTCCACCTCGCGCCCACCCAGGTTGCCCTGGTCGGTCTTGAGCGTGTCGAAGTCGAAGTACAGCGCCCCCACGGTCAGGCCCTCTCGCGGCGTGGCCTTGAGCGCCACATGGTGTACTTGGGTGTTGCTGTTGAAGGGCCCGGCGTAGTTGGCCGCCACCTCGCCCTGGAACCAGGTGCCGTAGCCTCGGCTCAGGCCATAGAACAGCGGGTCGAAATGCTCCGAGAAGCGGCTGTAGCGGTAGGTGGCGGTGGGCGACCAGGGCAGTGCGCAGAAGGTCCAGTTGCCCTCCAGGTACCAGGCGTTCTCGCGCCCGCCGGTGCGGTCCTGGGTGACGTACTCGGCGGCCAGCTCCAGGTCCTTCACCCCCAGGTTGCCACGCCCGCGCAGGCTCACCGTGTCCATGCCGTCGCGGTGTTCCAGGCCGAGGATCTCGGCGTAGCGGCGGTCGACATCCAGGCCGTGGATCCAGCTCAGGCCCACGGTGCCCGCATCGCTGACATGCTCGAGGTTGGCCACCGCCATGGAGGTGTCGGCCTGGAACGGGTTGTCTGATTTGAGCCACATCAGGTCGCCACGCCAGCCTTGCTTGCCGCCCAGGCGCAGCACGGCGGTGCGGTCGAAGGCCTTGCGCGCCGCCAGGTAGTAGCCGCCGCCACGGTCGAAATCGGCGCCCAGGTCGACATTGCCGGCATTGACCGGGTCGCCCTGGATCAGGAAGCCGTCACCGAGGGTGATGACCTGGCGCCCCCCGGAGACATCGATGCCATCCTCACCGAGGGCCGGGAACAGGCTGCCTGAGCGCCAGCCGAGGTAGGCATCCTCGACGCCGGTGCGACGTTCGTCACCGAGGGTAAAGCCGGCGGCATCGCCATCGCCCCAGGTGGCCGAGCTGAGCAGGCTGAAGGCACCGTACAGCGTGCCGCTGTCGGCCAGGGCCTGGTTGGCGCTCAGGCCGTACTTGACGTAGCCCTCGCGCCAGTTGCTGCTGCCGGGCTGGCGGTTGCCGAACTGATCGAAGCTCTCGTCGCTGTGGAAGACGCCGAACAGGGCTTCGAGGTTGGCGTTCAGGGTGGTGCCGGCGTTGTTGTAGAGTTCATGGGCCTGGGTGAGGGGGGGGGCCAGCAGCAGGGCCAATGTGCAGGCGAGCTTGTGCGTCATGGTGTGCTCCATGTTTTTATTGTGTGTTCTGTAAGGTCTGTTGCGGCCTCTTCGCGGGTAAACCCGCTCCCACAGGGATCAGCGAATCCTGTGGGAGCGGGTTTACCCGCGAAGAGGCCGCTGCAGGAAGACTCAGAGCTTGATCAACACCGACTTCAGCTCGGTGTAGTGCTCGATCGCCGCCGCGCCCATCTCGCGGCCGACGCCGGAGAGCTTGTAGCCGCCGAACGGCAGCGCCGGATCCAGCGCGCTGTGGCAGTTCACCCACACCGACCCGGACTTGATCCGCGGGATCATCCGGTGCACCGCGGCGAGGTCGTTGGACCAGATGCTCGCGCCCAGCCCGTAGGGGTTGTCGTTGGCCATGCGCACCACCTCGTCGAGGTCGTCGAACGGCATGGCCACCAGCACCGGGCCGAAGATTTCCTCCTGCACCAGGCGGTGGTGCTGGTCCACGTCGACGATCACCGTCGGCTTGACGAAGTAGCCCGGGCCGAAGCCTTCGCCGCCGCAGGCGATGGTCGCGCCCAGTTCGCGGCCCAGGTCGATGTAGCCGGTGACCCGGTCCTGCTGCTTGGCCGAGATCAGCGGCCCCATCTGCACGGTGGGGTCCAGGCCGTTGCCCAGTTTCATGGCGTTGGCGATGCCGGCGATATCGGCTACCACGTTGTCGAAGTGCTTGCGGTGCACGTACAGCCGGGAGCCGGCGCAGCACACCTGGCCCTGGTTGAAGAAGATCGCCGTGGCGGCGCCGGCGGCGGCTTCCTGCAAGTTGGCGTCGGGCAGGACGATGGTCGGCGACTTGCCGCCCAGCTCCAGGGTGACGCGGGTCATGTTGTCCATGGCGGCCTTGCCGATCAGCTTGCCGACTTCGGTGGAGCCGGTGAAGGTCAGCTTGTCCACGCCCGGGTGGCGGCTAAGGGCGGCGCCGGCGTTCAGCCCGGTGCCGGTGATCACGTTGAACACACCGTCCGGGTAACCGGCCTCGTTCACCAGTTCGGCGAGTTTCAGCGCGGTCAGCGGAGTTTCGTCGGCAGGCTTGAGGACCACGGTGCAGCCGGTGGCCAGGGCCGGGCCGAGCTTCCAGCAGGCCAGCAGCAGCGGGAAGTTCCAGGCAACGATGGCACCGACCACGCCGACCGCTTCGCGGCGGATGAAGCCGTGGAACTCATCGTCGGGCATCAGCGGCAGCGAGGGCTCGACTGTGCTGCCTTCGAGCTTGGTGGCCCAGCCGGCCATGTAGCGCAAAAAATCGATGGCCAATTGCACGTCCATTACCTGGGCCACGGCGGCGCTCTTGCCGTTGTTCAGGCATTCCAGCTCGGCCAGCTCCCGGGCATCGCGCTGCATCAGGTCGGCCAGGCGCCACAGCAGGTTCTGCCGCTCGCGTGGGCGCAGGCGGCTCCAGGCCGACTGCTCGAACGCCTGGCGGGCGGCCTGCACGGCGCGGTCCACGTCCTGCGCCTCGGCCGCGGGCACCTCGCCGAGGACCTCGCCGGTAGCCGGGTTACGCAAGGTCATGGTGCGACCGCTGGCGGCGTCCTGCCAGTCGGCGCCGATGCGCATCCTGAGCTTGCGTGCGAGGAAGTCGCGTGTGGCGGGGAGGATCGGCAGTTCGGAATGCATGGGGCGGTGCCTCTTGTCATGGTTGTGACCAGGGCTGGGGCAATGGGCGTGCCAAGGGACTCGGATGCCGGGCAAGGCCCGGCTAGCGGTGGCTTTTGCCTGATTGGGAGTGAAACGAATCAGGGTTGATCTGTTGCATATTGAGATCGGGTGAGACGTCATGTGACACAGGTCCACGGGTGCTGGGACGGGTGTCTCAAGGTGAAACACCCAGTCGCGAAATGGGACGTTCACCTACAACCCGAAACGCTGTCCCTTACCCGCAAAACCAGGGCAACTCACTGATCCAAAACATTTTTGCTGCAACTGGCACACTTCATGTATCGCAACTGTCACATGCACACCGCTGTACCCAAGCGTGCGAATAACGATAAGAACAACACCGTGGAGGTCTGACCTTGAAGACGACTCGACTCCGGCGGCAGGCGGGCACACTGGCGCTGGTCGCCACCGCACTGCTGGCCGCCCAGGCCATGGCGGCCGAGCAGGGCCCGAGCCTGTTGCAGAACAAGTGCATGGGTTGCCATATCCCCGAAGGCAACGACAGCTACAGCCGCATCAGCCACCAGCGCAAGACCCCGGAAGGCTGGCTGATGAGCATCGCCCGCATGCAGGTGATGCATGGCCTTTCGATCAGCGACGACGACCGCCGCACCTTGGTCAAGTACCTGGCCGACAAGCAGGGCCTGGCGCCCAGCGAGACCGAGGGCGTGCGCTACGCCATGGAGCGCCGGCTGAACACCGTCGAGCACTTCGACGATCAGCTCAGCCAGATGTGCGGGCGCTGCCACTCCGGTGCCCGGGTCGCCCTGCAGCGGCGTCCGGCCAAGGAATGGGAACACCTGGTCAACTTCCACCTCGGCCAGTGGCCGTCCCTCGAATACCAGGCCCAGGCCCGCGACCGCGACTGGCTGGACATCGCCCTCAAGCAGATGGTGCCGGACCTGGCCAAGCGCTTCCCCCTCGACAATACGGCCTGGGCCGAGTGGCTCAAGGCGCGGCCCGAGTCCAAGGTCCTGGCCGGGCAATGGGCGTTCAGCGGCCACATGCTGGCCAAGGGCGACGTGCGCGGGGTGATGACGGTCAGCGCCGAGCAGGGCGACACCTTCAAGGTCGAACTCAAGGGCGCCTATGCCGATGGCACGCCGTTCAACGGCAGCGGCTCGGCGATCCTCTACAACGGCTATGAGTGGCGCGGCAACGTCAAGGTCGGCGAGGCCAACCTGCGCCAGGTGTTCGCCGCCATCGACGGCCAGATGAAGGGCCGCATGTTCGAGGCCGATCACGACGAGCGTGGCTTGGACTTCAGTGCCGCCAAGGCCGGCCAGGGCCGCCTGCTGGCGGTGCAGCCGGCGTTCATCAAGGCCGGCAGCGACAGCGAGATCACCCTGGTGGGTAGCGACCTGTCCGGCAAGCCCGACCTGGGCGCGGGCGTCGAGGTGACCGAGGTGCTTGAGTCGACGCCGACGCTGATCCGGGTCAAGGCACGTGCCGCCAGGGACGCCGCCGCTGGCCAGCGCGAGGTCGCGGTGGGCGCGCTCAAGGGCGTGCAACTGGCGGTGTACGACAAGGTCGAGGAGGTCAAGGTGGTGCCGGCATTCTCCATTGCCCGCATCGGCGAGAACGGCGCCTCGGTGCCCAAGGTCCAGGGCCGCTTCGAGGCCGAGGCCTGGGGCAAGGACGCCAGCGGCCAGCCGCTGCGCATCGGCTACCTGCCGGCCACTTGGAAGGTCGAGCCGTTCAATGAGCGCGCGGTCGAGGACGAGGACGTCCGGTTCGCCGGGCAGATGCAGGCCGATGGCGTGTTCGTGCCGGGCGGGGCAGGGCCCAACCCCGCGCGCAAGATGATGACCAACAACGCCGGCAACCTGAAGGTGATCGCCACCCTCGCCGACGGCGGCCAGCAGGGCGAGGGGCACATGATCGTCACCGTGCAACGCTGGAACAATCCGCCACTGCCATAGGCATCAACTGACGCATCGAATCCCGAGAGGTCGCCATGGGCGCACTACTGAACCTGGTCGAACGCAACCTGCACGAAGTGCAGGTGGATGCCGACCGCATGCTGTTCCATATCCCCAGCAGTTCGCTGTTCGCCGCTGACGCGGTGACCGGCGGCATCATCGACACCTTGCGCCGCCAGGGCTGCTCCGCCGAGGAGCTGATGCAACGCCTCGGCCAGCAGTTTTCCGGGCAGGACATCGAGGAAACCCTGCGCGAGCTGATCGCCCTGGAGGTGGTCAGCGACGGCTCGCCGCTGACGCCGGAGATCGCCCTGAAACAGGTCGAGCGCACGGCGCTGAACACCGTGGTGCTCAACGTCAACACCGGCTGCAACCTGAGCTGCACCTACTGCTACAAGGAAGACCTCGACAAGCCGTCGGCCGGGCGCAAGATGAACACGGCCACCGCCGAGGCCTCGGTGGAGATGCTGCTCAAGGAGTCGCCCGACGAGCAGCGCTACAGCGTGGTGTTCTTCGGTGGCGAGCCGCTGTCCAACCGGGCGCTGATCGAGCACATGGTGGCTTACTGCGAGCGGCGCTTCGCCGAGGTAGGCAAGCAGGTCGAGTTCATCATGACCACCAACGCCACCTTGCTCACCGAGGAAATCGTCGACTGGCTCGACGCTCATCGTTTCGGTTTGTCGGTCAGCATCGACGGGCCCAAGACCGTGCACGACCGCAACCGTATCACCGTGGGCGGGCAGGGCACCTATGACGTGGTGCGGCGCAAGGCCGACATGCTGCTGTCGCGCTACCGCAGCCGGCCGGTGGGGGCGCGGGTCACCCTGACCCGTGGCATCACCGACGTCGAGACCATCTGGAACCATCTGTTCAACGACCTGGGGTTCGCCGAGGTCGGTTTCGCCCCGGTGACCTCCGGCGACATGGCCGACTTCAACCTCACAGGCGACGAGCTGGTGCAGGTGTTCGCCAACATGAAGGCCCTGGGCCGGCGCTACCTGGAGGCGGCGCTGGAGCACCGCAACATCGGTTTCTCCAACCTGCACCAGTTGATCACCGATATCCACGAGGGTCACAAGAAGGCCCTGCCGTGCGGGGCCGGGCTGAAGATGCTGGCGGTGGACCACGAGGGCGAGCTGAACCTGTGCCACCGTTTCACCGGTTCCAGCCTGCCGACCTTCGGCAACGTGCACCAGGGCGTGAAGCAGGCGCAGCTCAATGACTTTCTCTCGCAGCGCCTGGACCGCAGCGGCACCGGCTGCGACAGCTGCCGCATCCGCAACCTGTGCTCCGGCGGCTGCTACCACGAGAGCTACGCCCGCTACGGCGATCCGCAGCACCCGACCTACCACTACTGCGAGCTGATGCGCGACTGGGTCGACTTCGGCATCGAGGTCTACAGCCGCATCATGGCCGCCAACCCGGCCTTCATCGATCGCTACATCACTCCCAGGAAGGCGCACTGACATGAAGCACCTCAAACCGCTGAACAACAAGGCGCGTATCCTCGAACAAGCCGCCGCCGAAGACCGCGTCGACGAAGTGTTGGCCATGAGCGCCGTGGCCGGCTGCACCGCCACCACCGACCCGGGTTGGGAAGTGGATGCCTTCGGCGGCGTCAGCTCGCTGTGCCAGCCGATGGAGGCCGACCTTTACGGCTGCTCCGACCCTTGCTGGTGGCCGGCCCAGGTGCCGGACATGATGAGCACCTACCAGGACTGGAACGCCCAGGCGAGCAACTCCGCCGAAGACTGGCGCAACCTCGGCACCGTATTCCCGAAAGACAAATAGAATGACAAGGGGAAACCGCATGAAAGCTGGATTCTGCGCGCAGCTCGCGCTCACCATTGCTGCCACGATCTGCGCCTGGGCGGCCCAGGCAGATGATGCAGGCCCGGCCTTGAAGGCGGGCCATGAATACCTGATCGCCACCAACTACCCGAACAACCTGCATGTGGTCGAGGTGGCCAGCGACACGCTGTACAAGACCTGTCGCATGCCCGATTCGTTCGGCCCCGGCACGGCGATGATGGCGCCGGATAACCGCACCGCCTACGTGCTGAACAACCACTTCGCCGATATCTACGGCATCGACCTGGACAGCTGCAAGACCACCTTCCACGCCAACCTCTCCAGCGTGCCGGGCGAGGTCGCCAAGGCCATGTACTCCTTCGCCATCAGCCCCGACGGCAAGGAGGTCTACGCCACGGTCAACCCGAGCCAGCGCATGAACGACCACTACGTGGTCAAACCGCCGCGTCTGGAGGTGTTTCGCACCAGCGACGGCCTCGACGCCAAGCCCGTGCGCAGCTTCCCGATGCCGCGCCAGGTCTACCTGATGCGCGCCGCCGACGATGGCAGCCTGTACGTGGCCGGGCCGGACATCTACAAGCTTGACGTCAAGACCGGCAAGTACAGCGTCGCGCTGCCGCTGCGCAGCTGGAACCGCCCAGGCTACAGCGCGCCAGACGTACTGTACTTCTGGCCGCACCAGAGTTCGCGGCATGAGTTCTCGATGCTCTACACCATTGCGAAGTTCAAGGATGCCAAGCAGGACCCGGCCACCGCCGAGCCGCTGTACGGCTACCTGAGCATCGACCTGAAGACTGGCAAGGCCCACACCCAGGAGTTCGCCGAGCTGACCGAGCTGTACTTCACCGGCCTGCGCTCGCCGAAGGACCCGAACCAGATGTACGGCGTGCTCAACCGCCTGGCCCGTTACGACATCCAGCAGAAGAAACTGGTCAAGGCCGCCAATCTCGACCATACCTACTACTGCGTGACCTTCGACAAGGCCGGCGACAAGCTCTACCTGGGCGGCACCTTCAACGACCTGGCGGTGTTCGACCCGAACACGCTGGAGAAGGTGAAGAACATCAAGCTGCCTGGTGGCGACATGTCGACCACCACGCCGCAGGTGTTCATCCGCTAGCGGCCCGGGGCTGCACATCCCCCTTGTAGGAGCGGCCTTGTGCCGCGAAAGGGCTGCAAAGCAGCCCCATTCTCGCTGTGACGCTGAAATCGCCGGGGGCGCTGCGCGCCCCTTTCGCGGCACAAGGCCGCTCCTACAGGGATCGCACAACAAGAGAGCCCCTATGCCCCAGCCCAGCCATACCCAAGGCTCAAAAGCCACTCCATTGCTTACCCACTGCATCGGCGACGCCTTCGACGCCACGGTCGGCCGCTTCCCCGACCGCGAGGCCCTGGTGGTCCGCCACCAGCACCTGCGCTACACCTGGCAGCAGCTGGCAGAGGCCGTCGACCAGCACGCCCGCGCCCTGATGGACCTGGGCCTGCAGGCCGGCGACCGCCTGGGCATCTGGGCGCCCAACTGCGCCGAGTGGTGCATCACCCAGTTCGCCAGCGCCAAGATCGGCGCGATCCTGGTCAACATCAACCCGGCCTACCGTATCAGTGAACTGGAATACGCCCTTAGCCAGTCGGCCTGCCAATGGGTGATCTGCGCCGACGCCTTCAAGACCTGCGACTACCACGCCATGCTGCTGGACCTGGCGCCCGAGCTCGGCGCCTGCCGCCCGGGCGAGCTGCACAGCGCGCGCCTGCCCGAGCTGCGCGGGGTCATCAGCCTGGCCGCCACGCCCCCCAATGGCTTCCTGGCCTGGTCGGCATTGCAGGCCCGCGCCGGCGAAACCGACGCTGAACAGTTGGCCGCACGCCAGGCCAGCCTGCACCGGCACGAGCCGATCAACATCCAGTACACCTCCGGCACCACCGGTTTCCCCAAGGGCGCGACCCTCAGCCACCACAACATCCTCAACAACGGCTACATGGTCGGCGAAAGCCTCGGGCTGACCGAGCACGACCGGCTGGTGGTGCCGGTGCCGCTGTACCACTGCTTCGGCATGGTCATGGCCAACCTCGGCTGCATGACCCACGGCAGCACCCTGATCTACGCCAGCGACGCCTTCGACCCGCTGCTCACCCTGCAGGCCGTGGCAGAAGAGCGCGCCACCGCGCTGTACGGCGTACCGACCATGTTCATCGCCGAGCTCGACCACCCGCGCCGCCACGAGTTCGACCTGGGCAGCCTGCGCACCGGCATCATGGCCGGCGCCACCTGCCCGATCGAGGTGATGCGCCGGGTGATCGACGAGATGCACATGGGCGAGGTGCAGATCGCCTACGGCATGACCGAGACCAGCCCGGTGTCGTTGCAGACCGGCGCCGACGACGACCTGGAGCGCCGGGTGACCAGCGTCGGCCGGACCCAGCCGTGGCTGGAGAGCAAGGTGATCGACAGCGCAGGCGCTACCCTGGCGCGCGGCGAGATCGGCGAGCTGTGCACCCGCGGCTACAGCGTGATGCTCGGCTACTGGAACAACCCCAAGGCCA
Organism: Pseudomonas mosselii; assembly: GCF_003205295.1. Classification (GTDB taxonomy): domain Bacteria; phylum Pseudomonadota; class Gammaproteobacteria; order Pseudomonadales; family Pseudomonadaceae; genus Aquipseudomonas; species Aquipseudomonas mosselii_B. Next base: position 21,835 of record NZ_QJRP01000025.1, read on the forward strand.
CCGCCGAGAGCGTCGATGCCGATGGCTGGATGCACACCGGTGACCTTGCGGTGATGGACGACGAAGGCTATGTGCGCATCGTCGGCCGCAGCAAGGACATGATCATCCGCGGCGGCGAGAACATCTACCCGCGGGAGCTGGAGGAGTTCTTCTTTACCCATCCGGCGGTGGCCGACGTGCAGGTGATCGGCATTCCCTGCAGCCGCTATGGCGAGGAGATCGTCGCCTGGATCCGCCTGCACCCAGGGCAGGCGCTGGGCGCGGACGAGCTGCGCGAATGGGCGCGGGCGCGCATCGCGCATTTCAAGGTGCCGCGTCATTTGCGCTTCGTCGACGCGTTCCCGATGACGGTGACCGGCAAGGTACAGAAGTTCAGGATGCGTGAGATCAGCATCGAGGAACTGACTGGCGGCACCGATCGATAGTCGTCAGCCCTGTGGTCGGGCGCCGTTGAGGAACAGCTGCTCGATCGTCTGCGCGGTGTTGGCGCTGGCGGCGCGGCCACGGTGCTCGGCATCGACCATGCCGTAGATCATGGTCATGAACATTTCGGTGAACACCGCCGCGCTGATGTCGATGCGCAGCACGCCCAGTTGCTGGGTGCGCAGGAAGAACGCGTCCATGGCCTGGATATAGGCCTGCCAGCGCAGGTCCTCGGCGTCGTTGAGCAAGGTGTCGGGGCGGTACTGGAACATCAGGAACATCAGCAACTCGCGATGCTTGAGATGTTCGGCGATCAGGTGACGAATGCCGGCCAGCGGTTCGATGCGTTCCAGGTCGGCTTCGAGGATGACCTGGTTGAGCACTTGCTCGCCATGGTCCTCGAGCAGCTTCACCAGGTTGTCGCGGGTGCCGCAGAAGCGGTGCAGGGTGGCTTTGCTGACCCCGGCGGTTTCCGCCAGCTCCTTGAGAGTGGCGCGGGGGTGGACGACAATGGCCTGGGCCAGCGCCTTGAGCAGGCGCTCTTCCTGGAGGGTTCTACGCATGTGGGACCTCGAGTCGGGATTCAGCGACGAAATATCCACAATTGTATCATATGAGACGAATAAATCTCATGAAGGGCACGCGTTCCCTGTAGGAGCGGCCTTGCGTCGCGAAAGGGCTGCGTAGCAGCCCCGGGATTTCAGCGTAAATGCAAAGATTGCCGGGGCCGCTTTGCGGCCCTTTCGCGGCACAAGGCCGCTCCTACAGAGGGGCGGATATAACCTGATGTCTTGCCTCAGACCGTATAATGCTTCAACTCACGCGCAATCAACATGCGCTGGATTTCGCTGGAACCCTCGTAGATCTGGGTAATGCGCGCATCGCGATAGTACTTCTCCACCGGGTAGTCTTCCAGGTAGCCATACCCGCCATGCACCTGGATCGCCATCGAGCAGACCCGCTCGGCCATTTCCGAGGCGAACAGCTTGGCCTGGGAGGCCTCCGACAGGCAAGGCTTGCCGGCGCTGCGCAGGCGCGCGGCATGCAGGATCAGCAGGCGAGCAGCGTTGACCTGCACCTGCATGTCGGCCAGCAGGTTGGCGATGCTCTGGTGCTCGTTGATCGGCTTGCCGAACTGGATGCGCTCGCGGGAATAGGTCAGCGCCGCTTCGAAGGCCGCGCGGGCGATGCCCAGGGCCTGGGCGGCGATGCCGATGCGTCCGCCTTCGAGGTTGGACAGGGCGATGGCCAGGCCCTTGCCGCGCTCGCCCAGCAGGTTGACGGCCGGGATGCGGCAGTTGTCCAGGGTCACGGCGCAGGTGTCGGAGGCGCGGATGCCCATCTTGTGTTCGCTGCGGTCGACCTTGAAGCCTGGGTTGTCGGTGGGCACCAGGAAGGCCGAGAGGCCTTTCTTGCCCAGCTCCGGGTCGGTAACGGCGAAGACGATGGCCAGCTTGGCGCGGCGGGCGTTGCTGACGAACTGCTTGGCGCCGTTGATCACCCACTGGCCATCGACAAGCTCGGCGCGGGTGCGCAGGTTGTGGGCCTCGGAACCGGCCTGGGGCTCGGTCAGGCAGAAGCAGCCGATCGCCTCGCCGCTGGCCAGTTGCGGCAACCAGTCCTGCTGCTGCTCGGGCGTGCCGTAGGCCAGCAGCGGGCCGCAGCCCACCGAGTTGTGGATGCTCATCATCGCCCCGGTGGCGCCATCGGCGGCGGAGATTTCCTCCACCGCCAGGGCATAGGCCACGTAGTCGGTGTAGCTGCCGCCGAACTGTTCCGGGGCGACCATGCCGAGCAGGCCCAGTTCGCCCATCTTGCGCACCACGTCATCGTCGATCCAGCCGGCCTTTTCCCAGGCCTGGGCATGGGGCGCGATCTCGCCGCGGGCGAAATCGCGGGCCATGTCGCGGATCATGATCTGCTCTTCGCTCAGTTCCAGGTCTTGCATCTGTGTACTCCCGGGCTCACAGGCCTTCGAAGAATTGGTCGACCCGCTGGGCGGTGAGACCGGCCAGGGTCGGCGGGTTCCAGCGGGGTTGCTTGTCCTTGTCGACGATCAGGGCGCGCACGCCTTCGATGATATCGCCATGGGCGAACCACTGGCGGTCGATGTGCAGTTCCATGGCGAAGCAGTCTTCCAGGGCCAGGTGGCGGCCGCGGCGCAGCAGTTCCAGGGTCACGGCCATGGCCAATGGCGAGCGGGTTTCCAGCAGGTCGGCGGTGTCCAGCGCCCACTGACGACTGTCGCCGATGGTCACGGCGCGCAGTTGCTCGATGATGCTCGGCAGGTCGGGCAGGGCGAAGAAGTGGTCGATCACCGGGCGCAGTTGCGCCAGTGGCGCGTCCGCCAAGGTCTGGGTGCCCAACCTGGCGAGCAGGCCTTGCAGGTCCTTGAGCGGGTTGGCGCCGAAGGTCAGGCGGTCTAGCCCGTCATCCAGGGCCGCGAGCTTTTCACTGTCGATGTACCAGTCGGCCAGGCCGCAGTGGAGGGCATCGGCAGCCTTGATCTGGCTGCCGCTGACGCCCAGATAGATACCCAGTTCGCCCGGTACCCGGGGCAGGAAGTAGCTGCCACCGACATCCGGGAAGTAGCCGATGCCCACTTCGGGCATGCCCAGGCGGCTGCGTTCGGTGACGATGCGCAGGTCGCAACCCTGGGCCAGGCCCATGCCGCCGCCGAGGGTGAAGCCGTCCATCAGCACCAGCACCGGCTTGCGGTAGCGGTGGATGCACAGGTCCAGGGCGTATTCCTCGACGAAGAAGTCCTCGTGCAGTTTCTCGCCGGCCTTGTAGCTGTCGTGCAGCGAACGGATATCGCCACCGGCGCAGAAGCCCTTGGGCCCCTCGCCACGCAGCATCACGGCGTGCACCTGCGGGTCCTGGGCCCACTGGTCGAGGTGGTGCTGCAGGTTGCGCACCATCTCCAGGGTCAGGGCGTTCAGGCCGGAGGGGCGGTTGAGGGTGAGGTGGCCAATGTGGTTGCGGACCTCGGCCAATACCTGATCCGTTGCCGAGGGTTGAGCGTGCGCGGTCATCGCGGTCTCCCTGCTTTGTTATTGATTTTCCAAGTGAAGTCCTGGAATGCGCGGGCGGATCGAGCGATCCTGTCATGCAAAATTACCCTGCACAATTGGCAAATCTGCAGGGCTATCCTGCATTTTTATCGCCATGCGCATTCCAAGTCTGATGCAGCACTGTAGCAATTCCACGCAATCTGTAGGAGCGGCCTTGCGTCGCGAAAGGGCTGCGCAGCAGCCCCAGGATCTCAGCGTCAAAGCAGAGATCGCCGGGGCCGCCGTGCGGCCCTTTCGCGACGCAAGGCCGCTCCTACAGGGATCGTGCAGCAATTGAGACTGGCTCCTCACCCCGAAGGGTGATAGCCGCCCCGTCCCCCCCATGAAACAATCCCGTCCAGCACTCACCCTGGCGGGGACAACAACAATGAGCAACGCCCAGCTGAATTCGCCCGACTGGTATGCGCAGATGGCCCGCGTGGTCGACGCCATCGGCACGCCCGGGTTCGTCGAGGCGTTGTTCGCCGCCCTCAACCAACTGGCGCCATGCCAGGCCATCACGGTGTTCCTGTACCCACGCAAGGGCCTGCCCTCGGCGCTGTTCGCCAAGGATGACGAGGGACCCTGGCTGCCCGAGGGCAACGTGCAGAAGTACCTCGAAGGCTACTACCTGCTGTGTCCGTTCTACCGCGCCTGCATGGACGGCGTGCCCGCCGGTTGCTATCGCCTGAGCGATGTCGCCCCGGACCACTTCAAGCGCAGCGAGTACTACACCTCGTTCTACCAGCACGCGCATCTGGAGGACGAACTCAACTACCTGGTGCCGCTGGACGCCCAGCTGACGATCGCCGTGGCCCTTGGCAGCACCCGGCGCCTGGGCAGCCGTCAGGTGGCCGAGCTCAAGTGCGTCGCCGCCTGGGTGGTGGCGGTGGTGCGCCGCCACTGGGGGCAGCTGGATGCCGAGGCCCTGGGCGGGCGCTTTGAAAGCGCGCTGGGGCGGCAGATCAACGCCGCGCTGAACAATTTCGGCTCCTCCTTGCTCACCGAGCGTGAATGCCATGTCGCCCAGTACCTGCTGCGCGGCCATTCCACACGCTCGCTGGCCGAGCGCCTGGGAATCAGCGAAGACACCGTCAAGACCCACCGCAAGAACCTCTACGCCAAGCTCGACATCGCCACCCAGGCCGAGCTGTTCTCGTTGTTCATCGCCTCGCTGGCCCAGGCCCAGGAAGGCCTGAGCAAGGACCCGCTGGAAAGCTACCTGCGACGGCGCTGAACCACCGCTTCACCTCATCCAGTCAATGACAATCACCGGCCCCGCGTGTGGCCGGAGGGGAGACCTGCGTGCATACGAAAAGCGATTGGCAGCAGCGCGCTGCACAGCAAAGCTTCATCACCACCGCGTTGATCGACGGCCGCCCGGTGACGGCCCGCGACGGCGCCACCTTCGCCGCCATCAACCCGGCGACCGAGCAGTGCCTGGCCCAGGTCGCCGCCTGCGCCGACCACGAGATCGACCAGGCGGTGCGGGCCGCCCGCCGTGCCTTCGAGCACGGCCCTTGGGCACGCATGGCGCCGGCCGAGCGCAAGCGCGTGCTGCTGCGCCTGGCCGAGCTGATGCTGGCCCACCGCGAGGAACTGGCGCTGCTCGACTCGCTGAACATGGGCAAGCCGGTGATGGACGCCTACAACATCGACGTACCCGGCGCCGCTCACGTCTTCGCCTGGTACGGCGAGGCGCTGGACAAGCTCTACGACCAGGTCGCGCCTACCGCCGCCAGTGCCGTGGCGATGATCAGCCGCGAGGCGCTGGGCGTCATCGGCGCGGTGGTGCCGTGGAACTTCCCGCTGGACATGGCCGCCTGGAAGGTCGCCCCGGCACTGGCCGCAGGCAACAGCGTGGTGCTCAAGCCCGCCGAGCAGTCGCCATTCTCGGCCCTGCGACTGGCGGAGCTTGCATTGCAGGCCGGCCTGCCGGAAGGCGTGCTCAACGTGGTGCCGGGGCTGGGCGAAACGGCGGGTCGCGCCCTGGGCCTGCACCCTGATGTGGACTGCCTGGTGTTCACCGGTTCCACCCAGGTGGGCAAGTACTTCATGCAGTACTCGGCGCAGTCCAACCTCAAGCAGGTCTGGCTCGAATGCGGCGGCAAGAGCCCGAACCTGGTGTTCGACGATTGCCGCGACCTCGACCTGGCGGCGCAGAAGGCGGCGTTCGGCATTTTCTTCAACCAGGGCGAGGTGTGTTCGGCCAACTCGCGGCTGTATGTGCAGCGCTCGATCCATGAAGAGTTCGTCGAGCGCCTGCTGCGCCAGGCCCGTGAATGGCTGCCGGGCGATCCGCTGGATCCGGCCAGCCGCGCCGGCGCCATCGTCGATGCCGGCCAGGCTGCGCGCATCGAGGCGGCCATCGCCCAGGGCCGGGCCGAGGGCGCGCGCCTGCTGTGCGGTGGCGAGCGCCTGAGCGTGAATGGCTCGCACAACTTCATCACACCGACGATCTTCACCGACGTGCGCCAGGACATGGCCCTGGCCCGCGAGGAGATCTTCGGCCCGGTGCTGGCGGTCAGCGCCTTCGACGACGAGGAACAGGCCATCGCCCTGGCCAACGACAGCGTCTACGGCCTGGCCGCGTCGGTCTGGAGCGACGACCTCAACCGCGCCCACCGCGTGGCCCGGCGGCTGAAGGCCGGCACGGTGTCGGTCAACACCGTCGATGCCCTGGACGTGACCGTGCCGTTCGGCGGCGGCCGCCAGTCCGGTTTCGGCCGCGATCTCTCGCTGCATTCGTTCGACAAGTACACCCAGCTCAAGACCACCTGGATCCAGCTGCGCTGACATTCACCCGAGGAGAACAACAATGAACGCACCTTTCTCGCCCAAACGCGACACCCGCGACTACCAGGCCAGTGACGCCGCCCACCACATCCACGCCTTCCTCGACCAGAAGGCGCTCAACGCCGAGGGGCCACGGGTCATCACCCGCGGTGAAGGCCTGTACCTGTGGGACAACGATGGCCGCCGCTACCTGGACGGCATGTCCGGCCTGTGGTGCACCCAGCTCGGTTATGGCCGCAAGGACCTGACCGCCGCCGCCGCCGCGCAGATGGACCAGCTGGCGTACTACAACATGTTCTTCCATACCACCCACCCGGCGGTGATCGAACTGTCCGAGCTGCTGTTCAGCCTGTTGCCGGGCCACTACAGCCACGCCATCTATACCAACTCCGGCTCCGAGGCCAACGAGGTGCTGATCCGCACCGTGCGCCGCTACTGGCAGGTGGTCGGCCAGCCGAGCAAGAAGATCATGATCGGCCGCTGGAATGGCTACCACGGCTCGACCCTGGCGGCCACGGCGCTGGGGGGAATGAAGTTCATGCACGAAATGGGCGGGCTGATCCCGGATGTCGCGCATATCGACGAGCCTTACTGGTTCGCCGCAGGTGGCGAGCTGACCCCGGCCGAGTTCGGCCGCCGCTGCGCCCTGCAGCTGGAGGAGAAGATCCTCGAGTTGGGCGCCGAGAACGTCGCCGGTTTCATTGCCGAGCCGTTCCAGGGGGCCGGGGGCATGATCTTTCCGCCCGAGAGCTACTGGCCCCAGATCCAGCGCATCTGCCGCCAGTACGATGTGCTGCTGTGCGCCGACGAGGTGATTGGCGGTTTCGGCCGCACCGGCGAATGGTTCGCCCACCAGCACTTTGGTTTCGAGCCCGACACCCTGTCTATCGCCAAGGGCCTGACCAGCGGCTACGTGCCCATGGGGGGCCTGGTGCTGAGCAAGCGCATCGCCGAGGCGCTGGTGGAGCGGGGCGGGGTGTTCGCCCACGGCCTGACCTATTCCGGCCACCCGGTGGCGGCCGCGGTAGCCGTGGCCAACCTCAAGGCCCTGCGCGACGAAGGCATCGTGCGCCAGGTCAAGGATGACACCGGGCCGTACCTGCAGCGCATCCTGCGCGAGGTATTCGCCGATCACCCGCTGATCGGCGAGGTGCAAGGCGCCGGGCTGGTGGCAGCGTTGCAGTTCGTCGAGGACAAGGCCACGCGCAAGCGCTTCGCCAACGAGAGCGACCTGGCCTGGCAGTGCCGCACCTTCGGTTTCGAGGAAGGGGTGATCATTCGCTCGACCCTGGGGCGGATGATCATGGCGCCAGCGCTGGTGGCCAGCCGGGGCGAACTGGATGAGCTGGTGGAGAAGACCCGTATTGCGGTGGATCGCGTGGCGGGGATGGTTGCGCGGCGCTGAGTGCGAAGAGGAGTCGCCAAAAACATCAGATACTGCTTGGCATCCGAAATGCGCTTTGCTGGCAGGCCCCGGCTTGCCAGGTCGCGCGGGCGTTTCTGGCACCAGTGAAACTGGCTGACAGGGTGCAAAATTCATGGCCCTCAAATATTGCGAAACCTGCTTTTCCACCCAGACTCAAGCTATGACCACAGAGTAGTTCTGCAGGCTTTGGCGAAAGGAGGAGAGCTGGAATGGGGACATCAATTGCCACACCTGACAAAGCCCATTACTTGATATCTGCCAACGGATTGCTGGGAGCAGCCCCACTCAGCGAGCCTGATGAAGTTCGATTGATCCTCGACAAAGCTATCAAGTTAGCTCCGGAGCATGGGTTGGTCCTGCATTTTCATGGCGGTCTGGTGTCCCGCGAATACGCATTGGCCAATATTGTTGCGCCGCTGACCCCGGTCTATCAGAAGTGCGGCGCCTATCCGCTGTTTTTTGTCTGGGAGTCTGGCTTCAGAGAGGCGATCTGGAACAACAAGGCCGACCTGCTGAAGGACCCAGCGCTGCGAGAACTGATCAAGAAGGTTTCCGAGTGGGTGCTGAAACAGTTCTCGTCTGACGGCCAGACAGGCTTTCCGGGAGGCGTGAATGCGTTTCGTGAAGCTTATGACCAGTGGTTTCGGGACGAGCAGCAGGTTCCGCCTGTTGATCAGAGCACCGTGCAACCTGATGCGAAAGACGGGTCGGTGACACGAGGCTCTCTACCCAGGCAAGAAAACCTTGCCAAGGACATCAACCAGGGCTTGGCAAATGATCCACACTTTAAGAGCGCTCTAGCTCAGGCCTACAACGCGGTGATCCCGTCAGAGGACATTGCGACCAAAGGTGCTGCGGAAAGTAAGGTTCGCGCCACATACATGGTGCTCAGTGAAGCGGCGGTCGATGAAATGTTCAAACCTGTCGATGGGCAACCACAGGGGCAGTTCAAGACGCGCGGAGTACTTACCTGGCTCAACGTGGCACGCTTTGCCGCGAAAATCGTCATTGCTGTCATCCAGCGTTTCAGGAACCGCAGCGACCATGGCCTGTACTGCACCATCGTCGAGGAAGTCTTGCGCCACGCTGTGCATGGCGACCTGCTCGGGGCTGCGGTGTGGAACCAGATGAAAAACGACACACAGGATAGTTTCGCAAACCGTGACGAAGCCTGCGGCATGGCAGTCGTTAGGGCGTTGCGCACGTTACAAGACGCTGACAAGCAGTTTTCCAGGATAACTTTGGTAGGCCACAGCACGGGCGCCATCTACATCTGCAACTTCCTCGACCAAGCCAGCAAGGCCGGTTTGCAGGTGCCGATTAGGGTGGCGTTTCTGGCCCCCGCGGTTACCTGCGCGCGGTTTGCTCAAGCGATTACCGCCCATGGTCATGATCGGCTCAAGATCTTTCGGATGTTCGCCATGCGCGACAGCCGAGAGTGCGAGGACCAGATGCTCAAGCCGCTTTATACCCGTAGCTTGCTGTATTTCGTTTCTGGTCTGTTGGAAGGCAACGCCACCGACGATGGCTGGGAGAGCGAGATAGACATGCCGCTGGTAGGTATGGAGCGTTTCCTGCGACCAGGGAGGCTTATAGCGTCCGAGCCGGTAAAGATTGTCTCCAGCTTCTTGAGTAAGGATCCGGATCGTGTCGTCTGGTCACCCAGCCTGGGTCATGTCGCTGGTTTCAATAGCGACTCGCGCAAACATGGCGACTTCGACAACGATCCATCGACCTTGGAATCAATACAGGCCTTCGTACAAGGCGACGGGGGGCATCATGCCTGACGATCATGCGATTCTGGTCGGCATCGCCAGGTACCAGGATGCCGAGCACTACCCGCCGCTGGGCGGTCCGCTCAATGACGTCGACAATATCTACAGGTGGTTGCGTTCACCGGGCTACGATCTACCCGAAGCCAATATCCAGCGCCTCGTTACGGACCAGAGTCTGATTGAACCAGAGCCCGGTGCCATGCTTTCCTGGCAACCGAGCACCAGTCAGTTCGCCGACACGTTCAAGCGAGTGACGTACGAAGGCCCGATGATCCGCCGACGTGATGGGCGCTTGTATCTCTATTTTTCGGGGCACGGCTTCTCGATGCTGGGTGACAAGACAACCCGCGCGGCTTTATATGGCGCGGATTGTTCCAGCGACTACCCCGGAAATTTGCCCGGTAGCCTGTATGCTGAAGCGGCCAAGCGCACGGGTATGTTTCGCGAGATCGTGTTGTTCATGGATTGCTGTCGTGATGCAGTGAGCGAGATGGAGTACGCCCTGCCACAGATTACCAGTACCGAGGTTGAAGATGCTGAGTCGGTCAAGGTTCTGGCTATCTACGCGGCACCCAAACGAGGCAAGGCGCATGAGCGAGAGTTGCCAGATACCAAGGGCAGGGTGGTTGGCTTGGCCACGCATGCCTGGTTGCGGGCTTTGCAAGAGACTCCATGTGACATCCTGGGGCAAGTGGCGGCCAGTCAACTCAAGCAGTTCATGATCAATGCATGGAACCAGTGGTATCCGACGGGGTCTGCCCCCTCTCCGCGTTTCGTGATGCCGGAGGAGGAAGACCTGCTGTTCCAGTCGAACCGGCCTCTGGTCAACCAAATGTTCAGGCTGGGTGAGCAATGGGTTGCCGGCGATCGGTTTCGCTTACGCGCTGAGCTGCAGTGCATCATGGGCACTGTGGATGACCACGGTATCAAATGGGACGATCAGATACTCATACGTGCCTATAGAAGTGACTGGAGCGGCACTGCGGGCGCTGAACGGCAATTCGAGCTACGCCTGAGTGCCAGCGCTTACACACTGATGTTTGAGGGGGGCACTCTGGATTTCACACCAGGAGCGCAACATGTCATTGAAATTTGAAGCGGACCCCGAACGCGTCGAGTTCGAGGTCGAGATTGTGGTGAAGGATGGCGCCGCTGAGCTCTTCCTGGTCAATCAGGGTTCTGTTCTGGTTGCGCAAGGCGTCGGCAGGCTCAAGGTCAAACTCGCTCCTGGCCACTATACCCTGCGTCAGCGCGTGGGGTATGAACAGAGCCTCCATGCGATAGAGGTTTCCCAGGAACCCTCATTACCCATTCAGTTCGTCTTTGCTTCGATCGCTTTTCCGTCGCCCTTACCGCTGCGTGGCACGACACTATGCCGAAACCTCGGGCTGGGGCGTTATTTGGTGGCTAAAGGAAAACGCAGCTTTCAGATGCTGTTATGGTCACCGAGTAGCGATGCTCTGGCGCATCTGGAGCAGGTTTTTGCGCAGTTGCGGCTTGAGCATTTCCAGACCGGAGAGCGGGTGCGCTTGACCGTGGGACGGCGCGCGCAGGCCATTGTGGCCTATGCCAGCCTGGCTCCTGGCCCTTATCAGCTGGTACAACTCAGGAAGAATGGGCAGCGCCATTGCTTACCGCTTTGGTGTGTCGACGGGTGGGTTACTTCGGTGTACTTGCTTGTCTTGTCCGATCAGGTAACGGCCAAACCACTCCCTGTGGAGCTCGATCACGCCAGCATGACACTGTTGCGCCCTGGACTGAGGGTCAAAGATGTGGAGGGCAGCCTGCGCCGTCTTGAGGGAGCGCGCAAGGCGCTCGGGCTTGGTCGAAGGATATCGGGCTGGAGCACTTGGCAGGATTCAGACAGCAGGGTTGAAAACCCAATGCTGGAGTTGATGGATGCATTGTTGAGCGGTAGCCGGGAGATTTTCTGCAACAATCTATCCATGCCTTACTGCGATGGGTTCAGTTCCGCTTCGAGCGAGGCGGGCGGTGGTAGGACTTTGGGGCCACCGCTATTGCGGCAGCACTGGGATCTACTGCTACAAAGCGATGGCGCCGAGCGTCAGTTGCAGGCACTCTTCCACCAACCGTTCACGGTTGAGGCCAAAGGTGTTTGGTTTACCTGGACTGAGCTATCGCATGCGGCCAAGTTTGAAGATGTATCGCGATTTGTGCTCAGCCAATTGGCCGTACAGATGGCTGCTGAGCAAGTCAGGGCACCTAGGCACACAGGTCCTCGCTTCGTGAAATTGAAGCTGCGCCGGTTGTCTGGGCAATCACTTGAAGAAACCATCGCGGCTTTTTTTCAAAGCCAAACCTTCAAGCGTGCCTGGGCTGGTAGTCGTAAAGTTGCCGAAGGAAAACGCTTGCACCTTACGGACCCACGGCTCTCCAAGTTATTTGCGGCTTTGCTGGTCTTAACCGACCAGACTCTGATCCAGTCAATTGGGGCCATTGAGCTGGTTCGCCAGGCATTGCAAGGGTTGCGCCTGCCAGCTACGCAGGTCAATCAATTGGGCTGGTTGTTGCTTCAGGAGTTGCTGGCCTGGATGGGCACCGAGAGTCTTGCTCCGGTAGCGGTACAGCCTGCCCTACCAGCAGCCCAGTTGAAATTAGCTACCAAGCAGGTTCAGCAGCAAAAGGTGGCTTTGGCTCCACTGCTAGCCGCAGCCAGCAAACCATTTGGCGACTCTTGAGTTCAAGCTCAGGGTCGATGCTGGCTGTCGGAACCAGCTGCAAGAAGTTTGTGCGTCATGGATCTTGCGGATCATGCCCCAATGATTGCAGGAACAGCGAAAACAGCTCCGGCTGCGACGAGATGTCCAGCTTGGCGTACAGATGTCGGCGATGGACCTTGATGGTCTCCGGTGAAATGGCCAGCCGTTCGGCCATGGCCTTGGATGAATACCCCCGCAGTATCAGTCGGGCGATTTCCAGTTCGCGCTCCGACAACACTTTCGCCCCGAACAGGCTCATGGCGTCGCGCACCTGGTGGGCCATGCCCGCTGCCGGCGCCGGGCGCAGGCTCTGCTGCAGCCAGTGCTGTGCCATCAGCGCGACCACCCATGGGCATACCACCGCCAGCAACCCATGGCTGGTGCTGTCGAAGCGCTCGCGGCGCCCCAGCGACAGTGACAAGGCGCCACTGTCACCCAGTTGCACGATGAACTGCACTTCGTCTTCCAGCACATGGTCGTGGAAGTACTTGAGGTAGTACTCGCTCTGGCGGAACTGGTCAGGCGCCACTTCCTCCAGGCGATGCAGGCCGTCGCCGATGCGCTCCTGGCAGGCCTGGTAGAACGGGTCTAGCTGGTACAGGCCGCTGAGGTACAGGGCCATGGCCTCGGGGTTGCCTTCGCCCCGGGCATCGAAGATCTCCAGCGCCCGGGGCAGGCCGGCGCGGGGGTAGAACATCGCCAGGGCGTTGTCGAACGCCAGCCATTGCTGCAGCAGCAGGATCAGCTGGCGCCAGAAGCGCGGCTGGCCGATCTGCTCGACGGTGCGGGCCAGGCCTGCGTGGGTGCTGGCTTCGGTGAACAGGTTGTGCATGAGATCCCATTGCTGGCGACTGTCAGTAGTCAGTTGGCTGGAATGAGGGGGCGAGCGGGCTTGCCCCGCGATATTTCAGGGTTGCCTGACTCTACGCCATCGCGGGGCCAGCCCGCTCCCACAACATTTGACCTGCGATTGCGCAGTCTTGGGAGGTTTCCTGCTCCCCGTCAAGAGGCGTACCCCCTTTAGGTAATTGGCCCAATCACCGCGCCAGCCTACAGTCCAGCCCAGGTCCAGCGGCCGCGTGACCGGTTTTCCCCTCACAACCAATAACAACCAGAGGAAAAACGCCATGAGCTCCAGCGCAGCGCCCGCGGGCGCACTCCAGCAACGGCTGGGGGTGTTCGATGTGGTCGCCATCACCGTGTCGGCGGTGACCCCGGCCAGTTCCGTGTTCGTCATCGCCCCGTTCGCCATCCAGCAGGCCGGCAGCGGCGCCTTCCTCTCGTTCATCATGGCTGCGGCCCTGGCGCTGATGTTCGCCTGGTGCTACGCCGAGCTGGGGCGTGCCCACAGCTCCGCCGGCGGTGAGTACGTGTACGCCAAGCGGGTGTTCGGTGGGCTGGCCGGCTACGCCACCTTCCTCACCGTGCTGGCTTCGATGCTGTTCATCCCGCCGGTACTCGCCGCCGGTGCCGCCACCTACCTGAACAACGCCTTGGGCACCGCGTTCGACACCCAGGCGGTGGCCTTGGTAATCGTGGTGTCGAGCTACGCGCTGGGCATCCTCAATATTCGCCTGAACGCCTGGATTACCGGGTTGTTCTTGTTCTGCGAAGTCGCCGCGCTGCTGGTGATCGTGACGTTGGGTTTCGGCAACGCCAGCCAGCCGGTGGCGAGTCTGCTGCAACCACAGATGCTTGAGCAGGGCAGCCTGGTCGTCGCACCCTGGGCACTGGTGCTGGGGGCGGTGGGCATGGCCCTGTTCGCCTTCAATGGCTACGGTGGCGCGGTGCTGCTGGCCGAGGACATGAAGGACCGTGGCCGCACCGTGCACCGCGCCGTACTGTGGTCGCTGGCGGTGGTGGTGGCGATCGAGGTGATACCACTGGCGGCGCTGCTGATCGGCGCGCCGTCGCTGCAGGCGATGCTGGCCAGCGGTGATCCGATCGGCTACCTGCTGACCGCCCACGGCAACGAGACCCTGGCGCGGCTGGTCAGCGCCGGGATCTTCCTCTCGGTGTTCAACGCCATCGTCGCCATCGTCATCCAGGTCGGCCGTGTGGTGTACAGCAGCGGCCGCGATGCGATCTGGACGCCAACCCTTAATCGCGCCTTCACGCTGATCCATCCGCGCTGGGAGTCGCCGTGGCTGGCGACCCTGTTCCTGGCCGTGCCGTCGGCGCTGCTGAGCCTGTCCGGGAGCCTGGAGCAACTGACCTCGTTCACCGTGCTGCTGTTGCTGCTGATCTACCTGGTGGTGGCGGCCTGCGCGCTGTGCAGCCGGGTGCTGCGCCGCGACCGCGAGCACCCGTACCGCATGCCGCTGTGGCCGTTGCCGGCCCTGTTGGCGGTCAGCGGCGCCGGTTGGCTGCTGGTGACCTTGCTGCGCGAGGCATCGCTGCGCGACCTGTCGATCATTCTCGGGCTGCTGGCCGTGTCGATGGTGTTGTACAGCACCCACGGCCGCCTCAGCCCGACTTTCCAGAAATTGTGAGCATCCAAGGAGTACACATGCGTGCGCGTCAACTGGGCATCACCCTCGGCCACGGCACCCCGGGCCCGTTCAATGCCATCACCGATGTTCCGGGGGTACGGGTCGGCCACAGCACCCTGATCGACGAACAACGCCCGGCGCCGATTCGCACCGGGGTGACCCTGATCGAGCCGCGCGCGGGCGCGGCCCGCCAGCAGCCGTGCTTCGCCGGTTGCCATGTGCTCAATGGCAACGGCGACGCCACGGGGCTTGAGTGGATTCGCGAGGCCGGGCTGCTGACCACGCCGATCGCCATCACCAACACCCACAGCGTCGGCGTGGTGCGCGACGCGCTGATCGCCGCCGAGCGTGAGCGCCTGCCGGACGACGCGGTGTACTGGTGCATGCCGGTGGTGATGGAAACCTACGATGGCCTGCTCAATGACATCTGGGGCCAGCACGTGACCCCGGCGCAGGTGCGCCAGGCGCAGCAGGCCGCGGAGTCCGGCCCGGTGCAGGAAGGCCCGGTGGGCGGTGGCACGGGAATGATCTGCCATGAGTTCAAGGGTGGCATCGGTACCGCTTCACGGCGCCTGGAGGATGGGCAGGGGGGCTGGACCGTCGGCGTCCTGGTCCAGGCCAACCATGGTCAACGACGCGAGCTGCGGGTCGACGGGTATCCGGTCGGGCGCCAGCTGGGCCACCTGCCGTCGCCGTTTGCCGAGGCCGAGGCGGGCACCCCGGGGATGGGCTCGATCGTGGTGGTGATCGCCACCGACGCGCCCTTGCTGGCGCACCAATGCCAGCGCCTGGCGCAGCGGGCGTCGATCGGTATCGCCCGCACCGGCGGCGGTACCGAGGATTCCAGTGGGGATATCTTCCTGGCGTTTTCCACCGGCAACCAGGGATTGCCGCCCGCTGACTACGGGCGCAAGGGGCTGGCCCAGTGCACAGGCGTGCAAATGCTCAACAACGACCATATCTCAGGGTTGTTCATGGCGGCGGCGGAGGCGGTGGAGGAGGCGATCGTCAACGCCTTGCTGGCGGGGCGGACGATGCAGGGCAAGGGCGGGCTGGTGGTGCCTGCGCTGGAGGGGGATTTGCTGTTGACGGCGTTGCACGAGGCGGGGTGGAAGCCTCGCAACTAACGCATTTTCCTATGTAGGAGCGGCCTTGTGCCGCGAAAGGGCCGCGTAGCGGCCCCGGCAATTCATGCGTCGACGCTGAGATCCCGGGGCTGCTGCGCAGCCCTTTCGCGGCGCAAGGCCGCTCCTACATAGAGCGCTAACATTACGAACGGGCACCTGCCAAGGCAGCACTACCCCCCCGCGATACCCGCAACGCCACCAGGCTGCCGACCACGATCAACCCCGCCAGCGCATACAGCGCCGCATCGGTCGAACCGGTCTGGTCCTTGATGAACCCCACCAGGTAAGGGCTGAGGAAACCGGCCATCTGCCCCACCGAGTTGATGATCGCCAGGCCCGCCACGGCGGTGCCGGCGGTCAGTAGCGCGGTGGGCATCGGCCAGAACATCGGCAGGCCGGTCAGCGCGCCCATGGTGGCGATGGACAGCCCGAGGATGGCGACGGGCGGGTTGCCGGCGAAGTTCACCGCGATCAGCAGGCCCAGCGCGCCCATCAGCATCGGCACCACAAGGTGCCAGCGGCGTTCGTTGCGCAGGTCCGCCGAACGCCCGACCAGGATCATGAACACCCCGGCCAGCAGGTACGGGATGGCGCTCAGCCAGCCGATCAGCAGCGGACTGTCGAAACCCATGCTCTTGATGATCGACGGCAGCCAGAAGTTGATGGCGTAGACGCCGCTCTGGATGCAGAAGTAGACAAAGCCGAAGGTCCAGATCAGCGGGTTGGTCAGCACCGCCAGCACGCTGTCACCGCGGGTGGCCGGCTTGCTGGCGGCGTCGGCCTTCAGGTCCGCCTCGATCAGCTGGCGTTCGGCCGGGCTCAACCAGCGGGCGTTTTGGTAGCCGTCGCTGAGCAGCACGATGGCCAGCGCGCCGAGCACCACGGTGGGCAGCCCCTGGATCAGGAACATCCACTGCCAGCCGGCCAGGCCATGCTGGCCGGCGGCGAAGTGGTCGAGGATCCAGCCGGAGAACGGCCCGCCGAGCAGGCCGGACACCGGGATCGCCGACATGAACAGGGCCATGATGCGGCCGCGGCGGTCCGCCGGGAACCAGCGCGAGAGGTACAGCACCACCCCGGGGAAGAAGCCCGCCTCAGCGGCGCCGGTGAGCAGGCGCAGGGCATAGAACTCGGTGGGGGTGGTGACGAACAGCAGGCAGGTGGAGAGGCTACCCCAGGCGATCATCATCAGCGCGATCCAGCGCCGCGGGCCGAAGCGGTTGAGCGCCAGGTTGCTGGGAAGGCCGCAGAGCACGTAGCCGATGAAGAAGATGCCGGCGCCGAGGCCGTACACGGTTTCGCTGAACTTCAGCGCATCGAGCATCTGCAGCTTGGCAAAGCCGACGTTGACGCGGTCCAGGTAGTTGAACAGGTAGCAGATGAAAATGAACGGGATCAGCCGCAGGGTGATGCGCCGGTACAGCGCGTTGCGGGTGCTCTCGGTGCCTTGGTCAGGGGCGGGGCTGTGTGCCATGATCGGGTTCTCTGTTGTTATGGTTGTCACCGCGTCGCCTGTGCCGGCGCTCGCCTTGAGCAGTCTCGGGGAGTGTAGCGCGGCTGTCTTTGTGCTTTTGCACAGCTCCAGGTGCAGGCTGCTGTGCCGCCGACCAATGCCGAAGGACCCTTACATGTTCGAGCTGGACCACGACCTGGCCCAGGACATCGTCAACCGGGCGATGGCCATCCTGCCGTGCAACGTCAATGTGATGGACAGCCAGGGCCTGATCCTCGGCAGTGGCGAGCCCGAGCGTATCAATACCCGCCACGAAGGCGCGCAGCTGGTGTTGGCCAACGGTCGTATCGTCGAACTGGATACCGAAGCGGCCAAGTGCCTCAAGGGCGTGCAGCCCGGCGTCAACCTGCCGCTGATGCTCGATGGCCGGCTGATCGGCGTGCTGGGGCTGACCGGTGATCCGCAGCAACTGCGCACCTACGGCGAGCTGGTGCGCATGACTGCCGAGATGTTGCTGGCCCAGCGTCACCTGCAGGTGGAGCAGCAATGGCGTCGCCAGCGCTGCGACGACCTGCTGGCCCTGTTGCTGGGCGGCAGCGGCGAGTCGCCGCGCCTGGTCGACGAGGCCCAGCAACTGGGGCTCAAGCCCAACCTGGCGCGGATTCCCTGCCTGTTCGAGCTGCGCGCCGGGCCGCCTGCCGAGGCCCTGTCTGCCTGGCTGATGAGCCGCTATCCGGACAGCTGGTGCGTCAGTCCCGCACGCCAGTCGCTGCTATGGTGCCGTCCGGCGGGCGTGGTGCTGGACGAGCCGCGTCTGGTCGAGCGCCTGCAGCGCCATGGCTGGGACGTCGAACGCCTGGCCCTGGGCAGCCCGGCGCAGAGCCTTGAGCAGTTGCGCCGTGGCTACCGCCGGGTTCGCGACTTGCTTGCCTACGGTCGGGAAGTGCTGCCCGACGAGCGCCTGCTGAGCCTTGCCCGCTATCGCCTGCCGGCGTTGCTCTGGCGGCATCGCAACGATGACGCGCTGGATGAACTGCTCGAGCCGTTGCAACGCATCCGCGTCAAGGATGCCAGCGGCCAGTTGCTGCTCACCCTGCGCGCCTGGTGCGCCCATGACGGGCAAAGCCAGGCCTGTGCCGAGGCGCTGGGGATCCATCGCAACAGCCTGCGCTATCGATTGGAGCGGATCGCCGAGTTGGGGGAGGTGGATCCGTTGCGAATGGAGGGGATGCTGAGCCTTTATTTGGGGTTGCAGTTGTTGCCGGCAAAGGGGCTGTAGCGTAGCGAGCAGGCATTCGCCCAAACAACGCCCCTGGGTTTTGTGCATCCGACCGAGGCTGGCGTGGCCTACAGCATGTCAGCATGCGCGGCAACAGGACAGGAGAATCCCCATGAAGATCGTCATCGCCCCCGATTCGTTCAAGGACAGCCTCGACGCTGCCGGTGTCGCCCGCGCCATTGCCGCCGGCCTGGCCGAAGTCTGGCCGGCGTCCGAGCGCATCGAATGCCCGATGGCCGATGGCGGTGAAGGCACCATGGAGGCGATCGTCGCTGCCAGCCAGGGCGAGCTGCGCCGCCAGGTGGTGCGCGGCCCGTTGGGCAAGCCCGTCGAGGCCGCCTGGGGCTGGCTGGCCGAGAGCCGCACGGCGGTGATCGAGATGGCCCAGGCCAGTGGCATCCAGCTGGTGCCCAACGGCCAGCGTGATGCCTGCCGCAGCAGCACCTGGGGTACCGGCGAGCTGGTGGCGGCGGCGCTGGCGGCCGGTGCCTTGCGCATCGTCCTGGCCATCGGCGGCAGCGCCACCAACGATGGCGGCAGCGGCATGTTGCGTGCGTTGGGCCTGCGCCTGCTGGATGCAGGGGGTGAACCGTTGGCTGAGGGCGGGCTGGCCCTGGCGCAGCTGGCTCGAATCGATCCCCACGACCTGGATCCGCGTCTGGCGCAAGTGCGGGTGGACGTCGCCGCCGACGTCGACAACCCACTGTGCGGCGCCAACGGCGCTTCGGCGATCTTCGGTCCGCAGAAGGGTGCCAGCCCCGAGCAGGTGCAGGCTCTGGACCATGCCCTGGCGCATTTCGCCGATCATTGCGCGGCGCTGTTGGGCAAGGATGTGCGTGACGAGCCGGGCAGCGGCGCGGCCGGGGGCATGGGCTTCGCCGCCAAGGCGTTCATGGGCGCGCAGTTCCGCCCGGGCGTCGAGGTCGTTGCCGAACTCGCCGGGCTGGATGAGCTGGTGCAGGGCGCGGACCTGGTGATCACCGGCGAAGGACGTTTCGATGCCCAGACCCTGCGCGGCAAGACGCCGCTCGGCGTGGCGCGGGTGGCCAAGCGTCATGGCGTGCCAGTGGTGGTGCTGGCGGGGACCCTGGGGGCCGGTTACGAGCAGTTGTACGCACAGGGCATCGATGCCGCCTTTGCCTTGGCCAGTGGGCCGATGAGCCTGGAGCAGGCCTGCGCCGAGGCGGGGACGTTACTGAAGGCGCGGGCCGGGGATGTGGCCCGGTTGTGGCAGGTGGCGCGGCAGCGCTGATGAGCCTAAGGCCATGCGCTCCTACAGGGTGTGCGAAAGCCTGGCCATCATCATGGCTGCCCCGCTTGCTGCATCATCCTTTCCAGCCCCGCATAGTCCGCGTGTGTCACCGGCACCAATCCGGTAGCGCCCTGCGAGGCGGCGAAGGCCGCCAGCGCCTCGGGTTCCTCCAGCATGGCCTTGCGCAACCGCTGCCTGAGCGCTGGGCACAATCCGGCACTGAACACATACGGGTCGTAGTGAATCGGTGCCGAGCGCCACAGTACCCGCAGTCGGGCCGGGTCGATGGCGTGGCTGGCCAGGTAGGCATCGGCCCGTTCGCTGGCGACGAAGGCCGCCGCGACCCGCCCTTCGAGCAGCGCCTCCAGTGCCTTGTCATGGTTGCCGGCATACACCAGCGCGCCGAAATAGCCAGACAACGGGCTGTCGACCTGCGCGGCGAACTCGACACTGGGCACCAGGCCGCCGGACGTGCTGGCCGGATCGCTCAAGGCCACCCGGGAGCCACGCACGGCCGTGACGCTGGCGGGGCCGTCGACGCGGCTCAGCAGCAGCGACTGGTAGTGATTGCCCGCCGGCGTGTAGGTGCCGCCGCCGAGGGTGAACGAGGCAAAGGCTTCGATGCGCCGGTCACGGCGATGGGCGAGGAGGTAGGAGGCCGGGCCGAGCCGGCCGATATCGGCGCCGCCAGAGACGATGGCATCCACCACGCTTTCATAGGAAGGGCTGATCACCAACTCCACTGGCACCCCGGCGGCTGCGCCCAGGCGCTCGAGCAATGGCTGGTGTTCGCGGGTCATCGCCGCGACGTCCTTGATCGGGATCATTGCCAATCGCAGGCTGTGGGGCATGCAGGTGGCCGTCGCGGGGTTGGCCAGCAGTTGCGCCAGCGCCAGGCCGAACAGGGTCTTCAGTACACGCATGCCTTTTCCTCGCTGCCGTTGTAGGGCGGGTAGTCGAGCAACTGGGCCGGCGACAGCGGCCGGCTGAAGTGATAGCCCTGGGCGATGTCGCAGCCGGCGAGCTTCAGGCACACCACCTGCTCGCGGGTCTCGACGCCCTCGGCGACTACCTCAAGACCCAGGCGCTTGGCCAGGATGATGGTCGAGGACACGATCGGGCTGTCGTCGTGGCTGTTGGACAGCGGCGCGATCAGCGCCCGGTCGATCTTGAGCTTGGACAGCGGCAGCGACTGCAGGTGGGCAAAGCCTGCGTAGCCGCGGCCGAAGTCGTCGAGGCTGATGCCAAGCCCGGCGGCACGCAGGCTGTGCAGGTGCGCAACCGCGCAGCCGTGTGGGTCGAGCACGGCGGTCTCGGTGATCTCCAGCTCCAGGCGTTGCGCGGCGATGCCGTAGTAGTCGAGCTCGCTCAGCAGGCGCTCGCTGAAATCAGCCTGGCGCAGCTGCAGGGGCGATACGTTCACCGCCAGCCGGGCGACATGCTCGCGGGCGTTCCAGCGCGCCAGCTCTTCGCAGGCCAGGCGCAGCACCTCCCAGCCCAGCTCGACGATGAAGCCGCTGCGTTCGGCCACGCCGATGAAACGGTCGGGATAGAGCAGGCCGAACTCGGGGTGATCCCAGCGCACCAGCGCTTCGTAACCGAGCACCCGCAGGGTGTCCAAGCGTATCTGCGGCTGGAAGTGCAGGATGAACTGGCGCTCCGCCAGGGCGCTGCCAAAGGCCTGCTCCAGGGTGAAGGCCTGGATGTCGGAAAGGTTCAGCGATGGGTCGAAGAAACGGTACTGGGCACGCCCGGCCTGCTTGGCCGAGTACATGGCGGCATCGGCGCTGCGGATCAGCTGGTCGATAGCCTGGCCATCGCGCGGGCAGATGCTCACGCCCACGCTCGGGCTGGTGTTGACCTCTTGGCCGTCGAGGGCATAGGTGGCCGAGAGCTTGTCCACCAGGGCGCGAACCCAGGTGTCAATCTGCTCTTCGCTGCGCTCGCCGGCCAGCAACACAACGAACTCGTCGCCGCCGAAGCGCGAGGCCTCGTCGCCAGGTTCGAGCAAGCGTCCGATGCGCCCGGCGACGGCCTGCAGCAGGAGGTCGCCGACCTTGTGTCCGAGTGAGTCGTTGATCGACTTGAAGCGGTCCATGTCGATGAACAGGATCGCCGTCAGCCGTCGCTTGCCGCGCTGCAGGGTGAGCGCCTGGGTGGCGATCTCGACGAACTGGCGACGGTTGTGCAGGCCGCTGAGGTGATCGGTGGCGGCGGCGTGGCTGCTGCGCCGGTGTTCTTCCTCCAGTCGGCCGATCAGTTGCTGGTTGACTTGTTGGGCATGCTCCAGCTCGCGAAAGGCTTCCTGACGCTTGTGCAGCAGGCGCAGGCCCCAGGCCAGGCTGGCGAGGACCAACAGGGTCATGCAGAGGTTCAGCCACAGTTGACGGCTGGCGGCGAGCGCGGCGGGGGCGAGGATCTCTTCATTGCGCTGGCTGACCACCACACTGAAGCCACGACCGACGACCCGTCGATACAGGCTCTGATAGGAACCCTCGAGGGTGTACTGGGTCAATTGCCCGACCTCGTCGCCGCTGCCCGGCAGTCCGGGTACCAAGGTCTGGCCGGCCACCACCACGCCGCTGGTGTCGATGCGCAAGCGCTCCTGGCCGTCATCCTGGAGCAGGCGCATCATGCCGGTGCGACCCAGGTCGATGTGCTGGAACAGTACCGCGAGGTACCCGATATCCAGCTGCACCACGAGGACATTGTCGATTTCGCGGCCAGGCAGGTCGGTCAGCGGCAGCAGGAAGGGCAGGTGCCACTTGGGCAGTGGCGCCGGGTTGGCACTGGGAATGGCCCGGGGCATGAACGCCTTGAAACCATGGCGGGGAACATGGGCTTTGAGTTGTTCGAGCCAGGCTTGGGGCAGTTGTGCCGGTTCATCGGCGTGGCTGGAGGAAAGCAGTCGGCCATGGCGGTCGTAGAGACTCATACGCTTGAAGGCCGGGTCTTCGGCGAGGATGCGTGCGAGGTTCTGGTTACCTTGGCGCAGGGCCAGCATGTCATCCTGGGTGACCCGCCCCACGGCCTGCGCACGGTCCACCAGCTGGCGCAGGTTCTCGGCGACGATGCTGGCCAGGTTGAGGTGCTCGGCGGCCTTGGCGGCCAGGGCGTCGTGGTGGGCGGCGGTCTTCTGGCCAATGTACGAGGCCCAGAGGAAGGTCAGCGTGGCGGCGCACAAGGTCAGCAGCAGTAGAGGGAGGAGCCCTGCGGAGGAGCGCGTACGGCGAATCACGGTTGGCTTCCCCGGCCTTGGGTCATGCTGGGAAAATACGACAAAAAGATGACAGGGTGATGACTGGTGGCGTTTTGCCTTTATTCAGGTCGAGTGCGCGCCCAGATCGCGCGCCACTTGGGCGGCACGCGAACTGAAAGGCATCAGGACGTGTTCTTCCAGGCCCTGGCACGAATGCTTCCGTCAGACCTCGGCATACATCCACCGCATCAGCGAATGCCGGCCACTGATCCCCAACTTGATCGCGGCCCTGCGCAGGTAACTCTCCACCGTGTTGACCTTCAGCTGCAGGTGCAGTGCCTGCTGTGGCGCCGTACGCCCGGCCAGCAGCCCTTCGCATACCTGCATCTCGCGCTCCGAGAGACTGATGCCGGTCTGGCGCAGCCGTTCGAGGAACCGCTGTCCGAGGCTGTCAAGGTCGGCAGGCCCGGCCGTGGCGGGCTGCAGCGCATTGATGTGCTTCTCCAGCATAGGTAGCAACAATGGCGAAATATCTTCAAGCCGGCTGCGTTCGGTGGCAGAAAAACCATCGCGAGTATCCGCCCGCAGCACGGTGATCTCGTAGCGGTAGCCATCCTTGCGTCGGGCCAGGTGCAGGCGCGACGGATCGTCGAAACCCCCACCGGGATCGCCGGCACTGAATACTGTCTCGTTGATCAGAGTCGTGTCAGGCTGACTGGCACAAGCGGGATCGACCCGCAGTTGACGGATGTGCGTCGCGTCAATGGTCAGGTGGGTCTGGATCAGGTCGTGCAGGTGCCGGGGAAAATGGCGGCTACCGGTACTGGCTATGGCTTTGCCGATCTGCGGAAATAGCAGGTGCGAATTCATCGTGTCATCCATGATATGCGGTGGAACGGAGGCCCGCGCGCGCCAGTGACCAGCATCCTTGACTGCCGGCGGGGCTGTTGGAGCTGCTTGCTATGCTAGTACAACGATTTAGTGACGGTTAAATGAAGCGGGAATAATGGCATAACAATCTCATCGCCTGCGCCAGTCATCCGCCGCGACGCGCAGTCGGGTATCATGCGGGTCCTTTCAATCACGAGGCCCGCTTCATGTCCCTGAGCCCCGAACAGACCGACGAATTCCGCTCTTTCGCCGAGCAGCTGGCCGATGCCGCCGCAGAGGCGATCAAGCCCTACTTTCGCGCCAGCCTGGACGTCGAGGACAAGGGTGGGCGCCTCTACGATCCGGTGACCGTCGCCGACAAGGCTGCCGAAGAAGCGATGCGCCGATTGATCCAGTCTCGTTATCCGGACCATGGCATTCTGGGCGAGGAGCAAGGCGCCGCAAAGGGCAGCAGTCCGTTGACCTGGGTACTCGACCCGATCGATGGTACCCGCGCCTTCATTACCGGTCTGCCTTTGTGGGGCACCCTGATCGCCCTCAATGATGGCGAGCGTCCTGTGGTCGGCGTGATGAACCAGCCGTTCACGGGCGAGCGCTTCGTAGGCACCCCGCAAGGTGCCTGGCGTGGTGAGACGCCGCTGAAGACCCGCGGCTGCGCCGACCTGAACTCGGCCACGCTGATGTGCACAACCCCCGACATGTTCGACACCCCGGCCCGCAGGGCGGCGTTCGAGGCGGTGGCCGGCAAGGCTCGCCTCCTGCGCTATGGCGGTGATTGCTATGCCTATTGCATGCTCGCGTCGGGCTTTGTCGATGTGATTGTCGAGGCGAGCCTGCAGCCTTATGACGTGCAGGCCTTGATACCGATCATCGAAGGCGCGGGCGGTGTGATCACCGCCTGGGATGGCGGCTCGGCCCAGGACGGTGGTTGCGTGGTGGCTTGCGGCGATCCAGTGCTGCATGCGCAAGTGGTGGAAATGCTGCGTCACGCCATGTGACCCTCGCCGGCGCGCAGGCCTTCAGGCGGGTTTGCGCGCGATTCTGCTTCCCTTGGTCGATCGTGCGGGAGAATCGCCACCTTGGACTCACTTACCCAAGCCGTACTCGGCGCAGCCTTGCAGGGCACCGTGCTGGGTCGCCTCCAGGGCCGTCGTGCGTTGCTCTACGGCGCCGCTCTCGGCACCGTGCCCGACCTGGATGTGGTGATCCGCTACGCCGACCCGGTGTCGCAGATGACTTTCCATCGCGGCTTCTCCCACTCGATCTTCGTCCTGACTGGCCTGGCCTTGCTGCTGGCCTGGCTGGTCGCCTGGCGCTGGCCGGACAGGGGTTACACCCGGCCCCGGCTGTTCCTGGCTTTCTGGCTGGCGCTGGTCACCCATCCCATTCTCGACGCGTTCACCGTCTACGGCACCCAGTTGTTCTGGCCGCTGCACCTGACACCGGAGAGCTGGGCGGCCGTGTTCATCATCGACCCGGTGTACACCGTGCCGTTGCTGCTGGCGGTCGGCTACACGGCGATCAAGGGCATGAAGGGAAGGGCGATCACGCTGCTGGCCCTGGCGCTGGCGTTCAGTACCGCTTACCTGGGTTTCGGCTTGGCCGGGCGGATGGCCGCTGAACAGCGCTTCGAGCTGGCCCTGCAGTCCCAGGGTGTCACTCGCAGCGAGGTCCGAGCGGTGCCCATCGCCTTCAACAGTCTGATCTGGCGGGTGCTGGCGAAGACCCCGGAGGGCGACTACTACGAGGGTGTGAGTAGCTGGTTTGACCGCGAGCCCCCGGAGATGCTGCGTCAGTCGCGCAACCTGGAAATTGCCGGGGCACTTGTCGGCTCGGCGCTGCACGAGCGGTTGCGCTGGTTCACCGACGACTGGCTGCGCTACGACATCATCGGTGATTCGCTGGTGGTTACCGATCTGCGCATGGGCATGCCGGGCAGCTACAGTTTCCGCTTCGAGATGGCCCGGCGCGACCCCGCCGGGCAGTGGGTGGTCACCCAGCCCAGGGGGTGGATCGGTGGCGGCGCCGCGTCCCTGTTCGATGGCAGCAGGCTGGCCTTGATCTGGCGCCGGATCCTCGACCAGCAACCACCGCTGCCCTTGGCGGCCTGGGCCGCGCCGGGATCAGGGCATTTGTGACACAAAAAAAGCCCGCCATGGCGGCGGGCAACAAGAGGCGTAGGGAGCAACGCACAACAAATTTCGGGTCAGGCGGTAAACGTCTGGCCAAGCAAACGGCCGGCCAGGGTTTCAGCGCAGCGGCGACTGGTTAACGGGCCGCTGATGGTTTCACCGTTGCGCAGCAGGTACCAGCAGGCCAGCAGGCCTTGTTGGCGCAGGTTGCCGGGAACCGCGCTGCCGACAACGGACATGATCTGGATCGGGGCCATGATGGATCTCCTCTCGAACATGACCCACCTTACGCACATACCCTCAGGGTTAGAAATCAATGCCCTCGATAGTGGTCATTGCTTTTATCAACTATGGCCCTTACCAGCGCGGCGGACCGTAGTACACCGGTGGCGGCCCGTAGTAGCGACGGTACACCGGCGGCGGTGCCGGCACGTAGCGTTCGACCACGTAAGGCTGGTAGTAGACCGGCGGTGGCGGTGCCTGCACGTAGACCGGGGGCGGTGGGTAGTAGGCCGGTGGTTGCTGGACATACACGGTACGCGGAGCACTTGAGACGGCCGCCCCGAAAATCGCACCGGCCACGGCAGCACCGACGACCGGCCCCGGGCCGTACCAGCCGCCACCATGGGCGGATGCCTGCCCGCTGATGGCCAGCGCGCCTACCAGCAGGGCGATTCCGGGGATGAAACGGTTCATGGTCGATCCTCACGAGACAACCCCACGTTCGGGGCTCGATTACTATGACCCCATCTTGGCGCAACTGCCTGCAGGCAAAGGGTAAAGGTTGTGTAAGGGGCGACCGGCGGCAGGGTCTGGTACGCTGGCGCAATCGATTCAGCGATGACAGAGGAACCGCGATGAGCCATCCACCGAGCCGGGACACGGTGCTGTGCATTTCCCTGGCCGGGCGCCCCGGGACGTTCGGCGTGCGCTTTCACAACCATCTCTATCGCCAGCTCGGGCTGGATTACTACTACAAGGCCATGACCACACGTGACCTGCCCGGCGCCGTGGCCGGCATCCGCGCCCTGGGGATCCGTGGCTGCGGCGTGTCGATGCCGTACAAGGAGGCCTGCCTGGCGCTGGTGGACGAGGTCGATCCGTCCGCTGCGGCCATCGCTTCGGTGAACACCCTGGTCAACACCGATGGCCATCTTAAGGCCTACAACACCGACTACCTGGCGGTGCGCCAACTGCTGGCCCGGCACCAGGTCGACCCGACCACCGCGTTCGCCCTGCGCGGCAGTGGCGGCATGGCCAAGGCGGTGGCCAGTGCGTTGCGTGACGCAGGATTCCGTGAGGGCACCATCGTCGCCCGCAACG
Source organism: Pseudomonas mosselii (assembly GCF_003205295.1). GTDB lineage: Bacteria > Pseudomonadota > Gammaproteobacteria > Pseudomonadales > Pseudomonadaceae > Aquipseudomonas > Aquipseudomonas mosselii_B. Next base: position 49,176 of record NZ_QJRP01000025.1, read on the forward strand.
AGCAGGCCGGGCGGCAGTTGGCGGACGTCTGCGGGTATCGCTGGCTGCCGGACCTGGGCGACCGGTGCCCGCCGATGCTGGTCAATGTCACGCCGATCGGCATGGCTGGAGGCCTGGAGGCTGAGCAGTTGGCATTCAGTGAAACCGCCATCGCGGCAGCGCAGCAAGTGTTCGACGTAGTGGCCATGCCCGCGCGGACACCGCTGATCCGCGCCGCCGAGGCGCTGGGCAAGCCGGTGATCACCGGGCTCGATGTCATCGCGCTGCAGGCGCTGGAGCAGTTCGTGCTGTATACCGGGGTACGGCCGAGCGCCGAGCAGGTGGACGCAGCAGTGGCGTTTGCCCGGGATACGAACACTGCGCTCCCCCTGTAGGAGCGGCCTTGTGTCGCGAATGGGCTGCGAAGCAGCCCCGGCGATTGTTGTGTAAACGCTGAAACCCTGGGGCCGCCTTGCGCCCCTTTCGCGACACAAGGCCGCTCCTACAGGGGAGTGTGTACCCCTGTTCAGAACACCCGCCGGTCCGTCTCGTCCAGTTGCTGGTCAACCAGCGCCCGGCCATGGGCCAGGGACACATGCTGGGCATTGTCCAGGTCGGCGAAGAACTTCATCGGTATCGAGATCCGCCGGCTGCTGTGGCCTGAGGGATCGGTGATCACGCAGCCGGCCGCATAGGGCAGGGGCGAGTCGGGGTGGGGCATCACGCTGGCGGTGATGGTGTGGTCGCGGTATTCACAGTGAAGGGTTTGCATCGTCCTTACCTCGCTGTGGCTGGGAACAGGCGTTCCTTCTAGATACCACAGCGAGGGGCCGGGAGTTCCCGGCCCGACGAGCGCGACCCGACGAAGGTCAGTCCTTGAGTGCCGTCGGCTGGATGATCTCGACCCAGTAGCCGTCCGGATCCTTGACGAAGGCCAGGTGGTTCATGCGGCCATCCTCCAGGCGTTTTTGGAACGGTACGGCCAGCGCCTCGAAGCGGGCGCAGGCAACACGTACGTCCGGTACCGAAATGCAAATGTGGCCGAAACCACGGGGGTCGGTGTTGCCATTGTGGTAGGTGAACTCGGGATCGTTCTCGGTGCCGTGATTGTGGGTCAGCTCGAGCACGCCGGGGATCGATTTCATCCACTGGTGGCGCTCGGCGTCGTCGGCCGGAATCTTCGCCGGGTCGACCAGCGCCAGGAAGTAAAGGCTGAAGGCAGCCTCGGGGAAGTCACGCTTGTCCACCAGGCGGAAGCCCAGCACGCGGGTGTAGAAGTCCAGGGACTTCTCGATATCCTTGACCCGCAGCATCGTGTGGTTGAACACGAAATTGGCGGTGGCGGTGTCTGGCTGTGCGGTGACGCCGGGCAGGGTTTGCAGATCGTGCAGGCTCATGGGTACTCCTGAATCAGGGCCTAAAACAGGCGGACCATGATACGGAAGTCCATCGGCAGCGCAAATGAAAGCGCCCCGCACGAGTGCGGGGCGCCGGAATTAGAGGCCCGCGTGTGCGGGCGCGTGATGGGGTCGCTAGTCCTTTAGCTGGTTCGATACTGGGCCTGCGCATGTGAAAAAAATGTGAAGCGGGTGTCGAGGTTTCATCAGCGCACCCAACTTTCCACCGTCTGCGCACCGTACTGTTCCTTCCAGGCTTTCAGCCCACGGTGGTTGCCGCCCTTGGTCTCGATCCGCTCGCCGGTATGCGGGTTCTGGTAGACCTTCACCACCCGTGGCCGACGCTGCTGCTTGATCGGCGCCGGGGCGCGGCTCACAGCCTTCGGATCGAGGATGGCGATGATGTCGCGCAGGTTCTTGTCATAGCTTTTCATCAGGCCGACTAGTTTCTGCTCGAATTCGATTTCGCGTTTAAGGCCGGCATCCTTTTTCAGCGCTTCCAGTTGTGCCATCTGTTCCTTGAGCGCTTTTTCGGCAGCACGAAACTCTGCAAGTCTGGACACTGTCATCACTCCTGTAAGTCTGCCGTGGCGGGACGTGACGAACATGAAACCAGACTGAACGCCGGCCACGTGGATGGGTAAAGCTGTTCGCTAGACGAGAGTGTAGTAGTCGCTTGCGAGTGGGTAAACAGCAAACTTTCAATCAATTAGCTGGGAACTTTGCAGGTTTTTTAAGCGCTATTCGAAACGCCCCCGACAAAGGCTTTAGACCATGGTCCCATGGCGCAGGCTAGAGACCTTGGCGGAAAATTATGGATGATGGTCGAAATGTATTCGTTCATCGCGTAGTGCCGGTGCAGATGGCTGCCCGGATGGTTTTTCGCCCTTCTTTTGGATGTTCCCTCGCATGTTTGCCCCTTTCCCCCTCGCCCCCGGGCGCCGAGTTGCCGGCCTGTTCTTCCTGTGTGCCGGTGTCAACGCCCAGGCCGCCGGTTTTCTTGAAGACAGCAGTGCCAAGGTCGAAGCACGCAATGTCTATTTCAACCGGGACTTCCGTGACGGTCACAGCAGTTCCAAACAGGGCGCGTCGAAACGCGAAGAATGGGCGCAGGGCTTTATCCTCAATGTCCAATCCGGTTATACCCAGGGGCCGGTCGGCTTCGGTGTTGATGCCTTGGGCATGGTCGGTTTCAAACTCGACTCCAGCCCCGCCGACAGCAACAGCGGCCTGTTGCCGTCTTCCGGGCACGATCCGCGTCACTCTGCCGACCAGTACGCCAAGATGGGCGTCGCCGGCAAGGTGAAAGTGTCCAGCACCGTGCTCAAGTACGGCTCGATGATGCCGGACGTGCCGCTGCTCAAGTACAACGACGGCCGCCTGCTGCCGACCATGTTCCACGGTGCCTGGCTGACCTCCGAGGAAGTGCGCGACCTCAAGTTCACCCTGGCGCGCCTGAACCAGTACACCGCGCGGGATTCCACCGACCGCCAGGACATTCGCGTGCATTGCAAGAACAAGCGCTACGCCTGCGACATCGAGGCCGATCACTTCGACCTGGCCGGTGTCGACTACCGCTTCAACGAGCGGGTCAGCGCCCAGTACCAGGTTTCCAAGCTCGAGAACATCTACCGCCAGCACTTCCTCGGCCTGGTCGCCAGCCAGCCCCTGGAGGTCGGCACGCTGTCGGCCGACCTGCGGCTGATCAAGAGCGACGATATAGGCAACGCCCGCGCCGGGCACATCGACCACCGTGCCTTCAGCGGCATGCTCGGCTACAGCCTCGGTGGCCACAAGCTCAGCGCCGGCTGGCAGCGCATGTATGGCGACAGCGCCATGCCGTACCTCGACGGCAGCAACCCGTACCTGGTCAACTACGCCCAGGTCAACGACTTCGCCGCCGCCCAGGAACGCTCCTGGCAGGTGCGCTACGACTATGACTTCAAGGCCCTGGGCGTGCCCGGCCTGACCTTCTTCACCCGCTACATCAACGGCGACAACGTCAAGGTCCCGGGCAGCAATGCCGAAGGCAAGGAATGGGAACGCGACAGCGAGCTGAAGTACCAGGTGCAGTCCGGCACCTTCAAGGACGTCAGCGTGCGCCTGCGCAACTCCACCTACCGCAGCAACTACGAGAAGTGGGCGCGGGACATGGACGAGACCCGGGTCATCGTCAGCTACAACTTCTCGATCTTCTGAGCCGCTTTGCCAAAGGGCCGGTGGTCGGTCGACAATGACCACTGGCAACCAGGCAGGGCAGGTGATGAAACAGCTTCTACTGATCGGCATCGGACCGGGCGATCCGCGCCAGGTCACCTATGAGGCGGTGGAGGCACTGCGCCGCGCCACGGTGTTCTTCGTCCTCGACAAGGGCAGCGACAAGGACGAACTGGTGCGCCTGCGCCGGGCCATTCTCGAGCGCTACCGGCCCGAGGGCGGCTACCGCCTGGTGCAGGTCGAGGACCCGCGCCGGGACGGCCAGGCGCCGGACTATGTCGGTGCCGTGCAGGACTGGCACGTCCAGCGCGCCGCGCTGTATGCCCGCTTGATCGAAGATGAACTGGGCGCCGATGACATCGGCGCCTTCCTGCTGTGGGGTGAGCCCGGACTGTACGACAGCACCCTGCGCATTCTCGACCTGGTGCGCGAACGGGGCCTGACGCTGGCCTTGCAGGTGATTCCCGGCATCAGCAGCATCCAGGCCCTGGCCGCCCGCCACCAGATCCCCCTCAACCGCATCGGCGAGCCGCTGACCGTGCTGCCAGGCCGACGCCTGGGCGAACAGCCACGGATCGACAACGTGCTGGTGATGCTCGACGGCCAGTGCGCCTTTGCCGCCCTGGACGACCCGCAACTGGTGATCTATTGGGGCGCCTACCTGGGTACACCGGACGAGTTGCTGGTCAGCGGGCCGTTGCTGGCGGTGAAGGCGCGCATCGTGCAACTGCGTGAGGAGGCGCGGCGGCGCAAGGGGTGGATCATGGATACCTATCTGTTGCGCAGGGAGGGTCAGTAGCGCACTGGAGTACTGTTCAAGGCCGCTGCGGCACCACCGAGCTGCCAAAACTGTTACCCATGCGCGTCGACGTCGCCGCCGGCGTCGCCAGCCCCATCTGGTTCGGCGCCCGGCGCTGCATCTGGCGCGCTGGATCCAGCTGTTCGCGCAGCCCCTTGGCGGCGCGCGGATCAGTGCCTTGCAGCTGCTGGGTCAAGCAGTCATAGGCCAGCGCACGTGACTGCCCGACCTGCACATCGATGCAGCCCTGGCTGTCCTTGGGCGGTTCGGCGAGCGCCGGCAGGCCGCAGGCCAACAGCAGGGGCAGGGCAGTCAGGGGCAGGCGGGCCATCGCGGTTCTCCGGGCAATCGTTCCTCGGCACAGTCTAGCTCCCGCAGGCCGTGATCGGGGTGAAGCTTTGGTTGCCGCAGCTGTCACCACAGCGTCATACACAGGCCCCAGGATGACGTTTCCCCGGCGACGGCGGCCAGCAAGGAGGCCCGGACAGCTGTGCGTGCATTGCTCGTGGCCGGCGCGCTGATGCTGGCCTGGTTGCTGGCGGCCCCCGGGCTGCGTGGCCAGCCATTGCTGACCCTGGATATCCCGGCCCAGGCGCTGGACCGGGCGCTGGACAGCTTCGCTCGGCAGAGTGGCCTGGCGGTGCTGGTCGACCAGGCGTTGCTCGCCGGGCAGCGCTCCAGCCAGGTCCTGGGCCGTTACCCGGCACGTGAAGGCCTGCAGCGACTGTTGCAGGGCACCGGCTTGCAGGCGCACTACAGTGGCGGCGGCTTCACCCTGCAACCGCTGCGCCTGCGCGGCACAGCCGAGCGTGGGCGCAACGGCGGCCTGTCATCGGGCAGTTATGCGCTGGCGCTGCAGCACGCGGTCGAGCGCGCCCTGTGCGCCTCGCCGCTGACCCGGCCGGGCGCTTACCGGGCGGCCTTGCAGGTGTGGGTCGACGCTGGCGGCCAGCTGGTGCAGAGCCGCCTGCTGGCCTCCACCGGCGATTTCGTCCGCGACGCCGCGCTGGTCGAGCGCCTGCGCACGGTGCGTCTGGAACAGGCGCCGCCGACATCCCTGGCGCAGCCGCTGACCCTGCTGCTGCGTCCGGAACCTATGGATTGCCCACTTTCGCAAGGAGCTGCGGCGGCATGAACAAACCTCGGGACAGTGCGCTGGTCAAGCTGTTTCTGACCTCCTACGACGCCTTCAGGGTACGCCTGAGGCGTCGACTCGGTTCTGATGACTTGGCCAACGACGTGCTACAGGAAACCTACCTGCGGGTTGATCGCATGGACGCGACGCACGACCTGCAGCGCCCTGGCGCCTACCTGTACCGCATGGCCCTGAACGTCGCCGCCGACCGCCGCGAGGCCGACGCCCGGCTGCTTACCGGCGCCGAGATCGAGGCATTGCTGCAGGTGGCCGAGGATCAGGACCCGGCGCGCATCGTCGGCGGTCAGCGCGAGATCCAGAACCTGCTGGGCGCCCTCTACGAGCTGCCGGCCCGGCGCCGGCGGATCTTTATCGCCGCCCGCCTGGAAGAGGCCTCGCACCTGGAAATCTCCCAGCGCTTCGGCATCTCCACGCGCACGGTGGAAAAGGAACTCAAGGCGGCGCTGGGGCATTGCGCGATGCGCCTGGACAGAAAAGTGTTTCAGCGGTTCGGTCCCGGTGCGGGAAAACCGTCTTGATCGATAGTCGACCTCTTCATGTGAGCCCCATGTCCCAGATTCCGCCCGATTCCGACTTGCAGCGCCAGGCCCAGGACTGGCTGCTGCGGCTGACGTCCGGCCAGGCCACCCAGGCCGATGCCCAAGCCCTGCGCCAGTGGTGCGCGCGCAGCCCGGCGCATGCCGAGGCCTTTGCCCAGGCACGCCAGCTCTGGCACCTGCTCGGCCCCGCGGCACGGCAGGCCGGGCAGGGTGCGCCGTTGTTCGGTCGCCGGGCGTTGCTGGGCGGCGCGCTGGCGGCGTCGGTGGCACTGGTGGTCTGGCGCGGCGGCCTGCTCGAGGAGGCCATGGCGCCAGCGCCGGCGTTTGCCACCGAGGTAGGCGAGCAGCAACGGGTGGAGCTGGCGCCCGGGATCGAGCTTGAGCTGAATGTGCGTACCCGGGTCAGCCGCGAAGCCGAGGGTATCGTACTGCTTGCCGGCGAAATCGAGGTTCAGGCCGGCCAGCCCCTGCAGGTGCGGGCGCAAGGCGGCGTAATTAGCGCCGACCAGGCCCGGTTCAACGTGCGCGAGGACGATGAAGGGGTCTGCGTCACCTGCCTGGGAGGCGAGTTGCGCGTGGCGGTCCAGGGGCGGGTCGAGGCGCTGCCGGCGGGTCGCCAGTTGCGCTATGGCGCGCAAGGCATCGGTGTGCCCGAGCCATTCGATCCGGGCCAGGTGATGGCCTGGCGCGAGCGCATGCTGGTGTTTCGCGATGCGCCGTTGGCCCGGGTGATCGAGGAGATCAACCGCTACCGTCCCGGTCGCCTGGTGCTGCTCAATCCCACGCTGGGGCGTCGACGGGTGCAGGCGCGGTTCAGTTTCGACCAGTTGCGCCAGGCCGCCGAACTGATCCGCGTCGCCTATGGCGCGCGCTGCCTGGAACTGCCGGGCGGCGTGGTGCTGGTCAGTTGAACGGGCCCAGCACCTGGCGGTAACGCTCATCGCCCTGGGGGCCGCGCCGGGTCAGGCGCACCTCGAGGCCGGCGGGGTTGTCGTCGGCCTCGCTGGACGGTGAGCGCCAGGCGCCCTTGGCTTGCCAGCTGCGCAGGTCGAAGCCGCTGACGTTGTCCAGCACCGCCACCGCGGCCTTGGGCGCGGGCAGCGGAAAGTGCTCGCGCAGTGGCGCGGCGGCGCGGTACAGGGTGGTGCCGCGCACGTACCAGCGCACCCGTTGCAGGCCGCTGCTGGAGGCGGCGCCGGAGCGCACCAGCTCAAGACGGTCGGCACGGGCGCGCACCGCAGGCAGCAATGGTTTGCCGGGCGCCTCGCGGCCGGGCAGGGGCGGCTCGACCAGCTCGACGGTGGCACGCAGGGCCAGGTCGCGTTCCAGCTGCTGGAACACCCGCAGGATCGCCTGCTGGTCCTCACTTGCCTCACGCACATGGCGGTCGGCGCGGCTGACGCTGTCCAGGCCGCGCCAGGCGATCAGGCTGACCACCGCCATCAGCACAATGGCGATCATCACTTCGATCAAGGTGAAGCCCGCTTGCCGGTTCATGGTTGGCTGACCCGCACCTGGCCGGCGGCGTTGCGCGCCAACTCCACCCGCAGCGCACCGCTGCGCAGGCGCAGGGTCAGCGGCGTGCCGATCCATTCGCCATCGAGCCACACCGCGCCACGGGGCTCGCTTTGCACCCTGACCGCCTCGGCCTGCCAGCGGCGCGGCTTGAGCGGGCCGTCGGCGAGCACCTGGCCGTCGGCGCGGACAAAACGGTAGCCGTCGCGGTCGTTGCGCCAGCGTAAGGGCTGGCCATCGGCCTGGGCCTCGCTCTGCGCCAGTTCCAGCAGGCGCGCCAGGCGCTCGGCGTCGGCGCGCAGGTGCTTGCCCGGGTCGGGGCGGATGTTCAGGCTGATGGCGGCGCTGGCGATACCGACGATCACCAGCACCACCATCAGTTCGATCAGGGTGAAACCACGTTGTCCGTTCACGGGGCGCTCCTTGTCCTTTAAGGAAGCTTGCCCGAGCAAGATGATCGCCGTGTGAAACAAAACCGTGAGAATAGGTCGGTATGCTCGGGCGCAGGCACACAAGGAGCGCGTGACCATGCGTATTACCCGTCCAGATCTGTCCTGCGGTCTGTTGTTGCAGGGGTTGGGGGTGCTGGCCCTGATCGCCGGCCTGGCGACCTGGGCCAGTCTGTTGCTGCAGACTTCGCCGGGGCTGGCCTCGCAGCAGCCCGCCGAGGCCCTGGCACTGAGCGAAACGCCGGCCGGGCGCTGGTTCGCCGACCTGCCATTGCAGGTGCAGATCCAGGTCAGCGGAGTGATGACCGGCAGCCAGGGCGCAGTGGCCATCGTCAGCATCGACGGTGGCCTGGCGCGTGCCGTGCGCCGCGGTGAGGAGCTGGCCCGTGGGGTGCGCCTGGTGGCCATCGAAGGCCGCGGCCTGGTGATCGAGCGCGGCGGCCAGCGCAGCCGCGTCGAGGTGCCAGTATTGGCACAGACGTCTTTCTGGGGGGAAGCGCCTCAGCCTTCAGCGAACTGACGCAGGCGTTCGCCGTCGAGGCGGTAGCGGATCCACTCGTCCTGCGGCTCGGCGCCCAGCGAGCGATAGAAGCCGATGGCCGGCTCGTTCCAGTCCAGCACGCTCCATTCCAGGCGACCGCAGCCATTCTCCACCGCCTCGCGGGCGATATGCCGCAGCAGCGTGCGCCCGGCACCGTCGCCGCGCTGCTGGGGCGTGACGTAGAGATCCTCGAGGTAGATGCCGTTACGCCCAAGCCAGGTGGAGTAGCTGTAGAAATACACGGCGAAACCGATGGCCTGGCCGTCTCGCTCGCAGACCAGGCTGCGAACCGTGCTGCCTTCGTTGAACAGGCTGTGCTCGATGTCGGCGAGGGTCGCCACCACTTCGTGGCGGGCGCGCTCGTAGTCGGCCAGTTCGGTGATGAAGGCCAGGATCTGGGCTGCGTCGCTGCGGACAGCGGGGCGGATGGTCACAGGCATGGTGGGGGCTTCCTTGTAATTGATAGATCGGTAGTGTCAGGGAAGTTCAGGCAAGGCCGCCAGGTGTCTGCGGATGATTTGCCGGGCCGCTGATGCCGACGCGACCTGCAAGCATGCATCTGGGTGGAACAGAAATGTGTATCCACTCAATTTCACATAACTGTACCGGTCATTCCAGCCAAGGCTCCTTTACTGTGGCCTTTCGATAATCAGAAAAGCCGGAAACCGCCGCCATGCTTGCCTCCCTCGATCTGCTCAGTGCGTTCGTCCTGTTCGCCTTTGTCTCTTCCATCACCCCCGGTCCGAACAACACCATGCTGCTGGCCTCGGGGGTCAACTTCGGCGTGCGCCGCACCATTCCCCACGCCCTGGGCATCAGCGTCGGCTTCATGGTGATGGTACTGGCGGTGGGCCTCGGGCTGGGCGAGGTGTTCAAGGCCTGGCCGCCGCTGTACAGCATCCTGCGCTACGGGGGCGCGGCGTACCTGCTGTACCTGGCCTGGAAGATCGCCACCTCCGGGCCGATGTCCGGTGACAGCGCCGGCAGCCGCAAGCCGCTCGGGTTCTGGGGCGCCGCGGCGTTCCAGTGGGTCAACCCGAAGGCCTGGGTGATGGCGATCGGGGCAATCACCACCTATACGCCGGCCCAGGGTTACGTGTTCAACGTGATCGTCATCGCCACCGTGTTCGCCCTGGTGAACCTGCCCAGCGTCGGCATCTGGGTGATGTTCGGCAGTGCCTTGCGCAACCTGCTGCGCAATCCGCGCGCGGTGGTGCTGTTCAATGTCCTGATGGCCGTGCTGCTGGTGATTTCACTGTATCCGCTGCTGTTTGTAGAATCGGCGTTTTCCTAGAGCCGATGAGTGCCGTCGATGGAGTTGATTCCCTGGTCCCATGAATGCGCAGAAGGCTTCACCCTGCGCGGATGGCGAACCCCCGCCAGCGGCAGGCCGCTGCTGCATTTCCTGCATGGCAACGGCTTCTGCAGCCTGGTCTACCAGCCCATGCTCATGCGCCTGGGCGAGCATTTCGATCTGTGGCTGAGCGATGTGCAAGGCCATGGCGACAGTGACCACGGCGGCGCCTTTTGCGGTTGGAACCGCAGCGCGGCGCTGGCGGTGGAGGCGTTCGAGGCCGGGTGCGGCGAGTACGGCGATGTTCCGCGTTATGCTCTGGGCCACAGTTTCGGCGGTGTGCTTACCGGCCTGATCCTCGCCAGCGAGCCGCAGCTGTTCCAGCGCGCCGTGCTGCTGGATCCGGTGCTGTTCAGCCGGCGCATGATCGGGGTGATGGGCGCCGCCGCCATGGTCGGCCTGCACCGTCGCCACGCCCTGGCGCGCAAGGCCGCCACCCGCCGCAGCCATTGGCCCGACCGCGAGTCGGCGCAGGCCTCGCTGCAAGGGCGCGGCATTTTCAAGGGCTGGACCGACGCGGCCTTGCAGGCCTATGTGGAGCACGCCATCGGCGATTGCGGTGAAGGCGTGGTGCTCAAGTGCCGGCCCAGCCGAGAGGTGGAGATCTTCAGTTCGTTCCCCGAACGTATGTGGCAGCAGCTGGGCAGTATCCAGACGCCGACGCGGATCCTGTACGGGGAGCAGACCTACCCGTTTGTGCCGCACTCTGTACAGCGCCTGGCGGGGCTCAATGCTCAGGTGAGCGCGCAGCAGGTGGCCGGTGGCCACTGCTTCATGCAGGAGGATCCGCAGATGGCCGCGGAGCAGGTGCTGGCGTTCCTGCAGGATTGAAGCCTTCCCATAGCGAACGCACCCCCTGTGGGAGCGGCCTTGTGTCGCGAAAGGGCCGCAAAGCGGCCCCAGGGCTTCGGCGTTCATGCATCAATCGCCGGGGCTGCTACGCAGCCCTTTCGCGACACAAGGCCGCTCCCACAGGTTCTCCAGCCCACCATTGATATTAGTGAATCTGTTGTCCATTTCGCGACGATTGCTTACCGATTCGCGAGCGAACGACAATCTCAGATTCCGTACCCTGTCGCTCCCCCCACCGGATGGAGCCCAGCATGAACCAGGCGGTCAGCCCAGATCCCCAGCACACCCTCGAGCAAACCCGCGCCCGGCGCCGCCAGCGCCTGCTGCGCTTTGGCCTGGCCGGGGGGGTGGGGCTGCTGGTGGCGGCCTATGGCGGCTACTGGTGGCTCGACGGCCGTTTTCTGGAGCAGACCGATGACGCCTACGTGCGCGCCGACTGGGCACCGATCAGCGCCCGGGTCAGTGGCTATGTGGCCGAGGTGGCGGTGGCGGACAACGCCACGGTCAAGGCCGGCGACCTGCTGGTGCGCCTGGACGAGCGGGACTTCCGCGATCGCCTGCGCAAGGCCGAGGCGCAGTTGGCGGTGAGCGAGGCGGCGCTGCAGGTGCAGCGCATGCGCCTGCGCGCCTTCGCCGCCGAGCAGGACGAGCAGGCCCACGCCATCGTCCGCGCCGACGCCGAGCGCGGCGGTAGCCGTGGCGAGGCGCAGCGGGCCGAGGCTGACTGGCAGCGCTACCAGCATCTGGCGCAATGGCAGGCGGCCAGTGTGCAGCGCATGGAGCAGGCCCGCGCCACCCGTATCCAGGCCCAGGCCATGCAGCGCGCCGCCGACGCCGAACTGGCCCGCCAGCATGCGCGCAAGGCGATGCTGGAACAGCAGGGCAAGCAACTGGAGGCCGAACTGCTGCAGCGTCAGGCCGACCTCGACCAGGCCCGCGCCGAGGCCGACCTGGCCCGCAGCGCCCTGGCCGATACCGAGATCCGCGCCCCCTTCGACGGCGTGGTCGGCCAGCGCAAGGTACGCCAGCAGCAGTACGTCACCCCGGGCTTGCCACTGCTGGCGGTGGTGCCGGTGGCGCAGGCGTACGTGGTGGCCAATTTCAAGGAAACCCAGCTGGCGCAGATGCGTCCCGGCCAGTCGGTGACTCTCGAGGTGGACACCTTCGGCCAGCACTGGCGCGGAACGGTGGACAGCGTATCCCCGGGTTCCGGCGCGGTGTTCGCACTGCTGCCGCCAGACAACGCCACCGGCAACTTCACCAAGATCGTCCAGCGTTTCCCGGTGCGTATCCACCTCGACCCGGAGAGTGGTGACAGCCCACGGCTGTTGCCCGGCATGTCGGTGATCGCCACCGTCGACACCCGGCAGGCTCGCCATGAGCGTTGAAGAAAAAGTCTCCCTGCGCGCCTGGGTGGCGGTGATCGGCGGGCTGTTCGGCTGCTTCATGGCCGGCATGAACGTCCATGTCACCAGCGCCGCCCTGCCCGAGATCGAGGGCGCGCTGGGGGCCAGCTTCGAGGAGGGCTCGTGGATCTCCACCGCCTACCTGGTGGCCGAGATCAGCATGATCCCGCTGACCGCCTGGCTGGTGCAGGTGTTCTCCCTGCGCCGGGTGATGCTGGTGGGCTCGGCGGTGTTCCTGGTCAGCTCGGTGAGTTGCGCCATGGCCGGCAGCCTGGAGGCGATGATCAGCCTGCGGGTGATCCAGGGCGCCTCGGGCGCGGTGCTGATCCCGCTGTCGATGCAACTGATCATCACCGAGTTGCCGGCCAGCCGCCTGGCGCTGGGCATGGCGCTGTTCAGCCTGTCCAACAGCGTGGCCCAGGCCGCCGGGCCGTCGATCGGCGGCTGGCTCACCGACATGTACTCCTGGCGTTGGATCTTCCTGCTGCAGCTGCCGCCGGGCATTGCCCTGCTGGCGGCGGTGGCTTGGTCGATCAAGGGCCAGGCCGGTGATCGCAGCGCATTGCGCCAGGCGGACTGGCTGGGCATCGTCGCCATGGCGCTGGGGTTGGGAGCGTTGCAGGTGGTGCTGGAGGAGGGCGGGCGCAAGGACTGGTTCGAATCTCGCTTCATCGTCGGCTTCAGCCTCGTCGCGGTAGTCGCCCTGGCGCTATTCATCCAGCGCCAGTTATGGGGTACTCGGCCGTTCATCAACCTGCGCCTGCTGGGCAGCTACAATTTCGGCGTGTCGAGCCTGGCCATGGCGGTGTTTGGCGCGGCGACCTTCGGCCTGGTATTCCTGGTGCCCAACTACCTGTCGCTGGTACAGGGCTACAGCGCCAGCGAGATCGGCAAGAGCCTGATCGCCTACGGCATGGTCCAGCTGCTGTTGGCGCCGTTGCTGCCCCGGCTGATGCGTTGGCTCAACGCCAAGCTGCTGGTGGCCAGCGGCTTCGCCATCATGGCCCTGGGCTGCTGGCTGGGGTCGACGTTGACGGTGGACGCGGGCAGCAACGTGATCATCCCTTCGACGGTAGTGCGCGGCATCGGCCAGCCGCTGATCATGGTGGCGCTGTCGGTGCTGGCGGTGAAGGGCCTGGACAAGGCCCAGGCTGGCTCTGCCTCGGCGCTGATCTCGATGCTGCGCAACCTTGGTGGCGCGCTGGGCACGGCGTTGCTGACGCAACTGGTGTCGCAGCGCGAGCGCTTTCATTCAGTCCGGATAGGCGAAGGGCTGACGCTGTTCGACGGCGCGCTGCAGCAGCGCTTGCCCGCCGGCATGGTCGACCCGCAGTCGCCACAGGTCATGCAGACCCTGGCATTGATCGATCAGAGCGTGCGCGAGCAAGCCTATCTGATGGCCTATTCAGATGCGTTCTACCTGTCGTGCGTGGCGTTGCTCGGTTGTGCGCTGGCGTCCCTGCTGCTGCGCAGTCGCTAGCCATCACGGCTGGCGTTCCGCCACGGCGCGCAGGGTCTTCAGGGTGACCATCGGCGCATCCACGACGAAGCGGTTGGCCAGCCAGCCGGGCACATCACCGGCCGGGTCGGCGCGCAGTTGATAGGTAACCTCGGTCTCGCGCTCGCCCAGCGGGCGCATGATCCACTCGCCGCTGAGCCGGCGCACCCGGATCAGCCCGGGCGCGGCCGGCACTCGTCCGGGCTCGGCGCTCAGGTGGCGGACCAGGGTGTCGTCGTCGAGGCGCTCGGTGCGTACCTTGAGCACCATGTCGCGGGGCTTGGCCGGCCAGGGCAGGGCGGTGGTGAGGTAGACCCAGGTGGTGTCGCCGTCCACCTCCAGCAGACGCATGTCGGCGCAGGCGTACAGCCATTTGCAGGCCACACGCAGGTTCTCCTGCAGGTCGGTGAGGGTGCGCAGGCTGGCCTTGATCCGGGTGATGCCGCGGAACTGCTGATAGGCCGAACCGTCAACGCTGCTCAGGTAGACATCGATGCCGTCTTCCTGGTGGGCGAGTTGCCAGTCGTCTGCCCACGGCAAGGTGCCCGGCAGCAGGAGCAGCAGGACAAACAGAGGGCGCAGGTGGGGCATGGCGGGGACGCCGAAGGGGGAAGGTCCGATCAGTATGGATCAAGACCAGCAGGAGCGGGCGTGCCCGCTCCTGCATCGTATCAACGCTGCGGATTGAGCGTCAGGTGCACGTGACGGTTGACGTCCTTGTACAGCAGGTAGCTGAACGGGCCTGGGCCGCCGGAGTAGCAGGCCTGCGGGCAGAAGGCGCGCAGCCACATGAAGTCGCCGGCCTCGACCTCGACCCAGTCCTGGTTCAGGCGGTACACCGCCTTGCCTTCCAGCACGTACAGGCCGTGTTCCATGACATGGGTCTCGGCGAACGGAATCACGCCGCCCGGCTGGAAAGTCACGATGTTCACGTGCATGTCGTGGCGCATGTCGGCCATGTCGACGAAGCGGGTGGTCTTCCAGGCGCCCTCGGTACCCGGCATCTCGATGACCGTGGCGTTGTCGCGGTGGGTGACGAACGACTCGGGAACCGGCAGGCCTTCGACCTTCTGGTAGTGCTTGCGCAGCCAGTGGAAGGTGACGTTGGCCTTGCTGTTGTTACGCAGGCTCCAGTCGGCGCCCGGGGCCAGGAAGGCATAGCCGCCCGGCACCAGGGTGTGGTGCTTGCCTTCGACGGTGATGTCGATCTCGCCCTCGACCACGAACAGCACCGCTTCGGCGTTCGGGTCCAGCTCAGGACGCTCGCTGCCGCCTTCTGGGGCGACTTCGACGATGTACTGGGAGAAGGTTTCGGCGAAACCGGTCAGCGGGCGGGCGATGACCCACATGCGCATCTTGTCCCAGAACGGCAGGTGGCTGGTGACGATGTCACGCATCACGCCCTTGGGGATGACGGCATAGGCTTCGGTAAACATGGCACGGTCAGTCAGCAGCTCGGTTTGAGCCGGGTGCCCACCGTGGGGGGCGAAGTAGGAAGGTTTCGACATGAACGGTCTCGACTTGTTGTTCTCTCCCCATGCCTTGGACCACACCGGCCGGTGCGTGCAGGGGATGCACCGACAGCATAGGGGCGGGCCGGCGTCATCTACAAATTAAATGTTGGAATACCCGGTATCCAGTTGCTGAATGTCATGGCGGCATTATCATGACGCTGGTGAAGGAAGTTTCCCGTGGTTTATGGTCATGACATTTTTTTCACATCACCTTGCTAGCATCGCCAGCACTTCCACGGAGCTGAATCGATGATGCCTGTCCTGCGCAAACGTGCTGTTCGCCTCGCCCTGGCCGGTACCGGGGGGCTTCTGGCCTGCACCCTGGGTTTTTTCGGCTGGCAGTCCTTCTACCCGGTGCAGGCCGCCGAGGGCTGGGGCGTGCAGGTGCTGCACAACTCGGTGACCCGGGCCGCGTCGCTGCTGCCCCAGGCCGACGGCAGCTTGCTGGTCAGTCGCGAGCTCAATGGTGGCAAGGGCAGCATCATGCGCATCACCGCCGAGGGCGACCGGGTGGTGGTGCTCGATGGCCTGTCCAAGCCCGACGGCATGGTTGCTGTCGACGGTGGATGGGCGTTCAGCCAGGAGGTAGGCGGGGCACCGGTCAGCGTGTCGCGCGATGGGCGGGTCAGTCAGCTGTTCTCGGGCAACAATGTGCAGGGGTTGTATAACGATGGCCAGCATCTTTATGCCATCGAGGACCGCAAGGGTGATGGCCGGTTGATGCGTTACGACTGGCGCAGTGGTGAGCTCGATGTGTTGCGAGCGGGGTT
Organism: Pseudomonas mosselii; assembly: GCF_003205295.1. Taxonomy (GTDB): domain Bacteria; phylum Pseudomonadota; class Gammaproteobacteria; order Pseudomonadales; family Pseudomonadaceae; genus Aquipseudomonas; species Aquipseudomonas mosselii_B. Next base: position 65,162 of record NZ_QJRP01000025.1, read on the forward strand.
GACCGAGACCGAAGGGCTGACCCGTTGTACCGATGGGCGGCTGCTGTATACCGAGAAGGCTACCGGCAAGATTCGTGCGTTCAATGCCGAAGGCGCTGATCCGGTGGTGGTCGAGGGGCTGCGTAACCCGACCTTCCTGCTTTGTGATCAGCGTGGATTGTGGATCAGCGAGGACTCCACTCATCGGGCGCGGTTGGTGCGGATTGATGGTGATGGTACTCGGCATACGGTGCTCAGCTATCTGAAGGCGCCTCAGGCTATTGTTCCGGATGGCAAGGGGGGGTATTTGCTGGC
>NZ_QJRP01000026.1 GCF_003205295.1 Pseudomonas mosselii
GCCGATGGTAGTGTGGGGTTTCCCCATGTGAGAGTAGGTCATCGTCAAGATTCATTTCGCAAAACCCCTATCTGCGCGAGCAGGTAGGGGTTTTGTCTTTTCCGCGTTTCAAAACCAACGCCACACCTCCCCCTGTGGGAGCGGCCTTGCGTCGCGAAAGGGCTGCGCAGCAGCCCCGACAGTCCTGAGACATACTCAAGACCCTGGGGCCGCTGCGCGCCCCTTTCGCGACACAAGGCCGCTCCTACAGGGTTCGCGTCGGCTGTGGGTCTGGCGGTAGCCCTTTTCCTATGCAAGCCCTCGGGGCGTGGCTATCATGCCAGCCTTATTCCAAGTCGAGACTGGCATGCTGAAGTTGTTGAATCTCCTCAAGGATGGCCGGTTCCATTCCGGTGAAGCCCTGGGGGCCGCCCTCGGGGTAAGCCGCAGCGCCGTCTGGAAGCAGCTGCAGCACCTTGAGAGCGAACTGAACCTGACCATTCACAAGGTCCGTGGCCGTGGCTATCAGCTGGCAGCGCCGCTGAACCTGCTTGAATCGCAGGCGATAGCCGGGTTTTCGGAGGGTGAGCCGTGGCCGGCCTTCATTCACGACACCATCGACTCCACCAATGCCGAGGGTCTGAGGCTCGCCGCCCAGGGGCAAGCCGCGCCGTTCCTGGTGCTGGCCGAGCGCCAGAGCGCCGGGCGCGGACGTCGTGGTCGACAATGGGTCAGTCCATTCGCCGAAAACCTCTATTACAGCCTGGTACTGCGCATCGATGGTGGCATGCGTCAGCTCGAGGGCTTGAGCCTGGTGGTTGGCCTGGCGGTCATGCGCACGCTGAAGACGTTCGGCCTGAAGGATGTCGGGCTGAAATGGCCCAATGATGTCCTGGCCAGCGGGCGCAAGATCACCGGCATCCTCCTGGAACTGGTCGGCGATCCGGCGGATGTCTGCCATGTGGTGCTGGGTATCGGTATCAACGTGAACATGCAGGGCGGGGAACAGATCGACCAACCCTGGACCTCCATGCGCGGCGAGACCGGACAGCTGGTGGACCGTAACCGCTTGGTGGCGGAGCTCAGCCAGCAGTTGCAGCACGAGCTGGCTCGTCATCGCCGCTATGGTTTCGCCGCGTTCCAGGAAGAATGGGAGCAGGCGCACCTGTGGCAGGGGCGGAGAGTCTCGCTGGTCGCCGGCACCACTCGCGTAGATGGGGTGGCGTTGGGCGTGGATGGACAAGGCGGCTTGCGTCTCGAGGTGGATGGTGTGGAAAAGAGCTTCAGCGGTGGCGAGCTCAGTCTGAGGTTGCGTGATGATTCTTGAGCTCGATTGCGGAAACAGTTTCATCAAGTGGCGCGTCATCCATGCGGACGACGCCACCATGAATGGTGGCGGTATCGTCGACTCCGACCAGGCGCTGGTTGCGGCCGTTGCGGCGCTTTCATCCCTGCGCCTGATCGGCTGTCGCATGGTCAGTGTGCGCAGTGAAGAAGAAACTTCGGCGCTGTGCGCGTTGATCCTGTCTTCGTTCGGGGTCGAAGTACGCGTGGCCCAGCCGGTGAAAGAAATGGCCGGCGTTCGCAATGGCTATGAGGACTACCAGCGCCTGGGCATGGATCGCTGGCTCGGCGCGCTGGGCGCCTATCACCTGGCGGGTCGCGCCTGCCTGGTCATCGACTTCGGTACTGCGGCCAAGGCCGACTATGTCGCGGCCGACGGTGAGCACCTCGGTGGGTATATCTGTCCGGGCATGCCGCTGATGCGTAGCCAGCTGCGCACCCACACCCGGCGAATCCGCTATGACGATGCCTCGGCCGAGCGTGCCCTGGGCAGCCTGGCACCGGGGCGCTCCACGGTCGAAGCGGTCGAGCGTGGTTGCGTGCTCATGCTCCAGGGGTTTGCCCGTACCCAGATCGAGCAGGCCAGGGGGCTTTGGGGTGAGGACTTCACGGTCTTCCTGACTGGGGGCGATGCGCCGCTGGTGCAGGACGCCGCACCGCAGGCGCGCATCGTGCCGGATCTGGTCTTTGTCGGCCTGGCCATGGCCTGCCCAATTGAGTCGAGGTGACTATGCGCTGGTTATTTCTGCTGTTGGTGGTGCTCAACGTCGTCTATTACGTATGGCATCAGCAGGAGGCTCCACTTAAGGTCAAGGAAGTCGCCCCGTTATCGTTGTACAAAGGTTCCCAGCAGGAAATACGCCTGCTGCGCGAGACCGGGGCCGCGGCACCGGCCAGGCGGCGCGACGAATGCCTGGTGGTGGGCGGGCTGGCCGCACGCGAGCAGCTCGATGCCCTGCGTCAGCGCCTGCTCAGCCTGGATATCGCCGCCCTGCCGGTGGTTGGGCAGCTGCCGGGAGCCGAGGGTTTCTGGCTCAAGGTAGCCCCTGAAAGCGAGCGTTTGTTGGACCCTGCGGTGCTCTCGACTCTTTCCAAGGATTTCAAAGACTTAAAACACAAAATTATTTTGTGCGAGGGTATTGCAACTGCTGAATAGCTTGATAGAATGGCGCCCGCTTCACAGGGAACACCACCGAGGTGGTAGAGCTGGAGGCGGTGTCAAAGCAGCTAAGTTTCAGATTTGATTGAAAAAATTTGAAAAAACGCTTGACACTAGGACGGCAGACAAATAGAATGCCGGCCACATCTGGAGGGATTCCCGAGCGGTCAAAGGGGACGGACTGTAAATCCGTTGCGAGAGCTTCGAAGGTTCGAATCCTTCTCCCTCCACCAGTTTTAGCGAGAGCCGCAAGCTCCGCGGGTATAGTTTAGTGGTAGAACCTCAGCCTTCCAAGCTGATGATGCGGGTTCGATTCCCGCTACCCGCTCCAAGTTTGCTGTTGTTGCACAAAGTGTTTCGCTCTTGTAGCTCAGTTGGTAGAGCACACCCTTGGTAAGGGTGAGGTCAGCGGTTCAAATCCGCTCAAGAGCTCCATATAAACAAGGCAGATATGAAAATATCTGCCTTTGTTTTATAGGCTGTATGACTATTTCTTCTGCGGAGGACTGTATCGATGGCTAAGGAAAAGTTTGATCGTTCGCTACCTCACGTTAACGTCGGCACTATCGGCCACGTTGACCACGGTAAGACCACTCTGACTGCAGCGCTGACTCGCGTTTGCTCCGAGGTTTTCGGTTCGGCAATCGTTGAGTTCGACAAGATCGACTCGGCTCCGGAAGAAAAAGCGCGCGGTATCACCATCAACACCGCTCACGTTGAGTACAACTCGACCATTCGTCACTACGCTCACGTTGACTGCCCAGGTCACGCTGACTACGTGAAGAACATGATCACCGGTGCTGCCCAGATGGACGGCGCGATCCTGGTTTGCTCGGCCGCCGATGGTCCGATGCCACAAACCCGTGAGCACATCCTGCTGTCCCGTCAGGTTGGCGTTCCGTACATCGTGGTCTTCCTGAACAAGGCTGACCTGGTAGACGACGCCGAGCTGCTGGAACTGGTCGAGATGGAAGTTCGCGACCTGCTGTCCACCTACGACTTCCCAGGCGACGACACTCCGATCATCATCGGTTCCGCTCGTATGGCCCTGGAAGGCAAAGACGACAACGAAATGGGCACTACCGCTGTCAAGAAGCTGGTAGAGACTCTGGACAGCTACATTCCTGAGCCAGTTCGTGCCATCGACCAGCCGTTCCTGATGCCGATCGAAGACGTATTCTCGATCTCGGGTCGTGGTACCGTTGTTACCGGTCGTATCGAGCGTGGTATCGTCCGTGTTCAGGATCCGCTGGAAATCGTTGGTCTGCGTGACACCACCACCACCACCTGCACCGGTGTTGAGATGTTCCGCAAGCTGCTGGACGAAGGTCGTGCTGGCGAGAACTGCGGCGTTCTGCTGCGTGGTACCAAGCGTGACGACGTTGAGCGTGGCCAGGTTCTGGTCAAGCCAGGTTCGGTCAAGCCGCACACCAAGTTCACCGCAGAAGTCTACGTCCTATCGAAGGAAGAAGGCGGCCGTCACACTCCGTTCTTCAAAGGCTACCGTCCTCAGTTCTACTTCCGTACCACTGACGTGACCGGTAACTGCGAACTGCCGGAAGGCGTTGAGATGGTAATGCCAGGTGACAACATCCAGATGACTGTCACCCTGATCAAGACCATCGCGATGGAAGACGGTCTGCGCTTCGCCATCCGTGAAGGCGGTCGTACCGTCGGCGCCGGCGTCGTAGCGAAAATTATTGAATAAGTAGTTGATTTACTTGATCAGGCCGGTATAATGGCCGGCCTGATATAGCGTTATAGGTCAGTAGCTCAATTGGCAGAGCGACGGTCTCCAAAACCGTAGGTTGGGGGTTCGATTCCCTCCTGACCTGCCATTCACCTCGGTGTGATGGCTTTCTTCTCACAGGATCCTCCTCGATGACTCCCAAAACTGAAGCCCAAGAATCGCGTTTTGATCTGTTCAAGTGGCTCGCTGTTGTCGCATTGGTAGTCGTTGGTGTCGTGGGTAATCAGTATTACTCCGCTTCTCCGATCCTGTATCGCGTACTTGTCCTGCTTGCCCTGGCTGCTGTCGCTGGCTTCGTTGCCCTGCAGACCGCCAAAGGCAAGTCGTTCTTTGTGCTGGCGAAGGAAGCTCGTACCGAGATCCGTAAAGTCGTGTGGCCGACCCGCCAAGAAACCACTCAGACCACGCTGATTGTCGTGGCTGTAGTTCTGGTCATGGCGCTGCTGCTGTGGGGTCTTGATTCCCTGCTCGGCTGGTTGGTCTCCTTGATCGTTGGCTAAGGGTGTCTCGTGGCTAAGCGTTGGTATGTTGTGCATGCTTACTCGGGTTACGAGAAGCATGTAATGCGCTCCCTGATCGAGCGCGTCAAGCTGGCTGGCATGGAAGACGAATTCGGCGAGATCCTGGTCCCGACCGAAGAAGTCGTCGAAATGCGCAACGGCCAGAAGCGCAAGAGCGAGCGTAAGTTCTTCCCTGGCTATGTACTGGTCCAGATGGAAATGAACGAAGGGACTTGGCACCTTGTCAAGGATACCCCTCGGGTCATGGGTTTCATTGGTGGTACCGCAGACAAGCCTGCGCCGATCACCGATAAAGAAGCTGAGGCTATCCTGCGTCGCGTTGCCGACGGCAGTGACAAGCCGAAGCCGAAGACGCTGTTCGAGCCGGGTGAAGTGGTTCGCGTCATTGACGGTCCGTTCGCCGACTTCAATGGCAGTGTCGAAGAAGTTAACTACGAAAAGAGCCGCCTGCAGGTTGCAGTGCTCATTTTCGGTCGCTCCACCCCGGTGGAGCTCGAGTTCAGCCAGGTCGAAAAGGTCTAGCGGAACGCAGCATCCCATACCCCGCAGCCCTATGTGCTGCGGGGTTTTGTCGTCACTGGGATAAAACGCAAGTCATACGGGGAGCCATCAGGCGTTCGTACCCGAATTTGGAGTAGCTCATGGCTAAGAAGATTCAGGCTTACATCAAGCTGCAAGTAAAGGCCGGCCAGGCCAACCCAAGCCCGCCCGTTGGTCCAGCACTGGGTCAACACGGTGTGAACATCATGGAATTCTGCAAGGCCTTCAACGCCCGTACCCAGGGTCAAGAGCCAGGTCTGCCGACTCCAGTGATCATCACTGTCTACAGTGACCGTAGCTTCACCTTCGAGACCAAGAGCACCCCTGCCTCGGTTCTGCTGAAGAAAGCTGCTGGCCTGACCAGCGGTTCGGCTCGTCCGAACACCGTCAAGGTCGGTACCGTTACCCGTGCTCAGCTGGAAGAGATCGCCAAGGCCAAGCAGGCCGATCTGACCGCCGCTGACATGGACGCTGCTGTACGCACCATCGCCGGCTCCGCCCGCAGCATGGGCCTGAACGTGGAGGGTGTGTAATGGCTAAGCTGACCAAGCGCCAAAAGGCTATCGCCGAGAAAATCGAAGCAGGCAAGGCCTACAACTTCGAAGAAGCCGCAACCCTGCTGGCTTCGCTGCCGGCCGCCAAGTTCGTCGAGTCGTACGACATCGCCGTCAACCTCGGTGTAGACCCACGTAAATCCGACCAGGTCGTTCGTAGCGCTACCGTGCTGCCACACGGCACTGGCAAGACCGTACGTGTTGCCGTCTTCACCCAGGGTCCAGCTGCTGAAGCCGCTCTGGCTGCCGGCGCTGACCGCGTAGGTATGGACGACCTGGCTGCCGAAATGAAAGGCGGCGACCTGAACTATGACGTCGTCATCGCATCGCCTGATGCCATGCGCGTTGTAGGTCAGCTGGGTCAGGTTCTGGGTCCTCGCGGCCTGATGCCTAACCCGAAAGTCGGTACCGTGACCCCAGACGTAGCCACTGCCGTGAAAAACGCCAAGGCTGGTCAGGTTCGCTACCGTACCGACAAGAACGGTATCATCCATACCTCCGTTGGCAAGATCGGCTTCGAAGCCGGCAAGCTGAAGGAAAACGTTGAAGCCCTGATCGCTGATCTGAAGCGTATCAAGCCGGCTTCCTCGAAAGGTATCTACGTCAAGCGCGTTACCCTGAGCACCACCATGGGCCCAGGTCTGATCATCGATCAGAGCTCGCTGAACGTGTAATGCTCGGTCGGTGCGACCTGGTCGCACCGACTATTAAATTGGGGTCCCTGCCTGGCGGGGGCTATCCAAGACCGTAGGCGGCGCAAGCCTTAAACCTCAAGCCTACGCAGATGGTGCTCCCGATTCGCTCGCGAATCAGACACCAAAACGACATCCGGCTCCGGCCAGATGAAACGGTAGAAACCAGGAGTAAACCCGTGGCAATTAAACTCGAAGACAAGAAGGCCATCGTCGCTGAAGTCAACGAGGCTGCCAAAGTCGCTCTGTCCGCTGTCGTGGCTGATGCCCGTGGTGTGACTGTAAGCGCAATGACCGGACTCCGTAAAGAGGCCCGCGAGGCTGGCGTTTACGTGCGTGTCGTACGTAACACCCTGCTCAAGCGCGCTGTTGAAGGCACCGAATTCTCGATCCTCAACGACGCGTTCAAAGGCCCGACCCTGATTGCTTTCTCCAACGAACACCCGGGCGCTGCTGCTCGTCTGTTCAAAGAGTTCGCCAAGGGTCAGGACAAGTTCGAGATCAAGGCAGCTGCGTTTGACGGCAATTTCATTGCAGCGAACCAGATCGACGTGTTGGCTACCCTGCCGACCCGCGACGAAGCTATTGCGAAACTGATGAGCGTGATCCAAGGCGCTACCAGCAAGCTGGCTCGTACTCTGGCAGCCATTCGCGACCAGAAAGAAGCTACCGCTGCCTAAGGCGCGCGAAACTCTTTCAAAATCATTCGTTTAATTTGATGGCTGCGTAAGCTGTCACCCCAATACAGGATTTAAGTCATGTCCCTGACTAACGAGCAAATCATCGAAGCAATCGGCCAGAAAACCGTTCTGGAAGTTGTTGAGCTGATCAAAGCCATGGAAGAAACCTTCGGCGTTACCGCTGCTGTTGCCGCTGCTGGCCCAGCTGCTGCTGCTGCCGTTGTTGAAGAGCAGACCGAGTTCAACGTTGTTCTGGTTGAAGCCGGCGACAAGAAAGTGAACGTGATCAAAGCCGTTCGCGAGCTGACCGGTCTGGGCCTGAAAGAAGCCAAAGAGAAAGTCGATGGCGCTCCTCAGGTTGTAGCTGAAGGCGTTTCGAAAGAAGCCGCTGAAGACGCTAAGAAGAAGCTGGAAGAAGCAGGCGCCAAAGTCGAGCTGAAGTAATTTCGACTTTGCGACTCCAGTCCGAGCGTTAAGCGAAGGGCTGATGGCTGGTGGCTTATGCCACCGGCCTTTTTCCGTTATTGGTGGCCGATCAGGTCGGCCCCGATAACGAGCTGCAAGACACCCAAGAGGGTGGCGCAAACCAAGAGGTTTGCACGATTTTCGGCTGCTCCCGCCGGGAGATGCCAAACAAGCAGGTGACCAAGCTGGGGAATGCTGATGGCTTACTCATACACTGAGAAAAAACGTATCCGCAAGGACTTTAGCAAGTTGCCGGACGTCATGGATGTGCCTTACCTCCTGGCCATCCAGCTGGATTCGTATCGCGAATTCCTGCAGGCGGGAGCATCCAAGGATCAGTTCCGCGACGTCGGCCTGCATGCGGCCTTCAAATCGGTATTCCCGATCATCAGCTACTCCGGCAATGCTGCCCTGGAGTACGTCGGCTATCGCCTGGGCGAGCCGGCGTTCGATGTGAAGGAATGTGTCCTGCGCGGTGTGACCTTCGCGGTCCCGCTGCGGGTGAAGGTGCGCCTGATCATCTTCGACAAGGAATCGTCGAACAAAGCGATCAAGGACATCAAAGAGCAAGAAGTCTACATGGGTGAAATCCCCCTGATGACTGAGAACGGTACCTTCGTAATCAACGGTACCGAGCGTGTGATCGTATCTCAGCTGCACCGCTCGCCGGGTGTGTTCTTCGACCACGACCGTGGCAAGACCCACAGCTCGGGCAAGCTGCTGTACTCCGCGCGCATCATCCCTTACCGCGGTTCCTGGCTGGACTTCGAGTTCGACCCGAAGGACTGCGTGTTCGTGCGTATCGACCGTCGCCGCAAACTGCCGGCCTCGGTACTGTTGCGCGCGCTGGGCTACAGCACCGAAGAAGTACTCAACACCTTCTACACCACCAACGTGTTCCACCTGTCCGGCGAAAAACTGAGCCTGGAACTGGTGCCTCAGCGTCTGCGTGGTGAAGTTGCGGTCATGGACATCCATGACGGCAGCGGCAAGGTCATCGTCGAGCAAGGCCGCCGTATCACCGCGCGCCACATCAACCAGCTGGAAAAGGCTGGCGTGAAAGAGCTGGACGTACCGCTGGAATACGTGCTGGGTCGCACCACCGCCAAGGCGATCGTGCACCCTGCCACCGGCGAGATCATCGCCGAGTGCAACACCGAGCTGACCACCGACCTGTTGGTGAAGATCGCCAAGGCCCAGGTTGTCCGCGTCGAGACCCTTTACACCAACGACATCGACTGCGGTCCGTTCATCTCGGATACCCTGAAGATCGACACCACCAGCAACCAACTGGAAGCGCTGGTCGAGATCTACCGCATGATGCGTCCAGGCGAGCCGCCAACCAAGGATGCCGCCGAGACCCTGTTCAACAACCTGTTCTTCAGCGCCGAGCGTTACGACCTGTCGGCCGTCGGTCGCATGAAGTTCAACCGTCGTATCGGTCGCACCGAGATCGAAGGTTCGGGCGTGCTGAGCAAGGAAGACATCGTCGAGGTCCTCAAGACCCTGGTCGATATCCGTAACGGCAAGGGCATCGTCGACGACATCGACCACCTCGGTAACCGTCGCGTCCGTTGCGTCGGCGAGATGGCCGAGAACCAGTTCCGCGTTGGCCTGGTGCGCGTAGAGCGCGCGGTCAAAGAGCGCCTGTCGATGGCCGAAAGCGAAGGCCTGATGCCGCAGGACCTGATCAACGCCAAGCCGGTAGCGGCGGCGGTGAAGGAGTTCTTCGGTTCGAGCCAGCTCTCGCAGTTCATGGACCAGAACAACCCGCTCTCCGAGATCACCCACAAGCGCCGCGTCTCCGCACTCGGCCCTGGTGGTCTGACTCGTGAGCGTGCTGGCTTCGAAGTCCGTGACGTACACCCGACCCACTACGGCCGCGTGTGCCCGATCGAGACCCCTGAAGGTCCGAACATCGGTCTGATCAACTCCCTGGCGGCCTATGCCCGCACCAACCAGTACGGCTTCCTGGAAAGCCCGTACCGCGTGGTGAAGGAAGGCGTTGTCAGCGACGACATCGTGTTCCTGTCGGCGATCGAAGAAGCCGATCACGTCATCGCCCAGGCTTCGGCCGCGATGAACGAGAAGAAGCAGCTGATCGATGAGCTGGTAGCCGTTCGTCACCTGAACGAATTCACCGTCAAGGCGCCGGAAGACGTCACCCTGATGGACGTTTCGCCGAAGCAGGTAGTATCGGTCGCAGCGTCGCTGATTCCGTTCCTCGAGCACGACGACGCCAACCGTGCGTTGATGGGTTCGAACATGCAGCGTCAGGCTGTGCCGACCCTGCGTGCCGACAAGCCGCTGGTAGGTACCGGCATGGAGCGCAACGTCGCCCGTGACTCCGGTGTCTGCGTGGTTGCTCGCCGCGGTGGTGTGATCGACTCGGTCGACGCCAGCCGTATCGTTGTTCGCGTGAACGATGATGAGGTCGAGACCGGTGAAGCAGGTGTGGATATCTACAACCTGACCAAGTACACCCGCTCCAACCAGAACACCTGCATCAACCAGCGTCCGCTGGTCAGCAAGGGTGACAAGGTTCAGCGTAGCGACATCATGGCCGATGGTCCGTCCACCGACATGGGTGAGCTGGCACTGGGTCAGAACATGCGCATCGCGTTCATGGCGTGGAACGGCTTCAACTTCGAAGACTCCATCTGCCTGTCCGAGCGCGTGGTCCAGGAAGACCGCTTCACCACGATCCACATCCAGGAACTGACCTGTGTGGCTCGTGACACCAAGCTTGGCCCAGAGGAAATCACCGCGGACATCCCGAACGTGGGTGAGGCCGCGCTGAACAAGCTGGACGAAGCCGGTATCGTCTACGTGGGTGCCGAAGTCGGCGCTGGCGACATCCTGGTCGGCAAGGTCACTCCGAAAGGCGAGACCCAGCTGACGCCGGAAGAAAAACTGCTCCGTGCGATCTTCGGCGAGAAGGCCAGCGACGTCAAAGACACCTCCCTGCGCGTGCCGACCGGCACCAAGGGTACCGTCATCGATGTCCAGGTCTTCACCCGAGACGGTGTCGAGCGCGACAGCCGCGCCCTGGCCATCGAGAAGATGCAGCTGGACGAGATCCGCAAGGACCTCAACGAAGAGTTCCGCATCGTCGAAGGCGCGACCTTCGAGCGTCTGCGTTCCGCCCTGAACGGCCAGGTGGTCGACGGTGGCGCGGGCCTGAAGAAAGGCACCGTGATCACCGATGACGTGCTGAACGGTCTGGAGCACGGCCAGTGGTTCAAACTGCGCATGGCCGAAGATGCACTGAACGAGCAGCTGGAAAAGGCTCAGCAGTACATCGTCGATCGCCGTCGCCTGCTGGACGACAAGTTCGAAGACAAGAAGCGCAAGCTGCAGCAAGGCGATGACCTGGCTCCGGGCGTACTGAAGATCGTCAAGGTCTACCTGGCAATCCGTCGTCGCATCCAGCCGGGCGACAAGATGGCCGGCCGTCACGGTAACAAAGGTGTGGTCTCGGTGATCATGCCGGTCGAAGACATGCCGCATGATGCCAACGGTACTCCGGTCGACGTCGTTCTGAACCCGTTGGGCGTACCTTCGCGTATGAACGTCGGCCAGATCCTCGAAACCCACCTGGGCCTCGCGGCCAAGGGCCTGGGCGAGAAGATCGACCGCATGATCGAAGAGCAGCGTAAGGCCGCTGAACTGCGCACCTTCCTCACCGAGATCTACAACGAGATCGGTGGTCGTCAGGAGAACCTGGAAGAGTTCACCGACGAAGAGATCCTCGCCCTGGCGAACAACCTGAAGAAAGGCGTGCCGATGGCAACTCCGGTCTTCGACGGTGCCAAGGAGCGTGAGATCAAGGCCATGCTGAAACTGGCAGACCTGCCGGAAAGCGGCCAGATGGTGCTGTTCGATGGCCGTACCGGCAACAAGTTCGAGCGTCCTGTGACCGTAGGTTACATGTACATGCTCAAGCTGAACCACTTGGTGGACGACAAGATGCACGCGCGTTCCACTGGTTCCTACAGCCTGGTTACCCAGCAGCCGCTGGGTGGTAAGGCGCAGTTCGGTGGTCAGCGTTTCGGGGAGATGGAAGTGTGGGCGCTGGAGGCATACGGCGCGGCATACACCCTGCAAGAAATGCTCACAGTGAAGTCGGACGACGTGAACGGCCGTACCAAGATGTACAAGAACATCGTGGATGGCGATCACCGTATGGAGCCGGGCATGCCCGAGTCCTTCAACGTGTTGATCAAAGAGATCCGTTCGCTCGGTATCGATATCGATCTGGAAACCGAATAACACGTGACGCGAAGGGGAGTGTGGCAGGTAATGCCCGCTCCCTGCTCCGCCAGGAGGAAAGGCCTTGAAAGACCTACTGAATTTGCTGAAAAACCAGGGTCAAGTCGAAGAGTTCGACGCCATCCGCATCGGTCTGGCGTCGCCTGAAATGATCCGTTCGTGGTCGTTCGGTGAAGTTAAGAAGCCGGAAACCATCAACTACCGTACGTTCAAGCCTGAGCGTGACGGCCTGTTCTGCGCCAAGATTTTTGGCCCAGTCAAGGACTACGAGTGCCTGTGCGGTAAGTACAAGCGCCTGAAGCACCGTGGCGTGATCTGCGAGAAGTGCGGCGTTGAAGTCGCCCTGGCCAAGGTTCGTCGTGAGCGCATGGCGCACATCGAACTGGCTTCGCCGGTTGCCCACATCTGGTTCCTGAAGTCGCTGCCGTCCCGTATCGGCCTGCTGATGGACATGACCCTGCGTGATATCGAGCGCGTGCTCTACTTCGAGAGCTATGTCGTTATCGACCCGGGCATGACCACCCTCGAGAAGGGCCAGCTGCTCAACGACGAGCAGTACTTCGAAGCGCTGGAAGAGTTCGGTGACGACTTCGACGCCCGCATGGGGGCCGAGGCTGTCCGCGAGCTGCTGCACGCTATCGACCTGGAGCACGAGATCGGCCGCCTGCGTGAAGAGATTCCGCAGACCAACTCGGAAACCAAGATCAAGAAGCTGTCCAAGCGCCTGAAGCTGATGGAAGCTTTCCAGGGCTCGGGCAACCTGCCTGAGTGGATGGTCCTGACCGTCCTGCCAGTACTGCCGCCGGACCTGCGTCCACTGGTACCGCTGGATGGCGGCCGCTTCGCGACCTCCGACCTGAACGACCTGTATCGTCGGGTGATCAACCGTAACAACCGTCTGAAGCGCCTGCTCGATCTGTCGGCGCCGGACATCATCGTGCGTAACGAAAAGCGCATGCTGCAGGAAGCGGTCGACGCCCTGCTGGACAACGGCCGTCGCGGTCGCGCCATCACCGGCTCGAACAAGCGTCCGCTGAAGTCCCTGGCCGACATGATCAAAGGTAAGCAAGGTCGCTTCCGTCAGAACCTGCTCGGTAAGCGCGTGGACTACTCCGGTCGTTCGGTAATTACCGTAGGCCCGACCCTGCGTCTGCACCAGTGCGGTCTGCCTAAGAAAATGGCCCTCGAGCTGTTCAAACCGTTCATTTTCGGCAAGCTGGAAATGCGTGGTCTGGCGACCACCATCAAGGCCGCCAAGAAAATGGTCGAGCGCGAGCTGCCAGAGGTGTGGGACGTTCTCGCCGAAGTGATTCGCGAACACCCCGTACTGCTCAACCGTGCACCGACCCTGCACCGTCTGGGTATCCAGGCCTTTGAGCCGGTTCTGATCGAAGGTAAGGCTATTCAGCTGCACCCGCTGGTCTGCGCCGCGTACAACGCCGACTTCGACGGTGACCAGATGGCCGTTCACGTGCCGCTGACCCTGGAAGCCCAGCTCGAAGCGCGCGCGCTGATGATGTCGACCAACAACATCCTGTCGCCAGCCAACGGTGAGCCAATCATCGTTCCGTCGCAGGACGTTGTACTGGGTCTGTACTACATGACCCGTGAGGCCATCAACGCCAAGGGCGAAGGTCGCGTGTTCGCCGACCTGCAGGAAGTCGACCGCGTATTCCGCGCCGGCGAAGCCGCCCTGCACGCGAAAATCAAGGTCCGTATCAACGAGACCGTGAAAGATCGTGATGGCAGCATCACCAAGAACACCCGTATCGTCGACACCACCGTCGGCCGTGCGCTGCTGTTCCAGGTTGTGCCTGCCGGCCTGCCGTTCGACGTGGTCAACCAGTCGATGAAGAAGAAGGCGATCTCCAAGCTGATCAACCAGTGCTATCGCGTGGTTGGTCTGAAAGAGACCGTGATCTTCGCCGACCAGCTGATGTACACCGGTTTTGCCTACTCGACCATCTCCGGCGTCTCGATCGGCGTCAACGACTTCGTGATCCCGGACGAGAAAGCCCGCATCATCGGTACCGCTACCGACGAAGTGAAGGAAATCGAGAGCCAGTACGCCTCCGGTCTGGTTACCCAGGGCGAGAAGTACAACAAGGTCATCGACTTGTGGTCCAAGGCGAACGACGAAGTGTCCAAGGCGATGATGGCCAACCTCTCGAAAGAGAAGGTCGTCGACCGCGAGGGCAAGGAAGTCGAGCAAGAGTCCTTCAACTCGATGTACATGATGGCTGACTCGGGTGCGCGGGGTTCTGCTGCGCAGATCCGTCAGCTGGCCGGTATGCGTGGTCTGATGGCCAAGCCGGACGGCTCGATCATCGAGACGCCGATCACCGCGAACTTCCGTGAAGGTCTGAGCGTACTGCAGTACTTCATCTCGACTCACGGTGCTCGTAAGGGTCTGGCGGATACCGCACTGAAGACCGCGAACTCCGGTTACCTGACTCGTCGTCTGGTAGACGTGGCGCAGGATCTGGTGGTTACCGAGATCGACTGCGGCACCGACCAGGGCCTGCTGATGACCCCGCACATCGAAGGCGGCGACGTTGTAGAGCCGCTGGGTGAGCGTGTACTGGGTCGTGTCATCGCCCGTGACGTGTTCAAGCCAGGCACCGAGGACGTCATCGTTCCGGCCGGTACCCTGGTGGACGAGCAGTGGGTCGAGTTCATCGAGCTGAACAGCATCGACGAAGTGATCGTGCGTTCGCCGATCAACTGCGAAACCCGCTACGGCATCTGCGCCAAGTGCTACGGTCGCGACCTGGCTCGCGGTCACCAGGTGAACATCGGTGAAGCTGTCGGCGTTATCGCTGCACAGTCGATCGGTGAGCCGGGTACCCAGCTGACCATGCGTACGTTCCACATCGGTGGTGCTGCAAGCCGTACCTCGGCTGCCGACAGCGTCCAGGTGAAGAACGGCGGTATGGTGCGTCTGCACAACCTGAAGCAGGTCGAGCGTGCCGACGGCAACCTGGTTGCAGTTTCCCGTTCGGGTGAGCTGGCCATTGCCGACGAATTCGGCCGTGAGCGCGAGCGTTACAAGCTGCCGTACGGTGCGGTGATTTCGGTCAAGGAAGGTGAGAAGGTCGAAGCTGGCGCCATTGTCGCCAAGTGGGACCCGCACACCCACCCGATCGTTACCGAACTGAAAGGTACCGTGACCTTCGTGGGCATGGAAGAAAACATCACCATCAAGCGCCAGACCGACGAACTGACCGGCCTGACCAACATTGAAGTGATGGACGTCAAGGATCGCCCTGCCGCTGGCAAGGAAATCCGTCCGGCGATCAAGATGGTCGACGCCAACGGCAAGGACCTGTACCTGCCAGGCACCGACGTGCCTGCCCAGTACTTCCTGCCGGCCAACGCCCTCGTCGGTGTGGCTGACGGTGCCCAGATCGGCGTCGGTGACGTTATCGCGCGTATCCCGCAAGAAACGTCGAAGACCCGTGACATCACCGGTGGTCTGCCACGCGTTGCCGACCTGTTCGAAGCGCGTCGTCCGAAAGAAGCCTCGATCCTGGCTGAAGTCAGCGGCACCATCGCGTTCGGTAAAGAGACCAAGGGCAAGCGTCGTCTGGTCATCACTCCGACCGACGGTAGCGATCCGTACGAAGAGCTGATTCCGAAGTGGCGCCATCTGAACGTCTTCGAAGGCGAACAGGTAAACCGCGGCGAAGTTATCTCCGACGGCCCGAGCGATCCGCACGACATCCTGCGTCTGCTGGGTGTGAGCGCGCTGGCGAAGTACATCGTCAACGAGATCCAGGACGTTTACCGTCTGCAAGGCGTTAAGATCAACGACAAGCACATCGAGACCATCCTGCGTCAGATGCTGCGCAAGGTCGAGATCTCCGAGTCGGGCGATTCCAGCTTCATCAAGGGCGACCAGATGGAACTGACCCAGGTACTGGTAGAGAACGAGCGTCTCGCCGGCGAGGACAAGTTCATCTCCAAGTTCACCCGCGTACTGCTGGGTATCACCAAGGCCTCGCTGTCCACCGAATCGTTCATCTCGGCGGCTTCCTTCCAGGAAACCACTCGCGTACTGACCGAAGCGGCGGTAACCGGCAAGCGCGATTACCTGCGCGGCCTGAAAGAGAACGTGGTCGTGGGTCGTCTGATCCCGGCCGGTACTGGTCTGGCCTACCACAGCGAGCGCAAGCGTCGCCGTGATGCCGACAAACCGCTGCGCGTAAGTGCCAGTGAGGTGGAAGCCGCACTGACCGAAGCGCTGAATTCCAGCGGTAACTAAGTACAGGGCAGGGCCCCGGCTGGCCTCGAGCGATCATCGGTGACATGAATTGTTGCCGATGATCGGACGAGGAGGGCCGGGGCCTCGTCTTGACTGGGTGCAAGATCCTCTTTAGACTTTTGTACCCTTAAATTTGGTGAGGCTCCGTCTCGCCAATTTTTGGCTTTCTTGCAAGACAATAGAGTCGCAAGACAATCAGTGGAGCTAGTAGATGGCAACTATCAACCAGCTGGTACGTCAGCCGCGTAAGCGTTCGGTCGAGAAGTCCGACGTTCCTGCGCTGCAGAACTGCCCGCAGCGTCGTGGCGTGTGCACCCGTGTGTACACCACCACGCCGAAAAAACCTAACTCGGCACTGCGTAAAGTATGCCGTGTGCGTCTGACCAACGGTTTCGAGGTTTCCTCGTACATCGGCGGTGAAGGCCACAACCTGCAAGAGCACAGCGTCGTCCTGATCCGTGGCGGCCGTGTAAAAGACTTGCCAGGTGTTCGTTACCACACCGTTCGCGGCTCTCTGGATACTTCGGGCGTCAAAGGCCGTAACCAGGGTCGTTCGAAGTACGGTACCAAGCGTCCGAAGTAATCGGCCGTTTGCAGACATCCATTTTTTTGAGTCGATAAGAGTAAGGTCGGGCAGGGGTCGAAGACCCACGTCCCGGGCTAACCTGAAGACCGTTTGAGGGCTTATCATGCCAAGACGTCGTGTAGCAGCAAAACGTGAGATCCTTGACGATCCGAAGTACGGATCCCAGATCCTCGCCAAGTTCATGAACCACGTGATGGAAAGCGGCAAGAAGGCCGTAGCCGAGCGCATCGTTTACGGTGCCCTGGATACCGTCAAAGCACGCAAGAACAGCGACCCCCTGGAAATCTTCGAGAAAGCTCTCGACGCCATCGCTCCGCTGGTCGAAGTAAAGTCCCGCCGTGTCGGCGGTGCCACTTACCAGGTCCCGGTTGAAGTTCGTCCATCCCGTCGTAACGCTCTGGCAATGCGCTGGCTCGTAGACTACGCCCGCAAGCGCGGCGAGAAGTCGATGGCTCTGCGTCTGGCTGGCGAGCTGCTGGATGCTGCTGAAGGCAAAGGTGCTGCAGTCAAGAAGCGTGAAGACGTTCACCGTATGGCTGAAGCCAACAAAGCGTTCTCGCACTACCGCTTCTAATTCAAGCATCAATCATTTTGCGAGGGCTTTATGGCTCGTACTACAGCAATTAACCGCTACCGTAACATTGGTATTTGCGCGCACGTTGACGCGGGCAAGACCACCACTACCGAGCGGATCCTGTTCTACACAGGTCTGAGCCACAAGATGGGCGAGGTGCATGACGGCGCCGCGACCACCGACTGGATGGTGCAGGAGCAGGAGCGCGGTATCACCATTACCTCCGCTGCCGTTACCACCTTCTGGAAAGGTTCCCGTGGTCAGTACGACAACTATCGCGTAAACGTCATCGATACCCCCGGCCACGTTGACTTCACCATTGAAGTAGAGCGTTCGCTGCGTGTACTCGACGGCGCGGTCGTTGTGTTCTGCGGTACCTCCGGCGTTGAGCCGCAGTCCGAAACCGTATGGCGTCAAGCCAACAAGTACGGCGTTCCACGTGTTGTCTACGTGAACAAGATGGACCGTGCTGGTGCCAACTTCTTGCGCGTTGTCGGCCAGATCAAGAACCGCCTGGGTCACACCCCGGTCCCGGTTCAGCTGGCTATCGGTGCAGAAGACGACTTCCAGGGTCAGGTTGACCTGATCAAGATGAAAGCCATCTACTGGAACGACGACGACAAAGGTACTACCTATCGTGAGGAAGAGATTCCTGCCGAGCTGGTGGACCTGGCCAACGAATGGCGCAGCAACATGGTCGAGGCTGCTGCCGAGGCCAACGAAGAGCTGATGAACAAGTACCTTGAAGAAGGTGACCTGTCCGTCGAAGACATCAAGGCTGGTCTGCGCGCCCGTACCCTGGCGAGCGAGATCGTTCCTGCTGTCTGCGGTTCCTCGTTCAAGAACAAGGGCGTTCCCCTGGTTCTCGACGCTGTCATCGACTTCCTGCCTGCTCCGACCGAAATCCCGGCGATCAAGGGTATCCACCCTGACCTGATCGACGTGCCGAAGGATGAAGTCACTCCAGAGCAGTACGATGAGCGTCCTGCTGACGACAACGAGCCGTTCTCGGCCCTGGCGTTCAAGATTGCCACTGACCCGTTCGTGGGTACTCTGACCTTCGTTCGCGTCTACTCGGGCTTCCTGACCTCCGGTGACTCCGTCATCAACTCGGTCAAGGGCAAGAAAGAGCGCGTTGGTCGTATGGTGCAGATGCACGCCAACCAGCGTGAAGAGATCAAAGAAGTACGCGCTGGCGACATCGCTGCTCTGATCGGCATGAAGGACGTCACCACCGGTGACACCCTGTGCAACGCCGACAAGCCGATCATCCTCGAGCGTATGGACTTCCCTGAGCCGGTAATTTCGCTCTCCGTAGAGCCGAAAACCAAGGCTGACCAGGAGAAGATGGGTATCGCACTGGGCAAGCTGGCCCAGGAAGACCCGTCGTTCCGCGTCAAGACCGATGAAGAAACCGGTCAGACCATCATCTCCGGTATGGGTGAGCTGCACCTGGACATTCTCGTTGACCGCATGAAGCGCGAATTCAACGTCGAGTGCAACGTCGGCAAGCCGCAGGTTTCGTACCGCGAGAAGATCACCAAGTCCAACGTCGAGATCGAAGGCAAGTTCGTTCGTCAGTCGGGTGGTCGTGGTCAGTTCGGTCACTGCTGGATCCGTTTCTCGGAGCCGGACGTTGACGAGAAGGGCAACATCACCGAAGGTCTGGTGTTCACCAACGAGGTCGTTGGTGGTGTGATTCCTAAGGAATTCATCGCCCCGATCCAGAAGGGTATCGAAGAGCAGATGAAAAACGGCGTTGTTGCCGGCTATCCGCTGCTCGGCCTGAAGGCTACGGTATTCGATGGTTCGTACCACGACGTCGACTCCAACGAAATGGCGTTCAAGATCGCCGCTTCGATGGCGACCAAGCAACTGGCCCAGAAGGGCGGTGGCGTGGTGCTTGAGCCGATCATGAAGGTCGAAGTTGTAACCCCGGAAGACTACCTGGGTGACGTGATGGGTGACCTGAGCCGTCGTCGCGGGATGATCCAGGGTAATGAAGACTCGGTGTCCGGCAAGGTAATCACTGCTGAGGTACCGCTCGGAGAGATGTTCGGTTACGCAACCGACGTTCGTTCCATGTCTCAGGGTCGCGCAAGCTACTCCATGGAATTCTCCAAATACGCCGAAGCTCCGTCGAACATCGTCGAAGCACTCGTTAAAAAACAAGGCTAATCCCCTTTAGGCAAGAGGTTCACTGTCGTGGCTAAAGAAAAATTTGATCGTTCCCTTCCCCACGTTAACGTCGGCACCATCGGCCACGTTGACCACGGTAAGACCACTCTGACCGCAGCTCTGACTCGCGTTTGCTCCGAAGTTTTCGGCTCGGCAATCGTTGAGTTCGACAAGATCGACTCGGCTCCGGAAGAAAAAGCGCGCGGTATCACCATCAACACCGCTCACGTTGAGTACAACTCGACCATTCGTCACTACGCTCACGTTGACTGCCCAGGTCACGCTGACTACGTGAAGAACATGATCACCGGTGCTGCCCAGATGGACGGCGCGATCCTGGTTTGCTCGGCCGCCGATGGTCCGATGCCACAAACCCGTGAGCACATCCTGCTGTCCCGTCAGGTTGGCGTTCCGTACATCGTGGTCTTCCTGAACAAGGCTGACCTGGTAGACGACGCCGAGCTGCTGGAACTGGTCGAGATGGAAGTTCGCGACCTGCTGTCCACCTACGACTTCCCAGGCGACGACACTCCGATCATCATCGGTTCCGCTCGTATGGCCCTGGAAGGCAAAGACGACAACGAAATGGGCACTACCGCTGTCAAGAAGCTGGTAGAGACTCTGGACAGCTACATTCCTGAGCCAGTTCGTGCCATCGACCAGCCGTTCCTGATGCCGATCGAAGACGTATTCTCGATCTCGGGTCGTGGTACCGTTGTTACCGGTCGTATCGAGCGTGGTATCGTCCGTGTTCAGGATCCGCTGGAAATCGTTGGTCTGCGTGACACCACCACCACCACCTGCACCGGTGTTGAGATGTTCCGCAAGCTGCTGGACGAAGGTCGTGCTGGCGAGAACTGCGGCGTTCTGCTGCGTGGTACCAAGCGTGACGACGTTGAGCGTGGCCAGGTTCTGGTCAAGCCAGGTTCGGTCAAGCCGCACACCAAGTTCACCGCAGAAGTCTACGTCCTATCGAAGGAAGAAGGCGGCCGTCACACTCCGTTCTTCAAAGGCTACCGTCCTCAGTTCTACTTCCGTACCACTGACGTGACCGGTAACTGCGAACTGCCGGAAGGCGTTGAGATGGTAATGCCAGGTGACAACATTCAGATGACTGTCACCCTGATCAAGACCATCGCAATGGAAGACGGTCTGCGCTTCGCCATCCGTGAAGGCGGTCGTACCGTCGGCGCCGGCGTCGTGGCCAAAATCATCGAGTAATCACTCGACCGATTGAAAAAACCCCCGCTCAGCGGGGGTTTTTTTTATTGGGTTGACACTAAATTGGGGCGTCTATAGAATCACGCCTCCTTTTAGCGGGCGTAGTGCGTCCGTTGGGAACAGCCTGGAGTCTGAAATCCAATGCAAAATCAGCAAATCCGTATCAGGTTGAAGGCTTTCGACCATCGCCTGATCGACCAATCCACCCAGGAAATCGTGGAAACCGCGAAACGTACTGGTGCACAAGTGCGTGGTCCAATTCCACTGCCTACCCGCAAAGAGCGTTTCACCGTTCTGGTCTCCCCGCACGTCAACAAAGACGCGCGTGATCAGTACGAGATTCGCACTCATAAGCGTGTTCTGGACATCGTCCAGCCAACGGATAAAACCGTTGACGCGCTGATGAAGCTTGATCTGGCGGCCGGCGTGGAAGTACAGATCAGCCTCGGCTAAGACTTCGGTCTGGTCGTGTAACGCTCTGAAATGGGCGGCCATAGCGGGTGAAAGCCCCGTACACTCATGAGGTTTACAACATGACTATTGGTGTAGTCGGTCGAAAAGCGGGTATGACCCGTATTTTCACCGAAGAAGGTGTCTCCATTCCGGTCACGGTCATTGAGATCGAGCCGAATCGCGTCACCCAGTTCAAAACCGAAGAAACTGATGGCTACCGTGCAGTGCAGGTCACTGTCGGCGAGCGTCGTGCTTCGCGTGTGACCGCCGCTCAGGCTGGCCACTTTGCCAAGGCCAACGTTGCCGCTGGTCGCGGTGTCTGGGAGTTCCGTCTTGAAGAAGGCGATTTCCAGGCTGGCGATCTGATCAAAGCTGAACTCTTCACTGCAGGCCAGCTGGTAGACGTAACCGGTCAGTCCAAAGGTAAAGGCTTCGCCGGTACCATCAAGCGCTGGAACTTCCGTGGTCAGGACAACACCCACGGTAACTCCGTATCGCACCGTGTCCCTGGCTCCATCGGCCAGTGCCAGACTCCTGGTCGTGTATTCAAGGGCAAGAAAATGTCCGGTCACATGGGCGCCGAGCGCGTGACTGTTCAGTCCCTGGAAGTAGTACGCGTAGACGCTGAACGCAACCTGCTGCTGATCAAGGGTGCCGTCCCAGGCGCTACTGGCGGCGACGTGGTCGTGCGTCCGGCTGTCAAGGCTCGCGGGTAAGGGGAAACTGACATGCAACTTAATGTAAATGACGCTCAGGCGATCGAAGTTTCCGAACTGACCTTCGGTGGCGAATTCAACGAGACGCTGGTACACCAAGCAGTCGTGGCCTACATGGCCGGCGGCCGCCAGGGCACCAAGCAGCAGAAGACCCGTTCTGACGTGGCCGGTGGCGGTAAGCGCCCATGGCGTCAGAAAGGTACTGGCCGTGCTCGTGCCGGTACTACCCGTGGTCCGATCTGGCGTGGCGGTGGTGTAACCTTCGCAGCTCGTCCTCAAGATCACTCGCAGAAGCTCAACAAGAAGATGTACCGCGCAGCCCTGCGCTCCATCCTCGCTGAGCTGGTGCGTAGCGACCGTCTGGTCGTGGTTCAGGACTTCGCTGTTGAAGCACCGAAAACCAAGGATCTGCTGAACAAGCTGAACGGCATGGGTCTGAGCGATGTTCTGATCGTTTCCGACGCTGTTGATCAGAACCTGTACCTGGCTGCTCGCAACCTGCCGCACGTCGATGTACGTGACGTTCAAGGTTCCGACCCGGTCAGTCTGATCGCATACGAGAAAGTGTTGATCACTGTCTCGGCCGTGAAGAAATTCGAGGAGCTGCTGGGATGAACCAGGAACGCGTATTCAAAGTCCTCCTTGGCCCGCACGTTTCCGAGAAGGCTACCGTTCTGGCTGAGAAAAAAGGCCAGTTCGTATTCAAGGTTGCTACCGATGCAACCAAGCTGGAAATCAAGAAAGCTGTCGAAGGCCTGTTCAACGTAAAAGTTGAAAACGTGTCGACTGTCAACGTTCTGGGTAAAACCAAGCGTACCGCACGTGGTCTGGGCAAGCGTAATGACTGGAAGAAGGCGATCGTCTCCCTTCAGCCAGGCCAAGATCTCGATTTCAGCAGCAGTGCTGAGTAAGGAAGGGGTGCATCATGGCAATCGTTAAATGCAAACCGACTTCCCCTGGCCGCCGTTTCGTGGTCAAGGTGGTCAACAAGGAGCTGCACAAAGGCGCTCCTCACGCACCGCTGCTCGAGAAGAAATCGAAGTCTGGTGGTCGTAACAACAATGGCCGCATCACCACTCGTCACGTTGGTGGTGGCCATAAGCAGCATTACCGTCTGGTCGACTTCCGTCGCAACGATAAAGATGGCATCCCAGCCACTGTCGAGCGTATCGAATACGACCCGAACCGTACTGCTCACATCGCCCTGCTGTGCTACGCAGACGGCGAGCGTCGCTACATCATCGCCCCTAAAGGCGTGAGCGCTGGCGACCAGCTGATCGCAGGTGCCCTGGCCCCAATCAAGGCCGGTAACTCCCTGCAACTGCGCAACATCCCAGTAGGTAGCACCATTCACGGCATCGAACTGAAGCCGGGTAAGGGTGCTCAGATCGCTCGTTCCGCTGGTGCTTCGGCTCAGCTGATCGCTCGCGAAGGTGTCTACGTGACCCTGCGTCTGCGCTCTGGTGAAATGCGTAAAGTCCTGGCTGAGTGCCGTGCGACCCTGGGCGAAGTCTCGAACTCCGAGCACAGCCTGCGTTCGCTGGGTAAAGCTGGTGCCAAACGCTGGCGCGGCGTTCGCCCAACCGTTCGTGGTGTTGCCATGAACCCGGTTGACCACCCGCATGGTGGTGGTGAAGGTCGTACCTCCGGTGGTCGTCATCCGGTATCGCCATGGGGCTTCCCAACCAAGGGTGCTAAAACCCGTGGTAATAAGCGTACCGACAACATGATCGTCCGTCGTCGCAAGTAACTAGAGGGATACGACAGTGCCACGTTCTCTGAAAAAAGGTCCTTTTATCGATCTTCACCTGTTGAAGAAGGTCGAAGTGGCGGTGGAGAAGAACGATCGCAAGCCAGTTAAAACCTGGTCGCGCCGTTCGATGATCCTGCCACAAATGGTCGGTCTGACCATCGCGGTACACAACGGTCGCCAACACGTCCCAGTTCTCGTGAACGAAGACATGGTCGGCCACAAACTGGGCGAGTTCGCCGGTACCCGCACCTACCGCGGGCACGTGGCTGACAAGAAAGCCAAGCGTTAAGGGGTAAGGAAATGGAAGTAGCCGCTAAGTTGTCGGGCGCTCGCATCTCCGCCCAGAAAGCCCGCTTGGTCGCCGACCAGATCCGCGGGAAGAAGGTGGGCGAAGCGCTCAACCTGTTGGCCTTCAGCAGCAAAAAAGCCGCTGAAATCATGAAGAAAGTCCTCGAGTCGGCCGTTGCCAACGCCGAACACAACGAAGGCGCAGACGTTGATGACCTGAAGGTCTCCACCGTCTTCGTCAACGAAGGGCGTTCGCTGAAGCGCATCATGCCACGTGCCAAAGGCCGTGCTGATCGCATCGTCAAGCGGTCTTGCCATATCACTGTCAAGGTTGCGGACAAGTAACGGAGTCGATCAGATGGGTCAGAAAGTACATCCCACTGGCATTCGCCTGGGAATCGTCAAGGAGCACACCTCCGTCTGGTACGCAGACGGCGCGACTTACGCAGATTACCTGCTGAAGGATCTGCAAACTCGCGAGTACCTCCAGGACAAACTAAAAAGCGCGTCCGTAAGCCGTATCGATATTCATCGTCCGGCTCAAACTGCACGCATCACCATCCACACCGCTCGTCCCGGTATCGTTATCGGCAAGAAAGGTGAAGATGTTGAGAAGCTGCGTCAGGACCTGACCAAGCAGATGGGTGTGCCTGTGCACATCAACATCGAAGAGATCCGCAAGCCGGAACTCGACGCCATGCTGGTTGCTCAGAGCGTTGCCCAGCAGCTGGAGCGCCGCGTTATGTTCCGTCGCGCCATGAAGCGCGCCGTACAGAACGCCATGCGTATTGGTGCCAAGGGCATCAAGATCCAGGTGAGCGGTCGTCTCGGCGGTGCCGAGATCGCACGTACCGAGTGGTATCGCGAAGGTCGTGTGCCTCTGCACACCCTGCGTGCCGATATCGACTACAACACCTACGAAGCTCACACCACCTACGGTGTGATCGGTGTGAAGGTTTGGATCTTCAAAGGCGAAGTAATTGGTGGTCGCCAGGAAGAGCTGAAGCCTCAAGCACCAGCGCCTCGTAAAAAAGCTGCTAAGTAAGGGGTACGCCAAATGTTGCAACCAAAGCGTACAAAATTCCGCAAGCAGATGACCGGCCACAACCGTGGTCTGGCACTGCGCGGTAGCAAGGTCAGCTTCGGCGAGTTCGCTCTGAAAGCTGTCGCCCGCGGTCGTCTCACCGCTCGCCAGATCGAGTCGGCACGTCGTGCCCTGACCCGTCACGTAAAACGTGGCGGCAAGATCTGGATCCGTGTCTTCCCGGACAAGCCGGTTACCAAGAAGCCTCTCGAGGTTCGTATGGGTAAAGGTAAAGGTTCCGTGGAATACTGGGTTGCCCAGATTCAGCCAGGCAAAGTCCTGTACGAGATCGAGGGTGTTTCTGAAGAGCTGGCGCGCGAAGCTTTCGCCCTGGCCGCTGCAAAGCTGCCTCTCGCCACCTCCTTTGTTAAGCGGACGGTGATGTGATGAAAGCGAATGAACTTCGTGAAAAATCCGCACAGCAACTGAATGAGCAACTGCTCGGCTTGCTGCGCGACCAGTTCAATCTGCGCATGCAGAAAGCAACTGGCCAGTTGGGGCAGTCGCACCTGCTCTCGCAAGTTAAGCGTGACATCGCTCGCGTGAAAACTGTGCTCAACCAGCAGGCAGGTAAGTGATCATGGCTGAAGCTGAAAAAACCGTCCGTACGCTGACTGGCCGTGTCGTCAGCGACAAAATGGACAAGACCATCACCGTTCTGATCGAGCGTCGCGTAAAGCACCCGATCTACGGTAAATACGTTAAGCGTTCGACTAAGCTGCACGCGCACGACGAAGCCAACCAGTGCAAGATCGGCGACAAGGTTTCCATCCGTGAAACCCGTCCGCTGGCCAAGACCAAGTCCTGGGCACTGGTTGAAGTCCTCGAACGCGCTGTTGAAGTCTAAGGGCTAGGGGTCGGAGAAATTTTATGATTCAGACTCAATCCATGCTCGATGTGGCCGATAACAGCGGCGCTCGTCGCGTCATGTGCATCAAGGTGCTCGGCGGTTCCCACCGTCGTTACGCCGGCATCGGTGACATCATCAAAGTAACCGTCAAGGAAGCAATTCCGCGCGGTAAGGTCAAGAAAGGCCAGGTGATGACCGCTGTTGTCGTCCGTACCCGTCACGGTGTACGTCGCGCTGACGGTTCCATCATTCGTTTCGACGGCAACGCTGCTGTTCTGCTGAACACCAAGCAAGAGCCGATCGGCACTCGCATCTTCGGGCCAGTGACCCGTGAACTTCGTACCGAGAAGTTCATGAAGATCGTCTCGCTCGCCCCAGAAGTGCTTTAAGGAGATCCGACATGCAAAAGATTCGTCGTGACGACGAGATCATCGTGATCGCCGGCAAGGACAAAGGTAAGCGCGGTAAGGTGCTGAAGGTTCTGGCTGATGACCGTCTGGTCATCGGTGGTGTGAACCTGGTCAAGCGTCATACCAAGCCTAACCCGATGGCGGGCGTCCAGGGCGGTATCGTCGAGAAAGAAGCGCCTCTGCACGCTTCCAACGTTGCCATCTTCAACGGCGAAACCAACAAGGCTGACCGCGTTGGTTTCAAAGTAGAAGACGGTAAGAAAATTCGTGTCTTCAAGTCGACCCAAAAAGCGGTTGATGCTTGAACACTGCTAGGTAGAAGACCATGGCACGACTGAAAGAGATTTACCGGAACGAAATCGCTCCCAAGCTTAAGGAAGAACTTAAGCTGTCGAACGTGATGGAAGTTCCGCGCGTTACCAAAATCACCCTGAACATGGGTCTGGGCGAAGCGATCGGCGACAAGAAAGTCATCGAGCACGCTGTTGCCGACCTGGAAAAGATCACCGGTCAAAAGCCGGTCGTGACTTTCGCTCGTAAATCCATCGCGGGCTTCAAAGTCCGTGAAGGTTGGCCGATCGGCGTCAAGGTGACCCTGCGTAGCGACAAGATGTACGAGTTCCTGGACCGCCTGCTGGCGATCTCCCTGCCTCGGGTTCGCGACTTCCGCGGCCTGAATGCCAAGTCCTTCGATGGCCGTGGCAACTACAGCATGGGCGTGAAAGAGCAGATCATCTTCCCGGAAATCGACTACGACAAGATCGATGCTCTGCGCGGTTTGGACATCACCCTGACCACCACTGCTCGTTCGGACGACGAAGGCCGCGCTCTGCTGCGTGCTTTCAAGTTCCCGTTCCGCAACTGATTGGAGTAGGAAAATGGCCAAGAAGAGCATGAAGAACCGCGAGCTGAAGCGTCAGCTCACGGTAGCCAAGTTCGCTAAAAAGCGCGCTGAGCTGAAAGCGACCATCGTCAACCTGAACGCCTCTCCAGAAGAGCGTTTCGCTGCCGTTGTCGCCCTGCAGAAGCAACCGCGTGACGCCAGCGCTTCGCGCCTGCGTAACCGTTGCCGCCTGACCGGTCGTCCGCACGGTGTATACCGTAAGTTCGGCCTGGGCCGTAACAAGCTGCGCGAAGCCGCCATGCGCGGTGACGTGCCAGGTCTGGTCAAGGCCAGCTGGTAATCCCGGTTGGCGTGACACCGGCGCGAGGGGAGCAATCTTCCGACCGTCGGTGACCTCGCAACGAAACAAGCCCCTATATGGGGCTTGTTTCGTTTCTGCCTTGTGTCTAGAATGACCGGCTCACCTGAGCCTGGGTTTTTTGCCCTGCCTGCTCGGGTGGTTGTGATAGCCGCAAGGCTAATAATTCTTGTATCAGGAGCATCTAGCCCATGAGTATGCAGGACCCGTTAGCGGACATGCTAACTCGCATCCGTAATGCCCAGATGGCTGAAAAGTCTGTCGTAAGCATGCCTTCTTCCACCCTGAAGGTCGCGGTTGCCAAAGTACTGAAAGACGAAGGCTACATCGCCAGCTACGAAGTGACCGGCGAAGCCAAGCCTTCCCTGTCGATCGAGCTGAAGTACTTCGAAGGCCGTCCGGTCATCGAAGAGCTGAAGCGTACCAGCCGTCCTGGTCTGCGCCAGTACAAGGCCGTTACCGAGCTGCCGAAAGTACGTGGCGGCCTGGGCGTGTCTATCGTCTCCACCAACAAAGGTGTGATGACTGACCGCGCTGCGCGCGCTGCCGGTGTCGGCGGCGAAGTTCTGTGCACAGTGTTCTAAGGGGAGATAGGCATGTCTCGCGTCGCTAAGAACCCCGTTAAGCTGCCAGCAGGCGTCGAAGTCAAATTCGCCGGCCAGCAGCTTTCGGTGAAGGGTGCCAAGGGCACTCTCGAACTGAACGTTCACTCGTCTGTTGAAGTTACCGAAGAAGCTGGTGAGCTGCGTTTCGTTGCTCGCAACGGTGACCAGCAAGCTCGCGCCATGGCCGGTACTACCCGCGCCCTGGTGAACAACATGGTCCAGGGCGTAAGCCAAGGCTTCGAGCGCAAGCTCCAGCTGGTCGGTGTTGGTTACAAGGCTCAGGCTAAAGGCACCGTCCTGAACCTGGCTCTGGGCTTCTCGCACCCAGTGGATTACGAACTGCCAGCCGGTATCACCGCTGAAACCCCAAGCCAGACCGACATCCTGATCAAGGGTATCGACAAGCAGCTGGTGGGTCAGGTGGCCGCTGAAGTCCGCGGTTTCCGTCCGCCAGAGCCTTACAAGGGCAAGGGTGTGCGTTACGCGGATGAAGTAGTCCGTCGTAAAGAAGCCAAGAAGAAGTAGGGCCTAGCAAATGACCGACAAAAAAGTTATTCGACTGCGTCGCGCTCGCAAAGCACGCCTGAAAATGCACGAGCTCGAAGCCGTGCGTCTGTGCGTGTTCCGCTCCTCGCAGCACATCTACGCCCAGGTCATCTCGGCCGACGGCAGCAAGGTTCTGGCAAGCGCCTCGACCTTGGACAAAGAACTGCGTGATGGCGCCACCGGCAACATCGACGCGGCCACTAAGGTTGGCAAGCTGGTAGCTGAGCGTGCGAAAGCCGCCGGTGTATCTCAAGTTGCCTTTGACCGTTCCGGCTTCAAGTACCACGGCCGCGTCAAGGCGCTGGCTGATGCTGCTCGTGAAGGCGGGCTGGAGTTCTAAGTTATGGCAAATAACGATCAAAAGCGCGACGAAGGCTACATCGAGAAGCTGGTTCAAGTTAACCGCGTAGCCAAAACCGTAAAAGGCGGCCGTATCTTCACCTTCACCGCGCTGACCGTGGTAGGTGATGGCAAAGGTCGTGTTGGCTTTGGCCGTGGCAAATCGCGCGAAGTACCTGCCGCGATCCAGAAAGCCATGGAAGCTGCTCGTCGCAACATGATTCAGGTTGACCTGAAGGGCACCACCCTGCAGTACGCCACCAAGGCCGCCCACGGCGCCTCGAAGGTCTACATGCAGCCTGCCTCGGAAGGTACCGGTATCATCGCCGGTGGCGCAATGCGTGCCGTCCTGGAAGTTGCTGGCGTTCAGAACGTCCTGGCCAAGTGCTACGGCTCGACCAACCCGGTGAACGTGGTTCACGCCACCTTCAAGGGTCTGAAAGCCATGCAATCCCCTGAGTCCATTGCTGCCAAGCGCGGCAAGACTGTTGAGGAGATCTTCTGATCATGGCAACCGTAAAAGTAACGCTGATCAAAAGCACCGCCGGCCGTCTGCCTAACCACAAACTGTGCGTTAAGGGTCTGGGTCTGCGTCGCATCGGTCACACTGTAGAAGTCCAGGATACTCCCGAGAACCGCGGGATGATCAACAAGGCTTACTACATGCTGAAGGTCGAGGGTTAATCGATGAAACTCAATGATCTGAGTCCAGCGCCGGGTTCCCGTCGCGAGAAGCACCGTCCGGGCCGTGGTATCGGTAGCGGTCTGGGCAAGACCGGTGGCCGTGGTCACAAAGGTCAGACCTCCCGCTCCGGTGGTTCCATCGCTCCAGGCTTCGAAGGCGGTCAACAGCCGCTGCACCGTCGCCTGCCGAAGTTCGGCTTCGTTTCCCTGAAAGCCATGGACCGCGCCGAAGTGCGTCTGTCCGAGCTGGCCAAGGTGGAAGGCGATCTGATCACCGTTCAGTCCCTCAAGGACGCCAACGTGATCGGCCAGCACGTACAGCGTGTGAAAATCATGCTGTCGGGCGAAGTCACTCGCGCAGTCACCCTCAAGGGTATCGCCGTCACCAAAGGTGCACGTGCGGCTATCGAAGCAGCTGGCGGCAAGTTCGAGGAATAAATGGCTAAGCAAGGTGCTCTCTCTTCGCTCGGTAAGGGCGGGATGTCGGAACTCTGGGCTCGTCTGCGCTTTCTGTTCATGGCGATCATCGTCTATCGGATTGGCGCGCACATCCCAGTGCCAGGCATTAACCCGGACCGTCTCGCGGATCTGTTCCGGCAGAATGAGGGGACCATTCTTAGCTTGTTCAACATGTTTTCCGGTGGCGCGCTGGAGCGCATGAGCATCTTTGCACTGGGGATCATGCCGTACATCTCGGCATCGATCATCATGCAGCTCATGACCGCTGTCAGCCCGCAGCTGGAACAGTTGAAGAAGGAAGGTGAAGCTGGCCGTCGCAAGATCAGCCAGTACACCCGCTACGGCACCGTAATCCTGGCGCTGGTTCAAGCCATTGGCATGTCCATTGGCCTGGCCAACCAGGGCGTGGCGTTTTCTGCGGGCCTGGGCTTCCATGTCGTCGCTGTTTCCACCTTCGTGGCGGGCGCGATGTTCATGATGTGGCTCGGCGAGCAGATTACCGAGCGCGGTGTGGGCAACGGTATCTCGATGTTGATCTTCGCAGGTATCGTTGCCGGTCTTCCGAGAGCAATCGGGCAGTCTTTCGAGTCTGCGCGCACAGGCGATATCAACATTTTCGCCCTGGTCGCTATCGGTTTGCTGGCAGTAGCGATTATCGGCTTCGTGGTGTTCATTGAGCGTGGTCAGCGTCGTATCGCCGTTCACTACGCCAAGCGTCAGCAGGGCCGCAAGGTCTTCGCTGCGCAGACCAGCCACCTGCCGCTGAAGGTGAACATGGCGGGCGTAATCCCGGCCATTTTCGCGAGCAGCATCTTGCTGTTCCCGGCTTCGCTGGGTGCCTGGTTCGGTCAGTCCGAAGGTATGGGCTGGCTGCAGGACATCTCGCAGTCGATCGCTCCTGGTCAGCCGTTGAACATTCTGCTGTTTAGTGCAGGGATCATTTTCTTCTGCTTCTTCTACACAGCGTTGATGTTCAACCCGAAAGACGTAGCGGAAAACCTGAAGAAGTCCGGTGCCTTTATTCCGGGTATCCGTCCTGGTGAGCAGTCGGCGCGCTACATTGATGGCGTCCTGACCCGTCTGACCATGTTCGGTGCTCTTTACATGATGGCCGTGTGCCTTCTGCCCCAGTTCCTGGTGGTGGCAGCAAACGTGCCGTTCTACCTTGGCGGGACCTCGTTGCTGATTGTGGTAGTGGTTGTGATGGACTTCATGTCCCAAGTACAATCGCACCTCGTTTCGCACCAGTACGAATCCCTGATGAAGAAAGCCAACCTGAAAGGCTACGGCGGCAGCGGTCTGCTGCGCTGATTTAGCCCCCTAAGGTTCGAGGAGTCGGTAATGAAAGTTCGTGCATCGGTGAAAAAGCTGTGCCGCAACTGCAAGATCATTCGACGCGAAGGCGTCGTGCGCGTGATCTGCAGCGCGGAACCGCGTCACAAGCAGCGCCAAGGCTGAGTGTGATCCGCGCTTCAAACCCAGCAGCTAGTGTGCTGCTGGGTTGATTATTCGTTTCTACAGCGATATTATCTCGCGCCCTATTTCTTGGCTTCCGGGGCGTAGGTAGCTGTCAATTGGAGTCCCACTGAATGGCCCGTATTGCAGGCGTCAACATTCCAGATAACAAGCATACTGTTATCTCGCTGACCTACATCTATGGTGTCGGTCGCACTACCGCGCAGAAAATCTGTGCGGATGCTGGTGTAAACCCAGCCGCAAAGATCAAGGATCTGAGCGACGAGCAAATCGAAACCCTGCGTGGCGAAGTTGCGAAGTTCACCACCGAAGGTGACCTGCGTCGTGACATCAACATGAAGATCAAGCGCTTGATGGACCTGGGTTGCTACCGCGGCCTGCGTCATCGTAAAGGTCTGCCGGTTCGCGGTCAGCGCACCAAGACCAACGCACGCACCCGTAAGGGCCCGCGTAAGCCGATCCGCAAGTAATCGCCCAGGAATATAGACATGGCAAAACCTGCTGCTCGTCCTCGTAAAAAAGTCAAAAAGACAGTGGTTGATGGCATCGCCCACATCCATGCGTCTTTCAACAACACCATCGTGACCATCACCGACCGTCAGGGCAACGCACTGTCCTGGGCTACTTCCGGTGGTTCGGGTTTCCGTGGTTCGCGCAAATCCACCCCGTTCGCAGCCCAGATCGCTGCTGAGCGTGCTGGTCAAGCTGCGCTGGAATATGGTCTGAAGAACCTCGACGTCAACGTCAAGGGTCCAGGTCCAGGTCGTGAATCCGCCGTTCGTGCACTGAACAGCTGCGGCTACAAGATCGCCAGCATCACCGACGTGACGCCAATCCCGCATAACGGGTGCCGTCCGCCGAAGAAGCGTCGCGTGTAATCAGGAGACAGATAAATGGCACGTTACATTGGTCCAAAATGCAAACTGTCTCGCCGTGAAGGCACTGACCTGTTCCTGAAGAGCGGCGTTCGCGCTCTGGAATCGAAGTGCAACATCGAAGCAGCCCCAGGTATCCACGGCCAGCGCCGTGGCCGTCAGTCCGACTACGGTACCCAGCTGCGCGAGAAACAAAAAGTCCGTCGTATCTACGGTGTTCTGGAGCGTCAGTTCCGCGGTTACTACCAGGCTGCTGCCTCGAAAAAAGGCGCAACCGGTGAGAACCTGCTGCAACTGCTCGAGTGCCGTCTGGATAACGTCGTCTACCGTATGGGCTTCGGCTCGACTCGTTCCGAGTCCCGTCAGCTGGTTTCGCACAAAGCGATCAGCGTCAACGGTAAGACTGTGAACATTCCATCCTACCAAGTTCGTCCGGGTGACGTGGTCTCGGTTCGCGAGAAGTCGCTGAACCAGCTGCGCATTGTTCAAGCCCTTGAACTGTGCGCCCAGCGTGGCCGCGTTGAGTGGGTAGACGTGGATGCTGCTAAAAAGTCGGGCGTTTTCAAGAACGTTCCTGCTCGCAGCGACCTGTCCGCCGACATCAACGAAAACCTGATTGTCGAGCTCTACTCCAAGTAAGGGCTAGAAAATAGGTGCATCCATGCAGATTTCGGTAAATGAGTTTCTGACACCCCGTCACATCGACGTGCAGGTTGTCAGTCCAACCCGCGCCAAGATCACGCTCGAGCCTCTCGAGCGTGGCTTCGGCCATACCCTGGGCAACGCGCTGCGCCGCATCCTGTTGTCCTCCATGCCTGGCTGTGCAGTAGTCGAGGCCGAGATCGACGGCGTACTCCATGAGTACTCCGCGATCGAAGGTGTTCAGGAAGACGTCATTGAAATCCTGTTGAACCTGAAAGGCCTGGCTATCAAACTGCACGGTCGTGACGAAGTTACGCTGACCTTGTCGAAAAAGGGTTCGGGGGTGGTTACCGCTGCCGATATTCAGCTGGATCACGATGTCGAGATCGTCAACCCCGATCACGTAATCGCGAACCTGGCGTCCAACGGCGCCCTGAACATGAAGCTCACCGTAGCTCGTGGTCGCGGTTACGAGCCGGCCGACTCCCGTCAGACCGACGAAGACGAAAGCCGCAGCATTGGCCGTCTCCAGCTGGACGCTTCGTTCAGCCCGGTGCGTCGTATCGCCTACGTGGTCGAGAACGCCCGTGTTGAACAGCGTACCAACCTGGACAAGCTGGTCATCGATCTGGAAACCAACGGTACCCTGGATCCTGAAGAGGCTATCCGTCGTGCCGCGACCATCCTGCAACAGCAGTTGGCCGCGTTCGTCGACCTCAAAGGTGACAGCGAGCCAGTTGTGGTTGAGCAGGAAGACGAGATCGATCCGATCCTGCTGCGCCCGGTTGACGACCTGGAACTGACCGTACGTTCGGCCAACTGCCTCAAGGCGGAGAACATCTACTACATCGGCGACCTGATTCAGCGTACCGAAGTAGAGCTGTTGAAGACTCCTAACCTGGGCAAGAAGTCCCTGACTGAAATCAAGGACGTCCTGGCCTCCCGTGGTCTTTCCCTCGGCATGCGCCTCGACAACTGGCCGCCTGCAAGTCTTAAGAAAGACGACAAGGCGACTGCCTGATCGTCGTAATCACCGAACGTAGTGTTTGGTAAGGAATGAATCATGCGTCATCGTAAAAGTGGACGTCACCTGAGCCGTACCAGCTCTCACCGCAAGGCTATGTTCCAGAACATGGCAGTGTCGCTGATCGAGCACGAGCTGATCAAAACCACCCTGCCGAAAGCCAAGGAACTGCGCCGCGTTGCCGAGCCGCTGATCACCCTGGCCAAGGAAGACAGCGTTGCCAACCGTCGTCTGGCCTTCGACCGTACCCGTTCGAAGTCCGCCGTTGGCAAACTGTTCAACGACCTGGGCAAGCGTTACGCCACCCGTCAGGGCGGCTACCTGCGCATCCTGAAGTGCGGTTTCCGCGCTGGCGACAACGCGCCTATGGCGTACGTCGAGCTGGTTGATCGTCCGGTCGGTGGTGCTGTAGAAGCTGCCGAGTAAGACGTTCTGTCTGCTGCAAAGAACCGGGCCTAGGCCCGGTTTTTTGTTGTCTTATGAATTGTTATTTTCTATTGATGTAAGTCAGGTAATGAATTTGTTCTTGTAACTCGGGTCGACAATACTCTCTCCAAGCCGATTAGCCGGCAGTTCAAGACCGATCAGGAGAGCCCATGAGCAAGATTCTCACCACCGCAAGCGGCGCGCCCGTAGCCGACAACCAGAATTCCCGTTCCGCAGGCCCACGTGGCCCGCTGCTGCTCGACGATTTCCACCTGGTCGAGAAGCTCGCCCACTTCAACCGCGAGAACATCCCTGAGCGTCGCGTGCACGCCAAGGGCTCCGGCGCCTACGGTACCTTCACCGTCACCCGCGATATCACCGAACTCACCAGTGCCAAGCTGTTCGACAGTATTGGCAAGCAGACCGAGACGTTCCTGCGCTTCTCCACCGTGGGTGGCGAACGCGGTTCGGCGGACACCGAACGCGACCCGCGAGGTTTCGCGGTGAAGTTCTACACCGAGGAAGGCAACTGGGACATCGTCGGCAACAACACCCCGGTTTTCTTCATCCGTGATCCGCTCAAGTTCCCCGACTTCATCCACACCCAGAAGCGTCACCCGCAGACCAACCTGAAGAACGCGCAGATGATGTGGGACTTCTGGTCGCACTCGCCCGAGGCGCTGCACCAGGTCACCATCCTGTTCTCCGACCGCGGCATCCCGGACGGCTACCGCCACATGCACGGTTTCGGCAGCCACACCTACAGCCTGATCAACGCCAAGGGTGAGCGCACCTGGGTCAAGTGGCACTTCAAGACCCAGCAGGGTATCAAGAACCTGGCGCCAGCCGAGGCCGCCCGCCTGGCGGGTAGCGACCCGGACTACGCCCAGCGCGACCTGTTCCAGGCCATCGAGCGCGGTGATTTCCCGCGTTGGAGCGTGTGCATCCAGGTGATGAGCGAAGCCGAGGCCGCCAGCCGTGACGAGAACCCCTTCGACGTGACCAAGACCTGGTCGCAGAAGGACTACCCGTTGATCGAGGTCGGCGTGCTGGAACTCAACCGCAACCCGCTCAACTACTTCGCCGAAGTCGAGCAGGCGGCGTTCGGTCCCAGCAACATGGTGCCCGGGGTCGGCCTGTCGCCGGACCGCATGCTGCAGGGACGCGTGTTTGCCTATGCCGATGCTCACCGCTACCGCGTAGGTACCAACCACCAGCACTTGCCGGTCAATGCACCACGCTGCCCGGTGCACAGCTACCAGCGTGATGGCTCCATGGCCACTGGCGTCTACGGCAGTGCTCCGAACTACGAGCCCAACAGCTACGCGCAGGCACCGAAGCAGTCGCCGCGCCATGCAGAGCCCGCATTGGCCCTGAACGGTTCGGCGGACCGCTACGACCACCGCGAAGACAACGACTACTACAGCCACGCCGGCGCGCTGTTCCGCCTGATGAGTGATGAACAGAAGGCACTGTTGATCGGCAACATCGCCGGCACCATGGCGGGCGTCAGCGAGGATGTCGTCCAGCGCCAACTGCAGTACTTCTTCAAGGCTGACCCGGCCTACGGAGAAGGCATCGCCAAGGCCTTGGGCGTGAATCTCGCCTAAGTCGAAGTGATAAGAAGAACCGCCCTCATTTGGGCGGTTTTTCAATGAATATCACTACTGTTTAGCCGATTATTTGCTTCTAATTGCGCGTTTTTCAGTGACCGCCAGCAAAACCTGGTTCACACTATGTCCCATAGACGTATTCACAGGGAGAATCAGGGCGATGCAAGGTCACCCGGACGTAATCAACTACCTCGTCACGTTGCTGAAGGGCGAACTGGCAGCACGCGATCAGTATTTCATTCACTCGCGGATGTACGAAGACTGGGGCTTGAACAAGCTCTA
The DNA here is from genome assembly GCF_003205295.1 of Pseudomonas mosselii. Lineage (GTDB taxonomy): Bacteria > Pseudomonadota > Gammaproteobacteria > Pseudomonadales > Pseudomonadaceae > Aquipseudomonas > Aquipseudomonas mosselii_B. The sequence continues at coordinate 36,507 of NZ_QJRP01000026.1, forward strand.
CGAGCGTATCAACCACGAGATGGAAGAAGAGACGCAGCACGCCGATGCCCTGATGCGCCGTATCCTCATGCTCGAAGGCACTCCGGACATGCGCGCCGATGACCTGGAAGTGGGCAGCACCGTGCCGGAGATGATCGAGGCCGATCTGAAGCTTGAGTACAAGGTCCGCGCCGCGCTGTGCAAGGGCATCGAGCTGTGCGAGCTGCACAAGGACTACATTAGCCGCGACATCCTGCGCGCGCAGTTGGCCGATACCGAAGAAGATCACACCTACTGGCTGGAGAAGCAGCAGGGGCTGATCAAGGCCATTGGCCTGGAGAACTACCTGCAGTCGCAGATGTAAAGGCGGGGGCGCTTTGCGCCCCTCTCGCGGCACAAGGCCGCTCCTACCGGCGATCGCATAAATCCAGATATTTGCGATCGCCTGTAGGAGCGGCCTTGTGTCGCGAAAGGGCTGCAAAGCAGCCCCATTGCCGTTAAGCCCGGTCGCGCTCCAGCAGCGGCTTGAGGTAATGCCCGGTATACGACTGCTTCTTCTCGGCCAGCTCTTCCGGCGTACCGCAGGCAATGATCTGCCCACCCTTGGAGCCGCCCTCCGGCCCCAGGTCCACCAGCCAGTCGGCGGTCTTGATTACATCCAGATTGTGCTCGATCACCACCACGGTATTGCCGTGGTCACGCAGGCGGTGCAGCACGTCCAGCAGTTGCTGGATATCGGCGAAGTGCAGGCCGGTGGTTGGTTCGTCGAGGATGTACAGGGTCTTGCCGGTGTCACGCTTGGACAGCTCGCGTGACAGCTTGACCCGCTGCGCCTCGCCACCCGACAGGGTGGTCGCCGATTGCCCCAGCTTGATGTAAGACAGGCCGACATCCATCAGCGTCTGCAGCTTGCGCGCCAGGGCCGGGACCGCGTCGAAGAACTCGCGGGCATCCTCGATGGTCATTTCCAGCACCTCGTGGATGTTCTTGCCCTTGTACTTGATCTCCAGGGTTTCGCGGTTGTACCGCTTGCTCTTGCACACGTCGCAGGGCACGTAGATATCCGGCAGGAAGTGCATTTCCACCTTGATCAGGCCATCGCCCTGGCAGGCCTCGCAGCGCCCGCCCTTGACGTTGAACGAGAAGCGCCCCGGGCCGTAGCCACGGGAACGCGACTCCGGCACGCCAGCGAACAGCTCGCGGATCGGCGTGAAGATGCCGGTGTAGGTCGCCGGGTTGGACCGAGGCGTGCGACCGATCGGGCTCTGGTCGATATCCACCACCTTGTCCAGGTGCTGCAGGCCATCGACGCTGGCGTGCGGCGCGGCCTCCAGGCTGCTCGCGCCGTTGAGCGCGGTGGCGGCGAGGGGGAACAGGGTGTTGTTGATCAGCGTCGACTTGCCCGAGCCAGACACGCCGGTTACGCAGGTCAGCAGGCCGATCGGCACTTCCAGGTCGACGTTCTGCAGGTTGTTGCCGCGCGCGCCCTTGAGCTTGAGCGACAGCTTCTTGTTGCGCGGGGTGCGCTTGGCCGGAACGACGATCTTCTTGCGCCCGGACAGGTATTTGCCGGTCAGCGAGTCGGGGTGCGCCATGACTTCCTCGGGCGAGCCTTCGGCGACGATCTGGCCGCCATGCACGCCAGCGCCCGGGCCGATATCCACCACATAGTCGGCCAGGCGGATGGCGTCCTCGTCGTGTTCCACCACGATCACCGTGTTGCCCAGGTCGCGCAGGTGGTTGAGGGTGGCCAGCAAGCGGTCGTTGTCCCGTTGATGAAGACCGATGGACGGTTCATCGAGGATGTACATCACCCCGACCAGGCCCGCGCCGATCTGGCTGGCCAGGCGGATACGCTGGGCCTCGCCGCCAGACAAGGTGTCGGCGCTGCGGTCCAGGGTCAGGTAATCGAGGCCGACGTTGACCAGGAACTGCAGGCGCTCGCAGATCTCCTTGAGGATCTTCGCCGCGATCTCGCCACGACGCCCGGTGAGGGTCAGCTCGCCGAAGTAGTTGCTGGCTTCGCCGATCGGCAGGTTGGTCACCGCCGGCAGGGTCTTCTCGCCGACCCACACATGGCGGGCCTCGCGGCGCAGGCGGGTGCCGCGGCAGTCGGGGCAGGGCTGGGTGCCGAGGAACTTGGCCAGTTCCTCGCGCACGGTAGCCGACTCGGTCTCACGGTAGCGGCGCTCGAGGTTGGGCACGATGCCCTCGAAGGGGTGCGAGCGCTTGACGATGTCGCCACGGTCGTTGAGGTACTTGAAATCGACGCTCTGCTTGCCGCTGCCTTGCAGGATGACCTTCTGGTGCTCGGCCGACAGCTCGCCGAACGGTTCCTCGAGGCTGAAGCCGTAGTGCGCGGCGAGTGAACCGAGCATCTGGAAGTAATAGACGTTGCGCCGGTCCCAGCCACGTATCGCGCCTTCGGCCAGGGTCAGCTCGGCGTTGACCAGGCGCTTGGTGTCGAAGAACTGCTTCACCCCCAGGCCGTCACAGGTCGGGCAGGCACCGGCCGGGTTGTTGAAGGAGAACAGCTTGGGCTCCAGCTCGCTGATCGCATGGCCGCACACCGGGCAGGCGAAGCGCGCCGAGAAGATCACGTCCTCGCCGTCCTCGTCGTCCATCGGCGCGACCAGGGCGATGCCGTCGGCCAGCTTGAGCGCGGTCTCGAACGATTCGGCCAGGCGCTGCTGCAGGTCGGCGCGGACCTTGAAGCGGTCGACCACCACATCGATGCTGTGCTTCTTCTGTTTATCCAGTTTGGGCAGTTCGTCGAGCTCATGGAGCTTGCCGTTGACCCGGGCGCGGACAAAGCCCTGGGCGCGCAGCTCGTCGAACACCGCCAGGTGCTCGCCCTTGCGCTCGCGGATCACCGGAGCCAGCAGCATCAGCTTGCTGCCTTCGGGCTTTTCCAGCACCAGGTCGACCATCTGGCTGATCGTTTGCGCTTCCAGCGGGATATCGTGGTCCGGGCAGCGCGGGGTGCCGACGCGGGCATAGAGCAGGCGCAGGTAGTCGTAGATCTCGGTGATGGTGCCAACGGTCGAGCGTGGGTTGTGCGAGGTCGACTTCTGCTCGATGGAGATCGCCGGCGACAGGCCTTCGATGGTGTCGACGTCGGGCTTTTCCATCATCGACAGGAACTGCCGGGCATAGGCCGACAGCGACTCGACGTAGCGGCGCTGGCCTTCGGCGTACAGCGTGTCGAACGCCAGCGAGGACTTGCCGGATCCGGACAGGCCGGTGATCACGATCAGTTTGTCCCGGGGCAGGGTCAGGTCGATGTTCTTCAGGTTGTGGGTACGCGCCCCACGGATCAGGATCTTGTCCACTACGGCCTCGCTCGGCGGGCATAAACAAAGGAGTATACGGCGCGCTGCCATTACGCGGCAAAGCGTCGCGTATATGCCGCCAAGGCGTCGGACTGATAGAATCGCCGCCGGTTCACACGAGGTTAATCCATGCACGACACCCACAACGAGCGCATGAGTGGCAGCGAAACCCGCGCCGCCAGCGGCCTGGCCCTGGTCTTCGCCTTTCGTATGCTGGGCATGTTCATGGTGCTCCCGGTGCTGGCCACCTACGGCATGGACCTGGCCGGTGCCACCCCCGCGCTGATCGGCTTGGCCATCGGTGCCTACGGCCTGACCCAGGCCGTGCTGCAGATTCCGTTCGGGATGATTTCCGACCGCATCGGCCGCCGTCCGGTGATCTACGTGGGGTTGATCATCTTCGCCCTGGGCAGCGTGCTGGCGGCCCAGGCAGATTCCATCTGGGGGGTGATCGCCGGGCGCATCCTGCAGGGCGCGGGGGCGATTTCCGCGGCGGTGATGGCGTTGCTCTCCGACCTGACCCGCGAGCAGCACCGGACCAAGGCCATGGCCATGATCGGCATGAGCATCGGCCTGTCGTTCGCCGTGGCGATGGTGGTCGGCCCGCTGTTGACCCGCGCCTTTGGCTTGTCAGGATTGTTCCTTGCCACCGCAGGACTTGCCCTGGTCGGCATCGGCCTGATCGCCTTTGTCGTGCCCAGTTCGCACAACGTGCTGACCCATCGCGAGTCCGGTGTCGCCCGTCAAGCCCTCGGCCCGACCCTGCGCAATCCGGACCTTCTGCGCCTGGACATCAGCATCTTCGTGCTGCACGCCATCCTGATGGCCAGCTTCGTGGCGCTGCCCCTGGCCTTCGTCGAGCGCGGCGGGCTGCCCAAGGAACAGCACTGGTGGGTATACCTGACCGCGTTGCTGGTTTCATTTTTTGCAATGATCCCCTTCATCATCTACGGGGAAAAGAAGCGCAAGATGAAACGCGTGTTGCTCGGCGCGGTCAGTGTCCTGCTGCTGGTGGAGGTGTTCTTCTGGCAGTGGGCTGACAACTTGCGCGGACTGGTGATCGGCACCGTGGTATTCTTTACTGCATTCAACCTGCTGGAGGCATCCTTGCCTTCGCTGGTCAGCAAGGTGTCGCCTGCCGGTGGCAAGGGGACGGCGATGGGGGTGTACTCCACCAGCCAGTTCCTCGGCGCCGCACTGGGAGGCATCCTCGGTGGCTGGTTGTTCCAGCACGGAGGCTTGAGCATGGTGTTCCTGGGATGTGCCGTGTTGTGCGTCCTGTGGTTGCTCACTGCGTTGCGCATGAACGAGCCGCCGTACGTGACCAGCCTGCGCATGCCGCTGACGCCGGAAGCGGTCCGGGAAGCCGGGCTGACCGAGCGCCTGATGGCCGTGCCGGGTGTGACCGACGCCGTGGTGGTGGCAGAAGAAGCCGCCATCTATATCAAACTGGATACGAAAATTTTGGACCGTGCGACCCTCGAGCGTCTGGTGAACCCAGCCTCTGCGGCGTGCGAAGCCTAGGAGAACGTTATGGCCCGTGGGGTTAACAAAGTCATTCTGGTCGGTACCTGCGGTCAGGATCCCGAAGTCCGCTACCTGCCCAACGGTAACGCCGTGACCAACCTGAGCCTGGCCACCAGCGAGCAGTGGACCGACAAGCAGTCGGGCCAGAAGGTCGAGCGTACCGAGTGGCACCGTGTCTCGCTGTTCGGCAAGGTCGCCGAGATTGCCGGCGAGTACCTGCGCAAGGGTTCACAGTGCTACATCGAAGGCAAGCTGCAGACCCGCGAGTGGGAAAAGGACGGCATCAAGCGCTACACCACCGAGATCATCGTCGACATCAACGGCACCATGCAGCTGCTCGGTGGTCGTCCGCAGGGTCAACAGGGTGGTGGTGACCAATACAACCAGGGTGGTGGCAACAACTACAACCAGGGTGGCCAGCAGCAGTACAACCAGGCTCCGCGCCAGCAAGCCCCGCGTCCGCAGCAGGCGCCACAGCGCCCGGCGCCGCAACAGCCGGCTCCACAGCCAGCCGCGGACTTCGACAGCTTCGACGACGATATTCCGTTCTGATACTTCCTGGAGGCGCCAATGGTGCCCCTGTGTATACAGAGCTGAAACAAGAAACCCGCTTCATACCTGAAGCGGGTTTCTTTTTGTCTGAAGCCGGTGCTCTGACAAGACGTCAGCCTTCTTCGAGTGCCGTTCTGGCAAATTGGGCGTCCAGTTCCGGCGTTGCTCCGCTGATACCGATGCCGCCGATATGCCTGCCGTTCGCGTCCATGATCGGCAGGCCGCCTTCCAGCAGGGTGAACCCGGGGAGCGAGGCGTAGGGATTGGCCGGCAGCGCGGCGCTGCGCTCGCCGAGCGAGCGGGACGACAGAGGGAAGCGGGCGGATGTCTCGGCCTTGAGCTGCGCGACCTGGATGCTGCCGCTACTGGTGCCATCCATGCGATGGAAATGCTTCAGGTTGCCATGGTTGTCGACAATGCTGATGACGATGGCGAAGCCCTGGGCGCGGGCGGCACGCTCGGCGGCTGCGGCCATGCTTCGCGCTTTCTCAGCGCTGATGGGCGAAATGGCAGGGGCGTCAGGCCGGTTGGGTGGGGCCGCCAGTGTTGGCGTTACGTGCAACGAGAGGGCGAGCAAGAGCCCGACCAGGGAATGCTTCGTGTTCATCCATACGTGCCTCGTCCATGTGGATTCCGCAACCTAGCAAGCAAAAGCTGGTTTGCGGTGTAGTCCTCTTCCGATCCTGATGTGGGATTGCATTACCTTTCCATGATTCAGGTCATCCCACTTCCCAAATTCTTGACTAGGCTTAACAGTTGGCGGTGTCTGTCCACCGTCACCGTGAAGTCCCTGAGGCGCCGGCCAAGTCCCGCGCGCCCGAGAACCTGATCAGGAGTGCACGATGGATCTCAACCGTCGGCAATTCTTCAAGGTCGCCGCCGTCGGCCTTGGAGGCTCGAGCCTTGCGGCGTTGGGCATGGCCCCGACACCCGCGTTCGCCGAGCAGGTGCGCCACTTCAAGTTGGCGCATACCAAAGAAACCCGTAACACCTGCCCTTATTGCTCGGTCGGCTGCGGCCTGATCATGTACAGCCAGGGTGACGCGGGTAAGAACGTCAAACAGAACATCATCCATATCGAGGGCGACGCGGACCATCCGGTCAACCGCGGTACCCTGTGCCCGAAAGGCGCCGGCCTGCTGGACTTTATCCACAGCCCCAGCCGCCTCAAGTACCCCGAGGTGCGCAAACCGGGCAGCAGCGAGTGGACCCGTATCGACTGGGACGAAGCCCTCGACCGTGTCGCCGACCTGATGAAACAGGACCGTGACGCCAACTTCATCGAGAAGAACGCCCAGGGCCAGACGGTCAACCGCTGGCTCACCACCGGCTTCCTCGCCGCGTCCGCCGCTTCCAGCGAAGCGGGTTACATGACGCACAAGGTGATCCGTTCGCTGGGCATGCTGGGGTTCGATAACCAGGCGCGTGTCTGACACGGCCCGACGGTGGCAAGTCTTGCCCCGACGTATGGCCGTGGCGCGATGACCAATCACTGGTCCGATATCGCCAACGCAAACCTGGTCCTGGTGATGGGCGGCAACGCCGCTGAAGCGCACCCGTGCGGCTTCAAGTGGGTGACCGAAGCCAAGGCGCACAACAAGGCGCGGCTGATCGTGGTCGACCCGCGGTTTACCCGTACCGCCTCGGTGGCCGATTACTACGCACCGATTCGTACCGGCAGCGACATCGCCTTCATGGGCGGGCTGATCAACTACCTGCTGAGCAACGACAAGATCCAGCACGAGTACGTGCGCAACTACACCGACGTGTCGTTCATCGTCAAAGACAGCTATGGCTTCGAAGACGGGTTGTTCAGCGGCTACGACGCGGCCAAGCGCGTGTACGCCGACAAGTCCGGCTGGGGCTACGAGCTGGGCGAGGACGGTTTCGCCAAGGTCGATCCGACCCTGCAGCATCCGCGTTGCGTCTACCAGCTGATGAAGCAGCACTACAGCCGCTACACGCCGGAGCTGGCGAGCATGACCTGCGGCATGCCTCAGGACCAGATGATGAAGATCTGGGAAGAGATCGCCACCTGCTCGGTGCCGGGCAAGACCATGACGATTCTCTACGCCCTGGGCTGGACCCAGCACTCCATCGGCGCGCAGATCATCCGCAGTGCGGCCATGGTGCAGTTGCTGTTGGGCAACGTCGGCATGCCGGGTGGCGGGGTCAACGCCCTGCGCGGCCACTCCAACATCCAGGGCCTGACTGACCTGGGACTGCTGTCGAACTCGCTGCCGGGTTACCTGACCCTGGCCGGTGATGCCGAGCAGGACTACACCGCCTACATCGACAAGCGCGCCTCCAAACCGCTGCGCCCGGGGCAGCTGTCGTACTGGCAGAACTACGGCAAGTTCCACGTCAGCCTGATGAAGGCCTGGTACGGCGCCAACGCCACCGCCGCCAACAACTGGGGCTACGACTGGCTGCCCAAGCTCGACGTGCCGGCCTACGACGTGCTGCGCATGTTCGAGATGATGGGCCAAGGCAAGGTCAACGGCTACATGTGCCAGGGCTTCAACCCGATCGCCGCGCTGCCGGACAAGAACCGCGTCACCGCGGCCCTGGCCAAGCTCAAGTGGCTGGTGATCATGGACCCGTTGGCCACCGAGACCTCGGAGTTCTGGCGCAACGCCGGCCCGTTCAACGACGTCGACACCGCCAACATCCAGACCGAGGTGATCCGCCTGCCCACCACCTGCTTCGCCGAGGAGGACGGCTCGCTGGTCAACAGCAGCCGCTGGCTGCAGTGGCACTGGAAAGGCGCCGACGGTCCGGGCGAGACCCGTACCGACGTGCGCATCATGAGCGAGCTGTTCCTGCGCCTGCGCAAGCGCTACCAGGCCGAAGGCGGCGCCTACCCCGACCCGATGCTCAACATCAGTTGGCCGTACAAGGTGCCTGAAGAGCCTTCGCCCGAGGAGTTGGCCAAGGAGATGAACGGCTGGGCGGTCAGCGATCTCACCGACGCCACCGGTGCCACGCTCAAGGCCGGCCAGCAGTTGGCCGGTTTCGCCCAGATGAAGGACGACGGCAGCACCGCGTCCGGCTGCTGGATCTTCGCCGGCAGCTGGACCGAGCAGGGCAACCAGATGGCCCGGCGCGACAACAGCGACCCGTACGGCATGCATCAGGTGCAGAACTGGGCCTGGGCCTGGCCGGCCAACCGGCGCATCCTCTACAACCGTGCTTCCAGCGACCCGCAAGGCAAGCCGTGGGACCCGGAGAAGAAGCGCCTGGTGTGGTGGAACGGCAAGGCCTGGACCGGCACCGACGTGCCGGACTTCAAGGTCGACTCGCCGCCGGAAGCGGGGATGAACCCGTTCATCATGAACCCTGAGGGCGTGGCGCGGTTCTTCGCCATCGACAAGATGGCCGAGGGTCCGTTCCCCGAGCACTACGAGCCGTTCGAGACGCCGATCGGCATCAACCCGCTGCATCCGCAGAACAAGAAGGCCACCAGCAACCCGGCCGGACGGATCTTCGATTCGGTGTGGGACACCCTCGGCACCCACGACGAGTTCCCCCATGCGGCGACCACCTACCGGCTGACCGAGCACTTCCACTTCTGGAGCAAGCATTGCCGGCTCAACGCCATCGCCCAGCCCGAGCAGTTCGTCGAGATCGGCGAGGTGCTGGCGAACGAGAAGGGCATCAAGGCCGGCGATCGGGTGCGGGTGTCGAGCAAGCGCGGCTTTATCGACGCGGTGGCGGTGGTGACCAAGCGGATCCGTCCGCTGCAGGTCAACAACCAGACCGTGCACCAGATCGGCATCCCGTTGCACTGGGGCTTCACTGGCAGCACGCGGCACGGCTTCCTGACCAACACCCTGGTGCCGTTCCTCGGTGATGGCAACACGCAGACGCCGGAGTCCAAGTCGTTCCTCGTCAAAGTGGAGAAACTCTGATGGCCAGCCAAGACATCATCGCCCGCTCGGCCACCACCACCGTACCGCCCTCGGTACGCCAGCAGCAGGAAGTCGCCAAGCTGATCGACACCACCAAGTGTATCGGCTGCAAGGCCTGCCAGGTGGCGTGCTCGGAGTGGAACGAACTGCGTGACGAGGTCGGCCACAACCACGGCACCTACGACAACCCCCAGGACCTCAGCGCCGAGACCTGGACCCTGATGCGCTTCACCGAGCACGAGCGCGACGACGGCAACCTGGAGTGGCTGATCCGCAAGGACGGCTGCATGCACTGTGCCGAGCCAGGTTGCCTGAAAGCCTGCCCGAGCCCGGGGGCGATCATCAAGCACGCCAACGGTATCGTCGACTTCAACCAGGACCACTGCATCGGTTGCGGCTACTGCATCACCGGCTGCCCGTTCAATATCCCGCGCATCTCGCAGAAGGACCACAAGGCCTATAAATGCACCCTGTGTTCCGACCGCGTGAGCGTGGGCCTGGAGCCGGCCTGCGTGAAGACCTGCCCGACCGGGGCGATCGTCTTCGGCAGCAAGGAGGAGATGAAGGTGCATGCCGACGAGCGCATCGTCGACCTGAAGTCGCGGGGGTACGAGAACGCCGGGCTGTACGATCCGGACGGGGTCGGTGGCACCCATGTGATGTACGTGCTGCACCACGCCGACACACCGCGGATCTACGCCGGCCTGCCGGACCAGCCTGTGATCAGCCCGCTGGTGGGGCTGTGGAAGGGCTTCAGCAAACCGCTGGCGCTGCTGGCCATGGGCGCGGCGGTGCTGGCCGGGTTCTTCCACTATGTGCGCGTGGGGCCGCAGAAGGTCGAGGAGGACGAACACCCGACGCCTGTGGATGACACGGTCCACCAGGTGGACCCGGCGGTGCATGTCTATGATCCGAACCGCCCGGGCGGGCAGGGGGAGCAGCGGCCATGAACGACAACAAGCCTATCCTGCGCTACAACGCCAATGAGAGGAGCAACCACTGGGTCGTGGCGATCCTGTTCGTGCTCGCCGGCCTCTCGGGGCTGGCGCTGTTCCACCCGGCGCTGTTCTGGCTCAGCCACCTGTTCGGCGGCGGGCCGTGGACGCGGATCCTCCACCCGTTCATCGGCGTGGCCATGTTCGTGTTCTTCCTCGGGCTGGTGCTGCGCTTCTGGCGCGCCAACTTCATCACCGCCAACGACCGCCTGTGGCTGCGCCGCATCGACCGGGTGATGCTCAACAAGGAAGAGGGCGTGCCGCCGATCGGCAAGTACAACGCCGGGCAGAAGCTGCTGTTCTGGACCTTGCTGGCCTGCATGCTGGTGCTGCTGGTCAGCGGCGTGGTGATCTGGCGCGCGTACTTCAGCCAATGGTTCGGTATCGACGTCATTCGCCTGTCCGCGCTGCTGCATGCCCTGGCGGCGTTCGTGCTGATCCTCAGCATCATCGTGCACATCTATGCCGGGATCTGGATCAAGGGCTCGATCGGCGCCATGCTGCATGGCTGGGTGAGCCGCGCCTGGGCACGCAAGCACCATGAACTGTGGTACCGGGACGTGACCGGCGACAAGACGCCGCACAACCACGGTGGAAAAGAAGGATGACCGTTTGAGCACGATTCTCGAACCCGGGCAGATCGAAGCGTCGGCAGTGATGCCGCCGTTCCTGCATTTGCCCGCCGACCACCTCTTCGAGGTGCGCGCCGCCCGGCTTGAGCAACTGGCCGAGGGCAATGCCTTGGGCGACTATCTGCGGTTGATGGCCCGGCTGTGCCGGATTCAGCAGCAGCTTGTGGATAAACCACCCGCCGGGCTGCCGGTGGCCGAAGCGCGCCAGCGCCTGTGCATAAGTCATGGCCTGCCGCCGCTGGCGGCTGACAGCCTGGTGCGTGAAGGGCCGTGGCTGGTCTGGCTGCAGGCATTGCTCGAGCATTTTTCGGCGGAACCTGATGGGCCGCTGGCGGACGCGCTGGGGACATTGCGTGGCAGCGATGAGACGCAACGCAAAGGCTGGGGCATCGCCCTGCTCGGCGGCCAGTACGACGCGGTACCGGCGGCGCTGGTGCCCTTTATCGGCGCCGCGTTGCAGGCAGCGTGGTCCAGCTGGCTGCTGGCCTTGCCCGAGGCGGAGCTCAAGCCCGCCAGCAGCCTGGCCCAGTGCCCGGCCTGTGGCTCGCCGGCGATGGCCGGCGTGGTGCGTAACCGGGGGCGGCACAATGGCCTGCGCTACCTGGCCTGCTCCTTGTGTGCCTGCGAATGGCATGTGGTTCGGGTCAAGTGCGTGTACTGCGAGTCGAGCAAGGACCTGCGCTACAGCAACCTCGAGGATGACCGCCATGCGCCGGGCAAGGCGCCGCTGCGCGCCGAGTGCTGCCCGGGTTGCCAGAGATACCTCAAGCAGTGCTACCTGGAGAACGACGCCGCGGCCGAGCCGCTGGCCGACGACCTGGCGAGCCTGGCGCTGGACATGCGGCTGGACGAGGAGGGCTTCCAGCGGCTGGCGCCGAATCTGCTGCTGGCGCCGGGGTAGTGTCTACACTGCATTACCGAGTAGCCCTTTTCGCGGGTAAACCCGCTCCCACAGGAAGTGCGCTGGCATCATGGCCGGTGCTGTACCTGTGGGAGCGGGTTTACCCGCGAATGGGCCAGAAAGGACAACGGATCAGTTCAAGGTAGTACCTGAATGTCTTCAACCCTCGCCAGCGACACCCCACGCCTGCCCTCCATCGACACCCTGCTGCGCCACCTGGTCAGCGCGCCCCTGATCGATCGCCATGGCCGCGATGCGGTGTTGGCAACTTTGCGCCAACTGCTCGACGACCTGCGCGAGCCAGCTCGCCTCGGTCAACTGAGTGCCGCCGAACTGACCGCCGAAGTCCTCCTGGGCCGAGCCGGCGAACGTCTGGCCATCCAGCAGCGCAGCCAGGTACGCCGGGTGTTCAACCTCACCGGCACGGTGCTGCACACCAACCTGGGACGGGCCTTGCTGCCCGAGGAAGCGGTCCAGGCCATGCAGACCGCCGCCCGCTATCCGCTGAACCTGGAGTTCGATCTCAACACCGGCAAGCGCGGCGACCGCGACGACCTGATCGAAGGCCTGATTCGCGAGCTGACCGGTGCCGAGGCCGTCACCGTGGTCAACAACAACGCCGCTGCCGTGCTGCTGGCGCTCAACAGCCTGGGCGCACGCAAGGAAGGCATCATCTCCCGTGGCGAGCTGATCGAGATCGGCGGCGCCTTCCGCATACCCGACATCATGGCCCGCGCCGGGGTGAAGCTGCACGAGATCGGCACCACCAACCGCACCCACGCCCGCGACTACGAAGGCGCGATCAACCCGCGCACCGGCCTGCTGATGCGTGTGCACTGCAGCAACTACAGCATCCAGGGTTTCACTACCCAGGTGCCCACCGCGGAACTGGCGCGCATCGCCCATGCACATGAGCTGCCGCTGCTAGAAGACCTGGGCAGCGGTAGCTTGCTCGACTTGACCCGCTGGGGCCTGCCGGCCGAGCCGACCGTGCGCCAGGCCCTGGCCGATGGGGCCGACATCGTCACTTTCAGTGGCGACAAGCTGCTCGGCGGGCCGCAGGCGGGGATCATCGTCGGGCGCAAGGAGCTGATCGCGAAGATCAAGAAGAACCCGCTCAAGCGTGCCCTGCGGGTGGACAAGATCACCCTCGCGGCGCTCGAAGCGGTGCTGGCGCTGTACCGCAATCCGGACCGCCTGGCCGAGCGCCTGCCGAGCCTGCGCCTGCTCACCCGGCCCCAGCCCGAAATTGCCGCCCAGGCCGAGCGCCTGGCGCCTGAACTGGCCGCGCGGCTGGGGGCGCAATGGGCAGTCAGTGTCGAACCAGCCCTGGGCATGATCGGCAGCGGCAGCCAACCTGTGGCGCGCCTGCCCAGCGCGGCCTTGTGCCTGCGCCCGCAGGTGTCGAAGAAACTGCGCGGGCGCAGCCTGCATGTACTGGAGCGGGCGCTGCGCGACCTGCCGGTGCCGGTACTGGGTCGCATCGATGACGATGCCCTGTGGCTCGACCTGCGCCAGCTGGACGACGAGGCCCAGTGGCTGGCGCAGCTGCCGGCGTTGCAACTGGGGCCTGTGCAGTGATCGTCGGTACCGCCGGCCACATCGACCACGGCAAGACCGCGCTGCTCCAGGCCCTGACCGGCCAGGCCGGCGACACGCGCCAGGAGGAGCGCGCCCGGGGCATGACCATCGACCTCGGCTACCGCTATGCCGCGCTGGCTGAAGGTGCATGGCTGACGGGGTTCATCGATGTGCCAGGCCACGAACGTTTTATCCACAACATGCTTGCCGGCGCCCATGGTATTGACCTGGTGCTGCTGGTGGTCGCCGCCGACGACGGGGTGATGCCGCAGACTCGCGAGCACCTGTCGATCATCGAACTGTTGGGCATTCCTCAGGCGCTGGTGGTCATCAGCAAATGCGACCGGGTCGAGTCGGCGCGGTTGATCGAAGTCCAGGCCCAGGTCACCGAACTGCTCGCGCCTGGGCCCTATGCCGGGTCCAGGCAATTTCCGGTTTCGAGCCTGTCCGGCGCGGGGGTCGACATCCTGCGCAAGGCCTTGCTGGCGGCCGAGGCGCATGTTCGCCAGCGCAGCGTACGCGGCGGTTTCCGCCTGGCCGTGGACCGGGCCTTCGCGGTTTCCGGGGCAGGGGTGGTGGTCACCGGCACGGCGCTGGCCGGGCAGGTCAGCGTCGGCGACACCTTGCTGTTGGGCAAGGTAGGCAAACCGGTGCGGGTGCGTGGCCTGCATGCGCAGAACCAGGCGGCATTGGTAGCCGAGGCAGGGCAGCGGGTGGCATTGAACATCAGCGCGGAAAAGCTCTCGGCCGAGCAGGTACATCGCGGCGACTGGCTGTTACCTGAGTGGTTGCATGCACCCAGCGTGCGAGTCGATATCGACCTCACCTTGCTGGCGGGAGAAACACGCGTGTTCGAGCACTTCAGCGCGGTGCACGTGCACCTGGGGACCCAGGATGTCACTGCCCGGGTCGCGTTGCTCGAAGGGGAACGGCTCGAGGCCGGCCAGCGCATGTTCGCCCAACTGCTGCTCAATGCACCGTTGCAGACAGTGCATGGAGATCGTCTGGTTCTGCGCGACCAGCGCGCCCAGCGCACGCTGGGTGGTGGCCGTGTACTCGACCCATTCGCACCGAGCCGGCAGCGACGCAGCGAGGCGCGCTTGCGCCAGTTGCAGGTGCTGCGCAATGCCGACAGCCTCGAGCGGGCGTTACCGGCCTTGCTGGAGGCAGCCCCAGGCGGGCTTGAGCCCCAGCGTCTGGAGCGCCAGTTCAATCGCCTGCGTGAGACCTGGCAGTTGCCGGATGCGGTGCTGGTGATTGCCACGCGTCAAGGTCAGTTGCTGTTTGATCGCCTACAGTGGCAGGCGCTCAAGCGACAAATGCTGGAGCGCCTGGCGCAATTCCATGAACAGGAGCCTGATCAGCTTGGCCCGGACCGTGACCGACTGCGCCGCTTTACCGCATTGCCGTTGGAGCGGCCCGCGTTTGTCAGCCTGTTGGATGAGTTGCTGGGCGAAGGCGCGATCAGCAGCAGTGGTCCATGGCTGCACCTGCCGGATCACCGGGTCCAGCTGAGCGAGGCGGATACCGTGTTGTGGGCGCGTCTGTTGCCCCGCCTGTTGGCGGGCGAGTTCGATCCGCCATGGGTACGGACCCTGGCCGGCGAGGAGGGCTGCGACGAGGCGGACGTGCGCCTGTTGTTGCGCAAGCTTGCCCGGTTGGGCCTGGTGCACCAGGTGGTGCGTGACCTGTTTTACCCGGAGACGACGCTCAAACGCATGGCGGAGCTGCTGTTGCGTCAGGCCGAGACATCGCCGATAGTGCAGGTCGCGGCGTTTCGCGATGGTTTGGCCATCGGTCGCAAGCGCACGGTGCAGATTCTCGAGTATTTCGACCGCGTTGGCTTGACCCGACGAGTTGGCGACCTGCGTCATATCCGCGTCGACAGCGCCCTGGCCCAGTCGTAACACGGGCCCTGATTTCAAGGAAGGCAATCGCGCCCGGTGGCGCGGCCGGGCTTCAAACCCGGTTGGGGACGGCAGCCGTTCCCGGGCAGGTTCGACTCCCGCTGCCTTCCGCCACTTTTCCAGATGCTGAAACGATCGCGGGGCAAGCCCGCTCCCAGGATTTGTGGGAGCGGGCTTGCCCCGCGATGGCGAACGGAAGATCTGCGATTCAGGCGCGCTCGCCGCACAGGTCCAGCGCGAACCAATGTTCTGCCGCCTGCACGTCCAACCCTGCGCCCAGCAGCGCAAACAGCTTGCCCAGCGCCGCCTCGCGGGTCATACCCCCCCCACTCACCAGCCCGGTATCGCGCAGGCGGCTGCCGGCCGCGTAGGTGTCGAACACCACCGAGCCTTCCGGGCACTGGCTAATGGCGACGATCATCACGCCACCCTGGCGGGCGTCATGCAACACATCGAGCAGCGCCTGGTCGTCGGACGGCCCGGTACCACTGCCGTAGCACTCCAGCACCAGACCCTGGATGCCGCTGTCGAACAGGCCACGCAGGTGCTCGGCTGCCAAGCCTGGGAACACCGGCATGACCGCCAGCTTGACCGGCTGGCGCGGCTGGCGATAGTCCAGTCGGTTCGGCAGTTCTGGGGCGCGCTCGCCGTCACGATGGCGGGGCAACACGGTAAAGGCGTCGAACGCCTCGCTGCGCAGCTTCGAGGCGCGGCAGCCGTGCAGCAGCTGACCGTGGAAGTACAGCTGCACGCCGTCCTCCAGGCCGTTTTCGAACAGGTTCAGGGCTCCGACCAGGTTGGCCCAGGCATCGCTGTCCGGCGCGCCGGCCGGCAGCATGGAGCCGGTTAACAGCACCGGCGCTGGCAAGCCCAGCAACAGGAACGACAGGGCTGCGGCGCTGTAGGCCAGGGTGTCGGTGCCATGCAGCACCAGCACGCCGTCGTGGCCGTCACGCTCGACCGCCTCGACGATGACATCGCGCATCGCCAGCCAGTTGGCCTGTTGCATGTTGGCGCTGTCGATCAGCGGGTTCAGCTCACGCAGTGACCATTTCACCTTCGGCGCATCGCCGCAGCTGGCGAAGTGGTCGCGCATGCGCGTTTCAAAGCCACCGGCCGGCGCGAGGCCTTCGGCGGTCTGCAACATGCCGATGGTGCCACCGGTGTAAAGGACGAGAAGATTCTTGACTGCACGCATGGGAGGATTCCGTAGCGATGTAGCGAAAGAAGAGTCAGCCGCCCACGGACGGGGCGGCTGGGGCAGGGGAGAATATCAGCGCTGAGCGTGCGCCTGAACGGCGGCTTTGTCAGTGGCTGTTTCAGCCTGCGGATTGGCCGGCCAGGCGGCCCGGTCCAGGTCCAGGTCGGTGAACTTGCTGGAGTCGAACACCGGCTGCTTGATGCCGGCCTTGCGCTGAGCGTCGTAGTCGCGCATCACGCGCAGGCCGACCTTGAACAGCATGGCCAGGGCGATCAGGTTGACGAACGCCAGGCAGGTCATGGTGATGTCGGCAAAGGCGAACACGGTCGACAGGTCCTGCGTCGAACCCCACACCACCAGCGCCAGCACCAGGCCGCGGAAGGTCATCAGCACGGCGCGGTTGCGGCTGAGGAACTGCAGGCTGTTCTCGCCCAGGTAGTAGTTGTAGAGAATGCAGGTGAAGACGAACAGCGACAGCGCGACGCTGACGAACACGCGGCCCCAGTCACCAACCACGGCGGCCAGCGAGTTCTGGGTCAGGACGATGCCGTCACCTTCGAAGCCCGGGGTGTAGAAGCCCGACAGCAGGATCAGCAGCGCGGTGCAGGTGCAGATCACGAAGGTGTCGAGGAACACGCTGAAGGCCTGGACCACGCCCTGGGCGCCAGGGTGTTTCACGGCGGCCACGGCGGCGACGTTTGGCGCGCTGCCCAGGCCTGCTTCGTTGGCGAACACGCCACGCTTCACGCCCATGACGATGGCGCTGCCCAGCAGGCCTGCAAACGCAGGGTCGAGGCCGAAGGCGCTCTTGAAGATGGTTTCCAGCATGGCCGGGACGTGTTCGATCTGGGTGCCGATCACGTACAGGGTCACGCCGATGTAGGCCAAGGTCTTGACCGGTACCAGCAGGTCCGATACCGCGGCGATGCGCTTGATACCGCCGATGAAGGTCAGGGCCAGCAGGGCTGCCAGGACGATACCGGTGTGCTTCGGATCGAAAGCAAAGGCGTTCTGCAGCGAGTGGGTCACGGTGTACGACTGCAGGCCGATGAAGGCAAAGCCGTAGGTGACCAGCAGCAGGATCGAGAACACGATCGCCATGCTTTTCAGCTTCAGGCCGTGCTGGATGTAGTACGCCGGGCCGCCGCGGTACAGGCCGTCGCCATCGGCGCGCTTGTAGACCTGGGCCAGGGTGCACTCGAAGAAGCTGCTGGACATGCCCACCAGCGCGGTGACCCACATCCAGAACACGGCGCCTGGGCCGCCGAGGGTCACGGCGATACCGACACCGGCGATGTTACCGGCGCCGACGCGACCGGCCAGGCTCAGCATCAGGGCCTGGAACGAGCTCAGTTGGCCTGCCTGGCCGCGAAGGGATTCCTTGAAGACACCGAACATGTGGCCGAAATGGCGGAACTGGACGAACCGCGAGCGGATCGTGAAGTAGCTGCCGAGACCGACAATCAGCACGATGAGAAGCTTCCCCGAAAGGAAATCGTTGAGTGCTTCGAGCATTGGAAAATGACCTCGATTCTTATTCTTCGCGTGGAAAGACCAGCGGGCGGCAGGCGCACCGCTTTTCATTGGGGGCGCATGGTTGGCTATGACAACTGTGGTTACAATTTCGCGGGTTGCTCCATTTTGGTGCGACTTGATGCTAGAATGGCGTCACTCGCATCATCCGGACCCGCGCATCATGGGCGATCACTTCGCTATCAACCTCAAATTGGCCTGCAGTCACTACCGCTCTATCTCCGAGGTTTGCCGGCAGCTGTCGATCAACCGCGCGCAGTTCAACAAGTACCTGAGCGGCCAGAGCCGTCCGACGGCCTACAACCTCAAGCGCATCGGCGACTTCTTCGGTGTCGAGGATTACGAGTTGGGTTTGCCGCCCGAACAGTTCGCCCGCTTGATCGGCGCACGCAACCAGGATCAGCGGGTCGGTTCTCAGGACGACCCGATCAGCGAACTGTTCAAGCCGCTGCATAAAGAAGCCGGAAACCTGTCGCGCTATTGCGGCTATTACTTCGAATACTCCAACTGCATGTCGGTGCCGGGCTCGATCCTGGTGTCGCTGGTGCACCTGTGGGAGGAGCGCGGCAGTTTCCTGTTCGAGCGCCAGGAACGCCAGGAGCGCAGCAGCGGCCTGGACCAGCACGCCGAGGTGCGTTGTCGCTACCTCGGCGCGGCGTTCCAGCTGCAGGACCGGATGTTCCTGATCGACTACGAGTCGCTCACCCTCAACGAGATGAGCCAGACCGTCCTCATTCCCAGCTTCAAGAGCCGTATCAGCCGCCTGAACGGCCTCAAGACCGGGGTCTCCAGCGGTGATCGGCGCAATCCGGCGTGCACCCGGGTGGTGTGGGAATACCTGGGCGAGGAGATCAACCGCATCAACGCCTTCCGGCAGATCAAGCTGTACCGCCCGGACGATCCGCGCATCGATGACGACATCCGTGACCGGCTGAGCGCGGGGATGGTCAGCAACGGGTTGTTCGAGATCGAGTGAGCCAGCATTGATGGCGCATTGATGCGTGGGAGCGGGCTTGCCCTGCGATGGGCGCCGCAGGGCTAGTCGAGAATGAACGCCGCCACCGCTTCTGCCACCTGGTCCGCCACCTCGGGCCGGTCGCGCAGGTGCGCGGCGATGCCATGGTCGCAGTCGGTGAGCATCAGGCATTCCACATGGGGCGCCGGCACCGAGCGCAGCAAGGTGTGGGTCACCTCCTCGGGAATCGGGCTGTAGCGCTCGACGCCCGCCAGCCGCCGGGTACCGGCCGAGGTTCCGGGCCCCTGGCCGTGGACCTTGGAGTTGAGCCCGTCGTATTCGCCGATCACCAGCAGTACCCGGCCCTGGAACTGGCGCAGGAAGGCGTAGCTGTCGCAGTCGAGGAAGGCAAAAGGCTTGCGGATGGCCTCGCTGAAGGCCGGCCCGAAGGGCGTTGCATGGGCTGCGTCGGGGTAGACCGCCGGGCAGATCAGCACCAGCTTGCGCACGCTGGGGCGCTGGGCGGCCAGCTTCAGGGCGATGGCGGCGCCCAGGCTATGGCCGACCAAGGTGTCGCTGCGCGCGTCCAGATGCCGGTGAAAGCGCAGGGCCTCCTGCAGGTTGATGTCCAACGAGGCGTCCTTGGCCCCTGGTTCGCTGGCCAGGCTGTGGCCGGACAGGTTGCCGGTCAACGAGCCGATGCCTAGTTGTTGCAAGCGATACAGCAGCGGGTTGAGTCGGGTGAAGTCCGAGCGCGCACCTCCGATGACGAAGGCAACTGGTGCGCGTTCGTGGTCTGGCAATAACAGGCGTGCCTGCTGGTGGTAGCCCTCGAAAACCTCATCGATGAACCTTTCGGCCCCTGGGGCGGGTTCGTTGTGCTGCCAGAGCGACTGCTGCGTTGAATTCAAGGTGTACCCCATCAACTCCTCCCACGTGCTGCCAGATGCGTTCCACTGCAAGCTCACAAGAATGGAGGGTGAGTCAAGCGACATCAAGCTCTTGTGTTGCCTCTTCTTGGATGTTCATACACTCGCAAATGTCGAACCAATTGCTAAGCAAGCGGTGATGGCCGGCTTTCAGCGGCAAATGTGTGGCTGGCTCGGCGTTGAGTGGTGTGCATCGTTGTCATCGTCACCTGGAAATCTGGCCTGCAACGAAGAAATCTATTCGGGCTTCCCCAGTAGCGCATATTGGGATGCTCAGCCACCGAGTGATCGGTGGCTGAGTCGTGACAGTGATTAAGGTTTCTTGAAGCCAGGCTTGCCGTTGTTAAGTCGCCACGCTTTTACTTCTGCAACGACCGCCTCAGGGCCGGTTTTTCCGGACTCTGGGTAGTAAAGAAGATCAGAGCCTGCCGGGTGCTCTGAAAGCTCCTCGAACTTCAATACCGCGCGGGTGTGCTCCTCTTCGGAGGGATAGTCAGCGAGATAGATTTTCTTAACAAATTGGAGGAATTCGGCCTCGGTCATCTCGTTGATGGCTGCGCTCATCGGTTGTGCTCCTGATGAATCTCAATATGGCGTTTAGGTGTGGTGATGCGTAGGTTGTCGATATTGTAAACTTCGCCGCCGGAAGAAATTAACGTTTGGTGGTGTACTTCATACTTGATACGCCCTCCGACGCGTTCCGACTTTTTGACGAATGCGGCGTAGCCTTTTCTCATCATTGCCAGGCTGCCGGGGTCAAATTGGCTGGCGAGATCGGGTGAGGTCGCCACTGCTACCCATAGGGCTTCGCGGAAATCCTTGAAATTCTTGAAGCTCCTCCCTCGCAGTTGGTCTGCAACCTGTGTGGGAATGGCGGCTCCGTCACCTTGCAGCGCTGCCCCGAGCCACGCTCCCGATACAGGCTGCCCAGCACCGGTAGCTGTACCTGGGTCCTCGCGTCGGTCGCGGAACATGACATAGATCGGGGCGAGTCCGGAGTCCTCCGGATACACAACGATATAATCGTCGAAACCACCTTCGACGAGAGCTGGGTAGGTATCGAGGCGACCGCCGGCGGCTGTGACAACTGCGCCAGTATAAGAGGGAGGCAACGGCTGCTCGGCAGGTGATGTCGTCGAACTGTTGCCAGGCGATACCACAGGGGTCCACGTCAAGATGCGTGCCGGAGTGTCCGTCGTGGTGGCTGTGTATACCTTGTGTTCAGTGCTGTAACTGGCCGCAATCACGCGAATCTTGGATGGCACGTTCAAGCTATCGGTCCTGGCGGCGAACAACTCGGATCGCCCATCCTCGGTCATCCTTGAGCCAAGCCGAACAGGCAGATCGATCAGGCCTGTCGACCTGCTGGCATCCTGCAGCATCTGATTGGAAACACCTGGCGCCAGATCGGAAAGCGGGGTACTGAAGGTGTAGCGCTGAGGCAGTTCACCATTGGCGAGCTCCCGCGGAAATGCCAGCAATGCAATCACACCCACCACGGTGCTGGAGAGGGTGCCGGCAACCATCCCGACGACGCTTGCAATGGCGGAGCGGATGGCTGCTACGAGCGCCGCTGCTTCACCTTCGATAGCGAGGGTCCCGGCAGCAGTTGTAAAGAGTGGTTGGACGATCGCTGCCGAGCCTTGTGCGGGGAAGGTGTTGGCGACCTTGAATGCTTCGATCCGTGCTACCAGGCGTGCATTTTCCTCTGCTTGGGCCGTGATCAGGGCTGTGCTCAGCGACTTCGATTTTTCAGTCAGAATATTTATCTTTTCCGAAAGAATGTTAACTCGATAAGCGGCAGTGACCGACTCGCGCCAGCGTTTATAAGTATTGAGTGGGGTGTGTGGGTTGCCAGGGCTCTGAAATATGTTTACAAAGTCGACAGCGCTTTTTTTGATGTCTTTGTCCAGTGGGCCTCTACCAAAGAAGGCAACGGCAACTGTACGACTTTGGCTAAGCTCGGCTGTGCTCTGGTCTAGCATGCTCTGGACGGTGAGTTGCTCAAGTTTCAGTTTGCTCAAGGCAGAAAGGTTTTGATTGTCGAGCGCCTCCTTGATCTCGGTATCCACTTCGGCACGGAGGCCAGGCAGATAAGCCAGGTAAGATTGTTCGATGTTTCTTTGCATCGATGCGATGGTAACAACCACACTCATTGTAAGTTGCGGGTCTTTGATATTTCTTTGGTTGAAGAAATTATCAAGCTCGGTCGCAGACACGACCCTACCGTCCCATGGCAGTGGTTTGGCTTCGTAGGTAGGTGGTAGCGTAGGAAATGTTGGCAGAGGCGTGCTTGGGACTTTGGGAACATCCGGGGTCACGTTGATAGGGGGTAGGGTGATACCCATATGGAACTCCATGTAAAAGAAAAACGGGCCAGTGAGAAGCTGGCAGCTGTTGCTGGCATCGTGTGCGACGTTGGTATTGCCCTGGGTCGGTGCCCTGGCACAGCATTGGCGTTCGCGAAGCTCTGAGGTCGGGCCACCCTGTGGAGGTATTTACCTTCTGCTCAGGGTGGCGGAGTTGGCATCGTCCGGTGCATGCTCAACAGGTGCAATTGTACGCAAATGCACTAATGCATTCAAGCATTTATATGCATAAATGCATTAAGCAATCAGGATGACTCTTCTGCCGCGTCCCAAGAGGGCGCACAGGCAATGCTTGCAGATTCGTCAGGCGGGATCGCCGGAGAGAAATGCAAACTGGATTGGAGTTGACCCTTCTATGGTGGCGGGGCTTGGGCGCATTGCGCGATTGAGTGTGGCCTTGCCTGGGTTGGACTTCCCCTGCCGGAAACAGCAAAATGAACACTTTCCTCCATCGACCAGACCGGACCTGTTGACTCTATGCGTATGCGCCTGATGCTGTTGGGTGGTGGCAATGCCCTCGGGCAAGCGCTGATTCGTCTCGGGGCCGAGGAAGACATCGCCTTCCTGGCGCCTCGCCCGCCGGAAAACGGCTGGGATCCGGCCAGCCTGACCCTGCTGCTCGACGAGCAACGCCCGCACGCCGTGGTCAACCTGGCCTATTATTTCGACTGGTTCCAGGCCGAGTCCGTCAGCGAGCAACGTCTGGCCCAGCAGGAGCGGGCGGTGGAGCGGCTCGCCGAACTGTGCCAGCACCACGAGATGATCCTTGTGCAACCGTCCAGCTACCGTGTGTTCGATGGCTCGCGCGCCACCGCCTACAGCGAGAAGGACGAGCCGGTGCCGCTCGGCCTGCGCGGCCAGGCGCTCTGGCGCATCGAGCAGAGTGTGCGCGCCACCTGCCCGCAGCATGTGCTGCTGCGCTTCGGCTGGCTGCTGGACGAAAGCATCGACGGCGCGCTCGGGCGCTTTCTGACCCGCGCCGAACAGCCTCAGGAACTGCTGCTGGCCGATGACCGGCGCGGCAACCCGACGCCAGTGGACGATGCCGCGCGGGTGATCCTATCGGTACTCAAGCAGCTCGATTGCCAGGCGCCGCTGTGGGGCACCTACCACTATGCTGGCAACGAGGCCACCACGCCGCTGGTGCTCGGCCAGGCGATCCTCACCGAGGCCACCCAGTGGCGCAAGCTGGCCGTGCAGGCGCCGACCGCCCAGGCCCACGCCGCCCGCCCGGATGCCAGCGAGGAGCCACAGCACGCGGTGCTGGCCTGCAAGAAGATCCTTCACACCTTCGGCATCAAGCCCCGCGCCTGGCGCGCCGGTTTGCCGCCCCTACTGGACCGATTCTACCGACATGGCTGACGCCCCCATCCTGATCACCGGCGGTGCCGGCTTCATTGGCTCCCACCTGTGCGATGCGTTGCTGGAGAAAGGCTACGCGGTGCGTATCCTCGACGACCTGTCGACCGGCAAGCGCAGCAACCTGCAACTCGGCCATCCACGCCTGGAACTGCTTGAGGGCGATGTCGCCGACGCCGCCCTGGTGGCCCGTGCCGCCGGTGGTTGCCAGGCGGTGGTGCACCTGGCCGCGGTGGCCTCGGTGCAGGCCTCGGTGGAAAATCCGGTGAAGACCCACCAGAGCAACTTCATCGGCACGCTCAATGTCTGCGAGGCGATGCGCCTGAACGGCATCCGTCGCGTGCTGTTCGCCTCCAGCGCGGCGGTGTACGGCAACAATGGCGAAGGCCAGTCGATTGCCGAGGACACGCCCAAGGCACCGTTGACTCCCTATGCGGTGGACAAGCTGGCCAGCGAGCAGTACCTGGACTTCTACCGTCGCCAGCATGGGCTGGAGCCGGTGGTGTTCCGCTTCTTCAATATCTTCGGGCCGCGCCAGGATCCTTCCTCGCCGTATTCGGGGGTGATCAGCATCTTCTGCGAGCGCGCCACCCAGGGTACGCCGATCACCGTGTTCGGTGATGGCGAGCAGACCCGTGACTTCCTGTTCGTCGGCGATCTGGTTCAGGTGATGGTGCAGGCGCTTGAACAGCCGGTGGTGGAGGAGGGCGCGGTTAATATCGGCCTGAACCAGGCGACTTCGCTGAACCAGCTGCTCAAGGCGCTGGAGCAGGTGGTGGGCGGTTTGCCGGCGGTCAGCTACGGCCAGGCCCGTTCGGGCGATATCCGCCATTCGCGGGCAGACAATTCGCGCTTGCTGGCGCGCTTCGCGTTCCCTGAGCCGACGCCGTTCGTCGAGGGGCTGGCGCGGTTGCTCGGCAAGGTCTGAATCCCCATCGCGGGGCAAGCCCGCTCCCACGCCGCCATGGGGGCTGGTGGGAGCGGGCTTGCCCCGCGATGACATCACGAATGCCGGACCACCCGCCGCCGGCAATCCTCCGGTCGCACCTCTCGCCCATCCCGGGCCCGCACCTGCAGCGTCTCCAGCCCTTGGCCACGATCATCGACCAGTTGCGAGCGTGATTCCCCCGCCGTGAACAGGTAGCGCTCCCCCCACTGACGCAAGCCGATCACGATCGGAAACACCGAGCGCCCCCGTTCGGTCAGCACATATTCCTTGTAGGCACTGCCATCCGAGGCCGGCTGCTGCACCAGCAGCTCAGCCTCGACCAGCAGCTTCAAGCGCGAGGCGAGGATGTTCTTCGCCAGCCCCAGGTTCTTCTGCAATTCGCTGAAGCGGCGCAGGCCGTCAAAGGCATCGCGCAGGATCATCAGCGCCCAGCGGTCGCCGAGCACCTCCAGGGCACGGGCCACGGGGCATTGCTGGTTGTTCTCGTCGAGCATGGCGCGATCCTTGGGTGTCTATCTGGTTGCAGAATAAAACCACATTTGCTAGAAAGCCAGTCATGTGGTTTTAAATTGAAACCAGAATTGAAAGGGAGTTTCCGATGTCGA
This sequence comes from Pseudomonas mosselii, assembly GCF_003205295.1. GTDB lineage: Bacteria > Pseudomonadota > Gammaproteobacteria > Pseudomonadales > Pseudomonadaceae > Aquipseudomonas > Aquipseudomonas mosselii_B. The sequence continues at coordinate 61,724 of NZ_QJRP01000026.1, forward strand.
CGCTCACCCGTGGATTGACGTTGTTGCTGGCCGCCGCCTGCGCCCTGACCGTGGCCACGGTGTATCTCGCCCAGCCGCTGCTGGAGTCGATGGCGGCGAGCCTTGGGGTGAGCAGCGCCCGCGCCGGCCTGGTAGTGGGAATGACCCAGGCCGGCTATGCCTTGGGGTTGCTGCTGATCGTGCCGCTGGGGGATCTGCTCGATCGCAAGCGGCTGATCCTCGCCCAGTTGCTGGTCTCGTCCGGCGCCTTGCTGGCCGTAGCCTTTGCCGTGGACTGGGCCGTGCTGCTGGCCGCAATGGCCCTGGTCGGCCTGGCAGCGGTGGTGGTGCAAGTGATGGTGGCGCATGCCGCCACATTGGCCACGCCCGCCGAACAAGGGCAGGCGGTGGGCACGGTGACCAGCGGCGTGGTGCTGGGCATCCTCTCGGCGCGCCTGGTGTCGGGCGCAGTGGCCGACCTGCTCGGTTGGCAGGGTGTGTATGGCGTAGCGGCGGTGCTTGCGCTGGCAATGGCGGGGCTGCTCGCCTGGCGCTTGCCCGCCGCCAGGCCGCAGGGGCCGAGGCAGCGCTATCGGGCGTTGCTGGCATCGGTGCTGCGGTTGTATCGACATGACCGCCTGTTGCGCCAGCGCGGCCTGTTCGCGGTGCTGGTGTTCGCGGCGTTCAGTGTGCTGTGGAGTGCGATGGTGCTGCCCTTGAGCGCCGCGCCACTGGCGCTGGATCACACGCAAGTCGGGCTGTTCGGTCTGGCCGGCGTGGCGGGGGCACTGGCGGCATCGCGTGCCGGGCGTCTGGCCGATCAGGGGCATGGACGGCGGGTGACTGGCTGGGCGTTGGGCCTGCTGACCCTGTCGTGGCTACCCATCGCCTGCCTCGAGCAGTCATTGCTGGCGCTGGTAATCGGGATTCTGATGCTGGACCTGGCCGTGCAGGCGGTGCATGTGACCAACCAGAGTCTGCTGCTGGCGGGGCGCGGCGAGATGGCCAGCCGGCTGGTCGGCGCCTACATGTGCTGTTATTCGCTCGGCAGCGGGGTGGGAGCGGTCGTGGCGACCTGGGTGTACGGGCAGTGGGGC
>NZ_QJRP01000027.1 GCF_003205295.1 Pseudomonas mosselii
CAGACCATAGCGATACGCCCTGGGCGAGACGGTGGGGACATGTTCGATGTCTATTTCTGCCATCAACGCCTGCGCACCATCGACGTGAATAAACCTGATTACGGACCATAATGTGTCAACCATGTCTCCGCACACGTGTCCACCATGTGTCCGGTCCATACAGAAGGATCAAAAAGGAACCAAAAAATCCTCGCTCCATTCATCCGGCCCTACGCTTCGCTCCGGGTCCCCTCACTCCGGCCTTGCTCCCGGGAGGACCGCGCTGAACGCCCCATCCTGGGGCGCAGCGCTTGACGGCCATCCATGGCCGTCACCTCCCTGCGCAAGGCCTGCGTTCGGCCTCCTGAAGTCGCGAAGTTACGGGCGGCGCCTGGGGTGACGCAGCTGTCGCTAGCGAGGTATGAGGCTAGACTCTTGATCGGCAACGGCAACGGCAACGGCAACGGCAACGGCAACGGCAACGGCAACGGCAACGGCAACGGCAACGGCAACGAGCAGCACATCTGCATCTGCGCGATCAGATAAACTGCTTTCATGTATGATTTTTCTCTCCCCCAAGCCCCTCTGCAACGCCTGGACCTGCCTTGGTTGCGCCACGCGGGAATCAAAGCCGCGGTCCTGCGTCTGGACCTGATCGACCCGCTGATCAGCGGCAACAAATGGTTCAAGCTGCGTCATCACCTGCTTCAGGCCCGCAAGGCAGATGCACCGGGTCTGATCAGCCTGGGTGGCAACCACTCCAACCATCTCCACGCCCTGGCGGCGGCCGGCAAGCGCTTCAGTTTCGCCACGGCCGGCCTGTTGCGTGGCCACCCCCAGGAAACACCCACGGTACAGGACCTGCGCGCCCTGGGCATGGAACTGCACTGGCTCGGTTTCGGCGGCTACCGCGCCCGCCATGAGCCCGATTTCTGGCAGCCCTGGCAGGCCCGGTACCCAGGTTGGCACTGTATCCCCGAAGGCGGTGGCGGCCTGGCCGGTGCCCAGGGCTGCGGGTTGATCGTCGAGCAATGCCGGGCGCAACTGGCAACGCTCGGCTGGACGGACTACGACGCCTGGTGGCTGGCAGCGGGAACCGGTACGACCCTGGCGGGCCTGGTGCTGGAAGAGGCGGGCAGGCACGCCGTCCATGGCGCTCTCGCCGTGCCGCTTGACCGCGGCGTGCCGGAAACCGTCGCGACATTGGCGGGCGTGCAGGGCTACGAGCTGCACGACGCCAGCCGTGGCGGCTTTGCCCGTATCGACGACGCGCTGCTGGCGTTCATCGCCGACAGCGAACGGCACACCGGCATGCCGCTGGAGGCGCTCTATACCGGCAAGGCCCTGCTGGCCCTGCGCGACCAGATCGAGGCCGGGCGTTTCGCCCCCGGCACCCGCCTGGTGTTCCTGCACACCGGAGGCCTGCAGGGACGACGCGGCTACTTGTAGGGCAGCATGCGCAGCAGTGTGTTGTCGCGCCGCACATAGTGGTGATAGAGCCCGGCCAGCGCATGCAGGCCGATCAGCCAGTAGCCCCAACTGCCGATGCGCTCGTGCCAGCCCTTGATGAACTTGCTCAGGTCCGGATCCGGGGCGACGATGGCCGGCAGCTCCAGGCCATAGAACGGGATCGGCTTGTCGGCGGCGCTAAGGATCGCCCAGCCGGCCAGCGGCAGGCCGATCATCATCAGGTACAGCAGCAGGTGCACCAGGTGCGACAGGCCCGTCTGCCAGGCCGGTGGCCTGGGCACGATCGGCGGCGTGGGGCGCGACAGGCGCAGGGCCAGGCGCAGCCAGACCAGCACGAACACCGTCAGCCCGAGCATGAAGTGCAGGTCTTTCATCAGGTCGCGTTCGGCGCTGCCTTTGGGAAACAGGCCGCGCAGCTCGATGCAGGCGTAGACGGCGGCCAACAGCACCAGCATCAGCCAGTGCAGGGCAATCGACAGCCGCGCATAGTGGGCCGCGGGGGTGGATGAAACCATGGTGGGTCCTCGTCATCAGGTCAAAAAGGGCGCTCTTGCTGGCGCCTGCCCCTAACTCTAATCGCTGGCGTGGAAATGTGTTTGCTTCAGATCTATCAAATGCGGCCGACACAGCAGGCTTGGGTGATGGCTTTGGGCCTGCACCCGATCTCCATCGCACAAGGATCCTGTGTCAATGAAACGCCTCATCTCCACCCCTCGGGTAGCGCTGTTCGGCGCCCTGTCCCTCCTGCTCGCCGGCTGCGAGCAAACCCCGGCGGTCAAGACGCCACCGATTGCCGCCCTGACCATTCCGCTGTGCGTGAACGACGAATGCGCCGTACTGGACCAGAACGGCGAATTCCGAGTCGCCCCAGGCAGCGAGTTCACCCAGATCTATACCCAACCCTTCACCAACGCCTTCATCTTCGGGCGTGGCGACTACTGGCACCTGGCAAGTGGTGACGGCAAGCAGGTGATTCGCGCCGACCTCACCGACGAGCTCTACACCTTGACCCCTGGCCTGTTCGGCTACGTCCGCAATGGCAAGGTCGGAGTGATGGACGAGCAGGGCAAGGAAGTCCAGCCGGCCATCTTCGACAATGTCTATGTCGGTGGCGACAACGACTTTATCGTCTACGAGATCGACGAACTGCGCGGCATCCTCACGCCTCAGGGCGAGAAGGTCAGCGAGGCGGTATTCGACTCAATGTACGTGCGCGAGGATTTCGCCAAGCGCGGCAACTGGGTGCTCGCCGAGCGCCAAGGCGAAAGCTGGGGATACAACCTCAAGACCAAGGTGTTGCGCAAGCTGGACTTCGACACCATTGTCAGCGCGGCCGACGGGTATCTGGTGGTCTCCCGCGAAGGCGGCGCAGGCAAGGGCCTGGCTGATGCCAACGGCGACCTGGTAATTGCGCTCGACAAGGGCTGGCTGGGCACGCCAGGCGGTGGCCTGGTGGCGTATCGGGATGGTTACGACAAACCTTGTGGCTACCTGGATTATCAAGGCAAGGTCGTGATCGAGGCGCAGTACCAGAACTGCGAGACGTTCGGCAAGGTTGGCGGCATGGTGCAGTTGCCGCGTACCGACGAAGACCGCGGCAAAGCCGGGATGATCGGGCATGACGGCAAATGGCTGATCGAGCCCGAGTACGACTCGATCGGCGACGCGGGTATTGGCCTGCTCGGCATGAGTGGGCACCGCCCTGGTTTCAACCATATCGGCAAGCTGCAGAACATGTTCCTGGCAACCTACGGAACCATCGACCTGGACCAGGGGAAGGTTGTGTTCCAGCCCACCTACAAGCAGATCGGTGTGGTCGCGCCCAAGCGCTATGCCTTCACCGAGCTGAAATCGCCGAAGAAGACGGTCATGCTCCTCGGTAGCCCGAGTGAGACTGATACCGTGGGCCTGATGGACGAGCAGGGCAAGGTGTTGGTCAAGCCGGAACAGTTCGTGTCGTTCAAGCTGTTGGCCGATGGCCATCACCTGCTCGCTGCCGAGGGTAGCAGGTCGGACAACTTGCGCGCACTGTATGACCTCGATGGCAAACTGCTGGTGCCCGCCAAATGGCAAGACCTGGAAGTCGACGAGGCGCGTGGCGCGATCTTCGCCTATCGGGTCGAGGGCAATGGCGATGACGCCGTGCGTACGCTGCGCGCCCTGTATCGCCTGGATGGCAGCGTGGTGTTCGACACCAACCGCCTGCCCTGTGGTGCGGAACAGGTGGTCGACGGCAAGGGCCAGGTGCTGTGGCCGAAGGATGCCCAGGCTCACTGCCCGGCGCCTGAGCCGGTGGCCGAGGCGTCCTGACGCTTGAGCTCCCGTCGCCGGTGAATCGGCGGCAGGAGCTGTTTCAGCGCGGGGGGAGGTCCGGCCAGTTGTCGGCCACCAGGAACATCCGTTCGACCTCTTCCCACATCCCGTCCGCCTGTTCCTCCACCCTGCTCAGCAGGTGTGCGTGGGCATCGGGCTCCAGCCCTTCCCGCCAGGCGGTGAAGCGCGCTGTGTCCCAGCAGGCCTGTGCTTCAAGGCGCGCCGGTGCCAGCCATGCCTGGCGTGGCAGGGGCTGCCAGCATCCGTTCTCGGCTTCGCTCCATTGAGATTGACGCAGCCAGCCACCGCGCAGGTGTTGGGGGTTGGCCCCGTCAGGTGGTCGGGTCTGCCCCGATCGTGGGTAGAACAGGTAGCCACCAAGCCACAGGTGGGCCTGCACCCGATCCAGGCCCAGTCCGGCCAGCACCGAGTGACTCCGCGGTCCGCTCGACATGGGCAACTGGTGCTGCACCAGGTGCGCCAGCTTGCGCCCCAGCCGGTCATGGCAACCGGGGCCGAGCCAGAGGTCCGGGTTGCCGCCGTCACCGCTCGGTGGACCCAGATAGAGCTTGATGGCCAGCTCCAGGTGATGATCGCCCTCGCGGTCGCGCAGCAGGATGTCCAGCTCGCCCAGGGTATGCCCGCCGTTGCGGATCGCCAGGTTGGCCGCCAGCAGCTCGATGCCCGGCGCCTGCTGCAGGGCGAACTGCCACAGGCTTTCGTAGTACAGGCCCAGGCGCCGGCTGTTCAAGCGTGTCAGCCAGGCCAGCAGCGGCGCAGGCTCCTGGTCGAGCGACGCGAGCCATTGGCCCAGGCGCTGTGGATCATCGGCCCAGGCACTGCCCTGCAGCGGGTGACGCTGGGGGCAGCCGGCCTGCGCCAGCAGCGGGGGGGAGAGCAGCGCCCAGGCCAGGTCGCGCACGGCGGGGTGGCGCAGTTGGCGGGGCAGGGGCTCGAGGTCGGCGAAGGGCATCATCCTGCGAGCATAGCCGGTTTGCCGCTGGCCGGTCCTTTCGCCCATAATCCCGGCATTGTCACCCCGCCGCAGAGCCTTGCAGGAGCACCATGGAGCAATTTCGCAATATCGGTATCATCGGACGCCTTGGCAGCTCCCAGGTGCTCGACACCATTCGCCGACTGAAAAAATTCCTCCTCGAGCGCCACCTGCACGTGATCCTCGAGGACACCATCGCCGAAGTCCTGCCCGGCCACGGCCTGCAGACCTCCACGCGCAAGCTGCTGGGCGAGGTCTGCGACCTGGTCATCGTGGTCGGCGGCGACGGCAGCCTGCTTGGGGCAGCCCGCGCCCTGGCCCGGCACAACATCCCGGTACTGGGGATCAACCGCGGCAACCTGGGCTTTCTCACCGACATCCGCCCCGACGAGCTGGAAGAGAAAGTCGCCGAAGTGCTCGACGGCCACTACCTGGTGGAGAACCGCTTCCTGCTGCAGGCCGAGGTGCGCCGCCACCACGAGGCCATCGGCCAGGGCGACGCGCTCAACGATGTGGTGCTGCACCCGGGCAAGTCGACGCGGATGATCGAGTTCGAGATCTACATCGACGGCCAGTTCGTCTGCAGCCAGAAGGCCGACGGCCTGATCGTCGCCACCCCGACCGGTTCCACCGCCTATGCGCTGTCGGCCGGCGGCCCGATCATGCACCCCAAGCTCGACGCCATCGTCATCGTGCCGATGTACCCGCACACCCTGTCGGGCCGGCCGATCGTGGTGGACGGCAACAGCGAGCTGAAGATCGTCGTGTCCAAGGACCTGCAGATCTACCCGCAGGTTTCCTGCGACGGCCAGAACCACTTCACCTGTGCCCCCGGCGATACCATCACGGTGAGCAAGAAACCGCAGAAACTGCGCCTGATCCACCCGCTGGACCACAACTACTACGAGGTCTGCCGCACCAAGCTCGGCTGGGGCAGCCGCCTGGGCGGCAGGGACGACTGATGCTCGATCCGGCGCGCAGTTTCGACATCATCGGTGACGTGCATGGTTGTGCGCTCACCCTCGAACGCCTGCTCGACGCGCTCGGCTACAAGCGGGTCGGCGGGGTCTGGCGCCACCCGCGGCGCCAGGCGCTGTTCCTCGGCGATATCGTCGATCGTGGCCCGCGTATCCGCGAGGCGCTGCACATCGTCCACGACATGGTCGAGGCGGGCCAGGCCTTCTGCATCATGGGCAACCATGAGTACAACGCCCTGGGCTGGGTCACCCCGGCACTGCCCGGCAGCGGCAAGGCTTTCGTGCGCGAGCACACCCCGCGCCATGCCCGGTTGATCGACGAGACCCTCACCCAGTTCGCCCAGCATCCGGGCGACTGGCACGATTTCATCCAGTGGTTCTACGAACTGCCGCTATTCGTCGACGCCGGACGCTTCCGCCTGGTGCATGCCTGCTGGGATCCGGGGCTGATCGAGCCGTTGCGCCGGCAGTACCCCACGGGCCGCATCGACGAGCACTTCGTGCAGGCGTCGGCGGTGTCCGGCAGTTTCGCCGCCACGGTGTGCAATCGCCTGCTGCGCGGCACCGACATGCGCCTGCCGGACGGCCTGACGCTGACCGGCGGCGACGGCCTGACCCGCGCCTTCTTCCGCACCAAGTTCTGGGAAGAAGACCCGCAGACCTACGGCGACATCGTCTTCCAGCCCGACGCGCTGCCCGACGAGGTGGCCCGCACGCCCCTCAGCCACAGCCAGAAGAACGCCTTGCTGCGCTACGACGAGGACGAGCCGCTGCTGTTCGTCGGCCATTACTGGCGCAGTGGGCGTCCGGCACCGATCCGCGCCAACCTCGCCTGCCTGGACTACAGCGCCGTGCTGTACGGCAAGCTGGCGGCCTACCGCCTGGATGACGAAACCCGCATCGACCCGCACAAGTTCGTCTGGGTCGATGTCGACCGCCCGCAGGCCAGCCAATGAACGTGATCGAAGTGCTGCGCCTGCCGCTGGCGGTCGATCTCAGTGGTTTCGTTGCCTTGCTGCGGCGCCTGCAGGTGCCGCACAGGGTGGTGGAGGAGGGCGAGGAGCAGGTGCTGTGGGCGCCGCCGGCCATGGCCGGCGAGGTGCTCGAGCTGTACCGGCGTTTCCCTGACGGCAATGCCGATCTTGAAGCCCTGCCCGAACCTGTGACAGCCGGCCCGACCAATGCCCCGGCGCCTCCTTCGCTGAAGGAGCAGGCCCTGGCCTGCAAGGTCACCGCCGCAGTGCTGATCCTGAGCCTGGTGGTCGCCGGGGTAACCGGCCTGGGCGACAACCTGTCGACGATCGGCTGGTTCACCTTCCTGTCGTTCAAGGTGCAGGGCGACTACCTGTACTTCACTCCGTTGCTCCAAGGCCTGGCCGAAGGCCAATGGTGGCGCCTGGTGTCGCCGATGCTGCTGCACTTCGGCGTGCTGCACCTGGCGATGAACGGCCTGTGGTACTGGGAACTGGGCAAGCGCATCGAGTTGCGCCAGGGCCCGTGGATGCTGCTGGGCCTGACCTTGCTGTTCAGCCTGGTATCCAACCTGGCCCAGCATTTCACCAGCGGCCCGAGCCTGTTCGGCGGCCTGTCCGGGGTGCTCTACGGCTTGCTCGGGCATGTCTGGCTGTACCAGTGGCTGGCGCCCAATCCGCAGTTCAACCTGCCCAAGGGCGTGCTGGTGATGATGCTGATCTGGCTGGTGATCTGCCTGAGCGGCGTGGTCGGCCAACTGGGCTTCGGTCAGATCGCCAACGCCGCCCATGTCGGCGGGTTGCTCATCGGATGCCTGACCGGCCTCTTGGGCGGATGGCTTGCCCGGCGTAAACTGACCGCCTGACTGAGGAGACACCATGTCCACGTTCGCGCAAATGATCGAAAACATCACCCCCGAGATCTACGAGAGCCTGAAGACGGCCGTGGAGATCGGCAAATGGTCCGACGGCCGCAAGCTGACCGCCGAGCAGAAGGAGCTGTCGCTGCAGGCGGTGATCGCCTGGGAGATGAAGAACCTCCCCGAAGAGCAGCGCACCGGCTACATGGGCCCGCAGGAGTGCGCTTCGAAGTCGGCGCCAATCGCCAACATCCTGTTCAAGTCGGACTCGGTACATTGATCGAACTCGCTCGTGGCTCTTTGAGCAAGATGGCGGTGCGCCTGGACGCACCGGTCGTTCAATACAGTTTCCGCCTGGATGACGCCGAGGTGCCGGTCAACCCGCTGATCGGCCAGTCGATCCGCCTGGAATACCTCGGCGCGATCCACTGCACCCACTGCGGCAAACGCACCAAGACCAGCTTCAGCCAGGGGTACTGCTACCCGTGCATGACCAAGCTGGCCCAGTGCGATGTGTGCATCATGGCCCCGGAGAAATGCCACTACGACGCCGGCACCTGCCGGGAGCCTTCGTGGGGCGAGCAGTTCTGCATGACCGACCACGTGGTCTACCTGGCCAACTCATCGGGCATCAAGGTCGGCATCACCCGCGCCACCCAGCTGCCCACCCGCTGGCTCGACCAGGGCGCCAGCCAGGCGCTGCCGATCATGCGCGTGGCCACCCGCCAGCAATCCGGGCTGGTCGAGGACGTGCTGCGCAGCCAGGTGCCGGACCGCACCAACTGGCGCGCGCTGCTCAAGGGCGACGCCGAGGTGCTCGACCTGCCGGCCATCCGCGAACAGATCTTCGACGCCTGCGCCGACGGCATCCGCGGCCTGCAGGAGCGCTTCGGCTTGCAGGCCATCCAGCCGTTGCCCGACGCCGAGGTGGTGCAGATGCGCTACCCGGTCGAGGCTTACCCGAAAAAGATCGTCAGCTTCAACCTCGACAAGGACCCGGTCGTGGAAGGCACACTGTTGGGCATCAAGGGCCAGTACCTGATCTTCGACACCGGCGTGATCAACATTCGCAAGTACACGGCCTACCAGCTGGCCGTGCTCCAGTAAAAGGATCGTCACCATGCGTACCGAACAACCGCAAGTGATCTACCTCAAGGACTATCAGGCCCCCGAGTACCTGATCGACGAGACCCACCTGACCTTCGAACTGTTCGAGGACCACAGCCTGGTCCATGCGCAGCTGGTCATGCGCCGCAACCCCGAGCGCGGCGCCGGCCTGCCGCCGCTGGTGCTCGATGGCCAGCACCTGGAGCTGCTGGGCGTGCAGTTGGACGACCAGGCGCTGGGCGCCGACGACTACCAGCTCGACGACGACAGCCTCACCGTGCAGCCGAAGGGCGAGCGCTTCACCCTGGACACCAGCGTGAAGATCCACCCGGAGAGCAACACCGCGCTGGAAGGCCTGTACAAGTCCGGCAAGATGTTCTGCACCCAGTGCGAGGCCGAGGGCTTTCGCAAGATCACCTACTACCTCGACCGCCCGGATGTGATGAGCACCTTCACCACCACGGTGATCGCCGAGCAGCATCGCTATCCGGTGCTGTTGTCCAACGGCAACCCGGTCGGCAGCGGCCCGGGCGAGGACGGCCGCCACTGGGCGACCTGGGAAGACCCGTTCAAGAAGCCGGCCTACCTGTTCGCCCTGGTGGCCGGTGACCTCTGGTGCAAGGAAGACACGTTCGTTCGCCAGTCAGGCCGCGATGTGACCCTGCGCATCTATGTCGAGCCGGAAAACCTCGACAAGTGCGACCACGCCATGGTCAGCCTGAAGAAGTCCATGCGCTGGGACGAGGAAGTCTACGGTCGCGAGTACGACCTGGACATCTTCATGATCGTCGCGGTCAACGACTTCAACATGGGCGCCATGGAAAACAAGGGCCTGAACATCTTCAACTCCAGCTGTGTGCTGGCCCGCGCCGAGACCGCCACCGACGCCGCCCACCAGCGGGTCGAGGGTGTGGTCGCCCACGAGTACTTCCACAACTGGTCGGGCAACCGCGTGACCTGCCGCGACTGGTTCCAGCTGTCGCTCAAGGAAGGCTTCACGGTGTACCGCGACGCCGAGTTCAGCGCCGACATGAACTCGCGCACGGTCAAGCGCATCGAGGATGTCGCCTACCTGCGCACCCACCAGTTCGCCGAGGATGCCGGCCCCATGGCCCACCCGGTGCGCCCGGCGAGCTTCATCGAGATCTCCAACTTCTACACCCTGACCGTGTACGAGAAGGGCGCCGAGGTCGTGGGCATGGTCCACACCCTGCTGGGCGCCGAGGGCTTCCGCAAGGGCAGCGACCTGTACTTCGAGCGTCATGACGGCCAGGCGGTGACCACCGACGACTTCATCAAGGCCATGGAAGACGCCAACGGCGTCGACCTGACCCAGTTCAAGCGCTGGTACAGCCAGGCCGGCACGCCGCGCCTGGAAGTCAGCGAGGCCTATGACGCCGCTGCGCAGACCTACAGCCTGACCTTCCGCCAGAGCTGCCCGCAGACCCCGGACAAGGTCGAGAAACTGCCGTTCGTGATCCCGGTGGCCCTGGGCCTGCTGGACGCCGAAGGCAACGACCTGCCGCTGCGCCTGGTGGGCGAGGCGCAGGCCGTCGGCAGCAGCCGCGTGCTGTCGGTGACCGAGGCCGAGCAGACCTTCACCTTCGAGGGGATCAAGGCCAAGCCGCTGCCGTCGCTGCTGCGCGGCTTCAGCGCGCCGGTCAAGCTGAGCTTCCCGTACGACCGCGACCAGCTGATGTTCCTCATGCAGCACGACAGCGACGGCTTCAACCGCTGGGAAGCCGGTCAGCAACTGTCGGTGCAGGTGTTGCAGGAACTGATCGGCCAGCACCAGCGCGGCGAAGCGCTCACGCTTGACCAGCGCCTGATCACCGCCCTGGGCACCGTGCTCGGCAATGCGTCGCTGGACCCCGCCATGGTCGCCGAGATGCTTTCGCTGCCGGGCGAGGCGTACCTCACCGAAATCAGCCAGGTGGCCGATGTCGATGCGATCCACGCCGCCCGCGAGTTCGCCCGCCAGCAGATCGCCGAGCAGCTGTTCGACGCCCTGTGGGCGCGCTACCAGGCCAACCGCGAGGCCTCGCGCAAAACCGCCTATGTGGCCTCGGCCGAGCATTTCGCCCGCCGCAGCCTGCAGAACATCGCCCTGTCGTACCTGATGCTGACCGGCAAGACGCCGGTGCTCGAGGCGACCCTGGAGCAGTTCGAGCACTGCGACAACATGACCGAGCGCCTCACCGCCCTGGCGGTGTTGGTCAATTCGCCGTTCGAAGCCGAGCGGGCCAAGGCGCTGGAAGCCTTCGCCGAGCACTTCAAGGACAACCCGCTGGTCATGGACCAGTGGTTCAGCGTGCAGGCGGCCAGCACCTTGCCGGGCGGCCTGGCACGGGTCCAGGCGTTGATGGAGCACCCGGCCTTCACCCTGAAGAACCCGAACAAGGTGCGTGCGCTGATCGGTGGTTTCGCCGGGCAGAACCTGGTCAACTTCCACGCCGCCGATGGTTCGGGTTATCGCTTCCTGGCGGACCTGGTGATCAAGCTCAATGCGCTCAATCCGCAGATCGCTTCGCGTCAACTCGCACCGCTGACCCGCTGGCGCAAATATGACGACAAGCGCCAGGCGTTGATGAAGGGCGAGCTGGAGCGGATTCTCGCGTCCGGGGCGCTGTCCAGCGATGTGTATGAGGTGGTGAGCAAGAGCTTGGCGTAAGCTGGGTAGATATTGGGGCTGCTGCGCAGCCCATCGCGACGCACGGCCGCTCCCACAGGATATGCACCAGTTCTGCCCTGGCGCCATCCCTGTGGGAGCGGCCTTGCGTCGCGATGGGCCGCACGGCGGCCCCAATTGTTCTTGTGGTTAACAAAACATAACGTCCCGCTCGTTGTGTTCCGCCGAACATCCCCGATACGATGGCCCGAAGCTATTCCAGGGCTCTGGAACAGGGTTTTCGCAGTACCTGGCAATAGATTGACCCAGCACAAGAACACAACAGGGGGCAGTCATGAGAGAGCGGGCAAGGGCACGCTACAGCCTGGCGGCCAGCGCGATGCTGGCGCTGACGCTGGGTATCGGGGCCGGGCATGTCCTGGCGGCGGTGGCCGCCGAGCAATACTCGGTGGAGTCGGCCAAGGCCAGTCAGAGCCTGTTGATCGGCGCTACCCATGCCGGGCAACGCCTGGTGGTGGTCGGCGACCGCGGCCACATTCTGTTCTCCGACGACCAGGGCAAGACCTGGACCCAGGCCCGGGTCCCCACCCGGCAGCTACTCACCGCCGTGTTCTTCCTCGACGACAAGCGCGGCTGGGCCGTCGGCCACGACGCGCAGATCCTCGCCAGCAGCGACGGCGGCGCGACCTGGAGCAAGCAATTCGAAGACCTGTCCCGCGAGGCACCCTTGCTCGATGTACGCTTCCTCGACCCGCAGCACGGCTTCGCCGTGGGCGCCTACGGTGCCTTGCTGGAAACCCTTGATGGCGGCCAGCACTGGCAGGACGTCGCCGAGCGCCTGGACAACCCCGACCAACTGCACCTCAACGCGATCACCCAGGTGAAGGATGCCGGCCTGTTCATCGTCGGCGAGCAGGGCGGCATGTTCCGTTCCAGCGACGCAGGCCAGAGCTGGACCAAGGTCCAGGGCCCCTACGAGGGCTCGCTGTTCGGCGTGATCGGCACCGCCCAGCCCAACACCCTGCTGGCCTACGGCCTGCGCGGCAACCTGTTCCGCTCCAGCGATTTCGGCGACAGCTGGCAGCCGATCGAGCTGAAGGCCGAACGCGGTCCGCTCGAATTCGGCCTGGCAAGCGCTACGCTTCTCGAAGACGGCAGCCTGGTGCTGGTCGGCAACGGCGGCAGCGTGCTGCGCAGCCATGACGACGGGCAGAGCTTCAGCGTGCGCAACCGCGCCGACCGCATCGCCCTGTCGGGCGTCAGCGGCCTGGGGGGTGGCGGCCTGCTGCTGGTCGGGCAAGGGGGCGTGCACCTGGCCTCGGCCGACGGTACCCAGGAGGCGCGTCCATGACCAGCCGGGAGAGCTTCGACATGCAGCACAAGGACAAGGCCACCCTGCTGGAACGCCTGATCTTCAACAACCGCCCCATCGTCATCGCCATCTGCGTGCTGGTGAGCATCTTCCTGTTCTGGCAGGCCACGCAGATCCGCCCCTCCACCAGCTTCGAGAAGATGATTCCGCTGCAGCATCCGTTCATCGAACAGATGCTCGAGCACCGCAACGACCTGGCCAACCTCGGCAACACCGTGCGTGTGTCGGTGGAGTCGACCAAGGGTGACATCTTCGACAAGGACTACATGGAGACCCTGCGTCAGATCCATGACGAGGTGTTCTACATCCCCGGCGTCGACCGCGCGGGGCTGAAGTCGCTGTGGAGCCCCAGCGTGCGCTGGAGCGAGGTCACTGAAGAAGGCTTCTCCGGCGGCGAGGTGATCCCCAACACCTACAACGGATCCCAGGACAGCCTCGACACCTTGCGCGACAACGTGCTCAAGTCCGGGCAGGTCGGGCGCCTGGTGGCCAACAACTTCAAGTCCAGCATCATCGATATCCCGCTGCTGGAAAGCTACCCCGACCCGCAGGACCCGGGGCGCCAGGTAAAGCTCGACTACCAGCAGTTCTCGCACCAGCTGGAAGAGAAGATCCGCGACAAGTTCCAGGCGCAGAACCCCGACGTGAAGATCCATATCGTCGGCTTCGCCAAGAAGGTCGGCGACCTGATCGACGGCCTGGTGATGGTGGCGATGTTCTTCGGCGTGGCGCTGGTGATCACTTGGGCGCTGCTGTACTGGTTCACCTGGTGCATCCGCAGCACCATCGCCGTGCTCATCACCACCCTGGTGGCGGTGGTCTGGCAACTGGGGCTGATGCATGCGGTGGGCTTCGGCCTGGATCCGTACTCGATGCTGGTGCCGTTCCTGATCTTCGCCATCGGCATCTCCCACGGGGTGCAGAAGATCAACGGCATCGCCCTGCAGTCGAGCGATGCCGACAACGCCCTGACCGCAGCGCGGCGCACCTTCCGCCAGCTGTTCCTGCCGGGGATGATCGCCATCCTCGCCGACGCCGTGGGCTTCATCACCCTGCTGATCATCGACATCGGGGTAATCCGCGAGCTGGCCATCGGCGCCTCGATCGGTGTGGCGGTGATCGTCTTCACTAACCTGATCCTGCTGCCGGTGGCGATCAGCTACGTCGGCATCAGCCAGAAGGCTATCGCCCGCAGCAAGAAGGACGCTACCCGCGAGCACCCGTTCTGGCGCCTGCTGTCCAACTTCGCCAGCGCCAAGGTGGCGCCGGTGTCGGTGGTGCTGGCGCTGCTGGCCTTCGCCGGCGGCCTCTGGTACAGCCAGAACCTGAAGATCGGCGACCTCGACCAGGGCGCGCCGGAGCTGCGCCCGGACTCGCGCTACAACCAGGACAACAGCTTCATCATCAGCAACTACTCGACCAGTTCCGACGTGCTGGTGATCATGGTCAAGACCCCGGCCGAGAGCTGCTCGATCCACTCGACCATGGCGCCGATCGACGAGTTGATGTGGACCATGGACAACACCCCGGGGGTGCAGTCGACCATCTCCCTGGTAACCGTGTCGAAACAGGTCATCAAGGGCATGAACGAGGGCAGCCTGAAATGGGAGACCCTGTCGCGCAACCCGGACATCCTCAACAACTCCATCGCCCGCGCCGACGGCCTGTACAACGCCGACTGCTCGCTGGCGCCGGTGCTGGTGTTCCTCAACGACCACAAGGCCGAGACCCTGGAGCGGGTCACCGCCGCGGCCAAGGCCTTTGCCGACAGCCACAACAAGGACGGCCTGCAGTTCCTCCTGGCGGCGGGTAACGCCGGCATCGAGGCGGCCACCAACGAGGTGATCAAGTCGGCCGAGCTGACCATCCTCATCCTGGTCTACATCTGCGTGGCGGTGATGTGCATGATCACCTTCCGCTCCTTCGCCGCGACGCTGTGCATCGTCCTGCCGCTGGTGCTGACCTCGGTGCTGGGCAACGCGCTGATGGCGTTCATGGGCATCGGCGTGAAGGTCGCCACGCTGCCGGTGGTGGCGCTGGGCGTGGGCATTGGCGTGGACTACGGCATCTACATCTACAGCCGCCTGGAGAGCTTCCTGCGCGCCGGCCTGCCGTTGCAGGAGGCCTACTACGAAACCCTGCGCTCCACCGGCAAGGCAGTGCTGTTCACCGGCCTGTGCCTGGCCATCGGCGTGTGCACCTGGATCTTCTCGGCCATCAAGTTCCAGGCCGACATGGGCCTGATGCTGACCTTCATGCTGTTGTGGAACATGTTCGGCGCCCTGTGGCTGCTGCCGGCGCTGGCGCGGTTCCTGATCAAGCCTGAGAAGCTGGCGGGCAAGGAAGGCGGGTCGATCTTCGCTCACTGACCAAGGCGGCAGTAGAGTCTGTGGGAGCGGGTTTACCCGCGAATACGATGGTGCACTCACCGACGCATTCGCGGGTAAACCCGCTCCCACAGCGTATACTGTCGGCTCTTTTTTCCATCGGTAATCTCTCGTCCCATGTCCACCCTCGCCACCGCCCTCGCATCCTGCGACATGCTCCTGATCGACGGCCTGCACGCCTTCGACTTCACCTTCGACGCATCCGGCCTCACCATCGAGTGCATGGATGGCCGCCAGCTGCGTCGCTGGACCTTCACCCCCGACCAGATCAGCGCCGCCACCGGCGCGGGCGACGATTGGAGCCTGGCCAGTGACGAAGGCGAGCATCGTCTAGTCTGTATGAGTGCCTTTCGTGCCCCGGATGAAGAAGACGATGAACAGGAAATGGACACGCCTGCTGACCGCTAGCCTCATGGCTTTGTCAGTTAACGCCCAGGCCGCCACGTTGCTGGTAGGCAGCTACACCGACAACGGCAGCGAAGGGATCTACCGCTACGACTTCGACTCCCGCACAGGCCAGATCGACGCCAAGCCCCGGCAAGTGGTCAAGAGCGTCAGCCCCTCGTGGCTGGTGCTGTCCGCCGACCAGCGCCAGTTGTTCGCGGTCAATGAAATGCCCAAGGGCCAGGTCAGCAGTTTCTCGCTGGGCAAGCAGGGCGAGATCAAGCTGCTGAACCAGGTGCCCAGCCAGGGCGACGAGCCGACCCACGCCAGCCTCAGCCACGACCAGCGCTACCTGTTCGTTGCCAACTACGCCGTTGCCCCCGACCCCGGTGGCAGCCTGGTGGTGATCCCGGTGGCCCGGGACGGCAAGCTAAAGCCGGTGGTGCAGCAGGCCCGGCACGCACCGAGCAAGGTCAACCCCGAACGCCAGGCCGGTGCCCATGTGCATTCGCTGGTGTTGTCGCCCGATGGCCGCCACCTGTACGCCAGCGACCTGGGCGCCGACAAGGTGTTCATCTACCGCTACGACGGCGCCAGCCCCGAGCATCCGTTGAGCCCGGCGATCCCGCCCGCGGTCGAGTTGCCTCCAGGCAGCGGGCCACGTCACCTGCTGTTCGACGCCAAGGGCCGGCATGCCTACCTGACCCTGGAGATGAGCGCCGAGGTGGTAGTGTTCGATGTGCAGGACGGCGCGCTGACCCTGCGCCAGCGCCTGCCGCTGACCGAGAGCACGGAAGCTGCGGCGAAGGCCGCAGGCGGCCTGCACCTGTCGGCCGATGGACGTTTCCTGTATGTCAGCAACCGTGGCACAGCCAACGAGGTCGTGGTGTATGCCGTGGGCAAGGACGATGGCCGGCTCACCCTGCTGCAGCGACGTTCGGTGGAGGGCGACCATCCTCGGGAGTTTGCCCTCGATCCGGATGGCAACTACCTGCTGGTGGCGAACCAGAAGAGCAACCAGATCGTGGTCATGCACCGCGATCCGCGCAGCGGCAAGCTGGGGGATACGGTGCAGAAGCTGCCCCAGCAGGCGCCTTCGGACCTCAAATTTCTGGAGTGATCATCCCCCCCGCCGGGTCGCCTCGCCCCCTGTGGGAGCGGCCTTGCGTCGCGAAAGGGCTGCGTAGCAGCCCCAGAATTTCAGCGTTGACGCAAAAATCGCCGGGGCCGCTGAGCGGCCCTTTCGCGACGCAAGGCCGCTCCCACAGGGGGGGGCGCGTCCAATTATCGATAGGCGTGATAATCGCTACTGCTGCAATGAATTTCAGTGGTCGAGTCCATCGGCGTAAGTTTTGACCCAAGGCCCCCGACGGGCCAACGTCAACCACCGAAGTCGAGGTCAGCCCACATGAACTTCAATCTCTTCCCGGTCATCGCCGCTTCCGCCATTTCCGCCTCCGTCGTACTGCCGGCCCATGCCCAGGTCCAGGTTTCCGAGCATAAGTCCTCAGTCCAGAGCTATACCCAGAAGTACCTGCAGCAGAGCGCCAACTTCTACGCGGCCCTGGATCATAAGGCGCAGCACTGAATTGACCTGGTCGCGGACCCGGATCCCCAAAGGCGTTCAGACGCCTTTGGGGATCCGGGTCTGCTCCTCGTTGCAGCGAATGCCAATCTGCAGATTCCTTTCCCCATGATAGGGCTCGCCATTGGCGTCGATCAGGTAGAAGACCTCGTGTAGGTACTGCACGTTGTCTTTCTTGTAGCAGCGAAACGCCGTGTTGTCCGGGAAGGTCTTCCTGATCGTGGAAAATGGCGCCGCGCTACCCACAAGTGCGTTGAACGCTTCCTGGTCTTTGAACTTCGCGACCCCGGCAAGGGTAACCATGTCCTGGAAATACGCCTGCATGGTCTTTCCAGAGCAGGTTCCGTGCTTTCGCCATTCATGGGCAAACATGCCTTCCGGCTCCTTGGTCACCAGCGCCCGGAGCGCTTTGTTGTCCAGTACCACTTTCATTTCGTCTGCTGGCATCGTGCAAGCCTCTTTGTCACAGGCAGGCGAGGTGGTGCAGAACTGCGGGTGGCGATTGGTCACTTCCCCTTCGGATTTGCTGTACGGCCAAATGCCGTGGCTCAGCAGCCGCTGTGGCGGCTGCTCACAGCCTGGCGTCGCGGGCTTCATGATGCAGAAGGTCGGTTGCCAGGTGAACGAGTAGACCAGGAAGTCGGTCTTGAACGCGTTCTGATCGGGGCCTGCGGCCTCGTTCGTATCCAGCCCCCAGGCATTGCCGATACAGGCGAGCAGAAGTGCTCCAAGCAACTTTTTACGCATGTCCATTGGCCATGTCCCTTGGCACTGGCCGCAGCGATAGCCGCAGCTCACGGCACACTAATACCGGCGTCGATCACTTCCGGCCACTGGCAAAAATGCCAGGTCGGTTGATTCCAATGTAAAGAACGTGGTGATGCCACATGGCCATATGTTTAAATTTGGCGCTAATTTTTTGACATGCCGGGAGGGTGAATGATGATGTGGCGTATCGCGGCGGTTGTGCTGTTGCTGATGTCTTCGCCGATCCTGGCGATCTGACGTCGCCTCTGGCAGGTGCTACTTCGCCATGATGGCCCTGAACAGCGCTGACTCCAGCCAGCCCTGCAACCAGCTCCGCAACCGCGGATAAGCCGCCTCGGCGAACCATTCGGGTTCGACCCCGGCAAACTGGCGCATCAGGGGCAGCAAGGCGGCGTCGGCCAGGCTTGGGTGAGCGGCCAGCAGGTAGGGCCTGGCTTCGAGCAGGCGTTCCAGCTCGGCCAGCCAGGGCTCGGCCTGGGCGCGGTAGTACGCCCGTGTGTGC
Organism: Pseudomonas mosselii; assembly: GCF_003205295.1. Taxonomy (GTDB): domain Bacteria; phylum Pseudomonadota; class Gammaproteobacteria; order Pseudomonadales; family Pseudomonadaceae; genus Aquipseudomonas; species Aquipseudomonas mosselii_B. Next base: position 18,299 of record NZ_QJRP01000027.1, read on the forward strand.
TCGGGGTAGCGCTCGGCGTACTTGTACAGGTTCACCTGCGCCTTGAAGGTGCCGTCGTTGCGTGTGATCAGCGTTTCGGCCTGTTGCGCCGCGGCGGGATCGGCCTGCAGGCGCCAATCTTCTGGATCATGTTGGGCGAGCGCCCAGCGCATGATGTCCAGGCTTTCCTCCAGCACCACATCCCCGGTATCGAGCACCGGCACCGTGCCCTTGGGCGACAGTGCCAGTAGCTCGGCAGGCTTTTCCTTCATCTTCACCTCGTGGACCTGCACGTCGCAGCCGGCGTAGCGCAGGGCCAGGCGCGCGCGCATGGCCCAGGGGCAGCGGCGGAACGAGTAGAGGATCACCCGCACACCTCCACGTCGCTCAGGCCATTGCCCTGGCGGCGCACCTGGATCTGCACCGGGATGCGCTCGTGCATCTCCTGCACGTGGGAGATCACCGCCACCTTGCGCCCCTGGGCCTGCAGGCCGTCGAGGGCGTCCATGGCCAGTTGCAGCGACTCGGGGTCGAGGCTGCCGAAGCCTTCGTCGATGAACAGCGATTCGATGCGCAGGGTGCTCGACGCCATGGACGCCAGGCCCAGGGCCAGGGCCAGCGATACCAGGAAGGTCTCGCCGCCCGACAGCGAATGCACCGAACGCAGCTCGTCGCCCATCTCGGTGTCCAGCACCAGCAGGCCCAGGGCACTGCCGCCGCGCTTGAGGCGATAACGCCGGGCCAGCTGGCGCAACTGACTGTTGGCATGGTGCAGCAGTAGGTCGAGGTTGTAGCCCTGGGCGATCTTGCGGAACACATCGCCCGAGGCCGAGCCGATCAACGCATTCAGGCGTGCCCAACGTTGCCATTGCTGGTAGGCCTGGTCGATCTGTTCGGCCAGGGTCTGGCTGGCCTGTTGTCGGCGCTGGTCCTCGGCCTGTTGGGCGCGCAGCTCGGCGCATTGTTGCTCTTGGGTCGCCAGCTGTGCGGCCAGCTCGGCGAGGGCGGTTTCCAGTGCTTCGACGGGCAGTTCGCCATGGGCCAGGGCGGTGTGTTGCTGCAGCCGCTGCTCACGCTCCAGGACCAGCACGCGGCCTTGCTCGACGGCTTTTTCCGCGGCCTGCAGGCGTTGGCGAAGTTCGCTCACCTGGCTGTCGTCGATGGCCAGCAGGCGGTCGAGGCCAGCGTCGTCCAGCTCTGGGTGTTCGCTGCGCCACTGGGCAATTTCGCCCTGCAACTGCTGGTGCTCCTGCTCCAGTGCCTGCTGGCGCTGCTGGTTGGCCTTGAGCTCGCCGGCCAGTTGCACGCCCTGGGTGTGCAGCGCCTGCAGTTGCCGGGCGCTGTCTGCCTCGGCGGCGCGGGCCTGCTCCAGCTGGGTGTCCATGTGCTGCTGCCAGGCTTCGGCGCTGGTCTGTTCACCGAGCAGCTCGCCCAGGGTGGCCTGGGCCTTGTGGCGTTGTTCGTCCAGCACGGCGAGCTTCTGTTGCAGCTGCTGCTGGCTGTGCAGGCGTGCCTGTTGCTGATCGCGCTGTTTGTCCAGCTGGACCTGGCGAGCCTGTTGTTCTTCCAGCTCGTCCTTGCGCAGGTCGAGTTGCTGGCGGCGTTCGGCAATCTGCTGGTCGAGGCCGAGGAACGCATTGGCCGGGTCGTCGCGCAGGGCCTGGAGAATGTCCGGGGGTAGCACGCTTTCGAGGCTTTCGAGGGCCTGCGCGAGTTGTTGCTCGTCGGCGGCCAGGGCCTGGTGCTGTTGGTCGAGGTGGCGCTGGGCCTGTTGCTGGGCTTGGCCTGCGGCCTGCAATTGCTGGGTGAGGCGGGCTGCATCCTTTTGCAGGGCGAGCAGGGCGCCCTGGCGTTTCTCGTCGCGGTCGATCTCGTCGCCGAGGCGGCGCAGCTGACCGTCGAGCCACTTGCCACGGGCGCTGTCGTCCTGCGGCGCCAGCGCTGGCCACAGGGCATGGGCCTGAACCTGCTCGAGCACGGGCTGCAACTGCTCGCCCATTTGCTGTTGTTGCTGCTGGTAATCCTTGAGCTGGGCGTTGACCACGCCCAGCTGGGTGCGCAGTTCCACCAACCTGGTATTGAGCTGTTCGACCTGCCGCTGCGCCGCCGCTTCCTCAGCCTGGTCGTGGCGCCCGAGGCTGTGCAGCAACGCTTCGGGTTGATGGAACGGATGCTCGGCGCTGCCGCATACCGGACAGGGCTCGCCATCGCGCAGCTGGGCGCGCAGTTCCTCGACGCTGGTGTTGCGTGCCATGCGCTGGCGCTCGAGCAACTGGCGGGTGAGGGTCAGCGCCTGCTCGGCGCTTTCCAGTTCGGCCTTGGCCGCCGTGCCTTCGCCAATCAGGTGCTGGCGCTGCTGCATGGCCTGTTGCTGGCGCTCGCGCAGCGCCTCGAGGCCGTTGCGCAGTTCCGTTTCGCGGCCATGCAGGCGCGACAGCTCCTCGACCGCGCGTTGCTGCTTGCGGTTGTCCTGGAGCATGGCGCCGAGCAGGTCGATCTGCTCGGCCAGCGCCTGGGGTTCGGCCCCGGCCTCGCGGAACAGCAGCTCGAAATGCTCGCGCTGGGCTTGCAGCTGGGCGTTGGCCTGGCTGGCCTGGGCCTGCAGGCCGGGCAGCTCTTCGCGGCCCTTGGCCAGGCGGCCGCCGATCAGCATTACTTGCTTGAGTTGCGGCAGGTAGGCCTGCCAGGCGTCGGCCAGGCTGCCGAGCGGTTCGCTTTCGGCCAGCGCGCCGTCGATCCGGGCCAGTTGCTGCAGGCTGCGCTGCTGGTTGTCTTCCAGCTGCTGCAGTTGCTGCTGGGCTGCACCGACTTCCTGTTCGACCTGGGTGCAGGCTTCACGTTGCTCGGCAAGCTCCTTGTCCAGGTGCGCCAGGTCGCCCTGGGCGGCGAACGCCTGGCGCAGGCGCGGGGCGTTTTCGCCGTGCAGGACCTGGTGCTGGACCAGGTGCTGGCGGGCCGTTTCCAGGGCCTGCTGTAGCGCGTCGGTGTGTTGCTGCAGTTCGGTTTGCTGGCGCAGTTGCTGGTCGATATCGGCCAGCACCGGGGCCAGTTGCGCGGCCAGGTGCTGCTGGCGGTGGAACTGGTGGCGCTGGGGCGCCAGGCGCTCCAGGCGTTGCAGGTCGACGCGCTGCTCGGCCAGTTGCTGCCACTGGTGTTCCGCGTTTTGCAGGGCCGTGCCGGCTTCACTGTGCTGGGCCTGCAGGCGCTGCTGTTCGGCAAACCAGGTGCGCTGCTGTTCCAGCTGACGCTGGCGCGTCTGCTCGGCCTTGAACTGCTGCTGGGCCTGTTCCAGTGCCTGGTCGAGGGCGGCGCGGGCTTCGGCCTCCATCGGCAGCAGGTGCTCGGCCTGTTTCTTCAGGTCGTTGTGAACCTCGCCGGTTTCCCGCGCCTTGCTGAAGGCACGTTGGCCCAAGCGGGTGTAGATCGCGGTGTTGGTGAGTTTTTCCAGCAGTTCGCTGCGCTCGCGGTCGTCGGCCTTGAGGAAGGCGCCGAATTCGCTCTGGGCCAGCATCACCGCGCGGGTGAACTGCTCGAAGTTCAGGCCCAGGCGGGCCTCGACCAGTTGCTTGTATTCGTTCTTGCCACTGCCCAGCAGTTGCTCGCTGTCCAGATCGTAGAGGCTCTGGCGGCTGTTCTGCAACTTGCCGGTGGCCTTTTCGCGGGCGCGGTTGGCTTCCCAGCGGGCGCGGTAGCGGCCGCCGTCGATGCCGACGAAATCGACCTCGGCGAAGCCGCTGCCGGTGCCGCGGCGCAGCAGGTTGCGCGGATCCGAGGTGGGGATTTCGCCGTCGGCGTCCGGTACCTTGGCTTCCCGGGCGATGTCGTTCAGGCGCGGCACGCTGCCGAACAGCGCCAGGCACAGGGCGTCGAGCAGGGTGCTCTTGCCGGCGCCGGTGGGCCCGGTGATGGCGAACAGGCCGGCGCTGGCCAGGGGCTCGGCGGTGAAGTCGATATCGACAGGGCCGGCCAGCGAGGCCAGGTTCTTCAGGCGGATGGCGAGGATCTTCATGCCTGCTCCTCCTCTTGCAGGACGTCCTGCAGCAATTCGGCGAAATCGGCCAGGGCCTGTTCGTCGGCGGGGTTGCCGTAGGCTTGCACCCAGGCACGGCCGAACAGGTCCTGCGGGGTCATCTGGGCCAGCTCGATGAAAGCCTGCTCGTCGTCTTCGGCGCGGCCGCTGCCGGCGTATTCGGCGCTGATGCGCACCAGGCGCACGGCCTTGCCTTGCAGGGCGCCTTCGATCTGCTGGCGCAGGTCGGGCTGCGGCTCGTCAAGGCGCACCCGCACCTCCAGCCAGGGCTGGCGGTTGGGATCTTCGAGCAGGTCGATCACCGGCAGTTGCCCGAGCTGTTCGAGCAGTTCGCCCAGTGGAGCCGGGCCGAGCCGCTGCAGGGCCACCGCGCGCGGCACCGGACGCGCCTCGACGCTGACCAGCTCGGCGCCGTCCAGCTCCACTTCGAGGACCTGGTGCGGGTAGTTGATCTCGGCGAACGACAGCGGAATCGGCGCACCGCTGTAGCGGATGCGCTGCTCGCGGTTGACCTTCTGCGGCTTGTGCAGGTGGCCGAGGGCGACATAGCTGATGACCTTGTCGAACAGCCGTGCCGGCAGGGCCTCGGCGTTGCCGATGATCAGGCTGCGCTCGGAGTCCTCCGAGATGCTGCCGCCGGCCATGTGCGCGTGGCTGATGGCGATCAGCGCCTGGTCCTTCTTGCGCTTCTTCTGCGCCGCGGCGATCAGTTGTTCATGGACCTGGGTGATGCCTTGCAGGTAGTCGTCGCCCAGCGCGGGGCCGGTGACTTCGGCCGGACGCAGGAAGGGCAGGGCCAGGCACCAGGCGCCGACCTTGCCACGGGCGTTGGTCAACGGGATCAGCAACCGCTCGGTATCCAGCTGGCCTTCGTCAAGCCAGTGCACCCGGCCCAGGGCGTGGGTGCGCAGGCGGCGCATCAGCGGCGCCGGCAGCTCGATGCGCGAGCCGGAGTCGTGGTTGCCGGCGATCATCACGATATCCAGCTTGGGCTGTTGCTCGTGGGCCTGGACGATGAAGTCGTAGAGGCGCTCCTGGGCTTTGACCGGCGGGTTGACCGTGTCGAAGATGTCGCCGGCGATCAGCAGCGCGTCGGGTTGGCGCAGGCGCAACTGGCCGAGCAGCCAGTCGATGAAGCAGGCGTGTTCGAAGTCGCGTTCCTGGCCATGCAGGCTCTGGCCCAGGTGCCAGTCGGAGGTATGAAACAGACGCATGGAAGATCCGTTGGGTGGGCGGCAGGGGGCTTATGGACAAGGGCGGTATGGTAACTCATCGCGGGGCGTGGGAGCGGGCTTGCCCCGCGATGAGGCTACTTGGGATACAGCGGCGGCAGGCTACCCGCTTCACCCGACGGCGCCAGCACCTGCTCGGCCGACGGAATCGCGCCGATCGCGCGCCACAGCTCGTCGCCGTGCCAGTACTGGCCACTCTCGCTGTACAACGCGCCGTTCAAGCCATCCAGCGCATCCGACAGCGGCACGAAGCGCGCCGCCATCTCGGCCAGGGTTTCCGGCTGCTGCCGGGCCCAGGCGTCCAGTGCCTGACGGGTGGCCTGCGGGTCGTTGGCCTGGCAGGCGCGCTTGAGGTCGTCGAGCAGCGTGCGCGGGCTCGGGCCGACCTGTGCCGCGCGCAGCACCGCCGGTTGCGAGCGGGCCCGCCACCACAGGGTGAAACCGAGCAGGGTGGTCAGGGCCAGGACCAGCGTGGCCAGCTGCCAGGGCCAGAGCAGGCCGGGGCTGATGTTGCTGTCGCCGACCGGGGTGTCGGCACTCAGGGCCGGGTTGTCCTGCACGTTCAGCGTGCGGGCCGGCAGGCTGCTGTGCTCCAGGTGGTCTTCGCGGGTGTTCCACCAGGTCACCTCCAGCGCGGGCAGGGACAGTTCGCCGGCGTGGGTCGGCACCAGCGCCTCGCGTTCCTCGCGGTTGGCGACCATGCCGCGTTCGCCGATCTCGTTGCGCAGCAACGGCTGGTCGGGGTAACGGCGCAGGCCGGCAGCCTCGGTGGCCGGCAGCGGTGGTAACTGAGTGCTCGACAGGCCCTCGGCGCGCACGGTGATGTTGCGCGTCAGCGAGTCGCCAATCTGCGTCGGCTGGTGTTCGGGGTCGGGGTTCCAGTGCTCTTCCAGAGTCAGGCTGCGGGCCGGCAGCCAGGGGCGGTCGGCCGGATAGCCGGCCGGAATCGGCTTGACCGTCAGGCGCAGCGGCAGCGAGCTGACCTGCACCTGGCGGCCGACCCGCGGTGTGCCGGCCGGCTGTTCGCCATTGTCGGCGGCGGTGGCGGTGAAGCGCAGCGGAGGCACTTCAAGGCTGCCGCTCTGTTGCGGATAGATCGCATAGCGGGTCTCGATCACCCCGTGGCGCACGCCGTTGATCTCTTTCTCATAGGTGCGCGACTCGCCCAGCGGGTCGACCTTGGCGTTTTCCAGCTGCAGTGGGCTGAGGCTGCTGTCGTCGTACAGCGCCACCGAATGGTAGATGCGCAGGGTCAGTACGGCCTGGGCCTGGACATAGACCTCGCTGCTGTCCAGGGTGGCTTCGACGAACACTTGCGAGGCCACGTCCGGACGCTGGCTGTCGGCCTGCACCTGCAGCTCGATGGCCTGGCTGCGCGACTGGCCCAGCTGCAGCTCGGGGATGCGCAGGGTGCCGCTGCGCCGGGGCAGCAGGGTGATGATCCAGCGGGTGCTGGCACGGGTTTCGCCGTCCAGGGTGTGCAAGCTATTGAGCTGGCGGGTGCCGCGCACCTCGAAGTCGGGCTCGAGGATGCGCAGGTCGGGCTTGCCGAACTGGGTGACGTCCTGGCTCTCGAGGGTGAGTTCCAGGGTTTCGCCGGCTTCCAGCCGCGTGCGGTCGACGCTGGCCTGCAGGATCGGTTCGGCCTGGGCCGCGAGGCTCCACAACAGGCCTAGGAGAAAGACGCCGAGGCGACTCATCGTGGGGTTTCCTGATGCAATTGCTGTTCGTACCAGAATTTGCGCCGCAGCAGTTCCGCCGGGTTGTCGGGGATCTCCCGCAGCCATTGCTCCAGGGCCTGGCGCTGTTCGGCGTCGAGGCTGGTGGAGAGCGGCCGCTGGGGCGGCTGGGTGAGGTTGTCGTCATCGCCATCGGCGGCGCCGGGCGGGGCCTGGCTGTTGCCCTGGCTGTCGCCATTCTGCTGGTTTTGCGCCTGTTCGTCGTTGCCAGGCGTGCCCTGGGCCTGATTGCTGGTCGAGCTGCTGTTGCCCTCGGTCTCGTTGCCGGGCGTGCCTTGGGCATCGGCGTTGTTCGACTGTGCATCGGCCTTGGCCTGGCGCTGTTGCAACAATTGCTGGACCAGGGCCTGATTGTCCAGTGCTGCCTTCAGGTCGGGCTGGCGCTCCAGCGCCTGCTCATAGGCGTCCAGCGCCGCCTCCAGCTCGCCGGCACGGGCCAGGGCGTTGCCCCGGTTGTAGTGCGCGGTCGCCGTGCCGGCCTGGGCGAACGCGGCAGCGGCGCCTTCGAAGTCGCCGGCCTGGTACAGGGCCATGCCACGCCATTGGCTGTCCTCGAAGTGCCGGGCCGCCTCGGCGGGGCGTTGCCGCTCCAGCAGGCGCTGGCCCTGCTGGTCGGGGCGCAGCCACAGGTCGTTGAGCTCGAAGGCCTGGCTCGGTTGCGGCAAGGCCAGCAGCAGCGGCAGGCAGAACAGCCAGCCACGCCGGCCGGCGCAGGCGGCGAGCAGCAGCAGGGGCAACAGCAGCCAGTAGCCCTGGTCGGCCCAACTGTCCAGCTGCAGGGTCTGGCCATCGTTGTGCAGCAGTCGCGGGTTGTCGAACAGGCCCAGGCCGCGCAGGTCGAGGTCGTCGATGCGGGCATGGCGGTAGCGGCCGCCGGTCGAGCCGATGAAGCTCTTCAGCGAGGCGCTGTCCAGGCGTGGCAGGAGGATACCGCCCTGGTCGTCCTTCAGGTACTCGCCATTGGCCTTGCGCACCGGCGCCCCCTCGGCGCTGCCGACGCCCAGCATCAGCAGGCTCGGGCCCTGGCGCCCGAGGGCCTGGCGAATACCTTCGCGCTCCGGTTCACTCAGTGAGGAGCCGATCAGCAGCAGGCGGCCCTGGCCGAGGCCACTCTGGGCGAGCAGGGCCAGGCCCTTGTGCACGGCGAGGTCGGCGCGCTGGCCGGGCTGCGGCATGATCGACGGATCGATGGCCTCGAGCAGGTTGCGCGTGGTGCCCAGGTCATCGGACAGCGGCACCAGGGTGTGGGCGGAGCCTGCGTAGACGATTAGCGCGGTCTGGCTGTCGCGGCGGTGCTCGAGCAGGTCGAGGACCTTGCGCCGGGCCTGTTCCAGGCGATTCGGCGCGCTGTCCTCGGCGAGCATCTGCGGCGTCAGCTCGAGCAGGATTACCAGTGGGTCGGCCGGGCGCTGGCGGGTTTCCTCCAGGCGCTGCCAGCTGGGCCCGAGCAGGGCCAGGACGATCAGCAGCCAGGCCAGGCCCAGGGCGATCCACGGCAGCTTGCTGTTGCTGCCGCTGCCGCCGCCGAGCAAGACCGCGTGGAACGGTTGCGGCAGGATCAGCTGCCAGCGCCCGGCGCGCTTGCGCCGGTGCCAGAGCTTGAACAGCAGCCAGCCAAGCAGAGGGATCACCAGCAGCCAGAGCGGGCGCAGCCATTGGGGCCAGAGTTCGATCATCGCCGCCTCCTCAGGCGCAGGCGCTTGAGGCGCTGGCGCCATTCCGGGTGGGGCTGCAGGAAGCGTGGCTTGCGCAGCAGGCGTTGCAGCAGGTTGTCCGGCCACTGCACGGCCACCACCAGCAGCATGCTGAGCAACAGCGCCAGGGCCAGTGGCCAGGCATACAGTTCGTGGGCGGTGCGCGCCTGGGTCGGCTGCTGGGCCACCGGTTCCAGCTGGTCGAGGGTGTCGCCGATGGCACCCAGCTCGGCGCCGTCGTGGGCGCGGAAGTAGCTGCCGTGGGTGATCTCGGCGATCTCCTTGAGCGAGGCTTCGTCCAGGTCCAGGCTCGGGTTCAGCCCAAGCAGGCCCGGCGTGCCGCTGGCCTCGGGGTTGGCGCCGATGCCGATGGTGTAGATGCGCACGCCTTCCTGGGCGGCCAGGCGGGCGGCGGTCAGCGGGTGGATCTGCCCGCCGTTGTTGGCGCCGTCGGTGATCAGGATCAGCACCCGGCTCTGCGCCGGGCGCTGGCGCAGGCGCTTGACCGCCAGGCCGATGGCGTCACCGATGGCGGTGTTCTTGCCGGCGATGCCGATCTGCGCCTCGTCGAGGAAGGTGCGCACGGTGCGTCGGTCGAAGGTCAGCGGGGCTTGCAGGTAGGCCTGGCTGCCGAACAGGATCAGGCCGACGCGGTCGCCCTGGCGATCCTGGAGAAAGTCACCCATCAGCGCCTTGACCAGGTCCAGGCGGCTGATCTCGTCGTCCTTCCACTGCATGTCAGGGAAGTCCATCGACCCCGACACGTCCACCGCCACCAGCAGGTCACGGCCGCTGGCCGACACCGGCAGCGGATCGCCCAGCCACTGCGGGCGGGCGGCGGCGAGCAACAGCAACAGCCAGATCAGGATGAACGGTGCTTGCTGGCGCCAGGTCGGCAGGTTCAAGCGTGCGCGGCGCCCGGCCAGGCCTTCGAGTTCATCAAGGAAGCCCACCTTGAGCACCGGCTCGCCGCTGTCGGCGGCGGGCAGCGCCAGGCGCGCCAGCCAGGGCAGCGGCAACAGCAGGAAGATCAACGGCCAGGCCAGTTCAAACATGCTTGCGGATCCAGGTGTCGACTGCCTGGGCGAGCCCGACGATAGCCTTGTCGTCGAGCTTGCACTCGGGCTTGTAGGTGCCTTCGACCAGCACCATCCAGCGGGTCAGGCCGGCGGCCGGGCAGCGGTTGTCGAGAAACGCCAGCCATTGCCGGCCGCTGAGGGTGTGGCTGTTGGCGCCGGGGTACTGGTTGCGGCACAGGCGTTTGAGCAGGGCGTTGATCTGCTGCAGCCAGGCGCCGGCCGGCGCGCCGTCGTAGGGGCGCGGCAGGCGTGCCAGCTCGGCCAGGGCCTCGACACGGATCGGGTCCAGCGGCAGTTCGGCGCGCACCACCTTGCGCTTGCCCGGGCGCCAGTGGCGCAGGCGCCAGGCACCCCAGCCGAACAGCGGCAGCAGGGCCAGCAGCAGCCACCAGCCGGGCGCGGGCGGCCACAGGCCGATGGCCGGCGGCGCGATCAGCGGCTGCAGTTGGTCCAGCGGGTTCATCGGGCGCCCCCGGGGCGCTGCGCATTCAAGTATTCGCGCAGTTGCTCGATCATTTCGCTCTGGGTGCTCAATGGCATCAGCACCACCCGCAGTTTCTGCGCCAGCAGTTCCCAGCGCTCGATGCGCGCCTCGGCCTGCTGGCGGTAGGCCTGGCGTAGGTTGGCATCCAGCGTGTCGAGTTCCAGTTGCGCGCCGCGTTGGGCGAAACGCAGCAGGCCGGCGGCGGGCAGGGCATGGTCGAGGGGGTCGCTGACTGGCATCAGCAGCACGTCGCAGTGCCGTGAGAGCATGGCCAGGTGCTGCTCGACGCTGGCGCTCAGGGCGCGCTCGTCGCAGATGACGATGGCCAGGCTGCCCGGGCGCAGCACCTCGCGCGCCCGGCGCAGGGCCAGGCCCAGGCTGTCAGGCTGCGGCACGGCCTCGGTGTGCAGGGCCTGGTTGACCTTGGCCAGGCGGTTGAGCAGTTGCAGCAGGCTCTGCTTGCTGCGTCGTGGCTTGATCTCATGAGGCTCGCTGTCGCCGAACACCAGCCCGCCGATGCGGTCGTTGTGGCCCAGCGCCGCCCAGCCGAACAGGGCCGCGGCCTGGGCCGCCAGCACCGATTTGAACACCAGTCCGGAGCCGAAGAACAGCCGCTGGCTCTGTTCGACCATGATGAAGATCGGCCGCTCGCGCTCTTCGTGGAAAAGCTTGGTGTGCGGCTCCTGGGTGCGCGCGGTGACGCGCCAGTCGATATTGCGCACATCGTCGCCGGCCTGGTAGACCCGCACCTGGTCGAAGTCCACGCCGCGGCCACGCAGCTTGGAGTGGTGCAGGCCCACCAACGGGCTGCGCTGGCCGGGCCGGGAAAACAGCTGGATCTCGCGCACGCGGTGGCGCATGTCGATCAGGTCGGCCAGGCCGATGCGGATGCCGGGTTCGACCAGCTGTGCGGTGGGCATGGGATCAGGCGACGGCGACGACGTCGAGGATGCGCTGGACCACGCGGTCCTGGTCGACCCCGGCTGCCTCGGCCTCGAACGAGAGGATGATGCGGTGGCGCAGCACGTCGAACAGCACCGCCTGGATATCCTCGGGGCTGACGAAGTCGCGCCCGGCCAGCCAGGCGTGGGCGCGCGCGCAACGGTCCAGGGCGATCGAGCCGCGGGGGCTTGCGCCGTAGGCGATCCAGTCGGCCAGCTCGCTGTCGAACTTGGCCGGGGTGCGGGTGGCCATGACCAGCTGCACCAGGTACTCCTCCACCGCATCGGCCATGTACAGGCCGAGGATTTCCTTGCGGGCGGCGAAGATCGCCTGCTGGCTGACCCGGCGCTCGGGCTTCACTTCGCCGCCCAGGGCTTCACCGCGGGCCTGCAGGAGAATGCGCCGCTCGACGGTGGCATCGGGGAAACCGATCTTCACGTGCATCAGGAACCGGTCGAGCTGGGCCTCGGGCAACGGGTAGGTGCCTTCCTGCTCGATCGGGTTCTGCGTGGCCATTACCAGGAACAGCGGCGACAGCTCGTAGGTGCTGCGCCCAACGCTGACCTGGCGCTCGGCCATGGCTTCGAGCAGCGCCGACTGCACCTTGGCCGGTGCGCGGTTGATTTCGTCGGCCAGTACCAGGTTGTGGAAGATCGGTCCTTGCTGGAACACGAAGCTGCCGGTTTCCGGGCGGTAGATCTCGGTGCCGGTGATGTCGGCCGGGAGCAGGTCGGGGGTGAACTGGATACGATGGAATTGCGCCTCGATACCCTCGGCAAGCTCCTTGATGGCCTTGGTCTTGGCCAGCCCCGGGGCGCCCTCGACCAGCATGTGGCCGTCGGCCAGGAGCACGATCAGCAGGCGCTCGACCAATTTTTCCTGGCCGAGGATCTGGGAGGAGAGAAAGGTGCGCAGCGCGATCAGCGCTTCACGGTGTTCCATCGTTGGCGGTTCCTGGGGATGGGCCCTGGCGCGCTGGGAGCGCTTGCCGGGCGAGGGGTGATACTTTAATCCATCCGGGGGGGTGGCGACCAATGGCGGTTTGCAAAAATCGTGTAAAGGGTCGAGGTGCTCCGTTCATCCTGCCTTGCTCCCGTGAGGACCTCGCTGCAGGGGCCATCCTGGGGCCCAGCGCTTGACGGGCATCCATGCCCGTCACCTCCCTGCGCTGTTAGTTCTTCGCCTTCGAATGCCGCCAGCCCTGGTCAAGGAACGCAAACACCACCACCAGCACTCCGGCCACCGCGAGGATCAGCGCCACGCCATCGGTGGAGTGTGTCGCCGACCCGGCCACCAGCGCCAGCCCGCCCAGCGGCGCCAGGCCGCCGGCCACGGCGGTGCCGACCTCGCGCCCGGTACCGAACCCCGACGAGCGGGTCTGGGTCGGAAACTGCCGGCTGAGGAACGAACCTTGCGGGGCAAACATCATTGGCGCCAGGACCCCGGTGCCCACGGCAATGGCCAGGTAGATCATCATCGGCTCGCCAGTCGACAACAGTTGCAGGAACGGGAAGGCGAACAGTGCCGACAGCAGCCCGCCGAGCATCAGCACGGTCTTGCTGCTCCACTTGTCGCACAGCCAGCCGAAGAACGGCACGGCAAAGATCGCCACCAGGCTGGCCAGGGTCACCGACAGCGAGGTGACATGCGCCTCGACGCCCTTGAACTGGGTCAGGTAGGCCAGCGAGAAGGTCTTGAAGATATAGCTCAGGGCGTTGTAGCCCACGGCCACGAAGAACACCACGGCCAGGCCCTTGAGGTCGTTCTTGAACAGCAGCTTGAGCGGCGACACCTGCGGCTTGTCGTCGGCCTTGTCCAGCTCCTTGAAGTCCGGGGTCTCGGGGATGCTCTTGCGCACCCACAGGCCCACGGCCACCAGGGCGATGCTGGCGATGAACGGGATGCGCCAGCCGCCGGCGAGGAGGAACTCATTGCCGTTCATGGTCAGCAGGTAAACGGTCAGCGAGGATAGCAGCAGGCCCAGGTTCAGCCCCAGCGCCGGCCAGGCGCCCTGGCTGCCGCGCTTGCCCTCGCTGGCGTGCTCGTAGGAGGTCACCGCCGCGCCGGACAGTTCGGCGCCAGCGCCCAGGCCCTGGATGATGCGGATGATCACCAGCAGGATCGGCGCCCAGATGCCGATGGTGGCGTAGCCGGGGATCAGGCCGATCAGCATGGTGCACAGGCCCATCATGCAGAAGGTGATCACCAGCACGTGCTTGCGTCCGAAACGATCGCCCAGGTAGCCGAACAGCACGCCGCCGAAGGGGCGGGCGATAAAGCCGATGGCGAAAGTGGAGAACGCCAGCAGCGAGGCCACCGCCGGGTTGCTCGGGTCGAAGAAGATCTTCGAGAAGACGATCGCCGCCATGGTCGCGTAGAGGTAGAAGTCGTACCACTCCAGCATCGAGCCGAAGATGGTCGCCGCCGCCACCTTGCGCAGGCGCTTGCGTTGCTGTTCGGGGGTTTCGGGCGCGGTCGGGGCCGCCTCGTATACCGACATAGGGGTTTTCCTTGTTGTCTTTGTAATTGTGGATGCAGCGGGTGGATCAGCGGGCCTCGAGAATCCTCTGGGCGATCATCTGGCCGATGGGGATGGCCGAGGTGGCGGCGGGCGATGGTGCGTTGCATACGTGCACCATGCGCGGGGTCTCGGCGAACAGGAAGTCGTGCACCAGGGTGCCGTCGCGCATCACCGCCTGGGCGCGGATGCCGGCCTCATAGGGCAGCAGGTCCTCGACTTCGAGGGACGGGCAATACTTGCGGCACTGCTCGAGGTAGCCGCGCTTGAACAGTGAGTTCTTCATCTCGGCGGTGCCGGAACCGAGGTTGTTCCAGATGGTTTTCCAGAAGCCGGGGAAGCGCGCGTACTCGGCGACATCGCGCCAGTTCACCGAGAACTTGCGGTAGTTCTCCCGGCCAAAGCCGAGCACCGCGTTGGGCCCGACGGTGACGCTGCCGTCGATCATCCGCGTCAGGTGTACGCCGAGAAACGGCAGTTCCGGGTCGGGAATCGGGTAGATCAGGTGGTTGACGATCTGGTTCTTGCTCGCCGGCAGGCGGTAGTACTCGCCGCGGAAAGGGATGATCTGATGGTCGATCTTCACCCCTGCCAGACGCGCCAGGCGGTCGGACTGCAGGCCGGCGCAGGCCACCAGCTGACGGGCACGCCAGGCGTTGCCGTCGGCACTGATCGCGACGTGGTCGCCATGTTCCTGGATGGCGCGCACGGTGGTGGACAGACGCAGTTCGCCACCGGCCTGGCGGATCACCTTGGCCATGGCCTCGCACACCTGCTGGTAGTCGACGATGCCGGTGGCATCGAGGAACAATGCGCCCTTGCCGACGATGTTCGGCTCCCGCTCGCGCAGGGCACCGGCATCCAGGCGCTCGACCTTCAGGCCGTTCTGCTGCGAGCGCTCGTACAGCGCCTGCATGCGCTGCACCTCCAGGTCGTTGGAAGCCACCAGCAGCTTGCCGCAGACCTCGAAGGCGATGCCGTGCGCGCTGCAGAAGTCCTTGGTGGCCTGGGCGCCGCGCTTGCACAGGTCGGCCTTGAGGCTGCCGGGCGCGTAGTAGATGCCGGCATGGATCACGCCGCTGTTGTGGCCGGTCTGGTGGCGGCCGAGGCTGGCCTCCTTTTCCAGGATCAGCAACGAAGCGCCGGGGCGCCGTTCGAGCAGGGCCATCGCGGTGGCGAGGCCGACGATGCCGCCGCCGATGATGCAATAGTCGTAGGTCATGCAGGGTACCTTGGTATTCTTGTCGGTGAATCTGCTTATCAGGTTGTCAGACTAAGTAGTGCGCGTGAAGGCCTTGCCAGGTTCGCGATGGGGTTCTCCAGGATCAGTCGAGGTCGGGAAGGTCGAGTTTCAGGCGCTTGGCCGAGGCGCGCAGGTGGGCTTCGGCGCAGCCGGCAGCCGCCAGGCGGTCGCCGTCGGCGATGGCCTGGTACAGCGCCCGGTGCTCGCGCAGGGCATCGGCCGAACCGCCCACCGCAGGGGTGGCGGAGTTTTCCCAGGCGGTACGGCGCGCGGCAGCCAGCTGGCCACCAAGGAAATCGTGGAAGGCGACGAAGTAGTCGTTCTTGCTGGCTTCGGCGATGGCGCGGTGAAAGGCCACATCGGCGGCCGAGGCGCTGGCAAAGTCGCTGCGCGGGTCTTCCATGGTGCCCAGGGCTGCGGCCATGCGCTCGAGGTCGTCGGCGTCGCGGCGGCGGGCGGCGATAGCGGCGGCCTGGGTCTCGATCCACAGGCGCATCTCGAACATCTGCACCAGGTCCGGCTTGCGCCCCTGGCTGCCGGGGAAGCGGAACACCGTGCCGCTGGGCGTCTGCGAGATGTACGAGCCGAGCCCGCGGCGGGCGATCAGCACCCCGTCGGCCTTGAGCTGCGCCACGGCCTCGCGCACCACCGAGCGGCTGACATTGAGCTGTTCAGCCAGTTGCTGTTCGGTGGGCAGGCGCGATTCGGCAGCCAGGCGGCCGGAATCGATCTCGGCGCGGATGGCGCTGACGACCCGGTCGACGAGGGTGTCGGGGCGCTGGAGCTCTAGCATGGACATGGATGTTCTTATAGGTCAGGTTGTCAGACAATGCCTGTTCCGATAGTGGCCTGTCAATGTCCTGAAGGCTTGCGCGGTCCCTGTAGGAGCGGCCTTGTGTCGCGAAAGGGGTGCGAAGCAGCCCCGGGATATCAGCACCAAGGCAAAGATTGCCGGGGCCGCTATGCGGCCCTTTCGCGACACAAGGCCGCTCCTACACGGGCGATGTAACGGCTCAGATTTCGGACACGAACGTCCCGGTGCCGGCAAGGATGTTCTGCAAGGTTTCCTTCACTTCCTCCATGTCGGTCCCGGCGCTGGTCAGGATGATCTCCAGTTCCTCGTCCCCCTTCAACGCATCACGATCCCCAGCCGCCACCTCGATCAGCAGCCGCTGCGCACTCAGGGTCACCTTCAGCCCGTCCAGCGTCGACGGCTCGTCATCCAGGGTCAGGTCGACGGTGTCCTCGTCCGGATAACGGGTCAGCAGGAACATCTGGCCCTTGTCGCTGTGGCAGCACAGGGTCGCCATGTTGTCTTCCTCGTCGTCGCAGGGAGTGGCGAAGAGCAGGGCGGTTTTCAGTTGCATGGGCGGCTCGGGTCAATGGCAAGGGAAAGGAATTCTGACAGCCTTGGCGGCCGCGATAAACGTAAAGTTACCGCGCATTGACCGAAATTGTCGCAGCGCTGCAAGCCGCGGTGACCGTTCAGTCGTTAAGCTCCCCAGTCGGTGGACATGACGCTCGTGTCCAACGCCTGGTTTTACCGTCCGGCTTGCCGCGGGTTGGCTATCGTTGATCCGTACCCGGCGGACGTATGCGACGCTTCACCTATAACAAAGCCCAAGCGGAGTACCACAGATGGCGTTTTTCACCGCAGCCAGCAAAGCCGACTTCCAGCATCAACTGCAGGTGGCCCTGGCGCAGCACATCAGCGAACAGTCCCTGCCACAAGTGGCGCTGTTCGCCGAGCAGTTCTTCGGCATCATCTCTCTGGACGAACTCACCCAGCGCAGGCTGTCGGACCTGGCCGGCTGCACGCTGTCCGCCTGGCGCATCATCGAGCGCTTCGACCCCGAACACCCGCAGGTGCGGGTCTACAACCCCGATTACGAACGCCACGGCTGGCAATCGACCCACACCGTGGTCGAGGTGCTGCACCATGACCTGCCGTTCCTGGTCGACTCGGTGCGCACCGAGCTCAACCGCCGCGGCTACAGCATCCACACCCTGCAGACCACCGTGCTCAGCGTGCGCCGCGGCGCCAAGGGCGAGCTGGTCGAGCTGCTGCCCAAGGGCACTCAGGGCGAGGGCGTCAGCCATGAGTCGCTGATGTACCTGGAGATCGACCGCTGCGCCAATGCCGCCGAGCTCAACACCCTGAGCATGGAGCTGGAACAGGTGCTGGCCGAAGTGCGCGGCGTGGTCGCCGACTTCGAGCCGATGAAAGCCAAGATCCGCGAGCTGCTGGAACTGGTGGAGCAGAACGCCTTCGGCCCGGCGCAGAACGACAAGGCCGAGGTCAAGAGCTTCCTGTCGTGGCTGCTGGACAACCACTTCACCTTCCTCGGCTACGAAGAGTTCACCGTCGAGTCCGACACCGACGGCGGTCATTTGGTCTATGACGAGGCCTCGTTCCTCGGTCTGGCCCGCCTGCTGCGCGCAGGCCTGGGCGCCGACGACCTGCGCATCGAGGACTACGCCGTCGCCTACCTGCGTGAGCCGCGCCTGCTGTCGTTCGCCAAGGCCTCGCAGCCGAGCCGCGTGCACCGCCCGGCGTACCCGGACTACGTGTCGATCCGTCAGATCGACCAGGATGGCAAGGTCATCAAGGAATGCCGCTTCATGGGCCTGTACACCTCGTCGGTGTACGGCGAGAGCGTGCACACCATCCCGTACATCCGTGGCAAGGTCGCCGAAGTCGAGCGCCGCTCCAACTTCGACCCCAAGGCCCACCTGGGCAAGGAGCTGGCTCAGGTCCTCGAGGTGCTGCCGCGCGACGACCTGTTCCAGACGCCGGTCGACGAACTGCTCAGCACCGTCATGTCGATCGTGCAGATCCAGGAGCGCAACAAGATTCGCGTGTTCCTGCGCAAGGATCCGTACGGCCGCTTCTGCTACTGCCTGGCCTACGTGCCACGCGAGATCTACTCCACCGAGGTGCGGCAGAAGATCCAGCAGGTGCTGATGGAGCGCCTGAAGGCTACCGACTGCGAGTTCTGGACCTTCTTCTCCGAATCGGTGCTGGCCCGCGTGCAGCTGATCCTGCGGGTGGACCCGAAGAACCGCATCGACATCGATCCGCAGCAGCTGGAAAACGAAGTGATCCAGGCCTGCCGTTCGTGGCAGGACGACTTCTCGGCGCTGGTGGTGGAGAACTTCGGCGAGGCCCACGGCACCAACATCCTGGCCGACTTCCCGAAAGGCTTCCCGGCCGGCTACCGCGAGCGCTTCGCCGCGCACTCGGCGGTGGTCGACATGCAGCATGTGCTGAACCTGTCGGAAGCCAAGCCGCTGGCCATGAGCTTCTACCAGCCGCTGACCCAGCTGGGTGAGCGCCAGCTGCACTGCAAGCTGTACCACGCCGATACGCCGCTGGCGCTGTCGGACGTACTGCCGATCCTGGAAAACCTTGGCCTGCGCGTGCTCGGCGAGTTCCCGTACCGCCTGCGCCACGCAAGTGGTCGCGAGTTCTGGATCCACGACTTCGCCTTCACCTACAGCGAAGGCCTCAATCTTGATATCCAGCAGCTCAACGATACCTTCCAGGACGCCTTCGTCCATATCGTCAAGGGCGACGCCGAGAACGACGCCTTCAACCGCCTGGTGCTGACCGCCGGCCTGCCGTGGCGCGACGTGGCGCTGCTGCGCGCCTACGCCCGCTACCTCAAGCAGATTCGCCTGGGCTTCGACCTGGGCTACATCGCCAGCACCCTGAACAACCACACCGACATCGCCCGCGAGCTGACCCGGTTGTTCAAGACCCGCTTCTACCTGGCGCGCAAGCTGACCCAGGAGGATCTGGACGACAAGCAGCAGCGTCTGGAGCAGGCGATCCTCAGCGCCCTGGACGAGGTCCAGGTGCTCAACGAGGACCGCATCCTGCGCCGCTACCTGGACCTGATCAAGGCCACCCTGCGCACCAACTTCTACCAGCCGGACGCCAACGGCCAGAACAAGTCGTACTTCAGCTTCAAGTTCAACCCCAAGCTGATCCCCGAGCTGCCGAAACCGGTGCCGAAATTCGAGATCTTCGTTTATTCGCCACGGGTCGAAGGCGTGCACCTGCGCTTCGGCAACGTCGCCCGCGGCGGCCTGCGCTGGTCAGACCGCGAAGAGGACTTCCGCACCGAAGTGCTCGGCCTGGTCAAGGCCCAGCAGGTGAAGAACTCGGTGATCGTGCCGGTGGGCGCCAAGGGCGGCTTCCTGCCGCGACGCCTGCCGCTGGGCGGCAGCCGTGACGAGATCGCCGCCGAAGGCGTGGCGTGCTACCGCATCTTCATTTCCGGCCTGCTCGACATCACCGACAACCTCAAGGACGGTGGCGTGGTCCCGCCGGCCAACGTGGTGCGTCACGATGACGACGATCCGTACCTGGTGGTGGCGGCCGACAAGGGCACCGCGACCTTCTCCGACATCGCCAACGGCATCGCCATCGACTACGGCTTCTGGCTGGGCGACGCCTTCGCCTCCGGCGGCTCGGCCGGCTACGACCACAAGAAGATGGGCATCACCGCCCGTGGCGCCTGGGTCGGCGTGCAGCGTCACTTCCGCGAGCGCGGCATCAACGTGCAGGAAGACCCGATCACCGTGGTCGGGGTCGGCGACATGGCCGGCGACGTGTTCGGCAACGGCCTGCTGATGTCCGACAAGCTGCAACTGGTGGCCGCGTTCAACCACCTGCACATCTTCATCGATCCGAATCCGGATCCGGCCACCAGCTTCGTCGAGCGCAAGCGCCTGTTCGACCTGCCGCGCTCGGCCTGGAGCGACTACGACACCGGCATCATGTCTGAAGGCGGCGGGATCTTCCCGCGCAGTGCCAAGAGCATCGCCATCAGCCCGCAGATGAAAGAGCGCTTTGCCATCGAGGCCGATCGCCTGACCCCGACCGAACTGTTGCACGCGCTGCTGCAGGCGCCGGTGGACCTGCTGTGGAACGGCGGTATCGGCACCTACGTCAAGGCCAGCAGCGAAAGCCACGCCGATGTCGGCGACAAGGCCAACGACGCCCTGCGCGTCAACGGCAACGAGCTGCGCTGCAAGGTGGTGGGCGAGGGCGGCAACCTGGGCATGACCCAGCTCGGCCGGGTCGAGTTCGGCCTCAACGGCGGCGCCACCAACACCGACTTCATCGACAACGCCGGCGGCGTGGACTGCTCCGACCACGAGGTCAACATCAAGATCCTGCTCAACGAGGTGGTGCAGGGGGGCGACATGACCGAGAAGCAGCGCAACCAGCTGCTGGGCAGCATGACCGACGAAGTCGCGGGGCTGGTGCTGGGCAACAACTACAAGCAGACGCAAGCGCTGTCGCTGGCTGCCCGCCGCGCTCGCGAGCGGATCGCCGAGTACAAGCGCCTGATGGCCGACCTCGAGGCCCGTGGCAAGCTGGACCGCGCCATCGAGTTCCTGCCCACCGAGGAGCAGCTGGCCGAACGCCTGGCCGCAGGCCAGGGCCTGACCCGCGCCGAGCTGTCGGTGCTGATCTCGTACAGCAAGATCGACCTCAAGGAGCAGTTGCTCAAGTCGCTGGTGCCGGACGACGACTACCTGACCCGCGACATGGAAACCGCGTTCCCGCCGTCGCTGGTGAGCAAGTTCGCCGACTCGATGCGCCGTCACCGCCTGAAACGCGAGATCGTCAGCACCCAGATCGCCAACGACCTGGTCAACAACATGGGCATCACCTTCGTCCAGCGCCTGAAGGAGTCCACCGGCATGAGCCCGGCCAACGTCGCCGGCGCCTACGTGATCGTGCGTGACATCTTCCACCTGCCGCACTGGTTCCGTCAGATCGAGGCCCTGGACTACCAGGTCCCGGCCGAGATCCAGCTGACCCTGATGGACGAGCTGATGCGCCTGGGCCGTCGTGCCACCCGCTGGTTCCTGCGCAGCCGCCGTAACGAGCAGGATGCGGGCCGCGACGTCGCCCACTTCGGGCCGGTGCTCGCGCAGTTGGGGCTCAAGCTCGACGAGCTGCTGGAAGGCCCGACCCGCGAGCGCTGGATGGTGCGCTACCAGGGCTTCGTCGAGGCCGGTGTGCCGGAGCTGCTGGCGCGCATGGTCGCCGGCACCACGCACTTGTACACCCTGTTGCCGATCATCGAAGCGTCCGACGTGACCGGGCATGATCCTGCGCAAGTGGCCAAGGCGTTCTTTGCCGTGGGCAGCTCGCTGGACCTGACCTGGTACCTGCAGGAGATCAGCAACCTGCCGGTGGAGAACAACTGGCAGGCCCTGGCCCGCGAGGCGTTCCGCGACGACATCGACCTGCAGCAGCGGGCGATCACCATCTCCGTGCTGCAGATGGCCGACGCGCCGCAAGACATGGATGCCCGCGTGGCCTTGTGGTGCGAGCAGCACCGGGTGATGGTCGAGCGCTGGCGCGCCATGCTCGACGACCTGCGCAACGCCACCGGTACCGACTATGCGATGTACGCGGTGGCCAACCGCGAGTTGGTCGACCTGGCGATGAGCGGGCAGGCGGCGGTGATTCCGTCCTGAGCCTTGCGTTGAGGTAAAAGAAAGCCCCGGCAGTGATGCCGGGGCTTTTCTTTGGGCCTTCTGTCAGCAGGTCTGGCCCTTTCGCGGGTAAACCCGCTCCCACAGGGACCTCACTGCCTCAAGCCCAGTGATATCCCTGTGGGAGCGGGTTTACCCGCGAAGAGGCCGGTTCAGGCTTACTTGAACCGCCGCTCCACGCCTTTTTCCACCAGGATCTTCGCCGAGATCTCCTCCACCGAGAAATGCGTGGAATTGATGTTGGGAATGTTCTCCCGACGGAACAGGTTCTCCACCTCGCGCACCTCGAACTCGCACTGGGCAAAGCTCGAGTAACGGCTGTTGGGCTTGCGCTCGTGGCGGATGGCGGTCAGGCGGTCGGGGTCGATGGTCAGGCCGAACAGCTTGCTGTGGTGCTTCTTCAGCACCGCCGGCAGTTGCAGGCGCTCCATGTCGTCCTCGGTCAACGGGTAGTTGGCGGCGCGGATGCCGAACTGCATGGCCATGTACAGGCAGGTCGGGGTCTTGCCGCAGCGCGACACGCCAACCAGGATCAGGTCGGCCTTGTCGTAGTAGTGGGTGCGCGCGCCGTCGTCGTTGTCCAGGGCGAAGTTGACCGCCTCGATGCGCTCCATGTAGTTGGAACTGCCGCCGATCGAGTGGGATTTGCCCACGGAATACGACGAATGGGCGGTCAATTCCTGCTCGAGCGGGGATAAAAACGTCGAGAAGATGTCGATCATGAAGCCATTGGACGTGGCCATGACCTCACGGATGTCCTGGTTGACGATGGTGTCGAAAATGATCGGACGCACCCCGTCGCGCTCGGC
The DNA here is from genome assembly GCF_003205295.1 of Pseudomonas mosselii. Taxonomy (GTDB): domain Bacteria; phylum Pseudomonadota; class Gammaproteobacteria; order Pseudomonadales; family Pseudomonadaceae; genus Aquipseudomonas; species Aquipseudomonas mosselii_B. The sequence goes on from NZ_QJRP01000027.1 coordinate 40,570, forward strand.
CGCGGCGTTGATCTGCTGGACCATGGCCCGGGCCTTGTCCAGCGTGTCGATGTAGGGGCGCGTGAATTTATTGAACGGAATGCTCTCGAATTGTGCGAGCAGGCTCTGGCCCAGCGTTTCTGCAGTGATGCCGGTACCGTCGGAGATGAAGAACGCGGTTCGTTTCATTTGCACCTGGGGGCCTTAAGCTGCCGAAGATTTCTGGATATGATAGGTTCGGTTTGCCGAACGCGGTTGCTCGGCATTCTCACTTATTTTCCAGGTCCAGGCCACAAGCGTCCGGCCCAGTCAGTCAGGCAGGCGGGCGCCCTTGAGCTTTTCCAATACAGTTAGTGGAGAGATCACCTTGGTAGAGTACGTAGTTTCCCTCGATAAGCTCGGCGTCCATGATGTGGAGCATGTGGGGGGCAAGAACGCATCCCTGGGCGAGATGATCAGTAACCTCGCAGGTGCCGGTGTCTCGGTGCCGGGCGGCTTTGCCACTACGGCTCAGGCGTACCGCGATTTTCTCGAGCAAAGTGGCCTCAACGACCGCATCCACGCCGCGCTCGATGCGCTGGACGTCGATGACGTCAACGCCCTGGCCAAGACCGGCGCGCAGATTCGCCAGTGGGTGATGGAAGCCGATTTCCCGGCGCGTCTGGATTCGGAAATCCGTACGGCCTTCGCCGAGATGGCTGGCGGCAACGAAAACATGGCCGTGGCCGTGCGTTCCTCGGCCACCGCCGAGGACCTGCCGGATGCCTCCTTTGCCGGGCAGCAGGAGACCTTCCTCAACATCCGCGGCGTCGACAACGTGATCCGCGCGGCCAAGGAAGTGTTCGCCTCGCTGTTCAACGACCGCGCCATTTCCTACCGCGTGCACCAGGGCTTCGACCACAAGCTGGTGGCCCTGTCCGCCGGCGTGCAGCGCATGGTTCGCTCGGAAACCGGCACTGCCGGCGTGATGTTCACCCTCGACACCGAGTCGGGCTTTCGCGACGTGGTGTTCATCACCGGCGCCTACGGCCTGGGCGAAACCGTGGTGCAGGGCGCGGTCAACCCTGACGAATTCTACGTGCACAAGCAGACGCTGCAGGCCGGCCGTCCGGCGATCCTGCGCCGCAACCTGGGCAGCAAGGCGATCAAGATGGTCTACGGCGACGAAGCCAAGGCCGGCCGCTCGGTCAAGACCGTCGAGGTCGAGCGTGCCGAGCGCGCGCGCTTCTGCCTGAGCGACGCCGAGGTCAACGAGCTGGCCAAGCAGGCGATGATCATCGAGCAGCACTACCAGCGCCCGATGGACATCGAGTGGGCCAAGGACGGTGACGACGGCAAGCTGTACATCGTCCAGGCCCGCCCTGAGACCGTGAAGAGCCGCTCCAGCGCCAATGTCATGGAACGCTACCTGCTCAAGGAGAAGGGCACCGTGCTGGTCGAGGGCCGCGCCATCGGCCAGCGCATCGGCGCCGGCAAGGTCCGCGTGATCAACGATGTCTCGGAAATGGACAAGGTCCAGCCGGGTGACGTGCTGGTCTCGGACATGACCGACCCGGACTGGGAGCCGGTGATGAAGCGCGCCAGCGCCATCGTCACCAACCGCGGCGGGCGTACCTGCCACGCGGCGATCATCGCCCGTGAACTGGGCATCCCGGCGGTCGTCGGTTGTGGCAACGCCACCCAGGTCCTGAAAGACGGCCAGGGCGTCACCGTGTCCTGCGCCGAAGGCGACACCGGCTTCATCTTCGAAGGCGAGCTGGGCTTCGACGTCAAGCAGAACTCGGTCGATGCCATGCCGGAACTGCCGTTCAAGATCATGATGAACGTCGGCAACCCGGACCGCGCCTTCGACTTTGCCCAGTTGCCCAACGCAGGCGTTGGCCTGGCGCGCCTGGAGTTCATCATCAACCGCATGATCGGCGTGCACCCCAAGGCGCTGCTCAACTACGCCGGCCTGCCACCGGAACTGAAGGAAAGCGTCGACAAGCGCATCGCCGGCTACGACGACCCGGTCGGCTTCTATGTCGAGAAGCTGGTCGAGGGCATCAGCACCCTGGCCGCGGCCTTCTACCCGAAAAAGGTCATCGTGCGCCTGTCGGACTTCAAGTCCAACGAGTACGCCAACCTGATCGGTGGCAAGCTCTACGAGCCGGAAGAAGAGAACCCGATGCTGGGCTTCCGCGGTGCTTCACGCTACATCAGCGAGTCTTTCCGTGACTGCTTCGAGCTCGAGTGCCGTGCGCTGAAGCGCGTGCGCAACGAGATGGGCCTGACCAACGTCGAGATCATGGTGCCGTTCGTGCGCACCCTGGGCGAGGCCAGCCAGGTCGTCGACCTGCTCGCCGAGAACGGCCTGGCCCGCGGCGACAACGGCCTGCGCGTGATCATGATGTGCGAGCTGCCGTCCAACGCGATCCTCGCCGAAGAGTTCCTCGAGTACTTCGACGGCTTCTCCATCGGCTCCAATGACCTGACCCAGCTGACCCTGGGCCTGGACCGCGACTCCGGCATCATCGCCCACCTGTTCGATGAGCGTAACCCGGCCGTGAAGAAGCTGCTGGCCAACGCCATTGCCGCGTGCAACAAGGCCGGCAAGTACATCGGCATCTGCGGCCAGGGCCCCTCGGATCACCCGGACCTGGCCAAGTGGCTGATGGAGCAGGGTATCGAGAGCGTGTCGCTGAACCCGGACTCGGTGCTCGAAACCTGGTTCTTCCTGGCCGAGGGCCAGGGCGCGGCCTGATGCGCTGAAGGCAACACGCTGTGGGGGCGGGCTTGCCCCGCGATAGCGCCAGATGGGACAGCAGTGTCTGCAGGTCTGGTTCAATCGCGGGGCAAGCCCGCTCCCACGTTCATATCCTCAGTTTGTTCGTGAACCCATGCAAAGCAGCTCCACCCAATTCCCCGTCGCGTTGCTCAGTGCCGAGCGCCGCGGCGACCTCAGCGAAGATGTCTACCGGATCAAGGCCGGCAACAGCCCCGATCCGAGCGTCGAGCTGGCCGTCACCCGCCTGGGACTGGCCGATCAGGACCACGCCCAGGGCGTGCCGGTCATCCTCCTGCACGGCAGTTTCTCCAACCGGCGCTTCTGGTATTCGCCCAAGGGCATCGGCCTGGGCGCCTACCTGGCCCGCGCCGGGTTCGATGTGTGGATCCCGGAGATGCGCGGCCATGGCCTGTCGCCGCGCAACCGCGCCTGGCGACAGAACCGCGTGGCCGACTATGCGCGCTACGACCTGCCGGTGATCGGTGCCTTCGTCCGCGAGCAGGCCGGGCAGGCGCCGCACTGGGTCGGCCACTCGCTGGGCGGCACCACCCTGGCGGCGGCGCTGGGCAGCGGTTACCTGGACACCGCGCTGGTGGCCAGCGCGGCACTGTTCGGCACCCAGGTCAGCCGGGTCTATTGGCCGCTGAAAGTACCGCCGGTGGAGTGGGGCGCGCGCGTGCTGCTCAAGCGCTTCGCGCAGATCTCGGGTTCGCGCCTCAAGCGTGGTCCGGAGGACGAACCCATCGGCCTGGCCCTGGAGAGCCTGCGCTGGAATGGCCTGTTCGGCCGTTTCGGCGACAAGGACAAGGACTGGTGGGCGGGCCTGGCCGAGGTCGAGGTGCCGCTGCTGGCGGTGGCCGGGGCCGGCGACTTCCAGGACCCGGTGTGGGCCTGCCGCAAGCTGTTCGAGCAGTTCGGTGGTGACGCCAGGCAGTTCCTGCGCCTGGGGCGCGAGGAGGGCTTCGAGGCCTTCGGGCATGTCGACATGCTGGTCAGCAAGGCGGCGCAAACCCAGGTGTGGCCGCTGGTGGAACGCTGGCTGAGGGATCCGCAGGTGCCGGTGCATGCTTCGACGGTGGTGATGGAGCCGGTGCCCGCCAGTTGATTCCGCGTGGGGTTCTTCGCGGGTAAACCCGCTCCCACAGGTGAGGTGCGAAACCCTGTGGGAGCGGGTTTACCCGCGAAGAGGCCGGAGCAGACAAAAGCAAACTGACTGCTCGGTCCCGGATGACTGCCGGCCTCCTGCGGTGTAGCCTTGCTCCACATCCGCTTTCGTTGTGACTGACAGGAGTTTCCCATGCAGCATTACGTAACGCCCGACCTGTGCGACGCCTACCCGGATCTGGTCCAGGTGCTCGAACCCATGTTCAGCAACTTCGGCGGCCACGACTCGTTCGGTGGCCAGATCGTCACCATCAAGTGCTTCGAGGACAACTCGCGGGTCAAAGAGCAGGTCGAGCTTGACGGCAAGGGCAAGGTCCTGGTGGTCGACGGCGGTGGCTCGCTGCGCCGCGCGCTGCTGGGCGACATGCTCGCCGAGAAGGCAGCGAAGAACGGCTGGGAAGGCTTGCTGATCTACGGCTGCGTGCGCGACGTGGATGTGCTGGCGCAGACCGATGTCGGCATTCAGGCCCTGGCCAGCCACCCGATGAAGACCGACAAGCGTGGCATCGGCGACCTCAACGTCGTGGTGACCTTCGCCGGCGTGACCTTCCGCCCGGGCGAGTACGTGTATGCCGACAACAATGGCGTGCTGGTCTCGCCGAGCCCGCTGAAGATGCCCGAGTGACGCGCCGTACACCGATGGAGCTTTGATGTTCGAGGAAGACAACGCGCAGTGGGGCCTGGTGCATGCCCTGGTGCTCGATGGCAAGGGTGGCGCGCGCTCGATCGCCCGCACCGAGCTGGACGATCTGCAACTGCAGCCCCAGGAGAGCCTGTGGCTGCACTGGGACCGCAGTCACCCGCAAACCCGCACCTGGCTGCTCCACGACAGTGGTCTGAGCGAGTTCGCCTGCGAACTGCTGCTGGAGGAGAACACCCGCCCGCGCCTGCTGCCGCTGGCCGACGAGCAGATGCTGCTGTTCCTGCGTGGGGTCAACCTCAATCCGGGCGCCGAGCCCGAGGACATGGTCTCGGTGCGCATCTTCGCCGAGGCGCGGCGGGTCATTTCCCTGCGCCTGCGGCCCCTGCGGGCGAGTGACGAGGTCCTGCAGCAACTGGACGAGGGCCGGGGGCCGAAGACGGCTTCCGAACTGCTGTTGCTGATGGGTGAACTGTTGACCGAAAAGGTCCAGGCGTTGGTCAGCGACCTGGCCGAAGCAGTCGATCTGGAAGAGGAAAAGGTAGAATCCGACGAACGGTATTCTCCTGCCCAGGGCAACCTGCAGCAGATCCGTCGCCGCGCCGCCGGCCTGCGGCGTTTCCTCGCCCCTCAGCGCGACATCTATGCCCAACTGTCGCGCAATAAATGCAGCTGGTTCGCCGATGCCGACGCCGACTACTGGAACGAGCTGAACAACAGTCTGATCCGCTACCTCGAAGAGCTCGAACTGGCCCGCGAGCGTGCCGCGCTGGTGCTGGAAAGCGAGGATCGGCGGCGCAGCGAGCGGATGAACCGGACCATGTACCGGTTCGGCATCATTACCTGCATCTTCCTGCCCATGAGCTTCGTCACCGGGCTGCTGGGCATCAATGTCGGCGGCATTCCGGGCTCCGACAGCCCCTATGGATTCCTGTTCGCCAGCCTGATCGTGCTGGGGCTGGCGGTAGGGCAGTGGTTGCTGTTCCGGCGTTTGCGGTGGGTGTGATGTGTCGTATCGCGGGGCAAGCCCGCTCCCACGTTCTCAGCGTGGTTCCGTGGAAGCGGGCTTGCCCCGCGATGGGCTCGCACACTCATTTTGAAACATTCGTCCCACATCCCTGTGTGACCCATCGCTCGGCGCCCTCGTCTTTGACTGACATTGCGCGAGGTGCCCATGCACGATCCGTTTGAAGAATCCCTGCGCGACCTGCTCAAGGCGTCGCCGTCCGGCCAGGACCGTGACGATGCCGCCTGCCTGGGTCGCGTGCTCAAGACCGCCAACCGCCAGGTCGGCGCGGGTGATCTGTTCAGCCTGCTTGGCCGCTGGAGCCAGGCGCTGCTGATCGCCGTGAACAATGGCTCGGCGCATGTCGCGCCGGTCCGTCGCAACTCTACCCGCAAACCTGCCGCCGGCAGCAACGCAGATAAGGCCGATTGAATATGGAACTCGATCTCTGGACCCAGAGCCTGGTCACCGCCATGACTGCCCTTTGGACCAAGGTGGCGAACTTCATCCCCAACCTGTTCGGCGCGCTGGTCGTGGTGCTGCTCGGCTTCGTCGTGGCCAAGCTGCTCGACACCCTGCTGTCCAAGGTGCTGGCCAAGTTCGGCCTTGATCGCCTGATGAGCGGTACCGGGCTGACCAAGATGCTCGCCCGGGTCGGTATCCAGGTGCCGATCTCGACCTTGATCGGCAAGATCGTCTACTGGTTCGTGCTCCTGATTTTCCTGGTCTCGGCCGCGGAGTCCCTGGGGCTCGAGCGGGTTTCGGCGACCCTCGACATGCTCGCCCTGTACTTGCCCAAGGTGTTCGGCGCGGCCCTGGTGCTGCTGGCCGGCGTGCTCCTGGCGCAACTGGTGAACGGCCTGGTGCGCGGCGCCGCCGAAGGTATCGGCCTGGAATACGCCGCTGGCGTCGGGCGCATCGCCCAGGGCCTGGTGATCATCATCAGCATCTCGGTGGCCATCAGCCAGCTCGAGGTCAAGACCGACCTGCTGAACCATGTGATCGTCATCGGGTTGATTACCGTTGGTCTGGCAGTTGCGCTGGCGATGGGCCTGGGCAGCCGGGAAATCGCCGGGCAGATCCTGGCCGGGATCTATGTGCGCGAGCTGTATCAAGTCGGCCAGCAAGTGCGCATTGGCGAGGTCGAAGGGCACATCGAGGAGATCGGCACGGTCAAGACGACCCTGCTGACCGATGATGGCGAATTGGTGTCGCTGTCTAATCGCGAGCTGCTCGAGCAGCGCGTGAATAGCCGCTAACCGCACAAAAGCTGTTAATGTATGCCGCCGCAAAAATCGGCCCAGGGGGCCGAGCGGCGACATTGACCTGACTGTCGGCCAGATCCGTTTTGAATAAAGTTCATTCGCCGCCCATGCGCTATGACCCCCGCGAGCTCACCGACGAGGAGTTGGTGGCGCGTTCGCATGAGGAGCTGTTTCACGTCACCCGCGCCTACGAGGAGCTGATGCGCCGCTACCAGCGCACGCTGTTCAACGTCTGCGCGCGCTACCTGGGGAACGATCGGGATGCCGACGATGTCTGTCAGGAGGTGATGCTCAAGGTGCTCTACGGGTTGAAGAACTTCGAGGGCAAGTCCAAGTTCAAGACCTGGCTCTACAGCATCACCTACAACGAATGCATCACCCAGTACCGCAAGGAGCGCCGCAAGCGCCGGTTGATGGATGCCCTGAGTCTGGACCCTGTTGAAGAGGCGTCCGAGGACAAGGCACCGAAGCCGGAGGAGAAAGGCGGGCTGGACAAATGGCTGGTGCATGTCAATCCGATCGACCGGGAAATCCTGGTGCTGCGATTTGTCGCGGAGCTGGAATTTCAGGAGATCGCGGACATCATGCACATGGGCCTGAGCGCCACGAAAATGCGCTACAAGCGTGCGCTCGACAAGCTTAGAGAGAAATTTGCTGGCCTGGCTGAAACTTAGTGGCCAGCAAATACCTCTAACCAACCGGCAAGTTCTGCTAGACTTGCCGTCGAGTTGTCCCCCGGATGTTGGTGGGACTGCTTAACTATCACCAGATGGGGATTTAACGGATGAAATTGAAAAACACCTTGGGCTTGGCCATTGGCTCGCTCGTGGCCGCTACTTCGTTCGGCGTTCTGGCTCAAGGCCAAGGCGCTGTCGAAATCGAAGGCAACGTTACCAAGCAGTACTACGACAGCGAACGTAACTTCAAGAACACCGGCACCAATCCAGGTGTTCGCCTCGGTTACTTCCTGACCGACGACGTCTCCCTGGACCTGGGCTACAACGAGACCCACAACGCTCGTGGTGAAGTCTTCAACAAAGACATCAAAGGCTCCAAGACCAAGCTGGACGCCACCTACCACTTCGGTACCGTCGGTGATGCACTGCGTCCGTACGTTTCCGCTGGTTTCGCTCACGAGAGCCTGGGCCAGGCCACTCGTGGCGGCCGTGACCACTCCACCTTCGCCAACGTTGGCGCTGGCGCCAAGTGGTACATCACCGACATGTTCTTCGCCCGTGCCGGCGTCGAAGCCATGTACAACATCGACAACGGCAACACCGAGTGGGGTCCGACCGTTGGTCTGGGTCTGAACTTCGGTGGCAGCGGTGGCCAGAAAGCCGCTCCTGCGCCAGCTCCAGTTGCCGAAGTCTGCTCCGACAGCGACAACGATGGCGTCTGCGACAACGTCGACAAGTGCCCTGACACCCCAGCCAACGTTACCGTTGACGCTGATGGCTGCCCGGCTGTTGCCGAAGTCGTTCGCGTTGAGCTGGACGTCAAGTTCGACTTCGACAAGTCGGTCGTCAAGCCAAACAGCTACGGCGACATCAAGAACCTGGCTGACTTCATGAAGCAGTACCCACAGACCACCACCACCGTGGAAGGTCACACTGACTCCGTGGGCCCAGACGCTTACAACCAGAAGCTGTCCGAGCGTCGTGCCAGCGCTGTCAAGCAAGTCCTGACCCAGCAGTACGGCATCGAATCGAGCCGTGTTGACTCGGTTGGCTACGGTGAGACCCGTCCGGTCGCCGACAACGCCACCGAAGCTGGCCGCGCCGTCAACCGTCGCGTAGAAGCTCAGGTAGAAGCCCAGGCCAAGTAATTGGCTTGATGCTTCACGAAAAACCCGGCCTTGGCCGGGTTTTTCTTTGCCCGCGATTTCTCGGGGCATGGGTTGCCCCTCCTTTGTAGGAGCAACTGTCTTGCTCAATTGCTAAAGCTAGCGCGATCCCTGTGGGAGCGGCCTTGCCGAGGCGTCGGACCGGTCGGAAAGGGCCGCAAAGCGGCCCCGGCGTTCTTTGCATGAGCGCTGAAATCCTGGGGCTGCTGCGCAGCCCTTTCGCGACACAAGGCCGCTCCCACAGGGGGACAGTTCCCTGCGCGACAGCGTGGCCCGAGGGGCTGGGCAGTCTCCTACATGGAACGTCACTCGCCTGCGCGCTCAGCGTTTGAGCAGCACCAGCAACAACACCATGTTCAATAGCAGCGACACCAACCCAATCGTGCGCCATACCTTCAACGGCTCGCGCTCCAACAGCGGCCGTGGCCGCTCGGCCAGTTCCTGGCGATCCCCCCGCTCCAGCAACAGCAGCCACTGCTCGGCGGTCTCGAAGCGCTGCGCCGGGTCTGCCGCCACCGCCTGCAACAGGTTGCGCTGCAGCCACTCCGGCAAATCCGGCCGATAACGCGCCGGATTCACTGGCGTGCCGAAGCGTGGCCGCTGGAACGCCTCGACCTCGCCGTAGGGGTAGTGACCGGTGAGCAGATGGTAAAGCGTCACGCCCACGGCATACAGATCCTGGCGTGGCGCGGGGGGCAAGCCGTCGAAGGCTTCCGGGGCGAGGAACGAGGGTGTGCCCGGCAAGGCATTGGGCGGGTCCTCGGAAAGCCCAGGGCAGTACGCCAGCCCGAAGTCCAGCAGGCGCAGTTGGCCATCGCTGCCGTGGTGCAGATTGTCCGGCTTGATGTCGCGGTGCAGCAGATTGCGCCGGTGCAGCACGCCTACCGCCTGTAGCAGTTGACGGGCGATCTCCAGCCATTGTGCCAGCGGTAGTGGGGGCCGCCCGGCCAGGGTCGTGCCCGGGTATTCGCGCATCAGGTAGTACAGGTGCTGGCGTTGGCTGGCCGGGTGTACCTCAGGGAAGTGACGTCCGGCGACCCGACGCAGGAACCATTCCTCCAGCAACAAGGCCTGGGCGGCACCGGGCTCCTGATCGCGCGACTGCGGCAGGGTCTTGAGCAGCCAGGGCTGGTCGTGCGGGTCGCGGACCCGGTACAGCAGCGATTGCCGACTCTGGGCCAGCAGGCCGTCGACCTGCCAGCCATCGATCGACTGACCGTCACGCAGCGCGCCCGGCAACGGCCATTGCTGGAGCTGGGCCAGGGCATCGCCCAGGGTGCCGGGGCCCAACTGGTCGACCCGTACCAGCAGGGCGCTGGCGTTGTCCTGGCTGCCGCAGTGATGGGCGCTGGTGACCAGGGTGTCGGCGGCCACCTGCAAGTCGGGTTGCTCGCGCAGGATCGAGCGGATGTGCGCGTCACCCAGGCTGGCCCACACGCCGTCGCTGAGCAGCACGAAGCATTCGCCTTCGCGCAGGTCGCCTTCCAGGTAGTCCACCAGCAGTTGCTGGTCCAGCCCCAGCGCGCGCTTGAGCACATGCTGCATGCCGGGCTGGTCCCAGACATGGTCTTCGCTCAGGCAGTGCAACTGGTCGGCTTGCCAGCGATACACCCGGCAATCGCCGACATGGGCCAGGGTGAATCGCCTTCCGCGCAGCACCAGGGCACTGAAGGTGGTCAGCAGCGGCTGGCCATTGCCCTGGGCCCGCAGCCAGCGGTTCTGCGCCGTGAGCAGGCGGTCCAGCGCCTGGGCCACGCCCCAGGTGGCGGGCGTGGCGTAGTAGTCCAGGGCCAGGGCCTGCAGGCTGGAGCGTGCCGCCAGGCCGCCGTCGGCGCACTGGCTGACGCCGTCGGCCAGGGCGCACAGGTAGCCCTTGCTGGCGGCCAGCTCCGGCGCGGGGGTCACCAGGCGCAGGGCGTCCTGGTTTTCCGGGCGCGGTCCGGTGGCGCTGGCCTGGGCGAAGCTCAGTTGCAGGCTCATGGGGCGGCCTCAGACCCGCGCCGCGGTGATCGCCGCCGAGCCCCAGGTGGTGCGCCAGCGTTGCTTGACGCCATGCAGGCCGAACCAGGCCAGCAGGCCGAGGCTGGCGAACAGCCACAGGCCGAGCTGGTAGTCGCCGGTATGCTGCTTGATGGTGCCCAGGCCCGCGGCAAGCAGGAAGCCGCCGATGCCACCGGCCATGCCGATCAGCCCGGTCATCACGCCGATCTCTTGGCGAAAGCGCTGTGGCACCAGTTGAAACACCGCGCCATTGCCGGCGCCCAGCCCGAGCATGGCACTGACGAACAGCGCCAGGGCCGCCGCCGCGCTGGGCAGGTTGAAGCCCACCGCGGCGATGCACACGGCGGCCACGCCGTACATCGCCAGCAGGGTGCGAATCCCGCCGAAGCGGTCAGCCAGGGCGCCGCCGAGCGGGCGCATCAGGCTGCCGGCGAACACACAGGCGGCGGTGTAGTAGCCGGCAGTCACCGGGCTCAGGCCGTACTGGTCGCTGAAGTAGCCGGGCAGGGCGCTGGCCAGGCCGATGAAACCGCCGAAGGTCACACTATAGAAAAACATGAACCACCAGCTGTCGCGATCACCCAATGCCTTGAGGTAGTCGGCCATGGCCTTGGGGCTGGGGCGTTGCGGGGCGTTGCGCGCCAGCAGGGCAAACAGGACCAGGGTCAGCAGCAAGGGCAGCAGGGCGAAGCCGAACACATTGTTCCAGCCGAAGCCTGCGGCCAGCGCCGGGGCCAGCAGCGCGGCGAACACCGTGCCGGAGTTGCCGGCGCCGGCGATGCCCATGGCCTTGCCCTGGTGCTGGGGCGGATACCACTGCGAGGCCAGCGGCAGGGACACGGCGAACGAGGCCCCGGCAAAGCCGAGGAACACGCCCAGCAGCAACGCCTGCTCGTAGCTGCGTACCCCCAGGTGCCAGGCGCAGGCCAGGGCGACGATCACGATGACCTGGCCGATCAGCCCGGCGGTCTTGGGCGACAGGCGATCGACCAGCAGGCCCATGGCGAAGCGCAGCACCGCGCCGGCCAGGATCGGTGTGGCCACCATCAGTCCCCGTTGCTGGGCACTAAGCTGCAGGTCGGCGGCGATCTGCACCGCCAGGGGGCCGAGCAGGTACCAGACCATGAAGCTCAGGTCGAAATACAGGAAGGCGGCGAACAGCGTGGGCACATGCCCGGATTTCCAGAAGCTCGTATTCATCGAACACCTCGTTGGGCGCGGAAACGAAAAGACGCCGCTGCCCGGTCCACGGCCGTGGATGGGCGAGCGACGTCTTTGTCGGGGTATGGGGGCAACCGCCGTTGGCTACCGGGGTTTTCAGAGCAAGAGGCGGGCCAATATCCAGTCTCGCGCAATCTTTGTAGTAGGAGCGGCCTTGTGCCGCGAAAGGGGCGCGCAGCGGCCCCAGGATTTCAGTGCTCATGCAAAGATCGCCGGGGCCGCTGCGCGGCCCTTTCGCGACACAAGGCCGCTCCTACAGGGAAGGCGTTCCGCCGACACCATGGCCTTACAGCTACCTCGTGACTACCCCAGCATCTCCGACATGGCGATGATCTGTTCCGCCACCTGGATCAGCTTCTGCTGGCGGCTCATGGCCTGGCGGCGCATCAGGGTGTAGGCCTGTTCTTCGTTGCAGTCCTTCATCTTCATCAACAGGCCCTTGGCCTGCTCGATACGCTTGCGCTCGGCCAACTGCTGGTCGCGGGCCAGCAGTTGAGCCTTGAGCGCCTGGTCGCTTTCGAACCGGGCCATGGCCACATCGAGGATCGGTTGCAGGCGCGTGGTCTGGATACCCTCGACGATGTAGGCGCTGACCCCGGCCTGGATCGCCTGGCGCATCACACCGGGGTCATGCTCGTCGGTGAACAGCACGATGGGGCGGGGGCGGTCGCGGCTGACCAGCACCACTTGTTCCATTACGTCCCGGCCCGGTGACTCGGTATCGATCAGCACCACGTCCGGGTGCACCGTTTCGACACAAGCGGGCAGGTCGATGCTCAGGCTACCCGCCTCGATCACCTCGAAGCCGGCTTCGATCAGGGCGGCCTTCAGGCGGCCGACCTTCTTTTCCGTGTCGTCGATCAGCAGGATGCGCAACATGGCTAGCCCCTCAGCGATGGGCGCGGGCGTCAGGCGCCGCGTTCAGGGCGTGCAGGGTGAAGCTGCGCGCATAAGCATGGGGGTCGCTGCCGTCCCAGCGGCTGCCGTCGATCAGCAGGCTGCTGCGCATGGGCGGGTCGGCGCAGGGTACGCCCAGCGCCGTGGCGGCCTCGCGGTACAGCGCCAACTGCTGCACCTGGCCGGCGACGGCCAGGTAGTCCGGGTCGTCCCGCAGCAGGCCCCAGCGACGGAATTGGGTCATGAACCACATGCCGTCGGACAGGTACGGCAGGTTGGCCCGGCCCTGGTCGAACAGGCGCAGGCCGTGAGGGTCGTGCCAGCGATGGCCCAGGCCGTCCTGGTAATCACCGAGCAGGCGCGGCTCGATGCTGCCAACCGGGGTGTCCAGGTAGGCGCTGCCACTGAGCAGTTGCGCGGTGCCGCGGCGGTTTTCCTGGCTTTGCTCGATGAAGCGCGCGGCGGCGAGCACCGACTTGATCAGCGCCCGGGCGCTGTTGGGGTACTGCTCGACGAAGCCAAGGGCACTGGCCAGGACCTTTTCCGGATGATCGGGCCAGATCGACTGGCTGGTGGCCAGGGTGAAGCCCTGACCCTTGGCGAGGGCATCCGCCGACCAGGGTTCGCCGACACAGAAGCCGTCGATGCGTCCGGCCTGCAGGTGGGCGGCCATCTGCGCCGGGGGTACCACCACGCTGGTCACGTCGTGCAGCGGATGAATGCCCTGGCTGGCCAGCCAGTAGTACAGCCACAGGGCATGGGTGCCGGTGGGGAAGGTCTGGGCGAAGGTCAGCCGTGCCCCTTGCTGGTGCACCAGCCGCGCCAGTGCCTCGGGGCTGGTCACGCCCTTGCGCTGCAGTGTGGGAGAGAGGTTGATGGCCTGGGCGTTCTGGTTCAGGCCCATGAGCACGGCCAAAGGGCTGGCAGCCACACCGCCGATGCCCAGGTGCACCGCGTACACCAGGCCATAGAGGCAATGGGCGGCGTCCAGCTCGCCGCTGACCAGCTTGTCGCGCAGCCCGGCCCAGGAGGCCTGGCGGCGCAGGTTCAGGGTCAGGCCGAACTGCTGGGCGAAGCCCTGGGTGGCGGCGACCACCACCGAGGCGCAGTCGGTCAGGGCCATGAAACCAATGTCCAGGCTGGGCTTTTCCGGCGCGTCGCTGCCGTTGACCCAGGCCAGGGGCGATGTCGGGAGGGCTGTGTTCACGAGTATCCTCGGGCGTTCGCGGAGGGTTGCATGCAACTGACTTAGCAACCCATGTGCCATGGCCCTGTCGCCCCGGCGGCGCGCTGGCTATAATCGCCCCCTCACACACCGCGAGTCCGCCCGCCCATGTATACCCTGGCCCGCCAGTTGCTGTTCAAGCTCTCCCCGGAAACCTCCCACGACCTCTCGCTGGACCTGATCGGCGCTGGTGGCCGTCTCGGGCTCAACGGCCTGCTGTGCAAGCAGCCGGCGGCGTTGCCGGTGACGGTGATGGGCTTGAACTTCGCCAACCCGGTCGGCCTGGCCGCCGGTTTGGACAAGAACGGCGCGGCCATCGATGGCTTTGCCCAGCTGGGCTTCGGCTTCGTCGAGATCGGCACCGTGACGCCGCGCCCGCAGCCGGGCAATCCCAAGCCACGGCTGTTCCGCCTGCCGGAAGCCACCGCCATCATCAATCGCATGGGCTTCAACAACCTGGGCGTTGACCACCTGCTGGCGCGGGTGCGTGCCGCGAAGTACACCGGCGTGCTGGGCATCAACATCGGCAAGAACTTCGACACCCCGGTCGAACGGGCCCAGGACGACTACCTGATCTGCCTGGAGAAGGTCTACAACGACGCCAGCTACATCACCGTCAACGTCAGCTCGCCGAATACCCCGGGCCTGCGTTCGCTGCAGTTTGGCGACTCGCTCAAGCAACTGCTCGATGCCCTGGCCGAGCGCCGCGAGCAACTGGCGCAGACGAACGGCAAGCGCGTGCCATTGGCGATCAAGATCGCCCCTGACATGAGCGACGAGGAAACCGCCCTGGTGGCGGCAGCGCTGGTCGAGTCGGGGATGGACGCGGTGATCGCCACCAACACCACCCTGGGGCGCGAGGGCGTTGAAGGCCTGCCGTTCGGTGGCGAGGCCGGCGGTCTGTCGGGTGCGCCGGTGCTGGAGAAGAGTACCCACACGGTGAAGGTGCTGGCCGGTGAACTGGGCGGCAAGCTGCCGATCATCGCTGCGGGCGGGATCACCGAGGGTCGCCATGCGGCTGAGAAGATCGCCGCTGGAGCGAGCCTGGTGCAGATCTATTCGGGCTTCATCTATAAGGGGCCGGCGCTGATCCGTGAAGCGGTGGATGCCATCGCCGCGATGCCAAGGTAGTTTCGAGGGAAACTTCGCGCATTGATGCAGGATAAGGGCATAAAAAAGGGCCCCTTAAAAGGGGCCCCTGGGCCGCAGCCCGCCGCCCGGATAGGGCGCGCATGGTGACTCGAATTCAGTATCCTCGTTCAGCCAACGGCGTGATTTTCGTTGAGTCTATGAATGCCAGCGGTGCCGGTCATGCCATCCCAGTTGTCGCCGCGACCTTCGCGCCAGCCGTTGATCCAGGCTTGGCGTACAGAGGGTAGATTGAAGGGGCAAAGTTCGCGGGATTTGCCGGTGACCCCATACTGGTAGCCACGTGAGTATGCTCTTTCCAACGGATCACGCTTAAGTCTTCTCATAGGGTGTTGCCCTCACTTGTTGACTGTAATGTCCCGTCGGCCTCTCCGAGGCCGGGCAGAATCGTTCTGCCGGTGTGCGCCCGCTGCCGGCGTCGCGGGCTGAAAGTGCCGCCCCGTTGCGGTGCGGCCTGAGATCAGTTCTAACGAATGCGAGTCACAGTGTGAATGATCGATTTGTCATAAGGACGTAACCTTTCCGAGGGTGAGGGGATAAGTAAATAAATGCGACTCAACCTTGTTTGCCGTTGAGCCCGCTATGATCAGGGTTTACCCAACCTTGACGTCAATTGGCCAGCGTTGCTGGGTGATGACAGAAATATTTGGTAATGCGACGAAGGGTCACATCTGAGCCCGACGTCCACGCAATTTTCATACTGCTCGACGATCAAAGCCTCTTTCGCCATCCGGCAAAGGCATGATCGACCGGGCGGCCAGGCCTGGCGAGCGTTTCGTCGGGCCACCCGGACGCCTGTTGGAAAGGCGTGCGGGCAAACAGCGGCAGCCGATGCGTCGGCTTGCCATCTACCTAGCCAAAGGCTCTGGATTGCTCATGTCGGACCGTTTCGAACTTTACCTTACCTGCCCCAAGGGTCTTGAAGGCCTGCTCGCCGAGGAAGCCCGCCAGCTGGGCCTGAACGAGGTGCGTGAACACACCTCGGCCATTCGCGGCGACGCCGACATGGAAACCGCCTACCGCCTGTGCCTCTGGTCGCGCCTGGCCAACCGCGTGCTGCTGGTGCTCAAGCGCTTCTCGATGAAGAACGCCGACGACCTGTACGACGGCGTGCATGCCGTCGACTGGGCCGACCACCTCGCGGCCGATGGCACCTTGGCGGTGGAATTCAGCGGCCATGGCTCGGGCATCGACAACACCCACTTTGGTGCCCTCAAGGTCAAGGATGCGATCGTCGACAAGCTGCGCAACCGCGAAGGCCTGCGCCCGTCGGTGGAGAAGGTCGACCCGGATGTGCGCGTGCACCTGCGCCTGGACCGTGGCGAGGCGATCCTGTCCCTCGACCTGTCCGGCCACAGCCTGCACCAGCGTGGCTATCGCCTGCAGCAGGGCGCTGCGCCCCTGAAGGAAAACCTGGCGGCGGCGGTGCTGATCCGCTCCGGCTGGCCACGCATCGCGGCCGAGGGCGGCGCCCTGGCCGACCCGATGTGCGGCGTGGGTACCTTCCTGGTCGAGGCGGCGATGATCGCCGCCGATATCGCCCCTAACCTCAAGCGCGAGCGCTGGGGTTTCAGCGCCTGGCTCGGCCATGTGCCGGCGCTGTGGCGCAAAGTCCACGACGAGGCCCAGACCCGTGCCCAGGCCGGCCTGGCCAAGCCACCGCTGTGGATCCGCGGCTATGAGGCCGACCCTCGGCTGATCCAGCCCGGGCGCAACAACGTCGAGCGCGCGGGCCTGGGCGACTGGGTGAAGATCTACCAGGGCGAGGTGGCCAGTTTCGAGCCGCGCCCGGACCAGAACCAGAAAGGCCTGGTGATCAGCAACCCGCCGTACGGCGAGCGCCTGGGCGACGAAGCCAGTCTGCTGTACCTTTACCAGAACCTCGGTGAGCGCCTGCGCCAGGCCTGCATGGGCTGGGAAGCGGCGGTGTTCACCGGCGCGCCGGAACTGGGCAAGCGCATGGGCATTCGCAGTCACAAACAATACGCTTTCTGGAACGGCGCGTTGCCGTGCAAGCTGTTGTTGTTCAAGGTCCAGCCCGACCAGTTCGTTACCGGTGATCGTCGTTCGGCCCAGGCCGAGGCGGCTGAGGGCGAGCCGCGTCGCCAGGCCCCGGTGGCCAGCGAGCCGGCGCGCCTGTCGGAAGGCGCGCAGATGTTCGCCAACCGCCTGCAGAAGAACTTCAAGCAGCTAGGCAAGTGGGCCCGCCGCGAGAAGGTCGATTGCTACCGGGTGTACGATGCCGACATGCCCGAGTATGCCCTGGCAGTGGACCTGTACCACGACTGGGTGCACGTGCAGGAGTACGCGGCGCCCCGTTCGATCGATCCGGACAAGGCCCAGGCGCGCCTGCTCGATGCACTGAGCGCGATTCCCCAGGCCCTCGGTGTCGATCCACAGCGTGTGGTGCTCAAGCGCCGGGAGCGCCAGACCGGTACCCGCCAATACGAGCGCCAGGCCACCGAAGGACGCTTCCAGGAGGTCAACGAAGGTGGCGTCAAGCTGCTGGTCAACCTCACCGACTACCTGGATACCGGGCTGTTCCTCGATCACCGGCCGATGCGCATGCGCATCCAGCGCGAGGCGGCGGGCAAGCGCTTCCTCAACCTGTTCTGCTACACCGCCACGGCCACCGTGCACGCGGCCAAGGGCGGCGCGCGCAGCACCACCAGCGTGGACCTGTCGAAGACCTACCTGGACTGGGCGCGGCGCAACCTGTCGCTCAACGGCTTCTCCGAGCGTAATCGCCTGGAGCAGGGCGATGTCATGGCCTGGCTGGAGAATGCCCAGGACAGCTACGACCTGATCTTCATCGACCCGCCGACCTTCTCCAACTCCAAGCGCATGGAAGGGGTGTTCGACGTGCAGCGCGACCATGTGCAGCTGCTCGACCTGGCCATGGCGCGCCTGGCCCCGGGTGGTGTGCTGTACTTCTCCAACAACTTCCGCAAGTTCCAGCTCGACGAGCATTTGGCCGCGCGGTACATGGTGGAGGAGATCAGCGCCCAGACACTGGACCCGGACTTCGCCCGCAACAACCGCATCCACCGCGCCTGGCAGCTGCGCCTGCGCTGAACCGACGAGGTACGTGGCACGCCTGCTGGCCAGTGGCTATAAATCAGGACAGGGCGGGACAATACGCAGGACGCTGACCTTGGTTGGAGTCCTCTATGTCGAACCCGGGCGTACCTGCGAAGCGGCTTGGCCTGCTCGGCGACGAGTTGTCGGCCTGGGGCGTGGCCCTGGCGGCGCTGGTCGCCGGGGCGTTGCTCACGGCCGCCCTGGCGATCGCCACCCAGACCTTCTACCAGCAGCAACTGCGCCAGCGCTTCGAGCTGCTGGCCAGTGAGCGCTACAGCCGCATTGCCGAGCGTTTCGAGGAACAGGAGCAGCGCCTGGACGGCCTGCGCCGGTTCTTCGCCTATTCCACTGAAATCACTCCCCGCGAGTTCGATGGCTACGCACGTCCCTTGCTGCACCGCACCCAGGCTTACTCCTGGGCACCGCGGGTAGCGGCCGCGCAGCGCGAGGACTTCGAGCGGCGCGCCAGTGCCTGGCTGGGCCAGCCCTATCAGATCCGCGACCTGGACGCCCAGGGCGATTGGCAGGCCGCGCCTGCGCGTGATCACTACTATCCGGTGCTGTACACCCAGGCGGCGAGTCGCCAGGCCCAGCCCTACGGCTTTGATCTGGGTGGGCAGCCGCTGCGCGCCGCGACCCTGGCCCGGGCCGCCAGACCCGGCAGCATGGCGGTGTCGGCGCCGCTGGACATGATCAACGTCGAACCGACTTATACCCGTGGCCTGTTGATAGTCGCCCCGGTGTTCGCCGATGAAGCGTCTGTGGGCGATCCACTTCGCGGGTACGTCATGGCCTTGCTGAGCCTGCATCAGCTGATCGCCGAGAGCCTGCCGACGGTGGCTGACGACAACCTGGTGGTGCGCATCCTCGACCTGTCCACAGAGGGTGGTCACGAGGTGCTGTTCGACTCAGGGATGCCGCCGGCGCGCATGGGCTTTGCCAGCAGTCACCTGCTGCACCTGGCGGACCACCACTACCAGCTCGACATTCGTCCCAGCCAGGGCTTTCTCGCCGCCAACCGCTCGTCGGCGGTGCCGGTGGTGGCGTTGCTCGGTGGCCTGCTCAGTGTCTTGCTGGCGCTGCTGCTGTACAGCCTGTTCAGCCAGCGCCAGCGTGCCCTGGGTCTGGTGGCCCGGCGTACCGTCGAGCTGCGTGTCAGCGAGCAGTCGCTGCGCGAGACCCATAACCAGTTGCGCAGCGTGCTTGATGCCGCGACCCAGGTCGCAATCATCGCCACCAGCCTGCGCGGAGTGATTGGCACGTTCAATGCCGGCGCCGAGCGCATGCTGGGCTATGCGGCGGGCGAAGCGCTGGGCCAGCTGCGGCTCGAGGATCTGGTCCTGCCCGAGGAGCTGCACCAGCGTGCCCATGCTTTGAGCGTGCGCTTCGGCCGCGAGGTCGGCGCGGGCCAGGCGATGTTCGCCGAGACGGTGCAAGAAGGCGGCGCGGAGCCAGCGGATTGGACGCTGGTGCGCAAGGATGGCAGCCACCTGCTGGCCAACATGCTGGTGACGGCGGTGCTGGATGAGGAGGGGTTGTGGGTGGGGTACCTGGCGATCTGCATCGATGTCACCGAGCGGCGTCGGGTGCATGAGGCCCTGGCGGCCCGTGACCGGTTGCTGGAGAAACTCAGCGCTGAGGTCCCTGGCGGGATCTACCAGTACCGCCTGGACGCCGATGGCCATTCCTGTTTCCCCTACGCCAGTCAGGGCCTGCACGACATCTACGAGGTGGACCTGGCATTGCTGCGCCAGGACGCCGCGGCGGTGTTCGAGCGTATTCATCCGGACGACCTGGAGCGGGTGCGGCGCTCGGTGCGCTACTCCGCCGAGTACCTGACGCCGTGGCGGGAGGAGTACCGGGTGTGCCTCCCGCGGGCGGGGTTGCGTTGGGTGCGGGGGGAGGCGACGCCGGAGATAGGCGAGCACGGCAGTACGCTCTGGCATGGTTACCTGACTGACATCTCGGACCTCAAGCGGGTGGAGGAGGAGCTGCGGGCGCTGTCGGTGACCGATGCCCTCACCGGTATCTACAACCGGCGTTATTTCCAGGAGCGGCTGCGCAACGAACTGGACCGGGCGCAACGGGATGGGCTGGATCTGGCAGTGATCATGCTGGATATCGATCACTTCAAGCGGATCAACGATCAGTTCGGGCATGCGGTGGGGGATCATGTGCTGCGCAGCCTGTGCCAGCGGATCGGGCAGCGGTTGCGGCGGACCGATGTGTTCTGTCGTTTGGGTGGGGAGGAGTTCATGGTGCTGTGTCCGGGGAGCAATGCCGAGCAGGCGCGGGTGTTGGCGCAGGAGTTGTGGCAGGGGGTGCGCAGTGTGC
>NZ_QJRP01000028.1 GCF_003205295.1 Pseudomonas mosselii
TTGCCAGGCTGCGCGAGCACAAGCGCACGTTGGTCCTGATCACCCACAAGTCCTCGCTGCTGGCCGGCCTGGACAACCTGCTGATGCTCAAGGGCGGTCAGTTGCAGGCCTTCGGCCCCACCGCCCGGGTGCTGCAGGACGCTCAACGGTCCGCCCGGCCCGCCCCTGCACCTGTCGCTCCACCCACCCCTCGCAACCCCATCGGCCTGAGCGTCACCTTCGGCCAGCCAAGAGCCTGACTTCATGAGCGTACACGCCCTCTCCACGCAAAAGACCGAGGCCAGCCTGCTCAGCCTCGACGAACACCGCCCGGGCCGGGTGGGCCGCTGGCTGGTGCTGGCAGGTTTCGGTGGCTTCCTCCTGTGGGCCGCGCTGGCGCCGCTGGACAAAGGCGTACCGGTCAGTGGCAGCGTGATGGTCGCCGGTAGCCGACAGGCCGTGCAGCACCCAACCGGCGGGGTGATCGAGCAGTTGCTGGTGCGTGATGGCGACACGGTGAGCGCCGGTCAGGTCGTGCTGCGCATGGAGCCGACCCAGGCCCAGGCCCAGGTCGGCTCGCTGCGGGTGCAGTACGTCAACGCCCGCGCCGCCGAGGCGCGTCTGCTGGCCGAGCGCGATGGCAGGGCGTCGGTCGAGTTCCCGCAGGGCCTGCGAGACCAGGCCGCCAGCGCCTGGGTGGCCACGGTGCTGGAGAGCCAGCGGCAACTGCGCAGCAGCCGCGCCCAGGCGCTGGACATGGAGCTCGGAGGCCTGCGCGAGAGCATTGCCGGCGCCGAAGCCTCGCTGCAGGGCCTGCAAGGCTCGCTGGCCAGCAAACAGGCCCAGCGTGACGCGCTGGACGAGCAACTGCGCGGCCTGCGCGAATTGGCCCGGGACGGCTACATCGCCCGCAATCGCCTGCTCGACAGCGAGCGCCTGCTGGCCCAGGTCAATGGTTCGATCGCCGAGGACTTCGGCAGCATCGGCCGCACCCGGCGCCAGGTGCTGGAACTCAAGCTGCGCATCGGCCAGCGCCAGCAGGAGTACCAGAACGAGGTGCGCCAGCAGCTCGCCGAGTTGCAGGCCAGCGCCGAGGACCTGGACAACCGCCTGCGCAGCGCCGAATTCGAGCTGGCCCATACCCAGGTGCGGGCGCCCGTGGCCGGCACGGTGGTCGGCCTCAGCGTATTCACCAACGGCGGGGTCATCGCCCGTGGCCAGCAGCTGATGGAGATCGTGCCGCGCGATGCGCCGTTGCTGGTCGATGCCCGCGCCTCGGTGGACATGGTCGACCGCCTGCGCCCAGGGCTGCCGGTGGAACTGATGTTCGTCGCCTTCAACCAGAGCACCACGCCGCGGGTGGATGGCGAGGTGACCTTGGTCTCGGCCGACCGCTTGCTCGATGAAAAGACCCAGCAACCCTACTACCAGGTGCGCATCAAGGTCAGCGAGCAGGGCCTCGGCCAACTGGCCGGCCTGGATATCCGCCCGGGCATGCCGGTGGAGGCCTTCGTGCGAACCGGCGAGCGCTCGATGCTCAACTACCTGTTCAAGCCACTGGCCGACCGGGTGCATGTCGCCCTGGCCGAGGAATAAGAGGATGTCCGTGCTTTTGCGTGCCGTTTGCCCGCTGCTGTTGTTCACCAGCCTGTCGGCGCAGGCCCTGGACCTGGGCGACGCCTATGCCCTGGCCCTGCGCAACGATCCCACCTGGCAGGGTTCCATCGCCGAGCGCGAGGCCGGGCTCGAGAACCTGGCGATCGGTCGCGCCGGCTTGCTGCCCAGGCTGTCGTATCGCTACAACCGTGCCCGCAACGATTCCAAGGTGACCCAGCGCAGCCAGTTCGGCGATGTGACCACCCAGCGCGACTACCGCAGCTACAGTTCGACCCTGACTCTCGAACAGCCGTTGTTCGATTATGCCGCCTGGAGCGACTACCGCCGTGGCGTGGCCCAGGCCGCCCTGGCCGACGAGCGCTATCGCGGCCGTGGCCAGGAACTGATGGTGCGCCTGTTCGGTGCCTACAGCGAAGCGCTGTTCGCCAACGAACAGATTGCCCTGGCCCAGGCCCAGCGACGTACCTACGCCGAGCAGCTGACCCTCAACGAGCGCCTGCTCAAGGGCGGCGAAGGCACCCGTACCGATGTGCTGGAAACCCGCGCCCGCTACGAGCTGGCCCAGGCCCAGGAGATCGAGGCCGGTGACAATCTCGACGCCGCGCTGCGCGCCTTGCAGGCGATCATCGGCGAGCCGGTGGCGGTCGAGGACCTGGCGCCGATGACCGGCGACTTCCGTGTCCAGCCCCTCACCCCGACGCGTTTCGAACCCTGGCGCGACCTGGCTGTCGCCCGCAACGCCGAGCTGGCCAGCCAGCGCCATGGGCTCGAGGTCGCCGAGCAGCACATCGAGCGGCAGCGGGCCGGGCACCTGCCTTCATTGAGTGCCTATGCCAGCAAGGGCATTTCCAGTTCCAGTTCCGAGAGCAGCTACAACCAACGTTACGATACCGACAGCATCGGCGTGCAGTTGAGTGTGCCGCTGTTTGCCGGTGGCGGTGTATCGGCGTCGGTTCGCCAGGCCCGGGCCCAGCGCGATGCTGCGGGCTTCGAACTGGATGCGCAGTTGCGCGACACGCTCAACCAGCTACGCCGGCAGTTCAACCTGTGCGCCAGCGGCACGGCAAAGATCCGTGCCTACGACCTTGCGGTGAAGGCGGCCTCGGCCCTGGTGCAGGCCACACGCAAGAGCGTGCGGGGAGGGGAGCGGGTCAACCTTGATGTGCTGGACGCCGAGCAGCAGCTGTTTGGTGCCAGGCGCGATCTGGCGCAGGCACGGCATGAGTACTTGAGGGCGTGGTTGCAGTTGCGCTATCTGGCGGGGGTGCTGGAGGCGGGGGATCTGAATGTGTTGAACCGGTACTTCGTGGCGCACGGCTAAGGCGACTCAGCGGATCAATCGTGGGAGCGGGCCCCACAGGTTCTACGCCAACCTGTAGGAGCGGCCTTGTGTCGCGAAAGGGCTGCGCAGCAGCCCCGGGATTTCAGCGTAGTTGCAGATATCGCTGGGGCCGCTTTGCGGCCCTTTCGCGACGCAAGGCCGCTCCTACAGAGATCACGCCAGTTGAGAAAACTCAGCAAGACAGTTGCTCCCACAACTCCCGCTACCACGTATGCACCAGACGAAAAAAAGGAGCCGACGATGCGCGTCGGCTCCCCCTCGATGACCGTCCTGGTCAGCGATCAGTGCTCGGCGACCGCCTTGCGCCTGGGCGCCTCATTGCCGTGCTCGTCGAGTTCCAGCACCGGAACCTCGTTGCCGTCGGCGTCGAACAGCTTGCCATCCTTGAAGTAGTCGCCATCGCGCAGGGCCGAGATGTCCGAGTACTGGATGGTGCGCTCGTAGGCCGCGGCGAACACCGACTGGTTCTCCGAGTTGCCGGTGGTGAAGTGGTTGAAGATCAGGTTCAGCAGGATGGCCATGATCGCCGCCGAGCTGATGCCGGAGTGGAAGATGGTTTCGAACCAGCTCGGGAAGTTGTGGTAGAAGGTCGGCGCCGCGATCGGGATCATGCCGAAGCCCAGCGAGGCGGCGACGATGATCAGGTTGACGTTGTTCTTGTAGCTGACCTTCGACAGGGTGCGGATACCGCTTGCGGCCACGGTGCCGAACAGCACGATGCCCGCGCCGCCCAGTACCGGGGTCGGTACCGCGGCGATGACCCGGCCCATGATCGGCAGCAAGCCCAGCACCACCAGGATTACCCCGCCGGTGGCCACCACGTAGCGGCTCTTCACCCCGGTCACGGCCACCAGGCCGACGTTCTGGGCGAAGGCGCTCTGGGTGAACGAGCCGAAGATCGGCGCCAGGATGCTCGATGCCATGTCGGCGCGCAGGCCATTGCCCAGGCGCTTGGAGTCGACCTTGGTGTCGATGATCTCACCGACTGCGAGGATGTCCGCCGAGGTTTCCACCAGGGTCACCATGATCACGATGCACATCGACAGGATCGCGGCGATGTGGAAGGTCGGCATGCCGAAGTGGAAGGGCGTGGGGAAGGCGAACATCGGGCCTTCGGTGACCTTGCTGAAGTCGGCCATGCCCAGCGACCAGGCGATCAGGGTGCCGACCACCATGGCCAGGAGGATCGACAGCCGCGAGATGGTCGCGCTGCCCAGCTTGCTCAGCAGCAGGACGATGGCGAAGGTCAGCGCCGCCAGGCCGATATTGGCCACGCTGCCGAACTCCGGTGAAGCGCTGTTGCCGCCCATCACCCAGCGCGCGGCTACCGGCATCAGGGTCAGGCCGATGGTGGTGATGACGATGCCGGTGACCAGTGGCGGAAAGAACTTGGTGATGCGCGAGAACACCGGGGTGATCAAGAAGCCGATCAGCGACGCCGCCATGACCGCGCCCAGCACGCCCTG
Organism: Pseudomonas mosselii; assembly: GCF_003205295.1. Classification (GTDB taxonomy): domain Bacteria; phylum Pseudomonadota; class Gammaproteobacteria; order Pseudomonadales; family Pseudomonadaceae; genus Aquipseudomonas; species Aquipseudomonas mosselii_B. The sequence continues at coordinate 4,405 of NZ_QJRP01000028.1, forward strand.
CAGGCCGCCGCCGCCTTCACTGCTGATGATCGCCCCCATGGTTGCCACGCCGGCGAACGACACGCCTTGCACCAGCGGCAGCTGGCAGCCGAAGAACGGCAGGCCGAGGGTCTGCAGCAAGGTGGCCAGGCCTCCCGCGAACAGCGAGGCGGCGATCAGCAGGCCGATTTCCGCCGGGGCCAGGCCGGCGGCCTGGCCGAGGATCAGGGGTACGGCGACGATCCCTCCATACATGGTCAGGACATGCTGCAGCCCGTAGGCCAGGTTGGCGCCAAGGCCGAGGTTCTCGTCCTCGGGGCGCGGGGCGGGAGACGTGCTGGGGGACGTGGTCATTGGAGCAGGCTCTCTGTTTATTGTTGTGCCGCTACTGTAGACAACTACCACAAAAAATTGCCACAAAAATTGTATACAAAGTTTTGATCGTAGCGACGGAACGGGTGCGTCCAGGGTGCGTGAAACCTGGATGCAGATTGCGTTCCAACATGCAGGAGGCTGTTCCAGAGGGGTGTGTACAAACAGGCTGGCAGGTGCAGGAAAGCTGTCTGGCTGGACAGGAAAGCCGTCACAGCCAGATAGATAGCAGGCTAAGAGATATCAATCTTCGATGAGTTCGCGCAGCTCGCGCATCATTTCGGTGCTGTCGCCCACATTCAATTCCACCAGACGGTGCAGGTGGGTCATCGAATCGATGTCGATGTGCAGGCAGATGAAACCCAGGCGGCTCGGCTCCTCGTGGCGCAGTTCGACCTGCATCAGCACCCGGGTCTTCTTGTCGTTCAGGTGGATGACCGCTTCGAAGTCCTGGGTAAGGTCGGCATCCCAGGGCTGAGGGCGCTCTATCAGCAACCCCTTGAGCGACAGGTCGAGCAGTTTCACCGGCCAGCGGCGTTCACCCTGGCGCAATTCGGTGGGGGCATCGAAGGCGATGCGTTGGAAACGGCGGCGTTCGTCGTGATCGCTCATGGGATAAGCCCTCGGGGGTTCAACCTGACTATAGTTAATCCTGGCGTCGTATCAGGTACCGCAATCTGGCCGCAGAGGCTCTAGACCAAAGCAAGTGTGGCAATGCGCTTTGACTGGCCCTAGACTCGATGGGCGGTCTTTCCAATCCACCAGCTGGAAGTAAACCATGAACAACAATAATAGCCTGCTACGCCACATTCCGTGGCTGGCGCTGGCAGTCATAGGGGCCTGCGCGCTGGGTGTGGTTGCCCTGCGTCGCGGTGAGGCGATCAACGCCTTGTGGATCGTTGTCGCGGCAGTGGCCATCTACCTGGTTGCCTACCGTTACTACAGCCTGTTCATCGCCACCAAGGTGATGCAGCTCGACCCTCGCCGGGCCACGCCCGCGGTACTCAACAACGATGGCCTGGACTACGTCCCGACCAACAAGCACATCCTTTTCGGCCATCACTTCGCCGCCATCGCCGGCGCCGGCCCGCTCGTCGGCCCGGTACTCGCCGCGCAGATGGGCTACCTGCCCGGCACGCTGTGGCTGATCGCCGGCGTGGTGCTGGCCGGCGCGGTGCAGGACTTCATGGTCCTGTTCCTCTCCACCCGCCGCAACGGCCGTTCGCTGGGCGACATGGTCCGCGAGGAAATGGGCCGCATCCCCGGCACCATTGCCTTGTTCGGCTGCTTCCTGATCATGATCATCATCCTCGCGGTGCTGGCGCTGATCGTGGTCAAGGCCCTGGCCGAGAGCCCGTGGGGCATGTTCACGGTGATGGCGACCATCCCGATCGCGATGTTCATGGGCATCTACATGCGCTATATCCGCCCGGGCCGCATCGGCGAGATCTCGGTGGTCGGCGTGGTCCTGCTGCTGCTGTCGATCTGGCTGGGGGGCCAGATCGCCGCAGATCCGGTGTGGGGCCCGGCGTTCACCTTCACCGGCGTGCAGATCACCTGGATGCTGGTCGGCTATGGCTTCGTCGCCGCCGTGCTGCCGGTGTGGCTGGTGCTGGCGCCGCGTGACTACCTGTCGACGTTCCTCAAGATCGGCACTATCGTGGGCCTTGCCATCGGCATCCTGATCATCGCGCCCGAACTGAAGATGCCGGCGCTGACCCAGTTCACCGACGGCACGGGCCCGGTGTGGAAGGGCACCCTGTTCCCGTTCCTGTTCATCACCATCGCCTGCGGCGCGGTGTCCGGCTTCCATGCGCTGATCTCCTCGGGGACCACGCCCAAGCTGCTGGACAACGAAACCAACGCCCGCTACATCGGCTACGGCGGCATGCTGATGGAGTCGTTCGTCGCCATCATGGCCATGGTCGCCGCCTCGGTGATCGAGCCGGGCGTGTACTTCGCCATGAACAGCCCGGCCGCAGTGGTCGGTGCCGACGTCGTCTCGGTGGCGCAGACCGTCAGTAGCTGGGGCTTCATGATTACCCCCGAGCAGCTCGAGGCCACCGCCCGCGACATCGGCGAGCACACCATCCTGGCCCGTGCCGGCGGCGCGCCGACCCTGGCGGTCGGTATCGCGCAGATCCTCCACCAGGTGCTGCCGGGCGAGAACACCATGGCGTTCTGGTACCACTTCGCCATTCTGTTCGAGGCGCTGTTCATCCTCACCGCGGTGGACGCCGGTACCCGTGCCGGTCGCTTCATGCTGCAGGACCTGCTGGGCAGCTTCGTGCCAGCGCTGAAACGCACCGAGTCGTGGACCGCCAACCTGATCGGCACCGCCGGTTGCGTGGCCCTGTGGGGCTACCTGCTGTACCAGGGCGTGATCGATCCGCTGGGTGGCATCAACACCCTGTGGCCGCTGTTCGGCATCTCCAACCAGATGCTTGCCGGCATCGCCCTGATGCTGGGCACCGTGGTGCTGATCAAGATGAAGCGCCAGCGCTACGTCTGGGTCACCCTGCTGCCGGCCGTGTGGCTGCTGATCTGCACCACCACCGCGGGCCTGATCAAGCTGTTCGACCCGAACCCGGCGGTCGGCTTCCTGGCCCTGGCCAAGAAGTACAGCACCGCGCTGGACGCCGGCCAGGTGCTGGCTCCGGCCAAGGACATCGGTCAGATGCAGCACGTGATCTTCAACGCCTACACCAACGCCGGCCTGACCGTGCTGTTCCTGGTGGTGGTGTTCAGCGTGCTGTTCTTTGCCGTCAAGGTCGGCCTCGCCGCCCTGGGTCGCAAGGAGCGCAGCGACAAGGAAACCCCGTTCCAGGCCCTGCCTGACGCTTGAGAGGACCGCCGCGATGTTCAACGACCTGGGTCGACTGGGCAAGTACCTGGGGCAGGCCGCCCGCCTGATGGTCGGCATGCCCGACTACGACAACTATGTCGAGCACATGCAGAAGAAGCACCCGGACAAGCCGGTGATGAGCTACGAGGCGTTCTTCCGCGAGCGCCAGGAAGCGCGCTATGGTGGCAAGTCCGGGCCCAAGTGCTGTTGAACCTGATGCCGGCGCGGTCCTTGTAGGAGCGGCCTTGTGCCGCGAAAGGGCCGCGCAGCGGCCCCGGCAATATCTGCTGCGAACCTGCAAATCTGGGGCCGCTTTGCGGCCCTGTCGCGACACAAGGCCGCTCCTGCAAGGGATCGCGGCCTTTCTTTTTTTTCCGCTCAGGAGATTTCCGCGTGCAAACGCCGATTCCCGTTACCGTGCTGACCGGCTTCCTTGGCGCCGGCAAGACCACATTGCTCAAGCACATGCTCAAGGCCGAGCATGGCCTGAAGCTCGCTGTGATCGAGAACGAGTTCAGCGAGGCCGGCATCGACAGCCAGCTGCTGGGCGATGAACCGGTGCAGGTCATGACCCTGGCCAACGGCTGCGTGTGCTGCAGCATCCATGGCGACCTGACCCGGGCCCTGTACCTGCTGCTCGAACGGCTGGATGCCGGTGAAATCGCCTTCGATCGCCTGGTCATCGAATGCACCGGCCTTGCCGACCCGGCACCGGTGGCGCAGACCTTCTTCATCGATGAAGAGCTGCGCGAGCGCTATATCCTCGACGGCATCATCACCCTGGTCGACACTGCCCACGCCGAGTTGCACCTGACCCAGGCCATCGCCCAGGCCCAGGTCGGCTTCGCTGACCGTCTGCTGCTGAGCAAGACCGACCTGGTCGAGCCGCAGGTGGTCGAAGCCCTGCGCGAGCGCCTGGCGCGCATCAATGGCCGGGCGGCGATCCGTGTGGTCGAGCACGGTCGCATCGACCTGGCCGAGCTACTCGATGTGCGCGGCTTCAACCTCAACCCGGATCTGGGCATCAGCCCAAAGCCCACCTTGCGCCCGGTGCTCAAGCCGGCCACGCCTGACCGTATCTCGACGCTGGTGCTGCGCACTGAAACGCCGTTGGACATCGATCGGCTCAGCGACTTCATGAACGAGCTGCTGGAAGAGCACGGCAAGCAATTGCTGCGCTACAAGGGGGTACTGAACATTGCCGGCGAGGACCGCCGTCTGGTGTTCCAAGGGGTGCTGAAGCTGTACGGGTTCGACTGGGACGCCGAGTGGAAGGAAGGCGAGACGCGCGAAAGCGTGATGGTGTTCATCGCCGATGAGTTGCCGGAAGAGAATATTCGGGCAGGGTTTGAGGCGTTGTATCACGCATGAGTGGGACGTAGCTGACTGGTTGATGCCGCCGAATGGCGGCATTTTTTTGCCTCGTTCAATTCATTGGGCCATACGCTATGGCCCCCTTGAAAGAGGTACCTTTTTTGGTACACTTGGTCGAGTCACATCCACAGCTTCGGGTGTTTTTCTTTCGCAGTGACCTCGGTAATGAGCCAGTGCGGGAGTGGTTGAAAGCGTTGCCGCGTAACCAGCACAGGCTGATCGGAAACAAGATCAAGGCTGTGCAATTCGGTTGGCCACTTGGCATGCCTCTGGTTCGGAAGATGGAAGGCGGACTCTGGGAGATCCGTATCGACCTGGGGGATAGCGTGGGACGGGTGATGTTCACGATCACCGATGGGGTGATGGTCTTGCTCCATGGATTCATCAAGAAAAGTCAAAAGACGCCCTCGGTCGACCTCGCATTGGCCAGGCAGCGCAGGGCAAGCTTGCGGAGGCAAACGATATGAACCCGCACATCGGTTCGGATTTCGATGATTTTCTTGCCGAAGAAGGCATTCTGGAGGAGGTCACGGCCACAGCGCTCAAGCGGGTGATTGCCTGGCAGCTGACTGAGGCGATGAAGCAGCAGAAGGTCAGCAAGAAGGCGCTTGCCGAGCGCATGCACACCAGCCGTACGGCGGTCGATCGAGCGCTTGATCAGACGGATGCCGGCATGACGCTGGCAACGCTGGCCAGTGCGGCGAGGGCGTTGGGGCAGCGCGTGGAAATACGTCTCGTGCCGGATGTCGCAACAACTCGCTGAGAAGAAGCACAAAAAAGCCCGGCACATGGCCGGGCTTTTTCACATCAGGCGTCTGCCAATCAGTTGCCGTACACCGGCAGCTTCTTGCAGATGGCCTTGACCTTCTCGCGTACGGCGTCGATCACCGCTTCGTTGTTCAGGTCGGCCAGGATGTCGCAGATCCAGCCAGCCAGTTCGCGGCACTCGGTTTCCTTGAAGCCACGGGTGGTGACGGCTGGGGTGCCGAAACGCAGGCCGGAGGTGACGAACGGCGAACGTGGGTCGTTCGGGACCGAGTTCTTGTTGACGGTGATGAAGGCCTTGCCCAGGGCGGCGTCGGCGTCCTTACCGGAGATTTCCTGCTTGATCAGCGACAGCAGGAACAGGTGGTTCTGGGTGCCGCCGGAAACCACGTCGAAACCACGCTCGATGAACACTTCGGCCATGGCCTGGGCGTTCTTCACCACCTGCTGCTGGTAGGCCTTGAACTCAGGCTGCAACGCTTCCTTGAAGCAGATCGCCTTGGCGGCGATGACGTGCTCCAGCGGGCCGCCCTGTGCACCCGGGAAGACCGCGGAGTTCAGCTTCTTCTCGATGTCGGCGTTGGCACGGGCCAGGATCAGGCCGCCACGCGGGCCGCGCAGGGTCTTGTGGGTGGTGGTGGTGACCACGTCGGCGAACGGAACAGGGTTCGGGTACACGCCAGCGGCGACCAGGCCAGCCACGTGGGCCATGTCGACGAACAGGTAGGCACCGACCTTGTCGGCGATTTCGCGGAAGCGTGGGAAGTCCAGGACCTGCGAGTAGGCGGAGAAGCCGGCGACGATCATCTTCGGCTTGTGCTCCAGGGCCAGCGCTTCGACTTCGTCGTAGTCGATCAGGCCGTTGGCGTCGATGCCGTACTGGATGGCGTTGTACAGCTTGCCCGAGGAGGAGACGCTGGCGCCGTGGGTCAGGTGACCGCCGTGGGCCAGGCTCATGCCCAGGATGGTGTCACCGGCCGACAGCAGGGCCAGGTAGACGGCGGCGTTGGCCTGGGAGCCGGCGTGCGGCTGGACGTTGGCGTAGTCGGCGCCGAACAGTTCCTTGGCGCGGTCGATGGCCAGTTGCTCGACGACGTCGACGTATTCGCAACCACCGTAGTAGCGCTTGCCTGGGTAGCCTTCGGCGTACTTGTTGGTCAGAACCGAGCCCTGGGCCTCCATGACCGCCGGGCTGGTGTAGTTTTCCGAAGCGATCAGCTCGATATGCTCTTCCTGGCGCAGGGCTTCTTGCTGCATGGCTTCGAAGAGCTCGGCGTCGTACTTGGCAATGGTCAAATCACGGCTGAACATGGCGGTCCTCAAGGATCGGGCAGAATTGGGGGTGCATTCTAACCGATTGATTCGCCGCTGGCATATGAAGTGGCATCAAGTCGCGGACCAATGGCCCTCATGTTGCAACCCGCGCCGTTTCTGGGCTGGAGTTGACTTCGGGGTCCGGTTTTTACGGCTCGGCGCTGTGCCCTGTGGGAGCGGCCTTGCGTCGCGAAAGGGCTGCGCAGCAGCCCCAGGAGCTCAGTGTTAACGCAAAGATCGCCGGGGCCGCTTTGCGGCCCTTTCGCGACGCAAGGCCGCTCCCACAGAAACTGTCTCGTGTCACCGCCGTCACTGAAACATGAACAACGTCTCGTTGCTGAACTGCGCCTCGAACTGGTTGGCCGGCATCGGCCGGCCGAACAGGTAGCCCTGGACCTCGTCGCAGCCGTGCTCGCGCAGGAATTCGAGCTGCTCGTGGGTTTCCACGCCCTCGGCGATCACCGCCAGGTTGAGGCTGTGGGCCATGGCGATGATCGCCCGGGCGATCTGCGCGTCCTGTTCGCCCTCGGGCAGGCCGTCGACGAAGGTGCGGTCGATCTTGAGCACATCGATGGGGAACTGCTTGAGGTAGTTGAGCGACGAGTAGCCGGTGCCGAAGTCGTCGACCGCGATGCTCAGGCCGAGGTTCTTCAGGCTGTCGAGGATCTGCATGGCCTCGTTGACCTCGCGCATCAGGATGCTCTCGGTCAGCTCCAGCTCCAGGCAGGCCGGGGGCAGCCCGGTTTCCTCGAGAATGGTGGCGATGCGCGTGCCCAGCTGGCCGTCGGAGAACTGCCGGGCGGAAATGTTCACCGACACCTTCGGCACCCGTACCTTTTCCTTGTGCCAGGCCTTGAGCTGACGGCAGGCCTCGCGCAGCACCCAGTCGCCAACGTCGACCACCAGGCCCAGCTCTTCGATCACCGGGATGAAGTCGCCCGGCGGCACCAGGCCGCGGGTCGGGTGGCGCCAGCGCAGCAGCGCCTCGGCGCCGGTCAGGCGCTTGCCGTCTCCGCTGAACTGCGGCTGGTAGTAGAGGATGAACTCGTTCTGCTCCAGGGCGTGGCGCAGGTCGCTCTCCAGCTCCAGGCGCTCCAGGGCGCTGGCGTTCATGTCCGTCTGGTAGAACTGGAAGTTGTTCTTGCCGCGTTCCTTGGCGTGATACATCGCCGTGTCGGCGTTCTTCATCAGTTGGCTGAGCTCGCTGCCGTCCTGCGGGCTCAGGGCAATGCCGATACTGGCGGTGACGAAGAACTCGCGGTTTTCCAGGACGAACGGCGTGACCAGCCCGTCGAGGATGTTCTCGGCGACATGGATGGCCCGGTTGAGCGCCTGCTCGCGACTGGCCTTGGGTTGCAGCAGCAGGGTGAACTCGTCGCCGCCCATGCGCGCCACGGTGTCGTCGTCATCGACGCAGGCCAGCAGGCGTTCGGCCATGTCCTTGAGCATGCGATCACCCGCGGCGTGGCCGAGGGAGTCGTTGATCGGCTTGAAGCGGTCGAGGTCAAGGAACATCAGCACCACCCAGGCCTTCTGCCGTTCGGCCTGCTGCAGGGCGGTGTACAGGCGGTCCTGGAACAGCGTGCGGTTGGGCAGGTGGGTCAGGGCGTCGTAGTAGGCAAGGCGGTGGATGCGCTGTTCGCTGGCCTTGCGCTCGCTGATGTCGGTGAAGAAGCACACGTAGCTGGCCAGGTCGCCCTCGTCGTCGAGCACCGCGGTGATGCCCACCCACGCCGGGTAGTGCTCGCCGTTGCGCCGCTTGAGCCAGACCTCGCCTTCCCAGGTGCCGCGCTGGCTCAGCTGCTTGAGCACGTAGCCCAGCTGGGCGCTCTGCTGCTGTTCGACGGTGAGCATGCCGGGCAGTTGGTCGAGCACCTCGGCCACGGCGTAGCCGCTGACCCGGCTGAAGGCCTCGTTGGCCTGGACGATATAGCCGGCCGGGTCGGTGATGAGGATCGCCGAGGTGGAGTGTTCGAACACCGTCGCGGCCATGCGCAGGTCTTTTTCGGCCCGGCGCTGCTGGCTGATGTCGCGCCCCACGCCGAGCACGCCCTCGAAGCGCTCGTGTTCGTCCCACACCAGCACCAGGCGCAGCTCGATGGGGATCTTGCGGCCATCGGCGCGCAGGCAGTCGAACAGGAACAGCTGGGTGGGCAGGGTGCTGCGCAACTGGGCCAGTTGTTCGCTGTCGCCCAGCACTTTGCTGACCCGTTCGAGCAGGCTGTAGACGCCGCTTAGCTGGGTGGGGTTGGCGACGATCGACTGCCAGCCGTTGGCGAAGATCCAATCGGCCTGGTAGCCCAGTACCGCCTGGACTGACGGGCTGACGTAGTTGAGCTGCAACTGGCTGTCGGTGGAGAAGATCACATCGCTGATGCTCTCGGCGAGCATGCGGTAGCGCTGCTCGCTGTCGCGCAGGGACTCGCTGGCCTCGATCTGCACGGTGACATCCTTGCCCACGCCGATGATGCGGGTGACCAGGCCCTCGCTGTCGCGGGTCAGCACCTGTTCGCGAATGTCGTAGCAGCGCCAGCCGCCGTCGCGGTGGCGGAAACGCAGCTGGCAGTGCAACGACTGGCCGTAACCGGTGTCACGCTGCTGCTGGCGCAGGGCGCGGTAGTGCGCGGCGTCGCCGGGGTGCAGGAGCATCTCCCAGAAGCGGTCGCCCATCTGCGCCAGCTCCACGCGGTCGTAGCCCAGGGTCTGGCCGAGGTGGCGGTTGCTGAAGATCATCCGCTGGCTGTTGACGTCCTGCACGTAGAGCTGGTCGGGTACGGTGCGCACCACATCCGACCAGAAACCTTCGCGTTCGAGCAGCGACAGCTCCACCTGCTTGCGGCTGGTGATGTCGCTGATGCTCAGGATCACCGCCTGGTAGTCGCGGCGCTGCTGGGGCAGCCGGGCCATCAGCCACAGGTGCAGCTCGCCGCCCAGCGGGGCGGGCAGGCGCACTTCCAGCTCAAGCTGCTGGCGCTCTTCGATCAGCGCGTCGAGCAACTGCATGCCGACACTGTCGCGGCTGTCGCCGCTGCCCTCGATCAGGCGCTGCCAGGCGCCTTCGTGGCAGTCGACGTTGAGCAACTGGCGGGCCACCTGGTTGATCTCGGTGATCTTCAGCTCCGCCAGCAGTGTGCGGCGCAGCCTGGTGTCCAGTGCCAGGCTCTGTTTGAGCGCGGCACGGTTGCGCAGGTGATAGCGGTCGAGCTGGCCGGGCAGGCTGGAGAGGTCGAGCACGCAGAGGGCCACGCCGGTGCCCTCGAAGATTTCCTGGTAGCGTCGGCGATCTTCCTGCAGGGCGCGCTGGCGCCGGCGCATGTTGATCAGCGCCAGCACCGGCAGCAGGGCGCAGAACAGCACCAGCACACACTTGCCGATCAGCGCCGGCAGCAGTTTGTCGCGGGCAAGGCCGGCGTCGAACAGGCCACGCAGTTGCCAGGTGCTGTTGTCGATGAACGCGAGCATCACGCTCTGTAGCGGTTCATCGCTGGTCTGGCGGTGGCCGTGGTGCTCGATGACCTCGCCGCTGCGGCTGTTTTCCAGCAGCCACAGGGGGTGGGTGGGGCCGTCCAGGTGGCGGGTCAGCTCCTGGTAGTAGTCCGGGCTCAGGCGCAGCAGCCAGTAGCCGCGGTCCTGCTCGGTCGGCTGGCGCAGCAGCAGGTATACCCGCTGGTTGTCGGCGCCGTTGCCATAGAAGAAGGCGCGGCCCTGGTTCAGTTGCAGGAGGTCGTCAATCAGCTGACGGTCCGGAGTGCCGTCGAGGCTGTCGCTGCGCACCTGCCCGGCGGCGTCCAGCCAGGCCAGGTCGCGCAAGGCCGGCAGGCGCGCCTGCAAGGTGGTGAGCAGGCTCGGCAGGGCGGCGGGCGCCGGTGGTTTGACGTAAGGCTGGACCAGGTTCAGCGATTGCTGGGCCTTGAGCGCCATGTTCAGGCTCAGGTGATCGGCCAGCTCGGCGCTGGTCGCCAGGCTCTGTTGGCGCAGGTCGGCCTGGGTGTGGCGGAACTGGGCGAACAGTTGCCACAACAGCAACCCCAGCAAAACCAGGGCGAGCAGGGCCAGAGCCCCCTTGAGCGAGCCACGCAGGTGTGTGCCGGCCGAGGTGTCGGCAGGCCGCAGGGATGACGGTTGCGTGAGATTGGTCAAGCGTTGGGTCCTGCGATTTGGCTGGCGATGGCAGGGGTTGCATCCTCGCAGCATGCACGGCGCGTGCCGTGGTCGCTGGGCGCACTATAAGGCGCACGCGAGAAGCCGACTAGCATGCCCGCAAATATGGCAAAGTGCCAGTCCGTGCGTCCGCGGTCTGCTCAACAGCCGGTCATGTCGGTTCGGCAAGCCCCTGCAACCTGTGCGAGAATGCCGCCCGCTTCATAGTCAACGCAACGGAGATGTACGGTTTTGGTTACCCACTATTCCTCCAACGGCCTCGATTCCGCCTGTGGGCGTAGCAGTCAGACCCTGGTCAGCACTGCCGTGGCCGAGGACGTATCCTGCAAGACCTGCCAGCGTTCGCTGGCCAAGCCGGACACGGCTGCCGCCAGTGCCAGCAAGACGCCGTCGCTGGCCGAACTGCGCAAGCAGGCCAAGCCTGCGGTCGAGCCCGTCGCCCCGGCGCCTGCCAAGCCTGCTGCCGCGCCCGCCAAGGTCGCGAGCAAGCCGGCCGCCAAGGCTGCTGAAAAACCCGCTCGCAGCGGCGGTTTCAGTGTCAAGGCGGCCTGGGCCGCGCGTCTGGCCGAGCAGTCGGACCGTTGCCGCCTGCCGCGTGGCAAGGTAAGGCAAGCTCACGTCTGAGCCTGCTCACCCTCTCGCGGGTAGGGCCCGCTCCCACGAAAACTTGCGCTGGCGTGGGAGCGGGCCTGGCCCGCGATAGCCGCCGAGCGGCCCCGCCATCTACCCCATCTGTGCAACGCCGCGACTTGGCGTAGAATGGCCCACTTTGTTCAACGACACCCCGTAACTACATCACCCTGGCCAATGCCGGGGCGCGTGTCTTTACCTATCTGATAGAGGGCTTGGTTTTGGCTCAATACGTCTACACCATGCATCGGCTGAGCAAGGTCGTGCCGCCGAAGCGGGAAATTCTCAAGAACATTTCCCTGTCGTTCTTCCCCGGCGCCAAGATCGGCGTGCTGGGCCTGAACGGCGCGGGTAAATCGACCCTGCTGCGGATCATGGCGGGCGTCGACAAGGAATTCGACGGCGAAGCCCGTCCGATGCCCGACATCAACGTCGGCTACCTGCCCCAGGAGCCGCAGCTGGACCCGACCAAGACTGTGCGTGAAGTGGTCGAGGAAGCGGTCAGCGTGATCAAGGACGCCCAGGCACGCCTGGACGAGGTCTACGCCGCCTACGCCGACCCGGACGCCGACTTCGACAAGCTGGCCGCCGAGCAGGCCAAGCTCGAAGCCATCCTGCAGGCCGCCGACGGTCACAACCTGGAGCGTCAGCTGGACGTCGCCGCCGACGCCCTGCGCCTGCCGGCCTGGGACGCGAAGATCGAGCACCTGTCCGGTGGCGAGAAGCGCCGCGTGGCCCTGTGCCGGCTGCTGCTGTCGGCTCCCGACATGCTGCTGCTGGACGAACCGACCAACCACCTGGACGCCGACTCGGTGGCCTGGCTTGAGCGTTTCCTCCACGACTTCCCCGGCACCGTGGTGGCGATCACCCACGACCGTTACTTCCTCGACAACGTCGCCGGCTGGATTCTCGAACTGGACCGCGGCGCCGGCATCCCGTACGAAGGCAACTACTCGGGCTGGCTGGAGGCCAAGTCGGATCGCCTGGCCCAGGAATCCAAGCAGCAGAGCGCCCACGAAAAGGCCATGAAAGAGGAACTGGAGTGGGTGCGCAAAGGCGCCAAGGCCCGCCAGTCCAAGTCCAAGGCACGTCTGCAGCGCTTCGAAGAGATGCAGTCGCAGGAATTCCAGAAGCGCAGCGAGACCAACGAGATCTACATCCCGGCCGGTCCGCGCCTGGGCGACAAGGTCATCGAGTTCAAGAACGTCACCAAGGGCTACGGCGATCGCGTGCTGATCGACAACCTGTCGTTCGCCATGCCCAAGGGCGCCATCGTCGGCGTGATCGGCGGCAACGGCGCGGGTAAATCGACCCTGTTCCGCATGCTGATGGGCAAGGAGCAACCGGACTCGGGCAGCATCGAGATCGGTGAAACCGTGCAGCTGGCCTGCGTCGACCAGAGCCGCGAGGACCTGGACGGCAGCAAGACCGTGTTCCAGCAGATCTCCGACGGTTCCGACCAGATCCGCATCGGCAGCTACGAGATCCCGTCGCGCACCTACGTTGGCCGCTTCAACTTCAAGGGCGGCGACCAGCAGAAGTTCGTCAAGGACCTCTCCGGTGGTGAGCGTGGCCGCCTGCACCTGGCCCTGACCCTGAAGGAGGGCGGCAACGTCCTGCTGCTCGACGAACCGTCCAACGACCTCGACGTCGAAACCCTGCGTTCGCTGGAAGAAGCCCTGCTGGACTTCCCGGGCGCCGCCATCGTGATTTCCCACGACCGTTGGTTCCTGGACCGTGTGGCCACTCACATCCTGGCGTACGAGGACGACTCGAGCGTGGTGTTCTTCGAAGGCAACTACACCGAGTACGAAGCCGACCGCAAGAAGCGCCTGGGCGACGCCGCTGCCCAGCCGCATCGTGTGCGTCACAAGAAACTGGCCCAGTAAGCCGGCTTGCGCTGCACAGCAATGGGGCCCCTCGGGGCCCCATTTTTGTGCCCGACGTTCAGGCGATTTGAAGCGCTGCGGGGGAGCGGGATTGCCCCGCGATTGCTGCGTTGCAGGATGTCGAGGAGCAAGTTCTCTCTTACGAGCACGCCAGAAAACTTGTATACAGTTATAGAAAACGCACCAAATAATTTCATAAAAACGACATTTCGCCCTGTTCCAGTGCGATTGGTTCTTGGTACATTCCTGAAAAAACCAAAAACAATCCCTCTTGGTGAGATGTCTACCATGATCGAATCCGTCGACGATTTCCTGGCCCGGTTGCAGCAGCGCGACCCGGGCCAGCCCGAGTTCCATCAGGCCGTGGAGGAGGTGCTGCGCAGCTTGTGGCCCTTCCTCGAGCAGAACCCCCACTACCTTGAAGCCGGCATCCTCGAGCGTATGGTCGAGCCCGAGCGCGCCGTGCTGTTTCGCGTGTCGTGGGTCGATGACCAGGGCAAGGTCCAGGTCAACCGCGGCTACCGCATCCAGATGAGCAGCGCCATCGGCCCGTACAAGGGCGGCCTGCGCTTCCACCCGTCGGTGAACCTGGGCGTGCTCAAGTTCCTGGCCTTTGAGCAGGTGTTCAAGAACTCGCTGACTTCGCTGCCCATGGGCGGTGGCAAGGGCGGTTCGGACTTCGATCCGAAGGGCAAGAGCGACGCCGAAGTGATGCGCTTCTGCCAGGCATTCATGAGCGAGCTGTACCGTCACATCGGCGCCGACCTCGACGTGCCGGCCGGTGACATCGGTGTCGGCGCCCGCGAGATCGGCTTCCTGTTCGGTCAGTACAAGCGCCTGGCCAACCAGTTCACCTCGGTGCTGACCGGCAAGGGCATGACCTACGGCGGCAGCCTGATCCGCCCGGAGGCCACCGGCTACGGCTGCGTGTACTTCGCCGAAGAGATGCTCAAGCGCCAGGACAAGCGTATCGACGGTCGCCGCGTGGCGATCTCAGGCTCGGGCAACGTCGCCCAGTACGCCGCGCGCAAGGTCATGGACCTGGGCGGCAAGGTGATCTCGCTGTCCGACTCCGAAGGCACCCTGTTCTGCGAAGCCGGCCTGAGCGACGCGCAATGGGACGCGCTGATGGAGCTGAAGAACGTCAAGCGCGGCCGCCTCAGCGAGCTGGCCGGGCCGTTCGGCCTGGAGTTCCGCAAGGGCCAGACGCCGTGGAGCCTACCGTGCGACATCGCCCTGCCGTGCGCGACCCAGAACGAACTGAACGCCGAGGACGCCCGTACCCTGCTGCGCAACGGCTGCATCTGCGTGGCCGAGGGCGCCAACATGCCGACCACACTGGAGGCTGTGGATATCTTCATCGAGGCCGGCATCCTCTATGCGCCGGGCAAGGCTTCCAATGCCGGCGGCGTGGCCGTATCGGGCCTGGAGATGTCGCAGAACGCCATGCGCCTGTTGTGGACCGCGGGCGAGGTGGACAGCAAGCTGCACCACATCATGCAGTCGATTCACCATGCGTGTGTGCACTACGGCGAAGAGGCCGATGGCAGCATCAACTACGTCAAGGGCGCCAACATTGCCGGCTTCGTCAAGGTCGCTGATGCGATGTTGGCGCAGGGCGTGGTTTGATTCGAGGTCATGGGGGCTGAAGTCTTGGCAAGACCGCTCCGCAGTCGCTTGTGCTAATAACTTAGTACTAATACTTGCGTCACCAGGCTTCGTCTACTGGATGAAATCAGCTTGATTTCATAGGTTTGCGCAGCGCCCGCCGCTCTCTTCCACAGGTACTAACACCAAGTTGTGAACTACCTGTTTCTACCTCCTCGGCTTTCACTGCTGGTTGTAAGTACAACAACCAGCAGCGGGAGTCTTCCCATGAACACTCAAGCGTGGATCAAGGCCGCAACGGCGCTGACGATGATCATGTCCCTGGGCCTCACCGGTTGCAGCAGTGGCGGAGGTGGGCATCACAGCGAGGTCGATGGTTCCTCGGCTGACGGCGGTACGGGCGCAGGCACAGGTGCGGGTGCTGGAGACTCGGGCGGCGGGGCCGGTGGCGGTGGCACGGGCACCGGTGGTGGCAGCACCCCGGGCGATGGCAGCGCAGGCACGGGTGAGGGCAGCGGCGGCTCCGGCGGCGGCACCACGCCCGGCGGCGGCGATGGCGGCACGGGCGGTGGCACCACGCCTACCGCCCTGGTCACCGGCCAGGTGGTCGATCAACTGGGCAACACCGTCTCCGGTGTCGGTGACGGCGTGAGCACTCTCGGCCAGGTGATCGGCTCGCTGCCCATCGCCGGCGACACCTCGTTGACCGGCGGCGTGGGTGCGCTGGTGTCGTCCGCCGGCAACGCGGTGGACAGTGTCGGCAGTGGCCTGAGCGACGGCCTGGGGCAACTGGGCACCGGCAACAATGCCGTGGGTACCACGGTAGGTGTTGTCGGCGCGGCCACCGGCGACCTGGGCACGGGTGTCTCGGGCCTTGGCCAGGGCGTGACCGGACTGGCCAGCAACGGGCCGGTCGAGCAGGTAGCGGTGGTCAACCAGCTGGTCGCCGGGGCCGGGCAGGGCGTCGCCCGGGTCGGCCAGGCGGTGACCATGCTTGGCAACACGCTCTCGCCGGTCGGCACCAGCGGCCCGCTGGCCGGTGCGACCCAAGGCGCGAGCGATGCCCTGGTGCCGGTGGTCTCGCTGGTGGAAAACACAACGGCCAACGTCACCCGGCAGACCGGGCTCGCCGGCCCGCTCAACCAGACGTTGAATCAAACCGGCACGGTCCTGAACCAGGCCGGCCAGCAACTGGCTGGCTCGGGTAATCCACTGGGCACCACGCTCGGGCAGGCGGTCACCAATACCGGCACCACCGTGAGCACCGCCAGCGGGCTGGCGCCGGCCACTGGCGGCGCGCGCACCGGGCTGCTGGAAACCGCTGGTGGCGTGGTGGCAGGTGCCGGTAGTGGCTTGGCCGCGAGTATTGGCAGCCCGACGGTTGGCGGTATCGGCGGCAGCATGGTGCAGGCGGGCAACAGCGTCGCCAGCCTGGGCCCAGTGCTCGGCGGCAACGGCGTGACCAACACGGCGGCAGGTACTCCTGCCGCGGCACTCACCCAGCAGGTGGGCAGCGGGCTCAATCCGGTGGTCGCCGGTGTGTCCAGCGTGACCCAGCAGGTCGGCGCCAGTACGGGGGCGGGGGCGCCTGTGGCCGGGTTGCTGAACCAGGTCGGTGGCGCGGAGGGTACCGTCGGCGCGCAATTGACCGGTGCCACGGCCAACCCGACGGTCAGCCAGGTGGGCGCGACGGTGACGGCTGTGGGCGCAACGGTCGGCCAGGCCGGTACCCTGGTCAACGCCAATGGCATACAGGGCAGCGGCCTTGGCGGTGCGTTGAGCGGCGTGACAGGCGCCCTGGCAGGCGGGCAGCGCTGACGCGACGGGCTACGCTCAAGGTGAGTGAGACCGACCGGTGCGCCGGTCGGTCACCCTGCCACCCGTGGATCATGGAGTGTCCGAATGCGCCGATGGCTGGTGACGATGCTGGCGCTGTCCGTGGCCACTCTGGCGCGGGCCGAGCCCTTGCCGAGTTTCCTCAACAGCAACGAGACCGAGCGCCGCCTGCCCACGCCGAACCTGCCGGTGGACGCCTATCGCCCCGGCCCCGCCGGCCTGCGCGTACCCAGCGTGGACAGCGCACGCCAATCGCCGCTGCTGATGAGCACGCGGGTGGCGGTGCGCAAGGTGCGCTTTGAGGGCGGTACCGTCTACCCCCTGAGCGACCTGCGCGAGCACTACCAGCCGCTGATCGGCCGCGAGGTGACCCTCGCCGAACTGATCGAGGTCACCCGCCGCCTCACCCAGCGCTACCAGCAGGATGGCTACCTGCTGTCGTACGCCTACCTGCCGCCCCAGGACTTCGTCGAGGGTCGGGTGCGGGTAGTGCTGGTGGAAGGCTATATCCACGACTATCAGGTCGAGGGCGATATCGGTGCGGCGCGGGCTTACCTGGACCAGCTGATGGAGCGCCTCAAGGCCGAGCGTCCGCTGACCCGCGAGAGCTTCGAGCGCTATACCAGCCTGGCCGGGCGCATCCCCGGGGTGACCTTCCAGGCCCAGGTGCCGCCCCCGGCCACCACCGATGGCGCGACCCGGCTGCTGGCCCAGGTCTCGCGCAAACCGTTTACCACCACCCTGAGCCTCAATGACGGCAGCCGCGACGACCTGCAGGCGCTGCTCGGCGCCAGCAGCAACGCGCAGACCCGTTTTGCCGAGCAACTGAGCGCCAGCGTGCTGGTGCCGCCGGGCGAGGACAAGGAGCATTACTACCGCCTCGACTACAGCCAGTTCCTCGATGCCGAGGGCTCGAAGCTGCTGTTGTCGGCCTCGCGCTACCGCAGCGATCCCAAGGCGCGCATCCGCCTGGACAACGGCATCGACCTGACCCAGCACCGTGAGAACGAACGCTACTCGGTGGGCATCAGCCAGTCGTTGATCGCTTCGCCCAGCGAGTGGCTGGAGGTGGTGGGTCGCTTCTATGTGGTCAACGACCGCATCGACTACCAGGTGGTGGGTTTCCCGCAGCGTCTGGACAGCGAGACCGATATTCGCGCGCTGTCCTTCGAGGGCGACTGGCGCAAGGCCGAGGCGCGGCGCCTGCGCATCCTCAGTGCCGGCGTCTACCAGGGCCTCGACCGGCTGGGGGCGAACACCAATGCCGACTACGACCTGGACTTCCTGCGCCTGCGGCTGTCGGGGGTGCAGAGCGACAACTTCACCGACAACTGGCAGGGCGTGGCATCGGCGGCCGTCTACTGGAGCAACGACAGCCTGCCCGACAGCGAGCGGGCGGTGTTCGGTGGGCAGAACTTCGGGCGTGGCTACCCCAGCGACCAGGGCTCGGGTGACAAGGGCTGGGGGCTGGCCTACGAACTCAATTACAGCTTCCACCGCGACGGTGGATGGCTCAAGGTCGTGCAGCCTTACGTGGCGCTCGACACGGCGCGGGCCTGGTTCAACGAGCTGGACGTGAGGGACGCGAAGATGTCATCGGCGGCGCTGGGGCTGCGGTTTGGCGATATGCGCTACTACAACATCGCGGTCGAGGTGGCCAAGCCGATGTCGGACATCGCCCTGGACAGCTTCAACCGGCGGCCACGGCTGAACCTGAGTTTCAGTTATCAGCTGTAGGAGATCACACAGCCTTTCCGGGCTGCGCTGTCGCGCAGGGAACTGTTATCTCTGTGGGAGCGGGTTTACCCGCGAAGAATCCAGCGCGGTGTATGGCACCGGCTCCGCCGGTGTTCGCGGGTAAACCCGCTCCCACAGGGTCAAGCAAAATCAATGGGTTACGTGTTGTCCCATTGGGACGCCAGCTATTTAACGGCCTGCATCAACGGCTTGGGAAACAGGTTCTCCAGCGTCTCGAGCAGGCGCGCGTGGTAGATCGGCTTGCGGAACAGGTCGAGCACCTGCAGCCGCAGAAGATCGCTGACATCGTCCATGTCGGCATGTCCGGACATGACGATTACCGGCAGGTGCTGGCGCGCGGTGTGGTCGCGCAGACGCTGCACCAGGCTCAGGCCGCTCTCCTCGGGCATGCGCAGGTCGGTGATCACCAGGGCGACGTCGGGGTGGCGGGTCAGTTGCTGCAGGGCGCCGCGCACCGAGGTGGCGGTGTGGCAACAGAAACCCTCGTTCTCCAGCAGTTCGGCCAGCTCCAGCAGGGCCTCTTCCTCGTCGTCCACCAGCAGGATCTGTTGACGCAAGGAAGAGGTCGGCATGGTCGGCTCCTGGCAGTGGGACTACACGTCATGCAGGTGCTGCGCGATCACTGGGTGATCGCGGTCTTGATGGTGGTCATGATGGCCGACACCTCGGTCGAGATCGGCGTGACGAAGCCGGCCAGCACCACCGCCACCATGGCCGCGATCACCGCGTATTCGATACCGGAGGCGCCGTCCTTGCGCTGGAGGAAAGCCTTCACATGGATGAGGATCTGTTGCAGCAGCATGGCACTACTCCTTGCGCTCGATGGGCGCCGGTCGGCGGGGCTTGATAAGTGATACCCCTTTGCCATCAGAGCATCGCCAAGCCGTGGCGACCTGCAAATGTAAGAAAGCATTAATCCAAAAGTATTGGTTGTAATTGGCGGTGCTAAGTTTTTGTTTTGCCGACGCGTCAATTTCATGGCTCTAAAAATGCGGTGCAGGTAATGGCGAAAGATAGCGGCTCAGCTACCGTCCAATAGCGAAATAGTTACCTTTTGCCATCATTGGTTTCGGGCGTAGGGGAGAGCGCAGATGAGCAGTCGCCTGACCATGATCCTCGCCGGCCTGTTCCTGATCGCGGCCTTGCTCGCCGGATACTGGGGCCTGCGCCTGAGCCGTCCGGCCGAGCCGGCGCCGGCGCCATTGGCACCCCCAAGCGAAGCGGCGATCCCCGCCGCGCCCGTCCCTGCTGCACCGCCTGAGCCGCCGCGTTCGCCCATCGTGGTGCTGCGCAGGGCGGTGCCGGCCAACACCCCCCTGGGTGAGGACGACGTGCTGGTCGAGCGCCTGCAGGTGGTGCCGGCCGGCGCCTTCCAGCAACTCGACCAGGTGCTCGGGCGCCGCAGCACCCGGCCCCTGGCGGCGGGCAGCTGGCTGGACGAGTCGAGCTTCCAGGCCGGTGGCCCGCTGGCGCGGATGATCCGACCCCACGAGCGCGCCGTGGCCGTGGCCATCGACGATGTGAGCGGTGCCGCCGGGCAATTGCGCCCTGGCGATTTTGTCGATGTGCTGCTGTTCCTGCGCGAGGAGAACAACAACCCGCAGTCTTCCGCCCAGGTGGTGCTGCCGGCCCTGCGCGTGCTCAGCGTCGACCAGCAGACCGGGTTGGCCAACGACGGGCGCCCGGCGCAGACGGCCGAAGAACAGAAAGCCCGCCGCGACCAGCAATCGCTGAACAGCAACACCACCCGCACCGTGGGTCTGGCCGTGCCCGAGGCCCTGGCAAGCCGGCTGATGCTGGCGGCCCAGGCCGGGACCTTGCGCCTGGCGGTGCGCAGCGCCGATGAACAATTGCTGGCGGCCTACTGGTCCGGCCAGGCCGCCAGTGCGCAACTGGAGAGCGCCAACCGCGATCTCTATCGCTTCAGCCAGCTGTCCCAGGTGCCGCTGGCCAGCCAGGCTGCCGCCGCGGTGGCCGGCGCGCCGACCATGCAGATCATCCGCGGTGCGCAGAACGGCGACAACAACAAGACTCCCTGAACCGGCAAGGATGCGATCCATGCGTAGTTCTTTGCGTGTTACTCCACGAGGCGAATGGCTGGCCCCGGCGCTGCTGGCCCTGGCCCTGCTCGCACCCACGGCGCAGGCGGCCAAGGGTTGCGCGGCGTTTGGCCAGTTGCCGTCGGTGATCGAGATGGACCAGGGTTTGCAGCAGGAGCTGCGCCTGCCGGTGGCCATCACCCGGGCGGCGGTGGGCGAGCCCAAGGTGGCCGATGTGCAGCCCAGCGGCGAGCGCGCCGTGCTGTTGACGGCGGTGGGGCAGGGCAGCACGAGCCTGATGCTGTGGACCGACTGCGCCGCGCAGCCGCACCGGGCCATGTTGTTCGTCAAGGGCCGGGCCAGCGCCGACATGACGGAAACGGCGCAGCTGCCCTCCGCCCAGGAAGACCTGCCGGTACAGGTGCAGGCCGACATCCGCTTCGTCGAGGTGCGCCGCCTCAAGTACAAGGAGGCCGGTGCGCGGCTGTTCTTCAAGGGCTCGAACAACAGCTTGATCGGCTCACCCGGCACCGTGCCCGACACGGTGGTACGGCCTGGCTACGTGCCGAGCACCGCCAGCGTGCCGAGCTCGGCCAACTACGCCGACGCACGGCCCGGCATCCCCCTCGACAACAGCGTTTTCAATATCGTCTGGGGCGGTGGCAGCAGCCGTTTCCTGGCGATGATCAACGCCCTGGAGAACAGCGGCTTCGCCTACACCCTGGCGCGCCCCAGCCTCACCGTGCTGAGCGGGCTGACCGCAAGCTTCCTGGCCGGTGGCGAGATCCCCATCCCGGTGCCCAGCAGCGGCAGTGACAACGTATCAATCGAGTACAAGGAGTTCGGCGTGCGCCTGGCGCTGACCCCCACGGTGGTCAGCCGCAACCGCATCACTTTGAAGGTCGCTCCCGAGGTCAGCGAGCTGGACTTCAACAATTCGGTGGTCATCGCCGGCACCCGGGTGCCGGGGCTCAGCGTGCGGCGCACCGACACCAGCATCTCCCTGGCCGATGGCGAGAGTTTCATCATCAGCGGCCTGATCAGCAGCAACGTGCGATCGAACGTGGACAAGATGCCGGGGCTGGGCAACCTGCCGATCATCGGCGCGTTCTTTCGCCAGTCGGCGCTCAACCGCGAGGAGACCGAACTGCTGATGATCGTCACCCCGCACCTGGTCCAGCCGCTGGCCGCCAATGCGCGCCTGCCGGAGCTGCCGGGCGAGGCGCTGCGCACCTACGACCCCAGCTGGGGACGCCTGTTCTTCATGGAAAACGGCAACTTCGAAGGCCGTGGCGGGTTGTCCCAATGAATGAAAGCCTGAACCAGACCTACCTGGCCCTGACCCGCACCGACGAGGACCTGCACTGGCTGCAGGGCGCGCTGACGCCGCTGGGGCAGGTGATCGGCGCCAGCAGCCCGAACCTCGACGAGCTGCTGGCGCTGGTCGACATGACCTTCAGCAACCTGGTGTTCATCGGTCTGGACCGCGAGCAACTGATCGGCCAGTGCGCGTTGATCGAGGGCATGCTCGAAGCCAAGCCGATGCTGGCCATCGTCGCCCTCGGCGACGGCATGGACAACCAGCTGGTGCTGCACGCCATGCGCGCCGGCGCCCGCGACTTCGTCGCCTATGGCTCTCGGGCCAGCGAGGTGGCCGGGCTGGTGCGGCGTCTGGGCAAGCGCCTGCCGACGGCCACCAGCAATCCCAGCCTGGGCGGCCTGACCGTGCTCTTCGGCACCCAGCGCGGCGCCGACGGCGCGCTGCTTACCACCCACCTGGCGCGGGTGGTGCAGGACAGCGGCCAGCAGACCCTGCTGCTCGACCTCGGCCTGCCCCGGGGCGATAGCCTGGCGCTGCTGGGCCTTGAGGCCTCGTTCCATTTCGGCGATGCCCTGCGCCACCTGCGCCGGCTCGACGCGACCCTGATCGACAGCGCCTTCACCCGCGACAAGGGCGGCTTGCGCATCCTTGCCTACGCCGACAACGACGAGGCCCTGGAACAGTCCAGCGCCGCCGAGCTGTACATGCTGCTCAGCGCCTTGCGCCAACACTTCCAGCACATCGTCGTGAACCTCACCGGCCAGGCCGACAGCGAGGCCCTGCGCACCATCGTCAGCCACTGCGACAAGCTGATCGTCTACACCGACCAGAACATCCTCGACTGCCGGCGCAACCTGGACGTGCTCGAACAGTGGCGCGACCGTGGCATCAAGCTCGAGCACGCCAGCCTGCTGGTGGACCGCTACCTGCGCCATGTGGCGCCGGATGCCGATGCCCTGGCCAAACGCTACGGGCTGGCCCTGCTCAAGGTCATGCCCTACAGCCCGGAGGTGCGCTTGAACGCCAAGAACCAGGGCCTGAGTCTGTTCGAGCTGGCCCCGCGCGAAGGCCTGACCCAGGCCCTGCGCGGCCTGGGCGAACGCCTGGCGCAGCGCTCGGAAACCCTGGCACCGTCTGGCCAGACCTGGCTCAACCGGCTATGGGGCAACCGATGAGCAACGAAGAACCCTTTGGCGGGCCGCGCCATGCGGCCAGCGATCCGCAGGTGCTCAAGCGCGCCCTGCACCGGCATGTCATCGACGCCATCGAGGACAGCGGCCGCAACCTGCTCGAAGGGGCGCGTCCGGTACTGGCGCAGTTCGTCCTCGAACAGGTGGGCGACTACGTAGCACGCCTGCGCCTGGCCCTGTCGCGCTACGAGATGGAACGTCTGGCCGAAGAGATCGTCGACGAGCTGACCGGTTATGGTCCGCTGGAGGTGCTGCTGCGCGACCCGAGTGTCACCGAGATCCTGGTCAACGGCCCGTACCGGGTGTTTGTAGAGCGGGCGGGGCTGCTGCAGCAGACCGACCTGCGCTTCATCGACGCGCACCATGTCGAGCGAGTGATGCAGCGCATTCTCGCGCCCCTCGGGCGGCGCCTGGACGAGTCGTCGCCGATGGTCGATGCGCGCATGCCCGACGGCAGCCGGGTCAACGCGATCATCCCGCCGGTGGCCCTGGACGGGCCTTGCCTGTCGATCCGCAAGTTCCGCCAGGACATGCTCAAGAGCGCCGACCTGCTGGCCACCCGGGCCATCGACCAGCCGATCTACGACTTCCTCGAACGCGCCGTGGGCCGACGCTGCAATATCCTGGTCAGCGGCGGCACCGGCACCGGCAAGACCACGTTGCTCAATATCCTCAGCCAGATGATCGCGCCCCAGGAGCGCCTGGTGACCATCGAGGACGTGGCCGAACTGCAGCTGCACCACCCGCATGTGGTGCGCCTGGAGACCCGCCCGCCGAATGCCGAGGGCCACGGTGAGATCAAGGCCAGCGAGCTGATCCGCAACGCCCTGCGCATGCGCCCCGACCGCATCATCCTCGGCGAGATCCGCGGCGCCGAGGTGCTCGACGTGATGACCGCGATGAACACCGGCCACGACGGCTCGATGAGCACGGTGCACGCCAACACCGCCCAGGACGCGCTGCTGCGCCTGGAAACCCTGGTCGGCCTGACGGGCCGGCAGGTGGCCGAGAAGACCCTGCGGCAGATGATCTGCGCGGCGCTGGATGTGGTGATCCAGCTGACCCGCCTGGCCGATGGCCGGCGCTGCGTCAGCGAGGTGCTGGAAGTGGTTGGCGTGCGCGACGATGTGTACGTCACCAACACCCTGTTCCGCCTGGACCGGCGCAGCGGCGATGGCTTCCTGCGCGAGGCGCCGAACCCTGCGGGGAGCAAGCTGCGCCACGAGGGCGTGCTGTGATGGGCCCGCTGCTGCTGGCACTGTCGCCCTTGTGCCTGGGCATGGCGCTGCTGCTGTTGCGCCTGGGCCTGTACAAGCGCGGCGAGGAACGCATCCTCGAGCGTCTGGGCCGGGCCTACCGTGCCGTGCGCAGCGCCAATGCCCGGCGCGACTGGCTTGACCCGCTGCTGCAAAGGGCGGGGCTGGGCCATGCCGATTTTTCCCCGCGGCCGTGGTTGCTCGGCTGGCTGGTGCTGACCCTGCTCGCCGGCCTGCTGGCAGGCTGGGTGGCAGCGTTGATGGTGTTGTTCGGCCTGCCCTTGCTCGGTCACTTCTATCTGACCTGGCGCTGTCGGCGGCGGCTGCAGCAGATCGTCCAGCAACTGCCCGGCCTGCTCGACTACAGCGTGCGCAGCCTCAAGGCCGGTCGCACCTTGAACGAGGCGGTGCTCGGTGGCGTCGACAGCACCCGCGAGCCACTGCGTTCGGCAATGCTGCGGGTGCGGCGCAACGTGCAGCTGGGCGTACCGCTGGAGGATGCGGTCAACGAATTCGCAGAACTGTATGGCCAGGCCGAACTGCGCATGTTCGCCCTGGGCCTGCGCATCAACCAGCGTCATGGCGGCAATGCCAGCGAGTTGATGGAGAACCTGATAAAGCTGATCCGCGAACACGAGCAGGGCGACCGGCAACTGCGCGCCATGACCGGCGAAACGCGCATTACCGCGTGGATCCTCGGCGCGCTGCCGTTGGCCATGGTCGGCTACTTCCTGTTCGCCAATCCCACCTATCTGTTGGCCATGTGGCACGACCGCAGCGGGCAACTGATGCTGCTGTTCGCCTTTGCCCTGCAGGCCGTCGGCTGCCTGGTGCTGTGGCGCATGATGAGGAGCCTGTGACCATGGCCTTGTTGCTCTGTGCGCTGTTCCTGTTCGCCGCCTTTGTGCTGCTGGCCTTGCAGGTCGCCCAGCAATGGCGGGCCCGTCAGCGGGTGGCGCGACGCCTGCTGGGGCGACTGGCCCCTGACGAGCGGCTTGGCGACTGGCTGCAGTGGCTGGGCAGCAGCCCGCTGGGGCGGCGCCTGCAACGGCTGGACGGCGAGACCCAGGCGCTGCTCGACCGCCTGGGCTGGCGGCGCAGCCGGCAACGGGCGTTGTTCGCCGCCGTGCAGTTGGGTTTGCCGCTGCTGGCGGTGGGCGTGGCGCTGCTGTTGGCCCATGGCCTGCCCGGGGAGAACCGTGGGCACTGGGGCGTGCTGGTGCTCTGCGCGATGGGCGCGGGCTACCTGCTGCCCAAGCGCCTGCTGGTGCTGGCGGCGGCGCGGCGTCAGCGGCAGATCGCCCAGGAGGTGAGCCTGCTGATCCCGTTGCTGCGCATCCTCTTCGAAACCGGGTTGGCGGTGGAGCAGGCCCTGCGGGTGCTGGCCCATGAAGGCCGCAGCCTGGTGCCGAACATCAGTGAAGAATTGCGCCTGGTCCTGCAGCGGGTCGATTCCGGCCTGGCCCTGGGCCCTGAGCTGGAAAAGACCGCGCGCCTGCTGGCGGTGGACGAGTTGATCGACACTTGCGTCATTCTCCAGCAGCTGCTGGTGCAGGGCAGTGGTTCGATGAAATCGCTGCTCGCGCTCAAGGAACTGCTCGACGACCGGCGCCTGACCGGCTTGCAGGAGCGGGTGTCGAAGATGTCGGCGAAGATGTCGGCGGTGATGATGGTGTTCCTGTTCCCGGCGTTGCTGATCGTCCTGGCCGGGCCAGGTTTTTCCGCGCTGGCGCGGGCCTTGGGATCATGAGGGAGAAACGGACATGAAAGCGATCCTGACGTTCATCGGCCTGTTGCTGCTCACCGGCTGCGCCGGCCAGCCTCCCGAGGGCCTGTCCCGCCTGCTCGGTGGCGGCACCTGCAGCAAGCCCGATGCCGACCAGCAACTGAGCCTGGACATGGCCGACCAGATGATCGGCGAGGGGCGCCCGCACGCCGGCCTGGCGCACCTGGAACAGTTGCCCGAAACCCTCGACCAGGTCCGCCTGCGCAAGGCCAAGGTGCTGCGCCTGCTCGGGCGCGGCGAGGCCGAGCCGCTCTACCGCAGCCTGCTCGGCGGCTGCCTGGCCGCCGAGGGCGAGCACGGCCTGGGCCAGCTGGCCTCGGCCCGTGGTGACGACGTCCAGGCCCTGCGCAACCTGCAGCGGGCGGCACGCCTGGCACCCACCGACGAGAAGGTGCGCAACGACCTGGGCGTGGTGCAGATGAACCTGGGCAACCACGAACAGGCGCGCTTCGAGTTCCTCACCGCCATCGAGCTCAAGGATGACAACGCGCTACCGGCAGTGAACCTGGTGACCCTGTCGCTGGTGCAGGACAACTGGCGCCAGGCGGAGGACCTGGTCAATCGCCTGCGCCTGAAGCCCGAGCAGTTCGCCGAGGCCCAGGCCCGGGCACAGCGCATCAGGTCCAACGGGCGCGGCCCGCTGGCGGCGACCGAATCCTCGGCCGCGGCCATCAACTGATCGGGAGGTGATCATGTTCAAGCCCTGGATCGTCCTGGCCTGCCTGGCCGCGCCGCTGCTGGCCCAGGCCGAAGAACCACCGCGCCAGCCGCGCCCGCAGACCGCCACCGAAGCCCTGCTGCAGGTGCAGGCGAGCAATCGCCAGGCGTCCAGCGTGCGCCAGGAGCAGACCGACAAGGAACGAGACCAGGCCATGCAGCGCTGGCTGGACAGCTACAAGTATGCGATTCCTGACTTCTACCGCTGGACCAAGATCAGTTCGTCGAACAATTGAGAACCTACAGCTGTGGCGCGATGCCTGTGGGAGCGGCCTTGCGTCGCGAAAGGGCTGCGCAGCAGCCCCCAGCAATTTTGATGGTGGCTCGGAATCTGGGGCCGCTGCGCGCCCCTTTCCGACCGGTCCGACGCCTTGGCAAGGCCGCTCCCACAGAGGGACAGTTCCCTGCGCGAAAGCGCAGCCCGGAAAGGCTGGGCGATCTCCTACAGAGATGCGGTACTCACAAGATCAATGCGTGGTAAACCGCTGATGCACCGGCGACGAACGCGGGGTCAACGCCAGCGCCAGCTGCGTGCGGTTGTGCATGTGGGTCAGGCGCAGCACCTGCGACACGTACAGCTTCACCGTGTTCTCGGTGATGCCCAGTTCGCAGGCGATCTGGTAGTTGGTCTTGCCCTTGCTCACCAGCCGGGCCACCTCAAGCTGGCGCGGTGACAGCTTCTCGAAGGCGGCGGGCAGCTCCGCCTCGCCGTCCTCGGCGTCGCTAGCGCGGCGGTGGGTGCCCTGGCCACGGGCTTTTTCCAGGTCCTGGTAGAGGTCATCGATGGATTCGGCCAGCTCCTGCAGGCGCTGGTTGAGGCTGCCCAGCTCGCGGAAGTTGCGGCGCCGTTCGAGCAGCGCCGCTTCCTGGCGGCGCACCCCTTCGAGCAGTTCGTCCAGGTCCATGGGTTTCTGGTAGTAGTCGGCAAAGCCCTCGCGCAAGGCGCGGATCACGTCCTGCTTGTCGGCGCGGCCGGTCAGCATGATCGCCTCGAACATGCGCTGCGGCCCGGTGATCTGCTTGAGGGTGCGGACCAGCTCGATGCCATCGCGCTCGGGCATGTGCAGGTCGCAGAGGATCAGGCCGATGGTCTCGTCGGCCTTGAAGCAGTCGATGGCCTGCCCGGTGGAATGGGCGGGTACACAACGGTAGCCCTCGCTTTCGAGGAATTCGCACAACTCTTCGACGATCACTGGCTGGTCGTCGACCACCAGCACTTTCACCTCACTGACAGATTTATTCACGATCAACTCCCTGTTGTATCGGCTCTGCTCCCGGGCCAGACGCTCTGGCAGGTAGAAAAGTAGTCGCACTTTGCAATTATGTACATGCGCCTTGTCCGTCGAAGCGGCCCACCGGTCGGTTATTGGATCCAGACGGCCGTCAGCAGGAAGCCGGCCAGCACGTAGGGGGCAAAGGGCTGCTTGTCGCCGACCTGTTCGGCCAGCGCCTGCAGGCGCTTTTTCACCTTGGGATTGAGCAGGGTCCACAGGCGTCGCCGGCCGAACATCCAGGCCAGCACGGTGACCCCGGCGCCGATGAAGGTGCCGAGCACGTACTGCGGGCTGGTGGCCAGGGCCAGGGCGCCCATCAGCTTGACGTCGCCGGCGCCGAAGCGGCCGAGCATGTAGCCGGGCAGGGTGAGCAGCATGACGATGGCCAGGGCCCAGCCGGCCTCGCTTGCCTCGGCGCCAATCCAGCTGCGTCCGGTGGCGAACAGCCAGGCCAGGGCGCATGCCGCGACCCCGAGGGTCAGGGCATTGGAGATTTGCCGTTCACGGACATCTTGTTCGGTGCACAAGGCAAGCCACATCAGGAGAACAATGCTTTGCATTGGCAAATTGCCATCCCTATTCGTTGAACGGTTCTATGCTTTCAGACAGGTCTCACAGTCAGGGTAGACGCGATCATGAAGGCAGGCCCGGCGGGACAGCAAAAAGGCGCGGCAGCCATCGAGTTTGTCGCGGTATTCATGGTGTTTTTCGCGGTGTTCTACGGGTTGGTCAGCTACGCCCTGCCGATGCTTATGCTGCAGTCGTTCAACCAGGCCAGCAGCGAGGCGGTGCGCCGCTGCGTGGCCGTGGACCCGACCAGCCAGACCTTTGAGCTGGACGTGCAGGGGCTGGCCCGCCAGGTGATCGGCCAGCAATTGGCGTGGATGCCCGACGCGTTGGGGTTCAACGTGCTCACCGACACCCGGGTCACGGTTGGAGTGGACAAGGTGCTCACGGTGGTGATCGACTACCCGCGCTCGCGCCTGACGCGGGTGCTGCCGACCCTGGTGCTGCCGGTGGTGGGTGACGTACCTAAGCTGCCCGCGCGGCTGCAGGCCCAGGCGAGCCTGCAACTGTGAGTGGTAGCCTGTTCGATCGCTGGTTCGCCGCGCCGGCCCCGTCCCAGACGCCCGAAGTGGCGCCGGCCATTGGCCTGCAGCTGTGGCTCGACGACCAGGCGCGGGTGCTGCGCCTGGGCGGTCCGCTGCGCAGTTTGTTGGCCTTGCCCGGACAGGCGGGGGCGCGGGTGCACGACTACCTGGAGCGGCACAGCTGGCTGGTGCTCGAAGGGCAGCCCGCCGACTGGCAGGGGCAGCCCCTGGACCTGGACTTTCACACCGTCATGGGCCACGCGCTGCACACCCGTGGCTGGCTGCAGCGGCACGAGCAGGGCTGGATGCTGCAGTTGTTCGATATCGGCGACCTGCTGCGCGAACAGCGTTGGGACCGTCAGCGGCCCTTGCTCGGTGAGATCGGCCATGCCCTGCGCGAGTGCGGCAGCGAACGCCTGGCGCAGACGACCCGCGAGCAGTTGCACAGCCTGGCCGAGCACTGGCAGGCGGCCGCGCTGCGGCTGATGCTGCGCGAGCCGGGAGGCTGGCGCCACTATGCCAGCAGCGACCAGGCCTGGCCCTGGCCCGACGATCGCAAGTTGGGGGACCGCCTGGACCGCTGGCCGGCCCATACCTTGATCGAAGTCGATGATGACCCAGAGCTGCTTGCCCTGTGCGGCGGCGCGTCGCTGTTCCTGGTGCCCTACCGGCAGGGCCTGGAGGCCGAGGCCTGGATGCTGTGCGCCGGCGCACGGCAGGCGCCTGCGGTCGACATGGCCCTGGCCCTGGTGCGGACCTTGACCGAGCCGCTGCTGGTGCGCCATCGCCGCCAGCAATTGCAACACCAGGCCCATCACCTCGACGACCTGCAGCGGCAATTGGGCGCGGGGTGGTGGGAGTGGCCGGCGGAGGGTGAGTTGCAGCTGGATCCGGCCCTGGCGGCGAACCTCGGGCTGCCGAATCGGGCCAGCCTCGGTCAATGGCTGGCCCGCCTGCACCCGGCGGACCGCGAACCGGCGCAACTGGCCTTGGACCAAGCCCGTGGCGGGCAAACCCTGAGCCTGAGCGTGCGTCTGCCGGACAGCGCCCCCCAGGCACCGCCGCGCTGGTTCCATTGGGCCGGCCAGGGCCAGGGCGGCCGACTGCGTGGCTTTCTGCTCGATATCAGCGCCCTCAAGGCCCAGGAGCAGCAGGCCGGCGCGGCCCGTGCCCGCCTGGAGAACCTGATCGCCCGCTCACCCGCGGTGATCTACGTGCAGCGCTATGCCGAAGGCGCGCTGCACAGCGACTTCTACAGCGCCAGCCTGGCGCCGTTGCTGGGCTGGGCGGCCGACAGCGAGCAGGCCCGCCAGCCGGGCCTGGCGGTGCATCCGGACGACCGCCCGCTGTGGCTCGAGCGCACCCGCAGCCTGTTGCGCGATGGTCTGGTGCGTTGCCGCTATCGCCTGCGCGATCACCTCGGTGGCTATCACTGGATGCTCGACGAGGCTCGCCTGTTGCGTGATGACCTCGGCCAGCCGCTGGAGGTGGTCGGCTTGTGGCTGGACGTCAGCGAGGCCACCGAGGCCGCCGAGCGCATGCGCCAGAGCGAGGAGCGCTACCGCGTACTGGTGGAGGACTCGCCGGCGATGATCTGCCGCTATCGCCCGGACCTGACCGTATTGTTCGGCAACCGACCCTTGGGCGATTACCTGGGCTGCACGCCTGAGCAGTTGCAGGGTGCCGACCTTGGGCAGTGGCTGTCTGCCGGCCAGCGCGAGGCCTTTCTCCTGCGCCTGCGGGCGCTGACCCCGGAGCAGCCGGTGAGCAGCGCGGAGATCTGCCTGCAACTGCCCGGCCGCGAGCACGCCTGGTGGGTCTGGGCCGACCGTGGCTTGTTCGACGCCGACGGCAACCTGCTGGAGGTCCAGGCCGTGGGGCGCGACAACACCGAGGTGCGGCGCAGCCAGCAGCAATTGCTGCAGGGCGCGAAGATGGCGACCCTCGGCGAGCTGGCCACCGGCCTGCTGCACGAGATCAACCAGCCGCTCAACGTGATGCGCATGGCGGTCGCCAACACCCTCAAGCGCCTGGAGAACGGCGCCGCCGATCAGGCCTACCTGCAGGACAAGCTGCGCCGTATCGAGGCCCAGGTCGAGCGCGCCGCCCGACTGGTCGACCATATGCGGGTGTATGGCCGGCGCTCGGCGGTCGAGCGCGAGTGCTTCGCCGCCTGGGCCGCGGTGGAAGGCGCCGGGGCGTTGCTCGAGGAAGGCCTGCGCGGCAAGGGCGTGACGCTGCGCCTGGAACCGCCGGAGGCCTTGGCGCAGGTGCTCGGGCACCAGGACCAGCTGGAACAGGTGCTGATCAACCTGATGGTCAACGCACGTGACGCCTTGCTGGAAAAGCAGGTGGCACAGCCGTGGATCCGGGTACGCCAGGCGCTGCATGGCGGATGCTTATGGCTGCTGGTGGAGGACAACGCCGGCGGGATCGATCCGCAGTTGCACGAGCGGATCTTCGAACCCTTCTTCACCACCAAGCCGGCCGGGGTCGGCACCGGGCTGGGCCTGTCGGTCAGCCATGGCATCGTCAGCCAGATGGGAGGCCGCCTGAGCGTGGACAACGGCGCCGACGGCGCGTGCTTGCGGGTCGAGCTGCCCCTTCACAGCACCAGTTGAGCGTGGCCGCTGGCGCAACTGAGGTTGGTGCCGACCTGGGCGTCGAGCAGGTCGATGCCGAGCACCTTGAGCAAGCCGTTGACCAGGGGATCGAGCAGGGGGCCGAGCAGGTTCTTGATGACCGGTTCGAGGATGTTCTTCACCCCGTCCAGCAGTCCGGCGGTGAGCACCAGCACCTGGCCGAGGCCGCCATTGCCGGTGGGCTTGTAGGCTTCCAGGTGGATGCCCGCCAGGGTGTCGGACAGGCTCGCCACCACCTGGGCCTGGTCGCTGTCCATGGGTTGGTAGGCAGGTTCCTGGCCGATTTCGGTCGGGGCGTGGGCGCCGCTGAACAGCAGTGTCTTTTCGACCGGGCCATTGCCCAGCAGCTTGCTGTCCACCCGCAGGCCTATGCCACCGCCGGCATAGGGCACCCGTGTGCCGCAGGACGGCGGCAGGATCAGCAGGCGGCTGCAGACATTGGTGCCGATATCGATGACCGGCAGGGCCTTGACCACGGTGGTGCCGTTGCTGAGGAAGTCCGCCGGGGAATCGAACCTGCCGATGGCGATCTTCGCCGCCGAGCGCTGGGTGAGGGTGGTCAGGCTTTTCGGGGTGCAGGTGTAGTTGTCGGGTGGTGCCGGGCGCAGGCGGCTGCTGCCTTCGGCCACTTCGATGCCGATATCGATATGCACCTGGCCGTCCAGCAGCTTGATGTCGCTGACCTTGCACGGAATGCCCAGGGCGCAGGTCAGCGACTGCACGGTGCCCAGCAGGTTCAGGCTGAGCAGGTTGTTGAGCACATTGGTCAGTGGCGCGGCCAGGTCCAGCACGGCGTTGAGCAGCCCGGCGATGCCGCTCAGCAGGGGCAGGTCGAGTGACACCAACGCGCGGATCTGGGCGGTATGAATGCGCAGCTCGTCCGTGCGCGGGTCGCCCACCGCCGAGATCTGCGGGGGCTCGATCACCCGCAGTTGCACGCGGCCATTGACCAGCCCGAGCACATTGATCGGCAGGTTGGCGTTGACCGCGTGCTCGCTGGCCGCCAGCTGGATCACCCCTTGCACCAGTTGCAGCAGCTGGATGCTGGCGTCAAGACCGGCCTGGGCCGTGCCGTTCTGCAGGTCGAGCAGATCGCCCAGTTGCAGGCCGCCCACCGGCAGGTCCGCTGCCAGCTTGCCCAGGTTGGTTATCACATCGACGGCGGCGCCGCTTTGCTGCAGCACCTTGACCGCGGCCTGCAGCAGCACGGTGGCGCTGGTGTCGGCATTGAGCAGTTGCTGGTAGTCGCCGATATCCAGGTGCAGGTCCACGGCCAGCTGGTCGAGGTACTTCAACAGGTCGAGCTGGGTGTTGGCGATGCCCTGCCAGCCCAGCACATCGAGCTGCGCCGAGCCGCCCAGGGCCTTGAGCAGGGCGTTGAGCACCGAACCCTGGGTCGAGTTGACGGTGGCCAGGGTGGTGCGGATGCTCAGCCGCGCCTGGGGCGCTCTTGGGCTGCCGGCCACCGCGCTGGCGCGCAGCGTGGTGGTGCGGGCGATGGCCCCGCCCTGGACCAGCGCGTATACCCCACCGGCGACGCTGGTGCTGACCACGTTGCTGACCTCGACCTTGATCGCCTCGTTGCGCGCGTTGTCGGCGTTGAAGGTGCGCAGGTTGTCGATGCCGGTGCGCAGGTAGCCACAGCTGGCGATCAGTGGATTGAAGGGTGAGTGGCCGTTGCGGGTGGCCGCGGTGCGGGCCAGGGTGGACGCCTGCGGGCCGCTGCCGCCGCAGACTCCGCCGTGCTCGGCGGCCTCCAGCGCGGCCATGTCGGCGATGCGCTGCAGCTTGCGTTGCTCGAGGTAGAGGCGGCCGCTGTCGACGGTCAGGAGCATGAACACCAGGGCCAGGCCCATGGTCAGCGCGGCCATCAGGCCGATCGCGCCGCGTTGGCGCACAGCGGAACGAGGAACCACGGGCACTCCTTTGCCGGCCTGTGGCCCGGCAGCGCGGCGGCGGTGCAAGGAGTGTAGTCAAGGTGATGGCAAGTTGCCTTGCCTGCTGTACGCGATCTCTGTAGGAGCGGCCTTGCGCCGCTCCTACAGGGGCACGCGCAGGCCTCAATGCGGCGGGTAGTTGCTCAACACCTGGGTCACGGTCTTCTGGATCGCCGCGTTGCGCTCCTGCGGGCTGGGCGGGTAGTTGTTCATGATCTGCTCGGCGCTGCCGCGCCATACCAGTTTGCCGTCACGTCCGTCGAACAGGTCGACCTGGATGGTCGCCACCTTGTAGTCGACGCTGCGCGTCTCGTTGTACATCGGTCCGCCCCAGTAACCGCCCCAGTAGCCACCCCAGGCACCGCCGTAGTTGGTGGTGATCTGCTGCTGGCGGTCCTCGACGATCAGGTAGGCGCGCACCTTCACATCCGCCCGGGCATTGCCCTGGACCGGGCGCAGGCCGCGCTGGTCGAGCTGGCCGGCAACCGCCTGGCGGATGCGCTGCTCGGTCAGGTCGCTCTTGATCCGCGGGTCGTCCGGGCGATATTGCAGGCCCGGCTCCTGCCAGGCCCAGCTGCGGTAGGCGGCGAAATCGCGGCTGGCATCGAAGTCGTGCTGCACGTTGTTGCTCGAACAGGCGGCCAGCAGCAGGGCGAAGGACAGTAGAACGAGACGGCGCAACATGATGGTTCTCCGTTGAACGTTAGCTGGGAGGATAGCCGTTCATCGCCTTGCTCACCGACTCGCGCAGGGCGCCTTCGCGTTCACGCGGCGAGTCCTTGTCGCTGCCGCTTTCGGCGCTGGCGCTCCACACCGGCTGGCCGTTGCGGGCATCGAAGAGGTCGATGCGCACCACCATCACTTCGACTTCGTAGGTGCGCACGATCGGCACGCTGGCGTAGCCGCCATAGCCGTTGCGGTAGCCACCGTAGCCGACGCTACCGTAGGGGTAGGGGCCGTAGTAGGGATCGTAGTCGTAGTCGCGCACCTGGCGCAGGCGCCGTTCCAGGCGTACGTCGGCGCTGACCAGCAGGTCGGCGGGGGCATTGTGGGCCGGGCGCAGGCCGTGCTGGTCGAGGGCGCCGCTCACCGCGTCGGCCAGCTGGCCCGGCGTCGCGTTGACCAGGCCTCCGGGTGGCTGGTTGTTGCGCCAGCTCCAGCTGCGATAACGGCCGTAATCGCGTACCGGCGCGGGATAGGCGCTGGCATCGAAGGTCCTGGCGGCCTGGTGCGGCGCTGGTGGCAGCGGCTTGCCGCTGGCGACATAGGGGTTGCTGCCCTGGCAGGCGGCCAGGGCGAGGGGGAGCAAGGCCAGGCAGAGCAGACGATACGGCATGGATCCTCCTGGCAAGCGGGTCAGTGGGGGCGGCACATCCAGTGCAGGTAGCGGCCCAGGCCGGCGAAGCTGGGATGGCGGCGGTGCGCCAGTTCCATCTCCAGCAGATCGAGCAGCTCGGCCTTGTCCTGGAACTCCTTGGGCATGTAGTCGTGGAATACCCGTACGCCGCTCTCGCTTTCGACCTTCCACAGAGCTTCAAGTTGCGCCTTGAGCTCGCGCGGATCAAGTGGTTTCTGTGGCGTGAGACTCTGCTTTTCACCGGCCAGGCGATTGTGCCGCAGCTTGCGGAAATGCCCCTTGAGCAGGTTGCGGTAGACCAGCGCGTCGCGGTTGTAGAAGGCCAGCGACAACCAGCCTCCCGGCGCGGTCAGTTGATGCAGGACCGGCAGGATGCTCTCGGGCTCGGCCAGCCATTCGAGCACCGCGTGGCACAGCACCAGGTCGTAGGGTTCGGTGAGCTGGCCGAGCAGGTCCTGCCAGGGCGCCTGGATGAAGGTCGCCTGCTGGCCGGCTTCGGCGAAGCGCGCGCGGGCGCCGTCGAGCATCGGCGCGGCGGGTTCGGCGAGGGTCACCTGGTGGCCGCGCTGGGCCAGCCACAGGGCCATGTGGCCGAGGCCCGCGCCAATGTCGAGCACCCGCAGCGGACGGTCGGGCAGGGCTTCGGCCAGGTCGGCCTGGAGCACCGCCAGGCGGATGGCGCCCTTGGCGCCGCCGTAGATCTTCTCGGCGAAGCGGCTGGCCAGTTCATCGAAGTGACGGTCGTTCATTTGCCGAAGCGCCTCTCGCTGTCGGCGAGCTTGGCCCGCACCACCTCGTCCATGTCCAGGCCCAATTCGCTGCACAGCAGCAACAGGTAAAGGACGATATCGCCCACTTCCTGACCGGCATGGACGAGTTTGTCGGCGGGCAGCTGGCGGGACTGGTCCTCGCTCAGCCACTGGAAGATCTCTATCAGTTCAGCCATTTCGACGCTGGCGGCCATGGCCAGGTTCTTCGGGCTGTGGAACACCCGCCAGTCGTTGGTGTCGCGGATGCGGTGCAGGCGTTCGGTCAGTTCTTGCAGGTTCATCGGGGTCTCCTCGTGGCGCATAGCTTCCGGCGAGGTGCCTTGCAAAGCAAGCCCGATCAGAGCGTGCGCCAGCTGCCGAGCATATGCAGCAGCCCGCCGTGGCCATCCAGGCGCAGCTCGCCGCTCGGCCCCGCCTCGCTGGCGCTCAGTATCACCTCCGAAGGCAGGCGCACCGGCTTGTGGAAGTCCACCGCGAAGGCATACCCGGCCTTGGGCAGGTGCCCCTGCAATGCCGCCAGCGCCATGGCCTTGCTCCACATGCCGTGGGCGATGGCCCTGGGGAAGCCGAACAGGCGCGCGGTAAGGCTGCTCAGGTGGATCGGGTTGTAGTCGCCGCAGACCCTGGCGTAGCGCCGGCCGATGTCGCCGTCGGCATACCAGCGGGTGGCCTCGGGCAGAGCGGCGGGCGTCGTCTCGGCCAGGTCCGCGGCCGGCGCGTCGAGCTTGAGTCCGCGCACCAGCATGCGGCTGGTCTCGCGCCAGAGCAGGCCAAGGCCGTCCTCGGCCTCGGTCACCAGGTCGAAGGTGCCGCCCTTTTCATGAGGTTGCAGGTTGTCGGCATACACCGCGAAGCGCAGCCCGTCGATGCCGCCCAGGGGGCGCAGCACCTGCAGGCTGTTGTGCAGGTGCACCAGCCCCAGCAGCGGGAAGGGAAATGCCTCGGCGGTGAGCAACTGCAGTTGCAAGCTGAAGGCCATGATGTGCGGGTAGGTACCCGGCAGGCGGCCGTCGTCGGCGAAGTGGCAGAGCCGGCGATAGGCCGCCAGGTTGGCGGGGTCGACCCGCAACAGGCAGCGCAGGCCCTGATCCGGCAGCTGGCTGCCACGGATCTTGCGTTTGCCGAGGGCGCGCAGGTACAGGTTCGGCCGCGAGTCGGGGCTGTGCAGGTCGTGCCAGGGTCGGGTCATGGTCAGGCTCCCATCAAGGCCTGGCCGCAGACCCGCAGGGCCTGGCCATTGACCGTGCCCGAGCCCGGCTGGCTGAGCCAGGCGATGGCTTCGGCGACGTCCTGCGGCAAGCCGCCCTGGCCCAGCGAACTCAGGCGCCGACCGGCTTCGCGCAGGCCCATGGGCATGGCCGCGGTCATGTGGGTCTCGATGAAGCCCGGCGCCACGGCGTTGATGCTGGCGCCCTGCTCGGCCAGGCGTGGCCCCCAGGCCTGGGCGAAGCCGATCAGCCCGGCCTTGCTGGCCGCGTAGTTCGACTGGCCGCGGTTGCCGGCGATGCCGCTGACCGAAGCGAGCAGGGTAATGCGCGCATCCCTGTGCAGCTTGCCGCCCTCGAACAGCGCCTCGGTCAGCACCTGGGGCGCCTTGAGGTTGACGGCCAGCACCGCGTCCCAGTACTCCGGGGTCATGTTGGCGAGGGTCTTGTCGCGGGTGATGCCGGCGTTGTGCACGACGATATCCAGGCCTTGGGGCAGGGCTTCGAGCAGTTGCGCGGCGGCATCGGCGGCGCAGATGTCCAGCGCCAGGGCGCGGCCGCCCAGGCGTGCGGCGAGGGCGTCGAGGTCGCGCTGGGCCTGGGGCACGTCGAGCAGTGTCACCTCGGCGCCGTCCCGGGCCAGGGTTTCGGCAATCGCCGCGCCGATGCCCCGGGCGGCGCCGGTGACCAGCGCGTGACGGCCGGCCAGCGGCCGGGTCCAGTCCTGCACCTGGGCGGCGCAGGGCGCCAGGCGCAGGACCTGGCCGGAAACGAACGCGCTCTTGGGCGAAAGGAAGAACCGCAGCGCGCCCTCGAGCTGGCTTTCGGCGCCTTCGGCGACATACAGCAGGTTGGCCGTGGCGCCATTACGCAGTTCCTTGGCCAGCGAGCGGCTGAAGCCTTCAAGGGCCCGCTGGGCGACGCTGGCCTGCGCATCGACCACGGCTTCTGGCGCACGCCCCAGGATCACCACGTGGGCGCTGGAGGCCAGGCTGCGCAGCAGGGGTTGGAAAAATTCGCGCAACTGCTTGAGGGCATCGCTGTCGGACAGGTGACTGGCATCGAACACCACCGCCTTGAGCTTCGGCCCGAGACCCGCGACCCAGGCGGGGGCCTCGAGCGCTTCGCTGCCGAAGCCGTAGCAGTCGGCCGTCAGACGCGGGGCGATCGCCGCCACCTGGCGTGCCAGCGGCCCGCCGCCCAGCACCAGCGCGCCCTCGATGGGGCGCAGGCGTCCGGCCTGCCAGCGCTCCAGCGGCACCGGGCGGGGCAGGCCGAGGGCGTCGACCAGTTTTCGTCCGAGGGTGGAGTTGGCAAAGCCCAGATAGCGGTCGCTCATGTACGGTTCTCCCTGAAGGCAAGCATGCAAGTGTGGACCAAGTTTGTGGCAGGGTCGTTCGAATGCGCGAAAAGAACCTAGGCTTAAGGATCAAATTGTTTCAGGAGGAACACGCATGCAGTCAATTCGCCGGGTCGCGATCCTGGGGGGCAACCGGATTCCCTTCGCCCGCTCCAACGGCGCCTACGCCAAGGCCAGCAACCAGGCGATGCTCACGGCGGCCCTCGAGGGCCTGGTGGAGCGTTACCGGCTGCACGGCCTGCGCCTGGGTGAGGTGGCGGCGGGCGCGGTGCTCAAGCATTCGCGTGACATGAACCTGACCCGCGAGTGCGTGCTCGGCTCGAGGTTGTCGCCGCAGACCCCGGCCTACGACATCCAGCAGGCCTGCGGCACCGGCCTGGAAGCGGCGTTGCTGGTGGCCAACAAGATCGCCCTGGGGCAGATCGACAGT
Source organism: Pseudomonas mosselii (assembly GCF_003205295.1). Lineage (GTDB taxonomy): Bacteria > Pseudomonadota > Gammaproteobacteria > Pseudomonadales > Pseudomonadaceae > Aquipseudomonas > Aquipseudomonas mosselii_B. The sequence goes on from NZ_QJRP01000028.1 coordinate 43,311, forward strand.
GGCATCGCTGGGGGCGTCGACACCACCTCGGACGCGCCCATTGCGGTGAGCGAAGGGCTGCGGCAGATCCTGCTGCAGGCCAACCGCGGCAAGAGCCTCGGCGAGCGTCTCAAGCCCTTTTTGAAACTGCGCCCGGGCCTGCTCAAGCCCGAGTTGCCGCGCAATGGCGAGCCACGCACGGGGCTGTCGATGGGCGAGCATTGCGAGCGCATGGCGCAGACCTGGCAGATCGGCCGTGAGGAGCAGGATGAACTGGCCCTGCTCAGCCATCAGCACCTGGCGGCGTCCTACCGTGAAGGCTGGCACGACGACCTGCTCACGCCCTACCTTGGCCTGACCCGGGACAACAACTTGCGCGCCGACCTGACCCTGGAGCAGTTGGCCAAGCTAAAGCCGGTGTTCGAGCGCAGTGGCCTGGGCACGCTCACGCCGGGCAACTCCACGCCGCTGACCGATGGCGCCTCGCTGGTGCTGCTCGGCAGCGAAGCCTGGGCCGAGGCACAGGGGCTGAAGGTGCAGGCCTACCTGGTGGACGGCGAGGCGGCGGCGGTCGATTTCGTCCACGGCCAGGAGGGCCTGCTGATGGCGCCGGTGTATGCGGTGCCGCGGCTGCTGGCGCGCAATGGCCTGACCTTGCAGGATTTCGACTTCTACGAGATCCACGAAGCCTTCGCCGCCCAGGTGCTGTGCACCCTCAAGGCCTGGGAGGATGCGGACTACTGCCGCACGCGCCTGGGGCTCGAAGGGCCATTGGGGGCGATCGATCGCGCCAGGCTGAACGTGAAGGGCAGCTCGCTGGCCGCGGGGCATCCGTTCGCGGCGACGGGAGGGCGGATACTGGCGAACATGGCCAAGCTGCTCAGCGAGCGTGGCAAGGGGCGTGGCCTGATCTCGATCTGCGCGGCGGGCGGGCAGGGGGTGACGGCGATCGTCGAACGTTAGCCTGCGATGGCTGGTACCCTTGTCCGACCCGAGACACCAGGCCTTAGCATGTCGATCACCGGACCGCGTCCCATCCCTGCCCTGGACCACCTGCCCAGGCCGCTCTACGCCCGTGCCGAGAGCCTGGGAGCCGGGTCCTGGACCACCCGTCACCAGCATGACTGGGTGCAGTTCTCCTATGCCATCAGTGGCGTGCTCGGCGTCTACACCAGCGACGGCAGCTATTTCGCCCCGCCGCAGTGGGGTGTGTGGATCCCGGCCGGCACCGAGCACGAAGTGCTGACCTCGATGCAGGCCGAGATGCGCAGCCTGTACGTGCGCCGCGACGCCTGCCCCTGGGCGCTGGGCGAATGCCGGGTATTGGAAGTCACGCCGCTGGCGCGGGAGCTGATCAAGCAGTTCTGCACCTTCGCGGTGAACTACCCGGAGGGCGACAGTGCCGAGGCGCGGCTGGTGTCGGTGCTGCTGGACCAGCTGCGTACCCTGCCGCAGGTGGGCTTCTCGCTGCCGTTGCCGCGCCATCCGGGGCTGCTGGCATTGTGCAATGGGCTGATCGCCGCACCCGACCAAACCCAGACCCTGCAGCAGTGGGCGGTGCAACTCGAGGTGTCGGAAAAGACCCTGATGCGCCTGTTCCAGCGCGAGACGGGGCTGAGCTTTCGCAACTGGCGCCAGCGCATGCGCCTGCTGTCGTCGCTGGCGCTGCTGGAGGCCGGGGAGAGCGTCACCCAGGCCGCGCTGGGCTGCGGCTATGACTCGACCTCGGCCTATATCGCCGCGTTCCGCCAACTGTTCGGCGCGACCCCGGGGGAGCTGCGCCTGTAGCTGGGGCGCCGAAGGCGTTCAATGGCAGCATCCGCTGCCATTGGCCAGGTCCTTGAGAATCGGACAGTCCGGCCGGTCATCGCCCTGGCAGTGGGCCACCAGCTCGCCGAGGGTGTCGCGCAGGCTCACCAGTTCCTCGATGCGCTTGTTAAGCGCCTCGATATGCTGCATGGCCAGGGCCTTCACGTCGGCGCTGGCGCGCTGGCGGTCCTGCCACAGGGTCAGCAGCCTGGCGACTTCCTCCAGGGAAAAGCCCAGGTCGCGCGAGCGCTTGATGAATGCCAGGCTGTGCAGGTCCTCCTGCTGGTACAGCCGGTAGCCGCTTTCGCTGCGCGTGGCGGGGCGCAGCAGGCCGATGGACTCGTAGTAGCGGATCATCTTGGCGCTGAGCCCGCTGCGGCGGGCGGCCTGGCCGATATTCATGGGGCCTCCTGGTCGATGGCGGTGGGTTTCCAGGTCTTCAGCCACAGGGCGTTGCTCACCACGCTGACACTGGACAGCGCCATGGCGGCACCGGCCAGCACCGGGTTGAGGTAGCCCAGCGCGGCCAGGGGGATGCCGATCAGGTTGTAGATGAATGCCCAGAACAGGTTCTGGCGGATCTTCGCGTAGGTCTTGCGGCTGATCTCCAGGGCGGCGGGCACCAGGCGCGGATCGCCGCGCATCAGGGTGATGCCGGCCGCCTGCATGGCCACGTCGGTGCCGCCGCCCATGGCAATGCCGATGTCGGCGGCCGCCAGCGCCGGGGCATCGTTGATGCCGTCGCCGACCATGGCCACCACGCCCTGCTGCTTGAGCGCGGCCACGGTGGCGGCCTTGTCCGCCGGCAGCACTTCGGCGTGCACGTCGTCGATGCCGAGGGCCTCGGCAACCACCTTGGCGCTGCCGCGGTTGTCGCCGGTCAGCAGGTGGCTGCTGATGTGGCGCGCATGCAAGGCGGCGATGGCCTGGTCGGCGCCGGGCTTGAGGCTGTCGCCAAAGGCGAACAGGCCCAGCACGCGGGGTTGGTTGCCGAGTTCGATCAGCCAGGACAAGGTACGGCCCTCGGCCTCCCAGGCCTGGGCGCTGGCAGCCAGCTCGCCCGGCACCAGTCGGCTCTCGTCGAGCAAGCGGCGGTTGCCCAGGGCCAGCTCGCGGCCGTCCACCTGGCCGGCGATGCCACGGCCGGTGAGGGACTGGCTGTCGGCCACTTGTGGTACATCAAGATGGCGTTCGGCGCAGGCGTCGAGCACCGCCTTGGCCAACGGGTGCTCGCTGCCGCGTTGCAGGGCGCCGGCCAGGCGCAGCAGTTCGTTGTCATCGCCACTGCTGGCCTGTTGGTGGACGATGCGCGGGCTGCCGGAGGTGAGGGTGCCGGTCTTGTCGAACACCACGCGGTTGACTGCATGGGCGCGCTCCAGCGCTTCGGCGTCCTTGATCAGGATGCCGTGGCGGGCGGCGACGCCGGTGCCGGCCATGATCGCGGCGGGCGTGGCCAGGCCCAGGGCGCAGGGGCAGGCGATCACCAGCACGGCGACGGCGTTGATCAGCGCTGTTTCCAGCGGTGCGCCGGCCAGCCACCAGCCGACCAGGGTGATCAGGGCCAGCACCAGTACCGCGGGGACGAACACCTGGCTGACCCGGTCGACCAGCTTCTGGATTGGCGCCTTGGCCGCCTGGGCGTCCTCGACCAGGCGGATGATGCGGGCGAGCACGGTCTCGGTGCCCAGCGCCAGGGTCTTCACCAGCAGGCGGCCCTCGCCGTTGATGGCGCCACCGGTTACCGCGTCGCCGGGCTGCTTGGGCACCGGCAGGCTTTCGCCACTGATCAGGGCCTCATCGGCATGGCTGCTGCCTTCGAGCACCTGGCCATCGACCGGGAAGCGCTCGCCGGGCTTGACCAGCACAACATCGTCGAGGCGCAGTTGGCTGATGGCAACGTCTTCCTCACGCCCGTCGATCACCCGCACGGCGCGTTCCGGGCGCAGGGCTTCCAGTGCCCGGATGGCGCTGGCGGTCTGGCGCTTGGCGCGGCTTTCCAGGTACTTGCCCAGCAGCACCAGGGCGATCACCACCGCCGAGGCTTCGAAGTACAGGTGCGGCTCCATGCCAGCGTGGGCATTGGCCCATTGGTACAGGCTCAGGCCGTAGCCGGCGCTGGTGCCCAGGGCGACCAGCAGGTCCATGTTGCCGGCACCGGCGCGCACGGCCTTCCAGGCAGCGACATAGAAGCGCGCGCCAAGGATGAACTGCACCGGTGTGGCCAGCAGGAACTGCGCCCAGGCCGGCAGCATCCAGTGCAGGCCGAAGGGCTGCACCAGCATCGGCAGCACCAGTGGCAGGGCCAGCAGCAGGGCGGCGCCGACCGCCAGGCGTTCGTTGCGCAGGCGGCGTCGGGCCTGGGCCTGGTCATCGTGGGGAGTACGCGGCAGGGTGGCGCTGTAGCCGGCCTTCTCGACCGCGGCGATCAGCGCGCCGTCGTCGACGCCCTCGAGCACTTCGAGGTGGGCGCGTTCGCTGGCCAGGTTGACGCTGACCTGCTCGACCCCCGGCAGCTTGCCGAGGGCGCGCTCGACCCGGCCGGCGCAGCTGGCGCAGGTCATGCCGCCGATCTGCAGTTCGAGGATGCGGGTGGGGACGCTGTAGCCGGCGTCGCGCACCGCGTCGACCAGCGCTGGCAGGCTGTCTGCCGGGGCCTGGACCCGGGCCTGCTCGGTGGCGAGGTTGACGCTGACGTGTTCGGTACCGGTGACCTTGCGCAGGGCGCGTTCGACCCGACCTGCGCAGCTGGCGCAGGTCATGCCGCCGATCGGCAGGTCGAAGGTGGTGGATGCGGGCATGGCTCTCTCCTCCGTGGACAGGCCTCCAGCATCAACCTTGCCATGCGGGCAAGGTCAATAGCCCAGGCCGGCTCTCTTGAGCACCAGGCCATTTTGCCCCATGGCAATCCGGTATTTGTTGATCTGGCCCGCCTGCAGGGTCAGGCGCGTGCTGCGTTGGTCCTCGATGCCGGCTGCGCAGCCGGGTACCTGCCCGGGCAGCAGACGCAGGCGCACATCGACGGGGCCCGGCGGCAGGTTGAACGAGGTCGCCTGCTCCTGGAACAGGCGGCCGGACAACTGGTCGTTGAGATAGATGCCGATCTCGCAGCTGGTGGCCACTTCCAGGCGTTCCCGGGAAATGATCAGCACGCTGTAGTCCGAATTGCCCTCGGCGCTGGCCGGTGGCACGACGGCTAGCGCGCCCAGCAATCCGACGAGGCCCAATGCTGCCCTGATCATGAAAAATCTCCTGCTTGCCAAAATCGTCAAAGGCGCAGCTTGGCCGAGCCGCGCGCGGATTTCCAGCCCGGCCGTTTTCCTCGGAACTTGACCTTGCCCCGATGGCAAGGCTGAGACTGGGCAAAACCCACAAGGAGGCAACCTCGATGCAAGTGTTCAATGTGCAAGGCATGACCTGTGGCCATTGCGTGAAGGGCGTGACCCGGGCGGTGCAGGAGCAGGATGCGGCGGCGCGGGTGGAAGTGGACCTGGCGGCGCGCCAGGTGCGGGTGGAAAGTGCCCTGGCGACGGATCAGATCCTGGCGGCGATTCGTGAAGAGGGGTATCAGGCCGAGGTGGCCTGATCGGCCAAGCTACCGTGGGAGCGGGCTTGCCCCGCGATTGCGCCAGGACAGGCAATGATGCTGGCCTGGTTGGCCTCATCGCGGGGCAAGCCCGCTCCCACGCCGATTCTGCTGTATTCCTGTTCGCCGACTGTTTTCCTACAGGACACCCAGGATCAATTATTACAAAGGTTTTCAACGCCCACTGATCCAGTGCAGGTAGACTAGCGGACTTGCTTAGCCTGCTATGGATTCTCCATGAACCTGCGAACCTTGCTGATTCTCGGCGCCCTCAGTGCGTTCGGGCCTCTGGCGATCGACTTCTATCTGCCGGCCTTCCCGGCCATGGCGCATGCCTTCGGCACCGACGAAAAGCATGTGCAGGCCACCCTGGCCGCCTACTTCCTCGGCCTGTCCCTGGGCCAGCTCGCCTACGGGCCGGTGGCCGACCGTTTCGGCCGGCGCCTGCCGCTGCTGTTCGGGGTCGGCCTGTTCACCGTGGCGTCGCTGGCCTGCGCCTACGCCCCCAATCTCGACAGCCTGATCCTGGCGCGTTTCGTCCAGGCCCTGGGTGGCTGCGCGGGGATGGTGTTGTCGCGGGCGATCGTCAGCGACAAGTGCGACGCGGTGGCCTCGGCCAAGGTGTTCTCGCAGCTGATGCTAGTGATGGGCCTGGCGCCGATCCTCGCACCGATGCTCGGTGGCGTGCTGGTCAACGTGGCCGGCTGGCAGTCGATCTTCCTGGCCCTTGGCCTGTTCAGCGCGGCGTGCCTGGTGGCCGTCGGCCTGGGTCTTCCGGAGAGCCTGCCGGCCCATATTCCACGCCAGCCGCTGTCGGGCGCGCTGCGCCAGTACCTGAGCCTGTTCGGCGACCGGGTGTTCGTCGGCCATGCGCTGACCGGCGGTATCGCCATCGCCGGGATGTTCGCCTACATCGCCGGTTCGCCGTTCGTATTCATCAAACTCTACGGCGTGCCGCCCGAGCACTACGGCTGGCTGTTCGGCACCAACGCCGCCGGCTTCATCCTGATGGCCCAGGTCAACGCGCGGCTGCTGGCCAAGCGCGGTCCGGCGTTCCTGCTGGCGCGAGCGGTGTGGTTGTACCTGGTGGCGGCGCTGGCGCTGCTGGTGGTCGCGGCGTTGCGCCCGCAACAGCTCTGGCCATTACTGGTGCCGCTGTTCGTGTGCATAGCCAGCCTCGGCTGCATCATCCCCAACGCCTCGGCCTGCGCCATGAGCGGGCAAGGAACGCGGGCGGGCAGTGCCTCGGCCTTGATGGGCTGCCTGCAGTTCAGCGTCGCGGCGGGCGCGGCGGCGCTGGTCGGGGTGCTGCACGACGGCAGCGCGGTGCCCATGGCGCTGGTGATCAGCCTGTGCGGCGCGCTGGTGGTCAGTGTCGCAATGCTGACCCGGCGCCTGCAGGCCAGCCGGCCTGCGTGAGCGGGTGGGGCGCGTTGAGACGCGCCTCGAGCAGGGCGACGAACGACCGCGCCTCGGCTTCGCTACGGAAACTCACCACATGCTGGTCGAGCTGGACCTGCCAAGGGCAGGCGGGATTCCGGTTCGACGCACTGACGACAATCTTCATCGCGATCCACCTCCAGTGAGCGGGAGTGGATCTAGTGTAGCGCTGGGCCCTGCCTGCGCCATGACCAGGATCAGTACCCTGACTGACGGTCATGACGGTCTGAAGTAGGGAGACCTTCTGTTTTGCAAGGTGGAAATTTTCCCCCTCCTCGTCGGACATATCGAGCCCCCTGATAGCAGCTGTCAGCCGCGCTCCCGCTACAGCCACGGTAGTACGGGGGATGGGCAGAATCAGCCGTCTTTCGCTCTGACAGACGCATCTTTCAGAACGTTTTTTAGGAGGCAAATCCCGACCCATCCGGGGCATGCCTCCCTCAAGGCGAGCACCCTCCAGCGGCTTATACTGCCTCCGGCATCAGCGCCGGGTGAGCGTTTCCCAGGGCTGGTGCCCACCCTCCGGCACACGAACCATCCCGCGCTTGCCCAAACCGGAGGCAGGGCATCTGCGGCGTTCGCCAGCAGGCGGGATTCATCAGGGAGCTTCAGGTTCATGAACGCAGTCCGCAGCATCAGTCAGGTCGCCAGCCTGATGGCCGATCCCAAGCGCAGCGCCATGTTGTGGGCGTTGATCGATGGCACCCCGCGTGCGGCGGACGAGCTTGCCGTACTCATCGGGTTGAGCACCTCGTCGGCCTGCGCGCACCTATCGTTGTTGTCCAGTGCCGGGCTGCTCAGGCACGAGGCGCGCGGGCGCAAGCGCTTCTTCCGCCTGGCGACGCCGGAGGTCGGCACCGCGGTGGAGGCGCTGGCCAGCGTTCAACTGGTGACCCGTTCACCTGCAGAGCAGGGCACGACGCTGCAGATACCCCTGTCGATGCGCAAGGCGCGCCTGTGTGGCGACCATCTGGGCGGCGAAGTGGCCGCCGCACTGCTCCAGCGCCTGCATGTGGCCGGCTGGCTGGAAGGGAGCGAGCAGTACCTGTCGGTGAGCCAGGAGGGTAAGGAGCACTTGCAGGCACTGGGGGTGTTCATCGACGCGCTGGCCGCCGGCGACCGGCGCGGCTGCGTGATCTGTCACTGCAGCAAATGGAACGACCAGGGCCCGCACCTGGGCGGCTGCCTGGGCAAGGCCTTGCTTCGGCTGTTCACCCAGTCGGGCTGGGTGCGTGAGCAGGAGGGCAGCCGGGCGGTGCAGCTCACACCGCTCGGCCAGCAGCAGATCAACGCGATCGCCTGCCTCCCGGCCCGACAGGCCGGCTAGCGGACCAGCCGCGCATCCAGGCTGTTCTGCGCCAGGCGGCGTGCCTGGTCCTGGGTCATGCCCAGGTGCTGGTGCAGGGCATGGAAGTTCTCGGTGACGTAGCCACCGAAGTAGGCCGGATCATCGGAGTTGACCGTGACCTTCACCCCACGCTCGAGCATGTCGAGAATGTTGTGCTGGCCCATGTGTTCGAACACACACAGCTTGGTGTTGGACAGCGGGCAGACGGTCAGCGGGATCTGCTCGTCGATGATGCGCTGCATCAGGCGCTCGTCCTCGATGGCGCGCACGCCGTGGTCGATCCGCTGGATCTTCAGCAGGTCGAGGGCTTCCCAGATGTATTCGGGCGGTCCTTCCTCGCCGGCATGGGCCACGGTCAGGAAACCTTCGCTGCGGGCGCGGTCGAAGACGCGCTGGAACTTGCTCGGCGGATGGCCTTGCTCCGAGCTGTCCAGGCCCACGGCGACGAAGGCGTCGCGAAATGGCAGGGCCTGGTCCAGGGTCTTGTGCGCTTCGTCTTCGCTCAGGTGGCGCAGGAAGCTGAGGATCAGGCCGCTGCTGATGCCAAGCTGCTCGCGGCCATCCTTCAAGGCCCGGTTGATGCCATCGAGCACCACCTCGAACGGGATGCCCCGGTCGGTGTGGGTCTGCGGGTCGAAGAACGGCTCGGTGTGGATGACGTTCTGCGCCTTGCAACGCTGCAGGTAGGCCCAGGTCAGGTCATAGAAGTCCTGCTCGGTGCGCAGGACATCGGCGCCCTGGTAGTAGAGGTCGAGAAACTCTTGCAGGTTGTTGAAGGCATAGGCGCTGCGCAGGGTCTCGACGTCCGCCCAGGGCAAGGCAATCTTGTTGCGTTCGGCCAGGGCGAACAGCAGTTCGGGCTCCAGCGAGCCCTCCAGGTGCATGTGCAGTTCCGCCTTGGGCAGGGCGTTCAGCCATTCATACATGTGTGCAATCTCGATCAGGTACGGTTGGCCGCCATTCTACAGGGCCTGGCCGGGCAATGCGCCCACCCAGGCCGGTATTGCCCGGGTTTACCAGGTGAGCGCCTCGCCCTTGTAGTTGATGAAGCGCAGGCCGCCGTTGCCGCTCTGGGCCTTGACCTGCTCGAGCATGCCGCGGGTGCTGGTGAGCACGTCGATCTCGGCGTTCTCGCCGCCCATGTCGGTCTTCACCCAGCCCGGGTGCATGGCCAATACGGCCAGGTCGGGGCGCTGCAGCTCGACCACGAAGCTGTTGATCATCGAGTTGAGCGCGGCCTTGCTGGCCTTGTACAGGCAGACTTCGCCACCGTCGGGGATGGTCACGCTGCCCAGGATCGAGCTCATGAACGCCAGCACGCCGCTGCCTTCGCGCACCTGGCCGGCCAAGCGTCGGGCCACACGGATCGGCGCCACGGCGTTGGTCATGAACAAGTCGCCGATCTGCTGCACCTGCACGCTTTCCAGGTCCTGCGGCAGCGGGCCCATCACCCCGGCGTTGACGAATACCAGATCGAATACTTCACCGTGCAGGCGCTGCTTGAGCCCGTCGAGCTGGGCCGTGTCGTTCATCTCCAGGCGCTCGATGCGCACCCCGCAGACTTCGCCCAGCGCACCTGGCTGTTGCGGGTCGCGCACGGTGGCGACGACATTCCAGCCATCTTCGCGCAGGCGTTGCACCAGGCCCAGGCCGAGGCCTCGGGAGGCGCCGATGATGAGGGCGGTCTTGTTAGCGGTCATAACGATACTCCATATCAAGGGCGAGGCGAGCGGTGTTGTGCACAGGTTCGCTCGTCGCGCAACAACGTGGCGGTTGCCCTCCACAGGGGAGGGCCTGGGTGACGAGCATAAACCAGGTGCCGGCCGGTTGCCCTGTCGCTGCTGGTCAAAAAATGTTCGATGGTCTGAAAGGCCGATGGGACCGGGGCCTGGCGGGGGTGGTTCACGGGTTATCCACAGGCTGCTCCACAGTAATTGTGTGCAAGCGCGGCGGTCTGAAAATGCCCGTTTCAGGGAAGGCAGGCGCTGATGACTGGGGATAACTCGCGGGCTTTCAGTGACTTGGGTCTATGTCACACAAATGTGATCAAAATATGCTCAATACGCTGTAGGCCTTGCCGTACAAGGCTTGCAGCGGAATGCCCCAAGCTTATCCACAGGCAGGCCCACAGCAGTTGTGGGCAACGCTCAGGCCCGCTCCAGCAGGATGCGCCCGCGGCTCAGGTCGGCGAGCTGCTGCTGCAGCACCTCGAGGTGGCTGTCACCCAGGGCGATGCGCAGGTCGACGCCGTTGGCGGTGAACTGCTCTTCCAGCACCAGGCCGTCGACTTCGCCCAGGCGCAGCTTGACCAGCGCCAGTTCGCTGAAGGTGCAACTGCAGGCGAACTCGCTTCGCTGTACCAGCAAGCGCTTGGGCGCCTGCTGCAGGCACTTGTTGGCGCCGCCGCCATAGGCCCGGGCCAGGCCGCCGGTGCCCAGCTGGATGCCGCCGTACCAGCGGATCACCAGGACCACCACCTGGTCGCAATCCTGGGCCTCGATGGCGGCAAGGATCGGGCGTCCCGCCGTGCCGCCAGGCTCGCCGTCGTCGCTGCTGCGGTATTGGCCGCCGAGCTTCCAGGCCCAGCAATTGTGAGTGGCCGCCAGGTCGCTGTGGCGTTCGATGAAGGCCATGGCCTCGGCCGGGTTGCTGATCGGGCCGGCGAGGGTGATGAAGCGGCTCTTGCGGATTTCTTCGCGGAACTCGCAGAGCTCTAGCAGGGTAGATGGCATAAGTCCGGGTCAGGCGGGCGTGCTGATGCCGCAGCCTTTGAGAATGATGTGGATAAGGTTGCTGCTGGCGTCTTCCATGTCCTGCTTGGTCAGCCGGCTGCGGCCGGTCACCTGGCAGATCTGGGTGGCGAAGTCGGCGTAGTGCTGGGTGCTGCCCCAGAGGAGGAAGATCAGGTGCACAGGGTCTACCCGGTCCATCTTGCCGGCGTCCATCCAGGCCTGGAACACTGCGGCGCGACCGCGGAACCATTCGCGGTAGTCGGCGCTGAAGTACTCGCTCAGGCATTCGCCGCCGCTGATCACTTCCATGGCGAAGATCCTCGAGGCCTGCGGGTTGCGCCGGGAGAACTCCATCTTGGTGCGGATGTACTGGCTGAGCGCCTCCGCCGGGTCGTCCTCCACGCTCAGGGCGTTGAAGGTGCTGTCCCACAGCTCGATGATGTTGCTCAGCACCGCGATGTACAGGCCCAGCTTGTTGGTGAAGTAGTAGTGCAGGTTGGCCTTGGGCAACCCGGCCTTGAGCGCGATGGTGTTCATGCTCGTGCCCTTGTAGCCGTGGCGGGCGAACTCGTCTTCGGCTGCCTGGATGATGGCCTGTTCGTTCTTCTGGCGAATGCGGCCGGCGGGCTTGCCCGAGGCGGGAGAGCGATGCGCAGGGACTTCTAGGGTCATGGACGATTCCGGGCGGGTCGTTACGGATGTCCGACAGATTACCTGCCTGCGCCGAAGTGACAAGCATTAGCGGTAGAGATGCGTATCAACGTGTCGCAGCCAGACTCTCGAGGAAGCTTTCCAGCACCAGGTTCGGCCGGCGACCCTTGCGCGTCACCCAGCTCAGGCTCAGGTCATAGAAGCGCTGGGCGGGCTTGAGTGCGCGCAGGCGGCCTTGCTGCACCCAGAACATCGCGTAATGGTCGGGCAGATAGCCGATGTAGCGTCCGGTCAGGATGAGAAAGGCCATGCCTTCGCGGTCCGAGGCGCTGGCGGTGCAGTGCAGGGCCTGGTAATGGGCCTGGATGTCGGCCGGCAGGCGGAAGGTCGGGGCTATCGCATCCTGACCATTGAGACGGTCGTCGTCGATCTGCTGATCATCGGCATAGAACAGCGGGTGGCCGACTGCGCAGTAGAGCAGCGAGCGCTCGCTGTACAGCGGCTGGTACTCGAGCCCGGAAAGTGGGCTGGTCTGCGGCACCACGCCGACATGCAGGCTGCCGTCGAGCACGCCCTGCTCGACCTGGCTCGGCGCGATCATGCGGATCTGGATGCGCACATCCGGGCCGCGGTCCTTCAGTTCGGCCAGGGCATGGGTGATGCGCATGTGCGGCAGGGTCACCAGGTTGTCGGTCAGGCCGATGTTCAGCTCGCCACGCAGGTGTTGGTGCAGGCCGTTCACTTCGGTACGGAAGGTTTCCAGGGCGCTGAGCAACTGCAAGGCCGAGTGGTAGACCTCACGGCCTTCCTCGGTCAGCGAAAAACCGGCACGGCCACGTTGGCAGAGGCGCAGGCCCAGGCGTTGCTCGAGGTCGTTCATCTGCTGGCTGATCGCCGAGCGGCCAATGCCCAGCACGTTCTCCGCCGCGGAGAAGCCGCCGCATTCGACCACGCTGCGGTAGATCTTCAGCAACCGAATATCGAAATCACTGACCTGGGCGAGGGGATCGGGGCGCCGGCTCATTAGTTTAGTTATCCGCTGACTGAAGGTTAGAAATGCTGGGTTTTTCGAACTTTATCGCCGTGACAATTTAGCTGCAACAACACCCATCGTTGCCTAATCGTCTTCCGAGGAATCGCCCGATGAACATGCCCGAAACCGCCCAGGCCGGTCTGGCCAGCCAGCTCAAGCTGGACGCCCACTGGATGCCCTACACCGCCAACCGCAACTTCCAGCGCGACCCGCGCCTGATCGTGGCAGCTGAAGGCAACTACCTGGTCGATGACAAGGGCCGCAAGATCTTCGACGCTTTGTCGGGGCTGTGGACCTGCGGCGCCGGTCATACCCGCAAGGAAATCAGCGAAGCGGTGGCCCGCCAGGTGGCCACGCTCGACTACTCCCCGGCCTTCCAGTTCGGCCACCCGCTGTCGTTCCAGTTGGCCGAGAAAATTGCCAACCTGGTGCCAGGTGACCTGAACCACGTGTTCTACACCAACTCCGGCTCCGAATGCGCCGACACCGCGCTGAAGATGGTCCGTGCCTACTGGCGCCTGAAAGGCCAGGCCACCAAGACCAAGATCATCGGCCGTGCCCGTGGTTACCACGGTGTGAACATCGCCGGCACCAGCCTGGGCGGTGTCAACGGCAACCGCAAGATGTTCGGCCAGCTGCTGGACGTCGACCACCTGCCTCATACCGTGCTGCCGGTCAACGCCTTCAGCAAGGGCATGCCGGAGGAGGGCGGTATCGCCCTGGCCGACGAGATGCTCAAACTGATCGAACTGCACGATGCCTCGAACATCGCCGCAGTGATCGTCGAGCCACTGGCCGGTTCCGCCGGCGTGCTGCCACCGCCGAAGGGTTACTTGAAGCGCCTGCGTGAGATCTGCACGCAGCACAACATCCTGCTGATCTTCGACGAAGTCATCACCGGCTTTGGCCGCATGGGCGCGATGACCGGCGCCGAAGCCTTCGGCGTCATCCCGGACCTGATGTGCATCGCAAAGCAGGTCACCAACGGCGCCATCCCGATGGGCGCGGTGATCGCCACCAGCGAGATCTACCAGACCTTCATGAACCAGCCGACGCCCGAGTATGCGGTGGAATTCCCCCACGGCTACACCTACTCGGCGCACCCGGTCGCCTGCGCCGCCGGTATCGCCGCGCTGGACCTGCTGCAGAAGGAAAACCTGGTGCAGTCCGCCGCCGACCTGGCGCCGCACTTCGAGAAGCTGCTGCACGGCGTGAAGGGGACGAAGAACGTCGTCGACATCCGCAACTACGGCCTGGCCGGCGCCATCCAGATCGCAGCGCGCGACGGTGACGCCATCGTCCGCCCGTACGAGGCGGCCATGAAGCTGTGGCAAGCCGGCTTCTATGTGCGCTTCGGTGGCGACACCCTGCAGTTCGGGCCGACCTTCAACACCCAGCCGCAGGAGCTGGACCGTCTGTTCGACGCGGTGGGCGAAGCCCTGAACAAGGTCGACTGACTTTTCTGAATTCGATGTCGGGCGTGTGAGTACCACGCGCCCGCTTCCACCTTCTTTATCTGGAGTTCTGCATGAGCATTGTTCAGCACCTGATCCACGGCGAGCTGGTCACCAAGGGCGAGCGCACCGCCGATGTTTTCAACCCGTCCACCGGCCAGGCCGTGCGCAAGGTCGAGCTGGCCAGCCGCGCCACCATCCAGCAGGCCATCGATTCGGCCAAGGCGGCCTTCCCGGCCTGGCGCAACACTCCACCGGCCAAGCGCGCGCAGGTGATGTTCCGCTTCAAGCAGCTGCTTGAGCAGAACGAGGCGAAGATCTCGCAGATGATCAGCGAGGAGCACGGCAAGACCGTGGAGGACGCCGCCGGCGAACTCAAGCGTGGCATCGAGAACGTCGAGTTTGCCTGCGCAGCACCTGAACTGCTCAAGGGCGAGTACAGCCGCAACGTCGGCCCGAACATCGACGCCTGGTCCGACTTCCAGCCGCTGGGCATCGTCGCCGGCATCACCCCGTTCAACTTCCCGGCGATGGTGCCGCTGTGGATGTACCCGCTGGCCATCGCCTGCGGCAACGCCTTCATCCTCAAACCGTCCGAGCGCGATCCGAGCTCGACCCTGTACATCGCCCAGCTGCTGCTGGAAGCCGGCCTGCCGAAGGGCATCCTCAACGTCGTGCATGGCGACAAGGAAGCGGTCGATGCGCTGATCGAGGCGCCAGAGGTCAAGGCCCTGAGCTTTGTCGGTTCGACCCCGATCGCCGAGTACATCTATGCCGAGGGCACCAAGCGCGGCAAGCGCGTCCAGGCCCTGGGCGGCGCGAAGAACCATGCGGTGCTGATGCCCGACGCCGACCTGGACAACGCCGTCAGCGCGCTGATGGGCGCGGCCTACGGTTCCTGTGGCGAACGTTGCATGGCCATTTCGGTAGCGGTGTGTGTCGGCGACCAGGTGGCCGATGCGCTGATCGCCAAGCTGGAGCCGCAGATCAAGGCGCTGAAGATCGGTGCCGGCACTTCCTGCGGCCTGGACATGGGGCCACTGGTTACCGCCGCCGCGCGTGACAAGGTGGTGGGTTACATCGATGACGGCGTTGCCGCTGGCGCCAAGCTGGTGGTCGATGGCCGTGGCTACCGTGTGGCCGGTAACGAGGATGGCTATTTTGTCGGCGGCACCCTGTTCGACAAGGTCACCCCCGAGATGCGCATCTACAAGGAAGAGATCTTCGGGCCGGTTCTGTGCGTGGTGCGGGTGAACAGCCTGGAACAGGCCATGCAGTTGATCAACGAGCACGAGTACGGCAACGGGACCTGCATCTTCACCCGTGACGGTGAGGCGGCGCGCCTGTTCTGCGACGAGATTGAAGTGGGCATGGTCGGCGTCAACGTACCGCTGCCGGTGCCGGTGGCCTACCACAGCTTCGGTGGCTGGAAGCGTTCGTTGTTCGGCGACCTGCATGCCTATGGCCCGGACGGAGTGCGCTTCTATACCCGTCGCAAGGCGATCACCCAGCGCTGGCCGCAGCGGGCCAGCCATGAGGCGTCGCAGTTTGCGTTCCCCAGCCTGTAAGGCGCAGGGATGAGAGAGCGGGGCGGCCGACAGGCCGCCCCGCTTTGTTTTTTGGCTGTTTATATAGGTGCAGGGGCTGTGGCGAACACCTGGTGGCCCTGACGCGGTCTTTTCCCCCGATATTTCACTTTAATGAAATAAACGGTTGACGGGCTTTCAGATCCCCTTATAATGCGCCCACTTCCGACGTAGTCGAAACGGAAAACCTTTTGTTAATCAATAGGTTGAATGTTTCAGGTAGTATCGGAGGTGCTTCGAT